>JAWPMN010000001.1:2240000-3440000 GCA_033344895.1 Alphaproteobacteria bacterium
TTTTAGAGATGCACCGGATCTGAGTTCGACTTCTGGGTTTTGCGTGGAGAAGTACCGGATCCGTGTCCGGTTCGGGCTTAGGCTCGATCTCGGGTTTTGGTCGGTGCGGTCTCTCGCAAGACGTCTTGGAAATGGTACCCGCTTTTGTATGGGGTTTACCCTCATGCGGGGGCGGGATGGAAGTAAGTCAAGGGCGTTTGGTGGATGCCTTGGCGCATGGAGGCGATGAAGGACGTGTTAGGCTGCGATAAGCCCGGAGGAGCTGCCAAAGAGCTTTGATCCCGGGATGTCCGAATGGGGAAACCCACCCTTAGGGGTATCCGGCACTGAATACATAGGTGTCGGAGGCGAACGCGGGGAATTGAAACATCTTAGTACCCGTAGGAAAGGAAATCGAAGAGACTCCGTTAGTAGTGGCGAGCGAACGCGGACCAGGCCAGTGGCCTTTATGGTGTAACCGGAACCTTCTGGAAAGTTGGGCAATAATGGGTGATAGCCCCGTACGGAAACAGCATCATGGAGGTCCTTGAGTAGGGCGGAACACGTGAAATTCTGTCTGAACATGGGGCGACCACGCTCCAAGCCTAAGTACTCCCATGCGACCGATAGTGAACCAGTACCGTGAGGGAAAGGTGAAAAGCACCCCGATGAGGGGAGTGAAAGAGACCCTGAAACCGAACGTCTACAAGCAGTGGAAGACCGCAAGGTCGACCGCGTACCTTTTGTATAATGGGTCAGCGACTTAATCTGGCGAGCGAGCTTAAACCGATAGGTGTAGGCGCAGCGAAAGCGAGTCTTAAACGGGCGCTTGAGTTCGTCGGATTAGACCCGAAGCCGAGTGATCTAGCCATGGGCAGGTTGAAGGTGCGGTAACACGCTCTGGAGGACCGAACCCGAGAACGTTGAAAAGTTCCGGGATGACCTGTGGCTAGGGGTGAAAGGCCAATCAAACTCGGCAATAGCTGGTTCTCCGCGAAAGCTATTTAGGTAGCGCGTCTGGTCTCACCTTCGGGGGTAGAGCACTGGATGGGGAAGGGGGGCGCGAGCCTTACCGACTCTAACCAAACTCCGAATACCGAAGAGTGCAATCCAGGCAGACAGACGGCGGGTGCTAAGGTCCGTCGTCAAAAGGGAAACAGCCCTGACCGCCAGCTAAGGTCCCTAAGTTACGGCTAAGTGGGAAAGGATGTGAGGAGGCCAAGACAACCAGGACGTTGGCTTAGAAGCAGCCATCGTTTAAAGAAAGCGTAATAGCTCACTGGTCTAAATAAGCCGCCTTGCGCCGAAGATGTACCGGGGCTCAAGCCGTACACCGAAGCTGCGGACTCCTTAATGGAGTGGTAGCGGAGCGTTCCGTAGGTCTGTGAAGGGATACCCGCGAGGGGTCCTGGAGATATCGGAAGTGCGAATGCTGACATGAGTAGCGATAAAGAGTGTGAGAAACACTCTCGCCGAAATCCCAAGGGTTCCTGCGCAAGGCTAATCCGCGCAGGGTGAGCCGGCCCCTAAGGCGAGGCCGAAAGGCGTAGTCGATGGGAACCAGGTTAATATTCCTGGGCCTCTCGGGAGTTGACGGATCGTGGTGATTGTTCGTCCTTATCGGATTGGACGGGCGATGAAGCGGTCCCTGGAAATAGCCTCGAGAATAGACCGTACCCGAAACCGACACAGGTGGGATGGTAGAGTATACCAAGGCGCTTGAGAGAACCGCGTTGAAGGAACTCGGCAAAATACCCCCGTAACTTCGGGATAAGGGGGCCCTTGCATTGGGCAACCAGTGTGAGGGGGCACGGAAACGAGGGTGGCGACTGTTTACTAAAAACACAGGGCTCTGCGAAGTGGCTAACACGACGTATAGGGTCTGACGCCTGCCCGGTGCCGGAAGGTTAAGAGGAGATGTGAGAGCGTCGAATTGAAGCCCCGGTAAACGGCGGCCGTAACTATAACGGTCCTAAGGTAGCGAAATTCCTTGTCGGGTAAGTTCCGACCTGCACGAATGGCGTAACGACTGCCCTACTGTCTCCAACGCGGACTCAGCGAAATTGAACTCTCCGTGAAGATGCGGAGTTCCCGCGGTCAGACGGAAAGACCCCGTGAACCTTTACTATAGCTTCGCAGTGGCAACAGGACCGTCATGTGTAGGATAGGTGGGAGACGTTGAAGCCGGGACGCCAGTCTCGGTGGAGTCATCCTTGAAATACCACCCTTGACGCTCTTGTTGTCTAACCGCGGCCCGTGAAACCGGGTCCGGGACCCTGCGTGGTGGGTAGTTTGACTGGGGCGGTCGCCTCCCAAAGAGTAACGGAGGCGCGCGAAGGTGAGCTCAGAGCGGTCGGAAATCGCTCGACGAGTGCAAGGGCATAAGCTCGCTTGACTGCGACATCGACGGATGGAGCAGAGACGAAAGTCGGTCCTAGTGATCCGGTGGTCCCGCGTGGAAGGGCCATCGCTCAACGGATAAAAGGTACTCCGGGGATAACAGGCTGATACCCCCCAAGAGTCCACATCGACGGGGGTGTTTGGCACCTCGATGTCGGCTCATCTCATCCTGGGGCTGGAGCAGGTCCCAAGGGTATGGCTGTTCGCCATTTAAAGAGGTACGTGAGCTGGGTTTAGAACGTCGTGAGACAGTTCGGTCCCTATCTGCCGTGGGTGTTCGAGACTTGAGAGGATCTGTCCCTAGTACGAGAGGACCGGGATGGACATACCTCTGGTGGAGCGGTTGTCACGCCAGTGGCACTGCCGCGTAGCTATGTATGGACGGGATAACCGCTGAAGGCATCTAAGCGGGAAACCCCCCTCAAAACCAGGTCTCGCCTGAGAGCCGTGGTAGACCACCACGTCGATAGGCCGGGTGTGGAAGCGCAGTAATGCGTGAAGCTTACCGGTACTAATTGCTCGAATGGCTTCCATCTCCCCTTCGCATGACGGTAAATCCCAAACAGGATCTACCCGAACGCTTAGGCGAGTGGGCACCAAATCAAAATAGACAATCTCGCGAGAGACGCCGTCCAATCCAATGGATCCGGCCATCACGCAAAACACTCAAAAACGCTTCAATACTTCCTCTTGGTTCCCATCGACGACTTGGTGGCCATAGCGGAGGGCCCAGCACCCGATCCCATCCCGAACTCGGCCGTGAAACCCTCCTGCGCCAATGGTACTTCGGCTTAAGCCGCGGGAGAGTAGGTCGCCGCCAAGTCTTCCATGGGAACCAACACCATGATCCAATACCCAACCCCAACGCGGGGTGGAGCAGCCCGGTAGCTCGTCAGGCTCATAACCTGAAGGTCGCAGGTTCAAATCCTGCCCCCGCAACCAGCAATATCAACGCCTTAGCCAGAAACGGCTAAGGCGTTTTTGCGTTTCAGGCACACTTTGGGCACACTCGTCTCCAATATGTTTCAACAAATTCGGAGGCGCGTGGGTTACGCCCGCGCCCTGTTGAGCCCAAAGTCTATATCGAAATGAAACGACACACATTCACACGTCAGGAGCTCTACGATCTCATCTGGTCGGAGCCGATGAAGACCCTGGCCGGCCAATTCGAGCTTTCGGATGTCGGACTGGCCAAGGCCTGCAAGAAAGCAAACATTCCCCGCCCGCCGCGTGGTTATTGGGCCAAGCTCGCCGCCGGCAAGAAGGTCACGCAGACGCCGCTGCCGGCGCGCGGCCCAGGCATGTCGAATGCGATCGAGGTCGGCGGCAGCCGCTACAGCTACTACCGGTCCTACTCCGAAGAGGAAGTCCTTGCCTTTGAGCCCGTACCGCCCGTGTTCGAGGATAACCTGGAGGACGTGACCGCGCAGGTACGGGCCAACCTTCCCAACGTCACGGTCCCGAAGTTTCCGGAGCGAGCGCACCGGCTGATTCGGCGGTTGCTGGACGCCGACGAAGAACGGCGGCAGAAGCAGCTCGCATCGCGCTTTCCGTCGAGCTGGGATGCGCCCCTGTTCGATGACCCGTTCGAGAAGCGCCGGCTCCGCGTCCTCAACGCCATCTTCACGGCCTTGGAGAGGGCTGGCATGCGGCCTTCGTTTCAGGGCAAGGACGCGCGTGACCTCGACGTTATGATCAACGACACCCGCGTTCATTTCACGTTGGACGCCACCAGTCAGAAGCCGGACCCCTACAGACGCACAGGCATCGAGACCCGAGGCTCTTCGACCAAGCTGCGGTTCGCAATTTCAACCGGCGGGCCGTCCTCGGGCGTGGATCAGACGTGGGAGGATACCGACAAGGCGAAACTCGAAACACACCTGACGGACATCGTTGCCGAGCTGATCATCGCCGGCGAGCGGCATTATCGGGAAGGGCGACAGCGGCACTACGAGTGGATGGTCGAGCGCAAGATCAGGCTGATCGAAGAGATACGCAAGCGAAGGGAAGAGGCCGAGCGCAAAGAGCGGGAGCGCCTTGCGGCACTGGAGCAGGCCCGCATTGACAGGCTAATGCGGGACGCCGCCAATTTCCGGATGGCGGCGGATATTCGTACCTACGTGAGGGATATTGCGGCGCAAGTCGCTTCGGGCGACGTGAGCGTGTCACAGGACGACCTGGACACCTGGAGCGCTTGGGCGCTCGCCCAAGCGGAGCGCATCGATCCTGCGCGCTCCGGTCGATTTCTCGATGCTATGAGAGACGAGGAGCCGCAGGACGATGCGGGTGAGGAATAGCGGTCCTTATCCGCTTTCTTTGTTGCCGGAGCCTTTCAGCAGGAACCATACGGCCATCAGGAAATTGATGGCGACGACGAACCATCCGACGAAGTAGACCAGCGTCGGAATGGCAATCCCTACCGGATTGATAATCCAGACACCAAGACGTTTCTCGAAAAATACCAGCATGACGACCGCCAGAATCACGCCGGCCGTAAGATAGATGAAGGCTTGAGCTCTATTCGGGGCCATTGGGTAATCTCTCCTTCAATCAGTAGCGCCTAGTAGGATGCGCGCACGACAACCGCGTCCTGGCAGTCGCCCTCGGGGACGTTCTCCAACTTGCAGTCATGCCATCTTGAAACCCAAGGTTCCGGAAGTTTTGCGCATTCACCGCCATCGGGTAGGGCAATCGAATTCTTCTGCATTTTCTTTTCTTTGGGTGGCAGGTTTTCGGCGGAAATCACCGTATCGAAATAACCGCCGCCGTCGTCATCGGGCTTTGTCCAATTCATCGACACCACGAACTTTGTGAGCCGATTTTTCGTGTTGTTCTGGATCGTGTAATCGACGACGCAGGTACCCATCGCCGTTGGCGTGAGCTTCGTCAGTTCGATGAGGATCGCATCGTCGGATTCCGCCTCGCAGGCGGACGCGGTGAGCAGCAACGCGGAAAGAGCCAGTGCTCGGGCAGGGGTGAGGTTCATGGGACAGTCTCCAGACAGGTGAAATCAGACGGTTGCGTGACCGACGTGTCACCTTCCGGCCACACTGGGTCCCGCGAAAGGAGTGACAGTATGCCCATTACTGTCACCGGGCCGTCTGCCGCCGTGTTACGATTCCGCATGTGGAATCAACAAGTTGTGGAGGGTGGGCCTTCAACAGCGGAAGACTATCAATGTCATGGAGCCTGTACGACGAGGCGGGACACCGGAAATACCTCACCGATGCCGAACGTCAGGCGTTCATGCGCGCGGCGAAGCGCTGCGATCCGGACGTGTTCACCTTCTGCTGGGTGCTGAAGGAAACCGGAGGACGGTTGTCGGAAGCCTTGGCACTCACCATTGACCGCATCGACTTTGAGGCCGGCGTTATCATCTTCTGGACGCTTAAGAAGCGGACGAATGGCAGTCACCGCGCAGTGCCGGTCTCACGCCAACTCCTGGACGAGCTGGAAAAGGTGCACGCCGTACACGGACGCCAGCGAAAGCGTGAAAAGACGCTCCTATGGCCGTGGTGCCGAATGACAGGTTATCGGCGCGTAAAGGAAGTCATGGAGCAAGCTGGCATCGAAGGCCCACATGCAACGCCGAAAGGGTTGCGGCACGGCTTCGGTGTCGCTGCTCTCGAACGCGGCGTGCCGCTCAACATGCTTCAGAAATGGCTGGGCCACGCGGACATGGCAACGACCGCCATTTATGGAAATGCGGTCGGCGTCGAAGAGCGCCACATCGCAGAACGGCTTTGGGATTAAAGGCTTTCGGGCGCTACAACCGTAGGGTTGACCGCTGTTACAGTAATGGGCAGTTTGTCACAGCCGGAAAACAAAAGCAAAATCAAGTCTCTATCATCGAGCGCTGATCGAGCGATCGGCGTGCTTCCGGATATGTTCGATGTCTGGGCGGGGCGAGGGTGCCTCTAGCCTTCTTGCATCGCCGCTGACCCAACGAGGCCTTTCTCTTCTCGGCTGTCCTGGCAGGTGCCACGCCGGCCACAACGTGCGCCTGCCGGTTTTGTTCCCCGGCCTGCGGCCTCCTCGCGCAACAAAAAAACCGTCTGTCTTACGTCCTCCGCTTCTCGCTTCGGCCCCTGATGGGTGTGGCCGTCGTGCTTGCCCCTGCCTCTTCGGCAGCCGGAAAGGCCGCGATGGGCGCGGCTTTGAAAGCCAAGAAGGAGAGGCACCATGACTTCGCCCCGCAAGAACCGCATCGACATCCATCAACACATCACCGACCGCATCATCGCCGCCATCGAGGACGGCGCCGGCGACTTCCAGATGCCCTGGCACCGCGCCGGTGTGGCACACACCCGACCGACCAACATCGAGTCCGGCAAGGCCTACCGTGGCGTCAACGTTCTGGCCCTTTGGGTCGCGGCCGAGATGAACAACTTCGCCACCGGCCTCTGGGGCACCTACCGCCAATGGCAGATCAAAGGCGCTCAGGTCCGCAAGGGCGAGAAAGCCTCCATGGTCGTCTTCTACAAGGAGATCGACGTGGACGAGCAGAATCCGGAAACCGGCGAGACCGAATCCGGCACCCGGCTCTTCGCCCGCGCGAGCTGTGTCTTCAACGCCGACCAGGTGGACGGCTATCAGCTTCCCGAGCCGGAGATCACCGACCCTGCCGTTGCCATTGCCGAGGCCGAGTCCTTCGTGGCCAATACCAAGGCCATCGTTCGGCACGGAGGCACGCGGGCGTTCTACAGCCCGTCCGAGGACGCCATTCAGGTGCCGCCCCGCGACATCTTCATCGGCACCGAGACCAGCTCACCCACCGAGGCCTACTACGGCGTGCTCTTTCACGAGCTGACCCACTGGACGGGGCACAAGCGCCGCTGCGATCGCCAGTTCGGCAAGCGCTTCGGTGACGAGGCCTACGCGATGGAAGAGCTTGTCGCCGAGCTGGGGGCAGCGTTCCTGTCCGCCGACATCGGGATTACGCCGGAGCCCCGGCTGGACCATGCCGCCTATATCGAGCATTGGCTCAACGTCATGAAGGCCGACAAGAAGGCCATCTTCACCGCCGCGTCACAGGCGGCCAAGGCCACCGACTTCCTGGCCAACCTCCAGCCGGTTGAAACCGAGGCCGCCGCTTAGGCGGCCTCTTTTCCTGTGACTAGGTTTGACACCCTTCCTTGCAGCCTTTCGGAATACATTCGCTGTTATTCGACTGTGTATTTTTTCGCTACTTGCGGTAGAGTGAAGGTAGAGCGCCGCTGGCCAGGAATTGCCATAAGTGAGCCGCAAATAAATGGAGAGACAATGAAATAGGGGGGCAGGGAGGATGCAGGTCAGCCGCCTGAAACTAAGTAATTTCCGGGGAATCAAGGCCGCTGAACTCGACTTCGACGGACATACCCTGTTCGTCGGGGGTAATAACATCGGCAAGTCGACAGTATGTGAAGCCCTGGAGCTTGCGCTCGGCCCCGACCGTCAAAGCCGGTTTCCGGTCGTCGAAGAATTCGACTTCTACAACGCGGCCTATCTCGACGAAAACGAAGAGCCTGTAGAAATTCGTATCGAGGTTCTTCTGACGGACGTGACGCCGACAGTCCAGAAGGCATGCGCGAACTACCTTGAGCGCTGGAACCCGGCGACGAGGACAATTCTGGGCCAAGGTGAACTGGACAAAGTCGACGGGGCCGGTCTCGTCTGGTGCCTGCGCCTCCTGACCATCGCCCGGTACAATAAGGAAGAAGATGAGTTCGAGGCAGCAACGCATTACGCGAAAGCCTACGATCCCGAAGACGAGGACGACAGTCGCGTCCCTCGAATCATCAAGCGTTCCTTCGGTTTCCTCTACCTCCGCGCTCTCCGTACCGGATCGCGAGCGCTCAGTTTGGAACGTGGTTCGCTCCTTGATGTGATCCTTCGCATCCAGAGCCTTCAGACAGGTATCTGGGAACATGTCCGCCGCCGTCTCGAAACACTGGACCCGCCGATCGAGGAGGGGGCGGCAAAGCTAACGCCAGTGCTCCAAACCATCGAAGCGCGCCTCGCCGAATATATCTCCATCGCCAACCCCGGATCGGCGACCCGATTGTTCGTGTCGCAGCTCACGCGGGAGCACCTCCGCAAGACATTGAGCTTTTTCATCTCTGTCACTGAAGACCAGAAGCCAGTGCCTTTTCAGGATGTCGGCACAGGAACGCTTAACACGCTGGTGCTGGCACTTCTTAGCTTCATCGCCGAGCTCAAAGAAGAGAATGTGATTTTTGCGATGGAGGAGCCGGAGATTGCGCTTGCGCCCCACACCCAGCGGCGGATTGCGACGTACCTGCTGACAAAGACGACCCAGTGCTTCGTCACGTCACATTCGCCGTATGTCATCGAGACCTTCGATCCCGACCGCATCCTTATCTTGCGCCGCGACAATGCTGCGACCGTCACGGGCAAGCGCGTCACACTTGGCGCGGATGTGAAAGCCAAGACCTACCGTCGCTACATCCGTCGTGGCTTTGCTGAAGCCATGCTGGGGCGCGGTGTCATCGTTGCCGAGGGCATGACGGAGCAGTTCGCTCTTCAGGCGGTTGCCGAAAAGCTCGAAGCCGGAGACGAAAACCGTTACCCACTCGATCTCTCCGGCGTCACCATCATCACCACCGACGGCGATGGCAGCATCGCGGAATTCGGTCGTTTCTTCGTCTCCCTGGACCTGCCGACCTTTGCCTTCTTCGACAATAAGGTTCGACCACAGAAAGAGAAGGACGCTTTGGAACAGGCCGGCTTCCAGATCATCAACGAGACCGCTTACGCCGGCATGGAAGACCTGCTTGCCGCCGAGGTGCCACCCGACCATCAATGGGCGTATCTCGAACATGTGCGGAACGCAGGTATCGCACCCAAAATCCTTCTTCCGGCCGCGCGACCAGAGGACGACAAGGTCCGGGATTTCACGCGCCAGGTGCTGAAGGACGGCAAGGGTTGGGGACGCGCCGCCGATTTGATCGAGCGCTGCGCCGTCAACGAGCTTCCGCCGAGCATTGTCGGGTTTCTCGACCAAATCTATGCGCTGTTTCCGCGCCCACAGGTGCCAGATATCGGCGCATCGGATGACGGAGTGGCGGACGAAGGGGTGGAAGTTGCAGCCGCCGACGCGGCTATCCCCGCCGCTCCAGCTGAGGCTGCGCCCGAGGCGGATGCATGACTTTCGTTACCTGCCCTGACCGTGACCGTATTCTTGACGCCGATGGCCATGTCCTTGTTACGGGCGGGCCAGGTTGCGGGAAGACGACCGTTGCGCTCCGCAAGGCGTTGATGAGGATCGGCACAGGCCTGTTGCCGGGTCAGAAGGTATTGTTCCTGAGCTTCTCTCGTGCGGCGGTTGCGCGCATTGCGCAGGCCGCCCGAAAGGATCTGCCGAAAGAGTCTCGCCGGCATCTCGACATCCAGACCTTCCATTCTTTCTGTTGGCAGATTGTACGGGGGCACGGTTATCTCCTTGGCGCCGTGTCCCCGGTTTGCTTGCTTCCTCCGCATGACGAACGGGCGTTACGCAACGGTGCCAAGGACGACGACCCGGCCTGGGATGCAGAGCGGGAGCGCCTGTTTCTAGAAGAGGGCCGTATCGCGTTCGACCTTTTCGCCCCAAAAGCACTTGCGCTGCTTCACGGAAGCGCCGCGCACAGGAAGCTGATCGCGGACCGGTATCCGCTGATTATCGTGGACGAAGCGCAGGACACCGGCACGGAGCAATGGGCCTGCATGGAAGCGCTCGCCGGTCTCACGCAGCTGGTTTGTCTCGCGGACCTCGAACAGCAGATTTATGACTTCAGACGGGATGTAAGTCCGGAGCGCCTTAAGCAGATCATGGCAGCTCTTGCGCCTTTAGAGGTAGACCTTGGCGTTCAGAACAATCGCAGCCCCGGCGCCGAGATCGTGAGGTTCGGGAATGATATCCTCGCGCAGACACCTCGTGGTTCCGCGTACAACGGCGTCAGCCAGTTGTCTTTCCGTCCGGATGCCGCTTTGCGTGACCGCGCCATTCGAGCCGCCGTTGGCATGCTTTGGAAAAAGATCACCGACTCCACCGGCTCCCCGCCAGAGAGCATTGGCTACCTGACCAACTGGGGTAAAGGCGTGACGATCATTGCCCGCGCTCTCCAGGGCGGCGACGGCGTTCAAGAAATTCCTCACCGTGTTGTCATGGACGAAGCCGAGGTGCTCCTTGCCACGCGCGTCGTTGCGCTGTGTCTAGAACCAATTGAGGATGTGTGGGGGACTCTGACCACCGGGCTTGAATTGATTGCCGAGCTGTATCGGGCGCGTGGAAACGCCAAGAAGGCTGACCAACTCACCCGAAATGCCGGCGATGCTCGGGAAGGGCGGGTGCGGGGGAATGCGAAGTGTCCGCCCTCACTGAAAAGTATTCTGGAGCATTTGAAGGCAAATCCGTTGAGTGGGAACCCCAGTCAGGACTGGCTCACGGTTCGACACTTGTTTGAGGCTAGTGGCACAGCCGAGCTTCAGTTTGTCGCGCGCCAAGTCATTTATCTGATGGGCTTCAATCGAGGACGCCGCATCTCGGATGCCTTGGCACAGGTCTGGCAGCGGCGCGATTCATACGAGGGCGCACGCGCACTCATCGAAGCAGCGATCACTGAAGATCAAATCATGGGCAGCGATGGCGACCTGACCGGCATCAACGTCATGACCATGCACAAGTCAAAGGGCAAGGAGTTCGATGGCGTCATCATCCTGCACCTTGGGAACAGTATGTCGCCTTTGTCCCCTGACAACGAACCGGCACCGCACATGAAGAGCCGACGGTTGCTGAGGGTCGGGATTACCAGAGCAAAGAAACACGTTTTAATGCTAACCGACGCGTACAGCCCTTCACCACTTCTTGCCGGACACAATCTCAATCGCGTCGTACCATAGGCGTTGGAAAGGCTATATGGCCGAATTCAAACCAATAAAAGACATAAGCCGCGAGCGTATTTGTGAATTGGCGGATAATGCCGCTTCACTATTCCGGGATGGCGTAAGGCCGATTTATGCAAGTACGTTGCGAGGTTCGCCCGAACACATAGGCTCATGCATTGCGCTGAAGCAGGGTGACACGCCCTACCTGTTAACGGCAGCTCACGTCATCGACTGGAATGATGTGTCCAGCCTCTATATTGGCGATGGAGAGTTACATCAGCTTTCCATGGATTTTTACGCCACGATCAAGCCGGATGGTGATCGAGATGCAGATCATTTTGATTTTGCGATTGGGAAGCTTCCCGATAGCGATGTCGCCGCATTGGCGGGGACCAAGTTCATTAACGGCGAGAACATTGAGCGGAATATAGGCTATGTGCCAGGCCAGACCTATACCTCTATTGGTTATCCAAACTCTAAGAACAAGAAGATAGATAATCAGAACCGAATTGCACCGGCCACGCTGTTTCACCATACCGGTGTCGCAAAGCAGGACTCCGACCTTGTTCAGAAATTGGGCGTCTCTGGCATGGAGCACATACTCATCTCGCAGAACGCGAAATATTCCCTAGACGCGACCGGGCGGAAAGTTTCATCCGTGAATCTAAGAGGCATGAGTGGCGGTGCGGTCATTGGCCTTGGAAATCTTGCCGATCCGAACGTCTTGGCCGGCCGCGTAAATCCAACTCCTTTGCTAGCGGGTGTCTTTATCGAATTTCATAGGGATCACAGTGCCATCGTCGCTACTAGGCTCGACGCAATTCTTAAGGCAAAGGGTTTGATGTTTCCCTGAGGTGGAAAGCCTTCCCCTCGCTGCAATCCGCACCGGCGGCTTTTCGCTACCCCTTCGAGCGGGGCGACCCCGCAACGCCCCCTTCTTAGGTCGCCGCGCTGCGTCGGTTTTCCCGTTCATCTGAAATCACCCACGGTTGCCCCCAAGGGGAGGGGCTGGGTTTAGCCCGGCCCCGCTTGCCGTCAATGGCCTGCCCGCGCCGGCGCTCACGCGCCCGTGTTGGCCATGACGGCGCGCTCCCTGGCCGTGCCTTTCGTCTCCCAGCCCTTCGGGGACAACCAACAATGGGAGATTGAATGATGAAACTGATAACCAAAGCGCAGCAGCAGAAGCTTCTGGAGAATGGCCGGAGGAATGCCGCCCGGCTCGCCGAAGGTGAACGTGAGCTGGACCTGGTGCCCGTGGTAAAGCTCTTTACCCCTGACGGTGCCGCCACCTGGCTTCTGACGGAGGTTGATCCGGAAGAGCCGGATATCGCCTTCGGACTTTGCGACCTGGGCTTCGGCTGCCCGGAGCTGGGCAGCGTCCGGATTTCGGAGATTGCTTCAGTTCGCGGCAAGCTTGGCCTGCCGGTGGAGCGCGATCGCCACTTTCACCCGACCAAGACCCTTTCGGCCTTTGCCGATGAGGCCCGTACTCGGGGCCGTATCGTCGCCTGAGCACCAAGAGGGAACAGCCCCGCAATTGCGGGGCCTTTCGTTCTTGAGGTATTCCGGAATCAGGCGTCTAGTCTATTTATAGTAAAAATATTCTGAAAACAAACTAATAGACATGTTTTGTCAAATAAAATAGTTGCTATAATGAAAAATACAATAAACAGGTGTCTCGATTATGATTTTAAAAAGCATTACTCTTCTTGATATTTATAAAATAGAAGATAATAAAAGATATGAGTATTTATATGGCGTAAACTGCAAGAGATTTCTGTTCATTGATGTAAGGTATGCAATCCGATTTCAATCAAATTTGCCACATTGGTGGTGGAGCGAGATTCAAAAGCAGATGCTAAGAAGCGGCTTCTATTTTGAAGATCTTCTTGAGTCTGGTTTGTTAGATATTGGTATGGGGGTGTTGTTCATACGGCCATTTGGTGCAGAGGAAGAGAAAGCATATGGAAAAGGAAATTGGGAGTTTCTCTGCGATGAGGCTGTTGTTATGCAACAAGAACTTGTAACGGAGTACGAATTGCAGCACGGCTCTGTGAACCTTTCAAAATACAGTTTATTTGCGAATTGAGATTGCTTCACTATGTTGGTCAGCAGAGTTTGACGGCCCCGCGATTGCGGGGCCGTTCATATTTGGCTTAGACCGACAATACAAGATAGCCGTCGCGCTCGATGAGTCGCGCCCAGCCCCCAGCCGGAGCATGCGGTGCATGGATGGTGACGGCCAGGCCGTCAGCGTCCGCTCGCGCGTGGCCGAACACGTGCCCGCCGACGGTCAGGACGTAGGTGCCGGGCTCCGCAGGGTCGGGCGTGATGCGCGCGCAGCCCTGGACGGATGCGGTCGATACCAAACCGCGATAGCCGTCACCCTCTTTGAAGAATGTGCCGATGGTTGTCATGTCGTAAGCCTCCATTTGGTTCTGGCCACCACCGTGGTGGCCGTCTCGCGATGGGGCTTGTGCGGCAGGTCTCAATCCCGCCAGGCAGCCTTGTGCCCTGACTGCCCGCCACCACAGGGGCGGCGCGGTTGCCGGGCGGGATGACATGCCAGATGCCCTTCAGGACGGACACCCGGTTGGGCAGGCCGGAGGCAGACAGACCAATCATCCAGGCTTTCGAGAAGAGGCTTGCCGGCGCATGTGTGCGTTAAACCTTCGCCGCTTGGCGTGCGGCCATTGCCGGTGTGGGCGCCTCGCCATGCCGTGAGGGTGCGCTTGATGGCCAGAGCTAGGGGGGACGCTCCAAGCCGGAGAGGATGTCGCCGCCCGGCATTGTTCCGCCAGCATTGCCTGACACCTTCCAAATCACATCGCGACCGGCGCGCCCTTTCCTTCTCATGGACCACGTGACCGCTGCGCCGTGCGCCGCAACCGGCGGGGCGTCTCTTTTTTCCCCAGCCTTCGGCTTTCCTCGCGAAGCAAAAAAGCGCCTGCCGCCGGTCCTCCGTTTCACTACGGCCTTGCAGGTGCAGCGCCCGGCCTTGGCAGCGGCCTTCCGTCGGCCATGGAAAGGTCGCGACAGGCGCGTCCTTCAGAACAAGGAAGGAGTAAGACAATGGCAATCATCGGAACATTCACCAAGGCGGACGACAAATTCAGCGGCGAGCTGAAGACCCTCAGCCTCAAGGCCAAGATCAGCATCGTGCCCACGGCACTGGACGGCGAGAACACCCCCGACTTCCGGGTGATGGCCGGCACGACCGAGATCGGCGCGGGCTGGGTACGCACATCGGGCAAGGGCAAGGACTACGTCTCGCTCAAGCTGGACGACCCGACCTTCGCAGCCCCGGTCTACGCCAACCTGATTGAGCGTCAGGACAAGCATGTCCTCATCTGGAACCGCTAGACAATCTGGCCCCGCCACTTCGGTGGCGGGGCTAAATTATTTTGGAAATTTCCTAAAAATATAATAAAACGAAAATTAATTTAGGAAAGGGTGCCAGAAGTGAGAGTAATATACTATTGTTTATTTTGTATTGTTTTGAGTGGTTGTGCGTCTATTTGGGATCGAAACTGCCAAGACGCAGGCTATATTCCAGGAACCGATGGATATCTTGCTTGTATGCAGACTTATCAAGCGAATGCCAATCAAGCGGTTCAGGCCTATCTTGGTGCTTTGCAGCAACAGCAGCAGCAACTGACACCGGCCTATTCAGCTCCTGCAAGCGGTTGGAACCAGCCAATGCATATTAATTGTACTACCATTCACAATGGCTCGTACAGCAGCACCAGTTGCTACTGATACATCATACGTTTCTTTTTTAATCCTATGGGTATCGAACGGTGGTACCGTTGTTGACGCGTGTTGAGCGTCCCCGTTGAGGATGGAGATTTTTTGAGTGCAGTTGCAAGTCGTTGCTGCTATAGTATTTTTATAGACGGTTGAAGGACTTAGCAGCCGCTCCCATAATAGTTATGTGCAGACTAAACGGGGAGCAAGGACTGTTTTCATCCGGATCAAAACCCCCGATGCCTGTCGGCATGCGGGGCTTTTTTATGGCTGAAAACGACACGCACATTCGCCGCTGACGCGGCTCAAGGCGATGTTGTCCTTGCATATCCCCGCAGGTGATATGGGAGGATTTTGTCCTGGCAAGACCAAGACTCGACGACAACGAGAAGCGCACCAAGCGCATCGAGGTGCTGCTCACGGAGGCCGAGTATGAGCAGGTGGCGGCCCGGGCCCGCCGTGAGGGCAACGGCGACCTGAGCCCGTTCCTGCGCGCCCTGGCGCTTGGTGAATCACCGTCCGCCCGGCGCAGCCGGAAGGCCGACCATGCCCACCGGCAGCTCATCATGGTGCTCAACAATCTCGACCAGATTGCTCGCGCTCTTGGCGGGAAGGATACCGAACAGGCCCTTGAGAAGGCCCAGGCGATCTATCGGCGTCTGCACAACGGGGAGGCCATCGAACGGGTGAGCGAGCGCGCCATCGAGCACCTGCGGGCCGAGGGTACCGCGCTCAATCGCATCGCACGACTGGCCAACATGGGGCGGGATATCAAGACCGCCGAGCTTCAGGATTGCCTCCACCACATCCTCGCCGCCTTGCGGGCGGTCGAGGAAGAGGCCGGTACAAGGTGAGGCGGGCGGATGATCGGCAAGCCCATCTACGGGAACGGCTTCAGGGGGTGCCTGTCGTATCTCTCCCGAGGGCGCGAGGGTAAGAACCCCGAGCGCGTCGAGTGGTGCTCCACTCGGAACCTCGGCGGGCTTGCCGCCAACGACGACCATCGGCAGATCGGCCGCACCATGCGGGCGACGGCCAACCTCTCCAGCCGGACAAAAAAGCCCGTGCTGCATCTGCCTATCTCCTGGACGAAGGGCGATGCGTCGAAGCTCGATCGCGAGACGATGGAGCAGGTCGCGGACAAGGTGCTCACCGAGCTGGGCCTGGAGGAACATCAAGCCGCCATCTACGCCCACAACGACACCGGCCATAAGCACGTTCATATCATCGTCAATCGCGTCCACCCCGAGACCGGCAAGGCCTGGTCAACGTCGCGGGACTGGCAGCGCATCAACACGGTGCTGGAGCGCGAAGAGCGCAACCTGGGCTTGGAAGTGGTCGATCACTGGGGCGTGGATATGGAACGCGACCTGGAGCGCGTGAAAGAGCGGCTCCAGGTGGATGATTTCACAGACTGGCCCAGACCGACCGATGGCGAGCAGAAACAGGCCGAGCGCGAGCAGCGCCTCCCTGATAAGCCTTTCTCCAAGGAGCAGACGAAAGACCTTCGCGAAACCATCGGGGCCGACTTCGAAGAGGCCTCCAGTTGGAAGGAGCTGGAGTCTCGTCTCGCGGCGAAGGGATTCACGCTGATGCCCAAAGGGCAGGGCGCGGTGATTACCGATGGGCGTCAGGTGGCCAAGCTCTCGCAGATGGGGCGGGGTATCCGTCTTAAAGGTCTGGAGGAGCAGTTCGGCCAGAGCTATCGGGAATGGTCGCATGCGCGTGCCCACGAGCTGGCCGACGAGCAGGGCCGCAAGGTTGACCAGGCGCTGCCTGAGAAGCCCGACTTCGAGAAGATGCCGGCAAATGAGCGCCGCGCCGCCGAGCGTGTCTGGAAAGGTCAGATGGACGCCGCCCGCGAGCGTGCCGAGCGCGGGCAGTTCACGGGCGATGCGGCCTACGACCTCGACCTGGCCGATACCGACGCCCGCTATTGGATGCAGGTGGACCGCACCTATCGCGAGACCGAGAAGCAGCACGCCTATGCCCGCCGTCGCCTGAGTTATCACGAAGGCCGGGAGGGCAAGGCCGTCGATTGGCTGGCCAAACGGGAAGGTGACTTCCTGGGCACGTTCGCCAAGGCCTACCGAGACCCGGACAAGGCCGCCGGCCTGTGGGATGAGTTGATCTCCAAGCACGGCATGGCGCGGGCCGGTCAGATGATCCGCGACAACCCGCTTCTGCTGGGCAGGCTGCACGGCCACCGTACGCTCAATCCCAACAAGGTCGCCTCCGCCTTCCGGCGGACGAAGCGCGAGCGCTTCAAGCTGGGCGAGTTCAAGGACGTGCGTTTCTTCGAGAACAACGACCGGCGCAAGGAAGCCATTCGCGAGGCACGCAAGCTTACCCGCGAGTATGAGAAGTTCCGCAAGTCGCAGGACATCCTTCAGGACATCCGCGCCAAGATCGACCGGGCGCGTGCCGACGTGGAGCGCTCCAAGCGCGAGCTGGACGGCCTGCACGAGAAAGGGCTGACCCGCAAAGGGTTGGAGGAAACCCTCAAGGCGCTCTTCATCCGGCGGGCAAAGGCCCTGGGTCGTGTGACCCGCAAGGCCATCCGTCAGAGCGACCTCACCGACGAGCGCAAGGAGCAGCTTGAGCGGGTGCGCAACCGCTACGAGGAGCGCAAACGGGAGCGCACCAAACAGCGCGAGCGAGGCCGGGCTTTTGACCTTGATTTGGATTTATTTGATGATTAGTCGGGTTTAGTCTTTTAAAAGGAATAATCGGGTCGGTTGAGACGGAGGCGAGCATGTTGGGTTGGCTCTTCGGCAAAAACAAGGACACGAAGCCCAAGTATCAGGCGTCACAGATGGACAAGGACATGGCCTTCTATCGGGCCTTGTCGCCGGCCAAGCAGGAGCTCTATCACCTGCTTGAGGAGATCAAACAGCACACCAGCATTTTCGACCTCTGGAAGGCCATGGTCGAAAACAATGACGCCGACCTTCAGCGCATTCTGCTGAGTGAGATCATCCCGCAGTGCCCGCCGAATTTGCAGGAGAAGATCAAGCGCGTCGGCAAGGGCGTTGCCTGGGCGGTCGAGAACGACATCGCCAGGGCCGGTATGTCCACCGCGACACCAGCCTGGGATGTGCTATGGCTGGGCTGGTTCGACGAGCAATTCGGCGATGGTGAGGCGCTCCTGCAATTCAGCGGGGAAGGGCACCTGCTGACCGTTGCACCGACGGGCGCCGGCAAAGGGCAGGCGCACATCATTCCTACACTGCTCGACTACAAGGGACCGGTGGTCGTGCTCGACCCCAAGGGGGAGAACTACCGCGAGACGGCCTGGTTCCGCCGTTGGTGCGGTGACGTTTACAAATGGGCACCGTTCGACGACGAGACCGACGCCTTCAACCCGCTGGACTACGTGGAGACCTATGACGATGCCCGTGTGCTGGCGGACCTGCTTGTCCGCTCTTCCGCGCAGGGCGATCCGATCTGGGATAGCGCCGCCGTCAATCTCGTCACCGGGCTGATGCTGTACGTCAAGAAGACACGCGAGCCCGCCCTCCAGAACATGCGCGAGGTATGCCGCCTCTTGGCCCCGTCGGAGGAGGAGTATCAGGAGTTTCTCACCAGCCTGAAGGAGATGGGCGACGAGCGGATGCTGGAGCTGGCCAATCGCATCTCCCGCCTGCCGGAGAAGACCCGCGAAAGCGTGATCTTCAATCTCGACACCCACCTGGATGTCTGGCGCTCGGACGAAATCACTCGCGCGACCAGTGAGACGACGCCCGGCTTCCATCCGGCGAGCATTTTCCTCAAGCAGGACACCGGCGACATCTATGTGAGCATGAACCCCGACGAGGCCGGCCCCACCCTAAAGGCCTTCCAGGGACAGGATGGGGCCGTACAGCACGCCTACGTGCGCGGGCATGGGGATTCGATTTTCATCGTCATTCCGACGGACAAAATCAGAACCTATGCCGGCGTCCTTCGGGTGATCATCGGCGTCATCCTCAAGGAGTTTTCCAAGGCAGCCGCCGAGACGGAAAAGGAAACCCAGGGCGAGCGGCGGGACATCACCACGCCGACGCTCTTCCTTTTGGACGAGCTGCCGCAGCTCGGCTACATGGACGTGATCGAGAACGTCATCGCCATTGCCAGATCGGCGCGCATTCGCCTGTGGCTCTTTGCGCAGGATCTGGTGCAACTCACGGGCACGTACCCGAAGGCCGGCAGCCTGATCGCCAACTGCCGGACGAAGATGTTCTTCAAGCCGGGCGACCCGAGCACGGCCCAGTATATTTCCGGCATCCTTGGCGAGGTAACGAGCCTGACCGGCGAGAAGACGCCGCTCGCCACGCCGCAGGAGCTGATGGGACCGGACTATGACGACAAGCAGGTCGTCTTCGCCCGAGGCGCGCCGCCTATCAAGTCGCGCCTTCGCTTCAAGTATGCCGATGATGAGCTGACCCAGTTCGAGGCCCAGCACCGCGCCTATTGGGAAAAACAGCCCGACCGCAAGGAGCTGGAAGGGCGTATTTCCAACAAGGGGGCGTAGCCTCCCGGTCAGCTAAAAGTCGCTGCCATTTATCCCGGTCTGCATAAGCCTATGTAGACCGAAACATCTGCGCGTCATTTGACGTGCCTTCCGCTTGATACCAAACCTCCGGATTTTCCGGTGTAGGCGGACTCGGTCTGCATTTCCCCAATCATTTCGAAGGGCACTGCTTCGGCAACGAAGTGGTGATGCAGCCATGAAACTGATCCTGTTCATCCGGGGCCTTTGGCTTCGGCCTTACTTCAGCGTGCGTCGTTTCGTCAGCGAGACGATTCACACCGCCGAAATGTACGACATGTACAAAGCCTTGCCCGAAGTGATTCGGGAGATGAAGGCATCACGCGCCGACTTGCCGCGCGGCTGCAAAGCGCCGTCGCTGTTGATCGATCTGGGTCAACGGCTGGGTGCAAAGGCCGGTGAGGCCAGCGTCATCCAGAAGCCCGGTGGCTACTGCAAGGACGTGGCATACGGCGAAAAGCCCACGGTCGTGCACTAGGAGGAGGGCGCCGCAACGGCGCTACTCCGTGTTATCGAACGAGACCGTCCCCCTGGGGGGCGGTCTTCTACTTTTCAGCCAGGCGCAGTTGCCGCGTCAGGTCGAGTTGAGAGTGCTCATTCTTGCGCCGTGCCGGTCGCCACCGGCCTTTGAAAAGCCGCTCGGCGTAGTAGCGGACTTTCTCCGCCAGGATGGGCCGGCAGCCCTGGACAAACACCAGCGCCTTGTCTCCCGGTAGCAGCATGACCTCATCGGCGGACAGCAGCGGACGTGGTGCTTCTGTCCGGCTGGCGCTGAAGGTGCTCGGCAGGCCCAGCCTTCCAAAGCGTCCGGTGTGACCTTCGCTCCGCACCTTGACCGTGCGCTGACCCAGCATGCCCGAGATCAATTGCGCGGTTTCCGTATCCTGCACGTTGAAGGCCTGACGTACCGCACAGTTGGCGATCATCGAGCGCCATTTGCGGTAGGTCTGCTTGAGCTGGTCGAGGTCCTGGACGAACAGCCACAGGGAAGCCCCGTATCCCGCCAGATATCCGATGCCATCCTCGATGGGGCGCATGTAGCCCAGCGCCGGCAGCTCATCGAGCAGGAACAACACCGGATGGGCAGGCATGGTGACGTTGCGCGTCATCGCCGCCGTGGCCAGGCCGACAACGAGCCGCAGAAACGGCTGATAGGCCTTCACGTACTCCGGCGGCACGATGATGAAGAGCGAGAGCGTACCGTCCTTCAGTTGCTCGAACCGAAAGCTCGATGTCGCGGTGGTGCGGATAAGATGTGGGCTCTCGAAGACAGCCGTCGCACCTTGTGCCGTGGAAATCACGGAGGCGCGCTCGCGATCTTCCTTTTGGGTGAAGCCGTCTGCGATACGTGCGGCGACCGAGGATGCGCACTCGCTCATATTGTCCAGGTGCGCGTCGAAAACAGCGCGGTTGCACATGAGCAGGTTGCGCAGCTCGGCGAGGTTACGTCTCTCGGCGGGCAGGGCATTGACGATATAGAGGAGCAGGCCGGTAATCAGGGTGCGCGCCTCGCGCTCCCAGTGATTGGGCTCCGGGCCGTCCGTCGCGACAATCATCTCCGCCAACAGGCGGGCGTCATCGACTTCGTAGTCCGTCCCCGTCCGGATGAAATCCAGCGGATTGATGGTGGCGTTGCCGACTTCTGGATTGAGCGGGGCCAGGGCCAGCACCGGCCCGAGGCGATTTCGGTACGCGCCGGTGATGCGGTGGTTCTCGCCCTTGATGTCTGTCACCACGACGGAGCCGGGGTGATCGAGCAGATTGGGGATGACCGCGCTGACGCCTTTGCCTGAGCGTGTCGGCGCAAAGGTGAGCAGGTGCCCCGGCTGGCTAAAGCGGATGAACCGTCCGGCCTTCTTGCCGATGATCATACCTTTGCCATGCAGGCCCGCCTTCCGCAGCGCCTTGCGATCGGCAAAGTGGGCTGTGCCGTAGGCGTTAGGCGCGCGGGGGCGCAGAAGCCAGATGAGCCCCAGGAGAGCGAACGCCCCGAGGCCGGCGCCGAACCAGGTCAGAAGCTCAAGCGTTCGCTCCAGATCGAAGTCGCGTATCAAGGTCAGGCCGAAGACGACAGCGATGAGCAGGATTGGAAGTTCAAGGGTGAAAAAGCGGACAAGCCGCCATAGCAGACGTAACGTCTCCATAACGCATATTCCTTCGTTTAGTTTGCACGAAGGTTTATGGATGGAGACAAAAATACTCTCTGACGGGTGGAATATTTATTGAATAATGCCTACAATAAGTATTGTTGCCGACCCGCTATCGCATAGTCCTATGCTTTAGTTTGCACAAACAGGGTCGGCAACGCTCTTCTTACAATTTGATTTGGTTGTGGCGCGGCCCTTCTGCAACTCAAAAATGCCGCTCTTATTGGCATTTAAGTCCGACAATACTCGACAACAAAAGAATTTTTCTGGCTCTTGGTGTTTTGCATCTAGTGTCCCAAGAGTGTCCCAAGGCTTGCTGAAAATCTCTGGAAAGGTGGTGCTCGTGGGCAGGATTGAACTGCCGGCCTCCTCATTACCAATTTTTATCGGCCAAATTTGACCATTTTACATAATGACAAACATAAATAATAACAAATAGATAATAAGAAATAATGTAAATAAAAATTGAGCAGTATTGGTAAATATTGTAGTCTAGTGTCCCAAGAGTGTCCCAAGAGTGTCCCAAGAAAGTAAATAAACAAAGTAAGAGTTTCAATATTTTATGGCTATTATTGAAGAGAGAAAAGGTAGAAACGGTTTAACTGTATATAGAGCAAAGATAAGGCTAAAGGGGCGGCGACCCGAGTCCAAGACGTTCGAGCGAAAAACTGACGCAAGGGATTGGGCGCAACAACGAGAAGCAGAACTCAAGCGTGCCAGGGCCTTTGGTGCTAAGGAAACGGCGCACAAAACAATTGCGGACCTGATCGACCGGTACCTTGACCACGAACTACCGAAGCGTAGCAGCAATCAGGATATGGTGAAGACGTGCTTGAAGTGGTGGCGCACAGAAATAGGCGAGCGCACGCTCCAGGATATCTCTCCTTCAATTCTGGCCGAGTGCCGTGACCGGTTGCTACAGGCTAGGTACTCAGATCACAAATTTGCTTCGAAGAAGAAGCCCAGGAAGAAGAGTCCGGCCACAGTCATTCGATACATGGCGGCACTCTCGCATGTGTTCTCGGTAGCCGCCAACGAATGGGAGTGGATCGATAGCAATCCAATGCTAAAGGTCAAGAAGCCCGCGCTTCCTCAGCCGAGAGTGCGGTTCCTGGATGACGACGAGCGCAAAAGATTAATCGAGGCCTGTCAGAAAAGTGATTGCAGCTATCTCTACCCGGTCGTCGTGATTGCCCTCTCGACCGGCGCTCGCTACAGCGAGATTATGCACCTGCGATGGCGGGATATCGATCTTGAGCGTGGCATTGCACGGCTCGAAAAGACCAAGAACCAGGACCGCCGCGCATTGCCGCTGGCGCATCATGCGCTGGAGCTTGTGAAAGCACTTCGGGAAAAGCAAAAGGACGCAGCGAAAACCGACTACGTTTTTGCGCGCGCCGATGGCCTGGCGCCGATGGAAATCCGCAAGCATTGGTACAAGGCTATGGAGGACGCTGAGCTGGAAGACTTCCGCTTCCATGACCTTCGCCACAGTGCGGCGTCATATCTCGCCATGAATGGGGCGACGCTGGCTGAGATTGCCGAGGTGCTGGGGCACAAGACACTTCAGATGGTGAAGCGGTATGCCCACTTGAGTGATCAGCACACGGCTAAAGTCGTGGAGCGAATGAATAAGAGTATATTCAAAGATTAATAAACCAAAAATCAAAAAAAATTGAATTATATATTTATAATACCTATCTATAATTGTATAGAAGATAATATAAATGGAGGTAGTCATGAATGGATATGACGAACATCCTGACTGTCTCGCAACTGAGCGAGGCTAACCCGGCGTTCACTGAGCCAATGATCCGCTGGTGGATTTTCAACGCAGAAAAAAATGGCTTCAACGCCTGCCTGGTGAGGGTAGGCGGCCGGGTCTTTGTCGATCGAGCGGCATTCGAGCGATGGCTCGACCAGCACCGCGTCGAAGTGCTCTCCGGCCCCGAATTCGAGAGTACTTGATCCAAAAAAGAACGCCCCGCCGAAGCGGGGCGTTGTCTGTTTGCCTCGACGGCTAGGCCGTCTGCACTATTCCAGCGTTGGCAATTCGCGAGAGTGCATCAGCGACTAATTCAGCGGCCTCTTCAATGTCTTGTTTGGTAGTAAAGCGTCCAATGCTAAATCGGATGCTCGAATCCGCCTGATCCGGTGTTAATCCGATTTCCATGAGGACGTGGGATGGTTCAGGGATACCGGTCGTGCAGGCAGAGCCCGTTGACGCAGCGAGACGCGGTTGAAGGGCGCCCAGAATCTCGTGGGCAGAAAATCCATCGAACCGAAGGTTTGCGTTCCCAGGATGGCGGTCCCGCCCTAACATCGGTCCATTGATTTCTATCGGCCACGGCAAGCTTTGGAGCTTTTCAACAAACTGGTCGCGCAAATTTGCGATGGCCAAACGCTCAGCTAGAGCTTGTGGTGACGCCATTAGTTCAGCGGCCGTTCCCATCCCAACACATAACGCAGTTGGTATAGTCCCGGAACGAAGATTGTTCTGCTGACCTCCTCCGTAAATCATTGGCTCGACTAAATTTTGCAATTCCCGGCGCGCATACAGAGCTCCAATACCCTTAGGCCCGTACATTTTGTGAGCCGACAGACTCAATAAATCTACATGCTCTGTAATCTTGGATAGGTCAGTAGCGCAGGGTGCTTGGGCCGCATCGCAATGAAATATAACTCCATGTTGACGCGCAATATCTGAAATAGTTTTTAATCTTTGTAT
The DNA here is from genome assembly GCA_033344895.1 of Alphaproteobacteria bacterium. Taxonomy (NCBI): domain Bacteria; kingdom Pseudomonadati; phylum Pseudomonadota; class Alphaproteobacteria; species Alphaproteobacteria bacterium. The sequence goes on from JAWPMN010000001.1 coordinate 2,264,398, forward strand.
TGTTCCTATTTCATTGTTTACAGCCATTATTGAAATAAAAAATACATCATCATTTATTATTTCATATAACTGATCCAAAAGTACATGCCCATGACAATCAACAGGGATGTGCTTGACCTTGTATCCTAATTGACTTTCCAAAACATGCCCCACCGCCAAGACACTCTTATGCTCGCTCGTCCCGAGAAGAATGTTTTGTCGCGTGTCCCGCGCGGCCTTTCGCGCGAGTCCTAACAGCGCAAGGTTGTTCGCTTCGGTTGCGCCTGAGGTGAAGACAATTTCATCGCTATCGGCGCCAATTAGCTGCGCGACTTGTCTCGACGCATCGTCCACTGCCTGCGCCGCACACCAACCAAAGTTATGATCGGACGAATGTGGGTTCCCAAACGAATCTTCAAGGTATGGCCGCATTTTATCCAAAACCCTTGCGTCCAAGGGCGTGGTGGCCTGATGATCAAAATATAAAGCGTTGCCAATTTTCATTTGTTTTCAATTCTCTAGTCTCGTGAGGAGGCCAATATTTGGCAGCCTTATTCCACCCTCTCTCTGGAGGTTTGCTCCAGCTTTTAATTGACCCTACCATATATGCTGCGTTATTGTCGACCTGGAGGAGACATCCAGGGCGAAAGGGGGATCGATGGCGCGAGGGCCACTGCACGAACAAGAATACAAGCATCAGTTCTCGGGTCACGAGACCTTTCCTCTTCGCTATGGGTGGCTGAAGAAGGCTTACGATGCGATTTCTGAAACGGAAGGCGACGAAGACAACAAACGTGTATTTTTAGGTGATGACGCCATCGCGCGCTTTGGTGTCGGAAAGAACATGGTCGCCTCGATGCGTCATTGGGCGACCGTCGCCGGCATCGTGGAAGAGCCTCAAGGCTCGCAGATGATCAGGACAACGGAGCTTGGTCGAAAGCTGTTCGGCGCGGACGGCGTTGATCCGTACATGGAGCATCCGGCGACGTTGTGGCTGATCCACTGGAAATTAGCCGCGCTGCCGACCAAAACAACATGGTTCTGGGCTTTTAATCATTTTCCAGCAGTAGCATTCCAACGCGAAAATCTCATAAAAGGTCTGACCCGCCTTGCCAACGATCGCGGGTGGTCGCGCGTTGCTGGAGCGACCATCAAGAACGACGTTGCCTGCTTCATTCGGACCTACGTCGCGCAGCGCCCGAGCGGACATGCGGGCCTTGATGACGCGCTTGAGTCGCCTCTCACTGAATTGGGTCTGATAAAGGCCACTGGACGTGACAATTTCCGATTTGTGCGCGGACCGAAGTCCACCTTGGGTAACGGTGCCTTCGTCTATGCGTTACTTGATTTTTGGTCGCGACGTTCTTCGACGGCGACGCTTTCGTTTGAGGCAATTGCTCACGAGCCAGGCGGGCCGGGGCGAGTATTTCTTCTCGATGAAAACGACGTAGCTGACCGGCTTGCCGATCTTGAGGATGTGACCAACGGCGCGTTGCGGTGGTCGGAGGCCACCGGCCTGAGACAAGTCGTGCGGGATCCGGTTCGGAAGACCGCAGAGCCGTTGTCGTATGTTGATATCGACTACGCCGCAACCATAGAAAAGGAGGCGGCGTGATGTTGCTGAAAGACCGAGTCCGTATTGCTCGCCGCTTCCTGCGTTCAATCCGCATTGACACTGATCTTGGTGATCCGAAGGCCCTGGAGGGGTTCGTTTGTCCTCAAACCTCTGCCGAAGTCTTACTCGCTATGGCGAGGCATGTGGCCGAGATCGGGCAAGGCGCGTTCACATGGACCGGCCCCTACGGCAGCGGCAAATCTAGCTTGGTGGTTGCGCTCAGCGCTCTTCTCAACGGAAATGCCGAGCTTCAAGAGCATGCGGCTAAGGTTTTTGGCAGGAAGGTGTCAGATTCTCTGTGGAAAGCTTTGCCGACAGGAACCAAAGGCTGGCGCATTGTCCCCGTCGTGGGAAGACGCGACCACCCCGTTCAAGTCATCGGTGAGGCGCTGAGCGACGCTGGTTTAGTGTCACGTCAGCCAAGAGGCGGCTGGTCTGAAAGCCAGCTCCTCAAAGCTGTGACAGAAGGCGCGGCATTCAGCCCCAAGGCGCACGGCGGCTTAGTTATTTTCATTGATGAAATGGGCAAGTTTCTGGAAGGGGCGGCGCACGAAGGAGCTGATATCTATATCTTCCAGCAGCTCGCAGAACTCGCGTCCCGAAGCAATGGTCGCTTGTTGATCGTCGGCGTCCTCCATCAGGCTTTCGAGGAGTATGCTCATCGGCTCTCGCGCGAAATGCGCGATGAGTGGGCAAAGGTTCAAGGTCGGTTCATCGACCTTGCTGTCAACACTGCTGGCGAAGAACAGATCGACCTCATTTCCCGAGCGATCGAGACCGACCGAAAGGTAGCAAAGCCTAGCAAGGCGGCTCAGCTAGTTGCTTCTTTGGTGCGTGCTGGCCAGCCGAAGGCTGCCGACTATTTGGCACTGCTTTTAGAAAATTGTTGGCCACTGCACCCGGCTGTGGCTTGCCTGCTTGGCCCCATCTCCCGGCGCAGATTTGGGCAGAACCAACGTAGCATATTTGGCTTTTTGAATTCTGCGGAACCGCACGGCTTCCAGGACTTTGTCAACCATACTTCAGATGCTGAAGTCTACGGACCAGACCAACTCTGGGATTACCTGCGTGCAAACCTGGAGTCATCTATTCTCTCATCACCGGATGGACACCGTTGGGCACTGGCGGCGGAAGCAATTGAGAGGTGCGAAGCAATTGGAGGTGATGCACTCCATATTCGGTTGCTGAAGACAATTGCTTTGATTGACCTCTTTAAAGAACGCTCAGGCCTCGTTCCAAGCTTTGAACTGCTGCACGCATGCTTCCCAGACACATCAAAAAAGGCCCTGAAGGATGCTTTGGAGCAACTTGGCAAGTGGTCATTTACGATATTTAAGAAATTTCTCGACGCGCACGCGATATACGCCGGTAGCGACTTTGACATTGATGGAGCAGTGGGGTCGGCTCTTGAAGAGGTTGATGAAATTGACTTTCCTGCTCTTAAGGCCCTCGCTGGTCTTCAGCCTGTCCTTGCGAAGCGGCATTACCACGACACGGGAGCTATGCGTTGGTTTGACGTCAGTATTTGCCCCGTTCGGGACGTGTCGGAGCTTGCCGCGCGCTTTGAGCCACGTGACGGCGCTATCGGCCAGTTTCTCTTAGCTATCCCGAGTGATGGGGAGAGTGAATCCGTCGCGGCAGACCTGTGTCGCGAAGCTGCACGTCACAGCGATCGATGGGATGTCGTGGTCGGCATTTCGAAACGCTCCTGGGCTATTGTACCGCTTGCGCGCGAATTACTTGCGTTGGATATAGTCCGGAACGACAGGCCAGAGCTGGCAGGTGATGTTGTTGCCCGACGCGAGGTTGAAGCCAGAATCGCTGAAATTACCGGGCAACTAGAGATGGAGCTGCACCGTGCATTCGATGGTGCGCTTTGGTATCGAAAGCATCACAAGCCGAAAACTTACCGGCAGGCGGAACTGAATAGCTTGGCTTCTGAGCTCGCCGATCGCCGATTTTCTCAGTGCCCACGATTGCACAACGAACTTCTAAACCGTCAAAAGCCCTCGGCGAGTGCGATTTCTGCGCAGAATATTCTGCTTCGTCGAATGGTTCTCAACGAGGGAGAAGCTCGACTCGGGATCGACAAGTTTCCGGCAGAAGGCGGCTTGTTTGCTTCAATATTGGAAGCAACTGGGCTGTATGCCGAACTAGATAATGGAACGTGGGGATTCCGTTCCCCAGGTGGAGGCCAGTCGGACCTCTTCAGGCTAACACCTGCTTGGGAAGCAGCTTTGCAATTCGTCAAGTCTCAGCAAGGCCGCATTGTTAAAGTTTCAGAGCTTTACGATGTTTGGCGCGAACCGCCATTTGGCATCAAAGATGGCCTAATGCCGATTTTAGCTGTCGCATTCATCTTGGCGGAGCGCGAGAGCGTTGCTGTGTATCGCGAAGGTGTATTCCGGTCGCGCTTCGATGATGTTGACGTGGATTATCTCGCCAAGGATGCTTCGATTATCCAACTTCGGTGGATGAACCTTTCGAAAATGTCCGAGCGGCTTTTATCTGGCATGGCTGAGATCGTGCGAGATTTGGACGTTGGAAACAGGGCCGTCCAGCTAGAGCCCATTGATGTCGCACGGGGCTTGATCGGCATTTATGAACAGCTCCCGCAATGGACAAAGCGCACGATGCGTCTTTCAGACAACGCACTCAAGGTGCGTGACCTCTTTAAGCGCGCACGAGACCCAAACCAGTTCCTGTTTGACGATTTGCCCACGGTGGTTGGTACAAGCGAGCTTGCGAGCGATAGCGACCTTAAACGAGTCGTTGCCGAAGTGCGTCACGGTCTAGGTGAGCTTGCGCAAGCCTATCCGTCGATGCTGCACAAGCTTCGGGATACGATGCTCGCGGAGCTCCAAGTCGTGAATAATGCGCCACAAGCGCTTGCCGGACTGCGAGAGCGGGCCGAGAACATTCGGCAACTCGCGGGTGACTTTCATTTAGACGCCTTCGTTGGCCGCTTGTCACAGTTCAACGGAAGCGACGAGAGCTTTGAAGGCATAGCCAGTCTAGCTGCGAACAAGCCGCCCCGCGATTGGGTGGACCCTGACCTAGATAGGGCGGCTGTTGATCTGACGGACCTTTCCCAGCAGTTCTTGCGGGCCGAGACTTTTGCGCGCGTGAAAGGCCGGCCGGATAAGCGTCAGAGTATCGCCGTCGTCATCGGCATGCAGGGCGGGCGACCTGCGCCGCTACATGAGGAGTTCCAAGTCGCTGACACCGATCGCGCTGCCGTCAAAGATTTGATATCACGCGTTTCGGGGGCGTTGGAGCAGGCTGATATCAAGCAGCGCAATCTGATTCTCGCCGCATTGGCAGAAATCAGCGCGAACTACATGACGGAGCCGCCGCAACCCAAGTCTAAGTCCAAGCGGCAGGCTTCCTCGTAATGGCAGCAGCAGAAAAGCACGTACTTGGCTTATCCGGTGGCCGGGACAGCGCGGCGTTGGCCGTCTACATGCGTCAGCACCATCCAGAACTTGATATCGAATACTTCTTTACCGACACAGGTAAAGAGCTACCGGAAGTCTATGAGTACCTTGGCCGTCTGGAAGGGTTCCTGGGTAAGCCGATCCTCCGGCTCAATCCGGATCGCGATTTCGATTTCTGGCTCAAGCAGTACAACGACTTCCTGCCGTCTCCGCAGACTCGTTGGTGTACCAGGCAGTTAAAGCTACGTCCGTTCGAGCGCTGGCTTCGCCCGATGCTCGACGAAGGCATAAAGGTATTCAGTTACGTGGCCATTAGAGGCGATGAAGAATACCGAGAAGGATACAGCTCCAAACACGAGAACCTCGTTGTGAAGCTCCCTTTTAAAGACGCTGGCATCGACAAAGCGGGTGTTCTTGAGATTCTCGACGCAGCAGGATTAGGGCTTCCGACGTACTATTCCTGGAGGACCCGCAGCGGCTGTACGTTCTGCTTCTTTCAGCAGAAGATCGAGTGGGTGCGATTGATGGAAGAGCATCCAGAGGCGTTCGAGGACGCGAAGGCGTATGAAAAGAACGCTGTTGAGCATGGTTCGCCCTTTACTTGGAGCCAGGGCGAGTCATTGGAAGAGCTATCAAAACCCGAGCGAGTGGAACAAATCAGGCAGGACCACGCCCAGCGCTTGGCGCGCCGTCGCTCCAAGGTTCAGCCAAATCCATTGCGGCCTGATAGCGAGCCGCTAGATATCGACGATCTGTACGGGCAGGCAAAGGTCTGTCTTGCGTGCCACAAATGAACATCTTTTGAGGGCACGCAATGAACCTTGATGCAATTGTCGATTTCGCCAAAGCGGCTCACGCTGAAATTGGCAGGTACAATGTGACCGTTACATTGACGCCATCAAATATTTTGGCTGGTGAGTACGCCATCGCGGCATTGACATGGACATCGATTAAGTATGGGCCGGAGGAAATTGAGAAAGTACCGGACGACAAAAGAGGAATTTATGCTTTTGCCGTTCATCATCCAAGCGGTGTGCTTCCGCCACATGGGTACGTGCTCTACATCGGCATCGCGGGCAGAGACTCAGATCGCTCGCTGCGCGACAGATATCGAGACTATTTAAACGTAAAAAAAGTCGTAAAGCGACCTAGAATTGCCAGAATGATTGGCGATTGGCACGAAGTGCTAAAATTCTTCTTCGCGCCGATTGAGGGGAATGTCTCCTCGGAAGACTTAAAGAAAATAGAGCAACAACTCAATACCGCTTTAATGCCGCCCTTCTCAGTAGGAGATCTGGAAGCCGGAACGAAAGCAAAGAGGAGGGCATTCCAATGACAAAACCTAAGTGTGAGCGAATCGTGCTACCAGCCCTGCGCGGCGTAATGGGCTGTTGGGTGTACTACTCGTGTCTTATGAATCTAAAGGAGCTTGCACAACGGGTCAGGTATGCGGAAGAGGTGCATAACAATAAGCATTTGTCCGACATGATCCAAAGGCAGCTTACGCGAGGAAGAAGCGCACTGATTGCCGCATATCTGGATAGCCAAGAAGAACGATTCTTTAATTCATTGGTAGTCGCTACGTATGGTGGCCAGCCAAATTGGCATGCGTTAACAGATATCAAGAGTAAAGATAGCGAAGAAGAGCTTTCAAATTTGCAGGATGAAACCATCGCCTCTGTTGGATTTCTGACGTTGCAGGGTGATGAGAATCTATTTGCTCTTGATGGGCAGCATCGCCTTGCCGGGATTAAGAAGGCGATCAAAGACGGCCTTGATCAAGATCCATTTGATGAAGTTTCGGTCATTTTTGTCGCGCATGAGAAAACAAAGAAAGGCCTTGAAAGAACAAGGAGGTTATTCACCACCTTAAACAAGACGGCACGCCCAGTGTCGAAGGGCGATATTATTGCCTTAGACGAGGATGATGTTATGGCCATCAGCGTGCGGAGGCTAATCGAACAGACGAAGCTATTTCATGGAAGCAAGGTTGCCTTTGTTGCGTCGAACAATATGCCAGCTTCAAATACAGTAGCCATGACGACAATCGGGAATCTATACGATGTCCTAACCATCGTATTTACTAACGCTAAAACTGAATTGAAGAAGACCAAAGCAGATTTACAAAGGTCGAGGCCGAACGACGAGGCCTTAGAGGCCTATTTTAGCCTCGCGAAGGAATATTTTGAGTGCCTTGGTAAGTATGTTCCGGAGGCAAGGGAGTTTTTCTCGACAGAGAATACGGAAGAAATCGTCAAAAAATATCGGGGCAATCACGGGGGAAGCGCAATTTACCGGCCTATAGGGCTGGAGATTTTTACGCGCATTGTTGCCAAATTGACCCATGACATGACGCTCAACGAGGCCGTGAAACTCGCAGCGAAGTTGCCAAGAACACTAAGCAAGGCGCCATATGTGAACCTTATGTGGGATTCAAGCAATAAGACCATCTCAAATTCACACAACGTGACCTTGCGCGAAATTTTGCTCTATATGGTAGGCGCCTCAAAAATGACTGAGGCTACATTGACAGAGAGATACCAGAGGGAGACTGGAAACGATTTGGCGAAACTGCCTGCCAAGATCATTTAGACGTTAGGCAGCCTGCTTCCTCAAAATGGCATCAACGGCATCCGACAGATTCCATATGGGGTCGGCATCGCCGTCTTTGAGCATCTCAATCACCTTCGGTAGGCCGGCGACTGCGAGGCCGCTTGCTATGGACATCATGCGACGGGGCTCCGAAACGATGTGCACGTCACCGCTTTTGCCGATGGCGAGCAGCATGAGCGTGTGAACGCGCCACGGATCGCTCCCGAAGATCGAGCCGTCGATGATTTTCTTAGTTTCGTATTTGGTGATGTCAGCCGGTTCTAGATCGAGGCGCGCGGCTATGCATACCGCCGTAAACCAAAGGTCAACCATCCGAGGAAAGGGGCTTTGGTCGATGATAGCATTGGCGCTTCTCTGGCAATATCGTTCAAACGCCTCATGAAATTCGATGGGGACATTGATATCGATTGCCTGAAATGGGTTGAAGTAACGATCAGCCATGAGTGCCTCCTACGATGCTATCTCTAATTGGACGTCAGCATCAGTGCGGCGCTGGCAAAGCTGACATTCGCTTCTGTGGTTGCATTCACACCGCAAGACTTTCCGTTCAGTGACGCCAGGATTGTTTACGAGCATCTTCGGATAGTGCGCCGGGTTGGTGAGCGTCAGCACCACGCCTGCGGCTTCGTCGATGATCTCTTCGCAGCCAGCGATTTCATCGTGGGTCAGGAACAGAATGAGCTGTGCGCTTTCACGCACGGCCGTTCTGAGGATGGAGCGTTTTACATAGCCACTAGTCATACCCAACGGGGTATCGATGACATTGGGCGCCTCAACTTCACTGACCTTCGTGAGGGCGAGAATAAACGCTAAAGTAAGCGCCCGGCGGGATGCACCATTTAGGTCTCGATCTGGATTCAGGGTACGGTCATTTGGGCCGTAAACGATGATGTCGAATTCGGTGCTGATTTCCGCACGACGGATGATTGCCCCCTGTTCAGGGTCAGCGCCTATCATTTCCAGGAAGATGTCATTCATAAGCTGGCTGACTTTGTGCAGCTCTTCATTAGTGATGCGGTCGTAGGCGCTCTGGAGTACCTGTGTGACATCTTGGGTAACTTCCAGTTCGGCAATGATACGGGCGCCTTTCTTCTGTTCTCTCAGCAGCCGGTCACGTTCTTGGGTTAGTCCCTCACGATCTCGCTGAAGGCCGGCAAGCTTCGTTTCGATCTCCGTGCGCTTCGATAGATAGCGATCACGTTGGTCCTTATAGTGTCGCCGCGTTTCCCGAAGGCCCTGGATGTCGGTGTCCGGCAGCGAGTCGAGTTGCAGCTCTAGTGCCCGGAATTCTCGGCCTGCGTCATCGCGGAGGATTTGAAGCCCGTCACGGCTTTTGACGACTTTCTCATAGTCTTCTAACCACCGCTCTTCATTTCCTCCGGATTGCTGCGGACGAGCACCGAAGTAAAGGCTTGTTATTGTTTCTTGGATGGCATCGGCCTTTTGGCTGTCATCAATGAGCTTCTGGATATGAGATCGGCGCCGATGCCCGTCAGGGTCATCCGGTGCAAGCGTCTCTCCGCAGATGCAGACTTCGGCGGTTAGGCGATCTTCAAGGACCGGAACCGTCGTATTCGGTATTTTCCCCTGATCGTGGAGCTCTTCGAGCTTGTCGAATGCCTGCTGCAACACTGGAGCCAATAGGTCCGTAGCAAGGGAGCGGCTACGAAAAAGCGCGGCATGTTCCTTGTTTGCGGCGGCAAGTTGATCATCAAGCTGCTTAATCTTCTTTTTGGCCGCATCGAGGTCCTTCTTGAGTTGCTCTTTGTCGCCCTTTTGTAAAGCGGCCGCGATCTTCTTGTCAGTCTCTTCAACCTTCTCATCAAATGCAGCGAACTGCTGTTTCGCATCTTCCAAATCGGTTTCGAGCTTCGATGCCTCGTCATCAATCATCTCAAGCCGGGAAGCGATCTTGTTTAGCTCCCCTCCGGCCCCGACCTGCTTGGCCTGCTTGTTTACATCCGCCGCAGCTTTTTTGACGTGTTTGATGGCGTCTTCAATTACCCCAAGTCCAAGCAGTGACCGTATTGCACGCTGCACACGTTCACGCTTTGTAGAGAGCGCAACTTCAGCTTCAATGAAACTCAGCGCTCTATCTCCATCGGTGAAAAACACGTCCCGAAGCTCTGGTGGCAATTCCTCATTGATAAGAGCTTCAGGCGCGTCAATCGGTGAGGCGCCTGTATCGTTCAGCGCAAAGAGTTTCACCGTGGACGGGGACCGGCGCGCATCGCTGTCGATTTCCTCATAGGTTGATCGGACGATCCGATACTGCCGCCGAGTTTCGTGAAGACCGCTGGGGCCACGGCGGACGGTGGTCACTTCGAACTCGACAGTTGCCGTGATCGGAACCCGCTTTCCGTCTGATTCTTCCCAGTCTATAGGGTGCAGACGGAAACCGTCTCCCTTTCCGGGAAGAGCGGTGTCGCCGTATAGCGCCCATTGAAGCGCGTTAAGGATCGTCGTCTTTCCCGACTCATTGGCTGCACGGATAACAGTCAAATTCTTTTCGGCGTCGCTTGAGAAGCGAAGCTCGAGGTCTCGAAGAAGGCGGAAATTGTGAAATTCAGCGCGAAGCAGTTTCATGCGTCAGTATCCCCCACAAAATCCTGCCCACGTTTTTCAGTGAGGAAGCGAGCTGCCGCGTTGCATTTGTCGTTTATTTTCTTCTGAATGCTAGTGCCTTGGACCCTATGCTGCCGCTCATATTCAAGCACGTCCGAGATGACATCGACGACTTCCTCACGATAGCCGTCGCATCGCTCCTCAATCCCCTGAGATTGTTCTAGGATAATTGAAATGATTTTTTTGTCATTCAACGGCATCGACCTGATCCCCCCTTATAAAAATGCAGCATCGGCGAGCTTGTCGAGAACCGCCAGGGGTCCGTCGGGCCTACCTGCATTGCGTGCCAATCGAGCAAATTCCTGTGCTCTCTTGAGTTCCGATCGCACCAACCCACGGGCATCTTCATCAAGACCTTCTTCTAGTCCCGGTGGCAGGGCAAGAAAATCGTGAATGGTACTGTAAGTTTTGCCGATTGCGCTGCATGTACGCAGCAAGCGGCCACGGCGTTGAATCCACTGTCGCTCTACCGTAGTGCTTGCGAGGACGAATGCTCGACATATCTGAGGGATGTTGACACCCTCATCGAGAACGCGTTTAGCTGTCAGGACTTGGATTTCGCCGTCCTGGAACGACCGAATAATCCGCTTCGTTTGGTCGCGATTGCTGGTTTCCTCAGCGGTGAGCTGGTGAAACAGAACACCTTTATCTCGCAATAGCCTATTCACTGCTTCCAACTGTGCTGGCGCTTTGTCTGTGGCGTAAATAAGCGTATGCCGCAACGCTTGGAGATTTTCCTTGGCAAGCAAAGCTGACAAGGTGGTTAGCTTTCCTTCGGCTGTTTCGAGCAGAGCGCGCCGATCTCGGAGCAACTTCGAGAGAAATTCGTCAGGCTTACCGTTGTCATTGCGCCAGGCGTTCTGTTTGATCTTGGCCGTGAGATCGTACCAATCCTCCATTTCATCGGACGTAAGGTAAACTGGATGAACGTAATAGTCGTACTCTACCAAACAGTGGCCGATTGCTTCTTCTAATGTGAATTGAAATACCGGTTCGCCAAAGAATGAGAAAAGAGCATCTGTGCCTTCTTGGTCATATTGACGGATTGGAGTGGCCGAAAGGGCCAATCGGTATTCAAAAAATTCAGGCGGATTATTGGTGAATGAAGGACTGCCTAAGTTATGCGCTTCGTCGGCGATTAGGAGCTTCGCACAATCAAAGGATTCTATGACCTCCAGGAATGCAGAAGTGCAAAGAGTGTCGTGACTGATTACCACGGCCTCAGCTTTTGAGATGCCGGTGCGCAGCCGCCGTTTGATTCGCTGTAGTTCATTGGCTCGCCTCTGATGTCCGGAGAAAGTCGTGAGATTTGTTGGTTTCAGACCGAAGGGTGCGATTTCATCGCACCACTGTTCGATCAGCGGCACGTAAGGGGCGGCTACCACAATCAATAGCGGCTGATGGTTTTCATAGAGCCGGAAGGCAGCAATCATTGACGTGATTGTCTTGCCCGATCCCGTTGCCATTTCAAGGACGCCACGGAAGCCCGCCTCGCACCATGCGCTGACCGCTTTGCCTTGATGCGCAAACGGGCCATCTTCATATCGGAGATTGGTAGGAATTGAGAAATTGCCTGTCGGGAGTATCGGAATCTCGTAGGGCGCCTGTTCTTCAGAAAGCCCGCTTGCCCGATCATATAGGGCTTGAAGGTCTCCTTCTGTGGGTGGGGTTTCCGACTGATAGGTCTTTAGTAACTTTTCCTCTACTGCCTTAGGCGCAGGAATGACGAGGCAATTGTCTTCTTTGTTCTCCCACAGCCGGCGAAATTGATAATCCAATTTTTCAGTGATGTACCGTTGATTGGGGTCGTCCCAAGATTTCGAGATTGCAATCTGCTCGATGTTTTTCTTAATGCCGGCATAGGTCACATTGCTTGACCCGTGCGCCGCCAACACGTCTTCACCAGAGTGAAACAGCCAGACTTTTGGATGGAATAGCGCATCCTTCATTAGGGCTATTTGAAGCTGCAACCGGCCGACACGAAGGAGGTAAGAGAGGCACTTCAGCGTATGCTGCTGGAGGAGGTCTTCAGTCACGACTATCGTGTCGAATATTTCTGCTGCAACGTCTTCCGGACTCTGTGTTCCCGCTTCTATTGCGGCTAAGTCCTCTTGGCGGAGCAGCGGGCTAATGATTAGGCGGAAGCTTTCATTGGATTGCTCAATAAACGTCGCCAAACCTGGTGCTAAGTCGGCAAGTACAGCGCTAGAAAAAAAGCCGACCATGCAATCTACTCGACGGGCGGCTCTGAATCCCGGAATTAGGACCTCATCAACCAGAGGGTCGGTAGGTAAGAAGTAGAGTGGGCGGATGTGCGACAATGCCTTTAAGGCAGCGGCGGTCGCTGATCCCGTTGGTACGGACACAGGTTGCATCGCGTTGCCTGACACCGTTCCCCCCCTTCTCTTCTACACAGCTTGGCCGTCCGGATTCCCAAACGGCGCCGTATCCTTTTTGTTGTGCCTTTCTACAAACTCGGAAACGGCACGACGCACAATCCACGCAGTAGACAGGTCCAAGGAATCCGCCATCTTTTTAACGGCCTTGTGATCCCGTTCATCCAGCGTCACAGAAAGGCGCACGCTGCGCTTGTTACTCTTAGGCCTTGCCATTAGGGCCGCCTTGCCGGTTAATTGCACCACTTTACACCACTTAGGCGTGTTTGACCAAGAAATTCAAGATACGGGGTTACGCAGCCGGTTTATGTTGATCTTAGCGCCCATTCTTTGAAGTTGTACCTGATCCAAAAAGAACGCCCCGCCGAAGCGGGGCGTTGTCTGTTCGCCTTGACGGCTAGGCCGTCTGGGCTTCCGGGACCGAGGCCAGTCTTTGGCCCTCCAGCCACCGGTTGAATTGTCGGCGGTCGATATAGACCCGACCTCCGACTTTGATCAGCGCTGCATTTAAGCCGTTGGAGTCGGCATGGAATATCCACCAGCGCAATTTTGCCTCCGTCACAAAGCTCGCTTCTTCGGCCAATTGCTTGACCGTCCGAAGCTCCGTGTAATCCACCACGGGACTACTCTCCTTTAGACGGTATTGGTTGAAAAGGAGAAGGAGGTCCGAACAATCTAGCCGGAAACGGCTGAAAATTCAATAATCCGGCGGATTTCGCCGTTTGGCGCAACCGGCAGCCATACCGGCATTTTTACCGGCAAAAAATTAAGGCGTGTGGTCATAAGCATATGCTATAGTGTAATAAATTAAAAAATAGGAACCGGCATTAATGGCAGCAGATTACGACAGCGTCTTTGCGATGGAGCCCATGATGCCCGAGCAGGGGCGGGCGGAGCTCGAAGACCTAGCGGTTACGCTGGTTGAGAAGGCCAGTGCCCTGGCCGGCCAGGTGAACCCGCTCGTAAGCCGCTCGATCGGGGACCTGGTGCGGTCCATGAACTGCTACTACAGCAACCTGATCGAAGGCCATGACACCCACCCGCGCGATATCGAGCGGGCGATGCAGAACGATTATTCCGCCGATCCGAAGAAGCGTGACCTGCAATTGGAGGCGCGCGCCCATATCGAGCTTCAGCGGATCATCGACTTTGACGATGCGACCTGGCAAGTCGCCAGCGCCGATTTCGTGCGCTGGCTGCACAGGGAGTTTTGTAGCCGCTTGCCCGAAGATTTGCTTTGGGTCGAAAACCCGGACACCGGCGAGAAGGTGAAGGTCGTACCCGGAGAGTTCCGGGATGGTGACGTGCAGGTGGGCCTGCATGTGCCGCCGGCGGCGGAGTCGATTGAGCGCTTCCTGGCGCGTTTCGAGGAGGTCTACGCACCGGACAAGTTGTCTCGCTTGCGTCAGGTCGTGGCAGTTGCCGCGTCACATCATCGCTTGCTTTGGATTCACCCCTTTTATGATGGCAACGGGCGCGTCGCCCGGATGCACTCTCACGCCTACCTTAAGAAAATCGGCGTGGGCAGCAGCCTGTGGTCGGTCTCCCGTGGCCTCGCGCGCCGCGTTGGCGATTACAAGCGTCTCCTTATGGCGGCGGACAATCCGCGTCAGGGCGACCTGGACGGGCGCGGCAATCTCTCTTCCAAGTCCCTGCATGAGTTCTGCATCTTCTTTCTGGAGACCTGCATCGACCAGGTGGAGTTCATGGAGGAAATGCTCAAGCCCACGGAGCTGATCCGTCGCATTGAGCGTTACACCGGCGATGCCATCCATAAGAAAGACCTGCCGAAGGGCAGTTACCAGCTCTTGCGCGAGGCGCTCCATGCCGGTGAGTTTGAACGAGGCCGCGCGGCGGAAATAACAGGCTACAAAGAGCGCCAGGGGCGGAGTGTCCTGAATGCTCTTCTGGATAAGGGTTTGCTCGTCTCTGACACCCAGCGCGGTCCGGTGCGCCTGGGCTTCCCGAACGAAGTCGTGGACTGGTGGTTCCCGCGCCTCTATCCGGTCACCTAAAACAGCCGTTCATTCAGTTCTGTCACCAGGCCTTTGACGTGGCTTTCGGACAGGTGGGCGTAGCGCCGCACCATTTGCAGGGTGCGGTGGCCGAGGACTTCGGCGATTTCCAACTGGCTGGCGCCATTCATGGCGAGGTAGCTCGCGGTACTGTGCCTGAGGTCATGGAAACGGAAGTCCACCAGGCCGGCACCGTCGCGGGCATTCTCCCACGCCGTGCGAATATCGATCGGCGCCTGACCGTCGCTGCGGGGAAACAGCCAGCGGGCAGGGGGCTTGGTGTCCATCTTTTCGTACTTGGCCTTCACCGTCTTGATCTGCTCTTCGAGCAGCTCCTTCAGGTGATGGACGACGGGTGCGGCCCGCGTCTCGCCGTTCTTGGTATCGCGCAGGACGGCAACGCTGCGCTTGATATCAACATCATCCAATGTGAGCTGGAGGATTTCGTTTTTCCGCGCGCCGGTGGAGAGCGCAAAGACAACGATGGGGTAGAGCTGCTTGTTCGGGCTGGCCTTGCAGGCATCGAGCAGTGCCTTGCGCTCGTCATCATCGAGATAGCGCGTCCGCTCGTTCCTGATTTTGGTGATGGGCGTCACCCCGTCCATCGGGTTGCTCGCCATCCAACCCCAGGACTTGGCGTGTTTGAAGAGCACGGCCAGGGTGTCGCGATAGTGTTTCAACGTCTTGCGGCTCTTCGGCTTGTTCGGGCGCTGGCCCTCTTCGAGCTTGCGCCGGCCATCGCCGCCATCGGCCAGCTCCTTGAGCTTCTCGCTGATCAACTCCGGCTCGATATAGGACAGCGCGTAATCGCCGAGGGCATCGTCCCAGAAGCCGAGATAGGTCTTGGCCGCGCGCTGGGTAGTTGCGGCCCTATGGGGCAGCACGTCATCCCGATAGCGCTTGATCACGTCCTTCAGCGTTTTGTTGTTGGCCGTTTTGACGATGTTCTGAAACTCGCCCTTGCGGATCGACGCCTGGGTTTGCTCCGCCCACATCTTGGCGTCGGTCAGGCGCTTGAAGGTCTTCTGCTGTTCGGGAAAGCCTTTGATGCGCACCATCGCCCGATAGACGGTGCCGTTCTTGCGCTGACGCTTTTGAATGGTGGCCATCGGAACCTCGGGGCGGAAACCTGAAGGGCTGACGTGAATGTGCCTGGGCACATTCTGGGCACACTGAATACCAAAATGTGCCCATCATCGTCAACAAGCTTCAACTGCCTGTATCGGTTAATGCATTGAAAAACATATAAATAAATGTTGGCGATTGTTGAGGCTTATAGGGCTTCATAGGGCTCATAACCTGAAGGTCGTAGGTTCAAATCCTGCCCCCGCAACCATAAAAAAAGCCCTTAACTCAATGAGTTAGGGGATTTTTTGATTCTTGGGGTGTGTTCTGAAATGGGCCACTGGAATCACTATGGAATCATGCGGGAGCGAAAAACTGCGTATTCAGATAGACGGTGTGATGTCGTGGTTTTAAAGGAACACGCCAGGAGCATTTGGCCAAAGTGTGCGCAGAACCGCAAAAGACGTGTGTGCCATAGCATCTGCTATTTCAGACTTATTTGAGGACATGATGGAGCATACTGCATCAATCCGGTCTTGCACTGCCGGATGAGTTTCTGATTCTTCCCACTTATGCTTAGCCAAGACCGTGAGGGCAAATAGGGCAAAATATATCCCTAGTCGGCGTTTCTGGTTTACGAGAGCGACATCTACCTTTTGGCTTTTTGCATATGTTTCCGCACCTTCCAGCAGAAATTCGGTAGCGAATTTGTCGCAACTAAATTCTTCGAGACGCTGTTGTGTTGGGTCGGATTGATTTGCTCCGGTTCCGGATTGCTGATGCTTTATATGCTGCACCTCGTGAAGTAGTGCCCACGCAGTAGAAATAGTGGCGATTTCACCGGCAGCCCGGCTTTGTGGATTGCTATTTCGATCTGCATAATTTCCTGGTTCTGCCACGCCAAACGGCAACGGTTCTAAATCCGGATTGTCGCTTGTGATCACTGCATCAAATGATGCGAGCATTTTTTGAAACTGATCAAGGTGGTCTAATTCCACAACAGGATTTTCCGCGACAAGCCGATAACCTTCCCATGCTATATAACCAGAGAACCAAAAAGCTCGCAGGGCTCTATGGTTAAAAACTATGTATCTAAAAGCCCCAGCATCCATGATGAAACGTCCATCGGGATGGTTGTCATCGACAAGTTGGAATGAGGGGGCCAATAAATTCCATAGATCTTCAAATTCTCCATTTTTTCAGGCGCACTGCCGACGAAAAGGTTTTTGACTGCCGTTTGGACATCTACGTCGTCTCGGTGATGTTTTTGTCCTATCACCATGCTATTTCGCCGCTTCAATAATTTTTTCGGTTACATCAACCACGCCTTCGCATGACCAAATGTCGTCAGTAAGCAGGAAACGCCAACTGTTTGTTGCTTTGACGTATGAAGCCCTTTCAGCTGCAAGGGCATGAGGGATCAATGCCGCCCGCATGACAGAAAATTCCTCCGTGAACAAAACGGCTGCAAGGATATCAAAGTTTTTATCGGCAAGCGCCAGAGAAGCCTTCTGACCACATCTGTATTTTTGCCCGTCTTGTTCGCATAGCTGTCTGCTCTCGGGCGCGTCGATTCCGTGAAGCCGGATCCGCTGACCATGGATTTCGATTGTGTCGCCATCAATTACCGATGCTTGGCCCGTGATTTCGTCAGCATGGATAGGAGCAGAGATAATCAGTGCGAAAGCCGACGTTAAGACGAAGAAGGGAAACCTCATACCTGGCCCCCAGCTACAAATTGGTCATAGGTGTCCCAATCCCGTGGATCGTCATCTAATAGGTCGGAAGGAGCATCATTGAACATCAATAATGAAATTGACTGCCCAAGCCTGTTGGAAAATACGGTTAATTCCTCCACGGGTTCGTTGACGCGTGGAAAACGCCATATGTCGTTTGGCAGCTGAATAGCTTTATTGGTCTCGCCATTCTGGGCTTCCGGCCCTTGACCTGCTATGGATCCATTAGGAATCGGCATCCCTGACTTAATGAAGACCCCCGTTTTGAGGGCTGCTTGGCTGGCACGTCCCCACAGGGCATAGCCATCTCTGGCCACCACCATGGCAGCCCGCATATGGGTGAAGTCGATCCACTTTCGAATGGCTGCAGTCAAAGATACGCCATACCGGTCAGTTATGTGGCCAAGCAATTCAATCGTAATCTCTTCGCCATCGACCTGTTGGCGATAATCGTTCATAGGCATCAAAAGATAAGAAGCGAAAGTATCCGCTTCCTCTTCCTGGATTTGATGACTTTTGCCCCAGAGATTCCTTTCCAAAGGCGTGCAGGAAAATTCTTGCTGCGCTTCAGGTGAGATGACCTTGTCCGCAAAGTCAGATGCAGATAATGGCTTACGGTGAAGAAGGTAGTGGCCAAATTCGTGAGCCAATGTAAACCGTTCACGACCTGGATATTCTGTATTCGTATTGTGGATGATGTGCCATTCGGCTTTTTTCTTATGGTGCCGCAGCATGCCCTCGAAGCCTTCCAAGTCACCGCCGACAACCTTGGTGATAGGATCTTCGTGGTTTTTGGATCTCTCCATAGCCAATTCCCCGACATCCACTGGGAATCGCTCTTGGCCCAAAACCATGTCGAGCATGTTGGATAAATCGATGGCAACCTTCGCGGGGGAGTTTCCGATGGTATCGGTCATTCATCCTCGTCTTCATCTAGGAGCTCCAGCATGCGCTTGAGCTTTTGTTTTGTCTTGTCCGGCATTCCTCTGTATTTGCGGAAAAACTCCTGATCAGACGCATCAATTTCAGACACATTTTCTGAGGCCAAAAGGTATTCCATCGTGGTGTCTAAGGCCTGTGCAATGGCTTGTAGTTTTTCTGCCGACGGGCGAGCAGAGTCTTTGTTTTCAAGCTCCCACATGTAACTTTTGCCAGATCCAATCGCTCCAGCAAGCTGTTCAAGAGTCAGCCCTTTTTTCAGGCGTTGTTCTCGAATCCTTTCTCCGAGTGGCGTAGGCATTATTCCTCCCATTATTCGCCAAAAACCGCAGGTTCGGTATAGCGTTATTTCTAATCCTTGACAAGCGTCACTGGCCGACATAGATTCGCCAAGGTTCGCTACAACATTACTTTTATTAATGTGGTGGCAGAATTTTGTGAAACAAGATTGTTCAGTGAAAGGAACAAACATGGCTCGAAAAGAACGAGTAACCCGTGTGATTGATGGTGACACTTTTGAAACCGCCAGCCGTAAACGCCCTATCCGCCTTGCTAATGTGGATGCTCCGGAAAAGGGAACCCGTGGCGGTGCTGCTGCGACCAAGGCATTGAAGTCGATGATTGAGGGAGAAACCGTTTCCGTTGATACGGTTGCTCGCGACGTCTATGGCCGTTCGGTTGCCAAGGTCAAATTGGGTCGCCGTTCTGTCAATAAGGCGGTCAAAGATCGCCTGAAGTAATCCTAGAGTGTCCGATTCTCTACGAATCGAGCTCAGCAACATCAAAGGCTAAGGAGAATAAGAATGGCCTCAGTGACGACCTTCATTCGCAACACGCCTGCCTCGTCGCTGCAGGCATATTTTGAACATACGGGCATTGAGCTTTCGAACCCGATAAATTGGGATGGCCCTGAGCCTGAAGTGGTTAAAGGAACGCTCCGGGCTGTCGATGACATGACAGACGATGAACGCGCTCGCGTCCTCAATGATGCTGAGCGTGTTAGCGCCTTGGCCGATGATGCCGGGCAGACAGCTCTTTACAGCGTCGCGGAGGACCGGACAGTTCTGGATGATCTGGTCAACGGTCATGCGCGGCCACTGTGGATGTTCCTGAATGCGCCGACCTTGTTTCGCTTCGCTGAAGAGGTGCGTTTCACGGACGAGCGTCGGCGTGGACGTAGCTGGGATGGCTTCATGGCACCAGCCAATCTTGATCTGAACCGTGATGCCGTCGCTCTGGAGGCATTTAAGTCAGCTTTGCGGGAGCGGTTTTCCTCCAATAACATTCATATCGATATTTTCAGCCGTCAGCGCCCGACCTTTGATGGTGAAGACTGTGAATTGGTGCAGATCGTCATCTACCGGGAGGGGCTTCCCGATGCCTTTTTGGCGTTCGATGATGAAGGTGAATTGGTGCGCCGTGCGCGTCGTCCTGTGTTTGAAGCAGCGATGACCTATGAACCGGAAACCGGCGTGATTGAGGTTGTGGCCAATGATCGCGAAAGCCGCGAAGAAATGGCGCGATACATGGCGCGTGACCTGCTCGGCGTGGAGTTTCAGAGCGAGAAGGTTCCGCTCCGGAACTATGACCTGTCTGTTCTCTTGGCCCCTCATCCGTTCCAGACGGATCCAGACGACGGGATTGAGTCTGTGGAGGTGAAGCAATTGCGTTTGATGCCGTTCGATAACAACGGAGAGCGCGTCACTCTCGAATGCTTGCGCAAAGCGGATCGGACCATCTGGAAAATGTCGGCAGACCGTTTCGGCGCAAACGACCCTCTGGCTGGTGGCTGGGTCGCAACCCAGGCCAAATTGACCATCAAATTCCACCCGAAGGGTTCATCAAAACGTGGACGCACTTTGCCGCTGACGATCACCATGCCGCACGGGTGTAACTTGAAGGATCAAACGGAAGAGGAACAGCTGATCGGTGAGAAGTACCTGCGCCGTTGGGGCATCTTGAATGACGTTGACTGATGTGGTTCCGCTTTCCCGGTCAGATGTCCAACTGTTGCAGTCGATCCTGCAGACGCCTGACGCGTTGATCACCGGTGCGGCTTTGGATGGATTTCATAGTCGTTTGGCAGAAGCGCTGAAGGTATCAGGTGTCTTGCAACCGGACGGGCATCAGCTTGCGGCGGTTTCGGTTTCTGACCATGACGATGAAGCCGTCACCCTAACTTGGTCGCCGGAGGAGGGTGGCTACGGCTATTTCAATCCTGAGAAGGGTTGGGTCTCCGTTCCTTCACCGTCGCTTCAGACATATGCCGTCGATATGGAGGCTGTTTTAGGGAGGCTTTTTTGCCGTCTTGATCTGCCTTCCAACAGCCGCCCGGTAGAAAGGGTCCCTGGCTTGTTATGGGAAATCGGTGATGTCCGCCTTCCTGGGCGAAGTGGCCGTTCCCCGGTCTGGTTTGCTCGGCGGCTTTCAGACCATGATACATGGGATCAGGTTGGCCGCTATCTTTCTGGTCACCCACCCGCTGATTTCAGGGTGGTTGTTTCAGCTTCCCCGATCCCTCAATTTTCCCAAGCCGACATCAATCGGCATGACTTTATCCATTTCCAAAACATTGAGGCCCACGACGTGGGGCTTGTGATTGATCCGAGCAGTCTTTCTGCGCAGATCACGACCGGCGCATCGTCAAATTGGGATGAACCAGTCCGTCATGCGTCCGGGTTTCGCCATTTTTGGGTTGGTGATCGGGAATTCCGGTTCAATGGTGATAAACAGCGCCAGGTGGTCGAGTACCTATTTTATGTCTGGGAGCGAGGGGAGACTTCTGTCAGTTCGGCTCGGTTGTTTTCCGATCTTGAGTTTGAGACCAGTAGTCGTCTGCGGGATCTGTTTAAGGGGCACAAGGATTGGAAGGACCTGATTGAGACCCGGAAAGGGTCTTGCCGTTTGAAAGTTGAAGAGTTGCTTGAAACGCAGAGGGCTGACGCCGATTGATCATGTCCTCGGCAATTCGAAGCTGTTCTATGACCCAGTCAAATTCTGGCGCTTCGCCGAGCATCATTCCCTGCATGGCGCCATAGTCCTGTTCTAGAACAGAAAGCAGGTCATCCTGCGGGGCAATGCATACTGAGCCAGGTACGGCCTCGTCGAATTTCTTCCAGGCCTGTTTGAAGGCAATCAGATTGTGCTCACGAACGGCGTTCAACAAGGCTTCGTTTGCCAAGGCTGCTTTGCCGGTATCTGTCCCTGTGATCATAGCCGCATCATAATAATGCCGTGAAATCCGGTCCTTATCTGTCGGGACGCGCTTTTCGTCTCGGTATCCGCAGTGTGCCCCATGCAAAATCAAAAGCTTTTCCAGATAGGTGCGGGTCGGTTCAATGACATGAAGGTTGGGGACGGTGAAGGACCAACCATCGCTGAGCTCTCCTGAAATGTAAGCCTCAACAGAAGCTGTGGTATTGGGATCCAGAGCGGAGCGGGCCCCGGCTTCCAGTTTTACCCGAGGCTGAACATATGAGGTGTCAGCGCTCGGATATAGCGTCGGATATTCGATGAGCAGGGTTTGCTGGTCGGGGTCCTGGTCGTCAGGCTTGATCTGGCATTGCTCGCCGATCAGGCCAGTGAGAATCTCGGCCAAATCCCCGTGAATGTAATTGCTACAGGCTTCCTGCAACTCGTCAAAGAGGGCTCTGCGTTTTTTGTTCGAAAGCCCCTCTCGCGTTGTCGGGTCTCGATCGTCGCCGAAGCCCAGGTCATTACGATAGACCACAAGATCAATGTCTTCGGAAAACCGCTGGATTAGATCAAAGGCTTTTGAAAGAGATGTACCGCCCTTGAACAGCAATTGGGGATGTCCGGCGGGAAGCTTGTTAAAGAGCGTATCCAGCAAGAGGCAGACCCAGAAGTCTTTTTCGACATAGCTGGGGAGGGTGTCGAGGCGTTCAGCTGCCGCCTCGAACACATCTTTTCGATCTTGTTCTGGTAGTGATAAAAACCGCTCGAAATCTGTACTCATACGGCCTCTGCATGTTGGTCTGCGACATCATGAACGATAGATGCAGCCCAACCAGGCAGATGCGCACTATTTCGAATGAGGTCTTTTTTGACGTTATCAGGCAATTTCTGTTTCAGCATCATGGTGACGCGGTCATCTGTTGCCGCTTGCGGGCCAAGCCAACGCAATGCCTGTGCAACAGGGGCGGACATTTTTCCAGCCCAGGACATAACGTTCGGGCCCGCATGGCGCAGGCGGATTGTCCGGCCACCGATTTTGACGTTGCGAGTGGCCCCATCCGTTACATAAGTGGTTTTTGCTGGAACGGCATTTGTCAGCCCCAGTTGGTTGGCGGAAGCGATGCCGTCGTTCATGATTCGGACGCTATCCCGCCGAGCAACGGCGGCGACGGCGGAATCAATGTTCACAGGCGCAGGGCGCTTTAACACGCCGCTGATACGCGGCAGATCGTAAAGACCATGACCAACGCGGCGCAAATCGCCGCTTTTGACCAGACGTGACAAAGCCTGATCGACAGCCGCACGGCTGCCAATGTCCAGGAAATCCTTCGGGGTGCATACCCACTTTCCGCGACCCTTGGCCCTTACGCGGCGAATGATTTTATCAGCTATACCAGTCATTTCATGTACCTTTATGGCTCATAACTTGTCAGAAATATAGCGTATTTTTCTGACAAAATCAATTCCTCCTTTCTCCCCTCCCTTTGGCCTCCCCGGCTCCTCCCCCCACAACCGCCATTCTCCTCCCAGGTTTTCGAACAGCCCCCAAGGAGGACTCCATGGCTATTAAACATCTCAATCAGATCGAATTGGCCGATCGCTGGAATATCAGTGAGCGCACACTTGAGCGCTGGCGGTGGACCGGTGAAGGCCCCGCCTATCTCAAAATCGGTGGACGGGTCGTCTACCGGCTCGAAGACGTGGAAGCTTTTGAAGCAGACAACCTCTGCAAAAGCACCACCGAAACCCCGAACGATCTCTATGCGTAAGGGGGCCGCCATGAATATCCCCAACCGCATTCAAATTGATGACCTGAGCGCCATGGAGGTGGCGGACATTGCCTCTCTGCCGGTCGAACAGCTGATCGTATTGCAAGGTGAAATCGCCGAACGGCTCACCATCACAAAGCTGATGAAGGACCGGTTCGACAGTGCTCTTGAGTGCCGTTTTTCCCTTCAGGCGAGAGAAGCCCGCGCAGCCCTCGGCAAAGACACGGGCACGGTTCGCTTCAATGAAGGTTTGGCGCAGGTCGTTGCTGATCTTCCCAAAAAGGTCGCCTGGGACCAATCCCAGCTTTCTCAGCTTGTCGAGCGCATGAAGGCCGAGGGCGATGACCCGGCTGAATACGTCGACATCACCATCAAGGTTTCCGAACGCAAATACGCCTCTTGGCCGAGCCACATCCGCTCGGCGTTTGAGAGCGCAAGGACCGTGCGTGTCGGCAAAGCCTCCTACCAACTTTCCCTGAACGATGAGGTGCAATCATGACCGCCAAGACCAAACTCGAACGCCTGCGTGAAGACAACAGCTATCTCGTGGAGCTTCCCGATACCATCCGGATCCCGCCTTTGGGCGATCGCCAGGAAGAGGTGATCAAACCCATTGAGGCAGCGTCCATTGATGACATCGCTTTTGCTCAGCTGGCCCTGCAGGCCAAATCCTCTGCGCTTTACGGAGAAATCGATGCGCTGCGCCGGGTCTACGACATGGCCCGCAAGAACGGATCCTTGGGGGCAGACAATGCCCTTGATGCGGTGACTTCGAAGAAGGGGGGCAAGTGATGACGCTTCCCATCATTTCCGCCGACGAACGGTTGTCTGAGCAGCGCGGGATCAAAGGCTGCATCTTCGGAAAATCAGGCATCGGCAAAACCTCGCTTCTTTGGACGCTGGATGCCCAATCCACCTTGTTCTTCGATTTGGAGGCAGGGGACCTGGCGATCGAAGGCTGGTCCGGAGACACTATTCGCCCTCGTACCTGGATTGAGTGCCGTGATTTCGCGGTCTTCATCGGCGGCCCAAACCCGGCCTTGCGTGACGATCAGGTCTATAGCCAGGCCCACTATGACGCGGTTTGTGAGCAGTTTGGCGATCCGGCAGCGCTGGATAAGTACCAGACCGTCTTTATCGACAGCATAACGGTTGCGGGACGTCTGTGTTTCCAATGGGCCAAGGGGCAGCCGCAGGCCGTTTCTGAGCGCACGGGCAAGCCCGACATGCGAGGCGCTTACGGCCTGCATGGCCAGGAGATGATCGCCTGGCTCACGCACCTTCAGCACACCCGTGGCAAGAACGTCTGGTTCGTCGGGATCCTCGACGAGAAGCTTGATGATTTCAATCGCAAGACCTTCGTTCCCCAAATCGACGGCTCCAAGACTGGTAACGAACTCCCCGGCATCGTCGATGAAGTCATCGCCATGGCCGAAGTCAGCCCAGATGGCACGGATCCCTATAGAGCGTTTGTTTGCCACACGCTGAACCCGTTCGGCTTTCCCGCAAAGGATCGCAGCGGTCGGCTGGACCAAATCGAAGAACCCCACCTTGGCCGTCTGATGGAAAAGATCGGCGGTCCCGCAAAACCGGCAGGCGAGAGGCTGAACTTTAGTCGCCCCGTACCACCTGCCGAGACCCCGAACCCTGAAGACGACAAAGGAGCACAGTAATTATGACTGGTGCATGGAACGACTATAACGACGCGGAATCCCAAACATCCTACGATCTGATCCCAAAGGGCACCATTGTGCCGGTGCGTATGACCATCAAACCCGGTGGCTATGATGATCCGGCTCAGGGTTGGACGGGTGGATACGCAACTCACAACGATACGACCGGCTCGGTCTATCTGAACGCCGAGTTTGTCATCCTCGAAGGTCCGTTTGCCAAGCGTAAGGTCTGGAGCCTGATTGGGCTTCGCAGCCTCAAGGGTCCGGAATGGGGCAACATGGGCCGGTCTTTTGTACGCGGTATCCTGAACTCATCGCGGGGCCTTTCCGACAAAGACAATTCCCCGCAGGCGCAGGCTGCTCGCCGTATCAACGGTTTTACGGATCTGGATGGCATCGAGTTTCTGGCCAAGATTGATGTCGGCAAGGACGCCAATGGCGACCCGAAAAACGATATTCGGTTTGCAGTGGCTCCCAACCACAAGGATTGGGATACGTTCAAGTCTGGTGGCGGTCTCTGGACGCCGAGCCAATCGGCCCCTACCGCAACGGCCCAGCCGATGGCCAATGCCAACACAGAAGTGCAACCGACTTCAAACCCCAATCGCCCGTCTTGGGCTCAGTAGGGGAGGCTGGTCATGTTACTCCGTCCCCGCCAGAAAACCTTCGTCGAGCGCAGTGTTCAAGCGCTCGGCGAACACGGCAACACCCTGGCTGTTGCCTCCACCGGATTTGGGAAAACCATCGCACTGGCCGGTGTCACCGGTCAGCTGTTGAAAGGCAATGATGCCAAGGCCTGTGTGCTTGCCCATCGCGATGAACTGACAAGCCAAAACGAGGCAAAGTTCAGTCGGGTCAATCCGGGCCTGAGTACGTCTGTTGTCGATGCCAAAACCAAATCCTGGCAGGGGCGGACCACGTTCGCCATGGTTCCGACCTTGGCTCGTAAATCCAACCTTGCTGCCATGCCTGCTCTTGAGCTTCTGGTGATTGACGAAGCCCATCATGCGGCAGCCGACAGTTACCGTCGCATCATTGATCAGGCCAGGGACAAAAACCCGGACGTTAAGATTTTCGGTGTTACGGCCACTCCCAACCGGGGTGACAAGAAGGGTTTGCGTCCGATCTTTTCCAATGTTGCCGATCAAGTCTTCATTGGAGAACTGGTTGCTTCCGGACATCTGGTCCCGCCCCGCACTTTCGTGATTGATGTTGGCGCACAGGAAGCGCTCAAGTCGGTTCGCAAGACCGTGGATGACTTCGACATGATGGCCGTGGAAGCCATTATGAACAAAGCGCCGATCACGGATGCTGTGATCCAGCACTGGCGGGAGAAGGCGGGTGATCGTCAAACCGTTGTCTTTTGTTCGACGGTCGATCACGCCCGCAATGTGCGTGACGCTTTCCGCACTCAAGGTATCCAGGCCGCCATGGTTTATGGCGACATGGGCGCTTCTGAACGGCGCGATGTCCTGAAGGCCTATGAGCAGGGGGAAACCCAGGTTCTGGTTAATGTTGCGGTTCTGACCGAAGGCTGGGATCATCCGCCGACCAGCTGTGTCGTCTTGTTGAGGCCGTCTTCTTATAAATCCTCCATGATCCAGATGGTTGGGCGCGGCCTGCGTACCGTTGATCCCAGCGAACATCCGGGCGTGGTCAAAAGCGACTGCATTGTGCTCGATTTTGGCACCTCCAGTCTTCTGCATGGCAGTCTTGAGCAGGACGTGAACCTTGATGGAAAAGTTGGCTCAGGTCCGGCCCTGACCAAGGAATGCCCTGAGTGCGCCGCCAACGTGCCGCTGGCCGTCATGGAATGCCCGTTGTGCGGTTACCACTACCAATCGGAGGATAAGGAAGGCCAACAGCCGATCTCTGATTTCGTCATGTCGGAAGTGGATCTGCTCAAGCGTTCTAGTTTCCAATGGTGCGATCTCTTTGGCGATGATGCGGCGTTGGTCGCAAATGGCTTCAACGCCTGGAGCGGCATTTTCTTTCATCAGGGCCGCTGGCATGCCGTCGGCGGTGGCAAGGGCCTCAAATCGCATTTGTTGGCCATGGGTGAGCGCACCATTTGCCTGGCTGCAGCCGATGATTGGCTGAATGAAAACGAGACCGACGAAAGCGCCCATAAATCACGCTCCTGGCTTAATCAGTCGGTTACCACCCGTCAGCTTCAATTCTTACCGCCCGAATACCGTCAGGATTTTGGCCTGACCCGGTATCACGCATCAGCTCTGCTGACATTCCAGTTCAACAAGGCCGCAATCACCAATCTGGTGTTGAACGCCCCTGAAGATAGCCGGAGGGCGGCATGACCCATGGTGACTTCAGGAAACGCTGCCGCCCGTTTGAGGTTTTGGCATCCGCGCGGGGAGCTCTGTGCAGTCTGTCGGCGACCAACCCGTGGTTTTGGCTGGTTCGACCGCCATTCATCGAAGCGTCCGCGTATTCAGCGGTGGTTCTGCTCCATGGACTGCCAGGGTTTTTGGTCGCGCTTGGCGAAGGAGGGCTTGGGCATGGTTGATCTGACCGAACAAGAAAAAGCCGCCCTCCGCCATTCCGTCAAAATGCTGGCCGAAGTGATGGAAGAGATCGGTTGGGAAACCCGGCTGATTGATCTCACCGAAGGCCAGGTGCTCACTCTCGCTGAAGTCTGCGTTGGCGGGTTTCAGGACGCCATGTTGTCGATTGCCAAAGGCGAAGACACGGAGGTCCCCTTTTGATGCTGGACTACAATTCCTCCCAAACATTCCCCGATCAGGTGAACGCTCATATTGATGAGGCTTTGGTTGCCGAGAACCAATGCCAAACACCCCGCCAATATCTCGGTGGCTCTCGTCTTGGTGTCGCCTGTGAACGCGCTCTGCAATTCGAATATGCCCAGGCCCCGAAAGACGATGGTCAGGATTTCGATGGGCAAACCCTGCGTATCTTTGCTGCCGGTCACGTCTTTGAGGACCTGGCCATTGATTGGCTGCGCAAGGCTGGCTTCGAGCTCTATACGACCAAAGGCAACAAGCCTGGTGGAGAGCAATTCGGATTCAGTGTCGCCGGTGGCCGTATTCGCGGTCATGTGGACGGCATAATCAACGCAGCCCCGGTCATGGATGGCTTTCCAGCCCTTTGGGAATGCAAATCACTCAACAATAAGTCCTGGAACGACACCGTCAAACGCGGGGTTACGGTTTCGAAGCCGGTTTATGCCGCGCAGATCGCTACCTACCAAGCCTATATGGAAGCCTCGGTTCCGGGCATTTCTCAAAACCCGGCTTTGTTTACCGCCATCAACAAGGATACAGCGGAGCTTCACCATGAGCTGGTTGCGTTTGATGGTGGGCTTGCCCAACGCATGAGCGATAAAGCGGTGCGCGTCATTCAGGCGACAGAAGCTGGTGAGTTGCTGCCCCGTATCGCGCAATCGGCTGATTTCTTCGAGTGCAAATTCTGCGACTGGTCTGATCGGTGCTGGAGAACCGGCGGATGAGCAATGAGGTTGTAAACATTAATGACTGGCGGGATTTCAATTCAGCCGCCCCCCAGCGCCAAGACGATGCCCGCCAAACGGGGCTCTCGGTTGATGAGATCAAGGTGCGGCTCAATGCCAATTTGCGTGGCCTTCTGTCCTACCTTTTTCCCGCCGGTGTTTTCCGTCATGGAAAATTTCTCGTTGGCGATGTCCGAGGCAACAAGGGCGAAAGCCTGAGTATTGAGCTCAACGGGCCTAAAGCCGGGATGTGGCATGACTTTGCGACAGGTGAGGGTGGCGACGTGCTCGCACTTTGGGCCGCAGCAACAGGGCGCAACACCCAATCGGATTTCCCATCGTTATTGGATGACGTTCGCCAGTGGCTGGGCGAGCCGCGACCGGAAACTGTAACTGCGGAACCGGAACGTACCGTGCCGATGGACGAGTTGGGGCCGGTGACAGCTAAGTGGGACTATCTTGATGGAGAAGGCGCTCTGTTGGCCTGTGTCTATCGCTATGACCCGCCCAGTGGAAAGCAGTTCCGGCCCTGGGACGTTTCATGCCGGAAGATGAAGGCTCCGGAACCGCGACCGCTTTATAACCAGCCCGCCATGAAATCCGCCATGGATGTGGTGTTGGTCGAAGGCGAGAAGGCGGCAGATGCCTTAATCAGTCAGGGTGTTTGTGCCACGACGGCCATGAACGGGGCTAAGGCACCGGTTGAGAAAAACGACTGGTCACCGCTTTGTGGCAAACGGGTCTTGATCTGGCCCGACAAGGATGCGGCAGGTTGGCAGTACGCGGAAGCTGCTGCCGAGGCTACTCTTGGAGCCGGTGCGCGTTCCGTCGCTATTCTCATGCCGCCCCTGGATAAACCGGAAAAGTGGGATGCGGCGGACGCTGTCGATGACGGCATGGACATTGATGCCTTCATTGCCAACGCACCGCGTCAATCCATCGTAAGCCCGAGGCCCAACGCGCAAGCCTTTAGCCTGAAGCAGTTGCTGGGTGATCGCTCCCCCATGCCGGACGACATCATTGCGCCCCGCGTATTGACGCCATCAGGCCTGCTGGTTTTCGGCGGTGCGCCCAAGGTCGGTAAAAGTGATTTCTTGCTCTGCTGGTTGGTTCACATGGCCGCAGGCATTGAGTTTCTGTCTTTTACGCCACCGCGTCCATTGCGCATTTTCTATCTGCAGGCCGAAATTCAATACCACTATCTCCGGGAACGCCTTCAGGAAATCTCGTTGCAGCCTGAGGTGATCCGCCAAGCCCATGACAATCTCGTCATCACACCGCAGCTCAAGCTCATTTTGAATGAAGCGGGCGTTGAGACGGTTGGTGCTTTAATCCGAAAGCACTTCCCCGATGGCTTGGACATCATCGTCATTGATCCGATTCGAAACGTCTTTGATGGCGGTGAAGCGGGACCGAGCGAGAACGACAACAACGCCATGTTGTTCTTCTTGCGTGATCGGGTCGAGAAACTTCGTGACGCTGTGGATCCGAATGCAGGCATCATTCTGGTCCATCACACCCGCAAGCTTTCAAAGAAACAGGTCGATGAGGATCCGTTCCAGGCGCTTTCCGGCGCAGGGGCGCTTCGGGGCTACTACAGCTCAGGCATGATCCTGTTTCGTCCTGATGAAACGCGCTCTGAACGCAAGCTCATCACGGAACTGCGCAACGGCCCAGCCCTGGCGGCAAAGATCGTCGATAAGGACGGTGGCCAATGGGTTGAGATTGATCCGTCATCAGAGAGGCTGATCCGTCAGGAATATGGCGAAAAGCTCGATGCCGAACGCCTGCGTAAACGCGACGTTATTCTTCAGGTTCTCTTCGAAGAAGCTCTGGGCGGGCGGGTTTACACCGCGACCCAATTTGCCGAGCGGTTTGAAAACCGGGCCGGTTTGGGTGGCCGGAGCACCATTGCTGAACGCGTCAGTGTTTTAACCACCAAAGGCTACATCAAATATTTCCGTAACCCGGAAGATCACGATCTGCCGCCTCTGCCGCGCACCCGCTACGGCTATCTCTGCGTTCAGGGCATGCAGTTGGGGGAAGCCGAGGACGTTGTGGATGAGGAAACCGGTGAGGTTTTCCAAAGCGTCCATCAGCTCCTTCCGACCCATTACAAGTGCCATCAGTCAGGGGCCGTTCTGGAGGTCGAAAGCCCGCACAACTGGGTCTATCACGATGAGGAGATGGACCATGAATAGGGGGCAAATTCTCGGCTGTGATTTCTGGAGTCCATGGAGTCCAGACATGCTCTGGATTCAAACTTTCAATGAAAACAGTCGGTTATGGTCAATTCAGAAATCCAGCCGGATTCCTGTCTGGATTTCTGGATTCCTGACGAAACGTGAGGATTTCTGCGGCTTTCAGACCCCAATCAGAAATCCAAGTGAATACCTCCCCCTAAAGGGGGAGAGGGCTACGCCAGCGCTGACGCTTGGCGAACCCTCTTCGCCATGGTCGTCGATCCTGCCCGACCATTTCTCCCATCAACATTGTTCAATCAACATGGAGGCAATTATGCCAGCACCAACCTCTGTCCAAATTCCACCTGACCCGTATGACGGTCCTCTCAAAATTCTGGCCCTGGATCTCGGCACCAAAACTGGATGGGCCGTCTGTTTGCCTGACCGAACCATCACCAGCGGTATTGCCGAATTTAAAAATGATCGCTGGCAAGGCGGCGGCATGCGCTTTCTTCGGTTCAAGCAATGGCTCACCGAGGTCAAGCAAATGGCCGGTGGTCTGGATGCTGTGTTCATTGAGGAGGTCCGTCGTCATGCCGGTGTGGATGCCGCCCATGTCTATGGGGGATTTCTCGCTCATGTGACCGCCTGGTGCGAACACCACGCCATTCCTTACGAGGCTGTCCCGGTCGGCACGATCAAACGTCACGCAACAGGCAAAGGGAACGCCAACAAGGAAGCCATGATTGAGGCCGCTCGCAAACGTGGGTTTGAGCCTGTCGATGACAACGAAGCCGATGTTTTAGCGATCCTTGATTGGGCCGTGGTCAATCGTGGTGGAGGGGCGGATCAATGAACGGCGAAATGATGCTCAAACAGGCCGCTGCCATTGTCGGCAATCGTCGGGAAACTTATGGAGAGCCGTCTGCCTCCATGACGGCCATTGCCAAGCGCTGGTCGATCACACTGGGCCAGCCCATCACACCCTCGCAGGTGGCTCTGTGCCTGATTGATCTGAAGCTGGCGCGGCTGGCCCATGACCCCGGACATCTCGACAGCATGATTGATGTTGCGGGTTATGCCGCCGTGCTGAAGGAGGTGAGCCGATGAGATGGCACCCTCCCGGATACGGCGGTTCGCGCCGTGATGCCGATCAGGTCAAGCGTGATGGTTGGCAGGAGCAGGGCATGTTGGCGGTTTCCATTGAGGATGACCGTCTGACCTGGCCTGAGAAGGAACTCGTTCGCCAATTGGGCGACAGGCTCTATGGCAAGCGAAAGGAAGAAGCTCATGAGCAATGATCAATGGACAGCCTCCCTTGTGGAGGAGCGGTTGGCGGAAGCCGCAGGGGTGTTGAAGCGTCTGCCTGAAGAAAAGGTGCAGGGCTATTTCTCGGCTTGGCCTGACGTCGTTCACAACATCCATGAATCATTTGGTTGGCATGACCCCGTGCTACGCAGGCCCTGGCCGTCTCCGGGATCCATTGACCGGATGGATGAGGCGATGCAATGGCTGCAGTGGCTGGAAGCAGACGTTGCCAAGATCTGCTGGTTTCGTGCGGCGGGCGAGCGCTGGAAGAAGATCTGCGGACGAGTGGGATTGCAGCGCACGGCAGTCCATCAACGCTACCTTTTTGGTCATTGTGTCATTGCCTGGAAGCTTAACGGTCATAGGGTGCCGCGTAATTGTTCGCGTCGTAAAGTGATAGAGATGGTTCAATCGGCGAAGGCATGAGTAGGGGATAGAAAGGTGTTCGGCGAACACTTTTCGCGCGGACAAAAACAGCGGTTTAGGCTACATTTTTTGCCAAGCTTGCGAGAGGCGCGTCTGGGACAGGATGCCTCAAAGCTTAAGAAATTCATCGAATTTGAGCGAAGTCACGGGTCCTTCCTGGCCGATATCCTATGCGGGCGGGCTCAGCGCGGGATTTTCCTAGTGACGCCCTGAAAAAAGCCATTTCGTTTCGCTTGGAGCAGATCTCCCATCGAGGTCTGTTCGGCAGAACCGTTGGCGATGTGGCTATCGCTCACATGATCGACAAAACGAAACCGTGTCCGAGGTCATTTCGTTTCAAAGCGAAATGCCGCCTGTCTTTGCCATCCATTTAACGAGGTCATTTTGAGCGCACAGATCATCAATGTTGGTGACAAGGTCGAGATGGTCGCTGTTAGCGATCTGGCTTGTCACCCGGAAAACCCACGTCGGGGGAACCTTGATGAGATCCGCTCCAGCATCCGTGCAAACGGATTTTATGGTGCGTTGGTCGTCCAACGTTCCACCGGTCACATTCTTGCGGGTAATCACCGCTTCATGGCTGCGGAGGCCGAGGGACTGGACCGGGTTCCGGTGATCTATGTGGATGCCGATGATGAGGATGCAAAAGCCATTCTGGTTGGCGACAATCGCCTATCCGATCTGGCGGAAAACGATCCGGAGCTTCTGGCTGCTCTGCTTCAGGCAATCCAATCGCGCGATGTTGGTCTGACGGGCACGGGCTATTCTGATGACGACCTCGCCCAGATGCTGGCGCAAGCCGCCGGTGACATGGGGGCCGAGCTCGAGGGTGAAGATAATATTCCAGATACCCCGGAACAACCGGTCGCCCAGCCAGGAGATCTTTGGGTGCTTGGGAACCATCGTTTGATCTGTGGTGATGCAACCGTTGCCACCGACGTGGAGAGATTGCTGGGGCCGGTCAAGCCGTTGCTCATGGTGACCGATCCGCCCTATGGGGTCGAGTATGACCCGAACTGGCGGAACAAGGCAGGAGCCGCTGCGACTAAACGCACAGGCAAGGTGCTCAATGATGATCGTGCTGACTGGTACGATGCCTGGGTCTTGTTTCCCGGTGATGTCGCCTATGTCTGGCATGGCGCTTTGCATGCAACGACGGTCGCTGACAGTTTGGAACGTGCCCACTTCAATGTTCGCTCCCAGATCATCTGGGCCAAGGAACGCTTGGTTCTGAGCCGGGGTGATTATCACTGGCAGCACGAGCCTTGTTGGTATGCGGTCAAAAAGAATGGCAAGGGTCACTGGGCAGGGGATCGCAAGCAAACGACGCTATGGCAGATTTCCAGCCGGGATCAGGATGCTGAAACCGTTCATGGCACTCAGAAGCCAGTCGAATGTATGCGTCGTCCGATTTTAAATAACTCTAGCCCGGGTCAGGCTGTTTATGAGCCTTTCATGGGATCGGGAACGACCTTGATCGCGGCGGAAAGCACGGGACGGGTCTGTTATGGTTTGGAATTGAACCCGGCTTATGTGGATGTCGCTATTACACGCTGGCAGAACATCACCGGTCTGAAAGCCATATTGGACGGCGATGGTCGTTCGTTTGAAGAGATTATTAACGAGAGGTCGGAAACGTGAGACAGTCCAGACGTATGTCCTTTTTGGAATCACTGACCAATGTCGCTGTGGGTTACGGCGTGGCTGTCACAGCGCAAATTGCAGTGTTCCCTCTGTTCGGTCTGGAAGTCTCCCTCTCGGACAATCTGGTGATCGGCGCGATCTTTACAGGTATCTCGATTTTGCGCAGCTATACCCTGCGCCGGATATTTGAAGAAATTCGGGTTCGGAAGGTCTGGGGCTGAATTATGCTTCATCGTGAATTCGATAGACCTGCTTGCCGCTGTAAGACTGCTCGTTGACCACATTGAAGCCGAGTTTTTTCCGGAGCACATTGCTGATCGCTCCTCGCACGGTGTGGGGTTGCCAGCCGGTGGCTTTCGTCAATTCTTCGATGGAAGCGCCTGCCCCGGTTTGAAGCATATCAATCAGAATGGACTGCTTGGTGATCCGCTTAGGCTTAGCTTCTTTAACCTTTTGGGGAACGGTGGTCTTTGGCGTTTCGATCCTGGTCAAACCAGCGGCCTGAAGGATTTGTTCGCGGGTTAGTTTGTGTTCTTTCATCAATTCCATAACCCGGTCGACGGCTTTGGATTTGTAATTGAACGATTTGGCTGTGGTTGGCGTCCCAGTAATGGTTTCGATCGCACGGGCCAATTGGCTGACTTTGAGTTTCTTGATTTCCATGGGGCTTAGCTCCGCTCAGTAGTTTTCTTTGAAGGCGAAAAAGCGGACGGTCTTGCCGCCCGGCATGTTGACCCGGGCGATCGGCGCGTCGAGGTCAATTCGGCTGGTGTCGACCATGTTGATCGCTTGGCTTTCGGTTTTGCCTGTGTGGTAGCCGATAAAGTGGGTGACCATTTCAATGAGTTCGTCCTGACTTGAGGCGCGGTTCCAAGGGCGGGGCAATTCGGTGCTGCCGTCGTTCATCATGATGGCAATGCTGGTCATGGATTTTCCTTTCGTTTCAAGCGTTTGGCTGAATTCAGTAACGCTCTTAATCGAAAGGTCATCAAGTCTAATAGACTGTAATTAATCACTTTTTGGCGGTCATGTCGGATAATACTCAGCCCATTTCTGTGATATCGAGCCTGCTCGATATCTCCGAGCGGCGGGTCCAGCAGTTATCGAAAGCCGGTGTCATCCCGAAGGCGGCAAGGGGTCGGTACGAGCTTATTGGTTCGGTACGTGGCTATATCCGCCATCTGCGTGATCTCAATCTGAAGGGAGAGGCGGGGAACGCCGATTATGGAACGGAACGAGCCCGGTTGGTGAAGGCCAAGGCTGATCTTGCAGAGATGGAAGCCTCACAGATGCGAGGGGATTTGCTCTCTGCTCCTGACGTGAAAGTGGCCTGGACTGAAATCGTGGCGCTGATGCGGGCACGGCTGCTGGTGCTGCCTGACAAAATCGCACCGGTGGTTCATGAAACAACAAGCCTCAACCAAGCAAGGGACGTCATCAAAAAGGCGATCCACGAAGTGCTCACGGAAATCGCCGAAACCGACGTTGAAATCGTCCATCACATTGATGGGGACGACAGCGCTGCAACAGGTGGCGAAACAAACGCTGGAGGCGGTAGCACCACCGCCAGATCTAACCGTAAGTCAGTGGGCGGACAAAAATAGACGACTGAGCTCTGAAGCGAGCTCCGAGCCCGGACAATGGGTGACGGAACGCGCCGAGTATCAACGCGGCATCATGAATGCCATTTCCGATGCCTCGGTAGAAACCGTGGTTGTGAAGACCTCGGCTCAGGTCGGCAAGACGGAATGCATCCTGAACACGGTCGGCTATCACGTTGATCAGGATCCATCACCCATCATGGTGGTGATGCCGACAGAACGTGATGCCGAGACCTGGTCTAAAGACCGCTTTGCACCCATGGCGCGGGATACGCCGTGCCTTTATGGGAAGCTGTCGGATCCGAAGTCTCGGGATGGATCGAACAAGATCCTGCACAAGAAGTTTGTCGGGGGTCATTTGACGATCGTTGGTGCGAACGCACCTTCGGGTTTGGCCATGCGTCCAATCCGGATCCTTCTGTGTGATGAAGTCGATCGCTACCCGCCCAGTGCGGGAGCGGAAGGTGACCCGGTTAATCTGGCGCGAAAGCGCACGGTGACGTTCTGGAACCGCAAGATCGTTCTGGTCTCAACGCCGACGATCAAAGGTGTGAGCCGGATTGATGCGGCTTGGGAAGAAAGTGATAAACGATGGTTTTGGGTTCCTTGCCCGGATTGCGGAACCCATCAGGTTCTGAGGTGGGAACAGGTCCATTGGGAAAAGGACGCTGCTGGTGCCCACCTGCCGGAAACGGCCCACTACGTTTGTGTGGAGTGTGGCTCGGTTTGGTCGGATGCGCAGCGGTGGTCTGTAATCCGTCATGGTGAATGGCGAGCAGAAAACCCTTTCGCCGGGATCGCAGGGTTCCATCTGAATGAAATTTATTCGCCATGGGTTCGATTGGAAAACATGGTACGGGCGTTTTTGTCTGCCAAAGCCCAAGGGGCCGAGGGCATGAAAACCTTCGTGAACACCTCTCTCGGTGAGACCTGGGTCGAAACCGGCGAAGCCCCAGATTGGGAGCGCCTGTACGATCAGCGCCAGCAATGGTCGCCGGGAACGGTACCAGAGGGCGGTTTGTTTTTGACGGCGGGGGCCGATATTCAGAAAGGCCGCATCGAAGTGGATGTCTGGGCCTGGGGACGTGGACTGGAAAGCTGGTTGGTGGATCACATCGTCATTGATGGTGGTCCGCACGATCCAGACCCCTGGCTGAAACTGGAAGCTCTATTGGATCAAACTTGGCCCCATGTAAGTGGGGCGCATCTTCGTATCGCCAAACTGGCTGTCGATACCGGCTATGAAGCTTCGGCTGTCTATGCCTGGGCTCGACGGGTTGGTTTTGGTCAGGTTGCCCCCATTAAGGGAGTTGAAGGGTTCAATCGGTCCAGTCCGGTTTCAGGTCCCACGTTCGTTGATGCGACCGATGGCGGCAAGAAGCTTAAACGCGGCGCTCGGCTTTGGACGGTTTCTGTCTCGACCTTTAAATCCGAGACCTACAGGTTTCTTCGAGCATCTCGTCCAACGGATGAGGAAAGAGCCGAGGGAGCTGAGTATTTACCCGGCACGGTTCATTTGCCGACCTGGGTGGAGACGGAATGGCTTAAGCAGTTGGTTGCCGAGCAGCTTGTGACCGTCAAGAACAAGCGCGGCTTCACACGTCTTGAATGGCAAAAACTGCGTGAACGTAATGAAGCTCTGGATTGCCGGGTGTACGCACGGGCAGCCGCATGGATTGCGGGAGCCGATCGATGGTCTGCAGAAAAATGGACAGACCTTGAAGATCAGCTTGGTGTCCCGGCTCAAGATGCCGAAGCAGCGGGCATGATCAACCGACCATCCCACCCGCCAACGGAAAAACGCCGTTCGGATTGGTTAGGTCGGCGTGACAACTGGTTTTAAGGAAAATTCACGATGACGTCTTGGTCAGATACAGAACTGGCAGCGCTTAAACGCGCCTATGCCAGCGGGACGTTGCGTGTCAGCTATGACGGTAAATCCGTCGAATACGGTTCAGCGGAAGACTTGATCAGCCGGATCCGAACCATTGAGCGAGATATTGCCGCAAGCAAGAAGCCTCTGCCGGTTGCGGGATTTGCGGGATTCAGCCGAGGCAATTCTTGATGACGGTTAGCTGGTTGGATAAAGCCGTCGCGGTCTTTGCACCCGTCACTGCCACAAGGAGGGCTTTGGCTCGTCAGGCATTTGACGGCCTGGCTCGTGGTTATGATGGTGCGTCCAAAGGGCGCAGAACTGATGGCTGGAGAACCGCTGGCACGTCTGCAGATACTGAAGTGGGCATGGCCAGCGCGTTGTTGCGTGATCGCATGCGTGATCTTGTTCGCAACAATCCCCATGCGGCCAAAGCCGTGTCCGTGTTGGTCAACAACATCATTGGAGCGGGCATCATGCCCCGGGCGGTTTCGGGTAACGAGGCGCTCGACAAAGCCGTCAACAAACTCTGGGATCAGTGGTCTCGTCATTGTGATGCCGATGGTCAGTTGGATTTCTACGGTCTGCAGACCTTGATCTGTCGTGAGATGGTCGAGGCGGGAGAGGTGTTGGTTCGCCGCCGTATGCGGAAAGCCTCTGATGGTCTTAACGTTCCAATGCAGCTCCAGATCCTTGAAGCTGACTTTCTGGATGCGACAAGAAACGGAGAGACTGCCGGGAAGGATCGCCTTGTCCAGGGTGTGCAGTTCAACGGCATAGGGCAGAGAAAGGCCTATTGGATTTATGAAAGCCATCCCGGTGACGCCTATGGTGCCATTCAAGGGAGCTTCCAAAGTAAGGCAGTTTCCGCCACCGATATTGTGCATGTCTATGAAAAGCAACGTGTGCAGGTTCGCGGTGTTCCATGGGGAGCGCCGGTCATTCGATCTTTACGTGATCTTGATGACTATGAGGTTGCCGAGATCGTTCGCAAGAAAACGGAAGCCTGCGTCACGGCGATTGTTTTTGGTGATGATGAATCCCAACAAGGCGTTGCTCCTGCTGTCACCGATGCTGATGGTAAACGGGTGGAGCAGTTTGAACCCGGGCTCATTGCTTATGCTCGCGGCGGCAAGGACATCAAATTCAATCAGCCAGCGGCCACGGGAGGCTACGGCGAATACAAACGCGCAAGCCTCCACACCATATCGGCGGGTTTTCGGGTCCCTTATGAATTGCTCACTGGTGATTTAAGCCAGGTGAACTATTCGTCAATTCGTGCCGGTCTCGTCGAGTTCAGGCGGATGATTGATGCTGTCCAATGGCAGCTGTTCATTCCCATGCTTTGCCAACCTGTCTGGAACTGGTTCACCGAAGCGGCCTGGGTGGCGGGACACATCCCTGAACCGGACGTCCCTGAGGAATGGTCTCCACCGAAATTCGAAGCGGTCGATCCCATGAAAGATGCCATGGCGGATCTGCTCTCCATTCGATCCGGCACCATGACTTTGGCGGAAGCCATCGCGCGGCAAGGCCGCAATCCTGATGCCGTTCTGGCGGAAATTGCCAGCATGAACACCAAGCTGGATGCCGCCGGGATTGTTTTGGACTCAGACCCAAGGCGGGTCACCAAGACAGGCAGTGCGCAGACGACAGACGCCTTTGCTGCGACCGACACCACAGACTGAAATTGAGGATCAGATGGATAAGACCATTGAACTCCCGGCCATGCGCCGGGCGGCGGAGCTTGCGCCGAATTCAGCGGACCAGGAGGCTCGGACTATTGATGTGGTTTGGTCCACTGGCGCTCGGGTTCGTCGCCAACCCTTTCTGGGAGACCCTTACGATGAGGATCTAAGTCTGGATCCGGACCACGTTCGTCTGGAACGGCTGAACGGAGGGGCCCCTTTCCTAAAGGTACATGAAACCGGTGAGCTGAACGCTGTTATTGGCTCGGTTGTCCCAGATAGCGCCCGCCTTGAAAACGGTCAGGGCATTGCGACGATCCGGTTCTCCGAGCGTGACGAAGTCGAGCCGATCTGGCGCGACATCGTGGCAGGACACATCCGGGCCGTTTCCATTGGTTATCAGGTTCACCGCTACGAGGTGAGCAAATCAGAAGCGGGCAGGGAAGTCTGGCGAGCTGTTGATTGGACGCCTTTTGAAATCTCTGCCGTGCCTGTTGGCGCAGACCCTGCCGCAGGTTTCCGATCCAACCACACCACCCAAACACATGAGTGCGTCGTGCAACGTGGCGACGCTGATGATTGCAGCAAAAGGAATTCCACCATGCATGACGACGATATCCCCACCACCGAGGAAACCGATATGACCGAAGGTACCGTGAGCACAGAGGAAGCTCCCAAGGTTCAGGTGTCGCAGGAGAAGCGATCTCTTGAGCAACGAAACAAGACGCCTGATGTCCAAAAATCCGATGCGGAAGCTTTGGTCACCAAGGCCCGTGATCTTGAGCGGGAACGTGTCTCGACCATCTTTGATCTGGCAGGTAAGCTTGATCTGGAACGCAGCTTTGCCGACGATCTGGTGAAACGCGGTGTCTCCCTTGAGGACGCGCGTAAGGTCATTCTTGATCAGGTTGCCGCCAAATCCGAAGAAACACGAACCTTCTCGCAGGTTTCCGTTCCTCTGGGCGGTCAGGATGAACGTGTGACCCGTCGTCAGGCAGTGACCAATGCGTTGTTGCATCGGTACAGCCCGACCTTGTTCCCGTTGGAAGATGCTGCCCGTGAATATCGTGGCATGACCCTGATGGAATTGGCACGGGAAAGCCTCGCCAATGTGGGCGAAAATACCCGAGGCCTGTCTCGGGATGAAGTTGCGACCCGTGCGCTTCACTCCACGTCGGATTTCCCGGAGATTCTGGCCGCCGTCACCAACAAGACGCTTCGTCAGGCTTACGATGCTTATCCCCGGACCTTCACGCATTTCTGCCGACAGGTTCTGGCCACGGATTTCAAGGCCATGCACCGGGTCCAGTTGGGCGAAGCGCCTCAGCTCTTGAAGGTCAACGAAAGTGGCGAATTCAAGCGGGGGACGCTTGGCGAGTCCAAGGAAAGCTACCGCATCGAAACCTATGGGCGGGTGGTTGCAATTACCCGACAGGTTTTGATCAACGACGACCTCGACGCCTTTACCCGGATTCCCGCCATGTACGGCAATTCCATCGCTCAGCTTGAAAGCGACGTTGTGTGGGGCATCATTACCTCCAACCCGGCAATGGCCGACAACAAGGCACTCTTCCACGGCGACCATAAGAACCTGGCCGGGACTGGTGCTGCGCTGTCGGTGGATGCCGTTGGTGCGGCTCGTGCCTCCATGGCCAAACAAACTGGTCTGGATAAGAAGACGGTTTTGAACATCCGTCCGTCTTTCCTCATCGTCCCCGCCGCTTTGGAATTGAAGGCCGAGCAGATGGTGGCACAGAACATTGTACCCGCCGACACCGCCAATGTGGTGCCTCAGTCCATTCGCACGTTGTCGCCGATTTCTGAACCGCGTCTGGATGCGTTGAGTGAAACGGCTTGGTACTTGGCGGCAAACCCGAACCAGATCGACACCATCGAATATGCCTATCTGGAGGGCCAGCAAGGAGCCTACATCGAAACCCGAAACGGTTTCGATGTGGACGGCGTTGAGATTAAGTGCCGATTGGATTTTGGAGCCAAAGCCATTGACTGGCGTGGACTGTTCAAAAACCCCGGCGCGTAACACGGGCTTTTCATAATCATTTCTGACGAGACGGGCGGCCAATAGGTCGCCCTTCGTCTTTTGGAAAAGGAAACCTTCCATGAAAAACTACATTCAACCCGGCAACACCCTCACGCTTGCAGTTCCCTACGATGTCGTTTCCGGCGGGGGCTTCCTGCTTGGCGGTATTTTCGGTGTCTCCAACATTAGTGCGGTTGCTGGCGAAGAGGTCGAGACAAGCCTTGTTGGGGTCTTTGATTTGACCAAAGCTGCGTCTCAAGCCTGGAGCGCTGGTGACAAGGTTTATTGGGATGACAGCAATAAGGTCGTTACCAAAACGGCGACAGGTAACACCCTTATTGGTGTGGCCGTTGAAGCCGTTGGTGGCACAGCCAGTGAGACCATTGGGCGTGTTCGCTTGAACGGCAGTTTCTGATGACTGCTGTGGGCATGGCGATGGATGTGCTGTTTGCCGATCCGAATATCGCATCTGACGGTCTCTACATTCCGTCCGGTGAAGATGCCGTGCCTGTACGTCTCATCGCTCGACGGCCAGATGAAATTATTGGTTTTGGTGAAACCCGGGTTCTTTCAGAGACAACTCTGTTTGATGTCAGGGTTTCTGAAGTGCCTGAGCCAAGGCCTGGCGACCGAGTGACTTTCAATGGAAGTAGCTATGTCGTGCAGGGGGAACCTGAACGCAAAGATCCTGATCGATCGGTTTGGACACTGGATGTGAGGCCTGCATGAAGCTCGCGGCCTCCATTGCCGGTTCCATGAAAGCCGATCTTAAAGCTGAATTACGCCAGATTGAGAAAGCGGTTACTGGTGGGGTTAAAGATGCCGGTGACGGGCTCAAGGGCAGTCTTCGGCGTCAGGTGATTTCTGCTGGACTGGGAACAAGGTTGGCTCGCACATGGCGAAGCCGGGTTTATCCCAATAAGGGCTACGATGCAGCGAGCCTTGTCTGGTCAAAAGCACCGCAGATTGTTCGAACCTTTGATCGAGGAACGGTCATCAAAAGCAAATCTGGCTTTTGGTTGGCCATTCCAACGGCTGTGGCTCCGAAGCGAGGTGTTGGGGGAAAACGGATAACACCATCCAATTTTCCTGAGCATCGGTTTGGGCCACTGAGGTTTGTCTATCGGCGTGGACAGCCTTCCTTGTTGGTCGTCGATGGCGTTCGTGTGAGCGGCAAGACCGGTCGTGTTGGACGTCGTGCCAAAGGTGGCTCGTTCACCAAAACAGGTCGCATCAAATCGGGGATCACCACGGTAGTGATGTTTGTGATGGTGCCGCAGGTAAAAATACCCAAGCGACTGGATGTACGCCGCGCAGCGGAAAGCTGGTCTCGCCGAACACCGCATCTCATTGATCGCCATATGCCATCGGAGTAGGTCGTGTCTTCGAAAACTGAGCAAATCTTGGGAGCTTTACAGTCGGCTCTAAAGGCCATTCCTGGTGTCACTGTCGAACGTAATTCAGCTGTGCCTGAGAAAATCCCGTCGGCTGGACTAATCATCCTTCGCGATGGCATCGCCGATGAGCCGGAACTGCCTTTGGGCGGTTTCGGCGGGGTCTATTGTCGCCAGGATGCAGAGATTGAGATCTTTGTCGAAAACGGTGATGCCGCTGCCCGCGACGCAGCCTTCGACACCCTGCTGCAGCAAATCGGCACCGTTCTTGATGCCGATCCAACACTGGGTGATTTGGTCTTCGGCATGACCTACAGCCGCCCGGAAATCGACACTGAGGCGGTGATCGGTGGCCCAGCTATCAAGGCTGGCACACTGATCGTCGCCATTGAGTTTGAAGCCGACACCCCCCTCGGCTGATCTTTTGACAATCTAGGAGAATACCGATGGCCCGAGCCTTTGGTTCGAGCGCCACGCTGCTGCTCAAGCGGGAAACCGCTTATGGGCAAACGGCCAGTGGCGACTATATCCGCATGCCCTTTAATCGCTGCACTCTGGGTTCCGAACAGGGCCTCATTGATGATCCTGTTTTGGGACAAGGCCGCGATCCGCTGGCCCCCTTGCAAGACGTCATCAATGACGAAGGTGAAGTGGTGGTGCCGATGGATCCGCGCTATCTCGGGATTTGGCTCACCGGCTTGTTTGGCGATCCGGTTACCACGGATAACGGTGATGGTACGTTTGACCATGTGTTTGCTTCGGGAAATGATGCTTTGCCGAGTTATACGGTCGAGATCGGCATGCCTCAGGTCCCGGCTTTCTTCCAACATACCGGCGTTGTGCTGGGATCCATTGCGCTGGAGTTTCAGAGATCGGGCGCGGCGGCGGCAACACTTGGGGTGATTGCGCAAGGGGAGGTTCGCAACGATACGTCTCTAGGCGGAACACCAACATCTCTCGCTTTTACAAGGATCAGCCAGTTTCAGGGCTCTATTACCCGGGGCGGTAATCCGATCGGTAATTTGACCGGTGGGTCGCTCAATTACTCGAACAACCTCGAGAAAATCGAAACCATCCGCTCGGACGGCAAGATCGATGGGGCCGATCCCACGGTGGCGGCTTTGACGGGTCGCATTGATGTGCGGTTTTCCGATACCACCCTGATTGATCTGGCGGCAAATGGTGCGCCAGTAGATTTGACCTTCGGCTACACCGTTGGCAACGCCAGCGTCATGTTCGCTGCTCACGAGGTCTACTTACCGAAGCCAAAGTTAGCAGTCGATGGTCCTGGTGGTGTGCAGGCGAGTTTCGATTTCCAAGGGGCTCGCAATGAGACCGCAGGGCGCATGCTCGATGTCACCCTCATAAACGATTTGGATGGGAGCGACTACGCATGATCTCCTTAAAACAACCCAGTGAACCGTTCGACATTGAGCTTCCTTATGGTGTCTCGGTTACTGCCAAGCCCCTGACCACGGCTGGTATGGCGGCGGCCCAGGCTTCTGCTCGTCGACGTATTGAAGGATTAGAAATTCAAAGCAAGGAATTGTCAGAAGCGGGTTTAGCTACCGAGGGCTTGCCGGATTTTTCAGTTGATGCCGAGCGAGATGGTCTGTTTCAGGACCTCTTGATCAAAGAATTAGCTGTTCGCCATATCACAGCTTGGTCTGGCATTGAGGATGACCCGGACGTTACGCCGGAAAACGTCGTGGCACTGATGTCGCTCTATCCCGTTGGAGAGCGGTTCTTTCAGGAATTCACCCTGAAGCAGGTGTTGCTCACTGCCGCAAAAAACGGATCCGGGCTCTCTGCCGCTGGCACTTCCAGCCAGGCGGAGGGCCCAGTTACTGCCAAGCATGCGAAACGGACTGCGGACAAGCCTGTCCAAGACGCCGATACGCCCTGATCACCGATGAAGAACATGAAGCCTGGGACGTGCTGCAAGCCTGTCTTGGTCAGATGCGCGTGACGACGTCAGGCCATGTGCTCGGTATTGATCTGGGCGTGGCTCTTCAAATCGCGAAGGCCCGTGGGGCAGACCTTTTGATCATGTCTGAATTGTTGCAGGCGGCAGAGCCCGGATTGGTCGAAGCTTTGAACACACGAGAAGAAACCTGATGGCCAAAGCCAAACATACGTATGCGGTCCGTCTCGCCGTCGAGGGTGGCAATAAGGTCAAGGCCGAGCTCGTCAATGTGGGAGAAAGTGGCGAGCGATCCCTTAAAAAGATCGAACGTGCCGGTGGTAAAGCCTCTCTTGGCCTGTCTTCCCTTGGCGAACGTGCCAGA
This sequence comes from Alphaproteobacteria bacterium, assembly GCA_033344895.1. Classification (NCBI taxonomy): domain Bacteria; kingdom Pseudomonadati; phylum Pseudomonadota; class Alphaproteobacteria; species Alphaproteobacteria bacterium. The sequence continues at coordinate 2,309,385 of JAWPMN010000001.1, forward strand.
ATGCTCACCACGGGTATGCGGGCACTCGGCGGCGCTTTGGTTGGAGCGGCTGCTGTGGGTGGTCTCGCGACACTGATTGATCGTTCTATCTCTGCCGCTGATGCCATCGGGAAAACGGCGGATAAGCTCGGCGTTGGCATTGAGGCGCTCCAAGAACTGCGTTTTGCCGCTCAGTTGGCGGGCGTCCAACAACAAACCCTCGATATGGGATTGCAACGTTTTACTCGGCGTGTGGCCGAAGCAGCCAAAGGCACGGGCGAGGCCAAACAGGCTTTGACCGATATGGGCATCGCTCTTCGTGACCAGCACGGCAACATCCGTCGTTCCGAAGATTTGTTGAACGATGTGGCGGAGGCCTTTAAACGCACCGAAGACCCTGCCGAGCGACTGCGTCTCGCCTTCAAGCTGTTCGACAGTGAAGGTGTGGCCATGGTGAATATGCTGGTCGGTGGTGCAGATGCGCTGGAAGCGACCCGACGACACGCCCGTGATCTCGGGATTGTTTTGGAAGAGGACCTGGTCCGCAATGCGGAGAAGGCTCGCGACCAGTTGGACACTTTGGGCAAGGTGGTTTCTGCCAACCTGACCCGGGCGATGTTAGATCTGGCTCCGGCCATTACAGACATTTCCTCCGGGCTTGCCGATTTGGCTGCTGATGCGGCGACCGCCTATGAGCAGATTAAGCTCGCCTTATCTGGTGATTTCAATTTCGAGGGTATGTCGGAACGTTCGACGCGGCGCATCGTTGAAGAACGCCGCCAAGAACTTCAAGAAATCGCTCGGGAGCTCAATGAAATCGGTGATATCGGTTTTATGGATGACCCCATTGCCTGGGGTCGCAAGGTCGCGTTGGAACGCCGACTTCAGGAGCGGGTGGAACAATACCGCCAATGGGCCGCCAAGCTTGCCTGGATGCAAAGGGATGATGGCGATAATGCGCCAGCACCCGATGGCACGACCACACCCGATGCCATTGAGGCCGATATTCGTTCGGCTCAGGACCGGTCTCGACGGATTGCTCAGATTGAAACCGATCTTCAACGCCAGCTTTTCGAGGTCACCCATCAAGGGGCAGATCGCATTCGGGCTGAATATGAGCGCCTCGTTTCTGAAATGCAGGGCTTGATCGAACCGGGCGGTGGTAATCTGGATCAGGTTGGCGCAATCATGGCCCGTGCGGCAGCTGTTCGTGATTCCAAACTATCCCGTCTGGCTGAACAGGAAGCCGAAGCCGAGCGCAGAAAACAGGCTGCGAATACCCGGATCATTGAAGGGCTGAGGGCCGAGCGTGATGAGTTGGCATTGACTGATCGCCAACGATTTATTTCTCAGGCGCTTCGGCGATTGTCTGCCGAGGCGACGGACGCCGAACGGGCTCAGGTTCGAGACCTGGCCGGTGCGCTCTTTGATGAAAAACAGGCCATTGAGGCCAGGACAAAGGCCGAAGAGGACGCAGCGCGTATCCGTGAACAAGGCAAAGCTCTGACAGAAGAGCTTCGAACAGCAGAGGAAGCCTATGCCGCCGAGGTCAGAAAACTAAATGAGCTGTTGACCGCAGGAGCCATTGATCAGGAAACCTTCGCTCGGGCCTCTGAGCGGGCTTATGACCAAATGCTCAGTGCCAGCAAGGACTGGTCGGCTGGCGTTGTCCGGGCCTTGCGAGACTATGCACGGGAATCATCCGACGCGGCCCAGCAATTTGAGCAGGCCACATCCCGAGCTTTAAAAGCCAGTGAGGATGCCTTCGTTCAATGGGCGACCACCGGCAAGGTGAGCGCGACTGATCTATTTAATTCCATCGCGGAGGAAGCCTTGCGGACCGCCTATCGCATGGCGGTCATCAAGCCCTTCGGGGCCTTGTTTGAAGGCATTTTGGGTTCGATCGCCGGAAGTCTTTTCGGGGGATCTTCCGGTATGGTCGGAGATTTCCCTGCACCGGGGCCTGTGCAAGTAGCGCATGTCGGTGGCGTCATCGGATCTGATCCTTTGCCGAGCCGACCAATACATCCGACGGTCTTTGACAATGCACCCCGATTTCATGGAGGCGGTGTGGTTGGCAATGAAGTGCCAATCATTGCCCAACGTGGCGAGACGGTTTTCACGCCGGGGCAGATGCGAGTGCTCAGAGCTGGTCTTCGGGGCTCTGAACTGGGTCAAAAGCCGGAAGTTAAGGTCAATGTCCATGTCGATAACCGTGCCCCGGGAACCGAGGCCAGAGCGCAGTGGCGTTCTGATGGCGGCGGTGGGCTCAGGCTCGATATTATCGTGGAGCAAATAGAGGGCCAGATCGCCCGGAACATCGGTCGCGGCGAAGGCTTGGCTCCGACCATGGAACGACGCTACGGGCTCAATCCGGCAGCAGGGGCGTATCGATAATCAGAAGGGCCTAAACAAATGACAATCACCTGGCCCAAGACCCTGCCGCTTCCAACGATTGATGGATATGGAGTCCATCCTGGCGAAGCGATCCTTCGCACTGAGATGGAGGCGGGCCCCGCTCGCCAACGTCGGCGTTTTACGCAGGTGCCGTCACGGATTTCTGTGCGTTGGCTGTTTCGTCGCGAGCAATTTGCACTCTTTGAAGCCTGGTATCGCTGGCATGCCAAGGAAGGTGGCGAGTGGTTCGAAATTGATCTGATGGGTGGGCTTGGCCTTGTCGGCCATGAAGCCCGATTTACGCGCCAATTTGAAGCCCGACTGAAAAACGGTGTTCTCTGGGAGGTCACTTCTGATCTCGAGATTCGTGAGCGTCCTACATTGGATGGGGATGCCCTCGATATCTTCCTTGAGAATGATCCTGCTCTTTTGCTGTCGACCATCGCTGATTTGAACACCCTTGTTCATCAAAAACTACCGGGTCCAATGACCTGGTAAGGGAAGTTTTTTATGTCTTTGCAAACTGATTTGGCGGCTGCCGTAGCGCAAACCACGGCGGACGGCCAGCTGCTGCATCAAATCGTCCATGGTGATGACCAATCCGTTGTCCAAACGGAAGGCGGAGCCGTCAAAACCGTGGCCAAGGCCATGGCCGACGTGGATGCTCAATTGCAGGGCAGCCTCACGACGCTTGATGAGATGGTAGCTTCGGCAACCGAAAGCGAAGCGCAGGCTGCCACCAGTGCGGTCAATGCTCAGTCCCACGAGCAAAGTGTCTCCAATAGTGCTGTGGCCGCAGCGACTTCGGAAACCAACGCCGAGATCAGTGCTCAGTCAGCGTCGGGTAGTGCCGATGCCGCAGCATTGAGTGCTGCAAACGCCCAAACTTCTGAAACCGGAGCCGCTTCTTCAGCAACGGCTTCTGGCCAAGCTCAGGTGGCGGCTGAACAAGCTGAGGTTAATGCGGTGCAATCGGCACAAGCCGCTGCAGTATCTGCCGTGGCAGCAGAAACCGCTTCCAGCTCGGCCACCAATTGCCAGGGTATCGCTCAAGGACGTGCAGAGGCGGCGGCTCTTTCTGCTGAGAGCGCTACGACTTCTGAAACAAACGCAGCGAATGCTGAGACTAATGCTGCCCAGTCGGCGGGTCAGGCCGCAGCCTCGTCTTTTGCTGCACGCTCGTCTGCTGATGAAGCGCAAACAGCGGAGACCAATTCAACCTTCTGGGCCGGTGAAGCGGAAAGTGCGGCTATCGCAGCGGAAGCGGCGGCGGTCATTGTCGCCAATGCCACCGGTCTTGATCTGCAAACCCTGATCGTATCGGCCAGGCGTGGATCGGACTATCGCGCCCTTGGCATCGAACTGTTCTGAGAGAACCTGAGATGACGACCCTTGCCCACTATCAAACGCTCAAAACAGCCGAAGCCAATGCGCTCTCGGCCATCAACGCCAAGCTGGACCAGCCCAACCTCCGCATGGATGACTTCGCCCTCATGGTGAAGGCCATGGAGCTCATGGAAAACATCCATGACCCGTTGGCCTATGAGGCCTTAAAGCAAAAGATCGCCCAGAAATCCGTCGGGTTCTATTCCCCGGATTTGAGCGGGGAGGATTTGCTGATGCTGACCCGGGCCACCCGTATCGGCGACGTGCCTTTTGGTGGCGAAGAGCGCTGGAAGCTGATGAACCGGGATGAATGCAATTTGGACCTCGCCGGTGACGTCATGGTCGGTGAGCGCTCTCTCGAAGCCTTTGGCGAAAGCGTCCTTGAAAATCTGTAATTGGAGAAACTTCCATGCCCATCACCATCCCACCCATTCCGGATACGTCGCCTTTTGCGACCTTCGATGAAGACATCGATATCTTTAACAATTCGAAGGCCAAGGACATTCCGGCCAAGCTGAAGGCCATCACCGAAGCTTTGAAGGCACATATCAATACACTCTGGCTGGCCACGGCGACCGGGTTTGTGAACGACACGGTCATTGCGGATCTGAATACGGCGCTCGCCAACATCGAAGCCTTCAACAATGACTTGGAAACCGAGATCAATGATCAACTGGCCGAGTTTGAAGTCAATCTGGGGAACTACTTGGGCACTGGGGCTGGTTATTCGGTGGATGCGGCCAATGCGGCCTTGTTCACCGGCACCATTGTTTCCGGTGATCTGACCTACGACAACCTGGGCCGGGTCGTCTCTATCCAGCAAGGCCCTCGTCTCGTGGACAACATCACCTATGACGATCAGAGCCGGATGACGGGCTATGACGAGATGCTGAGCATTGGCGGCATCGACTACGCCCGCAGCTTCACGTTCACATACACGCCCGATGGGCAAATCGACGCCATCATGGAGGTCTGACGATGGATATTTTGACGTTTAACGCTGTCAAACAGCAGCAACATCACCTGAACACGGATCTCCTGGATCCGTGGAAACAAGCTGCGTTTGCCGTGGTGACCATGTCCAGTTCAGCACCTTGGGGCACCATTGTTTACAATCATTACCTTCAGGAAGTGGGCCGTCAAAACTATAACAACAGTGACTACACGCAAGGCTGTACAAGCAGCATGGGAACGGAATTCTTCAATAACTGGTATTCCTACGGTCAGACCAACTCAAACATTTCCTCGACGGATTCATCCTATGGTGACAATACAGCTCGCTGCGGTCATTTAGGGCATATAGCCCTGGCAGTTGCCTCTGATGGAACCATGGTTGGTCGTGCTGCACCTCATGCGGCGACGGCACTTCGCAATGTCGGCGTTTGGGTCAATAACAAGACCAATAAGAACCTCGCCTTGTTCATGGAAAACCAATATGCCGGGGTCGCACCCCGTGCCATCGCGCCGGGACGATTGTCTGGCACTGAGGGTTGGCACCTGGCCTGGACGGCAAACAAGTTCTACGCCCAGAATGATTTCGGCACCTACAACAAGTACGGGATGATCGGATACAACGAGAAGACCCGCACCCTTGTGATCAATGAAAACACCAATGGCGGGACGGGCATGCGGTTGCATGTCTACTCGAACGTGGCTCCTTTCGACATCCATGCCTCTGATCGCAAGACCTGGTTTGATGCTCTGGACGAGGCTAACCATACGTTCTTTGACTGGACGACAAACTCGGCTGGCTACAGCGAAAGTCTTTACCGTGCCGTTGTTGTACCTTGTGATGACGGCAAGGTGATCATCGTTCGGATGGAACCTCACAGCTACTGTATGCTGGATCGGTTCACGCCGGATGGTGCTGGTGGCTTTACGCAGGAATCGACCCATACACTGAGCACCACAACGTCCTATGGGATGGAACAGGGGGATCGCAACGGCATTCGCTTCCAGATCTCAAACGACGGCAAATATGTCATTTGTTACCAGCCCTATTACTACTACGGGGCCGGGGCCGAGGTGTTTCTGATCCGCGTGTCCGACGGCAAGTATGTGTTCTTGCAGCATCAGGACAGCAGTTACGGACGTTCATTCGCGCCAATCCGCGACAGTGACTTCATGATTTCCTATAGCCCGAATTCTGATAGCGGCTATGGCATCTACATGTCGCACATCGACACCAAGAGCATTTTTGAGGCGATTGCCGACAAGGGCGACATGAGCTCCAAGGTGCCGGGCTTCAATGTCTACATCTTCGACAGCGCCTATCACTCCACCAACTATCCCTACATCGTGCCGATCATAGGAGGTAACTAATCATGGTTGATAAAATCAGCTTTCCCCATAGCGACGACTGGGGCGTGATTGGCCCGAACGGTCAATTCAAGCTGCCTGTGCCGTCCAAGCTCGGTCACCGGTTTCAGTTGGTCGATGGCAAGGTTGTCGATCGCTATGGCGGCATTACCGACGAAGAGGTCAAACAGCAAGACGCCGATACCGTGGCATCTCAACAAGCGGCGGAATTGGATGCAGCTCGATCTGCTCTTGTTGGCCGAGTTAAATCAGAGGCCGGTGAACGGATCGCGGCGACCGATTGGAAGGTGGACCGTGCCAGAGAGCGCGATGCCTTGAACGGCACAACCACCTTGAAAGATGTCTATGCCGAGCGCGAAGCCATCCGAACCGCCAGTGATGAAGCGGAAACAGCCATTGCTGCGCTTGCCACATTGGATGAGATCCAAGCCTTCACCTGGTAGCCCTCGCATTTCCAATCGAACCCAATCCACCGGCCTTGAGCCGGTTTTTTTATGTCTGCGTTTTGACCCATGCCTGATCCAACACTTAGCCAGGCCATCCGGGAGGCCTATGCAGCCGCTCCTTCCGATGTGGTGATCCTGCATACACTTGAATTGCGCCATCCAGCTTTTGTCGATGACGACGGAAGCCCGACGGCTATTCGGGTGGTGCGGGATCACCGGAATCTGGAAGCCCGTCTGGAGGCGTCAGCTCCCGTAAACGGTGGCGAGATGGTCACCTTCATCGCTTTGGCCTTTGATTTGTCGTTGCCACCCATCGACACGGCACCCGTGCCTGAAATCACGGTGACGTTGGACAACGTCAGCCGTGAGATTGTTCGCCATCTGGACGCTGCAGCCGTTTCTCAGGACAAGATTGAAATCACCTATCGGCCCTATCTCTCCACGGACCTTGAAGGACCGCAGATGGATCCTCCGATCACGCTGGTGCTGACGGAGGTTGAGGCCAACGCCCTTCAGGTGACCGGTCGGGCCCGGATGCTGGACATCGGCAACAAGGCTTTTCCGAGCGAGACCTATACAGCCAAACGGTTTCCGGGGCTGACGCGATGACGAAATTGTTTATGCCAGCCGCCCTGAGCCAACCCTGGCATTGGGCCGAAACCTATATCGGCATCCCATGGGCGGCAGATGGCGAAGGGCCGGACAGTTTTCACTGTTGGGCTTTCGTTTGTCATGTGCAGCAACGTCAGTTTGGCCGCGAATTGCCAGCGATCCCAAACCCGGAAGACCTTCTCGCGATTGCCAGAGATTTTCGCGATCACCCTGAACGGAAGCGCTGGGTTCTCGTTGACGAACCACAAGAAGGTGACTGCTTGCTGATGCGCCAGGCCCGCTATCCCATCCATGTCGGCGTCTGGCTCGACGTGGATGGCGGCGGTGTACTCCATTGTGCCCAAGAAGCTGGGGTCGCCTTTCAGAACCTTGCGTCCCTGTCTGCCAATGGCTGGCGGATTGAGGGCTATTATCGCTACTTATTTGATAATCCCGGTCGCGGCTCCGCCGCTCCTCGCCTCTTGGGACCTAATTGATGCTTGCTGCCGTCACCCTCGTCAGAAACCCGTTCTATCCTGAGCGGGACCGAGAAGTGCGTCCGGTTCTAAGCCCGGCTTCTGTGCGCGGATGGCTCATTCAACAAGGCATTGAAGAGTTTGATCGTCCGACGATCTGCCTATTCAACGGCCAGGCTGTTTTGAGAGCCGATTGGGAAAACACGTTCATCAACGACAATGACGTGGTTGCCTTTGTGACCCTGCCTCAAGGGGGCGGTGGTGGAGGTGGTGGGGGAAAGAACCCGCTGCGCACCGTCCTGTCCATTGCGGTTATGGTGGCTTCGTTTGCGCTTGGCGGGCCTTTGGGCGCGGCCATGGGGATTTCGGCCAATGCGGGGGCAGCCCTTGGTATTGGCGCAGGCGTTCTTCAGCAAGCTATCGGCGGAGCGATTATCTCACTGGCAGGTATGGCGTTGATGAATGCCGTTGTACCTGCGCCCAAGCCATCTGTACCGTCGTTGAGTTTTGGTTCCCTTGGTGCGCCACCAGCCCCTAGTCCAACTTATTCTCTATCAGCCCAGGGCAACGAAGCCCGTCTCGGCCAGCCGATCCCCGTTCTTTATGGCCGACATCTGATCTATCCCGATCTTGCAACCCAGCCCTATCAGGAATTCGTGAACAATGAGCAGTACCTGTTTCAGCTCCATGTGATCGGCCAAGGTGAATTCGATCTGGAGCAGGTGCGTATTGAAGACACGCCCATCTCGTCTTTTGAAGAGGTGGAGACGGAGATCGTTGGGCCGGGTGGCATTGTCACCCTGTTTGAAACTGACGTGGTCACCGCACCCGAGGTCGCGGGTCAGGAATTGCGCAGTACAGGTGATGGTGGGGACTGGATTGGTCCGTTTACAGCTAATCCCGCTGAAACCAAAGCCGGTCATATCGGCATCGACGTGGTGTTCGCCCGGGGCCTATATTACGCCAACGACAGCGGTGGGCTTGATACCCGCAGTGCTCAATGGGAGGTTCAGGCTCGAACCATTGATGATGAAGGCCTGCCGATCGGTGATTGGTTATTGCTGGGCACAGAGAGCTATACAGCCTCAACCAATTCTGCGCTCAGGATCAGCTATAAATACGTTGTTTCGTCTGGGCGCTATGAAGTGCGAATGATCCGCCTTGATACGATTGATACGTCATCGCGTGCTGGACACGAGCTACGCTGGGGTGCTGTCCGCTCATATCTGGAAGGCATCCCGGAATTCGGCAATGTAACGCGGTTGGCCGTCAAAATGCGGGCGACCGACAACCTATCTCAACGCTCCTCGCGGATGATCAACTGTGTGGTTACCCGGAAGCTCTCAATCTGGACCTCTGAAACCGGGTGGTCATCGCCTGAACCGACACGCTCCATTGCCTGGGCTTTTGCTGATGCTTGTCAGGGGGCTTACGGCGCTGGCTTGGCTGAGGCCCGAATGGATCTTCAGGCATTGACCGAATTGGATCAAACCTGGTCGGCAAGGGGCGATACCTTCGACGGGGTTTTTGATAGCACCATGACGGTTTGGGAAGCCCTGATCCGTATTGCCCGTTGTGGTCGGGCCGTTCCCGTATTGCAGGGTGGTGTCGTGCGGCTATTTCGGGATGCGCAGCAGACTTTACCTGTGGCTATGTTCAGTCCTCGCAATATCGTCAAAGGCTCATTCAAAATTCAATACATCATGCCGGGTGACGATACGGCGGATGCTGTGACCGTGGAGTTTTTCAATTCCCGGACATGGAACCCAGATGAGGTCACGTCCAGTCTTCCGGATAGCGCAGCACAAAAGCCTGCCAAGGTGATGCTCTTTGGTTGCACCAATGAACCCCAAGCCAAACGCGAGGGGCTCTATATGGCGGCGGACAATCGCTATCGCCGAAAGCTGGTCTCCTGGCAGACGGAACTGGATGGCCTGATCCCGACCTATGGGGATCTGGTGGCTGTCACGCACGATATGCCGCGATGGGGACAAGGTGGTGAAGTGGTTTCATGGGATCCGGAAACGTCAATATTGGAAGTCTCAGAGCCTTTGGATTGGTCGGAAGGAGTCGATCACTACATCGCCTTGCGCCGTCGCGATGGGAGCCCAGCCGGGCCGTTTAAGGTTCAGGCAAATGGCGATGATATGAGATCACTGAGGATCTTGGATGCGCTGGATTTTGTGCCTTACACCGGCACGGCAGAAGAGCGCAGCCATTTTGCCTTCGGCCCAGGAGAGGCGTGGAGTGCCAAGGCGCGTGTGATTGCAGTGCGGCCTCGTGGTGAGCTGGTCGAGATTACAGCTGTCGGTGAGGACGTTCGTGTCCACGAGGCCGATCTAGCTGCCTGAATTTTAGTCCAAGGAGAAAGCCTATGAACTGTCCTTCAACGAAGGACGGGCATGTCGTCATGCCTGAGGAAGAATTTGAGCAACTGCTCGAGTTGGCCGCCGAGCGTGGTGCAAAGCGGGCGCTGGCGGATGTCGGTCTGGTCGATGAAGAAGCAGCTGGCGATATCCGTGACCTTCGCTCTCTGCTCGGCGCTTTGCGTGTAGCCAAGCACACAGCCTGGTCGACCATTGTCCGTCTCGTCACCACAGGGGTGTTGATCGCCCTGATGGCGGGTGTGGCCATAAAACTTAAGCTGTTTGAAGGAGGTCACTGATGCCTGCACTCTCAGAAAAATCCATTGCCAAGCTTTCCACCTGTCACCCGCTCTTGCAGCGGGTTTTTCATGAGGTGGTCCGGGAATTTGATTGCACCATCCTTGAAGGACATCGCAACAAGGATCGCCAGAACCAGATGGTTGATGAAGGAAAAAGTCAGGTTCGATGGCCGGGCGGAAAACACAATACGGTCCCGTCTCTAGCCGTGGATGTGACGCCTTATCCCATCAAATGGGACGACCGGGAACGACAGACGTTGTTCGCGGGCTATGTCCTCGCCACCGCCAAATCCATGGGCGTGACCCTGCGCTGGGGTGGTGACTGGGACCGGGACACCGAGGTTCGCGATAACAATTTTGATGATCTCGTTCATTTTGAGATCGTGGAGCAAGAGGCGCGGAAGGGCGAAGCCCTGACAGGGAAAGGACAGTAGCCATGTTGGATAAATTGATCGGCAGTGGCATCGTCTCGGCCGCAGAGGGCGTTGCTAACATTATCGACCGGTTTGTTGAAACTGATGAGGAAAAACAGGCAGCCGAGTTGATCAAGGCCAAGCTGATGATGAAGCCGAGTCTGGCCCAGATTGAGCTCAATAAGGTTGAGGCCGGACACCGTTCTATCTTCGTTGCGGGCTGGCGTCCCTTTATCGGCTGGGTCTGCGGCTCCGCACTGCTTTGGCACTTCATCCTGTTCGATATGTTGACCTGGGTAACTGTCAACTTCTTCCCCCATGTGACGGCACTGCCTGAGCTGACCGGCACCGAAGCGCTGGTCACCGTGCTGCTGTCCCTGCTGGGCCTGGGTGCTATGCGGACGGTGGAGAAGTTCGGGGGGCGGGCTAAATAGCTCTCCGTGACAGCATGGTCTCCGGGCGGCGGCGGGACCAGTCCTGGTCGCCTTCCAAGCCGGTCCCGAGATCAATCGAAGCCAGAATATTGTCGTTTTCATCAATTTCGCCGATTTCCAGCTGGGCGGCGACGCAGTGCCAATGTCATGTAGTGGCTGGCGATACGAGAGTTCTTCCTAGGAGTTACAGTAAGGTAGCTTCTACTCTTGGTCGGAATCTGGCTCTCCGAAGGGATAGGAGGATTAGATGGCGCGTTTTGATTTGACGGATTTCGAGTGGTCGGTGACCCAGCCCTCGCTTCCGAACAAGCCTCGGGGCGTTCCGCGTGTTGACGACCGGCGTGTGTTGAACGGGATTTTTGGCGTCTTCGAACGGGTGCGCCCTGGGCGGATATACCGTCACGCTACGGCCCGCACACGACCTGCGTGAACCGTTTCAACCGGTGGCGTAAGGCCGGCGTTTGGAGGCTGTTTCAACGGCTTACGATGGCGACATAAAGATGATTGAATCCTCGTCGGTTCGGGTTCATCAGCACGCGACGAATGGTAAAAAAACAAATTCGATCCCGTTGCATGGGCCGCTCGCGGGGCGGCCTGACGACCAAGATCCATGCCCTGGTCAATGCCGCCGGGTTGCCCATCGCGCTGAAACTGACCGAAGGCCAGACCCATGACGGGCGAAGCGCCGCCTACATGTTCAACACCGTGCAGGCCGGCGATATTCTCCTGGCCGACCGAGCATATGATTCCAATGCCCTTCGCGAAAGCCTCGCTAGACGCGGTGCTTGGGGCAATATCCGCGCCATGCCGAACCGGCTCAATCCGCCTGCCTTCATCCGGTGGCTTTACCGACAGCGTAACGCTGTCGAGCGGTTCCTCAATAAACTCGAGCACTTCAGGGCAGTCGCAACTCGATATGACAAGCGTGACGACAACTACCTCGCCTCAATCAAACTCGCCGCTTTGCGGATTTGGCTACAATTAAAGAGTAGGAGACCTAGACGGTTCCTCCAACCGTCGCACATGTACTGCCTCTCGCTTGAGTGACGCTATCAGATGACCGAATCTCGTTTTGGTTTATACAGTCTATTTGGTCAGTCGGAGTGCCCTATTTGTGACCGCGCCCTCGCACCCATCCATCTTGACTTCATTATCATTGGACGATACTTGTATTGTAAGTTAACAAAATGAAAAGTTAATTTTCAATGAATGCGCTTCATACCATTTTGCTCGTGACCAATAACGCCAAAATACATGATTGCGTAACAGCGTCCATTCGCGATGACCCACATTATAGGCTAATTGTTTGCGAGCGTGAACAAGATGTGGCGAACCATTTGAACGTGGTGAATGTTCATCTGCTGATTTGTGACAAAGCTCTTATAGCAGACGACGTCAATAACACTTTGATGAATACTCGCATTTCCAATCCACATGTGGCCCGGATGGTTATCGGTCATGTGGGCGAGGAAGAAGCCTGCGCGAGTTTGGCAAAGCGCGCAGCGGCTTATCTGTTCCTGATCTTTCCCTTCCCAGAGACATTGATCCAGATGGCAATCGAGCGATCATTAGAGATGTCTGAATTGTCCCGGCGGCATCGGGTATTGTCGCGTGAGCTCAAGATTTCCATGGACGATGGCATTTTCGGTGAGGCTGCGCCGTTCTCGGTCAAAGGCGGATGGTCGCAGTTTGAGAAGTTGGTCTATGTGAGTGCCAAGATGGCCGAGCTTTGTGCGGAGGCCAAGCAGGCGGCGACAACCAATCTTCCCATATTGATCCATGGTGAGACCGGGACTGGCAAAGAACTGTTGGCGCGGGCGATACACTTCAACTCCGATCGCATGAACGCGCCAATGTTGGTTCAGAACTGTGGTGGGATCAACGAAGAGACGTTGCTTTCGGAAATTTTCGGTCATGTGCGAGGAGCATTTACCGGCGCCATTTCCGATCGGCTTGGATTGTTCAGGGCAGCGGATGGCGGCACTGTCTTTCTTGATGAAATCTCCGAAATTTCGCCGGGGTTCCAGGTCAGCTTGTTGCGGTTCCTTCAAGAGGGAGAGGTCAAACCTCTTGGCTCCGACGAAATGGGGCATTCCGATGTGCGGATTATCGCCGCCAGCAATCGGCCCCTGGATAAGATGGTCGAGAAGGGGGAGTTCCGCCGCGACCTTTATTACAGATTAAAAGGGTTTGAGCTGGAAATTCAGCCGCTTCGAGCGAGGCCAGAGGATATTCCCGTGCTTGCCCAATTTTTTGTCGAAAAGTATGCAGGTGTGGTCGGCAATCGCGTCGTTGGCATCACCCAGGAAGTTTTGGATCGCCTTTCAGCTTATCAGTTTCCAGGCAATGTGAGGGAATTGGAAACCGAAATCCGGCGCATGGTCGCAGTGACGGAGCAGGGTGGCTATATTGCTGTGCGTCACCTGACGCCGGCCATGGCAAGCGTCCAGCCCAAGGTTCCCGGCGCGCCTGGGGCAGGTTTTATGCCTGACGGCGGAACTTTGAAGGAAATGGTAGAGTCCCTGGAGAAGCAAATCGTCTCCCAAGCCCTGCAACGAAATCATTGGAACCAGAGTAAGGCGGCAGGTGAATTGGGCTTGTCCCGGGTCGGGCTCGCCAACAAGATCAAACGCTATGAATTAAACGACCTATAATTTATGAGGCCATCGAGGGGGATGCGCCGTGTCAGATGATGATCGGGTAATCAAGTTTCCCCAATCACGCGTTCCTGGGACTAGTAAGTCGCGTCCAGTGAAAGACCTGGGGCGAACGCCCTTTGCAGAAATGATCGATCCGGAAGGCAAACGTGGCACAGGACATTGGTGCAGCCGTTGTCAGGGTGTTTGGTATGGTTTTCCGATCGAAACCCAATGCCCAGTTTGCGGCAATCGCCACGGCTGAATATTCATTCTCATTCGCAAACAAAGTTTGCAAAATGGCGCGCAAAGTATCTTTGCAGAGACGCATGCTGGTCTGTGGATAAAATTCCAATTCCAACATAATATATTGATATAGAAGAAAAAAATTTACAGCCGGAACTTGGCATGTCGCTTGCATTAAGGAAAATCACGGGCTGAATTTAGCCTGCGATCTTTGGGCGCCAAGGGTTTCTAAAGATCTTGGAAAAACGAAATAGAAAATGGAGAAGATGGGATGGCAAATCTTCTATGGCTTCAGGGCGGTGCATGCTCCGGCAACACCATGTCATTTCTGAACGCCGAGGAACCAAGCGCCTGCGACTTGGTGACCGACTTCGGTATCAATGTGTTGTGGCAACCTTCGCTCGGGTTGGAGCTCGGCGATGGTGTTAAGGCCATCCTAGAAAAATGCATTTCCGGCGAGATTCAACTGGATATCTTCGTCTTTGAAGGCACGGTTGTGAATGCGCCTGACGGTACCGGCAACTGGAACCGTTTCTGTGGCCGTCCCATGAAAGAATGGGTGAAAGAGCTATCGGATGCTGCTCAGTTCGTTGTTGCAATTGGTGACTGTGCGACCTGGGGCGGTATCCCCGCGACGGCACCGAACCCCACTGACAGCCAAGGTTTGCAGTTCTTGAAGCGCGACAAGGGTGGCGCTTTGGGTGAAGGGTTTACCTCCAAAGCCGGCCTGCCGGTTATCAACATTCCCGGATGCCCGGCTCACCCCGACTGGGTAACTCAGATTTTGGTTGCCGTGGGGACCGGTCGTGCAGGTGACATCACGTTGGATGAATTCCAGCGGCCGAAAACATTCTTCTCCAGCTTTACGCAAACCGGCTGCACGCGGAACATGCACTTTGCCTACAAGGTATCGACCACGGCATTCGGTCAGCGCAAAGGCTGCCTGTTCTATGACCTGGGTTGCCGCGGCCCGATGACCCATTCGCCCTGCAACCGAATTCTGTGGAACCGCGTGTCGTCTAAGACCCGTGCCGGTATGCCGTGCCTTGGCTGTACGGAGCCGGAGTTCCCATTCTTTGATCTGCAGCCGGGAACAGTGTTCAAGACACAGACCGTTATGGGCGTGCCCAAGGACTTGCCGGAAGGTGTCGACAAGAAGGGCTATGTGAAACTCACCGCGGCCGCGAAGGGCGCTGCCCCCGCTTGGGCCGAAGAAGACATTTTCGTCGTTTAACGGCGACGACAAGAGGAGACATAAAATGTCAGCAGCAGTTGAAACCTTGGATATTTCGCCGGTTGGTCGGGTAGAAGGAGACCTGGACGTCCGCGTGGATATCGAAAACGGTGTTGTGACCAACGCCTGGACCCAAGCGGAACTTTTCCGTGGGTTTGAAATCATCCTGAAAGACAAAGATCCGCAAGCTGGCCTCGTGGTAACGCCGCGCGCCTGTGGTATTTGTGGTGCATCTCACCTGACCTGTGCCGCCTGGGCACTGGATACGGCCTGGGGCACGACCGTGCCGCGGAACGCTATTCTGGCTCGCAACCTGGGTCAGATCGTTGAATCGATCCAGTCTTTGCCGCGCCATCACTACGGCTTGTTCATGATCGATTTCACCAACAAGAATTATTCCGGTAGCCAGTTCTTCGAGGAAGCTGTCAAGAGGTATTCGCCCTTTACCGGGACGTCTTATGAACAAGGTGTCACGATCTCTGGTCGACCGGTCGAAATCTATGCCTTGTTGGGCGGCCAGTGGCCGCATTCGTCCTACATGGTTCCCGGTGGTGTTATGTGTGCTCCGACCCTTACGGATGTGACGCGTGCCTGGTCAATTCTGGAGCATTTCCGCCGTAACTGGATCGAGCCGTTGTGGTTTGGTTGTTCCATGGAGCGTTACGAGGAAATAAAGTCATATGATGATTTCATGGCTTGGTTGGATGAAAGCCCTGACCATGCCAATTCTGATCTCGGCATGTACTGGCGCATGGGTACGGATATCGGCCTGGACAACTACGGCAAAGGCCATGGCAAATTCGTGTCTTGGGGCTATCTGCCGCATGAGGACAAGTACAACAATCCAACCATTGATGGTCGCAACGCTGCGGTCATCATGAAGTCGGGTGTGTATGACGGTGCCACCGATACCTTCAAGACCATGGACCAAGCCTTCGCCCGCGAAGATACGACACATGCGTGGTACGATGAAGGTGCCGGTGAAGTGCATCCATTTGATCGTACGACCAATGCCGTCATGAACAACGAGACGGATCACGATGGCAAGTATTCCTGGGCTACGGCTGTTCGCCATGCCGAGAATGGTCGTCTTGAAGCTGGTCCGCTAGCTCGTCAATTGATCGCTGGTGGTGATCACGGCGAAGGCTGGCAGCATACGGATCCGTTGATCTTGGATATGTACCGCAAGATGGGTGGTGCTTCGATTCAGCTACGACACTTCGCTCGCATGCACGAGCTGTGCAAGCTCTACCGCGAAGCCGAGCGCATTCTTCGTGAGTTCAAACTCAATGACGAATGGTACATCAAGCCGACCGAGAAAGACGGTCAAGGCTGGGGAGCGACGGAAGCTATCCGCGGTGCGCTCTGCCACTGGATCGACGTTCAAGACGGCAAGATCAAGAACTATCAGATCATCGCGCCGACGACTTGGAACGTGGGTCCACGTGCCGGTGACGGAGAACGCGGTCCGATCGAAGAGTCCCTGATCGGCACGCCGATCAAGGACAACAGCGATCCGGTCGAGGTTGGTCATGTATGTCGGTCCTACGACTCTTGCTTGGTTTGCACCGTGCATGCGCATGATGCCAAATCCGGCGAAGAACTGGCTCGGTTCCGTACAGCCTAACGAGTATACGGCGGCTGGGGTAACTTCCCCAGTCGCCGCCTACGTTCATTTTTTAATGGATTTTCGGCTGGATTTTTATCTGGTCAAATTTCGTATATTGCCAAACCATCAATAAATAAAACTTAGGGGCACCTGGAAATGGAAACCGCCGCAACGAGTTCTCCTACGCCCGAAGAAGAGAGGGCCAGTTACGTCGAACGCTATGGCGTCGCGCCATCGGCGGCTGACCACGCGACACTTCTGAAGATGATCGAAGACCTGATGACGGAAGGTCTGGAAACCAAGGTTTCGCCTTTCCCTGAAACTGATCGTGAATTCGCGGCGGTCCTTGACGAGCTGCGTCCGTTGAGCGCCGATCAACTGCGGGCAAAACTGGTGATCAGCGGTTGGTATTTGAAGCCATTCGGTGAAGAGGAGATGCGTTGTCAGGAATGCATGTACTTCCTCGTCCATAAGCGTTGGTGTGATCTGCCGGAGCTGAGCCTGCCGGCGGAGCCCGATTGGTGGTGCCGCTTATGGCGGATTTAGTTTCAAAGCCGGTTGGGCGGCATTGAAATTTTATTTCACTTGTATAAGGGAGGTTGCCCATGTCTGATGGATCCACAGCTGAAGATGATGCTCTTCGCGAACAGATCAGAGGCAGACTTTCCGGTGGGCTTGAAACCGAGGTCTGGCCTCGGGCTGAAACCTCCGAAATGGTCAATGAGCTGGTCGGTCGGCTAAAGACCGAAGCGGCGGATGATCTTGATGCAAAGCTGGTGGTCTCTGGATTTACCGACCACACCATCGAAGCGGATGGGTTGGAGCAACCTTGCGAAACCTGTATGTATTATCTGGTTCATCGGCGGTTTTGCGAATTGCCAGAACTGATGCTGCCCGTGGAACCTGAATGGTCATGTAGGCTCTGGAGGATATGACGCTTGCGATAATTGGTTGCGGCAATCCCAATCGTTCGGACGATGGAGTCGGGCCGGAGATTATAAGTCGTTTGCGAGGCGAAGAACTTCCATCTGAAATTAAATTGTTTGATGCCGGCACTGACGGCATGGGCGTTATGTATCAGGCGCGAGGGGCATCGCACCTGATTATCCTGGATGCTCGTGCTCCGGAAAAGGAGCCCGGAGCCATATATGAGGTGCCGGGTGATTTATTGGAAGCGGTACCGCCAAACAGCTTCAATTTGCATGATTTCAGGTGGGATCATGCGCTCTATGCCGGTCGGCAAATCTACGGCGAAGAGTTTCCCGAACATGTCAAAGTGTTACTGATTGAAGCCGAGTCTTTGGATATGGGTATCGGCCTCACCGCGGCAGTGGCCACGGCTGCGGATAAGGCTGCCGAAAGGGTTCGGGGTCTGGCGCAGGAGTTTGCCGATGGAGTTTGGGCATGAGCGTCGAAAAACAAGCTGAAGCCGCAGGGCACACCGCCGATATAAGAGCCGGTAAAGTTTATCTATCGGCCGCTCTATGCGAGACCTATTTTAAAGGGATTGAAGCAGTGATCGTGCTGATCCGGGATAGTTGTGTCCATGTCTTGCCGGTTCATCAGATGGCTGCAGGCGGGTGTCTTCTCAAGGTCCGAAACGCGCAAGGCGACAGGGTGGCCTCGGCGCCGGACGTGTTTCTTGCAAACGAAATGGGGAATCTGGAAGCAAGGGATGTGCCCGCCCGGTGGTCCACGGAAAATGGTGCTCTTATCCTTCAAACAACAGAATATGAAAACAAAGTTTACAATATGAATAAATAGTAGACTTCTTTTTGCAAATGAGGTTTACTCCTTGCATATAATCTATGTTGGCTTGTTTGGCTGGCAGAATCAGGGAGGATCTCATGGTTAGACGGTCGCGGACCGAGGAACAGGTGGAAGCTGCGCTTCGCGCACTTGAGGATGCTTCCGCGACAGATGCCGAAAAATCCGAAATGCTCATGGAAATTGCCATGGGGCTGCAGCAAAAGCCGCAGACGCCTGAAGATTTGCTCGGTGCTATCAAGCTCTATGAAATGGCCGTTGATCGTTGCCTTGATGGTCAGGAATTACTTCGGGCCCGCATCCAGGCACGCATGGGTACGGCCTATATGATGTTACCGGCTGAGGATGCCAGCCCGCTGCAACAAGCTCGTGATGCATTTCTCGAGGGGTTTATCCCCTGAGAGCAAGTTAAGTTGGGAGTCGCATTTCTAGTGCATGTTGTGGTTTTATCCATGCATGTCAGGAGAGACGCCAACAGTTTTCGAAGTTGAGAAAAGCGTGGCGATCCCCCAGCGCTGGAGCGCGACAGGGGATGGCTGCCTTCAGATTGTTTTGTCGCTGGAGACCGGCGAAGGGATGCCGCGCGAAGGGCTCGCGTTTCGTGGAAAGGCCCGGGCGGACTTACCGAACGCCAACGTCTTGTTGCAGCTGGAGTATCCGCAAGACGGACGCACAGACCGTGCTATAGACCGGATAGAGTGGCGCCCGATCCAAGGATACCACAAGAATGTTCCAAAGGGTCCGTGCGGACATCTGCACAAGACGTTCGTGTATGGTAGCCACAGGCACCTGTTTAGTTGTAACTGGCTGACCGACCAGCGGAGACTTCTAACCAACAATTTGCCGATTGCTGAGGCACTTAGCCCTGATCCGGCCACCTTTTCCGACTTGCTTGCGCTAACATCAAAATGCTTTAGAATCAACGGCCTGGCTGAATACGTCCCCAATCCTTGGGCGGAGGGCCCAGAAGGCGACCTATTCTTATGACGGAAGCAAAGACATCGATCTGTGGGGCGGTGGCAGACGAGATTGCGCGACATGTCTCGGTGATTGAGACCGATAGTGGCGCTTGCTTCATTCGTCTGCCTGTCTTTTACCCCAATGGCTCTTGTGTCGCCGTCCGAATCCAGAAGATTCCGCCCCTTACGGAGACAGATAGCTATCTGGTGTCCGACTATGCCCTGGCGTATGACGAGGCGGAGGCAATGGGCGTGGCAACCTCCTTCGTCCGGCAAGCGGGTGAAGTGGCTCAACGGCTAGGCTTGGCGTTTATCAAACATGCATTTTCTGTGACAAATGTGCCGCGAGCCAATCTTGCATGGGCCGCGCTGTCTGTTGCAAATGCGTCGTGCGAGGCCGTTGTTCTGGCAGCGCAGAAGGTCGATGAGGCTAGGAAAGAAAACGACAGCGACCTGCTCTATGCGAAGCTGGTTCGTGTATTTTCGGCCAAGAACGTATCGCGGGACGTTGATATCGTTGGGGCGTCAAATACCCACTGGCCGTTCGACGCGATGGTAAACTCTAGCTACGTTAGGACTGTGTTCGAGGCGGTGGCCAATCATCGAAATTCCATCTACGCGGCGTCGACCAAGTTTCGAGATGTTAAGGCATCAGAGGGGGCGCCGGAGCGAGTGGCAATGGTCCGAGACAAGGCGTCACTTGGTACGATGCATAACATTCTCAGCATGGACTGCAGGGTGATAGACTGGGATGCAGATACTGAGCTTCTGCAGCGTGTTGTGATCCATGAGGGTTGAGAAGATGTTGAGCTTAAGAGCCGCGAGGCGGGCCGGACGATTAAAGGATTTCATCGCTCAGGAAGAGGCGCGCGGCGTCGGTCCTGTCGATGAGTCTGAATTGATGGACGCCTTAGCGTCCACCATCAGACCCGCGAAATCAGAAGATCGAACATCGCGTTCTCCATCTTCCGATGGTTCGACCGGAAAGTGAACTCGTCCAGATACCGGCGCATGTACTTCGAAGACACGTGAATGTGCGTCCCGGCAATGGACTTCTTGAACAGCCGCCAGAAGCTTTCAACGTGGTTCGTGTGGTGTACCGCGTCGTGACGGTAGTCGTAGTGCGCGTATTCCTTCGCACCATGCTTCACCGCGCCGTGCTGGTACCCGTCGTCGTCCAGTAAGCCGTAAGACATCAGTTCGTCGGTAGAGACGGTCGTTCCCGGCTCGACGTTGCGCAGCGTTACATCCCGCAGTGTGGTTTTCTTCACGTTCGGGATGACTTCGGTAACGATCCGGCCATCGCGCTGTTTCAGGCCCATGACGATGGTCTTACCTTCGGCACCGCGACCGCGCTTGCCGGGGCGACGGCCACCGACATACGCCTCGTCCAGTTCGACGTGACCGCGCAGCATTTCGAAGTTGTCGGCATCGCCCATCAGCTTGCGGATCTGCTGGCCCATGCGCCACGCGGTTTTGTACGTGACGCCAAGCGACCGTTGCAGTTCCTTGCCGGAAACGCCGTGGCGCGTCGTCACGAACAGGTAGATGGCATAGAACCAGAGTTGCAGCGACGTGCGGCTGTCTTCGAAGATCGTACCGGCGCACGGATAGATATGATGGCCGCAGGCCGCGCAGGCATAGGCTTTGCGCTTGGCGATACGATGGAAGGTGCTTTCCTTGCCGCAGGCTTCGCACTCATGCCGCGCACCGTAGCGAACTTCCATCACATGATGAAGGCACGCATCGTCGTCCGGGAAGCGGGCGAAGAAATCTCGAACGGTCAGTTTGGTCATCGTGTCCTCCATCGATGACCAATATATAGGAAGTCAACATACTTGCGTCAAGGGGATAAACCCCTTTCTCGAAGCGCTTTTGGTTCTGAACAAAGATGGCGGACCGGAAGAAATCGCCGAGACGGAAATGAACCTTGGGTTGGCCTTCCAGAATCTGGCCGGTGTCAATCTGGCGCCAATTCAAGATGCCATATCCGCCTATCAGCGGTCTCTTCGAACCTTTGACCGAGAACGTCACCCGCAAGAGTTCGCGATCCTGCAGAACAATTTGGCGACGGCTTTTCTCTCAATCCCCTTCACTGATGAAAAGGCCAAAATGCGCGAAGCCTTGGCCGTGCAGTCATTCGAAGAGGGGCTTAAGACCGTAAATCTGATCGACCATCCGGTCGAATATGCCATGCTACAGAATAATCTCGGCAATGCTCTGCAGTATGTATCGTCGAGTCATCGGGTGGAAAACGGCTTCCGCGCCCTTGAGGCCTACGATGAGGCGCTCAAGGTGCGTGACGTGAAGACCATGCCGGGCGAGTACGCCAACACGATTTCCAACAAAGCCAATTGCCTCGCAAACCTGCCGGATGATCCGGAGAATCCTGAGGCAGGGAATCCCAATAATATAGAGATGGCGATCTCGCTTTATAAAGCCGCACGCGCAACATTCGAGCGATTGGGCGAGATGCATAAGGTTCAAGCAGTTTCCGAAGCAATTGCGGAATTGAGCAATTTCGAGCAGGGCGCAGATGCGTCTTCTTTAGATGTCACTGACGCGAATGACAGCCAACGCGAAGCTGTCTGACATGTCATCAACGGAACAATCAATCGACTAACTGGAGAAATGAATAAATGGATTTGACGATGTTACTTATTGCCCTGGTCTTCGGGATTGCGGCTGCGTTGGTCGGCGGTGCGCTTTCCGGCGTTCGTTTGGCAGGTGCTGATCTCGGAAACGAATTGGCCGCATTCATGGGCTCACTTTATGGCGTTCTGTCCGGGACCTTGGCAGTTGTCATTGGTCTCGGCGTTGTTGTCGCCCTGGCGGGAGGCCTCTGAGATGTTTGAAATGATGATGAGCTCCGGGAAGTTGTTCCTGGCCGGCAAATTGTTTCAGGATAACGGCCATATGTTCCGCCAACTGTCCATTGGCGTAATTGTGGGGATTGCGGTCTTGGTTGGTGTCGCCCAAGTGGCGCCGCTATGGGCGGCGGCCGTCGCCGGGGGTGCCATTAGCGGCATTCTGCAACCGATCCTGTTTAAGAACCTGAAGTACGCCTGATGTCATGAACGAAGCCAGCAAATCCTCTGGCGCGCTGCGCTCGGAAACGTCCGAACCTCAATCGGTTGCGAGCCAGTCGAACGAAAACGGAAGTGCCGATGGCGTGCCTGAGCGCAGTCTGGAGGATATGCTGAGCCATATTCGGGCGTTGGAAGCTTTATCTGATGATTGGCCGGCTGAACAAGCCAATGCAGCCAACGCCCGTGCGCTGGCCATCGAAGAATTGAATGCTGAAGCGTTCAAGCGGCTAATCCGTTCGTTGAAAACTGTTCCTGGCATGGGGCAGGCCCTGCGTGAGGCCGCCACCGATGAGGTTGTATACGCAGTCCTGCGGAGCCACGGCATTCTCAAGCCGAGCGTTCATGAGCGGGTGGAAGCAGCGCTCGACACCATTCGTCCGTCGCTCGCCGATCATGGCGGCGATGTGGAAGTCGTCTTGGTTGAACCGCCGGGGGTGCAGGTCCGGTTCTTGGGTGCTTGCGACAATTGCCCGGCTTCGGCGCTGACGTTCTATTCCGGTGTGAAGAAAGCCATCCAAGACCATGTGCCGGAAATCACCGAGGTCAAACAAGTGAAGGGGCTGGGCGGTGCGTCTACCGCTGGCACCGGCGATGATGAAACGGTCTATTATGCTTCACCCTTCGCGCAATATACCTCTGACGGATGGCTGCATGCGCTTGATCTGGCAGAGCTTGCCGACGGGCAGACCAAGATAATCGATATCGATGGTCATTCCGTTCTGTTGTCGCGTTTCGGTGACAAGGTGACCTGTTTTGAGAACGCTTGCGCCCATATGGGAATGGCCATGGACGGAGGTGAGATCGCCGACGGCATCATCACCTGTCCGTATCATGAATTTAAGTATGCCCTGGAAAGCGGTGAATGCCTGACTGCGCCTGAAGTCCAATTGCAGCCGCATTTGGTGCGCGTCAAGGGCGATAAAATCGATGTTCGGCTGGTGGAGTAAGGATGCCCATGCAACCGACCGCCGCTCCATCGTTTCAACCCATCAAAGCACCCGGCACGGCGCTGCCCGGCGCACCTTTGTTGGACCCGTCCGGGCCAAAAGCAGTCTTAGGATGGACGCCTGACGCATTGGCCGCACCGTTGAAGCCGTCGCCGGATGCATTATTCGGACCTCGGGGTGTCTGTCTGCATCCGAATGGTTCGCTCTGGGTTTCCGACACAGGCCATCATCGGATACTGGGTTGGAATGATGTTCCTGAGAGTGATAACGCCCCCGCGGATATCTTGATCGGTCAATCGGATTTTGCCGCGGAAGGACGGAACGGCAAAGGAACGCCGAGCCTGGCAACAGTGAATGTGCCCACGGGTATCTGCGCCTGGGGACAGGGCCTTGCGGTAGCTGATGCCTGGAACCATCGCGTCTTGTTGTGGCGTGATCTGCCGACATCCAACAATCAACCGGCAGATATTGTCTTAGGTCAGGAAGATGCCAGCGCCATTCAATCCAATCGAGGTGCTGAGCAACCATCGGCAGTAACCCTTCACTGGCCATACGGCGTTCAAGAAATCGAAGGTGCATTGGTGGTTGCCGACACGGGAAATCGCCGCGTTTTGGTGTGGAGAGATCCGAGTAATTCGGGGCAGCCTGCCGATTTGGTTTTGGGCCAATCGGACTTCGAGACGCGGGATGAAAACGGCGGCCGAGATGTCGATGCTGCCGGGATGCGCTGGCCCCACGGCATCGCCTGGTGGCAGGGCCACTTGGCCGTCGCTGACGCGGGGAACAATCGGATTATGCTCTGGCAAGGATTCCCGGCGACGAATGGTGCTGCGGCAGCAACCGTGCTGGGACAGGACGACTTCAAAGGCTGCGATCACAATAAGGCTGCCTATTACCCAAGCTCCAGCGCCCTTAACATGCCTTATGACGTCGCGGTGGCCGGCGACCGGTTGCTTGTTGCCGATACGGCCAGTTCCCGGATGATCGGATGGGCAGAATTCAGCAATCCTGATGCAGATCGCCTGACGGGCCAGCCGGACTTTGCGTCCAAGGGAGACAATGGCTGGGGGCTGCCGGGACGGGACACGCTCTGTTGGCCTTATGGCTTGTCGGTCCTGGATGGATTGGCTGCTGTGGCTGATAGCGGAAATAACCGCGTATTGCTTTGGGAGATCATGCCATGAGAGCGGCAGCGATCACCGTAAAGGGTCAGGTTCAAGGAGTTGGTTTCCGACCGACTGTTTGGCGGATCGCCAACGAACTGGGATTAAAAGGCGACGTGCGGAATACCGGCGATGGCGCGGAGATCCGGCTTTGGGGGCAAGACCTAAGTAAATTTGCCGAACGCCTGAAAGACGAAGCACCGCATCTTGCCCGTATCGATGAATTGGTTTTTGCGCCGATCGATGAACCTATGCCGGACGGGTTTACGATTTCATCCTCATCCGCCGGTGCCATGAAATCCGGTGTGACGCCGGATGCCGCTACCTGCGCCGACTGTCTGGACGAAACGCGCGATCCCTTCCAGAACCGTTACCGCTATCCTTTCACCAATTGCACCAATTGCGGACCCAGATTTTCGATCATCGAGGGCGCTCCTTATGATCGGGCCAAGACCACCATGTCGGATTTTGAGCTCTGCCTTGTTTGTTCGAGTGAATACGATGATCCTGCTGATCGCAGATTTCATGCCCAACCTGTGGCCTGTCATGCATGCGGCCCGCGCGCTTGGGTTGAACGGCTCGGTGAAGGTGCGGTGAATCACGAAGCCTTTTCCATGCTTGACGACGTGGACGCGGCGGGCGGCATGCTAATGATGGGGCATATCGTCGCTATCAAAGGGATCGGTGGGTTCCATTTGGCCTGTGATGCGACCAAGGGAGACGTCGTCAACCGCCTGCGGGAGCGTAAACGACGCCAGCGCAAAGCTTTCGCTTTGATGGCACGGGATGTGGATGTCATCCGTCAATATTGTTCGGTATCGGATGAAGAAGAGGAACTTCTGAAATCTCCATCCGCTCCAATCGTCTTGCTGGAGGCCACAGGCGATCCATTGCCGGAGGCAGTCGCGCCGGGCCTCAACCGTCTTGGGTTTATGCTGCCGCACACGCCCATGCATCATTTGATTTTGCGGCGGATGAAACGGCCCGTGGTGATGACCAGCGGCAACATTTCTGGCCAGCCGCAATGCACGGACAACGATGATGCTCGGGAACGATTAAAGGACGTAGCTGACTTCGCCTTGATGCACGACCGAGCCATTGCCAATCGGATCGATGATTCCGTGGTGCGGGTCGATATGGGGTGCTCGCGTATGCTTCGCCGGGCGCGGGGATATGCCCCGGAGGCAATCAAGCTGCCGAAGGGTTTGATCGGCGACACTCACGTGCTGGCCCTAGGGGCGGAATTGAAAAACACCTTCTGTCTGATCAAGGATGGCGAGGCGATCCTTAGCCAACATATGGGCGACCTGGAGGACGCGGCAACCTCTGATGACGTGAGCCACAACCTGCGCCTCTACGCCGATCTGTTCGAACATGAACCGGCGGTGATCGCCGTCGACTGCCATCCCGATTATCTGTCGTCAAAGCGCGGGCGCGGTATGGCGGAAGAGGGCGGGTTGCCGTTGCTGGAAGTCCAGCATCACCATGCTCACATCGCCGCCTGCATGGCCGAGAACGGTTGGAGGCCTGATGGCGGGAAGGTCTTGGGCGTGGCCATGGATGGGTTAGGTTTTGGAGTTGATGGCACTGTCTGGGGTGGGGAGTTTTTGTCCTGTGATTATCGAAGTTTCAAACGGCTTGGTTGCTTGAAACCGGTGGCCTTGCCGGGTGGGGCGCAGGCTGTCCGTGAGCCTTGGAGAAATGCCTACGCGCATTTGATGGCGGAAATGGGTTGGGCCGAGTTCTCCATGAATTTCGATGAGCTGGACGTATTCCGGAAACTTGCTGAAGCGCCCCGCGAAACTCTGGATGCCATGATCGAGAAAGGCTTGAACGCGCCGTTGTCTTCATCCTGTGGGCGATTGTTCGATGCGGCGGCGGCCATCTGCGGGCTTGCTTGGGACCGTCAGGCATATGAAGGCGAAGCGGCGATGCTGTTCGAGGCGGCGATTGATCCAGATGCGATGGGTGAACCGGATGACCTGGCCTACCCCTTTGCCATTCCGCTCTTGGACGGCAAAGGGTTGCCCTACATCGAACCCTTGGCCGTGTGGCGGGCGATGCTGGGCGATCTGCATTTGCAAACGCCTGTTGGCACCATTGCTGCGCGGTTCCATCGCGGGCTGGCGCGGGCGATTGCCGGCATGGTGATGAAGTTGGCGGGGAACGACCGGGAATTTGAAACAGTGGCGTTGTCGGGAGGCTGTTTCCAGAACCGGACATTATTGCGATTGGTTGTCGAATTGCTCGAGAGCCAGGCGTTTCGAGTTCTCACCCACGAGCGGGTGCCGGCGAACGATGGTGGTATCGCGCTGGGTCAGGCGGTCATTGCCGTGGCAAATATCGAAGCGGTGAAAAATCCGCAAAGGAGGACATCATGTGCTTAGGAATTCCGGGGCAGATTGTCAGTATTTCTGATGCTGAAAATAAGCTGGGCGTGGTCGACGTCAGCGGTGTCAAACGCGAGATCAATTTGGCCTGCATCGTAGATGACGAGCATCCGTTGGAAAGCTGCGTCGGTGACTGGGTATTGGTCCATGTGGGCTTCGCCATGAGTCGTATTGACGAGGCCGAAGCCGCAATGACCATGGATATCCTGCGCCAGTTGGGTGATGCCCAGGAAGAACTGGCGGCCATGCGGGAAAGCGATGAGATGATGAACCGGAAGGCCGGATAGGAAGCGTTATGTCGAACACGTCGCATCTACGCCAGCTCTATCCTTTCCTTGACGGTGGCCGAACTGATCCGAAGGCCATGGCGTTGGCGTTGGATGAATCCGTGCGTCAAAAGGCCCAAAATCATGTATCCGTGTTCGAGGAGTTCTTTGACAGAAACGCCGAAGAGATCATCGCCTCTGCCCAAACCATCGCGGAAACCTATGAAGCAGATGGGCGGTTATTGACCATGGGCAATGGGGGCTCCAGTTGCGACGCTGCTCATGTGGCAGTGGAATTCCAGCATCCCGTAACTGCCGGGCGGCCGGCGTTGCCCGCGTTCAATTTGACGCAAGACATCGCCATGTTGACGGCCGTCGGGAACGACGTCGGGATGGACCACATCTATCTACGCCAAGTGATCGCGCAGGGACGGAAAGGGGATTGTTTGATTGGTCTGTCGACCAGCGGCAATTCCGGCAATCTTGTCCGGGCCTTTGAAAAAGCCAAAGAGATGGGGCTTAAGACCATTGGCCTTGCCGGCATGTCGGGCGGTGAAATGGCTGCGTTGGGTTTGGATCATTGTCTAGTGGTTGAAACCGACAGCATTCACCGCATCCAAGAAGTTCATGTGGCGACGTACCACATCCTTTGGGACCTCGTGCATACGTTGCTGGCCGATAGCCGTGGCGGATTGGATACAGGTGCGGCGGCAGAAGAAGGAGCGTCTTCATGAAGTATGTCGACGAATTCCGTGATCCCGAACAGGCGAAAGTATTGCTGCGGGAAATCGAAGAGCTGGCGTCGCAGGTCGATGTGGGCTCGAACCGCCCGCTTTGCATTATGGAGGTCTGCGGCGGCCACACCCATTCGATCTTTAAATACGGGATCGAGAACCTTTTGCCGAAGAATATCGAGCTGGTGCATGGCCCGGGCTGTCCCGTTTGCGTTTTACCCATGGGGCGGGTTGATGATTGTGTCGCCCTCGCCGAAACACCCGGTGTCATCTTTTGTACGTTTGGTGACGCGATGCGTGTCCCGGGGTCGAAGAAATCCTTGATGCAGGCAAAAGCTGAAGGCGCCGATGTGCGAATGGTTTATTCGCCCCTGGACGCGCTGGAATTGGCGCGACGCCATCCGGACCGGGAGGTTGTGTTCTTTGGCTTGGGTTTTGAAACGACCATGCCGTCGACGGCGTTGACAGTGCTGCAGGCGGAGCAGGAAAGCATCGAGAATTTCTCGCTATTTTGCAATCACATCACGATCATCCCGACCATCAAGGCGATCTTGGACAGCCCCGATTTGCAGATCGACGGGTTCCTGGGGCCGGGCCATGTGAGCATGGTTATCGGCACGGCGCCCTATGACTTTATTTCAGCCCACTACAATCGCCCCTTGGTCGTCGCCGGGTTCGAGCCTTTGGATATTCTGCAGTCTCTTTGGATGCTGTTGAAGCAGATGGTCGAAGGCCGCACTGAGGTCGAAAACCAATATGGCCGTATCGTGCCGAAAGACGGCAACGCTCAAGCTCTTGGTGCCGTCTCGCAAGTGTTCGAGCTGAGAGAATTTTTCGAATGGCGGGGTCTGGGTTCCATCGATCATTCTGGCGTACAGATCCGTGAAGAATATGTCCGGTTTGATGCCGAGAAAAAATTCTCTGTCCCGGACATCAAGATTGCCGACCCGAAATCCTGCCAATGCGGCGAGGTGCTGAAAGGCGTGATCAAGCCCTGGGACTGCAAGGTGTTTGGTCGCGCCTGTACGCCCGAAACGCCTTTGGGCGCCTTGATGGTTTCCTCGGAGGGGGCCTGTGCGGCCTATTACCAATATGGCCGCCTTGATTTAAAGACCATGGCTGAAAATTCAGATGTCGCAGAAGAGTCTGCGGACCAGGGTGCGAGGAGCGTCGCATGAACGAGATGAGCAAGAAAGCGACCTCAGATCGCACACGACGCCGAGGCAAGGTCAACGTAGACAAGGTCACTTTGGCCCATGGTGCCGGCGGCAAAGCCATGCGTGATTTGATTGACGATGCATTCCTGGACGCGTTCGGTGAACCGGACGATGGTGTCTTGGAAGATCAGGCCCGATTGCTCATGTCAGATTTGTCAGCGCAGGGGGACCGGCTGGCCCTGACGACGGATAGCTTTGTCGTCGATCCTTTGTTCTTCCCGGGCGGTAACATCGGGACCTTGGCTGTTGCCGGCACAGTCAACGATCTGGCCGTTTCCGGCGCCAAACCACTCTATCTGACATGCGGGATGATCATCGAGGAAGGCCTGCCGGTGGAAACGCTGCGCCGGGTCGCCCGGTCCATGCAGGAAACCGCGGAAAAAGCGGGGGTGCGCATCATCACCGGAGATACCAAGGTCGTCCACCATGGCGCTGCGGACAAACTCTTCATCAATACGGCCGGGATCGGGGTCATTCCGGAAGGCCTGGACATTTCATCGGCCAATGCCAAGCCCGGCGACGTCGTGATCGTGAATGGGGTATTGGGGGACCACGGCGCAGCGATTTTGAACGCCCGTGGCGACCTGGCGCTGGAAGCGGATATTGAAAGCGACTGCGGTCCCCTGAACGGCTTAATAGACGCCATTATCAATATATGTCCGGAAGTGCGGTCCATTCGGGATGCAACGCGAGGCGGCATTGCCAGTGTGCTGAACGAGGTCGCGGAAGATAGTCGTGTCGGCGTGCTGTTGAACGAACAGAGTATTCCCATGCGGGCCGAAGTTACCGGGGTGTGCGAAATTCTCGGGCTCGATCCGCTCTATCTGGCGAACGAAGGAAAAATAGTTGTCGTCGTGCCGGGGGACATGTCGGACGCAGTCCTGCAAGCCATGCGGACTCACGAAGACGGTCAGGACAGTGTCGTCATTGGTAAAATCTGTGAGGCGCCTGCCGGGACCGTGGTGATGGAAACCTTGTTCGGTGGCAGGCGCGTGGTCGACATGCTGGTCGGCGAACAATTGCCGCGGATTTGTTGAGGGCGCGGGTCGATGCATGAACTTGGGATCACCCGAAACATCGTCAGCATCGTCGCAGAGCGCGCGGCGGGCCGTCGGGTGACCAAAGTCGTCGTCGAGATCGGCAAGTTGTCAGCCATCCTGCCGGACGCTGTGGAGTTCTGTTTTGATGTTTGCGCCAAGAGTACGCCCTTGGAAGGGGCGACATTGGAAATCGTTGAGGTCATGGCTGATGCAAGCTGCCGGGACTGTGGCGAACAGTTCCTCTTGGCCACCTTGATTGAACCATGCCCGAAATGCGGTTCCAAAGCTTTGGACCGCAAAGGGGGTGACGATTTGATCATTAAACATTTCGAATTTCTTGAAGAAACAGATGAAGACGCAATTGAACAAACGAGGGAGGCAAGCTGATGTGTGGCGTATGCGGTTGTTCCAGCGGCACGGTTACCGTGACCAAGATGGATATCGGTCTGGAGAATAAAGAGCAGGGTGGGGATAGCCATACCCATTCACATGATGATCATCATCACGACCACAGTCATGACCATAGCCACGATCACGGGCATGATCATTCGCATCATCATCACCACGACCATGAGCACGGTCATGATCATGGACCGGGGCATTCCCATACGCACATGCATCGGGCGTCGGAAAGTGTCGAGTTGGAAGCGGCCATTCTGGGTAAGAACGACAAGTTGGCTGCCGAGAATAGGGGCTGGCTCAAGGCTAAAAATATTCTGGCGTTGAATTTGGTCAGCTCTCCGGGATCCGGCAAGACGACCTTGCTGGAACGCACTTTGACGGACTTGAAAGACAAAATACCGATGGCGGTGATCGAGGGGGATCAGGAAACCCTCAATGATGCTGAGCGGATCAGGGCGACGGGGACTGCCTGTGTGCAGGTGAATACGGGCACGGGCTGTCATCTGGAAGCTGACATGGTTCAGAAAGGAATGGAGCAGCTGGACCCGCAGGAAAACTCCCTGCTGCTGATCGAGAACGTGGGGAACCTGGTCTGCCCGGCGTTGTTTGATCTAGGGGAGCGGGCGAAGGTCGCGATTTTATCGGTGACGGAAGGGGCGGACAAACCCGCCAAGTATCCGCATATGATCGCGGCCTCCGACATTTTGGTAATCAATAAAATTGATCTGTTGCCCTACGTGACCTTTGATGTGGACGCCGCCATTCAGGCTGCGCGGGACATCAACCCAGCCATCAAGGTCTTTCAGGTGTCGGCGACTAACGGCGAAGGTTTGGACGTTTGGTACGACTGGCTGCTGGCCGAGATTGGTGTCTCCGGCACGATTCAGGCTGCCGAGTAGGGAAGCCGGACGGAAGGGACAGCGGCGGTGGAACTCGATCTGACCTTGGGGGGTGTTCTGCTATTGGGGCTGGCAGTCGGGCTCCAGCATGCGCTGGAAGCCGACCACCTGGCAGCCGTGTCCTCATTGGTCAGTGGCGAACGCTCGTGGCGTCGGATCGTTCGTCATGGTGCCGTTTGGGGTGTGGGGCATACATGTACTTTGGCAGTCGTTGCCGGTACGGCGATCGTCCTGGGCTCGAATATCGACGGTGCCGTGGCAAATTGGTTGGAGTTTGCCGTCGGTGCCATGCTGGTTATCTTGGGTGGCCAGGTTCTGTGGCGAATGGTGAGCCAGCGCATCCATTTTCACGTTCACAAACATGCTGACAGCTCGCATCATTGGCACGCCCATTCCCATGCCGGCGAGAATATAAACAGCAGCCATGACCACGCGGCCCATCCTCACGACCACGCCCACAGCCCGATCAGCGGATGGCGTACCCTTATGGTTGGTATGGTGCACGGAATGGCAGGTTCGGCCGTGTTGGTCGTGCTGGCCGCCAGTCAAATTGACGATCCGGGTTTCAAGCTGTTTTACGTGGTGACTTTTGGATTCGGGTCAATTGTCGGTATGGCAGGCCTCTCGGTGATTGTCGCCGTGCCGCTCAGCTGGACCGCGCGGACCATTTCGTGGGCCAACAACTTGCTTCAAGGCGGGATCGGCACGGTTACGTTAGGTTTAGGAATGTTCATAGTGTTCGAGACAGGAGTGTCTCATTCACGTCTATGAATTGCGGTCGGAGATGTCGAAGAACCTCTACAGCATAATACGAAGCGGCGCATCGGAGCAAATACCATGATCAAATCTTCAGTTTAGTCGAAGGCAGATAGTAGCGTAAGGCGCTCTATGAAAGGCCGCCATATTTTCGTAATTCAAAGCCTCGTTGACATTCCCGTATTTGGATAAATCCCTTGTAGCTGGTCAAATTGGCGGAAACGGATCGAGTAGTCCCCTGATCAATCAGAAGTCAGGTGGTGCTCAAACCTATTTGGTATTTCGAGGGGAAAACAGTATCTACAGCTTGGCGGTAGACTCTGTTGATTACGATGTATCACCTGCCCGTGTGACCAAAGGGCAAGAGCACCATCCTATTCCAGTGATGTTGTCGGCGCGTTTAGCCATAGATCGTGACGAACAAGGAAAAGGATTGGGCCGAGCGTTTCTTAAAGATGCCTTATTGCGTACACTTCAAGCTGCCGATATTGCTGGTATTCGAACTCTTCTCGTTCATGCCAAAGATGATGAAGCACGAACTCGGTATGAAAGCTTCTATTTCGAACCAAGCCCAACAGACCCATATCATTTGTTTTTGCTCATGAAGAATCTTCGAAGCCTGAACAAACAGATGATTGTATTGATGCCCCCTTCCTCAATACAAAAATATTCAAAATTTCGCATCATTACTCACGATTACGAGGAGGCGGTTGAAATTGAGGTTATTTACCTCCGGTTAGGTAGTGTCTTTATGCATAAGGCCTGAAATGTTTTCAGAAACCTTAGTGGCGGCGGCAAGAATCGGATCTGCCGCGAGGTGCGCATAACGAGCAGTAGTTTGAACCTGAGTGTGCCCTAGAAGCTTACCAATCATGGGCAGGCTCATCCCTTGTGCGACGGCCTTGGAGGCAAATGAATGTCGTAGGTCATGGATGCGGACGTCTTCAATGCCAGCCCGCTTGCGGATCCGTTGCCAGAATTTCTGGATCTCTTTGCGATTGGTTCCTGGGATTTTGCCGCAGATAACCCATGGGTTCTTTGGCTGCCGTTTGAGGTTTTTAAGGAGATCAAGGGCAGGGGGGCCGAGATGGACAACTCGTGCGCCGGTCTTTGAATCAGATAGTCGTAGGCAGCTGTTGTCGAAATCAACCTCTGTCCATTTGAGTGACATGATTTCGTTGAGGCGGCAGCCGGTAAAAATCAGGAGGCGGATAGCAGAAATAGCATAGATATCATCGACACCTATTTCTTCGGCTTCGTTTAGCACTGAACCGAGATCGCTCAGCTCTTTCTGGCTGAGGTAGCGCTCGCGTTTTTCTTCTGGGTATTTTTTGATGTGTAGCCGTGGATTGGAACCTTCAGGCCGCATTCCCCATATCTCTGCCATTGAGAACATTTTTGAGATCAGCTCAAGGTTCCGATTTGCCTGGTAAGGGATGTGGCGTAAATCATGATGAAATTTGGCGATGTCGGCCCGTGTTACATCGGAGACCTTCAGGCGTCCAAGGGCTGGCAATATGAAACGGCGAAGGTTGCGTCGGTATTCTGTGGCAGTGCCTGGCTTCAGACGGACAGAAATATGTTCTTGGTCGAAACGCTCTGCCAGCTCTTTCACCGTACAGGCTTTTCGGGCTCGGGAACGTTCGCCAGCAGGATCTTCTCCGTCCTTGACGGCTGCCAAAACCTTGAATGCCATGCGACGGGCTTTTTCGGGAGTGAGGACACCATGGGCTCCCAGGCTCATGCGTCTGTAACGATTGCCGATCCGGTATTGAACGATATAAGAACGACGGCCACTTGGTAAAATGCGAACGGCAAACCCAGCAAGGTCGTCATCGCAGATGATATAATCCTTATCTTGCGGCTTAGCAGACTCGACAAGGCGTTTGGTGATTTTAGGCATATGGCACCTCTTTGCGGCTGATTAACTCTCGATGATCGCTGCGCTGCTCTTAATCCCTGGAATCATAGTGGAATCATGAGGGCTGGTTTCGGCGAGCAACCGATCGAATGACAGCGTAAAGTGATTTCTAAAATAGTCCAGTAATATCAACTGGTTAGAGTGTTTCTGCGGAATTTTTAGAAATGCTGAGAAATGACCATATCACGGCTCATAACCTGAAGGTCGCAGGTTCAAATCCTGCCCCCGCAACCAAGCATACAAATACCATAGCCCCGTTCCTCCGAGCGGGGCTTCTGCTTTAGGAAGCAAATACAAAGCAGATCCCCAGACACCCAAAAGGAGGGGACGGCGCAGCTAATCCGACCCAACAACACGGCAGGAATAGCGTAGATAAAGCGCCTCGGAACTCTCCGAACGCTCCTCCAGTACCGCCTCGCGCCCAAAACCCGCGCAATGACGCGCCGCCGCAGCCCCGACCTGCTGTCCAACAGGCGCGACACCAGATCCTCCCGAAACCGCCCGATACAACACAAAATCAGAACCCGACCCAACCTCCTCATAAGGGCGGCTGGATTTCGTATGCAAGCTTTTCTGCCATGAAATTCAGTAGGATATCATAACCTTTGAGTGTCGGGTGACAGCATTCGTCCTGATAGTATTGTCTTTGGGTATGATAATCCGTCCCAAAAACACCAATCATAGAGTATGTGTTTATACCCATTCTCTTTAATTGGTTCTGGTTTTCTATTAACAGAGGGTAGTTTTGTTTTATTGTTTCAGAATATTTGTTTTCGAATGAAATTCCGTTTGATTCAAGGTGGTGCGTTGGTTGGAGAAAATGAATAAATATAGTGTCGTTTGATTTCATTTTATCAATCTGTATTATTTGCCGCTTCCAGGATTGGGCGAGGGTGCTTGGGGAAAGTTTATCTAAGAGGGCACCGGGTGGTGTATAATAAAATTGAACATTATCATCTTTTAGGTTCGGAAGGCTTGCTGCAATCGCGGCAAGTGTTACTGAGTGGACGGCAATTCTGCTCTGTTTGCTCTTTGAAATTAGTATATCTCGCCATTTTTCGGTAAACGCTCGGTCAACGTCAGCATTAAAAACTCTAGCGAGCCGTTCCCACCAACCTGGGATAATTAGTCGATCTGGCTTTGACAGATTCCAAGCTTCATTGAAGCCATCTACGAGTAGAATAGCATCGAAGTTTTGCCCGAGGGCGCTATAATATGAGATGATCATTAGCGGTGTTGGAAATTGGTAACCACCTTGAGCAAGGTTGATCAGGTTTACTTTTTTCCCCGCCAACTGCGGAAGGGATTCTAATCGTTTTGAGATGATTCCGCTGGAGCGTTCGATTACGCCAAGTCCAGCGGCGACCGAACCTCCTATTATCACGATATCATATCTAGCTGGGTCATTTTCCAAGGGTAAGATTTGTCCAGGATTAAAGAAACCATCCGGAGAAACTTCATGCGAACTATTTAATCCGGTGCTGGGGCGAGCGACATAACCAAAGAATGGATGGAAAACAGATGTTGATTCCCGATATGGGTTTTCCACTCTCGCTTGGTGCGGCATTGCTTCCGTGCTACGATTCCATATCCATGTTCCGTCACTGAAATAGAGAACTGAGGCTAGTAATACCTCCGTTAAGGCCAAGCCTCCCACAGTCCCAATAACAACACTCATCAATGAGTATATTCGCATTTTCTAATGAAATTCCGGTTCTTTGCCGTTACACCTGATCAGCGGGAATTGTATAATTGAAAATGTGGTTGCGGCAACACGACAGGGTGGTCACGCGGGCGTACCTTCAATGAAAACTGTGGGTGTCGACTTTTAGCGGGTTTTGTCGGGTCGGGGTGGTGAGGCTGGCGAGGGTTTGGAGGGTTACCTGGATGGCAGGGGTGGTCGGGAGGATGGCCTTCAGGGACAGGGTGCGGGGGTGGCCGATCCGGCGGCGTTCGAAGCGGAGGGTGCCGATGGTGTGGTCGAGGAGGCCGGTCAGGTCGAAAAGCTTGTTGGCGACGACATGGGTTACCCGATCTTCGGTCTGCAGCTTGCCCTCGACCCCGAGAATCGGAGCGGTCATCAGAATGCGTCTGTAGGCCGCGAATACTTTCGACCAGACGACGATATTGGCGAGTCCCGTCTCGTCCTCCAGGGTGAGAAAGACCACGCCCGCGGCGGTGCCCGGTCGCTGCCGGACGATGACCAATCCGGCATGGGTCACCTTCTCGCCGTCTCCGATCGTCGGCAGCTCCCGGGCGGTGCGCGCACCGACCTGCGCCAATGAACCACGGATCAGGGACATCGGATGGGCGCGCAGAGACAGGCGCAGGCTGGAATAATCCACCACCACTTCCTCCCCCAGGCTCATCTCCGGCAGGAGAACCGGGCGTTCCGGTCCGAACTCCGCCGAAACGCCAATGTTGTGAGCGTGCCCGCCCAAGGCGTCGAACAGCGGCAGGCCGGGCGATGCCTTGCGCCCGGTCCCGAACCGTCTGGCCCGCCACAATGCCTCGCGCCGCGACAGACCAAGCGAGGCGAATGCATCGGCGTCGGCCAGTTTCTCCAATATATCCGGTGCCAGGTCCGATTGCCGGGCCATCATGTAGAGATCCTGATAGCCCCCGTCCGGACGATTGGCGACGATGGCCAGGGCGTCGGCGGCGGATACTCCCTTGATCTGCCGGAAGCCGAGGCGCAGCGCGTGACGCTGGTTGCTGCGGGAATGATCGTCATGGCGGTTCTCTCCGTCCAGGGTCTCCAGCGTGTTGTTCCAGGTGCTGTGGTTGACGTCGATCGGCCGGACCGTGACGCCGTGGTCGCGGGCGTCGCGAACGATCTGGGCCGGGGCATAGAACCCCATGGGCTGACTGTTCAGAAGGGCGCAGGCAAAGACGTCTGGATGGTGACATTTCAGCCAGGCCGACACATAGACCAGCAGGGCGAAGCTGGCGGCATGGCTTTCCGGAAAACCGTATTCGGCGAACCCCTCGATCTGCTTGAAGCAATGTTCGGCAAAAACCGGGTCGTAGCCGTTCTTCGCCATCCCGGAGAGGAACTTGTCGCGGTGATCCTGAATCTGTCCGGTTCTCTTGAACGTCGCCATGGCCCGGCGCAGACGGTCTGCCTCCTCTGACGTATAGCCTGCCCCGACAATGGCGATCTGCATCGCCTGTTCCTGAAACAGGGGGACGCCACAAGTTCGTTCCAGAACCGATTTGAGGGCGCCCGAAGGATAGGTGATCGGTTCCTTCCCCTGGCGCCGCTTGAGATAGGGATGAACCATGCCGCCCTGGATCGGACCGGGCCGGACGATCGCGACCTCCACGACCAGATCATAGAGCGTGGCCGGCCTGAGCCGCGGCAGCATCGACATCTGGGCGCGGGATTCGACCTGAAAGACACCGATGCTGTCGGCTTTCTGCAGCATGGCATAGGTTGCGCTGTCATTGGCGGCCCGGAAGGAGGCCATGTCCCGCGCCAGCCCCTTGTGACTGCGCAGGAGGTCGAAGCTCTTGCGGATGCAGGTCAGCATGCCGAGCCCCAGGACGTCCACCTTCAGGATGCCCAGCGCGTCGATATCGTCCTTGTCCCATTCGATCGTGGTGCGATCCTTCATCGCCGCGTTGGCGACCGGCGACAATTCGACCAGCGGCCCGCGCGTGATGACGAAGCCGCCGACATGCTGTGACAGATGCCGGGGGAAGCCGATCAGTTCCGCGCTCAATCCCAGAACGGTGCGCAGGCGCGGATCATCGGGATCCAGCCCGGCCTCGCGCACATGATCGGGGTCGACCCCGCTGGAGCCGCTGCCCCAAACGGTGCGCGACAATTTGTTAAGACTGTCCTCGCTGAGGCCGAAGACGCGACCGACTTCGCGTACGGCACTGCGGCTGCGGTAGGAGATGACGGTCGCGGTCAGGCCCGCCCGCTCGCGCCCGTATCGACGGTAGATATACTGAATGACTTCCTCGCGCCGCTCATGTTCGAAATCCACGTCGATATCGGGCGGTTCACCGCGCTGCTCGCTGACGAAGCGGGCGAAGAGCAGGTTGTGGGTGGCGGGGTCGACCTCGGTAATGCCCAGGCAGTAGCAGACGGTGGAATTGGCCGCCGA
Organism: Alphaproteobacteria bacterium; assembly: GCA_033344895.1. NCBI lineage: Bacteria > Pseudomonadati > Pseudomonadota > Alphaproteobacteria > Alphaproteobacteria bacterium. Next base: position 2,347,881 of record JAWPMN010000001.1, read on the forward strand.
TCCGCGCCCCTGGCACAGAATCCCCTCGCTGCGAGCGAAGGAGACGATGTCGTGGACGGTCAGGAAATAGGGTTCGAACTTCAGGTGGGCGACAAGGCGCAGCTCCTCGGAAATGCCGGTCCGGACCTTCGATGGAATACCGTCGGGATAGCGCCGACGCGCCCCCTCCCAGGTCAGACGGGCGAGCCGGTCCGCCGGGCTTTCTCCGTCATCGCCATTCTCGTCAGGATATTCATAGCGCAGTTCCGACAGGCTGAAACGGCACCGTTCGGCGATCTCCACCGACCGGGCCAGCCAGCCGGGGTGATCGGGAAACAGGGCGGCCATCTCGGCCGGCGATTTCACATGCCGTTCCGCATTCGGAAACAGGCGGAAACCGGCATCTTCCAGGCGGCAGCCTTCACGGATGCAGGTGATGGTATCCAGCAGCGGCTTGCGGGCGGGATTGTGCATGTGGACGTCGTTGGTGACGACCGGCCGGATCGCCCATTCCCGTTCGGCCCATTCGGTGAATTCCAGTCGCGCCCGGTCAAATCCGTCATAGAACCGGCCGATTGCAAGATACAGGTTCTCCCCGAATGCGCCTTTCAACTCCGGCAGGCGTTCCGCGAAGTCGGGGCAGGGACGGGTCGGCTGCACGGCGATGAACAGGGAACCCTTCCGGGCTTCCGCGACATCTTCGAGATACAGTTCGCACTGCCCCTTGGGCGCACGGCGCTTCCCGACGGTCAGCAGGCGGCACAGGCGGCCATAGGCGGCGCGATCCGTTGGGTAGCACAGCAGTGAGGGGGCGTCCGCCAGATCGAGCCGAACGCCGGGATGAAAGGCGATGCCGTGATCCTGCGCGGCCATATGGGCGCGAACCACGCCGGCGAAACTGTTGCGGTCAGTCACGCCGATCGCGGTCAGCCCCTTGTCACGGGCGGCCCGGACCAGTTCTTCGCCATGTGATGCGCCGCGCAGAAAGCTGAAATTCGTCGAGGTCTGCAGTTCGGCATAGGCGGGAGGCGGGGTGCGGGACGGTCCGGTCATGAAAACAGCCCCTGAACCGACCATTGGTCGCCCCGCGATGTCTGTTCCCGGCACAGCCATAACCGGCGCCCCTGTGGCCCGGGAACCCGGTAGTAATCGCGCAATCCTTCCACCGGGGACCGGTCGAGCGCCTGCCACCATTCGGGCCACAGGCGTTCCGGCCCTTCCAGCCCGTCCGCCGGGAAGGTCATGCGGCGCCAGGTCACGGAATCCGGCAATCGATTGTCGGGGCCGAGGTCGACCGCGGCCGTTTCCGGTCGGGCAAAGAATCGTAGAGGGCGGGGCGGCAGGTTCTCCGTTCCGTCCGCACCACCCTTCTGGGCCTTGCCGGGCGGGGTCAGTCCGGCCTTCCGGAACAGGCGGTCTGGACGATGCCCGGGCAGGATGCCGGGACGGTACAGCGCCTCGCCGCCGAGCCGGTGACCGAGCCGGTCCAGCAACGCGCCCAGCGCCAGCTTGTCCGGCGTGCCGGTATCGTTCTCCAGGTCGGTCTGGCGGGTTTTCAGGGGCTCGACCCTGCGAGCCCAGATCAGGCTTTCCTCAATGCCGAAGCCGGGATCCACCGCGGTAAGCCGGTCCTCGAGCAGGCGGAAAAGATGCGGCACGGCCACGGTCGGCAGGCTGGTTCCCACGGTCACGAAGCTGATCGTGTCGTCGACCCGCCGATATTGTGCGGCCAGTTGCCGGATTCCCAGCCCTTCCTCGCGCAGCTGAAGGCAGAGCTGCTCCAGCAGATGACGGGTGCTGTCGCGCAGCCCCGTACCGTCGATCAGCGGTTCCGGCCAGGATCGGCGGACGGAGTGAAGCCGGGGCGGCTGGTTATAGAACAGATGCTCGGGCAGACGACCCAGCAACTGATCCAGTCGGCGCAGTACATCCCCTCCGGCCCGCGCCGTCAGATTGGCGCGCGGCAGCGGATACAGATCGGCGATCCGGTGCAGACCGAGCCGGGCCAACAGGTCCGCGGATTCTTCAGACAGGCGCAGCGCACGGACAGGAAAATCCGCCGCGACTTCGCGGGTTTTACCCGGCGGGATATGACCGCTTTCGGGATGATAGCGCGCGGCCGCCCAGGCGCCGCCCGGTGTATCGGCCAGCCCCAGCCGGGTTTCGAAGCCCATGCCCGCGACCTGACGGGTAATTGCCGCGGCCATATCGGCCTCGCCCCCGAACAGATGGGCGCAGCCGGTGATGTTCAGCCAGACACCGCCATCGCCGTAATCGGGCACGCCTTCCGGCCTTCGCTCTGCCGCGGCCCAGGGACTGTACCGGTCCGCCCAGCGCGATAGAGCCACCAACGCCGACCGGTCGCCGTCGCGTCGCGCGGGCAGAGTGATCAAGCCGGGATGGATCGCCCGGGCATCGGCCAGCGGCATGCCGGTATGCAGCTTGATCTTCAGTCCCGGCCGGTTGACTCCCAGAAGCCGGACCGCGCCGCCAATTGCCTCGGTCACGGCGAACGGGACCTGGTCCAGCCTGGCATCGATGTCAGGCGGCGGCCTGCGGATATAGCGGTCCGTCGCCAGCAGCGGCAGCCAGATGTAGAGAAACCGGTGTGCGGGCATGATCGATCCTCCAGTCTCCGGGGCGTAATCCCTGCCCCCGTATCAGGCGTATGACCGTTCCGTCGGGGCGGGACGCGACCCGCCATCGGCTGCGCGCGGGATTTGGCGGCGCGGAGACGCCGCGACGGGGGGCAAGTGTCAACAGGACGGCGAGGCAGCCGCCATCCTCGGCAGCGAGTTGCAGGCGTCGGCCGGCGGTCGTGTCGGGCGTCGGCAGTTCTGCGACCGCGGCCGCGGCCTGACCGGATCGCAAGACCTCTTCCAGGGCCCAGAATCCCTCCCGCGGCCGGGGCGCGTCGACAAAGATTGTCTGGGCGGCCAAATCGGCCGGCAGGGCAGGCGGATACAGTCGTCCGCTGTCCAGACTGTCCGGGGCGGCGATCCAGAAAAGCGGTTTTCCCCGGCCATGGGATTTCATGCCCTGCCGCACGATGGTCAGGGCGAAATCCGTGGCGGCGGCATCGCCGGGCAACCCTTCGACATGATGCAAGGCGGCCCAGGGGATTTCGACAATGTCTCTATCGCCGAGGGGCACGGGAAAGCGACGCGCGCGGGCGTCTGCCGGATCCGGGCGCCATTGCGCTTCGGCCTGGCGCAGGGCGGCGCGGGCGCGTTGGAAACGGTCGGATTGTCTCGCTTCGGTTCTCATCATGATCTATTTTTGTTCTTTTGATATTCTGGAGTCAAGAGAAGAGAACATATAGAGTACGATGCGTTGCCGAAGGGACTTCCATTCCCGTGTTACGGGTTTACCGCCATGCCGAGGCGGCGATACAGTGCCGCGCATGCAGGAAGGATCGGGAAAGGAAGGCTGCTGATGGTCGGCCCATATGGATATCGACCGGAAAAGACCAACTGCCGGGACAACGACCATCTGCTGGAAAACCGGGCCGACCCTTGCCGCCGCGGTGGAGTGGATGCGGAAGTTCCAGATGCGCCCCTGTCATGATGTCTGAGCGAACGAATCTTGTGCTGCGCGGCGCCTTGGCGTCCGATGTACCGGTGCTGGCAAAGATCTGGCATGAAGGATGGCAGGACGGGCATGCCGGGCTGGTCCCCGATAAACTGGCCCGAAACCGGACCCTGGACAGCTTCGCGGACCGTTTGGCGAATTCTCTGGCGCAGGTCCGTGTTGCAGAGCTCGAGGGGGAAATCGTCGGCTTTCACGTGATCCAGGAAGACGAACTGAACCAGTTCTTCCTGGCTGCGGAAGCCCGGGGCCGCGGCGTCGCCGATGTCATGATGGCGGATGCGGAAGCCGGATTCCGGGCAGCCGGGCATGCGCGGGCATGGCTGGCCTGCGCCATCGGCAACGACCGTGCTGCGCGGTTCTATGAAAAGCAGGGATGGGGCCGGACCGGGGTCGTGACCAGTCACCTGCCGACGCGGGACGGTGTGGTTGATCTGGAAGTGTGGCGCTACGAAAAGATGGTGACGTCAGGGGGGTGAGGCCTGATGGGCGCGCAGGGCCGTTCAACGAAGTCTACGGCTTTTGCTGCCGGCGCAGGTCTGGTGCGATCGTGGCGACATGATCCCGCAATGCATGCTGCCATGCCGGCATGACGGTACCGAAGGTCTGTTCCGAACCGGTGGAATCCAGGGCGCTGTAGCCCGGCCGGCGGGCCGGGCTGGGGAAACGGTCCGAGGAAACCGGTTCAAGTTGTGTGCAGCGGATGGGAATGCCCTGACTTCGCGCCAGTTCCAGAGTTTCCGCGATAAGGTCATATCGGCTGGCAGCCCCCCGGCAGGCCGCGTGATGAATTCCGCCACCGGTCGGCGCTTGTTCCAGAATACCCCAGATCATCCGTGCCAGGACCGTCGCGGCGGTCGGGCTGCCGGTCTGATCCGTCACGACCTGCAATCTGTCCCTGGTCAAGGCGAGTGACAGCATTCGGTCAACGAAACTCGATCCGTATCCCGGTCCGTAAAGATAGGATGTCCTGAGGATCACCGCGTCGGAAAGGGTGGACAGGATTCGACCCTCAGCCGCCGCCTTGGTCCGGCCATATGCATTGATCGGTGCGACCGGCGCGTCCGGCTGAATCGGCCGGTGCGGCATGTCGCCGAAAACGAAATCCGTCGAAACATGGATCAGGCGCGCGTTGTTCTTGGCAGCCCATTCGGCCAGAACGGCGGGGGCGTCGGCATTGACTATATACGCATCGCTTTCAGCGGTCTCCGCGCCGTCGACATCGGTAAAGGCTGCAGTGTTGACGATCCAGGACGGTCGCAACCGATCGAGAAGGGCCGGCAAGGTGGCCGGTTGGGCCAGATCGAATTCATTTCTTTTTGGTGCCTGGTACTCGACCCCGCCGGGCGCGGTCAACGACAGGGCCCGGCCCAGTTGGCCGCTGCGGCCGGTTATCAAGCCGGTGCCGCGGATCATTGCTCGATGTCACAGCGCGGAGCGTCGGCGAAGGATACGCCCCGCTGATCCTTGTCGCTGACGACCGGATTCGAAATTGGCCAGTCGATGCCGATCTCCGGATCGTCCCATCGGATGCAGACTTCTTCCTGCGGGGCATAGGCACCGTCGACCTTGTAGAAGACGATCGTATCGTCGCTCAGCGCCTGATAACCATGGGCGAAGCCGCGCGGCACCCAGAAGCATTGCGGTCGCTCGGCGGTCAGTTCCACCGCCACCCATTTGCCCAGTGTCGGACTGTCCCGGCGCAGGTCGACGGCGACGTCCAGGATTGCCCCGTTCAGGACACTCAGCAACTTTCCCTGCATGGTCGGATACTGATAGTGCAGACCGCGCAAGACGCCGCGACCCGACCGGACGAAATTGTCCTGAATGAACGGGTCTGCGAACCCGCTCTCGGCATAGGCCTGGCTGTTCCAGGGAATGTCGAACCGTCCGCGATGATCGGGAAAGGAAGGGTGGTCGATCAGAAGCGGACCGGCCAGATCGTCGAAGCGGGAAATCTTCACCGAATTCTTCCTTCGGAATCGACCAGACGGCGTAGGTAGCTGCCGTAATCCGAACCGGCATACCCTTCGGCCAGACGGGCGATGCTGTCGGCGTCGATCCAGCCCTGACGCAAGGCGATTTCCTCCAGACAGGCGACCTTCAACCCCTGTCGACGCTCGATCGCGGCAATGAACTCTGCCGCATCCTGCAGGGCATCCGGCGTTCCGGTATCAAGCCAGGCCGTGCCGCGGCCGAACTGTCTTACATTGAGGCGGCCTTCCGACAGGTACAGACGGTTCAGATCGGTGATCTCCAACTCGCCGCGCGCCGACGGGACCAGTTGCCGCGCCAGGGACGGCGCGTCGGAATCGTAGAAATACAGACCGGTAACCGCGAGGTTCGATTTCGGCTGCTGCGGCTTTTCCTCCAGCGAAATGGCCGAACCGTCCCGGCCCACCTCGACGACGCCGTAGCGCCCGGGATCGGCGACGGGATAGGCGAAGATGCTGGCACTGCTTTCTTGCGCACTGGTTTCCTGCAGAACCCCGCTCAATCCCTGCCCGAAGAAAAGATTGTCGCCCAGAATCAGGGCTGACGGCGCCCCGTCCAGAAACGGTTCCGCGATGGTCAATGCCTGGGCGATGCCCTCGGGGCGGGCCTGTTCGGCGTATTCGAAGGACAGACCGAGATCGGCGCCGTTGCCGAACAGATCCCGGAACTTCGGCAGATCCTGAGGGGTCGAGATGATCAGGATCTCACGGATGCCGGTCAACATCAGGATCGAGATCGGATAGTAGATCATCGGCTTGTCATAGATCGGCAGCAGCTGTTTGCTGATCACCCGCGTCATCGGATACAGGCGCGTACCCGATCCACCGGACAATACGATGCCTTTGCGTGCGGTCATGCCTTGTCCATCTCTGCGACGCCCAGTCTTTCGCCGCCGTATCGGGCGGCCATCACGTCGCGCCACCAGGATTCGTTTTCAAGATACCATTCCACGGTCCGGCGCAGACCGTCCTCCAGCGGTGTTGAGGCCTGCCAGTCCAGATCCCGCGCTGATCGGGACGGGTCTATGGCATAGCGGCGGTCGTGGCCGGGACGGTCCGTCACATGGCGGATCTGAGCGGCATAGGACCGGCCGTCGCTCTTCCGCCGCAACGTATCCAGAATGGCACAGATCGCCCGCACCACGGCCAGGTTCTGTGCATCCTCAAAGCCCGCGAGGTTGTAGGCCTGTCCCGGCGTTCCCCGATTAAGAACGGCCGCGATTCCCGCACAATGGTCATTCAGAAACAGCCATTCACGACGCTGCAGCCCATCGCCATAAACGGGCAGATCTTCACCATCCAGTGCGCGCGCAATCATCAGCGGGATCAGTTTCTCCGGGAATTGCCACGGCCCGTAGGTGTTTGCCGGGCGTGCCACCAGGGTGGGCAATGCGTAGGTGCGATGATAGGCCCGGACGAAGGCTTCCGCCGCCGCCTTCGATGCGGCATAGGGCGAATTCGGCAGAATAGCGTCATCTTCCGTGAAGGCACGCTCGCTGGCCGCGCCGTAGACTTCGTCCGTCGAAACATGCAGCAGGCGGAACGTGTTCCGCTCCGGCTCGCTCAACTCCTCCCGAAAATGGCCGAGGCATGCCTCGAGCAATTCGAACGTGCCGGTCGTGTTGTTCTCCAGAAAGGCGCGTGGCGCGTCGATGGACCGGTCGACATGGCTTTCGGCTGCAAAATGCACGACGGCGCGGGGCCGCGATTCTCTCAACAACGCGCGCATTGCCGGGCCGTCTTCGACCGCCGCCTCGATGAAGCGGTGGCGCGCAACGGTGCCGTCCTGCGGGAGCCGCCGCAGATCCGCCGCATAGGAAAGCTTGTCCACCGAAATGACCGGATGACCTTCCGCCAGCAGCTTCCGAACGAAGGCCGAGCCGATGAAGCCAGCGGCACCGGTCACGAGAACGGTCGACTTTTCGGGGGCGCTCGTCATACGAGGGTCCATTCAGCACGTTTCCAGCAGCGCGAATGTGCCCCGACAGGGGAGTCCTGTCCACCGACCTGTCCAGGCGGGCGATCAGAGATACTCCGTCATCGGCAGGCCGGTCAGGATGTCTTCCGGCTCCTCGTCCAGCAGGATCTCCATGTGGATCGACAGAACATGGGAAAGGCGCCCGTTCTCGAACAGTGGCAAATCAACGCCAAGAACCTTCAGGTGCGGCCGCTGATACTGGTCGAGATAGCCGCAGACGACCCCGATGAACGGGTCGTTGTACATGTCCTGGAAGTACCGGCCCTCGATCATGGTCCAGGCTTCGGGCGTGATCGATTCCTCGCCCAGACGTTTGTTGGTGTAGTCGACGCCCCACCAATCGACGAGCCGTGTGCCCCACAGAACGAATCGGACGTCAAAAGGATCGCTTTCGATGCGGGCGATCGAGACCTTGCCCCACCACCCCCTGAATTCAAAGAAGTCGAAATCCCGGCGGCCGGGTCCTCCGTTCTGGGGGTTCCACTTTGACTGCCAGGCGGCAACCAGGTCCCGGAAACGACCGAAATGCGTCGGATCCGAATCCATCGCGCAACGCCAATAGCGCCAGTTGGTCAATCTCTTAGCGTCAAGTGTCATTACTGAAACTTCTATCCCAACCCGCCGGTCACGCCCTCCCTGTGACAACTATGGGACGGACTTGCGCGGGAGGCAAATCATGCGCTGCCGGTACGTGGCGCCCAAGGCTGAGTTTGACGGGGAATCCCGTTCCCGGCTCGCGTTGACACGGCGGCACGCAACGCACTATTTAGGGGTGCGGGGCAACGAGCCGGGGGCGGATTACTGGATGCGTTCCGCGCTGATGCGATCAGGAATGGACGATAGAGCGCGATGAGTGGCTTCCACGAAAGTTACCGCGATCACGGTATACAGAAAACGGCCACGGACCGGTCCTTTGGGATTGTCTTCGCGGTTGTCTTTGGACTGATCGCCGCGGCGCAGTGGTATTTCGAGCGCCCCGACTGGGCGATCGGTCTTGCGATTGTGTCAGGGGCATTTCTGGCCGCCGCCCTGGTCGTTCCGCGACTTCTGGCCCCGTTGAACCGGCTCTGGACACGGTTCGGCCTGCTGCTTCATAAAATCACGAATCCCATCATATTGGGTGCGATCTTCTTCCTGGTCTGCACACCGATGGGGGTGGTCATGCGTCTGTTCGGGTTCGATCCACTGCGCACCAGGCTTGATCCTGCGGCGGAGAGCTACTGGATCGACCGTGACCCGCCCGGCCCGGCGCCGGATACGATGCCCAATCAGTTTTAACGTATTCTTTTGGGGGAATTCGGATATGTCGTTTCTTAAGGAACTCTGGCGCTTCATGATGGCGCGGAAGAAATTCTGGCTGTTCCCGTTCCTGCTGGTCGTGCTCGTCTTCGGTGGCTTGATCGTGCTGGCCAAGGGGTCTGCTGTCGCTCCGTTCATCTACACGATCTTCTGATCCGGTCTTCCCGCGATGCTGATCCTCGGGATTTCCGCCTTCTATCACGACAGTGCCGCGGCCATCCTGAGGGATGGGGAAATTGTCGCCGCGGCGCAGGAGGAGCGGTTTACCCGGGTAAAGCACGATTCCGGCTTTCCGAAGCACGCCGTGACCTACTGTCTGGAAGCGGCCGGGGCCAGCCTTGCGGATGTCGACCACGTCGCGTTCTACGACAAGCCATTCATCAAGTTCGAACGGCTGCTGGAAACCTATCTGGCCATCGCGCCGAAAGGGTTTCGCAGTTTCGCCATGGCCCTGCCGGTCTGGGTCAATGAAAAGCTGTTTCAGAAGAAGCTGCTGCGGGACGAGTTGAAGGCGATTGGCGGCTTTCTGATGCCGGAGGAGAAGATCCTGTTCTCCGAACACCACCAGTCCCATGCGGCCAGTGCATTCTATCCCTCGCCCTACGAGGAAGCGGTGGTTCTGACAGCGGACGGGGTCGGCGAATGGGCGACGACCAGCCTGTCGGTCGGACGCGGCAGAAGCCTGGAAATCCTGAAGGAAATCCACTTCCCGCATTCGATCGGACTTCTGTATTCCGCCTTCACCTATTTCACCGGGTTCAAGGTCAATTCCGGCGAATACAAGGTGATGGGCCTCGCGCCCTATGGCGAGCCGCGCTATGCCCAGACGATCCTGGACAATCTGATGGATCTGAAGCCGGACGGCAGTTTCCGGCTCAACATGAAGTATTTCGACTATTGCGGGGGGCTGACCATGACCTCTCGCAAGTTCGATGAGTTGTTCGGCATGAAACCGCGCGCCGCCGAGGCGCCACTGGATCAGCGTCATATGGACCTGGCCGCGTCGATCCAGGCGGTGACCGAAGAGGTCATGCTGCGCCTCGCCCGTTCCGCACGAGAACTGACCGGAATTCCGAACTTGTGCCTCGCCGGTGGGGTCGCGCTGAATTGCGTTGCCAATGGCAAGATCCTGCGCGACGGGTCCTTCGACAACATTTGGGTGCAACCCGCCGCCGGCGATGCCGGCGGGTCCCTGGGGGCGGCGCTGACGGCGCATCACTGGCATCTGGGCAACGAGCGGAGGATTCCGAACGCTCAGGATTCCATGCGCGGTTCCTATCTGGGCCCGTCCTACGGTCAGGCCGAGATTGAGGCACGGCTGACCGCTGCCGGGGCGAAGTTCGAAACGCTGTCCGATGACGCGCTGATTGAACAACTGGCCGACGGTCTGTCATCGGAACAGGCGGTGGGCTGGTTCCAGGGGCGCATGGAATTCGGGCCGCGGGCGCTGGGCGGCCGGTCGATCATTGCCGATCCGCGGTCCCCGGCCATGCAGAAGACCCTGAACCTGAAGGTCAAATACCGCGAGAGCTTCCGGCCCTTCGCACCGGCGGTGCTGGCAGAAGATGTGTCCGACTGGTTCGACCACGACCGCGAAAGCCCCTATATGCTGATGGTCGCCGATGTGCACAAAGACCGCCGCATCGCAATGACGGAGGAGCAGAAGGCGCTGTTCGGCATCGAGAAGCTGAACGTACCGCGCTCCGACATTCCGGCGGTGACCCATGTCGACTATTCGGCGCGGCTGCAGACCGTGCATCAGGAGACGAATCCGCGGTTTCATGCTCTGATTTCCGCGTTCAAGGAGCGCACCGGCTGTCCGATCCTGGTGAACACATCCTTCAACGTCCGTGGCGAACCCATTGTCTGCACGCCGGAAGATGCCTTCCATTGTTTCATGGGCACGGAACTGGACATGCTTGCCGTCGGCAATTGTCTGCTGCGCAAATCTGATCAGGACCCTTCGCTGAAACGCGACTACAAGGATGCGTTCGAGCTGGACTGATTCTGCATCAGAACAGCCGCATCCCCCGCGACGTCTTCTTCCATTGCACCAGGCGGGCCTGGGAATTCTCCAGATCGGATTCCGCGACCGAATCCACCAATAGGCTGAGCGCGAGATTAAGCCCGACCGTCGATTCCAGGAACAGGCCGGTATTGGACGGTGCGTACAAGGCGGAATCCGCGACATCGCGGCTCCAGTGGCAATACTCGTCGGACAGGACGATGCAGGACCGGCCCTGTTTCTTCGCGAGCTTGGCCAGGCTTTCCGATTCCGCCGCATAGGGCACGACATCGACCAGGACAAGGCAGGAGGTTTCCGACGCCGGGTCGTTGGGAACCAACCATTCACCCAGCATGCCGTCATGGGGGGACAGGTATTGCACCGACGGCCGGGCAAGCGACAGGCGCCGGGCGAAATCTTCCGCCAAACCGCGTACCGACTGAAAACCGGTGACGAAGATGCGGTCCGTCTCCGTCAGCATTTTCGCCGCCCGCACCCAATCGGGACTGGTCGTCTGATGGAAGATCGCGGCGACGATGGCAGTTTCCGCCTCCATTGTTTTCTCCCAGGCGGGCCGCACGTCACCGCGCGGATCGGGCATCTCACCGGCGACGGAATAGCGCTGGCGCAGCAATTCCTTCAATTCCTTCATGCCGTTGCAACCTAATCGCCGCAGCAGGCGCCCGACCGTGACTTCTGGCACGCCGACCTTTTCGGCCAGGGATTTGCCGGTCTCCAGCCCCAGGGTGTTCAGGTTCAACAGCATGAACTGCGCCAGCTTCGCCTCCTGGCGCGGCAGGGAGGGCAATGAGGTTTCGATCTGCTGAATCAGATCTTCGAAATTGACCTGAGGATAGGACGCAAAACCGGATCGCATGCACTGACCTCTGGAATGTTAGAAAAATAACAATAGACGATAATGTTATATTTATATCACCCTGTGCAATGCAACAAGATAACGGACCGCACCGACGGTCCGGAACGCAGACCGACAGGAGGCTTACAAAATGAAGCTCAAACATGTTTCGCAGGCAGTGCTGGTCGCGGCCGGCTGCGCCCTGCTGCCGCCCGCCGCATCGGCCGACGGTGAATTGCACCTTTATAATTGGGGCGACTACATCAACCCGGAAGTACTGACCCGTTTCAGCGAGGAATTCGGCGTTGAGGTGTCGCTGGACACCTACGGTTCCAACGAGGAGATGCTGGCCAAGATTCAGGCCGGGGCGACCGGATACGACATCGTTTTCCCGTCCGTCCACATGCACGACATCATGTATCAGTTGGGTTTGCTGGCGAAGACCGATATCGGTCAGCATCCGGATTTCAAGAATATCGACCCGGATTTCATCCGCGCCGAAACCGATCCGAACGCGGAATACTGCCTGCCCTATGCCTGGGGCAGCGTCGGGATCGTCTTCAACAAGCAGGTCGCGGGCGACGTGAACAGTTGGCAGGACCTGTTCGCCCTGGCCGAAAGCGGCAAGAAGATCATCCTGTTGGACGATCTGCGCGAGACGATCGGGATCGGCCATATCATGAACGGTACGTCGGTCAACTCCGCGGACGAGGCCGAGGTAGAGGCGGCCGCGCAATATATCCTGGACCGCGTCGATAACGTATCCGCCTTCAGTTATGACGTGATCCCGCTGGTCCAGTCCGGCGACGTTGCCGCCGCGCACTGGTACGTCGGCGCGAACATCTTCGTGCAGCAGAACCCCGACATTCTGGAATATGTCATCCCGGAAGAGGGGGCGACGATGTATCAGGAAGATATCTGCGTTCTGGACAGCGCGCCGAACAAGGAAAACGCCATCAAATTCCTGGAATTCTATCTGCGGCCGGAAATCGCGGCGCTGAACGTCTCGCAGCAGATGAACGGTACCCCGAATGTGCCCGCGCAGGACCTGATCCCGGCGGAAATCGCAGACAACGAGACGATCTATCCGCCGAAGGATGTTCTTGCGAAGCTTCAGATCTTCAAGGATCTGGGCCGGGACCTTCAGCTCTATAACCGGGAATGGACCCGCATCAAGACCGCCCAGTAACGTCCCTGTCACCCCGGTCGGTCCCGAATACAAGCGGGCCGGCCGGGGTGCTTTTTCGGATTGGGAGCCTGAACGATGCTCGACATCCTGCATGCGTCGAAACGGTTCGCCGCGCCGGAAGGCGGCTGGATCACCGCCTTGGACGACGTATCCCTGACCGTCGCACCGAATGAGTTCCTGACATTGTTGGGACCGTCCGGCTGCGGCAAGACCACGCTGCTGCGCGCTATCAGCGGCTTTGAGGATCTGGATTCCGGTGATATCCGGATCGATGGGGCGTCGGTCGCGGGCCTGCCGGCCCACCGGCGGCCAGTGAACACGGTGTTTCAGCGCTATGCCCTGTTCCCGCATCTCAGCGTCGCCCGCAATGTGGCCTACAGTCTGGAGATCGCCGGAGTCGACAAACCGTCGATAAACAAGCGCGTCGGGGAAATGCTGGAACTGGTCGGCCTGGACGGCTACGGCGCCCGCAAGATCCGCCAGCTTTCCGGCGGCCAGCAACAGCGCGTGGCGTTGGCCCGGTCTCTGGTGGCGCGGCCGAAGATCCTGCTGTTGGATGAGCCGCTATCGGCGCTGGACAAGAATCTGCGCCAGCGGATGCAGTTCGAATTGAAATCCATTCAGAGCGAGATCGGCATCGCCTTCGTCTTCGTCACCCATGACCAGGAGGAGGCCCTGACCATGTCGGACCGGATCGCGGTCCTGGGGCATGGCAAGATCGAACAATTGGGCACGCCGGAAGACCTCTATCACCGCCCGATCAGTGAATTCGTGGCCCGCTTCCTGGGCGAAGGCAATCTGTTCTCCGGTCGGATCGCGGAGGCCCGGGACGGGCAGTGCCGGATCTCTCTGGAGGGCGGGCACAGCGTGACCGTCGCAGGCCGGGATTCGCCCCCTGGTCGGGCGGTCACGCTGCTCGTCCGGCCGGAAGATGTCCGGCTGGGCACCGGGGAGGCCGGGCGCGATCTTGCCTTGCGGGGTACGGTTTCGCAGGTCTTCTTTGTCGGATCGGACTATCGTGTCGTCGTCGATGCGCCGGGCCTGCCCGGGATCAAGGCGACGATCCGGGCTGGACGCGGCACCCATCCCGCGCCGGGGTCGGAAATCGACCTTTGTGTCGCGCAGGACGCGCTGCATCTGGTGGAGGGGGCGCGTATATGAATCTGTTCCGGTCCCGCGGTCAGCGCCGAAGGGCGACCTTGGTCGGTCTGCTGTCGGTTCCGACGATCTTCCTCGCGGTCTTCTTCCTGGGGCCGTTGACCATCATGCTGGTCTACAGCTTTCTGGAGCCGGGCCTATACGGCGGCGTCGTCTGGCGGTTCTTCGATCTGAATTACGGTCAGATTCTGGGCTGGGCGGATACCAAATACGAGCGGTTCGACCCGGTCTATATCCGCATCTTCCTGCATTCGGTTCAGCTTGCGGCGGTGACGGTGATCCTGTCGCTGATCGTCTGCTATCCCGCCGCCTTCTGGGTCAGCCGCTTGCCGGAAACACAGAAGAACCTGTTCCTGTTCCTGATCACGCTGCCCTTTTTCGTCAGCCTGATTGTCCGGTTGTTCGCCTGGGTCCTGATCCTGCGTCCGACCGGGTTTCTCAATCAGGCCTTGATGGGGGTCGGCCTGATCGGGGAGCCCTTGGAGATCATCTATACCGACACGGCGGTCATCATCGCCATGGTCTATGTCTTCATCCCCTTCATGTTCTTGCCGCTCTACGCGTCGGTCGAGAAGCTGGACATGAGCCTGATCGAGGCTTCCGCCGATCTGGGCGCGACGCGGTTTCAGACCTTCCGACGGATCGTTCTGCCGATGACGCTGCCGGGGATTGTCGGCGGATCGATCATCGTCTTCATCCCATCGCTGGGGAACTTCATCGTCCCGTCGCTGCTGGGCGGGGCCAAGGTCATCATGATCGGGAACCTGATCGAACAACAATTCCTGTCGGCGAGGAATTGGCCTTTCGGGTCGGCGCTGGCGATGATGGTCATGGCCGCGATCCTGCTGCTGCTGCTCTATTATGTCCGGCTGGCGTCCCGTGAGGCGGAAACCGCCCCGGCGGTCAAGGAGGCGGCGTGATGACGGGACGTCTGCTGAAACTGCTGCGGCGGGTGAACGGCCTGTCGATCTACGGCTATTTCTTCTTTGCCTTCATCTATGCCCCGATCCTGTTGATCGTTGTTTTTTCGTTCAACGCCAACCCGGTCAATATGATGATCTGGGAAGGGTTCACCTTCGATTGGTACCGGACGATCTTCGGGCTTTCGAACAAGCTGACGGAATCCGCCCTCTATATCGAATCCTCGGACCAGCTCTATGCGGCGGTGAAGAACAGTCTGCTCGTGGCCTTGATCACGACGGCGGTGTCGACCGTGTTCGGAACAGCGGTCGCCGTCGCCGTGGCGCGATTCCGGTTCCGGCTGCAGGGTTTCTATCGCGCCCTGATGTTCCTACCCATGATCATGCCGGATATCGTGCTGGGCATCGCGCTGCTGATCTTCTTCGTCAGCCTGGGCGTGAAACTGTCGCTGCTGACCATCATCATCGGCCATTGCACCTTCCTGACTTCCTACGTCTTCGTCGTCGTTTCCGCGCGGATTGCGGATATGGACGAAAGCTTGGAGGAGGCATCGGCCGATCTCGGCGCCGACGGCTGGACGACCTTCCGGCGGGTGACCCTGCCGATGATCCTGCCCGGTGTGATCGGCGGGGCCCTGCTGGCCTTCATCATTTCGATGGACGATCTGGTGATCACCTATTTCATCGCCGGCGTCGACAGCACGACCTTGCCGGTTTTCATCTACGGGATGTTGCGGCGGGGCATCAAACCGGAGATCAACGCGATCGCGACGATCATGCTTCTGTTCTCCATCGTGATCGCCTCGATCGGCCTCTATTTGCGAGCCAGAAAGAAATAACAATGACGGAAACGCTCAAGGCGCGGAAACGGGCCCGCGCGCTCGGCCTGCCCATGCCCGGAACGCCCGGCCCCCTGAACGCGATCACCGATGTGCCCGGTGTGTTGGTCGGCAGCCAAACCCTGTCGTCCCACGCCGACCCGTCTCTGCGCAGGGGCGACCTGCCGGTGCAGACCGGGGTTACGGCAATCCTGCCGCGCGGCTTTGCCGAGCAGCCGATTCCTGTCTGGGCAGGGCAGCATACGCTGAACGGCAACGGCGAGATGACTGGAACGCACTGGATTCGCGATGCGGGATGGTTCGTCGGGCCGATCCTGCTGACCAACAGCCATGGTGTCGGCATGGCCCATCACGGCGCGACGCGCTGGATGCTGGAACACTATGCCGGCCCATGGCGCGACAACCACCTTTGGGCCATGCCGGTGGTGGCGGAAACCTATGACGGCGTCCTGAACGACATCAACGGGCTGCATGTTACCGACGATCATGCGCTGGCGGCGATCCGGTCGGCGGCATCCGGACCGGTGGCAGAGGGCAATACCGGCGGCGGTGCCGGGATGATCTGCTATGAATTCAAGGGCGGGACCGGAACGGCGTCGCGGGTCTTGGAAATCGACGGACAGCGCTTCACGGTTGCGGCGCTGGTTCAGGCCAATCACGGCATCCGCCCGTGGCTGACCGTACTGGGCGTGCCGGTCGGCGTGGATATGATGGCGGACCGCATTCCAGACCGCCCGGCGGAACTGGGCTCCATCGTCTGTATCCTGGCGACCGACCTGCCGATGACGCCGGGGCAGCTGGACCGGTTGGCACGGCGGGCGACCATCGGGATCGGCCGGGGCGGCACGCCCGGGGGCAACAATTCCGGCGATCTGTTCCTCGCCTTCAGCACCGCCAATGCCGGACCGATGCCGCAATTGTCGGGTGCCGCCTGGCGCCAATCCATCGCGCTCAGCGACGAATGCCTTGATCCGGTCTATATGGCCGCTGTGGAATCGGTGGAAGAAAGTGTCCTGAACGCGGTGTTCATGGCGCAGGATGTGCCTCTGGCCCGCCCCCGTGGCGGAATCTGCAAGGCGGTCGACCCGGAAGGGGTTCTCGATCTGCTGCGCCGCGCCGGAAGGCTTTAGACCAGGCCGGCGACGGCTTCCTCGATCCGCTCGCGCCGGATCAATCCATAGCCGAAGACCAGTCCCGTTGGGGCGTCGGCGCGCCGGGAATAGGTGCCCAGCGTATCGAGTCTGATCGACCGTTCCGCCGCCCGGCGGGATAGAGCCTCGGCCTCCTGTCCACTGTCGGTAACGGCGGACAGATGGACGCCCGCATGGGCCTCCAGGACCTGCAATCGGCCGCCGTGAAAATGCGAAAGGGCTGCCGTCAGGGTTTCGTGGCGGGCGGCGTATTCCCGGCGCATCTTGCGGACATGCCGGGCCAAATGGCCTTCGGTGATGAAATCGGTCAATGCCTGCTGCGTCAGCGAAGGGGCATGCCAGTCGGTGAGGTGCCGCGCGCCGGTCACGGCCGGTTTGGCCCAGTCGGGCACCGCGACGAAGCCCATGCGCAGCGCCGGAAACATGCTTTTCGAGAATGTCCCGACATAGAAGACGCGGCCGTTCCGGTCCAATGTCTGCAAGGCATCCAGCGGCCGGCCGCTCAACCGGTACTCGCTGTCGTAATCGTCTTCGATGATCGACGCGCCGAACGTCTCGGCAAAATCCAACAGGGCGGCGCGCCGCTTCGCGCTCAACGTCACGCCCATCGGAAACTGGTGCGACGGGGTCACACAGACGACCCGGACGCTGGGGGGAATGCGCTCAACGATCAGGCCGTCCTCGTCGACCGGGATCGGCGCGATCCGCGCACCCGCCGCGGCGAAGGCGTTGCGGGTCGGCGCATAGCCTGGATCTTCCAAGGCGACTTCGGTCTGTCCGGGCGTTACCAGAACGCGCGCCAACAGGTCAAAGGCCTGGCGTGCGCCGGCCGTCACGACGATATCGTCGCTGGAACAGGCAACGGCCCGGGCAAAGGAAACGTGATTGGCGATGGCGTCGCGCAATCCGGGCTCGCCCGCCGGGTTGCCGGCATCGGCCGGTTGACGCGCCAGGGCGCGGGCTGCCCGTCCGGACAGGCGGTTCCAGATATCGAAGGGAAATTCCGTCGTGTCGGGATAGCCGCTTAGAAAATCGAAGGCGGGAGGGCGGGCGTTCGGCGAATACTCGGGCGGTGGCTTTCCGCGCCAGAAAGGCGCCAGACGGGTATCGTCCTCCGGCTTCCGGTCCGGTGCCTTCGGTCGTTCCAGGCGCGGGCGGACATCCGCGACATAGGTTCCGGACCCGGCTCGGCCTTCCACATACCCTTCGCTCAATAACATGTCGTAGACGGCAACGGCGGTGTTCCGTGATACGCCGAGCCCCTCCGCCAGGGCCCGTGTTGGCGGCAGTCGCAGATCCGGCTTCAGCCGTCCGTCCAGGATGGCGTCACGCAGTTGCTGATGCAGTGACCGGACCAGATCGCGTGATCCGGCCGGCGGCAGTTCAATCGGAAATTCGAAAATTGGTTCCATGAAATTAGTCAATCCTGGTTCTTATAAAGGACCATAGATCGGCTCATTCTTCCGGGCAATGAAACGCGCCTGCTGGCGCATCCCACAAACGGGAGGATTGAGATGATCGACCTGTATTACGCCCCGACGCCGAACGGCCAGAAGCTGAAGATGTTTCTGGAGGAGGTCGGACTGCCGCACCGGATCGTCCCTGTTCGCCTCAGCGAGGGAGAGCAGTTCACACCGGAATTTCTTTCGATCTCCCCGAACAGCAAAATACCCGCGCTTGTCGATCACGATCCGGAGGATGGCGGCGGACCGGTATCGATGTTCGAATCCGGGGCAATGCTGCTGTATCTGGCGGAAAAAACCGGCAGGCTGCTGCCGCGTCATCCGCGCGACCGAAACGTCATGCTGCAATGGCTGTTCTGGCAATGCGCCGGTCTGGGGCCGATGGCCGGTCAGGTCGGATACTTCAACGTCTATGCCGGGGAGCAAGTGCCCTTCGCCCTGGAACGCTACCGCCGGGAAGTGGCGCGGCTCTATGGGGTGCTGGACGGTTGGCTTGCCGGTCGCGATTTCATCGCCGGCGATTACTCCATTGCCGATATCGCCTGCTATCCCTGGATCGTGCCGCATGCGGGGCATCTGCAGACACTCGCGGATTTCCCGGAGCTGTCGCGCTGGTTTGAGGCGGTGGCCGAACGCCCGGCGACGATCCGCGCCTATGACGGGGTGCCTGACGTCTATGCCCCGAACCGGAAATCCCTGTCCGCTTCCGAGAATGCCACTCTTTTCGGCCGCCATACGGCGTGACCCGTCCCAATCCCGGAGGATGAAACCATGTCGACCTGGATGCTGCTTCTATCGCTTGCCGCCATCGATATTCTGTCGATCGCCAGTCCCGGCCCCAACATTCTTCTGGTCAGTCAGACCGCCGTGGGGCAGGGGCGTGCACGCGCCCTGCTGACCGGTTATGGGCTGCTTGCCGCCAGCCTGGTCTGGGCCTGTATCGCGTTGCTGGGTCTGACGGCGCTGTTCGAAATCATGCCCTCGCTGCAGACCGGCATGCAGATCGCGGGTGCCTTGTTCCTGATCTATATCGGGATCCGCCTGTGGCGCAGCCCTGCGGACCCGGTGGCTGAAGACACCGTTGAGGTCGATCCGCATGCGTCGCGCAGGGCGATCCTGCGCGGTTTCGCGACCGGTATTCTGAACCCGAAATCGCTGACCTATTTCGCAACGATCTTCGTTCTGTTCATCCCGGCGGACGCGCCTATGGACCTGCGCCTTTCGGCGCTTGGGATCGTCGTGGTGGACGGGTTGCTGGTCTATGGTCTGGCGGCCTTCCTGTTTTCCCGGCCCGCAGTGAAAAAGGGGTATCTTGCCCTGCGCCGTCCGATCGACCGGATTTGCGGAACGGTCATGATGGTCTTTGCCGCCAAGCTGGCGATGTTCTGACCCGGTGCCTGTGCGGGAGGCGGAGTCCCCGGAACCTCCCGCGTGGCGGGTCAAAGCAGATCGAAGAGGCCGACGGGCCTGATTTCAATTCCCCCACCGAACAGATGGCTGAGTTTCGCGCCGGGATGCAGGCCGGCGATTTTTTCGGCCGCGTCCATATCTTCGGCTTCGATCATGAAGAAGGCGCCGATTGGCTCCTTGGTCTCGACATAAGGCTTGTCATCGGGAACCGTCCCGCCATCCAAGCTGCGCAGGGTGCGGGTTTCCTCTGGCATGCCCAGAGAACCGACAAATTTCAGATGTCCGCTGCCGCGCAGCGCCTCATCATGGGGCTTGCACTGTTCGATGATCGCCTGGATATCCGTCGGCGAGAGGTTCATGAACGCGTCGTGGTCATAGTAGCAGAGGCAGAGGTAGTTCATTTTCAGATCCTTTCGGGTGCGGAAGAAATTACGTGAGCGCCATGCGCCGTGCATGCCGCCAGAAGGCGCCGAAATGCACTGGCGGGGTCGGCGAACCGAACAGGCGCTGGGTCAGGATGACGCCGGCCGAGCCGGTCGCAGGGTCCCAGTAAAGGTTGGTTCCGGTCCCGCCGGCCCAGCCGATTCCGGCCGGGTCTGTCTCGTCCTTCGGATAGGAGATGCCGACGCCGTAGCCCCAACCGTTCCGGTCCCAGAAACCGGGCACGAAGGGAGATTTGCGGCGCTGATCCTCGGTGATCCTGTCCCGTGACATAAGATCCACGGCCCTGGCCGGGACAATCCGGCGCCCCCGCCATTCGCCCTTGTTCAGCATCATGCCGGCGAAGTTAAGCAAGTCGTCGGCCGTCGAAACCAGCCCGGCCGCGGTCGAATGAAATATCGGCGGTTTGGCGAAACGGGAACCGGGACCGGCCGGATCGTCGACCGATCCGTCTTCACGCGTTTCTTGCGGCAGACGGTGCAACTTTCCTGCAGGAACATGAAAGCCGGTATCGGTCATGCCCAGCGGTTCGAACACCCGTTGCCGGAACAGGGTTTCCAGACTTTGGCCGGTCGCCCGTTCCAGAAAGATGCCCAACACGCTGAGCCCCGTGTCATAGCGCCAGACCGTTCCCGGTTGTTCCAGGAGGGGCAGTGTCCCCAGCTTCGCGATCCAGCTTTCGGTGGGTTCCAAAGGCGGATAGGGGCCCGGTGTCAGGGACAGGTCGGATAGTTTTTCCATCAACGGAAACCGGCCCGGCTGCATGACGTGGCCCATGCCCATGCGACAGGTCAGCAGATCTTCGACCGTGATCGCTCGCGCTGCGGGGATGGTGTCGTCCAGAGCCGCATCCGGGCTCCTGAGAACTCTCCGATCGGCCATTTCGGGGATCAGCCCGTCGATTGGGTCGTTCAACGCAAACAGGCCTTCCAAAGCCAGGGTTGTCGCGAGCAGTCCTGCAACCGGCTTGGTCATTGAGGCGATCCGAAAGATCGTGTCCCGGGCCATCGGCATTTCTACACCCGGCCCATGAGAGCCTAACGCGCCGATGCGCCTCTCCGTGCCGCGCAGAAACCCGAAAACCATCCCGGGAGCCGTCCCGGATTGAACCAGTTCACCCAGGGCCACGGTTAGACCGTCAAAACCTTCGGGATCGCCTTCCGCCGGGAGAGACATCGTTTTCACTCCAAACTGATTCAACATTGCAACCGGTTGCGATATCGCATGACTGATTTTAATATGCAATCAGATTCTGGAGGGTCTCATGACGTTGGATAACAAGTCCGGTTGCCCGATCAATTTGACGATGGAGGTGATCGGGGACCGGTGGAGCCTGATCATTCTGCGCGACATGATGTTCGGAAATCGGCGTCATTTCCGCGAACTGCTGAAGCATTCGCTGGAGGGGATCGCGTCCAACATCCTGGCGGCCCGTCTGAAACGCCTGATGGAACTGGGGCTGATCACCCGAGCCGATGATCCCAGCCATAAGCAGAAGGCAATCTACAGCCTGTCGGAGCCGGCGATCCAACTTGTGCCGGTGATGGCGGTGATCGGCGGTTGGGGGCGCCGGCATCTGGCGGTCACCGAAGAATTGTCCATCCGGGCGCAGTTGCTGGAAGAGGGTGGGCCTGACCTCTGGAATGCGTTCATGGCGGAATTGCGGGCAATTCATCTGGGCGACCCGGAAAGCATCGCGCCTGAAAACTCAGTCCTGGCGCGCCTCAATGCGGCTTACGAGGATGTCGTCCGCCGGCAGAAGGAACAGCCGCGCTAAGATTTCCCCACGTCGACGCTCTATCGGATCGTCAGGATTCTACAGGGACATGGAAAAATTTCGTGATTGCGTATTGACGCCATACCAACTGGTCGGTAGAACACCATACCAACCGGTTGGTATGGTTTTGTGATTGCCAAAGCGACCTTGGGCTTCGGCCCGCGCGGTTGGATACGGCGCTGACGAAACGCGGTTGGGCTCGTCGCTTCACCATTTTGGAGATCTGTGATCATGGTGCGTGCATTTAAGGGGGGTGATCTTTCGTCGCGACTGTCCCGCATCGGTTCGCCCGAAGACTCATGGCGTGCCGATCTTGCATGGGCGCGGCATGGATTGGCCCTGCTGCTGGGGGCGGTCGCGGCCCTTCTTTTGGTTTTGGCCGAGCCGGGCCCGCTTCACGCCGCACCGGTCGAGACGGGCTATGCCCGGGTGGGTGACCTCGACATGTATTATGAAGTGCACGGTGACATGGAAGCGAAGGGTGAGCCGGTAATCGTCCTCCATGGCGCCTATATGACGACGGGCATGATGAGGCCCCTGGTCGATGGTCTGGCGACGGGCCGCAAAGTCTTCGTGGTGGATTTCCAGGGGCATGGCCGTACCGCCGACATTGACCGGCCGATCACCTATCAGGCGCTGGCGGATGATATCGCCGCCTTTATGAAGACCATGGGGCTGAAGCGTGCCGATATCGTCGGATATTCCATGGGCGGCGGCGTGGCCTATCAATTGGCGATTCGACACCCCGATCGGGTGCGGCGCATGACGGCGGCGGCGGCCAGTTTCCGCAAGGACGGTCTGTATCCGGAACTTCTGGAGATTTTTGAGACCATGACGGCGCAGAGTTTTGCGGGTACGCCATGGGAAAAGGCGTACAAGGAAGTGGCACCCGATCCCGATGGGTTTGAAGCCCTGGTGGAAAAGCTGGTCGAACTGGATTCGACCATCGAGGACTGGCCGGAGGCGGACATGGCGGCAATTGCGGCGCCGACCCTCGTCCTGTCCGGGGATGCGGACATCGTTCGCCCGGAACATTCCGTTCGGATCTATCGCCTCCTGGGAGGGGGGCCGATTGCACCACATTTCATGGCGGCCTCGGTTGACGAACTCGCGATCCTGCCCGGCACGACGCATCTGGGCGTCATGGAACGGATGGATCTGGTCGTGCCGATGGTGAACGCCTTCTTTTCCAAGTCCAAGCCGTCGCAGTAACCGACGGTCAGTTTCAATCCGCCTACGGGCAAATCGGAAGGAAGTTCGGAATATGAGCATCGATACAACCATAGATCAGGATCGTGATCTGGTCCTCACACGCGTTGTGAATGTTTCCCGCGACAGTTTGTGGCGCGCCTGGTCCGATCCGGATCTCCTGAAAACCTGGTTCGCCCCGAAGCCCTGGTCGGTTCCGGAATGCGAAATTGATCTGCGGCCCGGCGGCATCTTCCGCACGGTCATGCAGGGGCCGAACGGCGAAAGCTTCGACAGCACAGGCTGCATTCTGGATGCGGTGGAGGGCACGCGTATCGTGTTCACCGACGCGCTGCAGCCCGGCTACCGTCCCTCGTCAGAGAGTTTCTTTACCGCGATCATCACGATGGAAACGGTCGAGGGCGGTACCCGCTACACCGCAGTCGCAAAGCATGCGACCGCGGACGCCTGTCAGAAGCACCGCGAGATGGGATTCCAGGAAGGCTGGGGCACCTGCCTCGAACAATTGGTCGCCGTCGCAAAGTCGCTCGGCTGAGCGCTGAATGACCGGCGGGTCGATAAGGACGACCGCCTCGACTGCGCCCATTGCAACCAAGAACCAGAGGGGAAATCAGATGACACAGGCTTCCGCGGAACAGATCAAGGCCGATGAAGCGGAAGTTCGGTCCGTAGTTGCCGCATGGTCGCGTGCTGTCGAGGCTAAGGACGCCGATGCGCTGGTCGCGCGTTATCAGGCAGACACGGTCCTGTTCGACGCGATCCCACCCTTTCGTAGCGTCGGAAAAGACGCCATCCGGCAGATCTGGAAGAATGTTCTGCCCCATTTTCCGGAACAGTTCCGGTCGGAGCACCGGGATTTGAGCGTTCATGTCGACGGCGACCTGGCGGTGGTCTACGGGCTGCACCACTTCGTCCCGGAGCCGGAGGACCACCCGGTGGGCATGACCTGGATGCGGATCACCGTTTGCCTGCATCGTGAAAACGGCGCCTGGCGCGTACTGCACGAACATGTATCCGTTCCCTTTGACCCCATGACCGGTCAGGCGTCCCTGACCCGCGATCTGTAACTCGATTTTCCTGATCTGGAGGAATGATATGACCAATGCCCGACAGCAGGCCGCCGATCTGGGCGTCCACGCCGTGTCCCCACACCTGATCTGCGCCGACGCCGCTGACGCGATAGATTTCTACAAGCAGGCCTTCGGCGCCGAAGAATTGATGCGGATTCCCGGGCCGGACGGGAAGCTGATGCATGCCTGTATCACCATCAACGGCTCGTCGATCATGCTGGTGGACGAAAATCTGGACTGGGGTATGCGCGGGCCGAAATCCCTGGGCGGAAGCCCGGTTTCCGTTCACCTGATCGTCGCAGACGCCGATGCCGACTTCGATCGCGCGGTGGCGGCCGGTGCGACACCGATCATGCCGATGGAAGACGCGTTTTGGGGTGATCGGTTCGGTCTGCTGGAAGATCCGTTTGGTCACCGATGGTCCCTGGCCACGCCCCAGAAGGTGCTGACGCAGGACGACATCCTGGCCGCCGCCCAGGACGCCATGCCGGACATTCCCGGATGCGCCGATAACTAGGCCTGACACTGCCGTTCAGGAGGAGGCATGCCATGATGATGCACGATGTCGTCTCGAAGGAGGACTGGCGGGCTGCCAGCAAGGCGTTTCGCGCCAAGGAAAAGGCCCTGACCCGGGCACAGGATGCCTTGGCGGCGGAGCGGCGCCGTTTACCGTGGTTGCTGGTGGATGGGGATTACCGCTTCGAGGGGCCTCAGGGCGACTGTGCACTGGCGGACCTGTTCGAGGGGCGCCGTCAGTTGATCGTCTACCATCACATGCTCAAACCTGGAGACACGGATCCCTGCGCCGGCTGCAGCATGTTTGCCGATACGGCGGGGCGCGTCGATCACATCAATCAGCGCGACACGACCGTTGTGCTGGTCTCCGCGGCACCGTTCGCCGAGATACGGACATTTCAGGAGAGGATGGCGTGGACGCTGCCCTGGTATGCGTGCGCCCCTGAATTCAACGGCGATTTCGATGTGTCCGGGGGCTTCGGTCTGAACGTCTTCCTGCGGGACGGCGATTGCATCTACCGAACCTATTTCACGACGGGGCGCGGCGTGGAAATGCTGGGAACAACCTGGGCCTTCCTCGACCTAACTCCGTTCGGGCGCCAGGAAAACTGGGAGGAGTCACCGCCCGGTACGCCGCAATCGGATCCTTATGTCTGGTGGCGGCTGCGCGACGAATACCCTGGCTCCTGATTCCGATCTTCTTCATACCATGGAAAGGATGCGTCATGACTGACGAAGCGAAAATCATACCCTGCCTCTGGTTCGATGCGAATGCGGAGGAAGCCGCCGACTTCTACATTTCCGTCTTTCGCGACGGCAAGGTGGTCGACGTCACGCGCAATAGCCCTGACGGTCCCGGTAAGGAAGGTACCGTTCTGGCGATGACATTCGAAGTGGCCGGGCAACGGTTTCAGGCGATCAATGGAGGGCCAGCCTTCACCTTCAGCGAGGCGATTTCGATGTCGATTCCCTGCAAGGACCAGGATGAGGTTGACCATTACTGGCATGCCCTGCTGGAGGGCGGCGGCAAGGAGGCTCAGTGCGGCTGGTTGAAGGACCGGTTCGGGTTGAGTTGGCAGATCGTCCCAGAGGCACTGCCGCGTCTGCTGAAGACCGGTGACAGGGAACAGGTCGGTCGCGTCATGCAGGCGATGATGAAGATGGTAAAGCTCGACGTGGCGGCGCTGGAGGCCGCCTACGAAGGCAGGTGACCGGGCGGGGTCGGGCCCCGTCGTGGGCCCGGCCCCCAAACCCGGGTGGTTCAGTCTTCATGCCGCCGGAGCATCTTTGCCCGTCGCGTGTCAGGCGGCGATGGCGGCGATGAACAGGCCGCAGGCGACCAGGGATGCGACGGTCCGGACATGGTTCCAGAACACCCACTCCTTCAGGTACCGGTTCCAGACCGCGGTGGCCTCCGCGCTGGCGCCGTCCATTGCGGCCAGGGCGTTGTTCAGCGGGACGTTGAAGACGATCGTGCTGGCAAACATGCACAATGCATAGATCAGGCCGCCGGCCAGCATCAGCGTGGCGCCGGGCCGGTCCCACTGGTAGAGCGCCCATCCCGCCAGAAACAGGCCGATCAGCGTGGTGCCGAAGAACAGTGGCAGAAACAGGGACTTCACAATGGTCGTGTTGATCGATTGCATGGCCGAGATGCCGTGTGCCTGGGGGATCCGCGCAAAGGCGGTCATCAGGAAGGTCGAGAAGGCGAAATAGATTCCGGCCATCAGTCCGCTTCCCAAGGCGCAGACCCAAAGCAGGATCGTGATGATGGTATCGGTCATGTTCTCTGGCTCCAGATTCCCTGTGCCACGGTCCTCCGGACATAGTCCCGGAAATCCCGCGGCGGCCGGGCAAGAGCGTCCTCGACGCCGTGGGCAACCTTCGTGTTGCGGCCGTCCAGGACGGTCGTGAACAGGTCTTCCAGCAGCGCGACCAGATCTTCGGGAAGTGCCGCCTGCCGCAGGCCGCCGACAAAGGCATCGACCGGCACTTGTGTATACCGGATCGGGCGACCGGTCGCGACCGCGATCTCCGACACCGCCTCCGCAAAGGTGAGGGCGCGCGGGCCGGTCACTTCATAGACACGGCGGCGATTACCGGTTTCCGTCAGGACGGCGACTGCGACGTCCGCAATGTCATCCGCATCGACGAAGGGCTCCTTCACGTCGCCGGCGGGCAGGGCGATTTCGCCGGTCAATACGCCTTCCAGCAGGAAGTTTTCGCTGAAATTCTGGTTGAACCAGCTTGCCCGAACGATCGTCCAGTCGATCCCGGAGGCTTTCAGGGCCTCTTCGGCCCGTTGAGCACCGTCCTCACCCCGGCCGGACAGCAGCACGAGATGCTCCACCCCTTTTTTCTGGGCGAGGGCGCTGAACGCTTCGATCGCTTCCGCACCTCCCGGCACGGCAAGATCGGGCTGAAAGCTGACATAGGCGGCGCGAACCCCTTCCAGGGCTGCAGCCCAGGTCGTCGGCCTTGTCCAGTCGAAGGGGGGCGTGGTTGAGCGCGAAACGGGGCGTGTGGCGATCCCAAGAGCCCTGAGCCGGGTATCGACACGGCGCCCGGTCTTGCCGTTGCCGCCGACGATGAGAACAGGTGCATCGGTCATCGGATTTCCTTTCAGTCAAAAAGCGATAATGTCTCGTATTTGACAAAAGAGATAATGTCTCGCATTTTTTCTGTCAAGTGATGATGGTTTGGAGGCGCCGATGAATGTAAATGTGCCCGCGCGGCGGGGCGAACTGCCCGACATGCCGGTCTTTGCGCGCAAACTGCCGTCCCAGAAACGCAGCAAGGACCGTTTCGAGCGCATTTTGGATGTGTCTGTTGATATCCTGCGGGAAGCCGGCCCCGATGCGTTCAGGATGAGCGATGTCGTCGAGCGATCCGGCGTCGCCTTCGGGTCGCTTTACCAGTATTTCCCCGACAAAACGGCAATCTTCGGGACACTCGCATGCCGCTACAATGAGGTCGGGCATGCCTGTGTGCGTGACGGGCTTGCTGAGGTCAGAGAAGAAGAGGAACTGCACCCGGCCTTATGTGAAATCGTCGACGGCTATTATCGGCTGTTTCAGGACGAGCCGGTCATGCAGGATCTTTGGCAGGCGACACAGGCGGATCGGGCCTTGCAGCATCTCGATACGGAGGATGTGAAGGTGCTTGCCGGATTCCTGGCGGACTGCCTGATCCGGCTCGACCCGGGACGGCGCCCGGATGAACTGACGGACGCGGCCCGGTTGTTGTTTGTCCTGATGGCAGCGGCCGTGCGCTACGCAATCACTCTGCCTGATACGGAGGCGCAGCGGAATCTCGATCTGTTCAAGAGAATGCTGCCGCGCCGGGTTGCCGACATCTGATCATTCCGGCTGCTGATGGCCGTTCCCAAGCTTGTCAGTATGAAGGTTGGCGGATCGGGCACGGGCGGAGTCGAGAATGGCGAGACCGACACATAGCGCGGAGGCCAGGGCGCAGGCGGTGAACCCGAACGCGTCGAAGAGCGGCCGGTAGGCCAGGGTGCCGAGAAAGAGGCTGAGATAACAGGTCGCGCTGTAGAGCCCCATGATGGACCCGTTCTGCCGCGGATCGAGATGACCCAGACGGCCCAGAATGAGATTCAGCCCGAGATGGTTCGCAACTCCCCACAGGACGCATAGTCCAATCAGGACCGGCATGGACCACACGGTCAGGGACATGGCCAGATAGGTTGCGGCCAGCAGGCAGAAGATCGACACCGCTACCCGTTCCGGGCCGCGCCGGTCGATGATCCGGTCCAGTGGTACCGCCGCACCAAAGCCGACGCCATAGGCCAGAGACAACAGTCCCACCGCCGCAACCGGCTGATTCAGCACGATCTGCGCATGGGGGCCGATATAGGAATACAAGGCGTAGAAGGCGGCCATGTAGCTGGCACAAACCAGCAGCGCCCGGGCCATGCCGGGAACCCGCAGCGCGGTCAGGGGGGTAGATTTCTGCTGCGGCAGTTCGGACGGGGGTGCCATGGACACGGCGAGCCGCAATACGATGACGATCAGGCCGGCCAGCACCGCCAGCCCGATGAAAACACCGCGCCAATGGGCGATCTCCGCGACCAGTGCCGACAGACTGACCCCCAGTACCAGGCTGACGGTCCAGCCGGTGATCACCAGCCCCATGGCTTCGCTTTCCCTGCCTTTCGGCGCGATCTGAGTTGCCAGCGCGTAGGTCGCAGGCAGTGCCAACCCCGCGGCGATACCGGCGAAGGCCTGCGCGGCACAAAGCAGCCACAGGGTCGGCGCCCAGGCACTGACCGCCAGTGCGAAAGCCAACCCGGTCATTGCCTGAACCAGTGCCCTGCCGGGGCCGATGCGGTCAATCCGGGGGGCCAGAGTCAGGGCGCTTGCCGCCGTTCCCAACCCGTAGCATGCCGCCGCGATCATGACGTCCGCTGCGTCGCTGCCGGAAAAGGACAGCGCGACGCTGCCCGAAATGGGACTGAGAACCAGGGAATTCGACCCGATGACCGCCACGGCGGCCAGCAGGCAGGACAGCAGCGAGTAGGGCATTGACCAACTCCGAAAGTTCGTGTTGGCCTGTCTCTAGATGGTGAATGATGTTCTGTGGAGATGAAAAAATGCCGAATGAAATAAATTCGAATGCAATTCGGTCGCGCGGTGGCAAAGGCGCCGGACTCGACCTGATCGACCGAAAGATATTAGGCGAGCTGAGCGTCAGTACGGATGTCGGTTATGCCGAACTGGGGGAGCGCGTCGGTCTGTCCGCGCCTGCCGTTCACGAACGGGTCAAGCGTCTTCGCGCCGCCGGGATCATCAAACGCAACGTCGCCATCGTGGACGGGCCTGCGGTCGGGAAGGCCCTCCTGGCCTTTGTGCATGTCGATACGACCGGCTGGGGCAAGACGGCTGGGTTGATGGATCTCGCGGTATTGCCGGAAATCGAGGAAATCCATTCGGTTACCGGCGACACCTGCATGATGCTGAAGGTGCGGGTCGCGGACAGTGTCGCGTTGGAAGGTCTGCTGGCCAAACTCTACGATCTGCCGGAAGTGCGGGGAACCCGGACCTATGTGGTACTGTCGACCTATCTGGAGCGATCTCCCCAGCCCGGAATTACCGCTGATCTATCCAATCTGCAGACCCTGAAGCCGACCTCGGCGTGATCGCGGCCTCCATGTTTCGAGTGACCGCCGGCAATTTTCAGGGTGACAAGTCGCGCCGATTTATTTAATTTAATTGAACGCTCAAAAAAAATTAGTGGTGCGTTATGACCAATGCCGCGACGAACGTTCAGGTGCCTTCCGACTGGGATCGCAGGGGATTGCCTGCCTGGACCTATCACAATGAGGAA
This sequence comes from Alphaproteobacteria bacterium, assembly GCA_033344895.1. Taxonomy (NCBI): domain Bacteria; kingdom Pseudomonadati; phylum Pseudomonadota; class Alphaproteobacteria; species Alphaproteobacteria bacterium. Next base: position 2,378,069 of record JAWPMN010000001.1, read on the forward strand.
TTGACGGAGATCGAGAAGGAAGTCCTTTTCCGCCGTCACTGGCAGATTGTCTGTCATGTCTCCAACGTGCCCAATCCGGGCGATTACATGTGCTTCGACATGGTCGGCGAGCGCGCGGTCGTCATGCGTGGGGACGATGGACGGATCCGGGCGTTCCACAATCTGTGCCGACATCGCGGCTCGCGTGTCCTTGCGGAGGAGCAGGGGCATTGCAAACGCGTGATCACCTGCCCCTTCCATGGGTGGAGCTACGGAACAGACGGCACGCTGCGCAACCCGGCGGTGCCGGACAGCCTGCCCAAACTGGACAAGGTGGAACACGGTCTGAAGCCGATCGAGCTGGACATCTGGATGGGGTTCATTTTCATCCGGTTCAAGGAAGGCGATCAGCCGCCGGTATCCGAACTGATGAAGCGGCATGAGGCGGAAGTCGCGCCCTATCAGACGGACGCCATGGTGCCCGCCTATGACCGTGTCTGGTCCCACGAAATGGACGTGAACTGGAAAGCGGTGCGGGATGTCGACAATGAAGGCTACCACGTGCCGATGGCTCACCCGGCCCTCCAGGACCTCTACGGCAAGAACTATTACGATGAAGCCCTGGTCGACGGCACGAACCGGTCGGTCGGTGCGTTAACGGAATCCGACGGACGGCTGTGGAGTGTGAAGAACTACAAGAAGATCCTGCCGGACCGGCCGAACCTGCCGGAGGAAAGCAAGCGGAAATGGCTGTATGTCGGCCTGTTCCCGAACACGGTGATCAGCTTCTACCCGGAAAGCGTGAACTTCTATCACGAATATCCGGTATCCGCCGGCAAGACGATCCAGCGGGGCATGTCCTATCGCTATGCCGATGAGGACCGTCAGTTGCGCCTGGCCCGGTATCTGGCCGAACGGATCGACAGGGATACCGTCGACGAGGATACGCAGCTGATCATCTGGAGCTGCGAGGCCATGGAATCCAGTGCGTTCGACGGAATCATTCTTTCCGATATGGAATATGGCGTGCGGTGCTATCATGACGCCCTGCGGGCGCGCATTCCGGTCATGAATCAGGACCACGCTCCGCCGTTGAACCAGGTTGCCGCGGCAAACGCCGCGTATTCCAGTCGCGATGCCGCGGTTGCGGAATAGTTGGGGAGTGGGGGATAGGTGACGACGGCAGCGGAAGAGACGGATCCGTCCATAGGAAGGCCGCGCACAGCGCGCCAGTCATGGCTCAACAAGTTGGTCAGAAAGGAAGGGGTGCGGGGCTTCGCGCTGATGAGCCCGACCTTCTTCTATGCCTTGCTGCTGCTGGCGGTGCCGGTTGCCGTCACCATTACCTTCAGCTTCTGGACACAGAGCTACCTGGATCTCGACACGACCTTTACCCTGGCGAATTATCAGGAGGTCTGGTCGAAGCCGATCTATCGGGTCCTGATGCTGCGGTCCCTGATCATCGCCGGCATCGTCACGGCCGCGACGGTCATTCTGGCCTATCCGCTGGCCTACTACATCTCCTTCCATGTGAAGGAGCGTCAGGCCCTCTGGATCTTTCTGATCACGATCCCGTTCTGGACCAGCTATCTTCTGCGCATCTTCGCCTGGAAGCTGATCCTCGGCTATAACGGCGTCATCAATTCCTCCCTGATGGAATTGGGCATCATTGCCGAGCCGCTGGAATTCATTCTTCACAATGCGAATGCGGTCGTACTGACCCTGTCCCATGCCTGGCTGCCCTTCGCGATCCTGCCGATATTCGTATCGCTGCAGAAGATCGACCGCAGCCTGCTGGAAGCGGCGAACGATCTGGGCGACGGTCCGGTCATGCGCTTCCTTCGGGTGACGCTGCCGCTGTCGCTTCCCGGTGTGATCGCGGCGTCCCTGATCGTCTTCATCCCGACCATCGGCGACTACGTGACACCAAAGCTTGTCGGCGGTAGCGATGGGCTGATGATCGCGAACATGATCCAGGTTCAGTTCGGCAAGGCCAACAACTGGCCCCTGGGCGCGGCGCTGGCCATGACCTCCATGCTGCTGGTGACGGCGGTATCCGTGGCCTTCATCCTGATTACACGGTTCCTGGGGGGGCGGGTGCGATGAAAATCAAGTTCCTGACGATCTATGCCGTCGGCTTCATGATCTTTCTCTATCTGCCCGTCCTGTTCCTTCCGGTCTTCTCCTTCAACGACAGTGCCATCGTCGCCTTTCCGCTGAAGGGGTTCACCCTGCAATGGTACGAGAATCTGGCCAACGAGCCGGCGATGCATCAGGCACTGATGAACAGCCTGAAGGTCGGCATCGCAACCAGCGTGATTTCGACAATCCTTGGCATCTGCGGGGCGCGGGCAGTAACGCGTTATGAGTTCTTCGCCAAGAAATCGATCACCAGTTTCGTGATGCTGCCGCTGGTTCTCCCGGAAATCCTGGTCGCGATTTCCATGCTGGTCGTTCTGCTGCAGCTTGGCTTCAGCCTGTCACTGGTCAGCGTGGCGCTGGGTCACATCCTGATGTGCGTGCCGTTCTCCATGGCGATCCTGATCTCCAGTTTCGAAGGCTTCGACAAGTCGCTCGAAGAGGCGTCGATGGACCTGGGGGAAGGGCCGCTGATGACCTTCTTCAGGGTCACCCTTCCGGTGGTGGCGCCTGGCATCGTGTCCAGCCTGCTGATTACCTTCACCATCTCGCTGGATGAGTTCATCGTCGCCTTCTTCCTCAGCGGCACGGAACCGACATTGCCGATCTTCATCTGGGGGCAACTGCGCTTCATTGCGAAACTGCCCAACATCCTGGCCCTGGGAAGTCTGATGCTGCTGGCATCCTTCATCCTGCTCTGTGCGGCCGAATATTTCCGCCGGCGCGCCCAGCGCCGCACCGGTACCGGGGATTCTGTACTATGAGCACACATCCGATCATTCAGGTTCGTGGCGTCTCGCGTCTGTTCGGGGCTTTCACGGCACTGGACAATATCAGCGTCGACATCCGCGGCGGTGAGTTCTTTTCCCTGCTGGGGCCGTCAGGCTGCGGCAAGACCACCCTGCTGCGGATGATCGCCGGTTTCGATGACCCGACCCATGGCGACATCCTGATCGACGGTCAGCCGATGGCAGGCGTTCCGGCCAACCGACGTCCCACCAACATGGTGTTTCAATCCTATGCGGTCTTTCCGCATCTGACCGTCGCCCAGAATGTCGCCTACGGGCTGCGGCGTCAGCGACTGGACAAGAAGGAACAGGCCGACCGCGTTCAGAAGGCGCTCGATCAGGTCGGCATGGGCGCGCTGGGCGAGCGGCGATCCAACGAACTGTCCGGCGGCCAGCGCCAGCGCGTCGCCCTGGCACGGGCACTGATCATGCGTCCGAAGGTTCTGCTGCTCGACGAGCCGTTGTCGGCGCTGGACAAGAAGCTGCGTGAGCATATGCAGGTCGAACTGAGACAACTTCAGCGTCAGGTTGGGATCACCTTCATCCTGGTCACCCACGATCAGGAAGAGGCGCTGACCATGTCGGACCGGATCGCGGTCATGTTCAACGGCGATATTGCCCAATGCGACACGCCGGAACAGATCTATCAGCACCCGAAGAGCAAGGCGGTGGCGGAATTCATCGGCGGAATGAACTTCGTCGATGCGCGGATATCAGAACGCAATGGCAAGAGCATCACCGTCGATACAGCCTGCTTCGGGCGGGTCCGGATCGCAAACCCTCATGGTCAGGACTTTGCCTCGGACTTCACGGTCGGTGTTCGTCCGGAACGCCTGACGCTGCTGATCGAAGAAAGCGACCGCGCCGAGCACGAAATGCCGGGTCGCATCGTCGATGCCTCCTATTACGGCGACATGACCTATTATTCCATCGCGGTCGATGGCCGGGATGAGCCGATTACCGTGTCGATGCGCAATACCGTCGGCCGGCGTATCCTCAACTCGCAGGAGCCGGTCCGGATCGGCTGGGGGCCGGAAAGTCTCGTCCCACTATCCTGAGGTTCCTGTTTCAGCCGGGTTTGGTGGCGCGGAAGTGATGCGGGCAATGTTCGCCCGACCGCAGCACGATGAGCATTGCCCGCCAGGTTTCGATCATTCCGTCGAGTTCGGACTCCCCGATCGCCTCCGCAAAGAGCGGACGGTCCGGACCTGACAGGCGCTCCAGCTCCTGCTGTGCGACATCGCGATACCACGGATTACGGTTTGTCAGCCTGACATCAACGAAGCCGGCATCCTCCAGCGCCTTCTGATAGCGGTCCGGTGACGCCATGCCGAAATCCAGATCTTCCTTGGCGATGTAGTCGGCCATTTCGGGGGAGGGCGTTCCATCATGCGAAATCAGCCAGTCCGACGCCGCAAACAGGCCGCCGGGCTTCAGAACCCGATAGGCATCGCGCGCCAGGCTTTCCTTGTCCGGGATGTGGACGATGGCGTCCTTGCTGAACACCATGTCGACGGACCCATCCTCGAGGGGCAGCGGCCCCGGCTCGATCTGGCGGATCTCGACGCGATCCGATAGATCGGCCTGCGCGACCTTGCGTCGGGCATGTGCACAGACGGAGGCCTCGACATCCAGGCCGATCACCCGCCCGGCCCCGTAGTCGCGCGCCAGAGCAATGGTGATGCCGCCGGCGCCGCTGCCGATATCCACGACGGTGCGCCCCGTCAGGTCCAACCCGTCCAGCAGGCGTGCGACTTCTTCCGGTCCTCCCGGGGACAGGTAGCCCTCGCCCCAAAGGGCCTCCAGAAAGGCGATGTGGCTGTCGTCGTAGTTCTCGTCGGTGTTCATAGCGTGCCTCCAAATGCGGACGGCCGCTCCGAGGAACGGAGCGGCCGCGCGATTATGGCCCCGGATCGAAAGTCAGAAGCCGACTTTGATCTGTTCGAACTCTGCGATCATCTTTTCGCGCAGTTCATACGGGACGGGGGCCTGCCACAGGGTCTTCGACCGGAAGGCTTCCAGATTGCTGTATCCCATGCTTTCCAGCACCGCCGGGTCGATCTTGTCCAGACCAGCCTGGTTGGAGTGGCCGTAGCCCCAGGCGTTGACCATGTAGTCGGCGGAGGCCTCACCCAGGAAGGCGTTGATGTAGTCATAGGCCTTTTCGTCACTGCCTTCGCCATTGGTCAGTTTGGAGAAGCCGCAGACCCAGGTTGACAGGCCTTCCTTGGTGTCGCGCTTCATGGCGACCGGATGACCTTCGGCCTGCATCGTCACCGGGGTCTCGTTCCAGGCCCAGGCCAGCGTGACCTCGCCGGCGGACATGGACTGCGCCAGTGTCGCACCGTCCTGCCAGTAGAAGCGGACATTCTGGTGAACCTTGCGCAGGAAGTCCGACGCCGCCTGGAACTGTTCGTCGGTCGCCTTGGTCCAGTCCGTCACGCCGACGGCCAGGAAGCCCAGCGCATATGCATCGTCGACATTGTCGCCGATCGATACCTTGCCCTGAAATTTCGGATCCGCGAATGCCTGCAGGGACGCGACCTCCGACTCGTCGATTTCATCGGTTCGGTAGACCAGTGCTGTATTGCCCCAATCGATCGGCACGAACCAGACCTTGCCGTCCTCGTTGAAGCCCTGCATGTCGCGCAGACCCGGGATCAGCGTGTCATAGGCGGTGATTTTCGCCGGATCCATGGGCTCGATCAGCCCGGCATCCTTCCACCGTTCGACGCTTTGCGAACAGGGATGCGCCAGATCTGCCTTGAAGCCGGCACGCAGCTTCTGGAAGGCTTCCTCCTCGTCGCCGAAATAGGCGAAGGTCGGGCTGGCGCCGTACTTTTCGGTATAGGGCTTGTGGAATTCCGGATCTCCATATCCCGACCAGTCGAATACGATCAGGTCCTCGTCCTGTGCCGACGCCGCACCCGCGGTGAAGACAATGGCAGTCGCGGCGAGGATCGCCGCGCGTATCGACGCTATCTTCATATCTAACTCTCCCAGTTCAGTTGGTCCCTTGGTGACCCCGCCTTGGCGGCGGTGTTATGCAAATCCACCCTTCGCATCGGATTCCACCGCGCGAATGGCCTCCTCCAGAATGTCGAACATGTCGTCGATCTGGTCCTTGGTGATGATCAGCGGCGGTGAGAAAACGCACATGTTGATAAGCGGCCGCACGATCAGGCCCAGCTCTTCGCATTTCCGGTCGACGCGATTGCCGAATTCATGGTCCAGCGCCAGGCGGTCGCCATCCGCCGCGATCCGCCCCTCGACACAGCCGACCAGACCGACACCGCGCGTGTCTCCCACGACCGGCGAGTCCCGCAGGGCGTGAAGCCGTTTCAGGAAATACGGTGAGACTTCCCGGACATGTTCCAGCAAACCGTCACGTTCCATGATCTCGATGTTCTTGAGGGCCGCGGCGCAGGACACCGGATGACCGGAATAAGTATAGCCGTTTGAGAACATGATGTCCTCCTGTCCCTTGCCGGTGATCGGCTCCAGGACGCGGTCGGAAATCAGGCAGGCGCCGAGCGGAAGATAGCCGGAGGTCAGCCCCTTGGCGCAGGTGATGATGTCCGGCACGATGCCGAAGACATCCTCCGACGCGAACCAGTGTCCCAGTCGGCCGAAGCCGGTCACGACCTCATCCGAGATGTAGAGGATGTCGTTGGCGCGGCAGATTTCGTGACAACGCTGATGGTAGCCCGGGGGCGGAATGATGACCCCGCCGGAAGCCAGGATCGGCTCCGCGATAAAGGCGCCGACATTTTCAGGCCCCGCTTCCGCGATTGCATTTTCCAGATCGGCGATCTTGGCGTCGCACCAGTCTTCGATGCTCATGCCCTCGGGGCGGATCGACGGGTTGACGTTCGGCAGCAGAATGGCGTTTTCGCGGTCCAGATCGAACCAGCTCTTGCTGCGTTCCTTGCCGGTAACCGACGCGGCCAGATAGGTCGACCCGTGATACGCCTTCTCCCGCGAGATCACGATCTTCTTGTTCGGGCGACCCAGTCGGTTGTTGTAGAAATGCATGAAGCGGATCGCGGTATCGACCGCAGTGGAGCCGCCGGTGGTGAAGAACACGGTGTTCAGGTCACCCGGCGCCAGATCTGCCAGTTTCTTGGCAAGGATCGCCGACGGTTCGCTCGCCGTGTTCCACGGGGAATGATAGGCTAGTTGCATGACCTGTTCGGCGATGGCGTCCGCCATTTCGCGGTTGGCGTAGCCGATCTGGGTGCACCACATGCCGCCGGGCCCGTCGATCAGCCGCTTGCCGTTCTGGTCGTAGACATAGATGCCCTCGGCGCGTGCCGAGATCGTGCGATCGGCACCGTCTTCGACCCACATCGCCTCCCAGGGATGCATGTAGTGCTTGTTGTCGTAGTCGCGGATGGTCGCCGCGGAATTGCTCAGTCCCGGATTGGACTTTTCCTCGATAAGCATCAGTACCTTCCCGGCGGGGTCGCCCCCCGCCTCGCATGTTTGAAGAAGGGGCGTTCCGCGACCGTCGCGCGGGCCATCACCCGTTCCCATTTGCCTTCCTTGTGGTGATAGATCTCGGCCCAGAGGTCCGAGAGGATGTCGGTTCCATAGGGAACCTTCAGTTCCGCTACTGCCAGGTTCCGCTTGCAGGTAGGCGACCATAGTGCGGATGTGACATGACCCGCTTCCTTCTTCTTGCGGTGATAGACGAATGCGCCGTCGGCGGGCTTGTGGCCTTCGATATCCAGACCGACGAGGGCGTAGCGCGGGCCGCGCTTCCGAGCTTCCAACAAGGCCCGCCTTCCGTTGAAGTGCCCCTTGTCGAAGGCGACCAGTCGGCCGAATCCCAGTTCGAACGGCGTGCGGCCCCTTGTGGGGCGCAATGCATGGTGACTGGACTGGAAATCGACGCCCGGCGCGATGAAGCCGGCTTCGATCCGTGCCATGTTCAGGGCGTCGAAACCGATCGGGCGCAAGCCATAATCCGCGCCCGCCGGCCAGAGCCTGTCGAACAGTGTCTCCGCCTTGTCGGCGGGAACCCAGATCTCGTAGCCCAGATCCCCGGTAAAGCCCGTGCGGGAGATCATCGTATCGCCATCGGCATGCATCATGTCGAACGGCTTCAGGACCTCGACGCCTTCAAAGCCGGCGCGCTCGAGAACGGCGTAGCTGGTTGGTCCCTGCAGGGACAACCCGGCCACGGAATGGCTTTCATCCGTGATGTCGACGTCGAACCCCCAGGCGATATCGTGCAGCCAACTGAATTGCGGCTCCTGGCAGCACAGTCGATAATCCGACGGGGAGAAGCGGAAAACGGTGCCGTCGTCGATCACATGCCCGTCCTCGTCGCACCACAACGAATAGCCGACGCGCATGTCGCGCATCTTCTCGACATTCCGGGTGACAAGTCGATTGATGACACGGGTCGCGTCCGGCCCAGTTACCCGATACTTGTGCATCGGCGAGATATCGAACAGCGTCGCCTGGTTGCGGATCGCGAAATACTCTGCCTCCACCGTGTCGTAACGGCGCGGCGAGATGTAGCCCGCCCAGGGCATCCAGTCTTCATGCAGGCTGAACGGTCTCAGGCGCGCATCAAAGGGCGAGGGGATCAAACCGCGCGGGACGGCGGTAGCCTCGGTTCGGGTCGGTTTGATGACGGTCATGCCGCAACCCTCCGCTTCTCATCGGCCAGGACAATTCTGGCCGCGTTGCAGCCGGGCAGCGCGGTGACATCGCCGCCGGGATGGCAGGACGCACCGCAGAGAAAGAGGCCGCCGACCGGCAGCGCGTAGCGATCAATCCCGGGCGCAGGTCGGAGCATCAGCATTTGGTCTGCGATCATCTCGCCATGATGCCAATGACCGCCCGGCGCGCCGGTCATCCGCTCGATGTCCATCGGTGTCAGGATCTGCGTCCCGACCACATGGCCACCCAAACCGGAATCGTAACGCGCGAGGGTGTCTATGACGATGTCCGCCAACGCGGCACGGGTCTTGTCCGACCAGCCCTCTTTCAATTCATAGGGGGTGTATTGCACAACGACTGAAACGATATGCTTTCCGTCCCGCGCCAGTGACGGGTCGGACAGAGTGGGAATGGTTACTTCCAGGACCGGGTCGTCGGGCAACTCGCCGTATTTCGCGCGGTTGAAGGCCAGTTCCATTCGGTCGAGCGACGGCGTCACCAGCAGGCGTCCGGCCATATGCCCGGCTGTCAGCCCGGCGAATCTGGGGGCAGCGTCAAGAACGAGATTGACCTTTGCGGTGCAGCCCTTGGCCCGGATCTTCCGGATGCGGCGCACCATCTCCGCATCGAAATGCGCCGGGCCGGCCAGCATCATCGTGCTGCGCGGGTCGAGGCTGGACAGGACGCTGCCTGCGGCGATTTCGCTGCCATCTTCCAGAACCACACCGGTGACGCGATCGTCTTCGACCGAAATGGCCCGCACACCGGCGCCACAGCGGATTTCCGCACCCGCGGCCTGCGCCGATTTCTCGAACGCGCGCAGGGCGCCGCCCACGCCGCCCTGGGGCACATGGCGCGCGCCACCACCGATCAGGCGGTACATCATTGTCAGAACGGTGCCGGGAGAGCGCGGTCCGATATGACCGCCCATCACGGCATCGATACCCAGCGCGCCGGCCAGTGGCCCGTCATCGATTTCGTCGAGAATCGCATCATAGGCGTTGGACAGAAGGACGCGCAGGAACTCACGCGCGTCGGCCTTACCCATTCCGCGAATGCCGAAAGCCAGTTTTGCCAGGGAGGCGGCTTCTCCCAGATCGAGTCCGTCCAGGCGAGGCGGTGGCCGATGTGTCAGGGTGGCGAGCTTGTCTCCGAACCGGGCCATGCGCTTGCGCAGCGCCCTGAAGGCTTCGGCATCCGGATGGGAAACGCCGTCGGCAAAGCTAGCGTCGTCCCCGTCCAGCAGGATATGGCGTCCGCCTTCGTCCAGAACGACGGTTGGGATGGACCGGGCTGCGAAGTTCAGGCCATGGCGTTTCAGGTCCAGGGCGTCGATCTCGGATTTGCCGAGGCCGCCCAGGAGATGCGCCAGTTGCGGCCCCGCCACGCCCGCGGCGATCTCGCCATTGGCGGCCATCCCGCCGGGAACAGCGTTCTTTTCCAGAACCAGAACCGACTTTCCCTGCTTCGCCAGAAGGATCGCGGCGGCAAGGCCGTTATGGCCGGCACCGATGACAATGGTGTCGTATTGCATCAGGCGGCCCTCTCCACGGATTTGCTGCCGGATTGCCGGCCCAGATCGCCCAGGATTTCACGGGCGGCGTTGGCGCCCGGTGCGGCCATGACGCCGCCGCCCGGATGGGAGGAGGACCCGCAGACATAAAGCCCCTTGATCGGCGAGCGATAGTCCGCATAGCCGGGCACCGGTCTGTTGAACAGCAACTGGTCGAAGGTCAGTTCTCCCTGGAAGATGTTGCCCTCGGTCAGGCCGACCTCGCGTTCGATGTCCCAGGGGGTGCGGACTTCCTTGTGCACGATCAGATCGCGGAAGCCTGGCGCGTGGCGTTCGATCTTGTCGATGACCGTATCGGCGAAGGCTTCCCGGTTCGGTCCGTCCCAGCTTTCGCCGCCGGCCAGTTCATAGGGCGCATACTGGACGAACAGTGTCATCATATGCTTGCATGGCGGCGCCATTGTCGGATCTATATAAGTCGGTATCAGCATGTCGAAATACGGTTCCTGCGACCATCGACCGGCCTTCCAGTCGTCGTAGGCGCGATCCAGTTCGTCCAGGCTGTCCGATGCGTGCAGATCGCCTTTCAGGAAGGCCGCGTTCTTCGGTGCGGCGATGAAGTCGGGGGCGCCGTCCAGGGCGACATTGATCTTGCCGGAGGATCCGCGGATCTTGAATCGCCGCACCGCCTTCTTGAAATCGTCCGGCAGATCGCCGCCGTCGACATGCTTCAGGAATGTGCGCCGGACGTCCATGTTGGACACAACGGTCGGCGCGGTGATCTCGTCGCCGTTTTCCAGCACGACGCCGGTGACGCGCCCGCCATTCACCAGGAAGCGGTCAATGGCGCTGCCGGTGCGGATTTCGCCGCCTGCTTCGCGGAAGGCATTGGCCAGTGCGGCGCTGACCCCGCCCATGCCGCCGCGGGTAAAGCCCCAGGCGCCGATACTGCCGTCGACCTCACCCATGTAGTGATGCAGCAGGACGTAGGCCGTGCCCGGCGAATAGACGCCCAACCCGGTTCCGATGATGCCGGAACCCGCGATATGGGCCTTGATCACGTCGCTTTCGAAGAAATCGTCCAGGAATTCGCCGACCGACATGGTCCAGAAGCGCAGCGTGTCCGCCATCTCCCGCGGCCCGAGGTCGTGGAAGCGCCGGGCGAGGTACAGCATCTCCTGGATGTCACGCGGTTTCAGCCTCACCGGGTCCGGCGGCGTGCGCATCAGCAGCGGCTTGATGAAGCGGCATTGCCGCGTCACGAAGCGCGAGTACCGGTCATAAGCGTCGACATCCTTCTTCGAATGGCGCGCAATTTCGCGGCGCAGCGCATCGTGATCCGAATAATAGGCGAAATAGTCGCCGTTCCGCATGAAGGTTGCGCCGCTCTCATACGGGATCACCTGCAGGCCGTGGCGTGGCAGATCCAGTTCGCGCTGAACTTCGGGCCGCAGCAGACTGCAGACATAGGAGCAATTGGAATAGGTCCAGCCAGGATGCAGTTCACGGCTGACCGCCGCGCCGCCGACATAGTCGTTACGCTCCACGACCAGGACCTTCAGTCCGCTCCTGGCCAGATAGCAGGCCGTGGTGAGACCGTTATGCCCCGCACCGACCACGATTGCGTCGTACCGATTAGCCATGAACCCGCCTGTTTGCCGACTTTGCCTTCCGTCGATTTCAAGGCTAGTGCAGCGCGCCTCTTCCGTCTATAATTTTTTTGAGCAGTTATTTAAATTAAAGATCGGCTTGCGAACCCTTGGCCACTGCGGCATAGCGAAGGCGCAGGTGCGGAACATTGGGACGGAACATGGCGGACGCGAACAGCCCGACGCGCAAACCGATCGGTCGCCCGAGAGGCGAGCAGTCCGAAAATGCCGCGCGGCGCAGGCAGCAACTGGTCGAGGCCGCGATCGAGTCGATCGTCGAGTTGGGGATGTCCGCGACAACGCTGGCCACTGTTGCCAAGGCGGCCGGGCTGTCCCAGGGCGTCGCGGTGTTCTACTTCAAGGGCAAGGAAAACCTGCTGGTGGCGACGCTGCGCCATCACTACGAGGAATACACCAATCTCTGGAAGTCGGCGGTCGCCAAGGCTTCTGACGATCCGATTGATCGGGTGATGGCCCTGATCCTGGCTGATCTCGATCCGCGCATCTGCACCGCGCGTAACCTGTCGCTTTGGAACTCGTTCTGGGGAGAGGCCGCTGCCCGGCCGCGGTTTGCGGAACTGTGTGAGGCCTATGACAAGGAGCGCTATGACATGCTGGTCTCGCTCTGCAAGGAAGCGTCCGGGCTCGCCATCGAAGGTTGGTCGCCCATCGATGTGGCCGATGCCTTCGACAGCATGACGGACGGCATGTGGATCCGGATGCATATCACGCCGGATTTCATGGATCTGAATGCCGGGCGTAAGCTGCTGGCACGGCAGGCCTGCACCATCTATCCGTCCCATGCAAAGCGGATTGTCGAACTGGCCGACGCCGCGCTGGACTGAGTACGGCCGTCCGCCTTACTTGTCCGTTCGCCCGAATTCTTCAATCGAAGACAGCAATTCCCGGGCATGCCGCGTGGCCGCAGCGGTCGTGACACATATGTCCGGGAGGATCAGCCATTCCAGGGTCCAGGCACTGCCGGAACGTTCCTGCTCATGAATCAGGGCGTCATGCATTCCCGGCAGCAGGGTCGCGGCGTATCGGGCCAGCGTGACAAGGACTTCGGCCCGAATCGGGTTTGACTTATGCGGCATGGCCGAGGAGCCGCCACCGCCGGCCAGCCGGATTTCCTCCGGACCGCCCTGCGCCATGAGGGCGATGTCCTGTCCGATCTTCCCCAGGACTCCGCAGGTGCCGGACAGCCAGTTGGCGAAATCCGCCAGGGCCGTGCGGTCGGTTTGCCAGGACCCGCCCGGATCCCCCAATCCAAGCGCCTCGGCGAGGGCTGCGCGCAGCTCGACCGCGTGATCCCCAAACCCTTCCGCCGTGCCGACCGGACCGGCGAGCTGCAGTCGCAGAAGGCCGGGAGTCAATGCATCCAGGGCGTCGAGACGGCCGGCAATGGGGGCTGCCCAGATCTCGATGCGATCGTCACCGCGAATGGGGAGTGCGGCCTGCATTCGGGTGCGTCCCATCAGCGTGCGGTCGCCGAACTTCGCCGACAGTTCGCTCAGGGCCTGTTGAACCTCTTCCAGCCGTCCCCGGATCAGCTTCAAGAAATCCGCGAGACGCAGTGTCAGCGCCGTATCAATGGCGTCCTGGCTGGTTGTGCCGAAATGCAGATACTCGGCGTGCGGCTCCCCGATTTCGGCACGCAGTTGCTTGATCAGTCCAGGGACGGCAAGGCCGTCGCGCGCCATTGCGTGGACAAGGTTCTTCGGGTCCGCCTCGAACCCGGTGCAAACCGCGCGAATCCGATCCGCTGCAGCATCGGGGATGAGGCCCAGTTCCGATTGCGCCACCGCGAGCGCGGATTCGAAGCGCAGAATGGCCTGCCGCTCGGCCAGATCGGTGAAGAGAGCCTCGGCCGCCGGGTCACCGGCGAGCTGAGAGAGGAGCGGTTCGGATCTGATCGTGAAACTCATACACTCGGTCTAATCGCGATCGAACGCGGCGGCAAGGGGCGTCGGGATGGCTGTGTATGAGAGACCGACACCCAGCGCGATGCGGCGAACCGGCCGGCGGGCGCTCGCCGGCGGGCCTGCCGCGCTAGCTCGCCAGCTTGGCGGGGCCCTTGCTGTAGCTGGCCATCAGGTCGGTGAACTTCTTGCCCTGGATGGCGATATGCGAATGCACGGTCTGGGCTGCTTTGGCCTCATCACCGGCCTTGATCGCCGTCAGGATGTCGCGGTGTTCGTCCATCGACTGCTTCAGGCGGCCGCGAACACGCAACTGCATGCGCCGGAACGGCTGCAGCCGCTTGTGCAGGCGGGAGGCTTCCGCGGCGAGGAAGCTGTTGCCGCTCGCCCGGTAGAGCGCGTTGTGAAAGATCTCATTGGCCCGATAGTAGACATCCGCATCCCCTGATTCCAGGGCACGGTCGCAATCGTCGGCCGCCGCGTGCAGGCGTCTCAGGTCGTCTTCGGTGCACAGTCTTGCTGCCAGGCGACCGCACATTGCCTCCAACTCGGCCATGACCTCGAACATCTCGAACATCTGGACGACGTCGGGCTGTCGCACGAAGGCGCCGCGGCGCGGGATCAATTCTACCAGTCCGGTTGCGGACAGCATCTGAAATGCTTCGCGAAGTGGGGTGCGGGACACGCCAAGCCGCGCGGACAGTCGGGTCTCGTCGAGGCGTTCTCCGTCCTCGAACTCTCCGGAGAGGATCATCTGCTCCAGGGATTCCCGAAGTGTATCCGCCGTTCTTCCGCTCATGGACAAACCTTACCATCGGGCCCCGCATGCGACAATGAAGTTCTTGTATACAATCTGTTTGACTTTGAACACATGCACGGTACCTTCGATGCGACCGGACGCAGAGCCGGACCGACGGAATCCCCGTCCGAAAACGACAATCGTCTACTGGGAGGTAGAAATGAAATTCAAGCTGAGTGCCGCCGTCGCGGCTGTTGCCCTGGCCGCCGGCCTCGCCGGTCCGGCGTCCGCTGTCGAGCTGCGCCTGTCCCACCAATGGTCGACCGCCGATGTCCGTCACAAGGTGGCGCAGATTGTCGCCGATGAGGTGGCGGCCGCCGGTGTCGACCTGTCGATCAAGATCTTCCCGTCCAAATCGCTGTTCAAGCCGCGCGAGCAGTATAAGCCCCTGTCACGCGGCCAGTTGGACATGACGGTCTTCCCGCTGTCCTATGCCGGCGGTCAGCGTCCGGAATTCAACCTGACCCTGATGCCGGGTCTGGTGAAGAACCATGACCATGCGGCGCGCCTCAATGAATCGCCGTTCATGGAGAAGATCGAAGGCCTGATGGCTGAAGACGATGTCATGGTTCTGGTTCACGGCTATCTGGCGGGCGGATTCGTCGGCGTGGACAAATGCATTACCTCGCCGGATGACGTGGCCGGGCTCCAGACCCGTGCCGCGGGCAAGGCCTTCGAACAGATGCTGGCCGCGGCCGGTGCCTCGATCGCCTCGATGGCGTCTTCGGAAATCTACAATGCCATGCAGACCGGTGTGCTGCAGGCGGCGAATACCTCGTCCTCGTCCTTCGTGTCCTACCGAATCTACGAGCAGGTGAAGTGCTACACCCCGGCGGGCGATGTCGCGTTGTGGTTCATGTATCAGCCGCTTCTGATGAACAAGTCGGCTTATGAAGCGCTGAACGACGAACAGCGGGCGGCCCTGGATGCCGCGGCGGCAAAGGCCGAAGCCTTTTACCTGGAGGAAGCCAAGAAGCAGGATGCCGCATCGGTCAAGGTGTTCCAGGATGCCGGTGTGGAGATCGCGAACATGACCCAGGACGAATTCAATGCCTGGCGCGAGATCGCGAAGAAGTCCTCCTACAAGAACTTTGTCGAGAATGTCCCGAACGGACAGGAACTGCTCGACATGGCTCTGGCCGTGGAGTGATCCGACCGGGGCGGGGCGGTGCAGTGGCATCGCCCCGCCTTCCGTCCTGAACCGGGGTTCAACAGGCTGGGGCTTTCGGCATGTTTTCTTTTGACGATGGCGGTACGGCACCGACCGGCGGGAACGTGATCCTGCGGATCATCGGTGCCATTTCAACGATCTGCGGCTGGTTTGCCGCCTTGCTGATCGTGTTGTCGGTGGCGGTCACCTGCGAGATGATCTTCGTGCGCGGTGTCCTGAACCAGTCGACGATCTGGCAGACCGAAGCCGTCGTCTACATGATGATCGCGGCGACCCTGCTGGGACTGCCCTATGTCCAGCGTCTGCGCGGTCATGTGAACGTCGATCTCCTGCCGATGCTGCTGCCACCTGGACCGCGCAAGGCCCTGATCGTCCTGACGCTTGTCGCCGCTGTCGTCGTTATTGCCCTGGTTCTGTATTACGGCATCCATCAATGGTACGAGGCCTGGTCCCGGAACTGGCGGTCCGACACCGTCTGGGGCGTGCGGCTGTGGATTCCCTATCTCGCCATTCCCGTCGGCTTCGGACTGTATCTGTTGCAGCTGGTGGCGGATCTCTATGCGGTGATCGTCGGGATTGACCGCAATTACGGTATCTCGGAGCACAACTGATGGATCCGCTGCTGCTGGGCGCCATCGTCGCCATCGCCACGATCGCTGTTCTCTTTTCCGGTATTTCCGTTGCCAACGGACTGCTGGTCGTCGCCGCCGCCTTCATCCTGATCTTCGACGGCGCGCGGTCGCTGGAACTGATGCCGGAAATCCTGTTCGGGAAGCTGGATAATTTCGCGCTGCTGTCGATTCCCATGTTCATCATCATGGGGGCGTCCATCGCTTCCACGCGTGCGGGAGCGGATCTGTACGAGGCCCTGGACCGCTGGCTGACGCGGGTGCCGGGCGGGTTGGTGATCTCCAACCTGGGCGCCTGCGCTTTGTTCGCGGCGATGTCGGGATCGTCCCCCGCGACCTGTGCCGCCATCGGCAAGATGGGCATTCCGGAAATGCGCAAGCGTGGTTATCCGGACGGGGTCGCGTCCGGCTCCATCGCGGCCGGCGGGACACTGGGCATCCTGATTCCGCCCTCCGTCACGATGATCGTCTACGGCATTGCGACGGAGACATCGATCGGCCGTCTGTTCCTGGCCGGCGTGTTCCCCGGCCTGCTGCTAGTGGGCCTGTTCATGGCATGGTCGCTGTTCGACACGTGGCGGAACGGCGATTCCCAGACCTTGCTGCCGACCCGCTTCACCCTGCGCCAGAAGCTTGAGATCCTGCCCCGGGTGGTGCCCTTCCTGGCAATCATCCTGGGCGTGCTGATCGCCATGTATGGCGGCTATGCGACACCGTCGGAAACGGCGGCGGTCGGGGCGCTGCTCTGCCTGGGCGTGGCGATTGTGATCTATCGCCTTTGGAATGCGAAGGCATTGTGGGCTGTCTTGCGGGATTCGACGCGCGAAAGCGTGATGATCCTGTTCATCATCGCGGCGGCCGGCGTCTTCTCCTACATGCTGTCCAGCCTGTTCATCACCCAGTCGATTGCGCAATGGATCGGTACGCTGGACGTCAATCCCTGGGTCCTGATGCTGTGCATCAACATTTTCCTGCTGATCGCCGGATTTTTCCTGCCGCCGGTGGCGGTAATCCTGATGGCGGCGCCGATCCTGCTGCCGATCGTGGTGTCGGCCGGTTTCGATCCGTACTGGTTCGCTGTCATCCTGACCATCAACATGGAGATCGGGCTGATTTCTCCCCCGGTCGGATTGAACCTCTATGTCATCAACGGTATTGCACCGGACATTCCACTGAAGACGATCCTGCTCGGCTCGTTGCCTTATGTTCTGTGCATGGTTGCGGCGATCGTCATCCTTTGCATCTTCCCCTGGCTCGCCACCGGATTGCCGGAAGCGGTGCTGGGGCCGGCGGTCTGACGGAGTACCAAGATCATGGCGAACCCGCTTTACGACGCCCTGTTCGGTCCGCATCAGGACAGTGATCGGGTCTTTCTGGAACTGGCGGACGGCCGTGCGTGGCAGTATCGGGATTTCCTGGCCTGCGCCGACCGTTTCGCCAACGTCTTCACCGCAGCAGGTGTGGGGCCGGGCGACCGCATTGCCGTCCAGATCGCCAAGTCGCCGGAGGCACTCGCGGTCTATGCGGCCTGTGTGAAGGCGGGAATTGTCTTCCTACCGCTGAACACCGCCTATACCGCCGACGAGATCGACTATTTCGTGGGCGATGCCACACCCGGTATTCTGATCTGCGATCCGGCGAATGCCGGCGCCCTGACCGATGTCGCGGCCCGGCATGGTGCCCGACTTTTGACACTCGACGGGCAGGGGCAGGGTACCCTTCCCGAGGCCGCGTCATCGGCCCCGGACCGGTTCGAAACCCGGGATCGCAATGCGTCCGATCTGGCGGCCTTTCTCTACACGTCGGGTACCACGGGGCGCTCCAAGGGCGCGATGCTGACCCAGGAGAACCTGCTGTCCAATGCAGAATCTCTGGTCGACTATTGGCGGTTCACCAAGGATGACGTGCTGCTGCACGCCCTTCCAATCTTTCACACCCATGGGCTGTTCGTTGCGACGAATGTCTGTCTGTTGGCCGGGGCGCGCATGATCTTCCTGCCGGCCTTCGACCCGGATGCGATGATCGCGAACCTACCCCGGTCGACGACGATGATGGGGGTTCCGACCTTCTATACACGCCTGCTGGACGATCCGCGTCTGACCCGGGAACTCGTCGGTCATATGCGTCTGTTCGTGTCGGGCAGTGCGCCGCTGCTGGCCGAAACGCATGTGGAGTTCGAGAGCCGGACCGGGCATCGCATCCTGGAACGTTACGGCATGACGGAAACCAACATGAACACGTCGAACCCCTATGACGGGGAACGCCGTGCCGGGACGGTGGGGTTCCCGCTGCCCGGCGTCGACCTGCGCATCGCCGACCCGGATACCGGTGCCCCGGTGGCGAATGGCGAGATCGGCGGGATCGAAGTGCGGGGTCCCAATGTCTTTGTCGGCTATTGGCAGATGCTCGAGAAGACGGCGGAGGATTTCCGCGATGACGGCTTCTTCAAGACCGGGGATCTGGGAAAGATCGATGCCGATGGCTATGTCCATATCGTCGGCCGCTCGAAAGATCTGATCATCTCCGGTGGCTACAACATCTATCCGAAGGAAATCGAACTGCTGCTGGATGAGCAGGAAGGCGTGAAGGAATCCGCCGTGATCGGCGTTCCGCATTCGGATTTCGGCGAAGGCGTGGTGGGCGTCCTTGTCGCCGCCGACGGGGACCTGGACACGGATGCCGTCTCGGCGGCGATCCGGTCCCGCATCGCGCGGTTCAAGCAGCCCAAGGCGCTGTTCGTGGTGGACGAACTGCCGCGCAATACCATGGGCAAGGTTCAGAAGAACGTCTTGCGTGACCGCTACAAGGACACGTTCGCGAAGTAGCTCGCCTGTCAGCTCGTCAGGGCATCCCGCACGGCAAAAACCGCGTTCAGCGTGTCGACCGTGAAATTGGTGATCAGATAATCCGGCCAGGTCGACAGCTTGACGGCCAGGAAGTCCGCTTCCGGATCGATGTAGATCAATTGGCCGAAGACTCCGCGCGCCATGTAGTCGCCACGTTCGACATCGTGAATCCACCACATCCTGCGGTATGCGCCGTTGGGCGAGGTAATGTCATAGGGATCGTTGAACCGCGTCGGGTCGCCCGTACGGCAGGAATCGACCCAGCTTTCGGGCACGATCTGCCTTCCGCCATGCCGACCGCCGTTCAGCATCATCAGTCCGAAGCGGGCGAAATCGCGCAGGGTGGCGTTGAAGCCGCCATCCGCCAGGGCGGTGCCGGCGGAATCCACCGTGAAATACGCGTCCCGATCCATGCCCAGCCGTGACCAGATGCGATCACTCAGCAACTGGGCCAGCGATGCACCCGCTTCGCGTTCCATGACCCAGGCCAGTACATCGGTTTCGATCGACCGATAACTGAAATCGCCGCCATGGGGACGCTCCTGCGGCAGGGTCAGGATGACATCGCGGATCGTCGGAACCGACTCTCCCGGCCGTGGTGGCCGCCAGCCGCTGGCAATGTCGATCCGCGTCATGTCGGAATAGGGCTCGCCGTAGTCTTCCACGAAACGAACGCCGGACTGCATGTCCAATACCTGGTTCAGGGTGGCATCGGCATAGCCGCAGCGGCCAAGTTCCGGCACCCGATCGCGCAGCGGCGCATCCAGATCCAGCTTGCCTTCACCGTGCAGGATGCCGGCCACCGCCCCCGTAACGGATTTCGATACGGATTGCGACAGATGCGGTGTCGAGGCCTGCATGTCGTTGAAATACTGTTCCAGCACGACACGCCCACGGTGGCAGATCAGGATGCCGTCGGTATAGGTTTCGGTCAGACAGTCGGCGAAGGTCTTGGTCGACCCGTCCGCGGCCTGGTAACGGACCTGCCCGAGAGGCTGGTGATCGGCTGGCAGATCGGATGCCGATCCGCTGCCGCGCATGACATCGACTGTCGGGATCAGGCTGCGAACGTTCTGGAAGGACCAGCGATTGAACGGCGGCAGGTCCCAGTTTTCCATGGTCGGGCGCTTTTCCGGAGGGGGCGGAAAGCCACGCATGATCCCCAATTCACGCGCCGTTCTGGGCCGGTGACTGGGGAGCGTGGGGTTGGTAATCGCCATCTCTGAAAATCCGCCCTTTTAGGATTGTCTCTTTTGTCTTGCCCGGCTTGTTGTCGTCCGGGTTCTCAAGGTCCGGTCGGGGTGGGCCGGTCAGCCCACCCCAGTTCCGGTCAGGTCTCGCCTTACTGCTTCAGGCGGGTCCAGATCTTGTTGTACATGTCCACGGTTTCCTGCGGGCACGGCTTCACGAAGTCCGGCGTCGGTGCGTCTGCCGGCATATTGATTTCCGGCGCGTCCAGCATTTCCGGATCCATGTAGGCCTCGCTGCCCTTGATGCCGTTCGCGTAGCGCGCGAAGTTCGAGATCAGGGCGGCGTTCTCCGGCGCCATGATGAAGTTCACGAAAAGCTTCGCGTTTTCCATGTTCGGCGCGTCGGACAGGACGGCGACATTGTCCATCCAGCCGGTGAAGCCTTCCTTCGGATAGGCGTACTGCAGGGTCGGGCGCTGGGCACGGGCACGCATCGCGGCGCCGTTCCAGTTCTGCGACAGATCGACATCCTTCGACGTCAGCTTCTCGATCGTGCTGTAGTCCATGGTGCGCCAGTACTGCTTTGCGTTCAGCAGCAGCTCGGTCACTTCCTTCAACTGCTCCTTGTCGCCGTTGCAGCGCGGATAGCCCAGATAGCGCAGACCGGCGTTGATCACGTCGTTCATGTCATTAAGCATGTTGATCCGGCCATGCAGCTCCGGCGGCGGCTCAAACAGCAGCGCCAGGGTATTGATGTCCCCGGAATAGACTTCGGTATCGACGGTGAAGGAGGTCGTGCCCCACTGCCACGGCACGGAATAGTTCCGGCCCGGATCCCACCAGACATCGACCCATTTCGGGTCCATATGTTTGAAGTTCTCCATTTCGTTCGGCTTGATTTCGGCCAGCAGGCCTTCACCGATCATGATCTTGATCATGTAGTCGCCGGGCACGACGATATCGTAGCCCGTGCCGCCTTCCTTGACCTTCGCGAGCATGGTCTCGTTCGAGTCGTAACCGTCGAGCGTCACCTCGACGTCGTACTCCTTGGAGAACTTCTCAATCAGTTCCGGGTTCGTATAGTTGCCCCAGTTGTAGATGTTCAGCTTGCCCTCGGCTGCGGCCGGGCCGGCCCATGCCAGACCGACGGCGGCAACCGCGGTCAGGCTCGTCAACATACGCTTCATCACATTACCTCCTCTGTTTTCGGGGCCGAGTTCTTATCAACGGTACGGCCGACCCCCGGATTTGAATGCCGTAGCTACTTGCGCCGTCTTCCCAGCAGGAAGAACAACGTTACGAACGCGATCGACAGCCCCAGAAGCAGTGTCGAAACCGCGTTGATCTCGGGCGTGATGCCGCGACGGATCTGGCCCAGGATGTAAATTGGCAGCGTCGTTTCGCCGGGTCCCGCCACCAGCAGGGTGATGATGACGTCGTCCAGCGACACGACGAAGGCCAGCATCGCGCCGGCGACAATACCGGGCATCAGCAGCGGCAGGGTGACCCGACGAAAGACCTGGAACGGCGGTGCATACAGATCTGCCGCTGCCTGCTCCATCGTCAGGTTCATATCCTCCAGTCGTGCCCGAATGGGCATGTAGGCAAAGGGGATGCAGAACACCGTATGGGCCAGCATCAGATAGCCGATCCCATTCACCCCGGTCAGCTGCTTGATCAAGGAGAAGAAGGCGAGCGTCGACACCGCCGTCACGATTTCGGGGATCATCAGGGGCTGGTTGATGATGGCGTAGGCCAGTGTCTGCCCCTTGAACGGCTGTGTGCGCGTTGTCGCCAGGGCGGCCATTGTTGCGAAGATCGTGGAGAAGACCGTCGCGACGGCGGCGACTTCCAGGGACACGATTGTTGCCTTGCGAATGCCTTCGTTGCCGAACGCTTCGACATACCAGCGGAAACTGAACTCGGTCCACAGCACGACGGAGCGGTTGTCGTTGAACGAGAACACGATCAGCACAAGGATCGGCGCATACAGAATGAAGATGCAGGCCCAGGCGACCTGATTGAAACCGGGCTGCTTCTTCAGGTCCACCATGGGGCGGCGCTTCCTGCCGCTTTCGGGCAGGGACGACTGGACTGTCGTGTCAGCCATGGCGTGCGCCCTCCTTGCCGGCATTCCGGATGTAGATCAGCAGGGCGACCATCACGACCGCCATCAGGATCAGGGCCGCGGCCGAGCCGAACGGCCAGTTGCGCGAACTGCCGAACTGAAGTGCGATCAGGTTACCGATCATCAGATGCTTACCGCCGCCCAGCAGTTCGGGCGTGATGTAGGCGCCGAGACCGGGGATGAAGACCAGGATGCAGCCCGCGACGATGCCGGGCTTCGCCATCGGCACGATGACGCGGCGCAAGACCTGCAGGCGGTTGGCGTAAAGATCGTAGGCGGCCTCCACGAGGCGGAAATCCAGCTTCTCCAGCGACGCATAGAGCGGCAGTACCATGAAGGGCAGGTAGGAATAGATCAGCCCCATGAAGACCGCGGTGTCAGTATAGAGGATGCTGACCGGCTGCTCGACGATGCCGATGCCCATCAGGCTCAGGTTGATGATGCCCTCGTCCCGGATGATCAGCAGCATGGCATAGGTGCGGATCAGGAGGTTGGTCCAAAACGGCAGGGTGATCAGGAACAGCCACAGGTTTCGCTGCTCGCGCGGCTTGCTGGCGATGAAGTAGGCCGTCGGAAATCCGATCAGCAGCGCGCCGATAGTGGTGACGAAGGCAAGACCGATGGAGCGACCGTAGATCTGCAGATAGGAGGACGAGAAGGTCAGCGTCTCGTCGAAGATATCCCGTTCGAAGAGAAACTGGACATAGGCCTCACCGGACAGTTCCCAGGTAACCCCGCCATAGGTGCCGGGGGACAGAACGGAGTAGATCATCGTGATCGTCAGCGGGAACAGTCCGACGATACCAATTGTCAGAATGGCCGGGGACAGAAGGAGGCGCCGGGTGCGCGTTTCGCGCGCCGCGTGCAGCCGCTTGGCTTCCGCCAGCCGGCCGTCTGTGGCGTTAGGGTCGGTGGCGTCAGTCATCAGTCGATCAGGACCTGAAGGTGTCGGTCCGGCAGCACCACGCCGACGCGCTCGCCCGGAGCGCCCGCCTCTCCCGAACTGCGGGCGACCAGCGTGCCGCCGCCATCCAGGGCAATATGCGTATTGGTGCCCGATCCGAAATAGACCGCGTTCTCGATTGTGCCGGTCGCGGTGCGGCTGCCGTCATCGGCACCGCAAAGGCTGACATTCTCCGGTCGAATGGCGATGCTGATCCGGCCCGGCTTCATGGAATCGGCGGAAAGATGGGCCTTCACTGTGGCGCCTGAGGCGAGTTTCACGTCCCCGACGGACCCGCTGACGGAGATCATTTCGGCTTCGAGGATGTTGATGTCGCCGATGAAATCCGCCACGAAACGACGTGCCGGCCGGTCGTAAATTTCCTTCGGGTCACCGACCTGCAGGATATGGCCCGTGTCCATGACCGCAATCCGGTCCGACATCGTCAGCGCCTCTTCCTGGTCATGGGTCACGAAGACAAAGGTGATGCCGGTTTCCGACTGCAGCCGCTTCAGTTCGATCTGCATCTCCTTGCGCAGCTTCAGATCCAGGGCGGACAACGGCTCGTCGAGCAGCAGGACCTTGGGGTGTGGCGCCAGGGCCCGGGCCAGGGCGACGCGCTGCTGCTGCCCGCCGGACAGCTGATCGGTGCGCCGGGTTGCCAGATGCTCCATGCGGACCATGGCCAGCATCTTTTCGACCGTGCCGTCGACTTCCGATTTCGGCTTGCCCTGCATCTCCAGACCGAAGGCGATGTTCTGGGCGACGGTCATATGCGGGAACAGCGCGTAGTTCTGAAACACCGTGTTGACCGGCCGCTTATAGGGGGGCAGGTGACCGATCTCCTCCCCGTCCAGCAGGATCTGTCCGCTGGTCGGCAGTTCGAAGCCGGCGATCAACCGCAACAAGGTCGTCTTGCCGCAGCCCGATGGGCCGAGAAGGGTGAAGAACTCGTTCTCGCGGATTTTCACCGACACGTCGTCCAGGGCGGTGACCAGATGGTTGCCGCTCCCGAAGCTCTTGATGACGTGGTCCACGGAAATCATGGTGCGATCGGACGCGGATTTGCCTGCGCCAACCGTCGCTTTTGGTTCGTCCGGCATGCGGTCTCCCTGTTCTGCCGACCCCGCACGCGCCCGGTTGCCGAATTCGTTTCGGTGCTCGGCGACTTCATCCGGATGCGCGTTCAAGCCGTTCCTGTCACAGAAAAAGGGTAAGTCCGAAACCGGTCATGCGTAAATATCCCCCGGGGGGTATGACGGATCAGACCTCGTCCCGCCCGGACAAGGCGTTGAGAAACAGGGAGAATAATTCGCTCTGGGATGAAATGTTCAGTTTCCGATAGGTGTTCTTGCGGTGGATCTTGACCGTGCCGGGACTGATCGAAATCGTTCGTGCGATGGATTTTGTCGAGTGGCCGCGCAGAATTAGCCCCGCGATCTCGCGCTCGCGCTCGGTCAGTTTTTCGGTTCCGAATTTCTCAAGTGCGGCATCGATTTCCTCCGGCGCGATTCCGTCCTCCGCGGGATGCGCGCCGTAGGATTCGTTTGCGAAGTGCCGCCGGTTCAGGGCGGCGAAGACCGGCAGCACCCGGCGCAGATTTGCGACGTCCCGCGAACTGAACCGGTTTTCGTCCCGGAGGCGACCGATGGAATAGAATAGATGTCGTCCGGTAGGCAGATCGATCAGGATCGCCAATTCGTCCCGCAGGCGGATCGTGCCGTAATACTCCTTGAAATAGGTCGATTGCTGGAATCGGTCCGGGGCGACGTCCTTCAACTGAAGGACGGCACAGGGCGCGGATTTGCGATAGGCGACGTAGAATGGGTCCAGCAGATAAGCCCCGTCCAGATAGCGCTCGATGACTTCGGAGCGGCGCTCGGCGCGAACATTATCGAACACATGGACGGGTCGCCGCGCGCCCTGCAACGCGGTCAGGAAGCAGCCCCGAAACGGGGCGTTGAGGCGGAGATAGTCCAGCGCGGACGGCACGAACGACGCCGTGCCGACCGCCGTGATGGCGGCCGCCAGTGCCTCTTCGCCCGTCGCAAATTTAGGTCCGTCCGATCGATACACGCCGGTTTCGACCCTTTCCCCTGACGCCACCCATCCCCAAAGGGATATTTACGCATGATGATCCACCCCATCATGGTATGCATCCGAAAACCGATTGAGAAGGGGGAGTTGGGCGAATGCTGACGGTTCAGACAGACAGGCACCAGTTGCGCAACGTGAAGACGGAGTTGCATGGTGGTCTGCTGGTTCCTCCCTTCGAATGTCCGGCCCGGGTCGACCGCATCCTGAGCCGCGTCAAATCGATCAATCTGGGGGAGGTTATCGAGCCGCGCGACTTCGGGATGGATCCGATCCGCCGCATTCACGACGCAGGCTTTCTGGATTTTCTCGCGACCTGCTGGACCGACTGGCAGGCTGCGGGCTTCAAGGGGGAGGCGATGGCCAATGTCTGGCCCGCACGCCGCATGCGGGAGACGCCGCCGAAATTCATTGACGGCAAGATCGGCTATTATGCCCTGGCCGCCGAAACCGCGATCGGCGACGGTACCTGGGAGGCGGCGCTGGCCAGCGCGAATGTTGCCCTGACCGCGCAGGCTGTGATGGCCGAAGGTGCGGATTCTGCCTTCGCCCTCTGCCGGCCGCCCGGGCATCATGCCACCTCGGACATGTTCGGCGGCTATTGCTT
Source organism: Alphaproteobacteria bacterium (assembly GCA_033344895.1). Lineage (NCBI taxonomy): Bacteria > Pseudomonadati > Pseudomonadota > Alphaproteobacteria > Alphaproteobacteria bacterium. The sequence continues at coordinate 2,404,139 of JAWPMN010000001.1, forward strand.
CATCAACAATGCGGCGGTGGCAGCCCAGGCCTTTTTGGATCAGGGGGCATCCCGCGTTGCCATTCTGGACGTCGATTTTCACCATGGAAACGGCACGCAGGATATCTTCTACGGCCGGGATGATGTTTTGTTCCTGTCACTTCATGGACAGCCGGAAGATGCCTTCCCGTACTTTCTGGGCTACGCCGACGAAACCGGCAAGGCAGGCGGTGAAGGCTTTACCGCTAACTATCCGCTGCCGCCGGGAACAGGATATGCCGCCTGGGAGGAGGCGCTGAAAACCGCGTTGGCAAGGATCGATGCCTATGGTCCCGATGCGGTCGTCATCTCGCTGGGGGTCGATACGTTCAAGGACGATCCGATCTCCTTCTTCAAATTGGAGAGTGACGACTACAAGCGCTACGGCAAGCGGATCGCGGGCCTGAACCGACCAACGCTCTTCGTCATGGAGGGCGGTTATGCCGTTGACGAAATCGGCATCAACGCTGTCAACGTTCTGACCGGGTTCGAAGACCGATGAGCGGTCGGATGATGAAGGTCGCCGCGACCCAATTCGCCTGCGACTGGAACCTGGACGGAAATCTGGACAAGGCGGAAGCGCTCGTCCGCGATGCAGCGGCGCAGGGTGCCAAGCTGATTTTGCTGCAGGAGCTGTTTGCCACGCCCTATTTCTGCCCGGACCAGAAGCAGGATTACTTTGCGTTGGCGGCACCACTGGAAAGTCATCCCGTCGTGGCGCGTTTCGCCGATCTGGCGCGGGAACTGGGCGTCGTCCTGCCGATCAGCTTCTTTGAGCGTGCGAACAATGCCTACTACAACAGCATCGCCATCGCGGATGACAATGGCAGCATCCTGGGCATTTACCGCAAGAGCCATATTCCCGACGGACCGGGATATCAGGAAAAATTCTACTTCAATCCAGGGGACACAGGGTTCCGGGTCTGGGATACCGCGGTCGGCCGGATCGGAGTCGGCATCTGCTGGGATCAATGGTTCCCCGAATGCGCCAGATCCATGGCGCTGATGGGGGCGGAGATCCTGCTCTATCCGACCGCCATCGGCAGCGAACCGCAGGACCCCACCCTGAACTCGAAAGATCATTGGCAGCGCGTGATGCAGGGCCATGCCGGCGCCAACCTGACGCCGCTGCTGGCCAGTAACAGGATCGGTGCAGAGGCGAACGATGCCGCCGAAATGCGGTTCTACGGCCATTCCTTCATTGCCGACGAAACTGGAGCGAAGGTTGCCGAGGCGGATGGTCAGAGCGCCGGTGTGATTGTCGGCGATTTTGACCTGGATGCCGTGCGTGCCCGTCGTGCGTCCTGGGGGCTGTTCCGGGACCGACGCCCCGAGCTTTACGATCCGGTTCTCAGTCTGGACGGTGCGCCAAAACGGTAAGGAAGGTTTTGGGGGCGACCTATCCTGGTCGCGTTCCTTTTACGGCTTCTTCGATCTGGTCGAGCAGATCGCCGATCACGAACGGCTTCTGAACGAATCTGGCCCGCTCAATGCCGGAGTAGCGGGCCCGTATGGCAGCGGCACTGCCGCCGGACACGACGACAACCGGACCGTTTGGAACCAGTTCGCGATATCGTGCGGCCAACTCCCACCCCTGAAGCTTCGGCATGCTGTCATCCGTAACCAGCACGTCAAACCGCGCCGGATCATCCTCCAGGAAGGCAAGGGCAGACTCAGGGTCTTCAAAGCTCTGCACTTCGTGTCCCGCACGTTCGAGCAGCCGGATCGCCATGGCGTTGTTCTCGACCTCGTCGTCGACGAAGACGATCCGGTAGCGAATGCCGGGGGCGTCACTTGCGGGAATCGGATCCGTCGGGCCCGGTTCCGTCGTCGGGCGCGTTACCGCTTCGGTTGGCAGAAGGACCGAGAACGTGCTGCCCGTTCCAGGCGTGCTGTCGACCAGAATGGTGCCGCGCATCGCGTCGACGATTCCCCGGCAGGTGGACAGCCCAAACCCGGTGCCGCGGCCGGATCCCTTGGTGGTGAAATAGGGTTCGAATATCTTGCCCAGAACATCTTTCGGAATGCCGCAGCCGGTGTCGGTGACGTCGACGCGAACAACCTCTCCCGGTGCCACAGTCGGGTTCATCAAGGCGAGATCTTCAGACACATGGGTTCTGGATGCCCGGATGTCGATCCGACCTTCCTGGTCACCGATCGCGTGATAGGCATTGGTGATCAGGTTCATCAGGACCTGATCGAATTTGCCGGGATCGCCCAACAGCATCGGAATGCTGTCTTCGATTTCAATGGATACCCGAATGCCGGCCGGGATCGATGACGACATGAACTTTACCGATCCCCGGATCAGGGGGTCGACGCTGAAGGGCACGGCGTGTTCGGTGTCGCTGCGCCGGGAGAAGGCGAGGATCTGCTCCACCATGCGCTTGGCCCGTTGCGCGCCCCGGAAAATAGCCTCGGCATCCTCGTGGGATTGGGACCCCGGGGCAGAATCCTCCATCAGCATCTCCGAATAACCGAGGATCGGCGTCAGCACGTTATTGAAGTCATGCGCGATTCCGCCAGCCAGCGCCCCCATGGTTTCCAGGCGTTGGGAGTGCAGCAATTGATGCTGCAGTTCTGCGCGTTCCTCTTCGGCCCGCATGCGGTTGAGTTCGGCGGCGGCGCGGACGGAAAACACGGAAAGCAGGGAACGGACGAGTTCAGGATCCCGCACCGGTCTGTCGATCATGACGACCAGCAGACCGACCACCCGGCCCTTGCCATCGCGCAGCGGCACACCGCCATAACTCTCTATCCCGCATTCGCGCAGATAGGCATCGCGTGGATACAGATCCGCGACACCGGAATCATGAAGCACCATGTGGCCTTGAACGACCTCCGCACATGGCGCGCCGTCGATCGGATAGGAGAAGGGCTCCATCGGCCCTTGGCCGTTCGCCGCGGCCAGAATTTCGACCCGGGACCCGTCGCTTCGGCTGACACGACCGATCCAGGCTGTCTGGTTGCCCAGTTCCACCAGGGCCGCCACCGCATCGGCCAGGAAGGCCTGACCGATGCCACCGGACACCGTCGCCTGAATCGCGCGCTGTACCGTCTCCTCGCGGTACTTCTCCAGGATGTCCCGGCCGGTGCCGCGATATCCCAGAAAGCGACCGTCCTTGTCGAAGATCGGTATGCCGCTGACGGCAACGATGGTCTCGGACCCGTCGTGCTTCCAGCCCCTGACCGCAAGGTCGCGGAACGGCTCTCGGGCCTTCATCCGGTCCAGCCGCACACGACAGCCTTCATCGGTTGCATCGAAACCGGGCGTTTCTGCGATGTGCACGCCGATCACACCGCCATCAGTCGAGGTCGGTCCGTCCCGGTCCGAGAGGAATGTGTATTTGAGATCCGCATCGCATTCCCAGAAGAAGTCGGAGGCGGCGCGGGAGAAGTCGCGAAACCTGGCATCCTGCTCATCGAGTTCCCGATCGGCCCGGGCAATCTTCTGGCGGGCGTAGACCAGCAGCAGCAGGTCGCCGACGGAGTGAATGAAACTAATTTCCTCCGGCGCCCAAACGCGTTCCTCGCCCACCGTTTCGAAGCAAATGATACCGCGGCTTCCGTCCTGCAGGTCCAGTTCGACGTCGCACAGCGCGGTGACGCCCGTGGCCGGCAGATAGTCCGAACGGAAATCCTGGGTGCGATGATCCTCCCAACAGTTGGAGACTGCCAGAACGTGGTCTCCTCTCAATCCGGCGAAATAGGACGGATAGTCGTCTTCGCGCAGCGTCATGCCGACACCGTCATCTCCGCCGTGCCGAACGAAAGCGGCAACGCATTCAACCTGAAGTCTGTCCGGCCCGCCGAACCAGATTCCGGCCCTGTCGACCTGCAGGGCGTCCGCCGCAACCTCCAGAACCTTCCTGTCGAAATCTTCCCGGTTCTCTTCGGCGATGGACACGAAACGGCGCAGCGTCCGGCGGAAGATTTCACTCTTGGTTCGGCGATCGGTCAGTTCTGCACGCGTGGCGATCAGATCCTCCACAAGGCGGTCGCGCTCCTGACTCCTGAACATCAAATACCCGATCGATGCCAGGGCAAGTGCCGCCCCGACGAATCTCAGCGTCTCCGGTATAACGACCATGTCCGGGGTCTGGTCTTCGCCCGACACGGCGGTGCGGAGGATCTGTACGGCCAACAATATCGCGAGCGAGGCCACGACGACGGCTTCGATCGTCACCGAACGGTTCTGCGACTGCCGGTAGGTGTAGATCGATGCAGCCAGCAGGCCGGCAGCGAACAGCACTATGAAGGGTATGCTCAACGACACCGCGTTTCGATTCCTTATCATCCGGCACGATTTGACGGCTTTGATCAGCCATTCCGACCTGTCCCGGCGTGGCTGGTTCTATTCCCTTGCTCTTAAGAAATCGTGAAAACCACGTGTCTCGGCCCCAGCGACCAGGTGTCAAATCCAACCGGGCCGAGTGTTATTTTCCGATCGGGTAACCTTTTGTTCAGTCTTCGGGCTGTAAGGTTCGATGTGGAGGGGCCCCGGGCCCGGCTCTGTTTGCCGGGCGCGTTGTGTATCAATTGGTCGAACCGCATGGCTCGGCCACAAATCTGCGGGGTCGCAAGAATGAGACTTCCTGTCCGTCAGGAAAGCGCATTGGCTTCCGGCTTCATTGCTGGAAGGACTCGGCGTGCGCACCGTTTCCAGCCCTTCGGTCCGGACGCGTCATGAACGCGGGGACGCTCGATGCCCTCAGAGGGGAAGACAAGGTTCAGACACCGCACATTCTTGTCGTAGATGACGAGGAGGCGAACCGCGCGCTGATCCAGCGTCTGCTTGGCAGCATGGGATACGACGCGGTATCGACGGCGGCGAACGGTCTTGAGGCGCTGGAACGGTTGCGAGCGCCGGAATCCGCATTCGACATGGTGCTGCTGGATGTCATGATGCCGGGATGCGATGGCGTGTCGGTGATCGAAGCGATGCGCGACGACGGCCGATTGAAGTCGATCCCCGTGATCATGATCTCTGCCCTCGGGGACCGGGAAGCCGTCCGTCGTTGCATCGAACTCGGCGCGGATGACTTCCTGCAAAAGCCATTCGACAAGTCGATTTTCCAGGCACGGGTCAATGCGACCCTGGAGAAGAAGAAATCCTTCGACCGGACAATCTCGCGGCTGCGGGATTTCGATAACGTCACCGGAATGCGCCGCCTTCCCCGGTTGATTGCCGACGTCAATCAGCTGTTCGTCAGCGCGAACAGGGATCGGTTTGGTATTGTCGCTTTCGGCGTCAAGATCGATCAGACCGCAAATGTCGGCAGCGCGCATGGCAGCGCGGCTGCCGACCGCTTCTTGGCCCAGATTGCGGAAGATCTGGATCAGTTCTTCCCGGACGATTGCCTGTCCGGCGTGCCGGCGCGCGGAGAGTTTGCATTCGTCCTGCGCACCGACCTGAATACGGCCACGGAGGAAGCGGTGGCGCTGATACGGCGTTTGTCTACAACGTTGGCTGAGAAGCGCGTTTCGATCGGTACCCGAACCGTTGGGATTACCGCGAGCATCGGGCTGGCATTTCGCAGTCCCGGCGGGCGTTGTGATGCAGATACCCTTCTGAATCGTGCCAGCCTGGCCATGCGGGAAGTCATAAACTCCGGCGGCAACGGGTACACGGTCTTCGATACCGGCATGCATGATCGGGTCATTGAAAGATTGTATCTTGAGGCTGACCTGATCGGCGTCACAGAGCGCAACGAGCTGCAGACCTATTTTCAGCCGATCATCTCAGCGTCGGACGGGCAGATCGTCGGATTCGAATCCCTGCTGCGATGGTCGCATCCGGAAATCGGCATGATTTCCCCCGGCGCGTTCATTCCCATAGCGGAAGAGATGGGCGAGATCGGCAAGATGGGGAATTGGGTTCTCAACGATTCACTTCGTGCCGTGTCGAGTTGGCCGAAATTCGGCGGCAAGAGGGTCGTCAATATCAACGTATCCGGCCGACAGCTGACGCTGCCTGGCTATGCCGGCACGGTGATCAGATCCATCGAAAGTGCCGGAATCGCGCCGGAGCAAGTGAAGCTGGAAGTCACGGAAAGTGCGCTGATGGCCGAAAGCGATCGCGGCATGGCCGTTCTGAGAGCGCTGGAGGAAGCGGGCGTTCAATTGGCCATCGATGATTTCGGAACGGGCTATTCCTCCTTCAAGATTCTTCTCTCCTTCCCCTTCGATACACTCAAGATCGATCGCAGTTTTGTCAGCGGGATCGAAGGGAACCCACGCAACCGAAAAATCGTCGGCACGATTACAATGATGGCGCACGATGTCGGAATGGACGTGGTTGCCGAGGGTGTCGAAACGGAAAGCGAGTTCGCGGCTATCGCAGAGCAGGGCGTTGACTATGCCCAAGGCTACTATTTTGCCCGTCCGATGTCGGCGGTAGATGCAAACGCCCTTTTGGACGAGGGGCCGACCTGGAACCGAACCGGAGTATAGCGAAGAGCGGTTAGAGGAATGCGAAAGCGGATCCTGATCATCGAAGACGATGCCGATGTGCGTGACCTTGTTGCGCGCTACTGCACGCGGCTGGGATACACACCGGCGCTCATGGCGGAATCACGTTTCTTCGATGTCGGCCTCGATATCGGACCGTTGGACGATCTGGCCGCCGTCATCACGGATATCTTCATGCCCGGAAAGAGCGGCATTCAGATTATCCGCGAAATTCGGTCCCGTTCCGAGATGGTGAAGATCATCGCGATGTCGGGCGGCTGGAGCACACAGGGCAGTCGGGAGGACGCCTTGCAGGCTGCGGGCGTGCTGGGGGTCGATGCCGCGTTGCCGAAACCCTTCACGATGGAAGAGTTCAGGTCCTGCCTGAAGGACATCGGCCTGCCGGCCTCCTGATGTCAGACTCTTGATTCCGGTCAGTCGGATCCCGGCGGGTTCACACGGTCGGCCGGAATGGTCAGGGTGACCCGCGTCCACTTGCCCAGTTCGCTTTCGATCCGCAGGTTACCGCCGGGGGCATCCAGCATCCGCTTCGAGATACTGAGCCCCAGACCGGTGCCTTCATAGGCAATTTCGGAAGAGGCCCGTCCCTGGGCGAAGGGTTCCAGAATGCGGTCCAGATCTTCCGGCGCGATTCCCTTCCCCGTGTCCTGCACGGACAGTTCCAGCTCGCCCGCCTCGGTCAGCCCCGCGGTGATGGTGATCCGGCCGCCGTCGGGGGTGAACTTGATCGAGTTCGACAGCAGGTTCATCAGCGCCTGGCGAAGCATCCGGTTGTCCGCCGAAATCGGGGGCAGGTCTTCCGGAACCGCGACCTCGATCGTCTGTCCCTTCTGATCCGCCCGTGCCCGGGTGAGGCGCAGCGATGCGTCGACAAGGGCCCTGACCGAGAAAACCTGTTCGTGCAGTTCCATCTCACCGGCTTCAACACGGGTGATGTCCAGAATATCGCCGATAACGTCCAGAAGGTGCTGGGAGGATGCGAGGATGTCCTTCAGGTATTCCTCGTATTTCGAGTTGTTGATGCGACCCAGCAACCCACCGATCATGATCTGCGAGAAGCCGATGATGGCGTTCAGCGGCGTCCGCAATTCGTGGCTCATATTGGCCAGGAACTGAGTCTTGGCACGGTTGGCGCTTTCGGCAATCGAGCGTGCGGCATCGGCTTCGCGCTTTGCCGTTTCAAGCTGGACCGCCAGGCGGATCAGGGCATTTTCAAAGCGCATCCCGACGATGATCAGATAGGAGCCGATCACCAGCGCTATAATGGCAACGATGACGGTCTGCCAGAATCGGTTGGAATGTTTTGGCCATCCCCCTTTCGGGGTCGCGCTGATGCTCCAGGATGTCCCGACGAGGGCGATGTCCAGTGCGACCGGATCGCTTCCCAGCGTCGACGCATCGCCCAGAAACGGCTGATCCGAGACGACGCCGGATTCGACATGATACAGGGCGAGGTCGTAGCGCTGTGAGAAATGGGTAAACCGGACTTTCTGGAGGAGAAGATTGAAGTCGATGACCATAGACGCAATGCCCCACAATTCCGGGGCAATGGTTTCTGTCGTGGAACGGTAGACGGGAAAGCGCGCAATAATGCCGGTTCCGCCCTGAATGAGGTTGATCGGCCCGGCGATGAAAATCCGGTTCTCATCGACCGTTTTCTTGACCATCGGATACTGGTCTTTCAGGTCGATATACGCCACGCCGAGGACCGAGGCGTTTCCTTCGAGCGGATGGACATGCGAGATGACGAGGTCTTTTGCGAGAGCGAGATTACGGATGATGTTGTTGTCCTGCGACATCAGATACGAGGCGAGCCGCTCGAACTCGATCTGTCCCAGATCTGGCCTCACACGCACATAACTCACCAGCCCGCGCACCAACTGGACATCCCGGTTGACCTGTCTTTCGATCTCGACCCGCAGACGGTTCAGGTCCTCGCGTGCATCGACCCGTGCCTGGGCGACCGTTTCCCGATATGCGGAAATTTCCAGCAGAGTGGGAAGCCCGATGCACATGAGGGCAAGTAGCGCCATGCGCAGGGCTGTCTTGCGCCAGACAGTGCCGGTGCGGATGTCCAGATTTTCGTCCAGAAGGCCGCTGCGAGATAGGAACTGGTACGACATGCCTCATTTCGATCGAGTTTGGACAGCGTTATGGTTGCACCGATCCTTATGCATCGCAATGTCCAACGCTGGTATTACACTCATTACGGTACCACAATATGGATTGCGCGTTTCAGGAGGTTGTATCATGTCTTCGTCGCAGGGTAGACGGTGTTTAGCAATCGGCATTTTCGCCGTTTTTGCCTCTGCTTTCGGAAGTGTTGCGGGATCTTCGACCGGCCTCGCCGGGGAACTTGAGAATGGCGTGGTTCTGGCCAAGAAGCATTGCGCGCGGTGCCATTTGATTGGCGACGGGCGGACCATGAATGGCCTGGGCTCGGCGCCGTCCTTTCGCGGCCTCGTCAACAACCTTGACGATTGGGAAGAAAGGTTTGCGACATTCTTCGCGCGGCCGCCGCACCCGGCCTTCGTTCGTCTGGAAGGAGTGGAACCGCCGACCGCCTTGCCGCCTTCGGCTGCACCCGTCGAAATGACGGCGGCGGAAGCCGATACGATTCAGCTTTATGCCCGGTCGCTTCGCGCGCAATGATGACATTGCCCGACCGGGGGTGAACCCTATCTGAGGTCACATGTTCACACGACGAAAATTTCTGGGCCTGGGCGCCGTGGCTTGCTTCGCGGCAACTCTTGGGCCGTCATCGGTTCGGCCTGCGTCGGCGGACGCAAGGCATCTTCTTTCGGCCCGGCCCGCATCGGTCCGTTTCGCGGGGCCGGATGTGCCGGCTACCGACATTTGGGCCTATGGCGGCACAGTCCCCGGCCCGCTGCTGAGATATCGGGTCGGCGACGATCTCGATGTGCGGCTGGAAAACGGGTTGGAACAGCCGACCACGGTTCACTGGCATGGATTGCGCCCACCGGTAGACATGGATGGTGTTCCGTTCATCAGCCAGCCGCCAACCCGGCCCGGGGAAGGCTTCGATTATCGGTTCCGGCTCACGGAACCCGGAACATACTGGTACCATCCACATTTCCAGGGATCCGAACAGATCGGCAGGGGGCTCCACGGTGTGCTGATCGTCGATGAGGACGAGGCAATTGCGGTCGATCGGGAGATCGTCTGGGTACTGGACGACTGGCGGATGGATGCCAACGCGGCCATCGCGGCATTCGGTGCTGGACATGATAAGAGCCATGCCGGCCGAATCGGCAATGTCGTGACCGTGAACGGGTCGCTGGACACGGTGGAGCCTGTCCGGGCAGGGGAACGCATTCGGTTGCGCCTGGTGAACGTCGCGAATGCGCGGCTGTTTGCCCCCGAGTTCCCGGTCGGCGATACCTGGGTCGTGGCACTGGACGGCCATCCGGTTCCGCCCTATCGCCCGAAGGACGGGCGGGTCTGGCTTGGGCCCGGCGAACGCGCGGACCTGATCGTCGACATGTCGGAAGACCCAGGCGCGACGATTCGGATCGAAGATGCCGCCTATGGCGAACAGCGACGCTTTCATCTTATGTCGTTCGAATACGGGGGGAAGGCCCGACTATCGGGGCGCGACAATCCGGCGGCGCCGACCGCACTCCGCCCGCATGACCTGCCGGAACCGGATGTCGAGAAGGCGGAGCGGCATCAGATAGTTTTCGAAGGTGGCGCCATGGGCGGGATGCAGGGCGCTCATATGGGCGATAAGTTCCTGTCGATGCGGGAACTTGTCCAGGCTGGCCGCTTCTGGGCGATGAACGGTACCGTTCCGACCAGCATGACCGAGCCGGAACCGTTGCTCTCTCTGCCGTTGGGCAGCAGTCAGGTTCTGGAAATGGCGAATCTGACGGCGTTCCCACACCCGATACATCTTCATGGCCACGTCTTTCAGGTGGTGAGCATCAACGGCAAGCCCCTGGAAAACAGGCCCTGGCGTGACACGGTCCTGCTGTGGCCGGACATGACGGCGGAAATCGCCTTCGTCGCCGATAATCCCGGGCGGTGGATGTTCCACTGCCACATATTGGAGCATCAGGAGAGCGGCATGATGGCGGTCGTCGACATTGCTTGACCGACGGGCCCGGGTCCTCTCCCATTGTCGACAGTTCTTGTCAGGTCGATTGGTAATACCAGTTGATGTGGTGGGAGCCACTCATTAGATTGATTCTAACAAGGGCCACCAAGAGACGGTGCCGACAAGGGGTGGAAGGATAGTTCGTTCATGGCGCAACTGATCGATCCGTTCGGGCGCACGGTTGATTATCTCAGGATTTCGGTGACGGATCGCTGCGACTTCCGCTGTGTGTACTGCATGTCGGAGGATATGACCTTCCTCCCGAAATCGGATCTGCTGACACTGGAGGAACTGGATCGTGTGAGCTCCGCCTTTGTCCGCCATGGTGTGCGCAAACTGCGGATCACCGGCGGCGAGCCGCTGGTACGGCGCAATATCATGTCCTTGTTCAAGTCGCTTGGCCGTCATCTGGAATCAGGGGCTCTGAGTGAACTGACCCTGACCACGAACGGCAGCCAGCTGGCGCGCTTCGCGGATGACCTTTACGCCTGCGGTGTCCGGCGGGTGAATGTTTCCATCGACACCTTGGACCCGGACAAGTTCACGGCCATTACCCGCTGGGGCAAGTTCGATCAGGTGATGGACGGGCTTATGGCTGCCAAGCGCGCCGGCCTGCATGTCAAGATCAATGCTGTAGCCCTGAAGGGCGTCAACGACAGCGAAATCCACGACATGGTGTCCTGGTGCGGCGGCGAAGGGTTCGATCTGACCTTCATCGAAGTCATGCCTATGGGCGATATCGGGAACGAGCAGCGTATTGATCAGTATTGGCCGCTCAGCATGGTTCGCGCGGAACTCGCATCGCGCTGGACGCTGGAAGAGTCGGACTATGTGACCGGGGGGCCGGCGCGTTACGTAACGGTAAAGGAAACCGGTGGACGGATCGGGTTCATCACGCCGCTGACCCACAATTTCTGTGAAAGCTGCAATCGCGTGCGCCTGAGTTGTACCGGGACGCTGTATATGTGCCTGGGGCAGGACGATGCCGCGGACTTGCGGGCGCCGGTGCGCGCGTCCGAAGGCGATCAGCTTCTGGATGAGGCGATTTTCGAAGCCATAACCCGCAAGCCCAAAGGGCATGATTTCGTTATCGACCGCCGTCGGGGCGCCAAGAGCGTCGCCCGGCACATGAGCGTGACCGGGGGCTGATGGCGATGGCGGTCCCGCCGATACCGGGCCAGATGCGGGTCTTTCCGCTGGACTGTTACCCGGATCCGGATGCCGATCCCAGCGTGGTCATGATCGTTTGCGCCGAAAGCGAGCAGCAGGCGATCCAGATTGCCTTCGATCATCCGAACGCGTCCCAGTATAAGGCGGTGTCCCTGAACAAGGGGAAGAAGCATAAGAAAGCCCCCGGCATGACCCCCGGTGTACACGGCTTTGTCAGTTGGCCTGCCTTCCAGGCGCTGGGATAGGGAGAAGGGAATGAAGCTGGGCGACAGCACGGTACTGGTTTGCGACTGCGCGGGGACAATGCCGCTTGACGGCGCGGAGATCGCCAAGGCCTGTGGGGCGGAGAATTGTGCTGTCAGTCGCCTCCTTTGCCGCGATCAGATCGGCAAGGTCGCCACCGCGGCGCGGTCCGGCGGTGACCTCGTGATCGCCTGCACCCAGGAAGGCGCCGCTTTCGCCGAAGCGATCGAAGACGCCGGACTCGATACCGTTCCGAAACTGGTCAACATCCGGGAAACCGGCGGGTGGTCACGGGAGGCCGAACGTGCCACGCCGAAAATTGCCGCCCTTCTGAAGGAAGCCGCGCTGAAGGCGCCGGACGTCCAGACCGTTGAAATGCCGTCCTCCGGAATCTGCCTCGTATACGGTGCCGGACAGGTTGCTCTCGATGCCGCGCGGCAACTCGAAGGTCGGATGACGGTTTCGCTGCTGCTGACCGATACCGAAGATCTGCTGCCGCTCGGCATGATGGATCTGATGACAGCGACGGGACGCGTTGCGGCCGCGCAAGGACATCTGGGTGATTTCGAGATCAACGTCGACAGTTATGCGCCGCTGAATCCGGCGTCGCGCGACACCCTGACCTTCGGACGGGCCGCCAATGGCGCCGCGGCGAAATGCGATGTCATTCTGGACCTGTCCGGGCGCGCGCCGATGTTTCCGTCCCATGAGCGCCGCGACGGGTATCTGCGCGCCGATCCTGCAGACCCGGTAGCCGTGCAGAAGGCCATCTTCGCGGCATCGGATCTGGTCGGCGAGTTCGAGAAACCGCGCTATGTCGCGTTCCGGTCCGAACTATGCGCCCATTCCCGTAGCCGGATCACCGGCTGTACCCGCTGTCTGGACGTCTGTCCCGCATCGGCCATTCAGCCGGACGGGGAATCCGTTGCGATCGATCCCTATCTGTGCGGGGGCTGCGGGTCGTGCAACAGCGTGTGCCCGACCCAGGCGGCGTCCTACACCTATCCTTCGGACCAGTTTCTTGCCGAGCGTACGCGTACGCTTCTCTCGACCTATCTGGCCAGCGGCGGGAAACGGCCGGTCCTGGTCGTGCACGCAGCGGAGCATGGGGGCGGCCTGATCGATGCCAGCGCGCGGTTCGGCAGGGGGCTTCCGGCCCGGGCGATCCCCTTTGCCGTAAACGAGACGACCGCTGTGAATGCGGAGTTTCTGCTGACCGCCTTTGCCTATGGTGCGGAACGCATCGTGCTGCTGGCCGGTGAGAAACGACGTGCGGAACTGGACGGGCTGGCGCAGCAGGCCGGGCTGGCGGAAGCGATCCTTACCGGGTTGGGCTACGATTCCGGACTTGTCGATGTACTCGTCACGGATGATCCGGATGGGTTGGAAGACGCGCTGTGGGATGCCCGCAAGCCGAAGCACGGGGTCAAGGCTGCCGCGAGTTTCCTGCCGCAACCGGAAAAGCGCACGAACATGCGCCTTGCGACCGAACACCTGCGAAAGCATGCGCCGGATGCGGCGGATCACGTGTCCCTGCCGCCGGGCAGCGCCTTCGGGCGGCTGCGGATCGATGCCGAGAATTGCACGCTCTGCCTTTCCTGCGTAGGGGCCTGTCCGACAAACGCCCTGACGGACAACCCGGACAGGCCGCAACTGGGTTTCCAGGAAAGCGCCTGCATCCAGTGTGGACTTTGCAAGAACACCTGTCCGGAGAAGGTCATCGCACTGGAACCGCGGTACCGGTTCGGCGAGGGCGCGAACGAGCGGGAAATCGTCAAGGAAGAAGAGCCCTTCGAGTGCATTTCGTGCGGTAAACCCTTTGCGGCGAAATCGACCATCGACAAGATGATTGCGACGCTGGGCGGCAAGCACTGGATGTTCCAGGGGACCGGGGCGGATCGGCTGAAAATGTGCGAGGATTGCCGCGTCCAGGCGGTCTTCACTGAGGAGCCGCATCTGGCGGCCGGCGGGCGCCCCATGCCCCGCACGACCGATGACTATCTGGCGGCCCGGGATCGCGGGGAAGAAGACCTCGACTGATTCCCGCTACTGTCCGGGCGCTGCCGTCGCCCGGCACAGGGCCTCCGCCCGTGACAGGAACAGTGCCGCCTGCTGCTCGGAGATTGTGCCGTCGCCGCGCATTGTCTCGATGCCCTCGGCGCGGTCCTTCAGGCAGGCACTGAAGGCCGCTTCCGCGGGGTCCAGCGGCACTTCCGGGGCCGGCATCAGGTCCGCGCGGTGGTAATAGGCCAGCATCCCAGCCGACCCGACCATCACCAGAAGAGCAATCACGCGGCCCAGCATGGCGTTTGCCTACTTCAGTTCGATCGTGCCGTCGATCGCGACTTCCAGATCGACCCCATCGACCGTCAGCACGACCTTGGCGTTCAGGGTGCCCGGCAGAGCGTCGGTATCGGCGTCGCGGATGGCGGTTTCGATCTCGCGCTGGGAGGTCACGCCGACCTTCTTCAGGAACTTCCGGATCGACATGTTCATCGCGTCTTCATTCATCTCGCATCTCCTCGTGTTTAGGCGGCTTCGCTGATCGGCAGATTGACCAGCAGGTTTTGCGGCTTCATGCGCAGGGTCCCGGAAGAATCCATGGCCAGTCCCAGATAGATCGGTCGGCCGCGCACGCGGTCGATCACGGCGTCCTCGCTCTTGATCTCCATCCGGAACAGCGACAGCAGCCGCGCCAGTCTATCCTCCTCCGGCTCCTCCCCGCGATAGAGATCGTTCAACAGCGCAGAGGAATCCGCATCCAGGCCGGTATGCCAGACCCATCGCTCGTCCCGGATCGATTGAACCGGATGGATGCGCGTCTCCAGGCTCAGGAAATAGGCGACCCATTTCTCCAGGACGCGGCAAAACGCATCGAGTCCGGGGCGGGGGAAGGTCAGGTCCAGCACCGTGTCGAACCGGTCGGAGCGGGCCCAGTACATCTGTCCGTTTTCCTCGGTCAGCACGTCCAGGTCGACCTCCCGCATGGCGGTGTTGCTTTCCTTCAGCAGCCGGCCCAGATCGCCGAAGCCGCCGGTCGTCGCAAAGCGGTCCACCGTTTCCTCGTCGGCCATCATGATCTGACCGTCCTGGATCGTGACCCGCTGGCTTCGGAACAGCAGCTCCGCCGCCCGGGCCTGCAACGGGTTTTGGTTGTCGTCCAGAATGTGGCGGATCAGGGCGTGGACAAGTTGATCCATGAACAGGCCCGGAACGGGAAAGTCGACCCCGCGGACCAGACGCGAATAGGCGGCTTCCAGCGTGCCGGCGTCGAGCAGCAAATTCCGGAACTGCAGGAAGATGCCGTAATTGTATGCCGTGTCGCTGTCTTCGAATGACGCAAGCCGGGTGTCGTCGACGGTTTGCCGGGGATCGTCGATCAGCGCGGCGTGGACGTCCCGTTCGGCGGAACAGGATTCCGCAACCGGTGCCAGTTCCGGCCGTGCCAGATAGGCACGCAGCAGGTCGTCGGTAACCGGCAGTTGGCCCGATGCGTTCGGGGGGGTCAGGCCATATCCTGACGAGATCCAGAAATCCGGACGTGCGGCCATGATTACAACTCCCAACTGGGGCCGTGCAGGACCCCGGACAGAGGCAATGAACAGGTGTCTTCACCAACCTTGAGTGTCAGATCACCCGATTCGGATAATCCGGTGACCCGGCCGGAAACGGGTCGATCTTCCGCCGGGAAGGTTTGGTCGGATTCCCGACCCGCGGCGCGGTCCAGCCAGGCCGTCGCCACGGCCGACATGCCGCCACGCTGCCATCGATCCAGCCAACTCATGAAGTGGCGGCAATAGGCCTGCAGCAACGCCGGTGCGGAGGCTTCGCCCGCGCCCTCTTCGTAGAGCGATGTCCGGTCGACCCGCCGGCCCGGGTCGGGGTCGTGCGGGGCGCCCATGATGTCGATGCGAATCCGTGCCAGCATCCAGTCCGGCACGGCCGACAGGTCCTGCTGCTCCGTGAACAATGCGACGCCTCCGGCCAGGGCGCCGTTGACCAGAAACCGGTCGGGCCAGGCCATGTGAACCCCGACCCCGGGCGGCATGATGGCGCCCAGGGCATCGTTTCCGGCAAGATTCATCGGATAGATGACCTGGATGGCTTGTTGGAGGGGCATTTCCGGTGCCAGGACCAGAATCGCGTCCAACTGGTCCGGGCGCTCCGAATAGCAGACCGTTCCGGGATCGAGCCGTCCCCGGCGGGCACGGTAGAGAGTTTCGCTCGGCAGGTCCGCTTCGGCGGAAAACCCCATCGGGGTCAGCAGGGGCGGCAGGGTCAGGTCTGACTGGGTCACGGATTCCCGCTTTCACACTGGATCGTGCGTTGTAGGATGGCGTTCAAGAGTCTTTGTTCCAATAGGTTTAGGGTATCCGTCCGGACCTTTCCAGATGTCGCAGCAGCATCTTATGACAACGGCCGAAGTCGCCGACTATCTTCGGATCAAGGAGCGCAAGGTCTATGACCTGGTTGCGACTGATCGGATTCCTTGTACCCGCGTGACCGGCAAACTCCTGTTTCCGAAACCGCTGATCGACCTCTGGGTTGCCTCAGGCACTTCTGGCATCTCCGTAGACCGCGGCACGCCCCGTCCGATGATCGCGGCAGGAAGCCACGATCCCCTGTTGGAATGGGCCCTGCGCCGAGCCGATGCCGGGATCGCCATGCTTTTCGAGGGAAGCCTGAATGGATTGCGCCGGTTTCTGGATGGGGATGCGCTCTTCTGCGGACTGCATGTGCCGAGGCTTAGCGGCTCCCATCCAATCGGCGGGGAAGCCAATACCCATCTGTTCTCGGACGGTGGGCAGGGCGGCGTCGCCGCATCGCAGGTCGTGCTGATCGAGTGGGCACGGCGCGAGCAGGGGCTGATCCTGCCCGCGGGAAATCCGAAAGGGATAAAATCGCTATCGGATCTGGCGCAGAAGGGGGCGGTTCTGCGTCCGCGTCAGCCGGAGGCGGGTAGCCGGGTATTGTTGGAAGGGCTTGTCGCCCAGGCGGGCCTGGCGTCGGGCCGTCTCAAACTGGACGAAACCGTCGCCCAGAGCGAGACGGAGGCGGCGACGGCGGTCGCGGACGGGGAGGCCGATGCGGCCTTCGGAATTGCGGCGGCGGCGAAGCGGTTCAATCTGGCTTTCGTGCCGCTGGCGACGGAGCGCTATGATATCGCCGTAGATCGGCGGGACTATTTCGAGCCGCCGTTCCAGGCGCTGTTGGCGGTTTCCCGCAGTCAGACGTTCCGGTCGCAGGCCGAGAAACTTGGAGGTTATGATGTCTCGTCCTGCGGCCGGGTCGTCATGAACGGGTAGGACTTACTCCTCGAAAGCCTTTTCCAGACGATCGATGGCATCGTCAAAGCCCGCCTTGGCGTCGTCCCAGGTTTCCTCGGACGCGTCCTTCACTTCGCCCCAGGCGCTTTTCACATTCGCCCAGGCCTTCGATGCGGCGTCGCCAGCGTCGTTACCGGCACCTTCTGCGGTCTCGCCGACCTTCTCGGCCCATTCTTCGAAAGTTTCCTTCACGGCGGCTTTCTCATCGGCAAGACTGCCGTTCTTCTTCACTTCCGCGACCTGAATGACGCCACTGTCCGCATGGGCGGCCGGGTTGGGCGTCTGGACGGCGCCGACGGATGCGGCGGTCGCACCGGCAGCGGGGATCATTGCAATCGCGGCGGCAGCAAGAAGTACGCGTTTCATGTGTGTTCTCCATCATTGTGGACGGGACCGGACACGGGATCGGTCTCGCTTTCCACCGCAGCCGGGGAAATTCCGGACGACTGCGGTGCGGGCCCGATGATGCAGGCATCCGACTGCCAAATGACATATGTGTGGATCGGCTGATTTCATCTGAAAAGATTTCATGCAACCAAATCGAACCATACCCTGGTAGGAGAACGCCCCGCCGGCGCGTTCGGCCGGCGGTGCGTTGCCGCAATGCGAATTCTCGATCTGGGGCTGTTTTTCAGCTCCCTTGCGACGGGGCATTGGGGAAGAAAAGCTGCGTGCCGCCCAGCTTGTACGCGGCGATCGCGGCCTGCCCATCCTTCGATGTGATCCAGGTCACGAAGGCTGTCGCATCATCGATCTTAACGTGGGGAAAGCGGTCGGCGCTGACCGCGATGACGCCGTACTGGTTGAACAGGCGCTTGTCGCCTTCATGAACGATATCGAAGCCGTCCTTGTTCTTGAAAGACAGCCATGTCGCCCGGTCGGTCAGCGCATAGGCACCCATGCCATGCGCAATATTCAACGTGGCGCCCATGCCGGACCCGGTTTCGCGATACCAGTCACCGGACGGGCTTTCCAGGCCGGCGGCCGCCCACAGCGCGCGCTCCCGCTTGTGCGTGCCACTGTCGTCGCCGCGCGATGCGAAGGCCGCGCCACGGTGCGCAATTGTTTGCAGCGCGGCCAGAATGTCGTCGGCATCTTTTACCATGGCCGGATCGTCATCCGGCCCGACAAGGACGAAGTCGTTGTACATGACGTCGACACGCTCCACGCCGAATCCCTCGGCGACGAATTTCTCCTCCGACGGTTTGTGATGGACGAAGAGGACGTCCGCATCGCCGTTGCGCGCCAGCTTGATTGCCTGGCCGGTGCCGACGGCCACGACCCGTACTTCGATCCCTGTCTTTTCGGTAAAGGCCGGCAGCAAATGATCAAACAGGCCGGAATTCGCCGTTGAAGTGGTCGACGCAACGGTGATGAAGCGGTCGGCCGCGTGGCCGGTCTGCAGGCTGGCGACCATCAGTGCAGTGGCCAGCACCAAGCCGGGCAGGAACTTCTTCAGCATATCAGGTCTCCTCTCAGGAAGGCTTCGAGTTCTGGTGTCTTCGGTGCGTCGAATATTGTGGGCAGGGGACCGGATTCGATCGCGCGACCGGCATTCAGGAACAGCACGCGGTCGGCCAGACGGCGAACCTGTCCCATCTCGTGCGACGAAAGGATCACGGCGATCCCTTCGCCGGCGATTTCCGCCATTATGGCCTCCAGCGATGCGGCGGCCGCAGGATCCAGCCCCGCGGTCGGCTCATCCAGCAGCAGCACGCGCGGTGCCTGGGCCAGGGCCTGGGCAAGCGCCAGCCGCCGTTGCTGACCGCCGGACAAGTGGCGCGCCACGGCATTGCGGCGGTCGGACAGTCGCGCCCGGTCGAGCAGGTGGTCGATGCGATTTTGGCGCTCGGCCTTGTCCAGTCCCTTGCGCTTGAGCACAAAATCGAGATTGGCCGACACGGTCCGGCGCAGCAGAACCGGGTTTTGCAGAAGGATCGCTCGCGGGGGCGCCCCGTTCCCCGGCCATTCCAGACGTCCGGAATCCGGCCGGACCAGATCGTGCAGCAGCCTCAGCAGCGTCGTCTTGCCCGCTCCGTTGGGGCCGATCAGGGCTGTCACACCGCCGGTGAGGGGCAGGGACCAGCTCTGAATGTCCAGTATGTTGCGTCCGCCACGTCGGACACGGACGTCATGGATAGAAACCAGATCGGTTTCTGCCGCAGCGCCCCTGACGCCCGAACTCGTCACGTCGCGCGGCATCAGGTTTCTCCCGGGGCGCGGGTTTCGCCGGCCGCACGGCGGCCGTATTCGCGCGCAAGGGAGGCGGCAGCATTCACGGCAATTGCAATGGCGATCAGGACGATGCCGAGTGCGAGAGCGAGCGCGAGGTCACCCTTGCTGGTTTCCAGGGCAATTGCGGTTGTCATGACACGCGTCACACCGGCGATGTTTCCGCCGACGATCATCACTGCACCGACTTCAGCGACCGCCCGCCCGAATCCGGCGAGGATTGCGGTGGCCAGACTGAAACGCGCTTCCACCAGGAGAGTCTGCGCCCGTTCCCACCGCGAAAGCCCCAGGGCACGGAGCTGTTCGGCATATTCGGCGTCGAAATCTTCCAGGCTGCGGAGTCCGATTGCGGTAACGATCGGGGTGATCAGGATGGTTTGTGCGATCACCATCGCGGCCGGCGTGAACAGAAGGCCGAGATCGCCCAGCGGACCGGCCCGCGACAGGGACAGGTAGACGAACAGGCCGACCACCACCGGCGGCAGTCCCAGCAAGGCGTTCAGGACGGTCACGACCGCGCCGCGTCCCGGAAAGCGGGCAATGGCCAGCCATGCCGCGAGCGGCAGGCCTACAAAAGTCGCGATCAGTGTCGCGATCAGGCTGACCTGCAGCGACAGTCCGATGATTCCGTAGAGCTGATAATCGCCTTCCAGAACCAGTCTGACGGCCAGCATCACCGCTGAATCGTGATTGTCCATCATGTGCCCTGCAAAACAATGTGATGATATGTTCTATTTCCGGAATCACCATGAATCAAGATTATACACAGTATTGTCTAAGGGGTGGTGCGTGGCAAGATTGGTCAGACCAATTCTAAACTGTACTGCAAAGGTCGGATTTTCGGACGGAATTCCGAAAGCGGCCGAAACAGGGAAGGAGGCACCCCGGTCGATGCCCAATCAGAAGTCGGATGCCTTCGATGCCCGCGAGATTCGCATGCCTCTGGGGATCGTGGTGGAAAAGCGCCCCGCGACCAGTCGCTGGATCAGTCATACGTGGCGGCCAGTCGCCGTGTTGCCCGGTGCATCGGAAATCACCGAATGGAAACTGCTGGACCAGACGGACGGCGTTGAACGGTTTCAAATCGCGACTCTGGAGCTGGAACTGCACCGCAAGGAAACCGAGGCCTATCTGGTGAACCTCGCGAATGAGGTGCCGTCGATCTATGTCGTTCTGCGCGCGCCGGATCCGGAAGATGACGACCCCGAGGCACCCGAGATTTCCGCTGTCCGGGCCACGGCATCACCCTTCGAGGCCCAGGACTTCCTGGATTGCGGGGAAGATATCGTGGAGCCGGTGCCGATGACGGAAGGCCTCATCGCCTGGGTGCAGGCCTTTGTGGATCGGCATCATCAGGAGGCGCCGTTCAAGAAGCGCAAGCGCAAGGATTTCCGGCGTGAGGAACCTGCTTTCGGGAAGGTTCTGCATCCGATCGAACAGCGCTTCTATGACAAGTCCAAGCTGAACTGAACCCATGTCACAGGATCGTTTCCTCAGCCGCTGGTCGCGGCGCAAGGCCCAGAACAGGCGGTCGAAGCCGGTAGCCGGCGTTGCCGTCGCCGAGGCGGAGGATGCGCGGGACGACGGGCTGCAGACCCTGGATGTCTCTGCCGAGGCGCCGGTGAAAACCAAACCGCCCGCACGCGACGATCGCGCCGGTGCGGCGCCCGAAGAAGGGGCGCCACAGGAGCCCGTCGAGCTGACCGAGGGCGAGTTGCGGCGGCAGGCCGAGGAACTGGGATTGCCGGATCCTGAAACCTTGGGCCCCGATTCGGATTTCAAGCAGTTCATGGCCCCTGATGTGCCCGGGCAGTTGCGCAATCTGGCGCTCCGCCGGCTCTGGCGCAGCAATCCCGTGCTCGCCAATCTGGATGGCCTGGTGGATTACGGCGAAGATTTCACGGATGCCGCCCGTGTCGTCGCAAACATGCAGACTGCCTATCAGGTCGGTCGGGGCTATCGACGGGACGAACCGGAAGAGGAAGAAGTCGCCGAAACCGAAACCGTCGAAGAGCTTCAGGAGGCTGGCGGCGATCCCGATGGCGGTCAGTCTGCCGAGACGGACGAGGAAACCGCCGAGGAAGGTGAAGACGCCTCTGTGGAAATCGCGGAAGTAGAAGATCCAGAGGGTGAAACCGACCGTAGACAGGATGACGGTGATCGGACATAATGAAATTGGTAATGCCAATTTTTCGCAACAAAATTGTGGCTTTATGCTCAAAGTTGGAACGTTGCGAATAAGTCGCAATAACAAAGCGTCGGGTCGATCTGAAATAGCATTGCCGTCATGGTGATCGAACCCGATGCGGGGTGTGTCTCAGACGCGCTCCGACGAATAGGAGGGGACACGGTGACAGGCACGCGAGACAATCTCGCCCTGGAGACCTCAAGTCAGCCTGATCGCACGCCGGAGGAACTGGCGCGTCAGGCGCTTTATGCTTTTCTGACCCGGGCGCTGGCGCGCCCGCTCTCAGCGTCCGAACAGACGGCGCTGTCTCCCTTCGTGAGTTCCGAAACCGACCTCGGCTCGGCAGCCGGCGCGCTTGTCGAAGCGTTGGGCACGGCGGAAGCGGCCAGCCTGTCGCGCGAGTATCAGGACCTCTTCATCGGCGTCGGGCGCGGTGAGTTGCTGCCCTTCGCTTCGTACTACCTGACGGGTTTCCTGAACGAGAAGCCGCTGGCGGAATTGCGGGGCGACATGCGTCGCCTGGGATTCGCGCGTCCGGCCTCGGTCAAGGAGCCGGAAGATCACATCGGATCGCTCTGTGACATCATGTGCCATCTGATCGAAGGCACCGCGACGGGCGATTTCGACATCTACGATCAGGACCAGTTCTTTGCGGCCCATCTGAAACCCTGGGCCGGGAAATTCTTCGCCGATCTTGAAAAGGCGAAGACAGCCGATGCGTACCGACATGTCGGTCGGATCGGTCGGATCTTCATGACGATCGAGGAACAGAGCTTCGGGATGATTGCCCGGGCATGACCGCAGTCGGTGTGAGGGTTCTTTTTGGACCAACCCTTTTGAAAGGGAGGATGTCAGCATGAGCGATAAGGACGATAGCGTCAGCCGTCGCCAGTTCTTCGGGGCCGCCGGAAAGGGCGCCGCCGTGGGAGCCGGTGCGGTAGCCGCCGCCATCGGTGTCGCCCCCGCACAGGCGGAGGAGATCATCGAAGGGGCGGGCGACTATCGGGAATCCGCGCATGTGAAGACCTATTACGACCTCGCCCGGTTCTGATCGAGCCGGCGCGGGCCCGTCGCTAACGGGTCGGATGCGCAGCGTCCCGGGGACGCGAAACAGGTAGCGTTTTCGATATCGATAAAGGAGGGGCCGGACGGCCGGCGCAACAGGCGCTCGGACGGGACCGGTCAAAAAAAGGAAAGGGAGAGACATGCTCCGGAAAAAGACCAGCGGGGTTGCAAATGGCCCCCGTTCGGCAGCGGCCTTCACGGCCGTGTCCGGGAATGCGGTGGATCGACGTACCTTCCTGAAGCGCTCGGGCCTGACGGCCGGCGGGATCGCGGTGGCTGCCGCGGCTCCGGCGGGGCTGATGACCAAGCGTGCGGAAGCGGCGAACGCGCCCGGCACCGGCGAGAATGTCCAGACCGTAAAATCGGTCTGCACGCATTGCTCCGTCGGCTGCACCGTCATGGCCGAGGTGGAAAACGGTGTTTGGACCGGGCAGGAGCCCGGCTTCGACAGCCCGTTCAATCTCGGTGCCCATTGTGCGAAAGGGGCTTCGGTCCGCGAGCACGCCCATGGCGAACGTCGGCTGAAATATCCGACCAAGCTGGTGGACGGAAAATGGACGCAGGTTTCCTGGGATCAGGCGATCGAGGAAATCGGCGACAAGATGCTCGAAATCCGTGAGCAGTCGGGACCGGATTCGGTCTATTGGCTGGGCTCCGCGAAGCACAATAACGAGCAGTCCTATCTGTTCCGGAAGTTCTACGCCTTCTGGGGGACCAATAACGGGGACCACCAGGCGCGTATCTGTCACTCCACCACGGTCGCGGGTGTTGCCAACACCTGGGGCTATGGCGCGATGACGAACTCCTACAACGATATCCACAATTCGCGCGCCATCTTCCTGATCGGGGGCAACCCGGCGGAAGCGCATCCGGTCTCGCTGCTGCATCTGCTGCGGGCCAAGGAGATGAACAATGCGCCGATGATCGTGTGCGACCCGCGCTTCACGCGTACGGCCGCGCATGCCGACGAATATGTCCGGTTCCGCCCGGGCACCGATGTCGGCCTGGTCTGGGGTATCCTGTGGCACATCTTCGAGAACGGCTGGGAAGACAAGGAATTCATCCGCCAGCGTGTCTGGGGGATGGATCAGATCCGCACCGAGGTCGCCCGCTGGACTCCCGAGGAGACCGAACGTGTTACCGGCGTGCCGGGCTCGCAGCTGAAGCGTGTTGCGCGGACGCTGGTCAACAACCGTCCCGGCACCGTGATCTGGTGTATGGGCGGGACCCAACATACAAACGGCAACAACAACACCCGGGCCTACTGCATCCTGCAGCTGGCGCTTGGGAACATGGGCAAGGCTGGCGGCGGAACGAACATTTTCCGCGGCCATGACAACGTGCAGGGAGCGACCGATCTGGGCGTGCTCTGTCACACCCTGCCCGGTTATTACGGCGTGAAGGCCGGTGCCTGGAAGCACTGGTCCCGAGTCTGGGACGTGGACTACGACTACATGGTCGGACGGTTCGCTTCCAAGGATCTGATGGAAACCGCTGGCTTCCCGGTGTCGCGCTGGATCGACGGCGTGCTGGAAGACAAGGAAAACGTCGACCAGCCGGACAATCTGCGGGCCATGGTGTTCTGGGGCCACGCCCCGAACTCGCAGACCCGTCTGCCGGAAATGAAGACGGCGATGGAAAAACTCGACCTGCTGGTCGTGGTGGATCCGTATCCGACGGTCTCGGCCGTGCTGCACGACCGCAAGGACGGCGTCTATCTGCTGCCGGCGGCGACGCAGTTCGAAACCTACGGCTCGGTGACGGCGTCCAACCGGTCGCTGCAATGGCGTGAGAAGGTGGTCGAACCGCTGTTCGAATCACTGCCGGACCACACCATCATGTACAAGCTGGCCAAGAAGCTCGGCATGGCGGATGAGATGTTCAAGAACATCACCATCCAGGACAATGACGAGCCGCTGATCGAAGACATCACGCGGGAGTTTAACCGCGGTATGTGGACGATCGGTTATACCGGTCAGTCGCCGGAACGTATGCGCAAGCATATGGAAAACCAGCATACCTTCGACCGGACGACGCTTCAGGCGATCGGCGGTCCTTGCGACGGCGAATACTACGGTATGCCGTGGCCGTGCTGGGGGACGCCGGAAATGGGCCATCCGGGGACGCCGATCCTGTACGATCCGTCCAAGCCGGTGGCCGAAGGCGGTCTGACCTTCCGGGCGCGCTTCGGCGTGGAACGGGACGGCGACAACCTGCTGGCCGAAGGCTCGTATTCCGTGGGATCGGAAATCCAGGACGGGTATCCGGAATTCACCATGCAGATGCTGATGGATCTCGGCTGGGACGGTGATCTGACCGCGGAGGAAAGAGCCGCGATCGATGCCGTTGCCGGTCCGAAGACGAACTGGAAGGTCGACCTGTCGGGCGGCATCCAGCGCGTTGCCATTCAGCACGGCTGCGCGCCCTTCGGGAACGCAAAGGCCCGCTGCGTGGTCTGGAACTTCCCGGACCCTGTGCCGACCCACCGCGAGCCGCTGTATACGCCGCGCCGCGATCTGGTGGCGGACTATCCGACCTACGAGGATCGGAAGATGTACCGTCTGCCGACCCGCTATGCGTCGATCCAGCAGCAGGACTTCTCGAAGGACTTCCCGATCATCCTCACCTCCGGCCGGTTGGTCGAGTACGAGGGCGGCGGGGACGAAACGCGGTCCAATCCGTGGCTTGCGGAACTGCAGCAGGACATGTTCGTCGAAATCAATCCGCGTGATGCCAACAATCTGGGCATCAAGGATGGCGATCGTGTCTGGGTGCACAGTCCCGAAGGCGCCAAGGTCAACGTCATGGCGATGGTGACCGAACGTGTCGGCAATAGCGTGGTCTTCATGCCGTTCCATTTCGGTGGCTGGTACCAGGGTCAGGACCTCCGCGAAAAATATCCGGCAGGGGCGGATCCCTATGTGTTGGGTGAATCGTCGAACACGGCCCAGACCTATGGGTACGACTCGGTGACCAACATGCAGGAGACCAAGTGTACCCTGTGCCGGATCGAACGCGCTTAAGAGGGAGGACTGAACTATGGCACGTATGAAATTCCTCTGCGACGCGGAACGCTGCATCGAATGCAACGCCTGCGTCACGGCGTGCAAGAACGAGCATGAGGTCCCGTGGGGGATCAATCGCCGGCGGGTCGTCACCATCAACGACGGCAAGCCGGGCGAGCGGTCCATCTCGGTCGCCTGCATGCATTGTTCGGATGCGCCGTGCATGGCGGTTTGCCCGGTGGATTGCTTCTACCAGACCGAAGAAGGTGTGGTGCTGCACTCCAAGGATCTGTGCATCGGCTGCGGATACTGCTTCTACGCATGTCCGTTCGGTGCGCCTCAGTATCCTCAGGCGGGCAACTTCGGAAGCCGCGGCAAGATGGACAAATGCACCTTCTGCGCCGGCGGCCCCGAGGACAACATGTCTCAGGCGGAGTACCAGAAATACGGTCGCAACCGTCTGGCCGAAGGCAAGTTGCCGCTTTGCGCGGAAATGTGTTCCACAAAGGCCCTTCTCGCGGGCGATGGGGATGTCATCTCCGACATCTACCGCGAACGCGTGGTGTCTCGCGGCTTCGGCTCGGGCGCCTGGGGCTGGGGCACGGCCTACGAGCAGAAAGGTACCTGATCGCGTCATCGGCGTGCCGTCCCGGGCTGTGTACCGGGCGGCACAATGATGGCCGGTTGATGCCGTCTCTGGAGGCGTCGGTGGCCGGTCCGGTTCCGGCGCCTCTTTTTCCAGGACATGCGGCCGTCCGCCGCCCCTGAAAAACGAAGGTCGATCGATACCCATGCAGTACCGACACATCAATCGCTCCCTGCTTCTGATTGCTGGAACGGCAGCTGTACTTTTTACGGCGGGTTGCCGGGAAGAAGAGCAGGACCGCATCAAATTCTTCGAGCCGGGCGTCTATCAGGGCCAGCAGGATTCGGCATTGAGCGAAGACACGCTCGATGCCCTGCGCGGCCGCGCCAGTCAGCAGAAGTCTCCCTGACATATCGGGGACAGTCATCAAAAGCGCCGGGCAGGCGCGCCCGCGGCAGCCATGCCGCCGGATCATGGAGGTTGGGATGAAAGGCATGAGATTTCATCTGGTCGCGTTGACCGTTCTGGCGGCTGTGCTTTACCTGGCGCCGCAGGCATTCCCCGGTACCGGTGAAGCCTTGGCGCAGGCCCAGGGGCAGGTTCCGGGCGATGCGCTCGGCAGTTCCAGCGACTCCGAACTCTGGCGGGCCATTCGAGCCGGCGAAGGAAACCTGATTCAGGCGGAAGGCAGCACATGGCGGGCGCTGCGGAACGGTCCGCTGTCGACCTATGGTGTCTGGGCCGTGGCCGGCATGTTGTTTCTGCTCGCCGCGTTTTTCCTGTTCCGCGGTCGCATCAAGATCGAACATGGACCCGCGGGCACGACGATCGAGCGTTTCAATCTGATCGAACGGTGTGGTCATTGGTTGACCGCAGGCTCCTTCATCATTCTGGCGATCACCGGCCTGAACATTCTGTACGGCCGCTACATCCTGATTCCCGTGATTGGAAAGGACGCGTTCGCGACGATTTCACTGGCGGGGAAATGGGTCCATAACTGGGTCGCCTTCGCCTTCATGGTCGGGCTGGTCATGATCTTCGTCATGTGGGTCGTCCACAACATTCCGAACCGGCATGATCTGAAATGGATCGCCCAGGCAGGGGGGCTGTTCTCCAAGGGCACCCATCCCCCGGCGAAAAAGTTCAATGCCGGCCAGAAGATCGTTTTCTGGATCACGATCCTTGGCGGTCTTTCGCTCAGCCTCTCCGGTTGGGCGCTGCTGGATCCGTTCACGACAACCATGTTCGCCGACACCTTTGCCCTGCTGAATGTGTTCGGGCTGGGGCTGCCCACCGACCTGACACCGATGCAGGAACAGCAACTGGCGCAGCTTTGGCATTCGGTCGTGTCGATGTTCATGATCGCGGTGATCCTTGCGCATATCTATATCGGATCCCTGGGCATGGAAGGCGCATTCGACGCCATGGGCAGCGGACAGGTCGACCTGAACTGGGCGAAGGAGCACCATTCCCTCTGGGTCGAAGAAATGCAGTCCAAGCAGTCATCCGGACAGCACGCGCCAGCCGAGTAACGACGAGGGGCGGTACCGCAGTCATGAGCGGGAGAGCGTTTTCATGACCGGCAAAGTGTCGCGCTCTGTCGCTCTGGCGGTTGCCTGCATGATTGTTGGCCTGTGCCTGGGCCGCATCGGATCGGCCCAGGCGGACTTCATCGGTCACGGCGCGCCAGTGCGCGATGTGGTCCTGTCACCGGACGGGCAATTTGCCGCCACGGCAGGATTCGACGATCTGGCCATTTTGTGGTCGGTGGACAGCCGTGAGCAGTTGACCCGGTTCTATGGCCATGAGGCGGGGGTGAACGCCGTCGCCTTCCTGCCGGCCGCGGCAGGCGCAGAGCGACCGCGTGTCGTGACGGCCAGCGATGATGGAACCGCCCGTATCTGGAACGGCGATACGGGTCGGGAATTGCTCACCCTCTCCGGACACACCAAGAAAGTGGTTGCCGTCGCGGCTTCGCCGGACGGGAAACTGGTGGCAACGGCATCCTGGGACCGTACGGTGCGCCTTTGGGACGCGGAAACAGGCCGGTCGTTGCAGGTGCTCGAGGGCCATGACAACAGCGTCAACGATCTGGTTTTCTCCCCGGATGGTGCGGACGTCATTTCGGCGGGCTATGACGGCGATGTCTGGATCTGGCCCCTGAAGGAAGGGGAGCCTTTCCGCTTCTCCCGTGTCGGATTCCCCATCAATGCCCTGGCGATTTCCGGGGATGGGGCGACACTGGTTACCGGTTCCGCCGACAAGACGGTTCGCGTCTGGAACCGCGAGACAGGCGAGATGACCCGTGAACTGGTGGAACCCCATGATGGCGCGGTGCTGACCGTTGCCGTATCCCGGGACGGTCGTGCGATCGCGTCCGGCGGGGTCGGCGGAACGCTGCTGATCTGGGACGGGGAAACTGCGCCGCGCATATCCCTGCAGATCGAGCATTACCGAGCAGTCTGGGCGCTGGATTTTGCACCGGACGGACGTCACATCTACGCGGCGGGCATCGATTCCGTCGTGCGCGCCTGGCGTACTGCCGATGGACAGTCTGTCATTGGGGAGGCCACCCGTTTCCGCCCCGTCGAGCGGGTGTCTCGCGCCTTGGCGGACTCTCAGGACCCGGTGGAGCGCGGCAGCTTCCAGTTCCGCAAATGCGCAATATGCCATGCCCTGGAAGATGGCGGCCCGCCACGGTCAGGGCCCAGCCTTGCCGGATTGTTCGGCCGACGGGCCGGGACGCATCCGGGATACGACTTTTCCGATGCCCTGGATGGCAGCGATGTGATCTGGACGGAGGAAACGGTTGATCTGTTGTTCGACATCGGGCCGGACAAGATGTTCCCCGGCACCAAGATGCCCGTGCAGCGCCTGACTGACCCGCGCGACAGGCGTGATCTTGTCGAGTTCCTGAAGCAGGCGACGGACTGACACAAGCCCGGGAGAGCTGGTTTCGGCTCGGTTGTCACGGAACTTTCCCATTCATTTTATGATTTTGTTAACGCTCCCCCTGATAGTCAGTTATCGGGGCGAGCGGGATCAAACCGATGAGAAATGACTGTGACACCGGAACAAACGAAATTCGTAGATTCGACCGTTTCCGCCCTGCGCGCTCAACTGGGGGACTGTTCAGCTGACGAGAAGCGGGGAGTCCTGGAAGAACTTCTGTCCCTGCTTCGGCAATTGAAGACGTCCCGCCATCCTGCGGCGGCGCCGCTGGCCGCTGCGGTTGGCCGCGACATCATCCCACTCTTCGAAGCAGGATCGGAGGCATCGGACCGCTACCAGTTCGAGCTGGAGGAAACGCGCGTGGCGGACATCGTCGCACGTCATGCAGCCGGTTCCATGAGCGTGTTCCGCGCCACGGACTACATCAAGGACCCACTGCCCTACGCGGCGGCCTTCCGGTTCTGGCAGCCGCCCTGCTTCATGAGCCCCGACTTCGAAGACGGGCTGCGCGACCTCTTTCTCGATGTCCTGCGGACCGCCGGACGCACCCAACTGGCGGAAGCCAATTTCTACAAACCCCTTGCCGAAGCCGCCGGTGACGAAGTCGCTCTGGAAAGCGTGGCGGAAAATATTCGCCCGAACGCGGTCCGGTTCCTCATGGATACGATGGCCGGCATTCGGAAAAACGACCGGCCGTACCAGTATCTTTGCCTGGAACGGCTCAAATCGCATTCGATCCGGAATCGCTACCACCTCTACAACGATCTCGACTTCGCCTTCCTGGAATCGGTGATCCAACTGCCTGAAATTCAAGTGCAGCGGATCCACAAGAAGGTACAGGAAGCCTGGGACCAGGACCTTTCGCGCGAACAGTTTGTCGCCGAATTGGAATCTCTCGAGGCGGAATCGGATTCATACATCCTCGACTGTGCAATCCTGTCGGCCTTCTATCATCGACAGGGATGCCGCATGGATTTCAGCGCCCTTTACCACACCCTGATCGGGGCGGAACGCAGCATCGAAGTCGCACAGTCGTTGCGGGTGGTGCTGACCGGTGAGTTGATGCGTATTCCCAATCGTCTGGCCTATGAACTGGCCGAAGGGGACGAGGGACAGGCGGCCGATCGATTTGATTTGCTGGTGGCGGTGCTGGCCGCGATCGGCAAGGCGGAATTGCCGGGGCTCGAGGATCAGATCCTGGCGTTGATCTGGGGGCGCGACGACCTGCGTGAACTGATTGACTGGATCAATCGGGGCTGCCCGGCCGAGGATCTGCCGAAGCTTCTTGAAGTCGCCCCGGAAACGGCGCAGCGCAAACAGGCTTAGCCCGCGCACATCAAGCTTTGGGTCCCGTGTCCGGTTGCGCGGACCGTGCAAAGCTCCTAAACAGCTTGGGGCTAGGCACTATCTTGGGGACGGCCTCTTGATCAGGCATGCATTTTCGGGAATGCCGAAATGGGCCGTGGCCCTCGCAGTGGCATTGTCTGTCGCACTGGCCACCTATGCCCTGATAAAGCCGAAATACGGCTGGGATGTGACAACCTATGTCGGCTGCGCATTCCACGCCCTGGAAGGCGGTAGCTGGTCCGAGACCCATAGCCGGACCTACGACTATCTGAAGCAGCGGTTTCCCGAGCCCGTTTTCAGGGAGATGACGACGTCGCCGCCGGGTATCAGCACCTATCGCACCATCATCGCGACAGATCCGGAGGCCTACCGGCAGCGGCTCAGCGCTTCCTGTTACAAGATCGGCTTCATGGCACCGGTCATTGCCCTGACGGCTGCGGGCGTCGATGTCTTTCTGGCAACCCGCCTGACTGCGGCGATCCCGGCCGCGCTGTTCCTGCTGATCGCGACACTCTGGATATGCAGGTGGGTTCCGCCTGGCTGGGGTATGACGCTGGGGCTATTGTGCGCCCTGACAGGCTTGCTGCAGACGGCCCGGTACGAATATCCGGACGGATTGACCGCCCTGACCGTCGGCGGCGCGGTTCTGGCGTTTTCCATGGCCCGGACCCGTCTGGCATGTGCGCTGTTTCTTTCGGCAATGATCGTTCGAGCGGATGCCATCGTCTATTTCGGAATGTTCCTGTTCTTCGCGGTCTTTCTCGCAGCGCCGGAACGTCGCCTGCGGTTTCGCGAGTCCCTGGTTTGGGGCATTGCGGCCTTGTGTCTGTGGTTCGTGATTTCGCGGCTCATGGAGACACCAAGCTATGCCGCCGCCTTCCATCACAGCTTCGTCGCGAACAACCCGTATCTCCTGGATTTTGACGGGTCGCTTTCTCCGGCGCTC
The DNA here is from genome assembly GCA_033344895.1 of Alphaproteobacteria bacterium. Classification (NCBI taxonomy): domain Bacteria; kingdom Pseudomonadati; phylum Pseudomonadota; class Alphaproteobacteria; species Alphaproteobacteria bacterium. Next base: position 2,435,806 of record JAWPMN010000001.1, read on the forward strand.
TATTTGGAAATCCTGGCCCGGCAGGTCGGGGTCGTCGCGGGAAAGAGTGCAAAGTATCCGCTCCTGATTGCCATGGCCTGCGCAGCGGCATTGCTGTCCTGGCGTGACAGCGCCCTTCGTGTTCAGGGGGAGGTCGCTCTACTCTGTCTGATGATGGTCAGCTTTCACTTCCTGTTCATCCCGTGGTTCGATACCCGGTATTATGCGGCCCCCTATTTCCTGATCGCAGCGGCGTTCGGAATCGTGCTCTATCGGCGGATCGTGTCGCGTATTGCCGACGGTTAGCCTAGCCTCGCGTCTCACTGCGGAAGTTTCATGTCGAAGTCCAACCGTCTCAATTCCGACTGGCAACGTCATCATCGCAGCCTGAAGGCCTGGAACCAGGCCATGAGCCGCTGGTCGCGTTGGATCATCCCGCGCATTTTCACGCGGCGGGGATATATCTTTGTCGCCGCCTTGCCGAAATCCGGCTCGACGCTTCTGAACAATGCACTGATCCGGCTTACCGGCCATTTTCCACATCCGCTCTGTGATCATCATCTGCACGAACAGAACATCATGCAGTCACGATTGATCGACAGTTGGGGGTTCCGGTCGATTGCCACCCATCACACCTTGGCGACGCCACTGAATGTCGATCTGCTGAGGCGGTTCGAAATTCGTCCCGTCGTCCTGGTGCGGGACATTTTCGATGCCGCCGTATCCCTTCGCGATCACACACAGAATGAGGCTTTGTCCACGGCCACCTTCCTGCCGCCGCCCGGCTATCCCGACTGGACCGATGCCAGGAAACTGGATGCGATCGTCGATCTGGCCCTGCCCTGGCACCTGTCCTTCACCGCGTCCTGGCAGGCGGCGTCGATTGATACACTGACGATTTCCTATGAAGGCCTGATGCGAGATCCTCAGACCACGCTGGAGCGGGTTCTGGACCATATCGGACTGCCGGACCGAAAACCCGGTATTGCCGCCGCATGGGAAGGGGCCGTCGGGGATGGCGATACCCGGCGCAATGTCGGCCGTATCGGGCGGGGCCGCGCCGAATTCGGTGACGAACAGATCGCGCGACTGCGCCATCTGGCCGCCCGTTATCCGGACGCGGATTTTTCGATTATCGGACTGGATTAGTCCGGCGAACTCCTGTCTACTCCCCGCTTCGAAGCCGACAAAAAAATTACCCCCAAGCAAAAGCTTGGGGGCAAGTTGAACAGGGAGGCTTCACGTCTGGGAGACGTAGGGCCGAGCCGATAGGGACATCGGTCGGCGTCGCTGCAATGCAGCAACTGAAGCACCCCTTACATAGGCGTCTTGAACCGCTGCGCCTAGCGCCTAAAACGTCACACCCGACATGCGCAAAATGCATGGCTGATCGGTTTGACCCGCGCGATTCGCTGTGTATGGGGGTAGCGCCTTGACTTTATTGGGTTTTCCGAAACGAGAATAACGGACTGGCTCGTTCGCCAGCCCGTTGCAAAAATGTCACGCTTATTCGACTTTTTCGAAATGAGGCCGGAAACCCGCCCGTTTGGGGGCTTTACAGCGTCGTGAACCGAGCGCGAACGCCCCGTTCGATGCCGGTGCAGATCAGGCGGTCGAGCTCGAACTTCTGCCGAATGATCTGCAAGAGGTTGAGTTCCTCTTCCGAGGCTTCCAGATCCGCTGCCGCCACTTCAACCGCCAGGGCATAGGCGGTTTCGCGAAGTTTGACCGGCAAACCGTCCTTCATCTCCTCGATGATCAGGTCGATCCCGTTTTCGTCTTCCAGCTTGGCGAGGCAGGTTTCGGCGATGCTGGACAGGTTGGACGCGTCGAAATCCCGGAAGATCGGCAGATGTGTGACGATGCGGCCGATCATGTCCATTTCCGACTTGGTCATGACCGCATCCGCGGCAGCCATCATGACCATGCCATGGATCAGGGCTTCGTGCCGGTTCAGCATATCGCGCGGCTCCTATCTTTCGGTTTTCGCTTCGGCGGTTATTCCAACCCCCCCCGGCGCCGTCAAGCCCAAGCGCGTATCGGGAACGGGAACATTAGTTTCGGTTAACCCTTTGACAATGACGTTCGTGGTACGACATTGCTTCTGTCGCGGAATGCGGCAGACAGAGAAATGGTGCTGATGTGAAGGAATACCTCGTCGGATTTGTTCTGGCCGGGGTCGGGCTGGCCAGCCTCGCCGTAATGACCTTCACACCGCCACGCGATGCCACACAACTGGCGCTCGTTTTTTCCCCATGGCTTAGCCAGGAAGAGGTTTTGGCCCGGATCGTCGATCTGGATGTCCGGCTTGTGCGTAATGGGGTTTCGGCATCTGTACTGATCGTCGATTTTGCGCATGCCCCGGAGATCGGGCCGGTTCTGGCCGAACGGGCATTATTTGTTGCCGATGCCCGGGCGGTAGGGGCCTGTTTCGGCGGGTTGCAGGGAACCTTGGGAGTTTCACAATGACTGAAGTCCAATCACTCTCGCTTGAATCCATTCGGCGCGCGGCGACGCGTGTGGCTGTATGGTATCTCTGGGCCCATGTCCCGCTTGTGGCCGGAACGGCCTTCTGGATCGATGCACCGATCCTCCTTCCGACGGGGCTCATGGCGTTGATCGCCTTCGTGGTGACTCTCGACTGGCTGCGCAATCCAGTCGGCGAAAGTGTCCAGATCACGATGGCTGCCGCGATGGCCCTGACTGTCGGCCTGATTGTGTATCTCTTTGCCGGGCATCCCTGGCAGATCGACATGCACATGTATTTCTTTGCGGCCCTGGCGCTGTCTGCTGCTTTCTGCAATTGGCGCGCTGTCCTTGTCTACGCGACGGTCGTTGCGCTGCATCATCTGCTGCTCAACTTCACCTTTCCGGCGGCGGTTTTTCCGCAGGGGGCGGATTTCGGGCGCGTTGTTCTGCACGCCGTAATCGTCGTGGTTCAAACCATAGCGCTTGTCTGGCTGGTCCGGACGATCGAGATGTCGTTCCGCTCGGCCGCGCGGTCGCTGGATGAGGCACGGTCGGCAGAAGCCGAAACACAGCGTATGTCCGCGGAATTGCAGCAGTCGGAGCAGCGGGCGCGCGAGGAGCGCCTCAGCAGACGGCGGGAACTCGCGGCAACTTTTGACGCCGACGTCAACTCAGCCATCGCGGCGCTGAAGGAGGCCATGCGCGACGCGCAGCAGGCCGTGGAAGATGCGATGACCCTGAATTCGCGATCCGAGGATCGCAGTGCGGCCGCCGCCGCCGCGAGCGAACAGATGGCGCAGAACATTCGCACGGTAGCCGCGGCATCGGAGGAATTGGCCGCCAGCGCGACAGAGATCGGTCGGCGCATCGCCGAGATGACGGAGATCGCCGACGATGTCAGCGACGCGACCCGTCAGACTGCCGAAAAAGGGCGGTCGCTGTCCGAAAACTCCAAGCGGATCGAAGAGGTCATCGGCCTGATCGCCGATATCGCGGAGCAGACAAACCTTCTGGCCCTGAACGCGACAATCGAGGCCGCGCGGGCGGGAGAGTCCGGGAAGGGGTTTGCGGTCGTTGCCAATGAGGTCAAGGCGCTGGCAACCCAGACGGCCCGCGCAACGGAGGAAGTCAGCACCGAAGTGACGACCATCGTCGCCGCAATATCGGATGTCGCCGAGGCGTTGAATTCTGTGGACCGCCGGAACGGTGAACTGTCGACGATCTTCACGGGCGTTGCCGCATCGGTCGACGAACAGATGGCGGCGACCCAGGAGATTGCCCGCAACACGCAGGAGGCGGCGCGCGGCAGTGACGAGCTTGGGCAGTCGGTGAATGACGTCAAGGACGCGACACAGGAGGCTGCATCGAGGATGACCTCGGTGACCGGATTGAACCGGAAGCTCATGGACATCACGCAAACCGTCGAGGACAAATCGTCGGCCTTCCTGAAGGACATCCAGGCATAAGTGCCATGTCTCGCTTTCGCTCGACTTGGACCCGTGTTGCGGACAATGTGCGGCCATGCAGGCACTGATTGACGTTTCCATCCCCGTATTCGGCATCATTCTCGCGGGTTATCTGGCCGGGCGGTTCAAGCTGCTTGGGCAGGATTCGACCGCTGCGTTGAACGGTTTCGTCTATTTCATCGCGCTGCCGGCACTGTTCGTGTCGTCCACATCCCAGGCGCCGGTTGCGGAGGTTCTCGACTGGCGCCTTCTGGCGGTGATCGGCGGCGGCTACATCGTCACTGCCCTGCCGGTCGCGATCTTGGCACGGATCCTGTTTTCGAAACGCATCGGCGAGGTCGGGCTGCACAGCGCGGCCGCCGTCTTTGCCAATACGGGCTATATGGGGATACCACTGGTCCTGACGGCATTCGGCGCCGCAGCGACCAATGCGATGATCGCGGCGGTCCTCGCGAACCTCTTCATCGTGCTGGGGATCGCGAGCGCGGTGATGGAGGTGGACCGAACCGGGGCAACCGGGCCGCGGGTCGTGGTGGATGCCGTGCGTGGATTGATTCGCAGTCCGTTGCTTTGGGCCTGCGCGGTGGGGATGGTCCTTTCAGCCATTCAGGTCAGCATCCCGGGGCCGGCGCTCAAGTTTCTGGATCTGCTGGGGGCGGCGGCAGGGCCTTGCGCCCTGTTCGCAATGGGGCTCTTTCTCGTCGGCCAGTCCGTGAGGCGCGGTGCGGCAGAAGTGACCTGGATTACCGTCGTCAAGCTGGTCGTCCATCCGGTCGCGACATGGCTGATCGCGCACTATCTGATACCGCTGGACCCGCTGGAGGAAGCCGTCGCGGTCATCATGGCTGCGTTGCCGACCGGGGGTCTGATCTTTGTACTGGCGCAACGTTACGGCGTCTATGTGCAGCGGGCGACGGCGGCAATCCTGGTGTCGACCATCGTATCGATTGCCACCGTCTCCTTCGCCCTTCAGCACTATGTGGATCTGGTCGGTCCCTAGACCGACCTCAGTCACGTCTTCCCATATTTCCGGATTATCGCGTCGGTGGGCATTCCGGCGGCGCAATCCGCGGCGGCGGCGACACCTGTCCGGGCGAGGCCGTGATGGTCCGGTCCGTCGCCCCGTGTGGGGATCAGGATCGACTCCCGCCCCATTGCACGCAGGGCATAGTGATACTCCTGCTGCGTGGCGAAGGGGGTGTTGCGATCTTCCGGATCGCCGATGATGAAGATCCTGCGTTCGGGATCGTCGGGAACCGCGGGTGTCATGGCGACGGGGTCCACATAGGTCCAGAAGCCGGTAAAGTCGCGTCCGAACCAACCATGGACGTGACTTCGGCTTCGCACCGAAAGAACACCGGAACTGATCGCGGCACAGGCGATGTCGTTCCGTTTCGACAGCAGGGCTCCGACGAGGTGGCCGCCGCCGGATTGGCCGGCCAGTGCGAACCGGTCGATCCCGTGCCTTGCCTTGATCGCGTCCAGCGCGGCTTCGACAATCGCGAGGTTCTCCGGTTGCCGGCGCAGTCGGTGATCGCCGGACGACCCGAATGTTCCCGGGCGGGACAGACGGATATAGGGCATGGCCGTATCTGCTGCGGCCTTTTCCGCCAGGGCCTGCAACTCGTCCGGCGTGGAAAGCGCTTCATACCCGTCATAGACCGTCGCGGTACCGGCCGAGTTCTGCCACATGACGTCGCCGTGCAGATAGACCAATGCGACCGGCGTATCCTCCTCGGACAAGCCGGCGGTGAAGTAACGGACACATTCGCCGCGCCCGTTGGCTGTTACCCAGACGGCGGTATTGGTGTCGGTGGGACAATCCTGCACGCTGAGAACGCTGCCTGAGATCACACCGTCGCGGGTAAAGGTATCCGCGCCGTCGGGATTTATGGCGCAGCCGGCAAGCACCGTCGCAGCCAGGCCGCATAGGAGTGTGGTTCGCATCCTTCTTCCTTTCCGATGTAAGGACGGCAGGATTGATGGTCTAGACGCGAAGTATGGACAAAACCGGACGGCCTGAGGGTGGAAATACGGCCATAGCGCGACTTTCTCAGTTCTCGTCGCCCGGATTGGAAAGGAACGCCTGGGTTTTCTCGACGGTCTCCTTGAGGCCAATTCTTTCCACCGCAACGCCTTCGGGAAACGCGCCGAGCAGCCGCGATGGCATGCGACTGTCCAGCAGGACGAAGACGCCGCGGTCATCTCCCCGTCGGATCAGGCGTCCGAAAGCCTGCTTCAATTTCAGACGGGTCAGCGCGTCGTCATACTCCTTGCCCCCGAAATGCTTGCGCCGTGCCTTGTGCAGGATGGTGGGGCGTGGCCAGGGCACGCGATCGAAGACGATCAGTCTCAAACTGTCCCCCGGAACATCGACCCCATCCCGGATTGCGTCGGTTCCCAACAGGCAGCTATGCGGATCGGCGCGGAACATGTCGATGAGTGTCGGCAGGTTCAGGGCATCGACATGCTGTGCCAGCAGATCGATCCCGTCCGCTTCCAGGTCCTCCGCGATGCGGCTGTAGACGCCGCGCAACCGTGAAATTGCCGTGAAAAGACCAAGGCCACCCCCGCCGGCGGCCCGGAACAGGGCGCGATAGGCCGCAGCGACCTGGCTGGCGTCATTCTTGTTGATGTCCGTGACGATGAAGACCCGGGTATTGGCCGGATAGTCGAAGGGGGACGGCACGCGCGCCCGGACCGGTGGTGCCGGCAGGAAATCCGTGCCGCTGCGCCTCTCCGCGGATTTCCAGTCGGCCTCCGCATCGCCTGACCCGTCGGTCAATGTGGCGGACGTGACCAAGGCGCCGTGGCTGTTGATCAGGACGGTTTCCGCGAAGGGGAAGCTGGGATCGATCCAGTGTCGGCGCATACCGACATCGAGGTCGCGTCCATCCGTGCGCGCGACATCGAACCATTCCACGAACTGTTCGGGTGTCGACTGACCGAGAGAGTCCGCCATGCTTGCCGCCGCCTTGGCATAGTCGACGACGCGATGCTGCAGCGATCGGCAGATCTGCTCGATTCGGGTCTTTTCCGCGCTTTCCAGTTCTTCCGCCTCATCGGACAGGCGGGATCCCATGCCATCCAGCAGGCCTTTCGCGGATGATGCCATGTCTCGAAACAGGTCGCGTACCGACAGGGCGCAATCCAGAATTTCCGGACCCGGATCGCTGACCTCCACTTCCAGACCGAAGGGGCCGTCGGAGTCTCTGGATCGGGCGTAGACCGCCCGCCGAACCTCAGCCAGGAAGGCCTCCACCGGGCCGGAGGGGCGCCCTTCGGCCAATCTGGTATGCCAGCCTTCCCCAGGCAGCCCGGCCGCCGCTCGCAGCAAACGTTCCAGATGTTCGCGATTGCTTTCGTCCCCTAGCAGGTCTTCGCAGCGGGCCTTCAGACCCCTTGCGCGCCCCCGGCCTGTGCCTTCCGCACCGCGCAGCCAGCGGCGCAGTTCCGCCGTCTCCTGGCCGGACAGATGCGCGGAGAAGGCGCTGTCGGCCGCGTCAAAGACATGGTGCCCCTCATCAAAGACAAGACGCGTGGTCCGGCCACCCAGGTCCAAGGCGCCGCGCGCGGCCTGAACCATGACGAGGGCATGATTTGCAACGACCAGATCGGCCCGTCGGGAGCGCCGGACACCGCGTTCGATGAAGCAACGGCTGTAATGCGCGCAGGCGGTATAGACACATTCGCCGCGGCGGTCGGTCAGACTGGAAAGGCGCCTTCCGCCGGTCAGGTCGACCAGCCAGGCCGGAAAGTCGCCGCCGGTCATGTCGCCGTCCCGGGTCGCGGCGGTCCAACGTGCCATCAGACCCAGCGGCACCGCTTCGCCGGGGCTGGCGGCGACTGCGCGCGCCGTTTCTTCCAGGTTCAGCAGGCAGAGATAGTTTTCCCGGCCTTTTCGGACCACGACGCGCCGTTCCTTCACCGCAGGATCCGGGAAAAGGCGATTCAACTCGGTGTCGATCTGGTGCTGCAGGTTGCGGGTGTAGGTCGACAGCCAGACCGGTCCTTCGTTCTTCTCCGCCCACAGGCTGGCCGGGGCAATGTAGCCCAGGGTCTTGCCGACACCGGTGCCTGCCTCCGCCAGAACGACCGAGGGGGCGCCCTCGTCCCGGCGCGGGCGGAAAACCTCGCTGACGGCAGAGGCATAGTCCGATTGACTGGGCCGTGCTTCCGCACCCTCACCGAGAAGATCGGCAAGACGGGCCCGGGCCTCCGACGGCTCCACCGCCAGGTCACCCGGCGGGGGCGGCGGCGCGTCTTCCTGCCATTCCGGCAGATCCTTCCAGACATCCAGGCCAGAAACCGGTGCCCGCAGACCGGCCTCCTCCGGATCGGTCCCCAGGGCGGCAAGGACGGAAGGCGCCCAGACCCAGCCACCGCGCGCCATCGCCAGGGCCGTGCGTTTCGCGCCGGGGTCGCGCTCGCCGGTCGCGATCAGATGCCGCAGCAGACGCTGGGCGGCCTTCGGCAGCAGGATCGCCTGATCCTCAAGGGCACCAGGTTGCGGCAGATGCAGGGCCTCGGCGAGGCCGCGCGGTGTTGGCACACAGAACTGGGCCGGAGCGACGAAGGCGAAGAGTTCCAGCAGGTCATAGCTGCGCGACGGCGGTCTGGCACCGATCCGTGCGGCTGTGGCCGGGGCGTGCAACATAAAGACCGGACCGCCGCGCCCGAGCCGCCGCGCCGCCTCCTTGTGCGACAGTCGTTCCAACTCTCCGTCCGGGGTCAGCCAGGCGCAGTCATGCACGCCCGCGACAAGCGCGGGGACCGGTCCCAGATGAAGGGTGGGGGCGGCGCACATGGCGGGCACTTTCGCCGGATTCCGCCCGATCACTCAAGCGCGGGGCTGTCCCCCGCGTCAACCGGACAGGGATTTTGAAGCGATCTCCGTGCAGTCACGGCTCAGGCCGTCAGTGTCCGCGAAGCGCTGCAACTCGGCCTTCATGGCCTGGCTGCGTTCCGCGGTCAGGCGCCGCCACTGGCCAAAGACCCCCAGCATCCTGGCCGCGACCTGCGGATTGACCTTGTCGAGCTGCTGCAGGAAGTCGATGACGAACTTGTACCCGCTGCCGTCCTTGGCATGGAAACGGATGGGGTTGCCCATGGCGAAGGCACCGACCAGGGCACGAACCTTGTTCGGCTTCCGGATCGAAAAGACAGGATGCTCCATCAGGGCGCGAACCCGATCCAGCGTATCGGGCAGTGTGCTCATTGCCTGTACCGACAGCCACTTGTCGATCACCTGCTCGTCGTTTCGGAACCGCTCGTAGAAATCGGCCAACGCGCCCTCTCGGGCTTCCCCGGGGGCGTCCGACAGGGCGGACAGGGCCGCCATGCGATCGGTCATGTTGTCGGCGTCGTCATATCGTGCTTTGGCCAGCGCGACCGCCTCGGGCCTGCCGCTCGCGACGATATAGGACAGCGCCGCGTTGCGCAGCGACCTTTGGCCGGCGGCATCGGCACCGGGGTCGAAGGCGCCGGTCTGTGCCATATCTGTGTGGATGCGATTCAGATCGTCCCACAGCATGTCACCGATGGCGCGGCGCAATGTCTTGCGGGCCTCATGAATCTCATCGACCGGGACCGGGCGCAGCTGTTCCGCGACATAATCTTCGCTGGGCAGGGCGATGGCGAGGGCCCGGAAGGCCGGGTCGAGATTCTCGTCAGCCAGTGTACGGCCCAGCGCGGCAATGAACTCCCGGTCGATCCGGGCTTCCTGCCCGTCACGCAAATCGGCGACCATCTGAATGAGTAGGGCCGTCGCATATTGCTGACCGGCCTCCCAGCGGGCGAACGGATCGCTGTCGTGCCCCATCAGGTGGACCCGTTCCGCCGGGGTGTAATCCGCCTTCAGCGTAATCGGTGCCGAGAATCCGCGATTCAGGGACGGCACGGTTCCGGGATCGACATTTTCGAAGACGGTTGTCTGGGCCGCTTCCGACAGGGTGATGACGGTCTCCGTTCCGACTTCACGCCCGTCCGGGCCGATCAGTCCGACCCGGATCGGAATCTGCAGCGGTTTCTTCTCCGCCTGACCTGGTGTGGCCTTCGTCGTCTGGACGAGTTTCAGGGTCAGGGTCCGGCTGTCGGCGTCGTGGGTCCAGCTTGCGGTGACCTCCGGCGTGCCGGATTGCGAATACCAGAGCTTGAAATGGGTCAGATCGACGCCGTTTGCATCCGCCATGGCCGCCGCGAAATCGTCGCAGGTCACGGCCTGCCCGTCGTGGCGTTCGAAATAGAGCTTCATGCCCTTCTGGAAACCGTCCTCACCCAGCATGGCATGCATCATCCGGATGACTTCCGCGCCCTTTTCGTAGACGGTCGCGGTGTAGAAGTTGTTGATCTCGATATAGCTTTCCGGGCGTACCGGATGGGCCAGCGGACCGGCGTCCTCCGGGAACTGTCTCGCGCGCAGCGTGCGCACATCCTGGATACGTTTGACGGCGCGGGACCGCATGTCCGCGGAAAATTCCTGATCGCGGAAAACGGTCAGGCCTTCCTTCAGGCTCAACTGGAACCAGTCGCGGCAGGTCACGCGATTGCCCGTCCAGTTGTGGAAGTATTCATGGCCGACAATCGCCTCGATATTGGCGTAATCGGCATCCGTCGCCGTATGGGAATCCGCCAGGATGTATTTGGCGTTGAAGACGTTCAGCGACTTGTTCTCCATGGCGCCCATGTTGAAATCGCTGACGGCGACTATGTTGAATATGTCCAGGTCGTACTCCAGGCCGAACCGGTCCTCATCCCACTTCATCGACCGTTTCAGTGCATCCATGGCATAGGCGCAGCGCGGCGCGTTACCGGGCTCGACCCAGATCTTGAGGTCGACCGTGCGTCCGCTCATGGTTTCGAACGTGTCTTCCAGCGCATCGAGCCGACCTGCGACCAGCGCAAACAGATAGGCAGGCTTGGGGAACGGGTCCTCCCAGACGGTCAGGTGGCGGCCGTCATCCAGGTCCGATTCCTCGATCAGGTTGCCATTCGACAACAGGACAGGGCAGGCCGCGCGGTCGGCGCGGATGGTCACCCGGAACCGGCTCATGACATCCGGGCGGTCGGGGTAGTAGGTAATGCGCCGGAACCCTTCCGCCTCGCACTGCGTGCAGTAGATGCCGTTCGACTGATACAGGCCTTCCAGTCGTGTATTGTCCGCCGGATTGATCGACACGACCGTCCGAAGGGTGAATTCGGCGGGTGCTTCCAGCAGCGTCAGTCCGGTTTCCCCCGTCTTGTAGGCCTCCTGCTTCAGCGGCACGCCGTCTAGATCGATCTCCAGCAGCCGAAGGGCCTCGCCTTCCAGAAAGACCGGCTCTGCGCCGCCATCCGTCCGAACGATCCGCAGGGTGGATTCGACCTGAGTCCCGGACGGCGCCAGATCGAAAGCCAGATCGGCGGACTCGACCGAGATGCGCGGCGGCGTGTAGTCGGACAGGTGAATGACGGGGGGCTGTTCAGTCTTCATTCGGGGCTCCGGAAAACGGCGGGTTCATTCACCTCAAGATCGGGTTTATCGCCGTTCCGTCAAGCCTTGCCGCCAATCAGGGCCACATTGTTTCTGGCCCGGAGAAGCGTGCCGTGAGGAAGTCGATGAAGGCCCTGACCTTGGCGGATAGATGCCTGTTCGGCGGGTAGATCGCATAGATCCCGATCGGTTCCGGCTCGTATTCTTCCAGCGCGGTTACCAGCACCCCGCTGCGGATCGCATCCGCGCAGATGAAGGTCGGTGTAAAGACGATGCCAATGCCGGAAGCCGCCGTCTGCATCAGAATGTTGCCGTTGTTCGACGTCATCGGCCCCTTCACCCGAACGGAAATTTCCTCGCCCGGGTTGTCGGGATCCCGAAAGCGCCAGGTGTTGGGTGCGTTCAGGTAGGTGTAGGTTAGGCAGTCATGGTTTACGAGGTCGGTCGGATGGGTCGGTCTGCCCATTTCCTCCCAGTAGGCCGGTGTCGCGGCCAGCACGATCCGGGTCTCGGCGATCCGCTTGGCGATCAGACTGGAATCCTGAAGCACGCTGATCCGGACCGCGAGGTCGAATCCTTCCTCGACGAGATCGACCTTCCGGTCGCTGAAATCGATATCGACGCTCAGTTCCCTGTGCGCGCACATGAAGTCGGGCAGGGCGGCGGCCAGATGCGCGATCCCGAAGCTAAGCGGGGCCGAGACGCGCAGGCGTCCGCGCGGAACGTCCTGCAGCTTCGTGACGGCGAGCTCGGCCTCCTCCGCTTCCGAAATGATGCGACGGCACCGCTCGTAATAGGCCTGTCCGACCTCTGTCAGGTTGAGACGCCGGGTCGTCCTGGCCAGCAACTGTGCCCCGAGGCGCTGTTCCAGGCGCGTTACCTGTTTGCTGACCGCCGATTTGGATTGCCCCAGCTTTTCGGCGGCGGCGGTGAAGCTGCCCTCCTCGACGACCGCTGCGAACACCGCGATACTACTCAAATCCTGCATCGTTCGACCCTTCTGAAACCGGACGTCGGTAGATTAGGCCGGTTTTCGAAACAATCAAATTCTATTAGCGAAGATTGTCGGGCCGATTGCGCCCACTACGTTGGAAGGGGAAGACGCGACAAGATATCAAAGAGGAGTTGGATTATGGGTCTCCTGATCGACGGCGAATGGCATGACCGCTGGTATGACACGAAGAAGAATGACGGCAAGTTCGTTCGCGGCGAATCCCAGTTTCGGAACTGGATCACTGCCGACGGGAGCGCCGGGCCGACCGGTGAAGGCGGATTTGAGGCCGAGAGCGGCCGGTATCGTCTTTACGTCTCGTTGGCCTGTCCCTGGGCGCATCGTGCCCTGATTTTCCGCGCACTGAAGGGTCTGGAAGACCATATTCCGGTCTCTGTCGTGCACTGGCGCATGAAGGAAAACGGCTGGACGTTCGATACGGAGGACCCGGAGGTCGATGGCGATCCGATCCACGGCGTCGACTTCCTGCATCAGATTTATACCGCCGTTGATCCCGACTATACCGGCCGGGTTACGGTGCCCGTGCTGTACGACACCAAGCGGAACACGATCGTTTCAAACGAATCTGCTGACATTATCCGTATGTTGAACAGCGCCTTCGACGGCGTCGGCGCCAAGTCGGGGGATTACTATCCCGAGCCTCTGCGCGACGAGATCGATGCGATCAATGAGCGCGTGTACCACACCGTCAACAACGGCGTTTACAAGTCAGGCTTCGCCACGACGCAGAAGGCATATGAGGAAGCAGTCTATCCGTTGTTCGAAAGCCTCGACTGGCTGGAGGATATTCTGTCCCGGAAGCGTTTCCTGACCGGGGACCGCATTACCGAGGCCGACTGGCGCCTGTTCACCACTCTGATCCGGTTCGACCCGGTCTATGTCGGCCATTTCAAATGTAATATCCGCCGGATCGCGGACTATCCGAACCTGTCCGGCTACCTTCGGGATCTCTACCAGTGGCCGGGGGTCAAGGAGACGGTGAATATGCGTCACATCAAGGCGCACTACTACGGCAGCCACGAGAAGGTAAACCCGACGGGCGTGATCCCGGTCGGCCCCGAACTTGACCTGGAGCGCCCCCATGGCCGGGAAGGTCTGATGGCGGCCTGAGCGCCGGCCGCAGGAGAATGAAGATGAGCGTTGAAATCCGTCCTTTCGACAGTCTTGGTCACGTGGAGTTCGGTTGGCTGGATGCCCGCCACCACTTCAGCTTCGGCCACTACTATGATCCCAATCGGATGAATGTCGGGCCGCTTCGTGTCTGGAATGACGATACCATTCGGCCGGGGACGGGCTTCAGCGCCCATTCGCATCGCGACATGGAGATCATTACCTATGTGCGCGAGGGGGCGATCAGTCACCGCGACAATCTGGGAAACAGCGGCCGCACCGTGGCCGGGGACATTCAGGTGATGTCCGCTGGCAGCGGGATCGTCCATGAAGAGTTCAATCTGGAAGACAAACCGACCCGGATTTTCCAGATCTGGATCATTCCGCGCAGCCGCGGGCGGCAGCCGCATTGGGAAACCCGCAGTTTTCCCAAACAGGATGGCGGTCTTGTCGCGATGGCCTCCGGTCGGCCGGGCGTTTCCGGCGCTGTGCCGATCGATCAGGACGCAACCCTTTTTGCCGGGTCGTTGAAGGCGGGTGTTTCCGTGACTCATCCGCTGGGTCTGTCGCGACAGGCCTATATCGTGCCGGCGAGTGGGAAGGTCGAGGTCGACGGTCGTGCAGTAGACGCGCGAGACGGTGCCATTCTGCGGATGTTGCAGGACGTCACGATTACCGCCATCGACGATTCGGAGGTAATCCTGGTCGACGTTCCGGCTGACTGAGAGCTCTTTCAGCCGGGGGCTTCACGAATGTTGTGACGGCCCGTCGATACGCCTGCGCTTGTCTTTCCCGCGCCCGGTATCATTGTTATCCGCCGTGGGCAGGACATGTTTCACCGGGACGAGAGGATATTTTGGTCGATCGCGAGGGAATCAAGCAGGGTTTCTACCAGACCATGGCACGCGATGCCGAGGCGGCGGGCCTCCTGAAGCCGCTGGGCGACGAGGAGCGCCGACAGTCGCGCATCGATACCATGGCCGCGCGCCCCGACGGTGCGGGGATCTGGGTTTTCGCCTATGGGTCCCTGATGTGGAACCCGGCGTTCAACTACGTCGAAAAGCGCACGGCGCGTCTGCACGGCTATCACCGGTCCTTCTGTCTGCAGACTCCCATCGGACGCGGATCGCCCGATTGTCCGGGACTGGTGCTCGGTCTCGATCAGGGCGGATCGGTTCAGGGTGTCGCACTGCGCATCGCCGAGGAAGAAGCGGACGAGGAGCTGGACGTGATCTGGTCCCGCGAGATGCTGGCAGACGCCTATCGCCCGACATGGGTCACCCTGGTCGATAAGGATGGCGTGCGGTTCCACGCCATCGCCTTCGTGATGCGCCGTGATTGTGAACGCTATGCCGGTCGCTTATCTCTAGAGGAGACCGCTGGCCGGATCGCACAGGCGACGGGCCGGCTTGGTCCGTGTTCGGAATATCTGGAACGAACGGTCTCGGCGATGGACGAGATCGGCATTTCGGATGGGCCGATGCACGCCCTGCGCGCCCGGGTGCGGGCGCTGAAACAAGCGCATGAAGGACGCCCCAATGAGTGACACGACCGCCCGCAAGGCCAAGGTGAAACTGAGCGACGCCGAATGGCAAGAGCGCCTGTCGGAAGAGGAATACTATGTCACCCGGAAAAAGGGGACGGAGCGCGCCTTTACCGGCAAGTACCACGACAGCAAGACCAAGGGGCGCTATCTGTGCAAGTGCTGCGGTGAACCGCTGTTTCATTCGAACACCAAATACGACAGCGGTTCGGGCTGGCCGAGCTTCTTCAAGCCGATTGAGGAGAACGCCGTGGACGAGCGTTCGGACAACAGTCTGTTCATGCGTCGGACCGAAGTCGTTTGCGCCCGCTGCGATGCCCATCTGGGCCACGTCTTCCCGGATGGACCGCGTCCGACCGGCCTGCGCTACTGCATCAATTCGGCGGCGCTGGACCTGGACGAGGATATCTGACGGCGATCGGATTTTGACCTGACGCCGAAACCAACCTATATCCGGCGCCATGAACCGACAGCAGCGACGCGCAGACAAAAAGAAGAACGGCTCGGGCGGCGGCCCGGGCGACCCCCGGCTCGACCAAGCCATGGCCCTGCATCAGGCCGGCCGACTGATGGAGGCCGACGGTCTTTACCGTCAGGTACTGGAGGCCGATCCGTCCCACCGCGACGCCCTGCGTCTGCGCGGCGCCTTGGCTTATCAGATCGGCAATCCGGCCGCTGCCGTGGAACTTCTGTCCACGGCGCGGAAGGTCGATCCCGACAATGCCGAGGTGCTGACCCTGCTGGGCCTCGCGCTGGAGGCATCGGGCAATGCGGAAGGGGCGGAAAAGGCCTATCGCCGCGCCCTGACCCTGACGCCGCGCTCCCCCGAAATCTGGAACAATCTGGGCGCCCTGTTGCGCGACCGGGGCCGTCAGCAGGATGCGGCGGAAGCATTCGGTCGCGCCGTCGTTCTCAAGCCCGATTATGTCGAGGCCTATCAGAATCTGGGCGTCACCCTGTATCGCATGGGCAATCTGACGGCATCGATTGCGGCCTTCGAGGCCGGGCTGGACGTCGCGCCGGGGGATGCTGATCTGCTGCTTAACTACGGCGTCGCGCTGTCCGATGCCGGACGGACCGAGGAAGCGGCGGCCTGTTACGCGGATGTGCTGGAAAAGGCACCGGACGATCCGGACGCCCTGACCAACCTTGCCGCCGCGCAGATGCGATTGGAAGACCTGGAAGGCGCGGAAGAGACGGCGCGGCGGGCCCTGTCCCTGGCGCCGGAAAGCGCCGGAGCGATGGCCAACCTGGCCATGGTGCTGGCCGCCGGACGCCATTTCGAAGAGGCGGAGGGGCTCTATCACGACGCGCTGCGTGAAGCCCCGGACTTCGCGGATATCTGGGGCAATTACGGCAACCTTCTGATGGCGGCCGACCGGCTGGAAGAGGCGGAGGTCGCGTACAAGAAGGCGGTGAAACTGGACCCGTCGGAACCGCGGCATGCCTTTCAGCATGGTCTCTGCCGTTTGAATCTGGGCGATCTGCGAAAAGGCTGGGCCCTGTATGAGAGCCGCATCGACTGCGGTGCCAGTGTGCCGGTGGAGGCTCCGAAGGCTGCCCGTTGGCAAGGGGAAGCACTACCCGGGCAGTCTCTGCTGATCGTGCCGGAACAGGGGCTGGGTGACGAAATTCGCATGTTGTCCTGTCTGGACGATGTCATCGCCGCGGCCGGACCGGAGGCGCAGGTGACGGTCGGTTGCGACAGGCGCTTGGAATCGCTGGTCCGCCGGTCGATTCCTCAAGTACGAACCGCACCGCGCGAGGACGTTGCATCCCGGAAGGCGGATGCCGTGATTCCCTGCGCATCCCTGCCGAACCTGTTTCGTCAGAGGCTGGATCAGTTTCCGGATCGTGCGGGCTACCTGCGGCCGGATCCGGCGCGGGCGGAAGAGATGGCAGAACGCGTCGCCGCTCTCGGCGGTGGCGTCAAGGTCGGCATTGCATGGCGCAGCGGCCTGATCCGCGTTCGGACCCGAAGCGCGCTGACCGAAATTGCGCAATGGGAGCCGATCCTGGCCGTTCCCGGCGTGACCTTCGTGAACTTGCAATACGGTGATGTCGATGCGGAATTGGCCGGTCGGCCTGTGGCGAAACTGGACGGCGTTGACCTGCGCGACGATCTGGAAACGGCTGCTGCACTGACCGCGAACTGCGACCTGGTCATCAATATGGGAACCTCGGTCGGCGATATGGCCGGGGCGCTGGGCGTGCCTTGCTGGTCACTGCTTCTGAAGCCCGACTGGGTGACGCTGGGTGCGGACCGGCATCCGTTCTATCCGAATACCAAGATCTTCTGGCGCATGCCGGATGAGGATTGGCCCGCGGTGCTGTCGCGCGTGGCGGAAGCCCTGGCGGCGACCGCGGGCTGACCGTTAGGCCGTGGCGGTTTCGCGCGGCCGGACGTGATAGGCGCAGCGCCGCGCACCGGCCAGGATGTGGTCCGTCCGCTCGACCGCATAGTCGGGTCCAAGCGCTTCCGAAAAAACCTGCAGTTCCATCGCGCACAACCCGGTGCAGGCCTTCGCAGCCGCGCAGATCGGGCAATGGTTTTCAACAAAGACCAGACCGTCGTCGGCTTCTTCCACGCCGGCCATGTATCCTTCGCGGGACCGTATCTCCGCCAACGCATCCAGCTTGCTTCGGAGATCGGGGGCATCTTCCATGGCGCTGCGGTATAGTTCGGTCTGGCTGCGCGACCGTTCGCGGACGAGGGCATCCAGCGCGTCGTCGCCCATGCTGGCCCGGATCGCGTCAATCAGGCCAACCGCGAGTTCCGCATGGGCATCCGGAAAGTACCGGTCGGCGGCTTCCGTCAGGTACCATAGTTTTGCCGGACGACCGACGGGGCGGGGTTCGGTGCGGGATTCGACCAGACCCTCCGCCTGCAGGTCATAGAGATGCTGGCGGATTGCCATGGGCGTGACGCCGAGACCTTCGGCGAGTGCCGTCGCATCGCTGCAGCCGCCGGACTTGAGGCGGTTCATGATATCGCGCCGTGTTTTCGGTTTTGCGTCATTCTTGGCCATAACTGAGTTTCTAAAGAAAATTGTTGCGTTAATCAAGGTCTGGCATTAGAAGGTTTGTAAAGAAACTTCTTTATAAATGAGGTGCGGCATGACGATGGCGGAAGCGATGGATTGGCGGGATGTCGGCCCGCTGTCGGATCTCGATCAAACGGGGCGTCGGGTAATCAAGGTGGAAGGCAAGCAGATCGTCGTGTTTCGCTCAGGCGACCGGCTTCTGGCCTGCAACAATCGCTGCCCTCACGAGGGATTTCCGCTATCCGAAGGTTCGCTGGGTGGCGAGAACGGCTGCACACTCACCTGTAACTGGCACAATTGGAAATTCGACCTGGATAGCGGCGAGACCATGGTCGGCGGTGACAAACTGCGGCGCTATCCGGTCCGGGTGTCGAATGGACGCATCGAACTGGATCTGTCCGATCCGCCAAGGGACGAGGCGGTGGCGGAGGCCCTCAACAACCTTGCAGATGCCCTCGATCGCCACGAATACGATCGGATCGCGCGGGAGATTGCCCGTCTGCAGCGGGCCGGTGGCGATCCGTTGGACGCGTTGCGCCGCGCCATTGCCGAAACGGTGGACAAGTTCGAGTTCGGGGCAACCCACGCCCTGCCGGCGACATCCGACTGGCTCTCTCTCAGGGTCAGGGCTGGTGACGATGCGGTTCGCAGCCTCGCCATGCTGACGGAATGTATCGGTCATTTTTCCTGGGACACGCGCCGTGAGCCGCGCTTCAGGTATACCAATGACTGGCGACCCTGGGACGAAGACGGATTCGTTGCCGCGGTGGAGGCCGAAGACGAAGCCACCGCCGTCGCCCACCTTCGCGGCGGTGTGGCCGCCGGCCTCGCCTGGCCGGATCTCGAGCGCGGATTCGCACGGGCCGCCCTCGCGCACTACGCGGATTTCGGTCATGCTGCGATCTATACCTATAAGATGCGGGCGCTGAACGCCCAGTTGGGCGACATGGAAAGTCTCCTGAATCTCGGACTGTTGCTGACCCGGTCCCTGATCTATGCGACGCGCGAAGATCTGATCCCGGAATTCCGGTCTTACGGTTCGGCGCTGTCGGCGTGGGACGGTCAGGGGATGCAAGTGCCGAATCCGGCGGACCTGCGCAAAGGGTCCGTTCGCGAAATCCTCAACCGGATGCTCGCCGGCTCAGCTCGGCCGGAGGAATTGTTCGAAGCGGCACTGGCGGCCGGGTTCTGGCAGTTGCTGCATTTCGACACCCGATGGCAGGACAAGACCGACAGCACGATCGCCCAAAGCGTCGGCTGGCTGGATTTCACCCATACCGTGACCTTTGCGAATGCGGTGCGGAAACTTTGCTCGACCCATCCTGATCTCTGGCCGCAGGGACTGCTTCAGATCGGTTGTTTTCTGGGCCGCAATTCGGGGTACACGGATCCGGATCTCGATGATGGTCCGTGGCGGGTGAACGACCCGACGGGCGCGGTGGAATCGGCCCTGGCGAGCGTTGAGGATCATGGCGTGTTCGAATACATCGTCGCCAGTCATCTGTTGAAGCTCAGTTATGCGGTGCATGAGGAAATGACGGAATTGCCCGACCGGGATTGGCATCCGATTGCGGCGGCAGCGTTGCGCCGCTTCCTTGCCGGACCGCTGAAGCGCAAGCATACCCTGCGCACGGCCCATCAGGCGCTCGAATTCGTGCGGGCCGAAGGATGAGCCATACGGAAGCCGTTTCCTGGCGCGCGGTCCTGACCGGGCTGAATGCCGGCATGTTTGCGGTCATGAGCTTCGGCGTGTGGCTGCACGCGGCCGACAGCACCGTCGTCGCAACCCTGATGCCCAGCGTCGTCTTCGATATCGGCGGCGCGGAGCGCATCTCGTGGAACTACATGCTCTACGAGCTTGCATCGATTGCGGCGGCATCTTGTGGCGCGCTGGTTGCGCGCCGCTTCGGCCTGCGTCAGGCGATGATCTGGTCGGCGCTCGCCTTCGGCCTGGGATGCGCGATCAGCGCGGTGACGCCGGTGATGACCGGCATGCTGGTCGGGCGCACGATCCAGGGTGCGGGCGGGGGATTGCTGGTGGCCCTGACGATGATCGGCGCATCCAGCCTGTTTCCCAGACATTATACGCCCCGCGTCATGGCGGCGATTTCCGCAGTCTGGGGCGCCTCCGCCTTTGTCGGCCCGCTGCTGGGCGGTTTCTTCGCGGAATACCTGGATTGGCGCTACGGTTTCTGGGCCTTCGTCGCCCAGAGTTTCGTTCTGGCGCTGGCCCTGCGCCTCGCCCTTCCGGCGGCGTCGGAAGCTGGGGATGAGACCGCGCGGATTCCGTGGCGGCGGCTGGCGGTTCTGTCCGGTTCCGTGCTGGCGGTGGCCGTTGCCGGGCTGAAGGACGCGTTTTCCATGCAGTCGGCCGGCCTCTGCCTGTTCGGGCTGCTGGGCATGATCCTTTTTCTGCGCCTCGACGGTCGCGCCGGCAATGACCGATTGCTGCCGCGCGCGATCGGCGATGTGCGCGCGCCGGCCTGGAGCGGCCTGTCCGGTGTCTTCATGCTGGCCGTGGTGACGACGCCCTTTGTTGTCTATGGCCCGGTTCTGCTGTCGATCCTGCATGGCGTCGGGCCGATTGCCGCCGGCTATCTGGTTGCCCTGGAATCGGTAGCCTGGACTGTTGGTGCGCTGTGCTTTTCCGGGGTGGCCGGGACGGCGCAGCAACGGGTGATCCGTTGGAATTTTGTGGCGGTCGCAATTGGCTGCGCCGGTCTGGCACTGTTCGTTGCATCCGGCCCGATCTGGCTGTTGATGCCGTTCCTGTTCCTGCAGGGATTGGGGTTCGGTGCCTGTTTCGGACATATCCTGCATCGCTGCGTCGACCTCGTGCCGCAGGATGACAAGGACCGAACCGCCTCCGCCCTGTCGTCGATTCAGACTTTCGGATATGCCCTGGGCGCGGCGATCATCGGGCTGATCGCCAATGCGGTCGGCTTCGGCGTCGATCCAGGGCCGGCCACGGCGGCGAATGCCGCGCATTGGGTTTTCGGGGCGATGCTCCCGCTTGCCGCGGTTTCGATCCTGACGATCCGGCTGTTGCCTAGCCAGCCTCGTGCTCACGGAGGCGCGGCATAAGTTCGACGAAATTGCACGGGCGGTGGCGGAAATCCAGCTGCGACCGGAGGATTTCATCCCATCCGTCCTTGCAGGCGCCGGTCGATCCCGGCAGCGCGAACAGGTATGTGCCACGTGCCACGCCGGCCATGGCGCGGCTCTGGATCGTCGAGGTGCCGATCTTCTTCGCCGAAATCCAACGAAAATACTCACCGAAACCGGGGATGTCCTTCTCGCAGACCTGGGCAAAGGCTTCCGGCGTCACATCGCGGCCGGTCAATCCTGTCCCGCCGGTCGTGATGACGCAATCGACCTGCGGGTCGTCGATCCAGCGTGTCAGGATTTCCGCAATGGCCGGCGCGTCGTCGGTCACGATCTCACGCGCGGCCAGGACATGTCCGTCGCCCTCCAGACGCGAGACCAGCGTGTCGCCGGACCGATCGGTCTCCAGCGTGCGGCTGTCCGACACTGTCAGGACCGCAATGCGGACAGGCTTGAAGGGCAGGCTCTCGTCGATCGCCATTGCATTTCCCCTCGGGCATTTCCCTCGGATTGTGACTGCTTGCCGCCGTTACGGACGGATCGGGTTGCCGGTTCCGGAGACGGGAATGAGTTTCGTCTCACCATCCTGCTGAACATAGACCGGCCAGTCGCCGCCGATCAATGCATCCATGCTGATCGGATGCTGCCCCAGTCGCAGCCGGTAGATCCAGTAGTTGGACAGAACATGCTCGATATAGTTTCGCGTTTCGCGCGATGGCAGGCTTTCGATGAACAGAAGCGGGTCGTCGCTGTAGTCGATGCGTTTGCGCCAGCGATTCAGGTTGCCCGGTCCGGCATTGTAGGCGGCCAATGCGTAGAGAAGGTTGCCGTTGATTTCCTTCAGTCCCAGGACATGACTGACGTATTTCTGGCCCAGGGAGAGGTTCAGACCCGGATCGAACAACGTGTCCCGTCCGGCGCCACGGAAGCGCTGGCCGGCCATGTATCCGGCGGTGGCCGGCATCAACTGCATCAGGCCGCGCGCGCCGGCATGGCTGATGGCGCGGGTTCGGAACTGCGATTCCTGACGCACGATGGCATAGACCAGCGCACGGTCGACCTTGAACCCATCCGACGGTTGCCAGCCCGGCAGCGGATACAGTGCACCATCCAGCAGGGTGTTCTGCTTGCGTGCCATGTCGCGGCCGATCCGGAAGGCGACATCGGCCAGCCCGGCCCGATCCGCAAACGCCAATAGCGTCCCGGCAAAGGACGGCGGCAGTTCGTCCACGAAGCGGCGCAGTTCCGCGTCGGCCAGATCCGTCTGACCGGATTCGATCAGCGCCAGGGCCCGGTGCGCGGCCGGAATGCGATACAGAAGTTCGACCTCCGTTTCGGACATGACCGGCATATCGAAATTGAACGGAAGCTGCTCACCGAGGGCCTGGACCGCCAACAGCCCGTAGAAGGTGCGCGGATAGGCGGCGGCCCGCATCATGACGTCACTGACGCGGTGCGGTTTTCCGCCGATCAGATAGGCGCGCGACGCCCAAAACCCGCCTGCCGCCTTCAACCACTCGTCGGCTTCGGCGCTGACGCTCAACTGGTCGAAATGGGCTGCCGCCCGGTCCCAGTTTTCGGCGCGGAAGGCCGACAGCCCGCCCCACCAATGTGCCAGCGCGGCGCCGTCACCGGCCAGGGCCTCCGCCTCCGCCGCGACCGCCATCGCCTTGTCGTCCAGATGATAGCGGTAGTAGCCGCGGGCAATCACACCGAGGCTTTCCGCGTAGCTGACGGCGTCGAACAGACGCTTGTTTGCAGCGGTATCCAGTTTCTCCAGCGCGATCGTCACATTGCCGCGCTGGACGAGGCTGCGAATGCTGCGCTGAATGCCGCGAATGCGGTTCCGCTCGGATCGGGACTTGCCTTCAAAGCGCCGGCTGACAATGACGCCGGTTTCAGCTTCGTCGAGTATGTCCGTCACAGCGGCTTCCACCGCGTCCATGGATGGCAGTTCCGTTGCGCGGGGCTTGGCCGGATACTTGTAGTTTGCCGGGCGTCGCCGCAGCGCCAGCTTGTAGATGCGCGATGCACCGGGATGGTCGGCGTAATCCGACATCCAGTCTTTCAGCTCCCCGTAGGTGGAGCGGTACTTTGTCGGATGCATGTAGCGCTGGAAGAGGACATGCCCCATCAAGCTACGGTCGGTCAGCTGTGCGATCAGCGCATCGGCGCGCTGCCAGTTGCCATCGCGCTGAATCCTGAAGATCTCGGCATAGAGGGATGCGTCCTTCGCCGACAGGACCGCCGGCAAGGGGTCTGCGGCTGTCCGGTTCGACAGGCCCGGTGCGATCGCTGCGGTTTCCGGATTCGTCCGAGTTTCCGCGACGGCGGAGCCGGCGGAAGCCACAATGCCCAGAAGGGCGCCAAGAATAAGGCGCGCAAACAAAGGTTTACGGGAAATCGGTCTTCCCCCAAATCATATGCCGGGCGATACGCGCGATCCGGGTCTCGTGCCCGTTCTGCGCGGTCAAAAACGGGATCGGCGACGCACGGCGTTTGTCTCAAATCCCCTGGCAGGATAGGTACGATATCAGGACCGCAAAAGCAAGCGGACGGAGGCGCGCAGGCTCCCGGATTTTCGGCGAACGGGGCGCGTGAACGGCTGTGGATGGGGAACAATGAGCGAAGAATTCTGGACCGCACTGACCACGGCTTTTGGGCTGGTTCTGGTGATTGAAGGGCTGATTTACGCCCTGTTTCCCGGCGGTATGAAACGGATGATGGCCGCCGCAATGGAGATGCCGCCGGAAACGTTGCGTCGCGGCGGCGCGATCGCGGTGGCAGCAGGTGTCGTGATCGTCTGGTTGATCCGGGGGTGAGCGCTTGCGTCGGTCGGGCGGCGCCCTATAGTCACCGGTTATGAGCGATATCGTAGACCTGAAACCGGTTGAGCCGCAGGGCTTTATCCGCGGTGAAGCGCCGAAATACGACCGTCCGCTGTCCGAGGGCGGGCGGCGCTTTGCCATCCAGTCCGATTTCGCCCCGGCCGGCGACCAGCCGCAGGCCATCCGTGACCTGGTCGCGGGCGTCAATGAGGGTGAACGGGACCAGGTCCTGCTGGGCGTCACGGGGTCCGGCAAGACCTTCACCATCGCCCATGCCATTCAGGAATTGCAGCGGCCGACCCTTGTCCTGGCCCCGAACAAGACCCTGGCCGCTCAGCTCTATGGCGAGATGAAATCCTTCTTTCCGGACAATGCGGTGGAGTATTTCGTCTCATACTACGACTACTACCAGCCGGAAGCCTACGTTCCGCGTTCGGACACCTATATCGAGAAGGAAAGCTCGATCAACGAACAGATCGACCGGATGCGCCATTCGGCGACCCGCGCCCTGTTCGAGCGCGAGGATGTCATCATCGTCGCATCCGTATCCTGCATCTACGGTATCGGGTCGCCAGAGACCTACAGCCAGATGGTCATCTCCATCGAGGCGGGAAAGCCGAAGGATGTTCGGGACCTGATGCGCGAACTGGTGGCGCTGCAGTACAAGCGCAACGACACGAATTTCCAGCGCGGCAGTTTTCGGGTCCGTGGCGACACGATCGAAATCTTTCCCTCGCACCTGGAGGACCGCGCCTGGCGTGTTTCCTTCTTCGGGGACGAGATCGATGCGATCCATGAGTTCGACCCGCTGACCGGGGAGAAGACGGCGACATTGGAGGCTGTGCGGGTTTATGCCGGTAGCCACTATGTTACGCCGCGTCCCACGCTGAAGCAGGCGATCGAGCGCATCAAGATCGAATTGAAACAGCGTCTTTCGGAGTTCGAAGCCGCCGGGAAGCTCTTGGAACTTCAGCGTATCGAGCAACGGACAACCTTCGACATCGAGATGATGGAGGCCACCGGCGCCTGTAACGGGATCGAGAACTATTCACGCTACCTGACGGGGCGCAATCCGGGCGAACCGCCGCCGACCCTGTTCGAGTATCTGCCGGACAATGCCCTTCTGGTCCTGGATGAGAGCCATGTGACCGTCCCGCAGATCGGGGGCATGTTCCGGGGTGACTTCGCCCGCAAGTCGACCTTGGCCGAGTTCGGGTTCCGCCTGCCTTCCTGCGTCGACAACCGACCTCTCAAGTTCGAGGAATGGGACGCGATGCGGCCGCAGACGATCTATGTCTCCGCCACGCCGGGAAACTGGGAACTGGAGCGGACCGGCGGTGTGATCGTGGAGCAGGTCGTACGGCCGACCGGTCTGATCGACCCTGTCTGTATCGTCCGCCCGACAGCCAATCAGGTCGACGATCTGCTGGATGAATGCCGCGGCTGTGTCGAGAAGGGGCAGCGCGTCCTGGTCACCACACTGACCAAGCGGATGGCGGAAGACCTGACCGAGTACATGTCGGAAACAGGGCTGAAAGTCCGCTACCTGCATTCCGATGTCGACACGCTGGAGCGCATCGAGATCATTCGGGATCTGCGCCTGGGGGCTTTCGACATCCTGATCGGCATCAACCTGCTGCGCGAGGGGCTGGATATTCCGGAATGTGCGCTGGTCGCCATCCTGGACGCCGACAAGGAGGGCTATCTGCGTTCCAAGACCTCGCTGGTCCAGACCATCGGCCGGGCCGCGCGCAATGTGGAAGGTCGGGTCCTGCTTTATGCCGACCGTATGACGGAAAGCCTGGATTACGCCATTCGGGAGACCGAGCGCCGGCGCGAAAAGCAGCAGGCCTACAATGCAGCGCACGGGATTACCCCGGAA
This sequence comes from Alphaproteobacteria bacterium, assembly GCA_033344895.1. Taxonomy (NCBI): domain Bacteria; kingdom Pseudomonadati; phylum Pseudomonadota; class Alphaproteobacteria; species Alphaproteobacteria bacterium. Next base: position 2,461,715 of record JAWPMN010000001.1, read on the forward strand.
AGCGTGAAGAAATCGATTTCCGACGTCCTCAACTCCGTCTACGAGCGCGACCGGGTGACGGTCGAAACTGGCGACGGTGAACAATCGCATCTGGTCGGCGTCGATCTGAAGACCTACATCCGGGATCTGGAAGAGCGCATGAAGGCCGCCGCCGCCGACCTGGAGTTCGAGACGGCGGCAAAAATGCGCGACGAAATCAAGCGACTGGAGGCATATGACCTCGACATGCCCGCCGATTCCGTTCCGATCGATCCGGCCATCGCGGCCAGCCTGATCACCAAGACGCCCGATGCCGTGCCGAAAGGGCGGAAGAAGGGGGGCGGCAAGTCCGGCCGCGGCCGTCGGTCGCGGCGCTGACCATGGCCGATCGCGAAAGACTGGCCATCGTGACCGGTGGCGCACGCCGGATCGGCCGCCGTATCTGTGAGGTGCTGGCGGCCAACCGTCATGCGGTGTGCATTCACTACAATTCGTCCGAAGCCGATGCAGTCGACCTGAAGCAGCGGATCGAAGAAGCTGGCGGGACGGCGATGATCCACGGTGCCGACCTGACGCAGAGCGGGGCGGCCGATGAGTTGATCGAAGCTGCGCTCGAACTGGGCCGCCCCGGCATTCTCGTAAACAACGCATCCTGTTTCGACTATGACAGGCCCGGCGACTGGGACTCGGCGCAGTTCGAAAACACCTTGCGCACCAATCTGATCGCGCCCCTAGCTGTCTCGAAGGCGTTTCACGCGCGCATCGGCCCGGACTGGCAGGATCCGAATATCGTGACCATTCTGGATCAGAAACTGTTCAACCGGAATCCGGATTACTTCACCTACACCATCTCCAAGGCCGGATTGCAGGAAGCGCAGTATCTGATGGCGATGTCATACGGGCCGGCCTGTCGCGTCAATGCCGTCGCGCCCGGCCTGACCCTGGTCAGCGGCCCACAGAGCGCGTCGCAGTTCGAAGAGGTTCACGGTCGAACCCTTTTGGGGCGGGGAACAGTCCCGGACGATATCGCCCGGGCGGTGCTTTATCTCGGTGGTGCGACCGGGGTGACGGGGGCCTGCCTGTCGGTCGATTGCGGGCAGCGGCACGTCGCATCGGACCGGGACGTCATGTTTCTGAGGCCGGAACGGGAAAGCGAAGGGGGCGAGCGGTGAATGACTTTTGGCAGATCCGGCTGGAGGATTTCGAGGCCATCGTGCGGATCGGCGTTCATGACTTCGAGCGGACCGGACCCCAACGCCTGATTTTTACCATTCACCTGGACCTGGACTATGCTTTCGCGGGGGAGATGGACGATCTGTCGAGCGTTGTGGATTACGACTTCGTCCGCGCTGAAATCCTGAAGAGGGTTGCCGAAGGCCATATCGAAACGCAGGAAAAGCTGATCTCCGATCTGGCGGACGCCTATCTTGGCCATCCGCGCGTATCGAGGGTCGAGATCTTTTCGCGCAAGCCGGACGTCTATCCTGAGCCCGGGGCGATTGGCGTGTCGTTGGTCCGGCACCGGGCGCGGGACTCGGAATGAGGGCGCCGCTCGTCCGATCCGGTGCATAGCGAAGGGTTAAATCCCGTTTGTGAGGAATCGATTCCGGTGAGCGTAAATTGCTATAAAATCGACAAGAATCCGGACCGGCGTGGTTGAGTTGTTCACAGGGGGGACGGGGGCAAAGGATGTGCCATATGTTGCAATAGGTTTTTTTGCCTTTAACGTTTTTTTCATACTTGACACTTTGAAAGTGAAGCAAAAACAAATGTTTAGTTATTTGTGGTTAAAAAATGGGCAAACAGGTTGAGTCCCCAGCGTTGCGCGGGGGTGCCCTGTCCGACCACATGTTGCTAACAAGGTTATCCACAGAGACGGTGGATAGCTCAGACAAATGCGATTGCATCGCATTTTATCTAATTTTGTGCAGCTGCTGCGCATCAGAATACCAATTCGGCAGCGCGTCAGGGTTGCGTGATTGACATGTTGCAGCGCGTCAGAACAACGAGACACTGATTCCTAAAGAACTTTTCGGATTAGAGGGCCGGGCAAGCGTGATTGAGGCAGAAAAAGGCGATGAGACCAAATCCGGCGGCCGTACCCGGCTGCAAACCGGTGCGGATGTCATTCGCGGCTATCTCGACCACCTTGGGAACGATGCCGGCGTCTACCGGATGATTTCCGGGGAAGGGGAGGCCCTCTATGTCGGGAAGGCGCATAATCTCAAGAAACGCGTCGCGACCTATTCCCGTCCGGATCGATTGCCCATTCGGTTGCAGCGCATGGTGGCGGAAACCGCGTCCATGGAATTCGTGACCTGTGCCAGCGAGGTCGAGGCCCTGCTGCTGGAGAACAACCTGATCAAGCGGCTGATGCCGCGTTACAACGTCCTGCTTCGCGACGACAAGACATTCCCCGACATCCTGATCCGGGGCGATCAGGACTATCCGCAGATCGTCAAACATCGCGGTGCGCGGGATCGCAAGGGCGATTTTTTCGGGCCCTTTGCATCGGCGGGGGCGGTCAATCGCACCCTGAATGTGTTGCAGAGAGCCTTTCTGCTGCGCAATTGCAGCGACGGCGTGTTCCGGAATCGCTCACGCCCCTGCCTGCAGTATCAGATCAAGCGCTGCAGCGCGCCCTGCGTTGGCTACATCTCCCGCCCGGACTACGCGGCGACGGTGGATCAGGCCAAGGCCTTCCTGTCCGGCCGGTCCCAGGAGGTCAAGGACGACCTGGCGAAAGCCATGCAGGAGGCGTCGGATGCCCTGGATTTTGAGCGCGCCGCCGCCTTGCGCGACCGGCTTCGCGCCATGGCCCATGTTCAGTCCAGCCAGGACATCAATATCGAAGGGATCGGCGATGCCGATGTCGTCGCACTGGAGCAGCGCGGCGGACAGAGCTGTATCCAGGTATTCTTCTATCGTGGCGGGCGCAACAACGGAAACCGCGCCTATTTTCCCAGCCATGACAAGCAGTTGGAGCCACCGGAGGTGCTGGCCGGGTTTCTGGGGCAGTTCTATGAGAACCGTCCGCCGCCCAAGGACATCCTGGTCAACGAGAGGCCGGCCGAACTGGACCTTCTGGGGGAAGCGCTGGGCATCAAGGCCGGACGCAAGGTTACCATCGCCGTGCCCCAACGCGGCGGTCGTCGAAAGGCCGTCGATCATGCCGCCGACAACGCCCGCGACGCGCTGGAACGGCGGCTTGCCGAAACCTCCAGCCAGCGCCGCCTGCTGACCGGGCTTGCGGATCTGGCCGGACTTGATGCGCCCCCGGAACGGGTTGAAGTCTATGACAACAGCCATATCTCCGGCCGCCAGGCCGTCGGCGCGATGATCGTTGCGGGCGGTGAAGGCTTCATGAAATCCGCCTATCGCAAGTTCAATATCCGGGGCGATGCGATCGGAAAAGAGGCCGCCGATGCGGCAGCGGTCGGGCTTGCCGAGGCGCCTGTTCCGGCCATCGGGGATGCGCCCGCGGGCGGCGACGACTACGCCATGACCCGCGAGGTGATCTATCGCCGGTTTGCACGCGCCATGAAGGAAGACCCCGACCGGTCGGAAGGGCAATGGCCCGATCTTGTGATCCTGGATGGCGGACGAGGACAACTGACCGCGGCCATGGAGGCGCTGGACGAGTTGGGCCTTCAGGACGAAGTGCCAATCATGTCCGTCGCGAAGGGACCGGAGCGTGAGGCGGGCCGCGAGAGGATCATCCTGCCGGGCGCCGAGCAGCCTGTTCTGCTGCCGCCGCGCGACCCGGTGCTGTACTTCATCCAGCGTCTGCGCGACGAGGCGCACCGATTTGCCATCGGGTCGCATCGGAAGCGCCGCGCCAAGGATCAGGCGCGCAATCCGCTGGATGAGATTCCCGGGATCGGTGCTAAACGCAAGAAGGCGCTGCTGCTATACTTCGGGTCCGCCAAGGCGGTTTCGAGGGCGTCAGTTGCGGATCTGGAAAAGGTGGATGGGGTTTCGAATGCGGTTGCGCGCAAGATCCACGGGTTCTTTCATCCGAACGGTTAGTTTGGCGCTACTGCTGGCCTCGGTACCCGTCGCCGGAAGCGAGGCGGATGATTGCAACGGGGCGGTTCCCGACGTGGAGCGCGCAATGCAGGATGGGTTGAGCGACCTCTCCGACGCGCGGGGGCTGACACATGAGGCGCAGAGCCATCTGAGTAAGGCACCCGGTCCCGAGAGCACGGCCTGCCGGTTCCTGACGAACGGCCGGGACGCCTATCAGCGTGCAGCCGCCCACTTCCGGAAATGCGAGACATTGCTGGACGCGATCCTGGCCGAATGTCCAGACCCCGACTGGTCGGCGCTCAGCGCCAGTCCGCAATCCTGCCCGGTGACACGCATGGAAATCGAAAGCAGTCTCGCGGTGCTGGCCGGGGACCACAGTGCGGCCTGCGGGGACTAGTTATTCCGGCCGATCCTCGAACCGGTCCCGGTCGTCGTCGCTGGACATGATACCCAGCATCACGGCGCGGAACCCTTCGACCGATTCCGGCCCTGCCGCGCGATAGGCCCGCGCGATCCGCTTTCTCTGGGTTTCCGTCAGAACGCGTTCCAGCTCCCGCCCCTGATCGGTCAGCGTCAGCAGACGCTGACGCCGGTCCACCGTGCCCTGTTCCTGACTGATATAGCCTTCCTGAACCAACTGGCTCAGGACCCGGCTCAGGCTCTGCTTGGTGATCTTCAGGATATCCAGAAGGTTCGATACCGTCATGCCGGGATAGCGGCCGACAAAGTAGATCACGCGATGATGCGCCCGGCCCAGACCGCGTTCCGCCAGAATCTTGTCCGGTTCGCCGGTAAAGTCGCGATAGGCGAAGAACAGCATCTCGATTGCCTGACGCAGTTCCTCCTCACGCAGGAACAGCGGGTTGGCACCGCTCTTGCCGGCACGGGCACGCGGCCGGTTCGGACCGCCAGAGAATGGCTTGGAGGAATTTATGTCAGTCATGTTGACATATATGCCTCACGATGTTACCTGCTGCAACACTGAAGCGTAATTGATCATATCTTTTGGTGGTGCGCTTGAGTAATAAAATTGCGTAATCGGATGGTCGATACGACGGTGATGCGCAATAAATCGTTGCAAACCAATGGTTTGCCGGAGGAACCTAGGGGCGGTGCCGAAAACGATGCGGTCGAGCCCGAGAACGGAGTGGAAAATATGTCGTTGATGCCCTTCGACGATCGCGACGGAACGATCTGGATGGATGGCCAGTTGGTGCCGTGGCGAGATGCCAAACTGCATGTTCTGACTCACGGTCTGCACTATGCGTCGGGCGTATTCGAGGGCGAACGCGTATATGGCGGCCAGATTTTCAAGCTGACGGAACATACCGAGCGGCTTCACAAATCCGCCGAGGTACTGGGCTTCACCGTTCCGTTCTCCGTCGAGGAGATCGACCGGGCCTGTAACGAACTGGTTGCGGCGAACAATATCGATGACGGCTATGTCCGTCCGATTGCCTGGCGCGGGTCGGAAATGATGGGCGTGTCAGCGCAGAAGAACACGATTCATCTTGCGATAGCGGCCTGGGAATGGCCGGCCTATTTCAGCCCTGAGGCGCGTATGCGCGGTCTGAAAATGAAGATTTCCGAATGGGCGCGCCCGGACCCCAGGACCGCCCCCGTGGTCAGCAAGGCGGCGGGACTGTACATGATCTGCACCCTGTCCAAGCACAAGGCGGAGGCTGAAGGCTACCATGATGCCCTGATGCTGGACTGGCGCGGCAACGTGGCCGAGGCGACCGGCGCCAACATCTTCTTCCTGATGGAAGACGGGAAGCTGCATACGCCGGATCCCGACTGCTTCCTGGACGGCATTACCCGCCGCACGGTGATCGATCTGGCCCGGCGTCAGGGGCTGGACGTTGTGGAACGCCATATCCGACCGGAAGAAATGGCCAATGCCAGCGAAGCCTTCCTGACGGGGACCGCCGTCGAAGTGACCCCGATTTCCTCGATCGGCGACTACAACTTCAATCCTGGGCGGGTCTGTGAATCGCTGATGAAGGCCTATGACGAGGAAGTACGTCGTGGTTCGGACAAGGCAGCACTGATCAGCGGCAGCGCCGCCTGATCTGCCGGTTTTCTGTCGTGCCAATCGGGGTCGGGCGTGGTAAGCCCGACCCCGATTGCATTTCATCCCTAGGCATTTCGACAGTTCCGGTGGCCCCATGCGCGTTCCCGATATCAGTGTCGTTGTTCCCGTCTGCGACGAAGAAGACAACGTCGCACCGCTGATCGCTGAGATCGCGGAGGCGTTTCCCGACACGACGGAAACGGAGATTATCTACATTGATGACGGCAGTCGGGACGATACCGCCGAAGTCCTGAAGAAATGCAAGCATCTGCACCCCAATCTGCGGGTGCTGACCCACAGCGCGCGGTCCGGGCAAAGCCGCGCCATCCGCAGCGGTGTTCTGGAGGCGCGCGGCAGATTGATCTGCGTGCTGGACGGTGACGGCCAGAACGATCCGGCGGATCTGCCGCGGCTGGTCCAGATATTCGACGAAGCGGCCTCCGCCGGTGAGCGGATCGGCATGGTCATGGGCGAACGCGAAAAACGACAGGATACCGGGTTTCGCCGCTTCATCAGCCGCGTTGCCAATGCCTGCAACCGCGGCATGCTGAACCATTCCGCGCGGGATGTCGGCTGCGGACTGAAGGTGGTTTCCCGGGACGTCTTCGCTCGCATTCCCTATTTCGATCACATGCACCGCTTCATGCCGGCGCTGGTCGGGCGCGAGGGCTTTACGGTGCGCTATGAGCGCGTTAATCACCGTGCGCGGCCGCGCGGACAGTCGAAATACGGCACGCTGGAACGGGCGATGGCTGGGATCGTGGACCTGATCGGGGTCTACTGGCTGCTCAAACGCTCGAAGCGGCCGGAAGTGACGGAGGGTTAGGGAATGATGGAGTGGTTGGCCGGTTTCGGGGCCAAGCTGCAGGCCATGCCGACCGAAGAGATCGTCTGGGTGACGATCGGTTTCATGGGGCAGGCGCTGTTCGCCATGCGGTTCATCATTCAATGGATCGTCAGCGAACAGAAGCGCGATAGCGTCATTCCCATTGCGTTCTGGTACTTCAGCATCGGTGGCGGAGCCGTGCTGTTGTCCTATGCGATCTGGCGTCAGGACCCGGTCATTATTCTGGGCCAGTGCACCGGACTGTTCATCTATCTGCGCAATCTCTATTTCGTGCACCGCAACCGGCACGCCGATCTCGACGTGCCCAATCCGGACGGCGAAGGGATGGCGAGTGATCCGGTTGCGTCAGACGACGGGTTCGAAGAGACGGCGCAGGCGGATGCCGGCCCGGTCGAGGCCCATGCGCATTCCGGGCGTGGACGCCTTCAGCCATAAGGCCTTCAGGCCGCGGCCCAAGGGCCGCAACACCGGTCCGACGATGGGGCCCAGCGTCCGACGCACGGGCGCCATGTCCCTGTGCCAATGCTTCTCCACGATCCATCGGTAGAGCAACAGGACGCCGCCGCAGGTAAAGACGCCGGAATACAGGACGTCACTGAAGAAGTGCGAACCGTTCATCATCCGCATCAGACCCAAGCCGAGCCCTGCCGTGACCGACATGCAGATCCAGAACTTGCGCCGGCGTGTCGCATAGAGTGCCAAAGCCAGCGTGACATAGCCAACCGACGCATCGCCCGAGACGAAGGAACAATTCCGGCGGCACTGATCGGCGGGCAGAAGCGGCGGCGTGAAAACATACTCTCCGTCAAACTGGGTGACATGCTTCGGACGGGCCCGTCCCCAGTTGTCCTTCAGGACGGCATGAACGACCAATCCGGTCGACAGGAAGATGCAAACGAACAGAAACCCGTATCTCGCCAGTTTCTGCAACCTGTCGAGCGGACGTGTCAGCCAGAGGAAGAGAAACAGCAGCAGTCCGCCGACCGCGACATATCCCACACCGTGCCGGACATAGGCGTTGAGGAAGGCGTTGAACTCCGTCTTTCGCAGCCAGAAATCGTTTTCGCCCTTGTAGAAGATTTCCGCGACCCAAAGGTCGATCTGGGGGAAGGGCAGAAATACGATGGTCAATGCGACAAAGGTGATTGCGCAGACCTTCAGCATTCCGGTCGTCGTCCATGGGCGTACCGTCATTTCGGGTCCTCCAGCATGCGCAGGATCAGCCGCGTCTCGCGCCCGCGCCTGTCTCGTCTGACTATCGGGTCCAGAACCATTGTCGTGGCGAATGCGTCCTCATAGGGGGCCGCGTCATGCGGCGTGACCAGAAGGACACGATTGCCGTCCTTCAACGGGTCATAGAGCCAGGCCATCTCATAATGATGGTCGATCTTTGTGTCGTGGTTCCAGGCGCGGATGCGGATGTCACTGTCGCGCAGGGCATAGGCCATGCTGGCCAGCATCAGCCGATTGTCCATCAACAGGACATCGGTGCCCTGATCCGCCATGCGGGCGCGAACCGATGTGGCCGTCTCCGACCAGCCCTCCAGTTCCCCCAGTTTCTTTGCAAGACCGCGCGGGGCAAGATCCGGGACCAACACGACGACATAGAATCCCGCTGCGACGATCAGATGCAGGAGGGTGGAGGCCATCAGAATGCGTCGCCGCGCCATGGTCTTCAGCAGCACGGCCGTTACCAGGATCGACGCGGCTGGATAGGCCGTCGCCGCCCAGTTGGCATTGGCCCGCGACAGCACGGCCTGAAGGGTGATCACCGCGAGTACCGGCAGGGAAAAAGCCAGCAGCATGCGCACCGGCCCGGAAAGCCGGGCCGCCATGTCGCGGGTGACCGGAAGACACAGCAGGAATGTGGCAAACAGGATCGGACCGAACACGCCGAACTGGGCGCCGAGGAATTCGAGCATCTCGTCCGGATGCAGCACGATGCCCTGCCAATGGGCGTTGTCCGCCGTATGGCCGAGCGTGGCCCAGCCGTTCGCGGCATTCCAGGCAACATTGGGCAGGATCATTGCGGTGCCGAGACCGAAACCGCAGGCCAGGTGCCGCCAGGCGCCCCGCAAGGCGCTGCGCGCCTCACCGGAAATCCCCAAATGGATGACGGCACACAGCAGGAAATAGGCCATGGCGTATTTTGCATTGAGGCCCAGGCCGAAGGCGGCAGCCAGGGCCAGGGCGCCGGCCCAAGTCGGCCGTGTCAGGGTCCGGTGATACGCCCAGAGCGTAGCCGACCAGAACAGGAGCAGGATCGCATCGGTCGACATGATCAGCGAGGAATAGGACACCGCCGGCAGGGTCAGCCAGACGATCCCCGTCCACAAGGCCGTCTGTTGGTCGAAAAGACGTCGGGCCAGCGCGGCCAGAACGAAGGCGGTGCCGACATGCAGCAATGCCGCCGGCGCGCGAATGCACCACGCGGCATCGCCGCAGACGCTCGTCGCAGCGCCGATGACCCAGGCGATCATCGGCGGCTTGGAATAGTAACCGAACGCAAAATCACGGGACCAGGTCCAATACTGTGCCTCGTCGCCATGTAGTGACAGGTCCGTTGCCAGCAGGATTCCGTACCGCAGGATAAGCAGCACCCCTGCCAGGGCAGACAGAATGATCCAGACCGGCCGGTCTTGAGCGGGGGCAGTGCCCCCGGCGGCTTGATCGTGCATGTTGTCTCTCACAGGGGTCGGACACCATTCGGTGCCAAGGGGCGTACACCATTCCGCAGCGTCGTCCAAGTTCCGCATTGCCTCGGCTGGCACTACGTCGCAATTTCCCCGCATTCGGGAACCACCTATAGTGCAGCCATGACCGAAGAGACGCATATCCTCGTCGTTGACGACGACGCCCGGCTCCGCAGCCTGTTGCGGGACTATCTGACGAAGGAAGGGTTTCGCATAACCCTGTCAGAAGATGCGGCCGATGCGCGCCGGAAGATGGCTGCGATTACCTTCGACTTGATGATCCTGGACGTCATGATGCCGGGAGAGAGCGGTCTGGATCTGGCCAAGGCCGTGCGCGGTGATAGCGGCGTGCCGATTTTGATGCTGACCGCCATGGGCGAGACCGGCGACAGGATCCTGGGGCTGGAGGCGGGGGCCGACGATTATCTGCCGAAACCCTTCGAGCCCCGTGAACTCATTCTGCGCATCCAATCGATCTTGCGGCGCATTCCCTCGGCGGAAGAGCCGACCCGTGCTTCCGTTGTCCGATTGGGGCGGCTGCAATTCGATCTGGGGCGTGAGCTTCTGCTGCAGGGCGACAGTCCGATCAGACTGACCACGAACGAAACCGCCTTGATGAAGGTTCTGGCGGCGGAACCGGGCCGGATCATGGCCCGGGAAGAACTGACCCATATCCTTCAGATCGACGGCGGGGACCGTGCGGTCGATGTACAGGTCACGCGCCTGCGCCGGAAGGTGGAACCCGATCCCAAGAACCCGCGCTATCTGCAGACCGTGCGCGGCCGCGGCTATGTTCTGAGGCCGGACGGATGAGCAACCCGCGGACCCGGGGACCGATCGGATCGGCGGCAAGGTCGGTTCGTCTGGCGATCAAAAGCGTGCTGCCGAAGCGGCTTTTCGGCCGGGCGCTGATGATCATCGTCATTCCGCTGATCCTGCTTCAGGTCGTGTCGGCCTGGATATTCTATGACAGACACTGGGACACGGTAACCTGGCGCCTGTCGGTCAGCGTGACCGGTGACATTGCCAACGCCATCGAACAACTGCGCCGCGACCCGGAAAACCGGGATGAGATCTTCAGGGCGGTGCGCAGGCACCAGGAGCTCGAACTCGCGCTTTATCCGGGTGAAATCCTGCCCAATCAGCAATACGAACTGACCGGGCTGCTGGATACCCTGCTCGCTGCAGCCATGGAGGAGCGGGTCCGGCGGCCCTTCGTGATCGACAGCGAATCCCGCGATGAACAGGTCATCATCCATGTGCAGCTGAAGGATGCCGTTCTGACGATCGTGGTGCCGCGCAGCAGGCTGTTCAGTTCGACCACCTATATCTTCATCCTTTGGATGGTCGGCACATCGCTGGTGCTGTTTGCGGTCGCGTCGATCTTCATGCGCAATCAGGTGCGTCCGATCCGGCGGCTTGCCCGCGCGGTCGAAAGCTTCGGCAAGGGACGTGAGCCGGAGGAGGACTTCAAACCGGAGGGGGCGCTGGAGATCCGCCAGGCCGCCGCCGCATTCAACCTGATGTCGGAGCGGATTCGCCGGCAGGTTCGCCAGCGTACGGATATGCTGTCGGGCGTCAGCCACGATCTGCGTACGCCGCTGACCCGGATGAAGCTGCAGATCGCCATGCTTGGCGAGACCCCGGAAACGCAGGAACTGTCCGCCAATGTCTCCGAAATGGAGAAGATGATTCAGGATTACCTGACCTTCGCACGGGGAGAGGGGGGCGAAAAATCCATCGAAAGCGATCTGGGACAGATCGTGGCGGACCTGGGTGCGAAATGGCGGGCGGGCGGTATCGCGCTGGACTGTCATGTGGAGGGCAAGATCATTGCCTGGCTGAAGCCCAACGCCCTGAAGCGCTGCATCGACAATCTCATCGCCAATGCGTCGCGCTATGGAACCCAGGTCTGGATTCATGCGGGACGGCGCGGGCAGGCCATCGAGGTGCTGGTAGACGACAACGGGCCCGGCATTCCGGAGGACGAACGCGAGGATGCCTTCCGGCCGTTCTACCGACTGGATCGTTCCCGGAATCCGGCGACGGGAGGCACCGGCCTGGGATTGTCAATCAGCCGCGACGTGGCACGGACCCATGGGGGGGATATCTTTCTGGAGGATTCGCCGCATGGCGGCCTGCGGGCGCGGGTGCGCCTGCCGCTCTAGTTGCCCCTCAGGACGCCGTCCGCTGCTTGTAGGTCGATACGGCAGAGGAAATCTGACCGGCGATGTCGACCGCGGACAGGTCCGGATTGAACGCGGCCAGAATCGCCTCGGACATCGGCTTCAGCAAATCCACGTCCTTCTTTTCCGGATGCGTGATGCTGTCCGCTATCGACGAGGCGACGCGGATCATCGCGTTGCACAGGCTGCTGACATGCTCATAGTCCGTGCCCTTCATCCGGTTCCCGGTATCTCTGGAAACCGCTATCAGACGATCGACCGTCTTGATCCGCTCGTCGGTGACATCGAACTTCTTCAACTCGGGCATCAGAAGATTGACCAGGAAGCCGATTTGGAACGCATTCCGCTTCAGACGCTGGTCATTGATATCGCTTTGGGCCTCACGGATCGCATTTTCGATTGCGGTCCGGTCGACCGGCTCCCCCCGGACCTTGGAGCGTAGGGTGTTTGGGACCTCGATGGTCGGAATTTCCGATCCGCGCCCGACGTCCTTGCGGCGGTCCGGGCCGATATAGTCACTGGTCACGACAAAGGGTTTGCGGTTGTTGACCAATACCTTGATGCGCTCGAACACCTGCGCCGGGCTGAGCGGCTTCACCAGCAGGTCATCGGTTCCCGACGATGCCACACGCTTAACCTGTTCGCGCGTCGGCTCCCAGATCGTGACGATCACCGGAACAAAGGGGTTCCGGCCCAGCTTGTTGTAGCGAAGGTCGGTGATGAGCCGGTCGGCTTCGCTCTCGTCCATCTCCGAATCCATGACCACAAGGTCCGGATCGTTCTTGATGATCGCCTCGCGCAGCATTGCCACCCGGTCGAAATCATAGACGTTTTCGTAACCCTGCCGGTTCAGCGCCGCGCGAATTGCATGGCGCAGCTGAGCTTCCGGCTCGCCGAACACGATCCGAACGTCGCGGCCCTTGTCCGGGGCAGAGTTGTTGTTTTGTAAACTCATAGCGCGATCTTTATCGCACCGTTTGCATGGGGAGGCAATTGATCGCCTCTGCGATGCGCGTCCCCTTCAGGTTGATTTTGCCGCAGAATGGACATGGAAACTTCGGTGGACCGGCCAGACCCGTCGGGGCATAGTCCGGCCATGAAGACAATCGGCAAGATTTTTCTCTGGGCCTTCGCCCTGCTGGGCGGACTGACATTTCTTTCGGTAGCCGCGATCGTGGCCTTTACCGCCAGTCAGCGCGGCAAGCCGCCGCCCTTGCCGGACAAGGCGGTGCTCAGCCTCGACTGGAACGAGGCGCTGGAGGAACGTCATGCGACGGCGCCGCTGTTCAAGCCGGTTCCGCCCGCAACCGTCCTGGATACGCTGACGGCGTTGGAACGCGCCGCGGCCCTGCCGCAGGTCAAGGCCCTGGTCGTGCAACTGGGGGCGGAGCCGATGGAATTCGCCCGTGCCCAGGAACTGGCGGATGCGGTCCGGACGTTCCGGGAATCCGGAAAGCCCGCCTATGCCTATGCGGACGATCTCGCGGCTTTCGGGGATGCCACGCCGGAAGTGATGCTGGCTGCGGCCTTCGACAAGGTATGGATGGCGCCGTCCGGTATCGTCGGCCTGACCGGTGTGTCGCTGGAAGTGCCCTATTTCGCCGAAGGGCTGAACGAGTTGGGCGTGACGGCAGAGTTCGAACAACGCCATGAGTTCAAGGGCGGTGCCGACCCCTTCACCCAGGAGCGAATGCCCCTGCCGGTGCGACGGTCTCTGGGGACCCTTGCGAAGGGACTCCTGGATCAGGCTGTTGCGGCGATCGCGTCAGATCGCGCGCTTGCGCCGGATACGGTTCGCACGCTCATCGACCAGGGACCTTTGCTGGGGGATGAGGCGGTTTCCGCCGGGCTGATCGACGGTCTGCTGTATCGCGAGCAGTTCGAGGCCGAGGTCGATGCGGTCGCCGGCGAGGACGCAAACTGGATCGATGCCCCCTATCTGCTGGCAGCGAGCGAGGAGGACGCGGACGGCGTGACCGAGCCCGTTGCAAAGGTCGCCGTTCTGTATGGGATCGGTCCGATCGGTGTGGGCAACAGTGACAGCCCGTTCGCGGATCCGGGGTTCGATTCCGACGCCCTGATCGAGACGATGCATTCGATCATTGAGGACAGCAGTCATGACGCCGTGCTGCTGCGCATCGACAGCCCGGGCGGTGCCTACGGACCGTCGGACGCGGTTTGGCATACGGTCGGCCTGCTGCGGGAGGCCGGGATTCCTGTCGTGGTTTCGATGGGCGGCACGGCGGCCAGCGGCGGTTACTTCGTATCCGTCGCGGCGGATCGCATAGTCGCCCAGCCGACCACGATCACCGGCTCGGTCGGCGTCTATGCCGGCAAGTTCGATGCCAGCCGCCTCTGGGACAATCTCGGGGTTCAGTGGGATCGCATTTCCGTGGGCGAGAATGCCGGCATGTGGAGCATGACACGCGGCTTCGACCGGTCCGAACGGGAACGCTTCGCCCGGGCCATCGACTTCGTCTATGCCGATTTCACGACCAAGGTGGCTCAGGGACGCGGGTTCGATGCGGAAACGCTCGATCAGGTGACGCGGGGGCGGATATTCACGGGCGCTGATGCGCTGGCGGCCGGCCTGGTGGATCGCCTGGGCGGGTTCCCGGCTGCGATCGCGGAACTCAAGGACCTGATGCAGATTCCGCAGGACGCGGAAATCGAGCTGGAGGTACTGCCGGAGCCGAAGAAGCCCTGGCAGGCCCTGATGGAAGCGGCGGAATCCGGCGATTTCGAACTGGGTGCCGCGACATTGGTCGCCGACGCGGTCGAACGGCGGATCGTGGCACGACTGGAATCGGTTCTGGGCGACCTGGATCGTGTGGCCGCGCCGCACGGACTGGTATCCGCTCCGCCGGTCAGACTGGCGCGTTAAGTCCAGCCACGGACAGACTGTCAGTCCGGTTTGCGGCCGTAGAGATGGCAGGGGCGCAACGCGCCCTCCGCCACGGCCTGCTTGCGGATTTCAAAGCTTCTGCTGCGCTGGATCGCGGCGTCCATGCCGATGGTTGCTTCCAACTGCTGGAAGCCGGGACCGGTGACCTGCAACTCCTCCTTCTTCAGCTCCTCGCCGTACCACGCGTTGCGGTCGCGGACGCGGACATCCTGAAACCCGGCTTCCGCGAGCGCCCGTTCCGTCATGGCCGGCGTCGCGAAGTCGGCAACGAGACCGTTTTGATCCCCCCAGGTCTTCAGGATCTCCGGCAACGGGCCGTCATCCGCGCCGCCGCGCAGCCAATCGCTGGCAATCAGCCTCCCGCCCGGCCTCAGAACGCGCAGCAGATCGGCGTAAAGCGTCCGCTTCTCCGGGATATGCAACATGGCGTCCTTGCTGAAGACCGCATCGAACCTGTTCGCGGCGAAAGGCAGGGGGCCCGGCTCGACCAGTTGAACGTCTATGCGCCCGGACAGATCGGCCGCCGCGACCCGATGACCGGCATGCTCGACCAGTTGCGGTTCCACATCGATCGCCGTGACATGCGCGGCGCCGTATTCCTCAACCAGGATAAGATCGATACCGCCTACACCACAGCCGATATCCAGAACCTCCAGCCCGTCCAGACGTGTGCCGTCCATCATGGTCGCGATTTCGGCAGGCCCGCCTGGTGACAGGAAGCCGTCGCCCCAGATCGCCTGAAGGGCTTCGATGAAGCTGTCCGGGTAATGCAGGTCCTGTTCACTCATCCTACGGCTTCGCCCTCGATCTCGACGGTCAGTTCGGGCATTGCCAGACCGGCAACGATCAGCAGCGTCGAGGCCGGGGCGTGGCCTTCCAACATCTCGTCGCGTATCTGGCGATACAGCGATACGTCCTGCGGGCGGGTCAGAAAGACCGTGACCTTGATCAGGTCTTCCTTGCCCAGGCCTTCTTCGGCCAGCACGGCAAAGAGATTTGTCCAGCAGCGGCGCATCTGGTCTTCGCTGGATTGTTCCAGTGTGCCGTCCGGTTTCACACCGATCTGGCCGGAGACGACGACCCTTCGACTTTCCGCCCTGATGGCCACCCCTTGGCTGTAATTCGATGCCGGCGCAGCGATGCCGGAAGGATTGTATCGGCGCATGACCTGTCCTCCATCGTACCGAATGGAAAAAGCCTATCGGATCGCCGGGCGCAATCCAATGCCGGTCGACATTCCGGTTCAGGCGATACCGGACCCCACCAACACGGCATAGGTCGCGACTCCCGCCGCCAGGCCGGTCGGAACCGATTTGCCGCGCCAGTACCAGGCCGCCAGTCCGACCAGAAAGGCGATGAGACGCCAGACCATCCTGTCGGGCTCCATGTCGCCGCCCGGCATCAGCAGAACCCGGGCCATCAGGCCCGCGACCATGGCGTAGGCGACGCAGCCGATCCAGACGAAGAGCGGGCTGTCCTGCCGTACGCGGGTCTCCACCGCGACCCCGAGAACGCGCCACATGAAGGTTCCCAGGCCGCCGACGGCGACGGCAATCCAGATTTCCGTATCGCCCATCATCCGTTATCCCCGCCATCCGTCGGGAACAGGCGCGGTGCGCTCAGGAAGGCGAGGGTGCCGCCCAGCAGGCCGGCAGCAATCACCGACCAGTCGCCCATCATCGGGTAGAACCCGACGCCGACCAGAATGCCGAACACGACGGACAGCCGGTTGACCCATTGCCGGGCACCGCTGATCAGCAGCAGCAGATAAAGCGGTGTCATGAAAATGGTCACTGTCAGAACCGATTCCGGCACGACACGGCCCATCTGGTGGCCGACGAGCGTTCCGGTCAGGCCGGCGGCAATCAGTGTCGCAGCAAAGCCGAGATAGTAGGTCAGGCGCTGCGGATTCGGGACGTGATCGCTGCGTGTCATCATCTGCGTCCAGCAGGAGATAGCCATGGTCTGCATCAGGAGCACGCGTGCCGGGAAGGGGACGCGCTTGCCACCCAGCACGGCGGAGAGGCCGGTGACCGACATCGGCAGCATGCGCAGATTGGCCAGCGCAACGGCCACGAAGAGTGCCAGAAGCCCGCCGCCGCCTGCGTGAATCTCGATCAGCGCGACCTGCCCGGCGATGCCCCAGACAAAGGCGGTGACCCCCATCGCCGGCAGCAGCGCGATTCCGGCATCCTGTGCCATGGCTCCGAAGCCGACCATGGTCAGGCCGAGGCCCAGCGCCGGGACGTTCAGACAGTCCAGCATGCCGCGCAGGGCGGGACGGGGCAGGGGCGGCGGCGCTGTGGCGTCGGTCACGGAATGCAGGCACCTGTCTTATGGAACAACGGATCGCCCGAAGCTTGGCGCAGCGCGCCAATGGGTTCAACCATGGGCATGCTGCAGTGCAGGATCAGCACCTGTAACCACGCGTCAGGTGTTGCACGCCTTCAGCGCCGCCGGACAGGCGGACCACATACCGCGGCCGGTGTCACACCGTGCCATTCGCCCCCGATTTGTCCGGATCGTTGCGATCATGGCGGCACAGGCCGGCCGAAAAAGTAAGAGGGGAGGCAAGTTGTTGCCTCCCCTCCCGATGAATGGACGTGCCGTGGATCAGACGTCGATCAGCAGGCGGGCCGGGTCTTCCAGCATTTCCTTGATGCGGACCAGGAAGGTGACCGCCTCGCGGCCGTCGATGATCCGGTGATCGTAGGAATGCGCGACATACATCATGTTGCCGACGACGATGTCGCCCTTGGCGTTCACGATCGGGCGCTTCTGGATCTTGTGCATGCCCAGGATGCCAGACTGCGGCGGGTTGATGATCGGCGTCGACAGCAGCGACCCGAACACTCCGCCATTGGTGATCGTGAAGGTTCCGCCCTGCATCTCGGCCATGCTCAGCTTGCCGTCACGGGCCCGTCGGCCGAAATCGGCGATGGCCGCTTCGATCTCTGCAAAGCTCTTCTTGTCAGCGTCGCGCAGAACCGGAACCACCAGACCCTGCGGCGTGCCGACGGCAATGCCGATGTCATAGTAGTTCTTGTAGATGACCTGATCGCCGTAGATTTCCGCATTCACGGCCGGCAATTCCTGAAGCGCCGCGACCGCCGCCTTCACGAAGAAGGACATGAAGCCCAGCTTCACGGAATGCTTCTTCTCGAAGCGTTCCTTGTAATCGGCACGGACCTTCATCATCGGGCCCATGTCGATTTCGTTGAAGGTCGTCAGCATCGCCGCCGTGTTCTGCGCTTCCTTCAGGCGGGTCGCGATGACCTTGCGCAGCTTCGACATGCGGACATGTTCTTCACCGCGCGGATCGGGCGTGCGCTCGGGCAGGGCTTCGTATGTCGGGGTGGCGGGCTTTGCGCCACCGACCGGGGCTGCCGCCGGGGCAGCCGGTTTCGCGGTCGGGGCTGCCGCCTTGCCGCCGGACTTCAGGTAGTTCTGAACGTCCTCTTTCGTCAGGTTGCCCTTGGGGCCGCTGGCCGGGATCTTCGACGCATCCAGATCGTTCTCCGCGACCATCTTTGCGACCGCCGGAGACAGGGTCTCGTTCGTCGCCGTGGCCGCCTGACCGGAATCGGGCTTCTCCGCCGGGGCTTCCTGCTTGGCAGGCGCTTCCTTGGCGGGTTCGGGCTTCACTTCCGCCGCCGGTGCGGAGGCGTTGCCGGAGGCTCCCTCCTCAATTCGGCAGAGCAGCGCGCCGACCTCGACGTCGCTGCCGTCGGCCGCGACGATTTCCGTCAGGGCGCCCGCCACGGGGGAGGGCACTTCGATGGTCACCTTGTCGGTTTCCAGTTCGACCAGCGGCTCATCCTTGGCGATCGAGTCGCCGACCTGTTTGAACCATTGGATCACACTCGCTTCGCTGACCGATTCACCGAGCGTGGGGACCGTTACATCCGTCGCCATAGTATCCTCTCGTATGTCTGGCCCCGGGTTTCGTCCAAGGGGTTGACCCTGGGGCCGGCGGGGCCGAAGCCCCGGTTCAGTCATCAGATCCGTTCAGTCACTTCTTCTTGGCTGCCGCCTTTTTCGAAGCCGCTTTCTTGGCGGCGGACTTCTTGGCCGCTGCCTTTGTCGTGCCTGCGGCTTTCTTGGCGGTTGCCTTCTTGGAAGCGGTTTTCTTCGAAACGGCGACCTTGCGGCTGCGCTCCGGCAGGTCCAGTGCCTCATTCACCAGCGCCGCCTGTTCGATGGCGTGGCGTTTGGCACTGCCGGTGGCCGGCGAGGCCGCGGCTTCGCGGCCGACATAACGCGGACGGCCGTTCGGCTTGTGGTTCAGTTCTTCCAGGACGCGTTCGATCCGACGGTCGACGAAGAACCAGGCACCGTTGTTCTCAGGCTCTTCCTGGCACCAGATCACTTCCGCGTTCGGGAAACGCGCCAGTTCCGTGGTCACCGCATGGAACGGGAAGGGGTAGAGCTGTTCGACGCGCATGATGTAGACGTCTTTCAGCCCCTTGGCATCGCGTTCGGCCTCCAGGTCGAAATAGACCTTGCCGGAACACAGGATGACGCGGCGGATGTCCTCGTCGGGCGCCAGCGAACCGTTCAACTGGCCATTGTCCCAGAGGACCCGGTGGAAGGTCGTTCCCGGACCGAACTCCTCCAGTTTCGAAACGCAGGCCTTGTGACGCAGCAGCGATTTCGGCGTCATCTGGATCAGCGGCTTGCGGAAGTTCCGACGCACCTGACGGCGCAGGGCGTGGAAGTAGTTGGCGGGCTGCGTGATGTTGCAGACCTGCCAGTTGTCTTCCGCCGAAAGCTGCAGATAACGCTCCAGTCGGGCGGACGAATGTTCCGGTCCCTGACCCTCGTAACCGTGCGGCAGCAGCATCACCAGACCGCACATGCGCAGCCATTTGGTTTCACCCGATGCGATGAACTGATCGATGATGACCTGCGCGCCGTTAGCGAAGTCGCCGAACTGGGCTTCCCATAGAACCAGCGAGTGCGGTTCGGCCGAAGAATAGCCGTATTCGAAGCCCAGCAGACCGAACTCGCTCAGCGGACTGTCGATCACCTCGAACGGCGCCTGCCCCATCCGGATGTTGTTCAGCGGAATGTGCCGGTTCTCGTTTTCCTGATCGACCAGGACCGCATGCCGCTGCGAGAAGGTGCCCCGCTCGCAATCCTCGCCGCTCAGACGGATCGTCGTGGATTCGCAGAGCAGCGTTCCGAAGGCCAGCGCCTCGGCTGTGCCCCAGTCGATCCCCTCGCCGGTTTCGATCATCTTGCGCTTGGCATCGAGCTGGCGTTCGATCTTGGGGTTCAGCTTGAAGTTCTGCGGTGCCTGCGAGATGGCATGACCGACTTCACGCAGCAGATCCATGTCGACCGAGGTATGGCCGCGACGGGCCCCTTCCTCGGCAATCGACAGGCCGGACCACTTGCCTTCCAGCCAGTCGGCCTTGTTCGGCTTGAACGATTTCGCGGCTTCGAAGCTTTCGTCCAGGGTCTGCTTGATCTCGGATTTCAGGGCTTCGCAGCCTTTCGCGTCGATGACGCCCAGTTCCTGCAGGCGCTTGGCGTAGATCTCGCGGGTTCGCGGATGGTTCTTGATCTTGGTGTACATCGAAGGCTGCGTGAACATCGGTTCGTCGCCTTCGTTGTGACCATGGCGCCGGTAGCACCACATGTCGATCACCACATCCTTCTTGAACTTCTGACGGTATTCCATGGCCAGACGCGCGACATGCACGCAGGCTTCCGGATCGTCGCCGTTCACGTGGAACACCGGGGCGTCCACGGTCTTCGCCATGTCGGAACAATAGGGCGAGGAACGCGACTTGGACGGGGCCGTGGTGAAGCCGATCTGGTTGTTGATCACGATGTGGATCGTGCCGCCGGTCTTGTAGCCGTCCAGTTGGCTCAGCAGGAAGGTCTCCGCCACGACGCCCTGACCAATGAAGGCCGCATCGCCATGCAGCAGCAGCCCCATGACCCGGTTGCGGTCGCTGTCGGCACGCTGATGCTGCTTGGCACGCACCTTACCGAGGACGACCGTGTTGACGCATTCCAGATGGCTCGGGTTGGCGGCCAGTGACAGGTGAATGGTCTTGCCTTCGAAGTCCCGGTCCGCAGATGTCCCCAGATGGTACTTCACGTCGCCGGAGCCCTGGATGGAATCCGGCTTGCCCGCCAGACCTTCGAATTCCGCGAAGATCTGCATGTAGGGCTTTTTCATTATGTTGGCGAGGACGTTCAGACGGCCGCGATGCGCCATGCCCAGAACGACTTCCTCCAGACCCAGCTGCGCGCCGCGTTTGAAGATCTGCTCCATCATCGGAACCAGACTCTCGCCGCCGTCGAGGCCGAAGCGCTTTGTGCCGCGATACTTGGTGTCGAGATAGGTCTCGAACATGTCCGCGCTGGTCAGGCGTTCCAGAATTGTCTGGCGCCCCAGATCGGTGAAGTCCTTCCGGTTCCGGCTGCTTTCGATCCGTTCCTGAATCCAGGATTTCTCGTCCGGGTCCTGAATGTGCAGGAATTCGACGCCGATGCTGCCGCAATAGGTCTGCCGGCAGATCTTGACGATCTCGCGGACCGTCGCCGATTCCAGGCCCAGATAGTAGTTGATGAAGATCGGGCGATCCATGTCCCGCTCTTCGAACCCGTAGGTCGCCGGGTCCAGTTCCGGATGGTCTTCCCGCTTCTCCAGGCCCAGCGGGTCCAGATTGGCGGCCAGATGACCGCGCATGCGATAGGCGCGGATCAGCATCAGGGCGCGGATCGAATCCAGCGTCGCCTGACGGATCTGGTCGCTGCCGGCCGCGACGCCGCCGCCGCGCAGGGCAGAGATCAGCTGTTGAATGGAATCCTGCGAGATGTCCGG
Organism: Alphaproteobacteria bacterium; assembly: GCA_033344895.1. Lineage (NCBI taxonomy): Bacteria > Pseudomonadati > Pseudomonadota > Alphaproteobacteria > Alphaproteobacteria bacterium. Next base: position 2,483,269 of record JAWPMN010000001.1, read on the forward strand.
ATCGCTGAGTGCATCGGACAGACTCTGCCCGCCGCCGGAACTGCCTTCGCCGACAACACGGGTCGTGCGCTTGGTCCAGCTCGGTCCCTTGTGATCGTCCTCCAGGACGACCTCACCTGGCTCGAGGGTTTCGAAATAGGCCGCCCATCCCGGGTCGACCGCGTTCGGATCTATCGCCCATTTGGCGTAGAGTTCGGCGATGTATGTCTCGTTGGCGCCGAACAGTTGGGACGATTCGCCGATATACGTCATGATATGACCGCTCCCTAAAATGCCGCCCGAACGGCTGGGAGGCCGGCTCCCGTTTGGAAACCGGCCTCCCAGTTCTGTATCAGCCGCCCATGGCCTTGACCATGGTTGAGCCCAATGCCGACGGACTGTCGGCCACGAGAATCCCGGCGCTTCGCATCGCCTCCTGCTTGGATTCAGCCGTGCCCTGTCCGCCGGAAATGATCGCGCCCGCATGGCCCATGCGTTTGCCCGGGGGCGCCGTGACGCCGGCGATGAAGCCGACCATCGGCTTCTTCACCTTAGACTGCTTCACGAATTCGGCCGCTTCCTCTTCCGCGGTGCCGCCGATTTCGCCGATCATGATGATGCCTTCGGTTTCCGGGTCGCCCAGGAAGGCGTCGATGCAGTCGATGAAGTTCGTGCCGTTCACCGGGTCGCCACCGATCCCGATGCAGGTCGTCTGGCCCAGCCCCGTCGCCGTCGTCTGTGCGACCGCCTCGTAGGTCAGCGTTCCCGAACGGGAAACGACGCCGATCTTGCCCCGCTTGTGAATATGGCCCGGCATGATCCCGATCTTGCATTCGTCCGGCGTGATGATGCCGGGGCAGTTCGGCCCGATCAGACGGGTCGAGGAATTGGCCAGCGCACGTTTCACGCGCACCATGTCGAGAACCGGAATCCCCTCGGTGATGCAGACCGCCAGTTCGACTTCGGCATCGATCGCCTCCAGGATCGCGTCGGCCGCGAAAGGCGGCGGAACATAGATCACCGAGGCATTGGCGCCGGTCTTTTCGACCGCTTCGGCCACCGTGTCGAAAACCGGCAGGTCGAGATGCGTGGCACCGCCCTTGCCCGGCGTCACACCGCCGACCATCTTGGTGCCGTAGGCGATGGCCTGTTCGGAATGGAAGGTCCCCTGGGCACCGGTGAAGCCCTGGCAGATGACCTTGGTGTTCTTGTCGACGAGAACGGCCATCAGTTCGCCTCCTTCACGGCGGCGACGACCTTGATCGCCGCTTCTTCCAGATTGTCCGCGGAAATGATCGGCAGGCCCGATTCCGCCATGATTTTCTTGCCCTGCTCGACATTCGTGCCTTCCAGCCGGACGACCAGCGGCACGTGCAGGTTCACTTCGCGGGACGCCGCGACGACGCCTTCGGCGATGACGTCGCAGCGCATGATGCCGCCGAAGATGTTGACCAGGATGCCTTCGACATTCGGGTCGCTGAGGATGATCTTGAACGCCTTGGTCACACGCTCGCGTGTTGCCCCACCGCCGACATCCAGGAAGTTGGCCGGTTCGCCGCCCTTCAGCTTGATGATGTCCATCGTGGCCATCGCCAGGCCGGCGCCGTTGACCATGCAGCCGATCGTGCCGTCGAGCTTGATATAGTTCAGCTCGTGCTTGGCGGCTTCCAGCTCGGCCGGGTCTTCTTCATCCTCGTCGCGCATGTCGCCGACATCCGGATGGCGGAACAGCGCGTTGTCGTCGAAGTTCATCTTGGCATCCAGTGCCATGACTTCGCCGCTGCCGGTCACGACCAGCGGATTGATCTCGACCATGCTGGCGTCCAAGTCCAGGAACGCCTTGTACATGGCGGTCAGGAACTTGGTCGCGCTCTTTACCTGCTTGCCTTCGAGGCCCAGGAAGAAGGCGATGCGACGGCAGTGGAAGCCGGAAATTCCGGTCACCGGGTCGATCGAGACCTTGATGATCGCATCCGGGTTCCGTTCCGCGACTTCTTCGATCTCCATGCCGCCTTCGGAGGACGCCATGATCGTTACCCGGCTGGTGGCGCGGTCGATCAGCAGCGAGAGGTAGAGTTCCCGCGCGATGTCGCAGCCGTCTTCGATGTACAGCCGTTTGACTTCCTTGCCGGACGGGCCGGTCTGCTTGGTGACCAGCGTGTGGCCCAGCATGCCCTTGGCGTTTTCACGGACCTCGTCGATCGACTTGGACACGCGCACGCCGCCCTTGCCGTTCGGATCGTCCGCGAAGCGCCCGGCGCCGCGGCCGCCCGCGTGAATCTGCGATTTGACGACCCAGATCGGGCCGCCCATGTCGTTCGCGGCCTGGACGGCTTCGTCGACCGTATAGGCGACCTTGCCATCGGGCACGGCGACCCCGAACCGGCGAAGCAGTTCCTTCGCTTGATATTCGTGGATATTCATCGGGTTCGAAATTCCCTTGAGAGCGGGTTGGTAAAATCGGGCGTCACGCGCGGGCGGATAGGACCGCCCAGGTCTGGGCCTGCCAAGCCTGCGCCTGTCAGGTCTGTGCCTGTTCTTGCTGTCGTGTCCGGATCGCGCGCGCCGGTCATTCGGTTCCCCCCAATGCCGTGGAGGTTATCGTATTCATTCATACGGCTTTGGAGCGGGTACAATATCAGGCCTCGATGACCGTTCAACCGGTTAACGCCGCTTTTTCGCTACCAAAATGACGCAACGCGACCAGCAAACCGGCTGGACGATCCGACAGTTCGTATTTCGTTGACTTCGGTTCCGCAACCACTTATGTGCAGCGCACAAGAACGAGGCGGCGCGACACGCGCGATCGCCCGGACCTGTCGCGAACGCGCAAGCGGCGCTCGGAATGTCGACCGCCCCACCATCGCTACCGGCCCTGAACCTCTCCCATAGGCGTTGCGCGCACCTTGGGCGCACAAGAACGTCCCGAACATTGTGTCGGGGCGCATAGGATATTGTTTACATGCAAGAAGATAGTGTTCGTTTCGAAGACCTGAACCTCGTCGGCCCGCTGCTGGGTGCGCTGCGGAACCAGGGCTTCTCCGTCGCGACCCCGATCCAGGCGCAGGCCATACCGCCCGCGCTGGAGGGCCGCGACGTTCTGGGCATCGCCCAGACCGGGACCGGCAAGACCGCGGCTTTCGCGCTGCCGATCCTGCAGCACCTTTCGGAAATGAAGGGCAAGCCGGCGCCGCGTACCACGCGCGCCCTCATCCTGTCCCCGACCCGCGAACTGGCGGCGCAGATCCATCAGAGCGTCACCGCCTTTGCCAGCCGGATGCGGCTGTCCGCAGCGGTCGTTTTCGGGGGCGTCGGCAAGGGCCCGCAGGCCCGCCAGTGCCAGCGCGGTGTGGACATTCTGGTCGCCACCCCGGGTCGCCTGCGCGATCTGATGGAAGACCGGGCGATCAGCCTGGAGGATGTTTCCTTCCTCGTCCTCGACGAGGCCGACCGGATGCTGGACATGGGCTTCGCCCCGGAAGTCCGGCGTCTGGCCAAGACCATGCCGTCGGACCGCCAAACAGTCCTGTTCTCGGCCACGATGCCGAAGGACATCGCCGTTCTGGCGGAGGAACTGATGAACGATCCGGTCAAGGTCGAGATCACGCCGGAATCGACCACGGTCGAGCGTATCGACCAGAAGGTCCTGTTCGTGGAACGCCTGCGCAAGGCGCCGCTGCTGCGTGAAATCCTGACCGGTGACGATGTTGGTCGTGCCATCGTCTTCACGCGGACCAAGCGCGGTGCGGACAAGGTCTGCAAGGGGCTGAAGGCCGACGGATTCGGCGTTGCCGCGATCCACGGCGACAAGACCCAGGGCGCGCGCCGTCAGGCGCTGAACGATTTCGCCCGGGGCCGTGTCACCGTCATGGTGGCGACAGACCTGGCCGCGCGCGGCATCGACGTCGAGGGGATCACCCATGTGATCAACTACGATCTGCCGGTCGACGCGGAGAGCTATGTTCACCGGATCGGCCGGACGGCCCGCGCCGGGGCCAGCGGGATCGCGCTGTCCTTCTGTGCGCCGGACGAGGTCGATACCCTGAAGGCCATCCAGAAGCTGACCCGCCTGACCATTCCGGTTGATGCGGATCACGCCTACCATGCCGAGGATGCTGCCGCGGCGGCCCTCACCGGCAAGGGCGGTCCCGCCGGTCACGGCAAGCCGTCCCGCAACCGGGGCCCGAAACGCTTCGGCGGGCCGAAGGGCCAGGGCAAGCCGGGCGCCCCGCGCAACGGCAAACCCTTCCGTCAGCGTCGCCCCAAGAAGGCGAGCAACGAAGGCGGCAGCCGGGGCTGAAGCCAGGCAAATCGGGCATTCCGGACGCGCTCCGGGATGCCCGTCGCCTTGCGGGGCGTCGGGCCCTACCGCCCACTATTGCGCCAGCATTGAATCCAGCTCCTCCAGGATCGACGTTTCCGCGCGCCTGGCGGCGTCGGGATGGAACTCTATTCCCTTCTCTGGCATGGCGGCGGCGGCGAATGTGAAGGCGTGCATGGCATGACCATAAGCACGCATTTCCCATGGCGCGCCGGCTAGGGTCAGTTCCCGGCCCAGGGCAGTCACGTCCGAGGGCGGCGCCACAGGGTCTTCCCATCCGTGCAGGATCAGTACCCGGGAGCGGATCCGGGCGGTCGGAGTGTCTTGCGGTGCCACGAGGCCGCCATGGACGCTAATCACCGTGCTCAGCCCGTCGGGATTGTTCCGGGCAAGATCCAGGACGCATGTGCCGCCAAAGCAGAACCCCAGGGCAGCCATTCTGGAGCCGTCAACACCCGGCAGGTTTCGAGCGGTTTCGTATCCGGCCCGCACGCGGCGTGTCAGGAGTGGCCGATTCGCCATCATCGGGCCCATCAGGTCGGTATTGTCGCCCAGTTCGTCCCCGCGCAGACCCTTGCCATAGGTATCGATCAGAAAGACGGCATAACCGAAGGCCGTCAGGCGGCGTGCGATGGCCTGTGTGCTTTGGTTCGGGCCGCTCCAGTCATGACCCAGGATGACACAGGGGAAACGGCCTTCCGCGGACGGCGCAGCGGCGTAGCCTTCGAATTCCACGCCGCCCTCGGAATAGGCGACGGGCGTCAGTTGCGGCAGGCGATCGGTCGGCATGGCGTCGACCAGCAGACCTCGCCCGTCGCCGGCTGGTGCGGCATTTTCATTTGGCATGGTTCGGTTCCTTCCCGTTGGATTCATCGTGTCGGGAAGGCATAGCGTGCTGCAGTCGGAACGGATTGGCGGAATGGGACATCCCGATGGGACGTCAGAGGTAGAATGGCGCCCCAGGGCCGGCTTCCACGGCGAACCGGGTGGCAATTTCTGAGGGGCCTTCCTTCCGGTAGCGGCTTGGCGTCATGCCGGTCCGGCGACGCCAGTCGCGAATCCGATGGCTTTGGTCGTAATAGCCTTCGGCTGCATCTCCGCCCATTTGCGCGGCCGAGAGGCTTGATGACAGGCGGTCCAGATCCCGCACCTCCTTCGGGCCGAGTCCGAAACTTTCCCGGAACCAGCGGTTCAACTGCCGGCGGCTGATCCCGATTTCTCCAGCGGCCTCATCGACGGATCGTGTCTTCAGGCGGGGATAGGCGCGAATGGCGCGATAGCCCGCATTCGTGTGGCGCACCGCACTCAGGCGGTCCGCCAGCCACCTGTCCAGGATCGATTTGATGACTGCCGGGTGCCACCCAGCTTCGGCTCCCCGGGTCAGCGAGTCCGCATCCCGTTGGCCGACATCTCCGGCGAGATCGATAAGCCCGTTTGCCGCAGCGGCACCGGCCCCCGGAAACAGGGTTGCGAGACCGGGCAGGGTCAGCATCGCCATTGCGAAATAGGTTTCGTCTGACGGGTGCCAGACGCGGCTGGCTGTCTGAATTCCCGCCAGGGAAAGGCGTGGAACGGGCAGAATACCGTCCATCAGGTTGGGCTTTGCGATGTTGATGGCGAGCGCGCCACCGGGATGTGGCGCCGTTCGAACCGGCCGGCCGAAATAGAGACCGTCCAGATCCCGGATGAACCAATAGCCCCGCACGAGGCCGGAAAGACAGTGTGCCGGCGGCAGGACCTCGAAGCAGGACGGGGTTATGTCTTGCCGCGCCGGGTTCACATCCGGACCCGATCGAAACGTTGCAGGCCGACGGTGCCGGACCATGGGTCGGCCGCTTCTTCCTGCGTCAGGGTGAAGTCGTGGCGTTCGTAAAGGCTGCGCGCCGCGTCGAGCCCCTTGAAGGTCGTCAGATAGGTTCGCCTGTAGTCGCGGGCATCGACGAAATCCATCGCGCGGGCCATCAACTGCCCGCCCAGCCCGGTCCCTCGTGCCTTGTCGCTGACGATGAACCAACGCAGATGCGCCCCGGCCCCATATCCCTCCAGCCCGTCAATCGTGATGCTGCCCATCAGATCGCTGCCCAGATCGCGCGCCAGATTGGATTCGAACGGGGCTCCGAAGGTCCAGACATCCAAGTAATAGTCCATGTGCAGTCCGATGATCCGGGACACGGCGCCAGCCCGGTATCCGTCATACTGAAATGATTCAGTCACCGCATCACCTCGCATGGCAAACCGTTCCCGTCAGATCCATCGGTGCCATGATCAGTCGCTGCCGGATCATGGAGACGATCCAATCGAATGTTCGCCGACGCCGGCCTCCGCCCTCAATGCTGGTTGCGGTATAGCGGGCGTACTCGACGCAGCCGCATCCACAGCAGCGTGATGCTTCGTCTCTGACCGGCGCGGCGTATCGTCCTGCAGCCGTCTCATGGAAAGACGCTAATCGAGACGAGACGGTTCGACTAGATTTAAAGTATGCGGAAATTGTGGGGCTGTCGCTCGGTAGCTAGACGAGGGTGTTGACGATCTGACCGGGGCCGCTCGAGTTCAGGGGCTGGTCGGGAGAGGCAAGTTCACCGGTGCCGGCGGCTTCCGCCACCAGTTGGACGACCTGATCCTGAGCGTCGAGATTCTGTTTCATCAGCGCGATGGACATCTGCTGTTGAAACTGCGCCTGATTCAGCGCGATTGCGCCGAGTATGTCCGCCATCGGGTTCTCCTACGCGTCGTCGGTCGGCATTCTGCTGACCGGCACTACCTGGACTGTATAGAAAAGGCGGCGCCGAAGCAAATCCGGCGCCGCCCATCGCAATCCTGTGGCGTGTCTTACTCCGCCACGTCGGCGGCGACCCGAACCTTCACCATGGCGTCGGGGTCGGAAACGGTGCCGCTGCGGCCCGCGCCCTTCTTGATCTGGTCGACGACATCCATACCTTCGACGACCTTGCCCCAGACAGTGTATTCGCCGTTGAGGAAGGAGGCTTCGTCGAAGCAGATGAACCACTGGCTGTTGGCCGAATCCGGATCCGGCGTCCGCGCCATGCCGACCGTACCGCGCAGGAAGGGCGTGTCGTTGAACTCCTGTTTCAGGTCAGGATAGGTCGACCCGCCCGTGCCGGTACCGGTCGGGTCACCGGTCTGGGCCATGAAACCGTCGATCACCCGGTGGAAGACCACGCCGTCATAGAATCCTTCGCGTGCCAGCGTCTTGATGCGCTCGACATGGTTCGGGGCGAGGTCGGGACGCATCTCGATCACGATCCGACCGAATTTCATGTCGATGAGAAGCGTGTTCTCCGGATCCTGTTCCGCCGAAGCGCCTGCCGAGGCGCTGAGCGTCAGTCCGACGGCGAGAGCGAGGCTGCGGAAGGTACGGGTGCGACTGATCGGCATGAAGTTTCCTTTCAGGGGGTCGGTGCAATGCGTCCGGGGCAGACATAAACCGGTCATGCGGGCCGGTAAACCCCGCAAGAGGTCAGATTGGCTGCGGCGCAAGGCGAATCTTTCGCACGCATCGGCAATCGGCTATAGGAAGGGCATGTCGATCTTCCGTCTTTCGATCCCGCTAATCTGCCTGCTGGTCGCATTCGGCGTTACGGCGTCGACCGCGATGTCGCAGCAGCCCGTCGTTGTGCCGGTCGACGGCAAGGATCCCCAGGACGGCAGCCATCTGACCGGGGTCCGGCTGTCGAGCGAGAACGGCAAGGCATTCCTGTTCTTCCTCTGCGACAGCGACAATACGAACCCGCGGATCATCTTCGGGCACGGGCAGGAAATCCATAAGCCGACCAAGCCGATCGGTTTCGACGTCTCGATCGACGGCAATGAAAGCCAGCGCCACTATTTCACGGTTCTGAAGAACGGGAAGTCCGCGGTATTCTTCGTCCGGACCGCCGAAATGTACCATGGCCGCTTTGGCGAATCGCCTCCGGTCTTTGATGAGGCGACCCGCGCCGTGAATCGCGAGTACATCGCCTGGACGGACAATATCTATAACCAGCTCACGGCCGACTTGTTCTTCGGCAATGTCGCCTCCTTGCGGTTTACCGACGGTGCCGACAGCCGCCATGCCTATGTATTTCAACTGAAACGGCTGGCAGAAAACATCGGTCGGTTGGAGGGGTGCTACGAGGCGCCCTGGGTCTACTGATCCGCCGAGAAATCATTGCGATGCGAGCATAGTGTCGCGGAACTGAAAAAAACCCGCTCGGCGGCGTTGATTCACGCGGGGTGCATCAGTATTGTGCGCCGCACCGTAAATCGGGGTCGCTCCCCGACCGCCAAGAGATGTCACCGGACGATGACCCAATCGAAGCGCTCCGGCGCGAGCTTTCAGGACATCATTCTGACCCTGCACCGCTACTGGTCCGACCAGGGTTGTGTGATTTTGCAGCCTTATGACATGGAAGTGGGCGCCGGCACGTTCCACTGGGCAACGACGCTGCGGTCCCTGGGGTCGAAGCCTTGGAAGGCCGCCTATGTTCAGCCGTCGCGCCGCCCGACGGACGGCCGCTACGGCGAGAATCCGAACCGGCTGCAGCACTATTATCAGTATCAGGTGCTGATGAAGCCGTCGCCGGAGAACAGCCAGGAACTTTATCTCGGTTCCCTGAAGGCGATCGGCATCGACCCGATGGAGCACGACATCCGGTTCGTAGAGGACGATTGGGAAAGCCCGACCCTGGGCGCCTGGGGGCTGGGCTGGGAAGTCTGGTGCGACGGAATGGAAGTCAGTCAGTTCACCTATTTCCAGCAGGTGGGCGGCTTCGACTGCAATCCGGTCTCGACCGAACTGACCTACGGGCTGGAGCGTCTGGCCATGTATGTCCAGGGCGTGGAAAGCATCTACGACATCCGGTTCAGCGACACGATGACTTATCGCGATGTCTATCATCAGGCCGAGGTCGAGTATTCCAAACACAATTTCGAACTGGCCGACACGGACATGATCCTGCGCCATTTCGAGGATGCCGAGGGCGAATGTGCCCGCCTGATTGAGGGGGGCGTTGCCCTGCCGGCCTATGATCAATGTCTGAAGGCCAGCCATCTGTTCAACCTGCTTGATGCCCGCGGGGTGATTTCGGTCACCGAGCGTCAGGCCTATATCGGCCGCGTTCGCGCGCTGGCAAAGGCATGTGCCGAAGCCTGGCTGCGCAACGAAGGGGAGTTGGGGTGATGACCGAACAACTGACCTTGTGCCTGCGTGGTGGCGGTTCCGGCAATGGCTGGCGCAAGCTGCCCCTGTTCGTGGCGGCTCAGCGGCGTATGCCGCGCCATCAGACGGTGCTGCCGCTGACCGGCGGCGGTTCCGGGACCGGATATCGCACCCTGCCTCTGTTCAGGGCGGCGAACGACGCGCTGCCGATGGATTGCCAGTCCGAGGCCTGCAATGGCTGAGCTGCTTCTCGAACTGTTCAGCGAGGAAATTCCCGCGCGCATGCAGCGTCAGGCGGCGGAGGATTTCAGGCGGCTGATAACCGATGGTCTGGCCAAGGCGAATCTGAAATTTGACAGTGCCCGCTGCTTCTGGACGCCGCGCCGTCTCGCCCTTGTGGTCGACGGGCTGCCGACCAGTCAGCCGGATGTGCGTGAGGAGAAGAAGGGGCCGAAGGTCGGTGCGCCGGACCAGGCGGTGCAGGGCTTTCTGCGCTCCGCCGGTCTGGACAGCCTCGATCAATGCGAACAGCGGGACACGCCGAAGGGCGCAGTCTGGTTTGCGGTGATCGAGAAGAAGGGCGGCGCAACCGCCGACATCCTGCCGGAAATCGTCGACACTGCGATTCGGGCGCTGCCCTGGGCGAAGAGCATGCGTTTCGCGACGCAGCAGTTCCGTTGGGTGCGGCCGCTTCATCGCATCATGGCCGTGTTCGGCGGCGAGCCGTTGAAGGGGGCCTTCGATCTGGGCGGGGTCGTCGTGGATTATGCCGCGGTTTCATCGGGCCATCGCTTCCTGTCGCCGGAGCCGTTCACGGTCGTCAATTTCAGCGACTATGCTCAGAAACTGCGTGACGCCCATGTCATCCTCGACCCGGAAGAACGCCGCCAGAAGATTGCGGACGATCTGCGCGCCGCCGCTGATCGGGAAGGGCTTTCGGTCAAGGAAGACCCGGCGCTGCTGGATGAGGTCACCAATCTGGTCGAGTGGCCGGTCGCGCTGATCGGAAAAATCGACGACGCGTTCATGGAAGTGCCGCCGGAGGTTCTGTCGACCTCGATGCGAGCGCATCAGAAGTACTTCTCGCTGCAGCGGCCGGACGGCACCATGGCGCCGCGCTTTGCGGTCATCGCCAATATGGCGGCGGAGGATGGCGGCGCGCATATCCGCGCCGGGAACGAGCGTGTCCTGCGCGCGCGTCTGGCCGATGCCAAATTCTTCTGGGATCAGGATCGCGCGACGAAGCTGGAGGACCGGCTGGCGGCGCTGGAGAAAGTGGTTTTCCACGCCAAGCTGGGCACTGTTGCGGATCGGGTAGAGCGGCTGGCGAATACCGCCGACGTGCTGTCCCAGTACGTTCCCAACTGTGACAGCAACGACGCCCGCCGTGCCGCGCGCCTTGCCAAGGCGGATCTGACCACCGAGATGGTCGGAGAGTTCCCGGAACTGCAGGGCATCATGGGCCGATACTACGCCCTGCATCAGAACGAGTCGCAGGCCGTCGCCGACGCGATTGCTCAGCATTATTCGCCCGCCGGGCCGAACGATTCCTGTCCAACCGCCCCGGTTTCGGTCGCGGTCGCACTGGCGGAGAAGATCGATACGCTGGTCGGGTTCTGGCTGATCGATGAGAAACCGACGGGATCGAAGGACCCGTTCGCCCTGCGCCGCGCCGCGTTGGGCGTCATTCGTTTGGTCCTGGAAAACGGCGTGCGTATGTCGCTGACCCATGTCGCGGCGGAGGCCGCCGGCCTTTATGGCGAGCAGGGCAAGGTCTCCGTCGATGTGCGCGATCTGCCGACGATCACGTCCGACCTTCTGTCCTTCTTTGCCGACAGACTGCGTGTTCATCTGAAGGATGAGGGCGTTTCGCATGATCTCATTCAGGCGCTTTTCGCGCTGGGGGATGAGGATGATCTGGTCCGCCTGGTGGCGCGTGTGCATGCGCTGCGCACCTTCCTGGACAGTGATGATGGCGCGAATCTGCTGACCGCCTATCGCCGTGCCGCAAACATTCTGCGCGCCGAGGAAAAGAAGGACGGTATGGAGTACAAGGGGCGCCCCGATGCGTCGCTGTTCGCGCTGGACGAGGAAAAGGCGCTGGCGGACGCGCTGGAGACGGCATCCGCTGAATCCGCCGCCGCCATCGAGACAGAAAACTTCGCCGCGGCGATGACCGCCCTTGCGGGGCTGCGCCAGCCGGTAGACGCATTTTTCGACCAGGTCACGGTGAATGCCGACGATCCGGCGTTGAGGAAGAACCGCCTGGTGCTGTTGGCACGCATCCGCGCGGTTATGGGGCAACTGGCCGATTTCGGTCAGATCGAGGGATAGGGGGCGGTACTCAATCGTCCCCCACCAGACAATAAGGGTTGGAAGAGACGATGACCAAATGGGTCTACGGATTCGGTAACGGTACGGCCGAGGGTGCGCGCGAGATGCGCAATCTTCTTGGCGGCAAGGGCGCCAACCTGGCGGAAATGTCTAATATCGGGCTGCCCGTGCCGCCCGGCTTCACGATCTCGACCGAAGTCTGCACCCATTATTACGACAACGGCAAACAGTACCCCACCGAACTGGATTCCCAGGTCGCGAACGGCCTTACCGCCATTGAGAAGATCGTCGGTGCCAAGTTCGGTGACGAAAAGAATCCGCTGCTTGTTTCTGTCCGATCCGGCGCGCGGGTATCGATGCCCGGCATGATGGACACGGTCCTCAATCTCGGCCTGAACGACATCACCGTGGAGGGCCTCGCCGAACAGTCCGGCGACCGCCGTTTCGCCCTCGACAGTTACCGCCGCTTCATCCAGATGTACGGCAATGTCGTCCTGGGCGTGGAACATTTCCTGTTCGAAGAGAAGTTGGAAGACCTGAAGGACGAAACCGGCGCGGTGCTGGACACCGACCTGACGGCCGATCACCTGGCAACCCTGATCGAGCACTACAAGGAGATTGTCCGCGAAGAGCTCGACCAGCCCTTCCCGCAGGACCCGCAGGAGCAGTTGTGGGGCGCGATCGGTGCCGTGTTCAATTCCTGGCAGACGCCGCGCGCGATCACCTATCGCAAGCTGCATGACATTCCCGAAGCCTGGGGCACGGCGGTCAACGTCCAGGCCATGGTCTTCGGCAATATGGGAAATGACTGCGCGACCGGTGTCGCCTTCACCCGCGACCCGTCAACCGGCGAGAACACCTTCTACGGCGAGTACCTGGTCAATGCGCAGGGTGAGGATGTCGTCGCCGGCATTCGCACGCCCCAGCACCTGACTATCGCCGGCAAGCAGGCCCAAGGGTCCGATCTGCCGGCCATGGAAGAGGTCATGCCCGTCGTCTTCCAGCAATTGTGCGAGGTCCGCACCCTGCTGGAAAACCATTACCGCGACATGCAGGACATCGAATTCACCGTCCAGAAGGACAAGCTGTACATGCTGCAGACCCGGTCGGGTAAGCGCACCAGCCAGGCCGCTATCCGGATCGCCTGCGAGATGGTCGATGAGGGCCTGATCGACAGCAAGACCGCCGTGATGCGGGTCGAACCGCAATCGCTGGATCAGATCCTGCATCCGCGGCTGGACCCGAACGCCAAGCGCGACGTCATCTCGAAGGGTCTTCCGGCATCGCCGGGCGCGGCATCGGGCATCATCGTTTTTTCCGCTGACGAGGCCGAGAAGCGTGCTCAAAACGGCGAAAGGGTCATGCTGGTCCGCATCGAAACTTCGCCGGAAGATATCCACGGCATGCATGCGGCGGAGGGCATCCTGACCACCCGCGGCGGGATGACCAGCCACGCTGCCGTGGTGGCGCGCGGCATGGGTCGGGCTTGTGTTGCCGGGGCCGGGGATATCCGCATCGACTACAAGGCGGCGACCTTCACCGTGCGCGGCACCACCCTGAATGAGGGCGACTGGATCACCATCGACGGATCGACCGGTGAGATCATGAAGGGCCGCGTGCCGACGGTTCAGCCGGAACTGTCCGGTGATTTCGCGCGGATCATGGAATGGGCCGACGCCCATCGCCGCATGACGGTCCGCGCCAATGCCGAAACGCCGGAAGATGTCGCAACGGCCCGTCAGTTCGGCGCGCTGGGTATCGGGCTGTGCCGGACGGAGCACATGTTCTTCGACGGCGACCGCATTCTGGCGGTTCGAGAAATGATCCTGGCCTCGGACGAGGAAGGTCGCCGCGCCGCGCTGGCCAAAATCCTGCCGATGCAGCGAGGCGACTTCGAAGAAATCTTCAACATCATGAAGGGCCTTCCGGTCACGATCCGTCTGCTGGATCCCCCGCTGCACGAATTCCTGCCGCGTGAGAAGGCGGAGTTCGAGGAGATCGCCGCCGATCTGGGCGTCGATGTCGACAAGATTCAGGGCCGGGCCGCGCAGCTGCACGAATCCAACCCGATGCTGGGCCATCGCGGTTGCCGGCTGCTGAACAGCTATCCGGAGATCTGCGAGATGCAGGCCCGGGCGATCTTCGAAGCGGCCGTCGCGGTCGAAAAGAAGACCGGCGAGGCGGTTCTGTGTGAAGTCATGGTGCCACTGGTTTCCGTGAAAAAGGAACTGGACCTGTTGCGCGCCGTGATTGATCAGACGGCGAAGGCGGTCGAAGCGGAAACGGGGACGGCGCCGAAATACACGGTCGGCACCATGATCGAACTGCCGCGCGCTGCCCTGCGGGCGGAGGAAATCGCGGAGTCGGCCGAGTTCTTCTCCTTCGGCACGAACGACCTGACACAGACGACCTTCGGCCTCAGCCGCGACGATAGCGCCAATTTCCTGACCGATTACGAACGTCGCGGCATTCTGGAGCATGACCCGTTCCAGACCCTCGACCGGGACGGCGTCGGGGAGCTGATCGGAATCGCAGCCGTGCGTGGCCGCAAGACCCGGGAAGGCATCAAGCTGGGAATCTGCGGCGAGCACGGCGGTGATCCGGCGTCCATCGCCTTCTGCGAAGGTCTGGGTCTGGATTACGTCTCGTGCAGCCCGTTCCGCGTGCCCATCGCCCGGCTGGCGGCGGCTCAGGCGGCTATCGAGGCGGCGGAAGGCTAGAACGCATCCTGCTGGGGCAAATCAGCGACAGCCGCTATTCCGCCACGCGGGCCATGCGGCTGTCGTATTGCGTCCGGTCAGCCGGGAAATTCAGCGTCACCGTCGTTCCCTGATTCTGGACGCTCTTGAGCGTCAGGCGGCCGCCATGCAGTTCTGCCAGCATCCTGACCAGCGGCAGGCCGAGGCCGGTCCCCGTGTGCTTGCGCGTATAGGCGCTGTCGACCTGGACGAAGGGTTTCAGGATGCGTTCCTGGTCCCTGGCGGCAATCCCGATCCCGGTATCGGCAACCGTGATGTCCAGACCGCCGTTCACTGCCGGCCGCGAGGTGATCGAGACCGTTCCGCCTGAGGGCGTGAACTTGACCGCGTTGGACAGCAGGTTCAGGACCATCTGGCGAACCTTCCTTTCGTCGCCACGCAGGGCCGGGGAGGATTCGGGGATCTGTGCGGTAATCTGCAGGCCTTTTTCCTGCGCGCCGTTTCGAACCATGCCGATGCAGGCGTCGATCATGGCACCGACATCCATGACGGATTCCTGCAGTTCCAGTTTGCCCGCTTCCGCCTTCGACAGATCCAGCAGATCGTTGATCAAGGTGAGAAGGTGAACGCCGCTTTGGCGGATATCCCTGGCATATTCCTCCCGCAGCGCCTTATCCGTAACGGTGTCGCTGCCGAGAAGTTCGGCAAAGCCGATGATCGAATTCAGCGGCGTACGGAATTCGTGGCTCATATTGGCCAAAAACTGACTCTTCGCGCGGTTCGCAGCCAGTGCTTCGTCATGGGCCAGCTTCAGTTCGGAGGTCCGGTCCCGGACCCGCTTCTCCAGGCTGTCGCGTGCGGCCTCCAGTTCGATTTCGTTGCGGTGCTGCCGGTCACGCATCTTGTTGAAGGCCCGGAATACATCGCCGACCTCATCGTCGCGGCTGGGGGCGATGCGCGTGACGCCGCGACCCTGATCGGTCTGATTGATGACCGCGATCAGGCGGCTCAACGGATCCCCGACAACGCGTCGATAGACGAAGGAGCCGACGATGACGATGGCCACAAGGAGCAAGGTCGACAACGTGCCTGCGAAATAGAGGCGGTTTGCCATGGCCTCCAGCAGGCGTTCATCGGTCAGGGCAACGCGCAGGCGTCCGACCGCAATCGCATCGTCACCGGCGCCGATGTTCAGGGGTTTTGTGAAGACCAGGTTTTCGCCGGGCCTGATTTCGTCCCGTGATACCTCGGCGATGGGGGCGCCCTGGGAGTCGAAAACACCGATATAGGCGACATCCCGGTCGTGGACCGCATTGGCGATGACGGACTGAACCAATCGCCGATCGTTCTGAGCCACGGGTTCCGCCAGGATGATCGACAGATTGGCGCCCATATGCTCGACGCGCTCGCGCAACGCGGCGCTGGCATTGCGATAGGTCAGGACCTCGACCAGGGCAACGAACAGCACGATCACGAAAATGACCGCGGGTACGTAGGCGATCAGAAACCGCGCATGAACGGTCCGGGTCAGGCGCCGTCCTTGCGGCTTCGCTTCCTCGTTACTCATCAATTTCTGCCCCCGGGGAAGGCGATCCACCACCCTAGGAAGAGACTCTAGCGAAATCCGTGCAATCCGCCAATTCCGGATGTGGGTACGTCAGGCACCGTTCCGGCGCATCAGTTCCAGGAAAACCGCACTCTGGTCCTTGTCGCCGTCCCCGTTCGCGACGGTGTCCTCATAAAGACCGGTCGTGACGCCGGATACGGGCAGGTCCAGTCCCAGGGTTGATGCGAAGGCCATTGCCGTCCGCAGATCCTTCAACTGATACTTCGAGAAGCCGCCCGGCGCCCAGTTCCCTTCGCACATGCGCAATCCATGTTGCTGCAGGATCGTTGAATCCGCGAACCCGCCCAGCAACGCCTGACGCACTGCGGCTGGGTCGGCGCCGCCACGCTGGGCAAAGATCAGGGCCTCCGCCACCGTGGCAAGCGTGTTGCCGACGATGATTTGGTTTGCCAGCTTGGCCAGTTGTCCGGCGCCGGCAGCCCCCACCAGCGTCGGGCGGCCCATGGCCTCGAAGGCCGGCCGCAGAGCTTCGAAATCCTCTTCCCGGCCGCCGGCCATGATCGCGAGGGTTGCTTCCATCGCGCCCTTCTCGCCGCCTGAAACCGGGGCGTCCAGATAGCCGATACCGCGTGCCGCCGCCCGTTCCGCCTGATCGCGGGCCGTTTCGACCGGGATGGACGACATCACGACCAGTCGACTGCCGGCTCTCATCGCCGGGAGGACCGGGGCGCCGTGATCACCCTGATCGTTCAACACATGATCACAGGTCGGGCCGTCGCTTAGCATCACGATGACCAGATCGGCCTTCCGCGCAGCCTCGGCGGCCGTTTCGGCGACGATAACGCCATCGGTCTTCAAGGCGTCCGATTTGCTGCGACTTCTGTTCCAGGCGGTGACGGTGAAGCCGTTCCTGACCAGGTTCCGTGCCATGGGCGCGCCCATGATGCCGGTGCCGATGAATGCAATCTGCATCGTTTAGACCATCCGTTTCGTCGTTCTGTGTCGTGTGGCGGGGACTGTGCGGCGATCGGGCATGTTTTTCCAGCCCCATTGCGGAGGCTGTTCCAAGGCATTTTCCGGCAGGCCGTCACAGCGCTTGCGAAGCCCCGCAGGGCGTGACTAGTCTGCGCGAACCAACACATATGACCATCAATCGAAGGAATGACGCGAAATGACTTCCGCGGCGCGAGGTGACTCTCGGCACGGTGGCCGGATATTGGCCGACCAATTGAAAATTCAGGGCTGCGACCGGGTCTTCCTCGTGCCAGGAGAGAGCTATCTGGCAGTGCTGGACGGCCTGTATGATGTGCCGGAAATCCAGCCTGTGGTCTGTCGGCAGGAAGGCGGCGCGGCGATGATGGCCGATGCCTACGGTAAACTGACCGGCCGTCCCGGGATCTGCTTCGTAACCCGCGGGCCGGGCGCGACCAATGCCTCGGCCGGGGTCCATATCGCCTTCCAGGATTCGACGCCGATGATCCTGTTCATCGGCCAGGTCGGCCGCGACATGGTCGATCGGGAGGCGTTTCAGGAGGTTGATTATCGTCAGATGTTCGCGCCGCTGGCCAAATGGGCGGCGCAGATCGACAGCGTTGAGCGCATCCCCGAGTACATCAGCCACGCCTATCATGTCGCGATGTCGGGCCGACCGGGACCGGTCGTCCTGGCACTGCCGGAAGACATGCTCACGGAAGTGGCCGAAGTCGCGGATGCCAAACCCGCCAATCCCGGATATGCCAAGCCGAATGCCGACGACATGGCGGCCTTTGCCGACATGCTGGCACAGGCCGAACGGCCGATGATGGTCCTGGGAGGCCCGGGCTGGAGCGATGACGCCCGCAAGTCGGCGGAAGCGTTCAGCAGCCGCACCGGCCTTCCGGTTTGTACCTCGTTCCGGGCTCAGGATTACTTCGACAACGATCATGCGCATTACGCCGGACATAGCGGCATCGGGCCCATTCCCAGCCTCGGCGAGGCGATCCGCGAGGCGGATCTGCTGATCGTTGTCGGCGCGCGGATGGGGGAAATGACCTCCGGCGGCTATACGCAGATGGCGATTCCCAACCCGCAGCAGACGCTGATTCACGTTCACCCGGACGGATCGGAACTGGGGCGTGTCTATCGTCCGGACCTTGCGATTGTCGCGTCGACATCGGCCTTTGCAGCGGCCCTGGATCAGGTCGAACTGTCCGGTGCCCGGCTGGATCCGACACGCACCGCGGCGTTGAACAAGGGATATCGCGACAGCCTGACGCCCCTGCCGACACCGGGCGACGTCCGGATGGAAGATGTTCTGGCGCATGTCGCCGACACTCTGCCGCCGGACGCAATTGTCACCAATGGCGCCGGGAACTACGCCGGCTGGGTGCATCGCTATTACCGGTTCCGTACCTACCGGACGCAGTTGGCACCGACTTCCGGCTCCATGGGATACGGGATGCCCGCCGCTGTCGCGGCCAAGCTGACTGCACCGGATCGTGAAGTCATCTGCTTCGCGGGCGACGGCTGCTTCATGATGCACGGTCAGGAATTGTCCACGGCGGCGCGACATGACCTGGATCTGACGGTGATCGTCTCGAACAACGGCACCTACGGAACCATCCGCATGCATCAGGAGCGGGAATACCCGAACCGAGTGTCCGGAACGGACCTCAGCAACCCCAATTTTGCCAAGCTGGCGGAGGCATACGGGGCGCTGGGCATCCGCGTCGAAAAGTCGGAGGACTTTCCGGATGCCTTCGCGAAGGCGCGGGCGCATAAGGGGCCGGCCCTGATCGAACTGATGACTTCTGCGGAAGCGATTTCGGTCTCCACAACGATCACCAAACTGCGCGAGCGCGCGAAATGACCGATGTCGTCGTCATCGGCGGCGGCGTCATCGGCAGCGCGATCGCCTACTTCCTGGCCCGTGATCCGGCCTTCGACGGTCGGGTCACGGTTGTCGAGAAGGACCCGACTTACGAGTTCAGCACCTCCGCCCGGTCTGTCGCATCGATCCGACAGCAGTTCTCGACCGCGGAAAACGTGGCCATATCGCGCTATGGTTATGCCTTCCTGAAGGACGTCGGCACCCATTTGGCCGTGGAGGGCGACGCGCCGGACATTCAGTTTCGCGATGGCGGATATCTATTCCTGGGGGAGGAAGCCCACCGGGAATCCTTCGACCGGACCCTGACGATTCAGCGGGACGGCGGGGCAGAGATTGACCGCATCGAGGGGAGCGACGCGATTGGTGCCCGCTTTCCCTGGATGAATGCGGACGATCTTGCCCTGGCCCATCTGGGCCTGTCGCAGGAAGGCTGGTTCGATGGGTATGCCCTGATGCGGGCGTTTCGCCGCAAGGCTTCGTCGCTCGGTGTCACCTATCTCGACCGGGAAGTGGTGTCCATGGACCGCACCGGCGACAGGATCGATGCGGTTGTCCTGAATGACGGGCAAAGGCTGTCCGCGGGCGTCTTCGTCAATGCGTCCGGCGGGCGCGCACGCTGGACGGCGGAAATGGCCGGGATCGACGGGTTGCCGGTTTCGCCGCGCAAGCGCTGCGTCTTCTACTGCGAAACACGGGAGACGATCCCCCAGGGACTGCTGGTCATCGACAGCAGCGGCACGTATTTCCGTGCCGAGGGAAAAGGGTTTCTGTGCGGTCGTTCACCCGGCCCCGGGGAGGAAGACCCCGAGAACACCGACTACGACGTCGACTACAGCCAGTTCGAGGAGTATCTCTGGCCGACGCTGGCGCACCGCGTGCCGGCTTTCGAGGCGATCAAGCAGGTTTCGGCCTGGGGTTGCCACTACGCCATGTGTCTTCTGGATGCCAACGCAATTCTGGGACCCCACCCTGAAGTCGCGAACTTCATCTTCGCCAATGGATTCAGCGGGCACGGCATGCAGCAGGCACCGGCCGTCGGCCGGGGGCTGGCGGAATGGATCATTTACGGTCAGTATCGCAGTCTGGATCTCTCGCCATTCGGGTATGAGAGGATTTTGGCGGGCCGCCCGCTGGAAGAGACGGAGGTAATTTAGGTCATGGTGAACACCGAACTCTATGTGGCGTTCTGCCTTGCCTCGGTCCTGTTGATCCTGATGCCTGGGCCCGTGGTCACCCTGGTGATTGCCACGAGCCTCAAACGCGGCACCCCCTATGGCATGGCGACCATGCTGGGCGCGAATGTCGGAACCGGGGTCCTGCTGGTCGCCGGCGCCATCGGCATGACCACGGTACTGGCCCTGCTGTCGGATGTTTTCGATATCGTCCGCCTGGCCGGTGCAGCCTATCTGATTTATCTGGGGATCAAGGAATGGCGGTCGCGCGGTACGGTTCTGGACGAGGGACAGGCGGATCGGAAGCGCGGCATTTCAGCCTTGTTCGGCTATGGGTTCCTGGCCGGCATCACCAATCCGAAGACCATCATCTTCTATGCGGCGTTTTTTCCGCAATTCGTGGATCCGTCCCTGGCCGCTGGCCCGCAGCTGGCAATCATGACGGCGTCGATGCTGGGGATCGCGCTGGTCTGCGATAGCGGCTATGCCGTTCTGGCAGGTCGGGTACGCCCGTTCATGCAGGATGCCCAGCGCGCCCTGATTCGCGCGCGGATCACCGGTACCCTGCTGATCGTGACAGGCGTTGGCCTCGCCCTGGCGCGACGCGATAGCTGATTGGGCAGGAACTGCGCCGATATCGGTTGCCGATGGTCCCATGTCGGGATGGTCTCGGGCCTTCCATAGCGATCGGGTCGGGCCTATATTGGCGCAGCCGCCGGCACCGCAGGCGCAGTCGACTTCCAGGAGGGGTAGCATGTCGAAATTTGGGAAAGCCGTTCTGTTCTCCGCCGCAGTGACGATCGGGGGCATGATCGCCGGCGCCGCCAACGCGCAATCCGATGAAGACACCGCCCGCGATGTGCCGGGACGCTATGTCGTCGTGGAAACCGACAATGGACCGGTCATGCTCGATTCCGCGTTCGGCCGGACGTGGATCATGGTGAAGGACGGCGACGGTTTCGTCTGGCGTCGGGTCTTCCTGGAATCGCAATCGGACGTGCCGGCCGGGATGGTGCGCCGCCCGCCGAAACTGAAGAACTGAC
Source organism: Alphaproteobacteria bacterium (assembly GCA_033344895.1). Lineage (NCBI taxonomy): Bacteria > Pseudomonadati > Pseudomonadota > Alphaproteobacteria > Alphaproteobacteria bacterium. The sequence goes on from JAWPMN010000001.1 coordinate 2,504,411, forward strand.
GCCAAGGGGCGGCAGCCCCGGAACCGTAACACATCGACGGCGGTCAAATCGTCGCGATCTAATCCGCCCATGACTCTTGCATTACAATTCCGACCGGCTCAAAGTTGCACCGCAACATAGAATGGACCGGGACCCGAAACGGAGGTTCCGGCCGGGTCATGCGGGAAAGGAGGCGGCGATGTTCAAGACCATCGGCGTCATAGGGGCGGGCCAGATGGGTCATGGCATCGCCCACGCGTCGGCGCTTGCCGGTGCGGAAATAAGACTGATCGACATTTCGGAAGACATCCTTGCGGATGCGTTGTCCCGGATTCGTGCCTTCATGGAGAAGCAGGCGGGGCGGGGCATGATCGAGGCGTCAGAGATCGAACCCGCCCTTGCCCGGATCAGGACCGGCACCGATTACGCGCTGCTTTCCGATTGCGACATGGTGATCGAAAGCGCGACGGAGAACGAAAGCACCAAGCGCGAGATCCTGAAGCGGGCCATCGAGCACATGCCGCCGGATGCGCTGTTGTCGACCAATACGTCGTCGATCTCGATCACACGGCTGGCCGCCAACACCGACCGGCCCGAAAAGTTCTGCGGTTGCCACTTCATGAACCCGGTACCCGCCATGCCGCTGGTCGAACTGATCCGGGGACTGGCAACGACCGACGAGACTTTCGAGAAGTTTCGCGCCTATGCCGAAGGTCTTGGGAAAACTGTCGCCGTATCCGAGGATTTTCCAGGCTTCATCGTGAACCGCATCCTGTTGCCGATGATCAACGAGGCGATCTATACGCTGTATGAAGGCGTGGGTACCGTCACCGCGATCGACACGGCGATGAAACTCGGCACCCGCCATCCCCTGGGGCCGCTGGAACTGGCGGATTTCATCGGGCTGGATACGTGTCTGGCGATCCTTTCGGTGCTGCATGGCGATCTGGCGGACGCCAAGTATCGGCCCTGTCCGTTGCTCGTGAAATATGTCGAAGCCGGATGGCTTGGGGTCAAGACCGGCCGAGGGTTCTACGATTACGGCGAGGACACGCCACGGCCGACGCGTTAGGCACCGGTTCAGTGGCAGGAAATCCGTTATCGGGCGCCGGGGCGAAAGGCCCGTCTCACAGGACGGCGATCGTCATGGCGGTGGTTGGTCTGATAGCTGTCAGCCATGCCGTGATTTTCATACGCTGGGCGGGCGACGCGCCGGCTTTGCTGATCGCGGCGATGCGGGTTGCCATCGGCACCGCGGTTTTCCTGCCCTTTGCTTTCCGGGGTATTTCCCCCGTTGCGTCGAATGTCGGGCGCGCGCGGGTTCTCTCCCTGGTGTCGGGTCTTTTTCTGGCATTGCATTTCGGTGCGTGGATCGAATCCGTTCAGCGTCTGACCATTGCCGAAAGCGCCGTTCTGGTGAGCCTGTCGCCGGTATGGCTGGTGGTGTTCGATGTCGTGACTGGGAAGGGCTGGCCCGACCGGCGCACGCTGACCGGCGTCGTCCTATGCCTGGCCGGCACGGTCCTGTTGGGACTGGACGGGCTGACGCGGCCGTCCGGGGATCCGGTCGGGCTGGCGCTTGCGGTGATCGGCGGTATTGCAATGGCCGGTTACCTGGCGATCGGACGTCAGGTTCGGCCGGTCCTGCCGACCGCCCAGTATGTCAGCATCTGCTACGGGACGGCGGCTTTGGCCCTGGCGGCCGTGGGCGCGGCGACCGGCATCGTTATCACCGGTCTGCCGATGGACGCCTGGCTGGCAATGCTGGCGCTCGGGCTGGTCAGCCAGGTTTTGGGACACACATCCTACAATTTTGCGCTGATCCGGCTTTCGCCCGTCTTCGCATCGATCTGCCTGTTGGGGGAGCCGATCTTCGGGACCGTGCTGGGGCTGGTCTATCTGGGCGAGGCCGTTCCCGCGGCAACATTGGTCGGTGGGGTTCCGATCCTGGTGGGGATCTGGCTGTCGCTTCAGGCGGAGGTCAGGCGTTCGCCGCGCGAATGACTTCCTGCGGCTGGCCCCGGCTGTCGTCCGTCGCAATGGGGAAGCGCACGGTTACCCTAGTTCCGACGCCTTTCTCGCTATCCAGCGAGACGGAACCGCCGTGCATCCGGACCAGGGATTCGACGATCGCCAGCCCCAGCCCCGTGCCCCCGGCAGGTCGGATATAGCTGTCCGTTTCCTGATGGAACGGCTGCAGGACTCTGCTCAGATGTTCCTTGCTGATGCCGATCCCCTTGTCCTCCACCTCGATCCGAACCAACCCGCCTTCCAGGGCTGCCGCGACACGGATTGCCGTCCGTTCAAAGGCAAACTTGCAGGAGTTGGTCATCAGGTTCAGCAGAACCTGCCGGAAAGCGGTCCGGTCGGCCATGACTTCGACCTCCGGGGCGATGTCGATGTCCAGTGTCAGGGCGCGTCGTTCCAGTTGCAGGTGGATTAATTTCTCCAGCGATTCCACTTCCTGAAGCACCGGTACACGGTTCAGGGCCAGCTTGCGTTCCCCGGCCTCGATCTTGGAGTAGTCGAGCAACTGATTGATCAGTTCCAGCAGGTGACGCCCGCTGTCGTTGATGTCGCCGGCATATTCCAGGTTCCGCTCGGCATCGGTATGCCCGGAACCGATCAGTTCCGAGAACCCGATGATGGCATTCAGGGGCGTTCGGAGTTCATGGCTCATATTGGCCAGGAAAATGGATTTGGCGCGGTTGGCGGCTTCGGCCTGTTCGGCCAGACGCTCCGCCTCCTCCTTGGCCCGGCGCAGGCTTCGTTCGCGTTCGGCGACCGCTTCGGCAAAAAAGGCCGCTGCCTGTCCGATATCGCCGATCTCGTCATGCCCGTCGACCGGGATGGGAACGGGGCGGCCGCTGACCCGGGCGATCAGGGCCTCGCGCAGGGTGCTGAGACGCCGAATGATGCGGGTCCGTACATAGAGCGACAGGCCGATGACCGCTGCGACGCAGAGGACCATGACCCCCACCAGCAGCAGCCATTTCGAATAGGCCGCTTCCGCAAAGGAGAGGCTATTGGCGAGAGTTTCTTCGCGAAGCAACAGAGTGAGGTCCGCCACAGAGCCGACAAAGCGATTGGCCAGGAATTTGTTGGCGTTCAGCAACCCGTCCTGCCGGCGCAGCAGGGTCAGTTGCGCCTTTACCAGACCGAAGATGCCGCGCTCTCCTTCGATCAGCCAGCGAGCCTCGCCTTGCAGGGATTGCAACTGGGTGATGAGGTCTCGCGACAGATCTGCGTCCGACAGGATTTCCGGATCGGTGGCCTCGTTCAGTGCGTCGTTTGCCCGCTGATGCGCCTGTTCAACCAGGATATCGGCACTTAGGGTGGGAACCGACAGCACTTCGGTGAGCGCGCGATCCATGGGCTGGTACCAGGCACGGTGTAGGGCGCCACTGACGGCATCGCCGCTGGAGGCTTGCAGTTCAAGGGCCGCATGAGTGGTCCGAAGACGCTGCACGATTGCGCGCGCGGTGGCGTAGGTTTCCTCCATTCGTGCATCGATCAGAATCCGCTCGGCAACGGTCTGATCCAGCCCATCCAGGTTTTCTTCCAGGGCATCGCGGCTCTGCCGGATGCGCTGAATGAGTTCGTCAAACCGTGGCCTAGTGTGCACATAGCCCTGCAATTCGTCGAGATACCCGTCGAGTAACCGCAGTTGATCGTTGATCCGGTGGTTCACCGATTGTTGCCGGAAGGTGGAATCAACCGCTGCCAGAGCCGGGGCCGTCGATGCGATCGCCTGTGCCGTCTGCCCGATGCGCGAGGCGGAGATCAGCTCTGGAACGGTCTGCGTCGACATCTCGTCATAGCCGACGCGCATCTTGTCGAAACTGTCCAGCGCAGCCAGCAGCGCCCCGCAGGTTACGAGGCCAAGCAGCGAGATGGCGGCGATCAGCCGGACGGATATCAGGGACCAACGCATGGTGCGGCTCAGCGCTTCCTTACGAGCTTAATGGAGCGCCGGCCCCACCGACCGCCGCTTCGATCACCGCAGCGGCGGAGCATAGAGAAGTCCACCGTCCCGCCATAGGGCGTTCAACCCGCGATCCAGCATCATAGAGGATTCCCGACCCAGTGTACGGTCGAATATCTCGGCATAGGACCCGACCTGTTTCAGGCCTTCATAGGCCCAGCGGTCCGAGAGGCCCAGTCGTTCGCCAAGGCCGGGATCGGATCCCAGAAGTCTGCGGATCTCAGGGTTCGTGGATGATTGGAAAGTATCGACCGTGGCGGATGTGATCCCCATTTCTTCGGCGGCGAACGTCGCGTAGACGCTCCATTGGACAATATCGAACCATTTCTGGTCATCCTGCCGGACCGCCGGCCCCAGTGGTTCTTTTGAGATCACATTGGGGAACAGGATGTAGTCGTCTGGATTTCCGGCGCGGTTCAACCGCTGGGACACCAGCGCTACGCGATCCTGGGTCATCAGATCGCAATCCCGGGAAAAGAAGGAATCGTAGACGCCTTCGATGGATTGAAACGGAACGACCTCCACGGGTAACCCAAGTCTTTCGACCAGATCACGCAGATTGACGATGGTTGTCGTGCCTTCGCTGACGCAGACGGTCGCATGGTCCAGTTTCGCGAGATCCCGGAGATTGCGTGCGCCGATCGAGGCGTGGGCGAGAAACCCCTGCCCGTCGTAGAAAAGCGGGTGCGTGAAACTGAGCGCGAGGTCGGTGTCACGGGTCAGGGTCCAGGTGGTGTTTGCCATCAGCACGTCGAATTCGCGCGAATTCAAGGCATCAAAACGCACCACGTAGTTCACTTCGATAAATTCGACGGCGTCCGCGCTGCCCAGAACGGAGGCGGCGAGAAAGCGGCAAAATTCCGGAAAGAAACCCTGCCAGCGGCCGCTGCCGTCCAGTTCCGACAGCCCGATCCCGCTGTTGATGACGCCACAGCGCAGCAACCCCCTGTCGCGGATTTCGGACAACGTGTCCGCAGCTGCCGGTCCCGACGGTACCGGGAGGAGGGCCATTGTGACGACCAAACCGCACACCAGGACCAATCGACGGAACAGGTTCTTGGCCATGCACGCCTCGACGGAAAGGGAAGTATGGAAGGGTAGAGAAAACGCCATGATGCCAATCAAACAGGGATTGGATAATAAACCGTTAACGTCTGTCGATTTTTCTTTTGGAATCAAAAAGAAAACGGGCGCCCGGCCAATGACGGCCGAGCGCCCGATTTGTCGGATCGCACCCGGTCGAAAGGGGCGTGCCGAACGGCCGTCCCGCTTTCGGTCAGCGACCCGGACTGCAAGCAGCCCGGATCAGCGATCCGGTGACGCGAGCGAGGCTCCGATCCGCCGGCCTGACAAGGCGTCTGGCGTCACCCGTCGGGGCGGTGCCGGATCGGCCGAAGCGGATCGCGGCAAACGGAGCCTCCGGGAGCCGAAACCCCCTCGCGTCGGCGCAGTGTCGATCGGCAGGCTTGCCAACCGCTTCAACCCGTCCGAACCATAGTCCCGGTCACCCTGGCAAAGCACCTGGTCGCCGGTCCGGTCCGGGCCGCCCGCACCGGAACCCGAAGATTCGCGAGCGGGCCGCAGCCGCATCCTCCGCAGCGCCTTCCGGATGCAAGCACCGTCCCGGTTGCCCGTTCCGGCGCAAGCCCGTCCGGCCTGCATTCGACCCTGCCAAGACCTGGCGTCAGCACCCGAAAGCGCTTCCGCAAACCTGGGGGGGCCGTGCCGCGGGACCCGGTCCTGGCGAACCTGATCCCATCGACCCCGCGTCATTTCGTCTAAAGCGCCGTTATCTGAAAGACACCGGCAAGCTCGATCCGAAAAACGCGAAATGGCCGTAACATCTGCGTTGATAAAACTGTGCGTTCGATGTACTGATCTGTCCAGTCAAAAGTAATGATGTCGTCAAAAAAGTTGTTGAGTAGATTTTTATTTTTGAACAATTTGGTAACAACTTGTTCACAGACTTATCCACAGGCCGTGACAACCGTTTGAAACTACGGTGGCTTTTTCCACCATTTCTGCGATGAATTGCCGCTCCGGTTCATGTTGCGCCGCGAAAAATTTTGACAGAAGGGCCGGACGGCTTAGTCTAGCCGTCGGTGCCGCTCATACTATATTCGGTGCCGCAGATCCGGCGGTTCGCTTCGGGAGGCCCTTATCGCGGGGGCACTTCTCCGGAACTTTCCCGGGCATACGGGGACCGCTGCAAAACGAGACAATGGGCGCCGCACGAATGTCCGCGGCGAGGAAAGGCAGTAGGGGTGATGAGCTCGCAGGAAAGACCGCTTTCCCCGCATCTTCAGGTCTATCGTTGGCAATGGACGATGGCGTATTCGATTCTGCACCGCGCCACGGGCGTGGCGCTTGGCGTCGGGACGCTGCTGCTCGTCTGGTGGCTGGTGGCCCTGTCGAGCGGTCCGGAAGCCTTCGAAACCGTCCAGGCCGTGATCGGCAGTGTCATTGGCCGACTCGCGCTGTTCGGATGGACGTTCGCTCTGTTTTATCATCTGGCGAATGGCATCCGTCACCTGGTCTGGGACACCGGCCATGGTTTCGATCTGGAAACCGCGGCCCGTTCGGGCCATGCCGTTCCGATCGCCGCTGCCATCCTGACGATCCTGTCCTGGGTCGTCGGCTACGCCGCACTTTAGGGAGACCCGCCATGAGCCTGAAATCGCCTCTCGGCAAGGTTCGGGGCCTCGGCTCCGCCAAGGACGGAACCCATCACTGGTGGGCCCAGCGGGTGACCGCGGTGGCCCTGGTGCCGCTGACGCTCTGGTTTGTCTATGCCGCGCTGTCGCTGGCCGGATCGGATTTCGCGACCGCTTCCGCATGGCTGGCAAGTCCGTTCAATGCGATCGCGATGCTGCTGCTGATCATTGCGACATTCCACCACCTGCATCTGGGTTTGCAGGTCGTGGTCGAGGACTATGTTCATGCGGAAGGCACCAAGATCGCGGTAATGCTGGCTATCAAGCTGGGCGTGTTCGCGTTGGCCATCGCGTCCGGCTTCGCCGTACTCAAAGTCGCCTTTACCGCATAACGAGCTGTTTGCGGGAAAACCCGAACAAGGGATCCTAGTCATGAGTGACGCATACAAAGTCATCGACCACACCTATGATGTGGTTGTCGTAGGGGCGGGCGGCGCCGGGTTGCGCGCGACGTTCGGCCTCGCCGAAAAGGGGCTGAAGACCGCTTGTATCACGAAAGTCTTCCCGACCCGGTCGCACACCGTTGCCGCGCAGGGCGGCATTTCCGCCTCGCTGGGCAATATGGGCCCGGATGACTGGCGCTGGCACATGTACGACACCGTGAAAGGGTCGGACTGGCTGGGCGATCAGGATGCCATCGAGTACATGGTCCGCGAAGCTGTGCCCGCGATCATCGAACTGGAACATTACGGCGTGCCGTTCTCCCGCACCGAGGACGGCAAGATCTATCAGCGCCCGTTCGGCGGAATGACGACAAAATTCGGTGAAGGACCACCGGCCCAGCGTACCTGCGCCGCCGCCGACCGGACCGGCCATGCCATCCTGCACACGCTGTACCAGCAGTCGCTGAAGAACGATGCCGAATTCTTTATCGAGTATTTCGCCATCGATCTGCTGATGGATGAGGACGGTGCCTGCCGCGGTGTGCTGGCCTGGAACCTGGACGACGGGACGTTGCATCGCTTCGCCGCCAAACAGGTGGTGCTGGCGACCGGCGGATACGGTCGCATCTATTTCTCCGCCACTTCCGCCCATACCTGCACCGGCGATGGCGGCGGGATGGTTCTGCGTGCCGGCCTGCCGCTTCAGGACAGCGAGTTCGTGCAGTTCCACCCGACCGGCATCTATGGCGCCGGCTGCCTGATCACCGAGGGGGTTCGCGGCGAAGGCGGGTATCTGACCAATTCCGAAGGCGAGCGCTTCATGGAGCGATACGCGCCATCGGCCAAGGATCTCGCCAGCCGGGATGTCGTTTCCCGCTCCATGACCATGGAGATCCGTGAGGGGCGCGGCGTCGGTCCGAAGAACGACCATATCCACCTGCATCTCGAACATCTGGCCCCGGAGGTCATTCACGACCGACTGCCGGGTATCGCCGAGACCGCGAAGATTTTCGCCGGTGTGGACGTGACCAAGGAACCGATCCCCGTCATCCCGACCTGCCACTACAATATGGGCGGCATCCAGACCAACTATCACGGCGAAGTGCTGACCCTGAAGGACGGCGATCCCAACACGCCGGTGCCGGGGCTGATGGCCGCGGGCGAAGCGGCTTGCGTGTCGGTGCATGGCGCCAACCGTCTTGGGTCCAATTCGTTGCTAGATCTGGTGGTCTTCGGGCGGGCGGTCGCGAACCGTTGCGCTGAAACGGTGGACCCGAACGAAAAGACCCGTCCGCTGGACGACAATGCGGCCGAAGCGGCGATCGAGCGGTTCGACGCGTTGCGTCATGCCAAGGGGTCGACCACGACCGCCGAGCTGCGGGCCGAAATGCAGCGGATCATGCAGAACAACTGCGCGGTCTTCCGCACCGGTGAGGTCCTGCAGGAAGGTGTCGAGGAGCTGAAGAAAGTCTGGGCCGCCAAGGACGACATCAAGGTCTCCGACCGCGGCATGGTCTGGAATTCGGATCTGGTGGAAACACTGGAGTTCGAAAACCTGATCGGCCAGGCAATGGTCACCATCGTCGGCGCCGAAAACCGCAAGGAAAGCCGTGGTGCCCAGGCCCGCGAGGACTATCCGGATCGCAATGACAAGGAATGGATGAAGCATACACTGGCCTGGCTCAACGAGGACGGCTCGGTGAAGCTGGACTATCGCCCGGTCATGATGCAGCCGATGTCGAACGACGTGAAGGCCATTCCGCCGAAAGCGCGTGTGTACTGAGACCCGGCGGTCAGGAAGGATATTGAGACATGGCTGAATTCGCACTTCCCGCCAATTCGAAGATCGGCAAGGGCAAGACCTGGCCGTCGACGGATGCCGGCAAACGCATCAAGAAGTTCAACATCTACCGCTGGAACCCGGATGACAGCGACAATCCGGTGGTCGATACCTATGAGGTCGACCTAGACGAATGCGGGCCGATGGTTCTGGATGCGCTGATCAAGATCAAGAACGAAGTCGACCAGACGCTGACTTTCCGGCGGTCCTGCCGGGAAGGCATCTGCGGTTCCTGCGCGATGAATATCGACGGCACCAACACGCTGGCCTGCACCAAGTTCATCGACGATGTCGACAAGGATGTGAACATCTATCCGCTGCCGCATATGAAGGTAGTCAAGGATCTGGTGCCCGACCTGAACAATGCCTACGCGCAGCTGGCGTCGGTCGAGCCGTGGCTGAAATCCAAGACACCGCCGCCGCCGGACAAGGAACGCCTGCAGACACCGGAAGACCGGAAGAAGCTGGATGGGCTTTATGAGTGCATCCTGTGTTTCTCCTGTGCCACGTCCTGCCCCAGCTACTGGTGGAACAGCGACCGATATTTGGGCCCGGCGGTTCTGCTGCAGGCCTATCGCTGGCTGATCGACAGCCGCGACGAGGCGACCGGCGAGCGTCTGGACAATCTGGAGGATCCGTTCCGGCTCTACCGCTGCCACACCATCATGAACTGCTCCAAGACCTGCCCGAAGGGCCTGAACCCGGCCAAGGCGATTGCGGAGATCAAGAAGATGATGATCGCGCGCCAGGGCTGACCGGGCGCAGATCCCGAAACCAGAAAGCCCCCGACATCGTGTCGGGGGCTTTTTTGGTGGCATGGGCGATTATTTGTAAATGTCCCTGTTGCGGCGGACCGGAACCCGATACGTCCTGCGTGCCGCGCGCGTATGGAGAAGTACCAAATGTTCATTCCCGAAATGTTCCGGCTGTCCGATCCGGAGGACATCCGTTCCATCATCGATGACTACGGCTTCGGCTATCTGATCAGTACTGCCGGGCCGGATGCCTTTCCGATGATCACCGCCATTCCGATGCTGTATGCCGATGGTACCCTGTACGGGCATGTCGCCCGGCCCAATCCGCATGCGAAACTGTTCGATGGGATGCATCCCAGCCGCGCCCTGTTTCAGGGCCCCCATGGCTATGTCTCGCCGACCTGGTATCCCAGCCCGGAGGCCTCCGTTCCGACCTGGAACTACGTTGCCGCGGTCGCGGAGGGTCGACCGGAAAGGGTCGAGGATGCAGAAACCGTTCAATGGATTCTGGCGGAAACCGCACGACAGTATGAAGGGAATGACGGCTGGTCGCCATCCGCCACCAAGCCTGGCTATATCGAGGGCATGATGCGCGGCATCGTGGCGTTTCGGATGCCGGTAGAGCGATTGCTGGGCAAGGCGAAGCTGTCCCAGAACAAGACGCAGGATGTGCGCGACACGGTGATCCGTGAACTCGATGAGCGCGGTGAAGCGGCCCTGGCTGCCGCGATGCGCCGCGACTATTCCTGAGGTTGAAGCGTACCTGTCCCGGGGACGGATGGCATGCCGGGGTCGGGCAGGTAGGGAATGACCTGCCTGTAGCGATTGCCCGTCGGCGCCGAAGGGCCGGCCGCGGGTGCGATATCGTTCACGCGTTCGGCCTCCAGCGGATAAGTCACATACGGATCCGGCATCGCAAACACCGCGATCAGGGCGCCGCAAATCAACAGGGCCGAAATGCCCAGAACAAACCAGCCGGACTCGCTGATTCCGCGGCCTTTCGACGAGGCGTTGGGACCGCCGACGCCATCGGCCATGCCGACAGACCCGCGATTCAATCCGCGTTCCTTCAGCGCATCGTCCAGCTCTCGCCGGGGCTTACGTAGATACGGGCTCGTCATGGCTTATCGACTTTGAACGCCGCGTATGGACCCCCTTGCGCGGCCGTTTCCCCCTGTTCAAAGGCGCGGGTTTATACCATAAGTCGATGTGTTGCGGAACCGTGAATCCTCCCCGTTGTAAACTCCTGTTTGCAAGGAATGAATCCCGGATTAGGGCTGCGAGGCCGTGGAAGAATGTTTCAAGCGCCTTCGGTACTCTGAAATGCAGGTCTAAAGGACAATCTCCTCAAGCGTGTCTGATTGTGTTGCTTTTGGAACAACTGATCGGACTGATTGAATCCATCCATTTGCACGTTTCGTCGCGGGGTGCCTTTTCTGAAACCGGCGCAGGCAGTAGACTCCAACCGGTATTTGCGCCGCCCAATCGGGCGGTTTGATTTCAGGAGATCAGGCATGAAAAACTCGGTAGTGGCTTTCCTTCTAGGTGTCGTCGTGACGGCATCGGCTCTGATCCCGCATCACCCCGTCCCCGCCGCCGAGGAAGGCGCTGTTCTCTACTACGACATGGGCGCGGCCCAGGTGCAGTTCGAAACGGAAAATTGTGGCCTTCGGACGCTTCTGGTCGCCTATCAGATTGAACATACCAGCGACCAGCAGATTCCCAGAATCTCTGCGTACAAACCAAAAGTCGAATCTGTCGTTTTCAACGCTCTTAGCGAGTACCTGATGACCAAAAAAGACCCGCGCGCCGGGGCGGTGCAGCGGGTCATCAAGCGTGCCATTCAGAGAACACTGGGCGAGGATATCGTTCAGGACGTTCTGATCACCGACATCCAGCAGATTGATCTCTGAGCCCTGAAGGTGATCCGACCGTCACGCGTGGCGGTCCAGAAGGCAGGGGGCGTCGCGGCCACGTCGTAAGGTCAGGGATCCCGATTCCCCGTCCCCATCGCTTGCCCAGACTCCGCTCAGGAACAGCATGTCGGTGTGGAACCGGCCTTCGAACTTTCCGTCTGATACGAAGCTGTCGCTGGTGGCGTTGCGTTCCCACATGATGAAGGTGCCGGCGGCGGGGTCGAAGATCATCTCGGCTTCGACGAAATCGACATCGTCGTTCACGCCGGTGACATATCGCGTCACGCCTTCCAGTCTGACCCGACCGTCGGGCAGCGCGTCGGCTGAGTTGAACACAAGCTGCATGCATTGCAGCGCGGCGTTACCGAGAGATCGCTCAGAATCCCAGATGAAATAGCCGCTATAGGCATTTCCGGGTTCCAGGGTCGCCACGGGGTCCGGCACGGTCCGACAGGCTGCGGTGATCACCAGAGCGGCGGCACAGGAAAGACGAGCCACCGTCATAAGGATCGAATGTCGCCAGGAAACGGCCCGCATTGGCCGACGTCCTCTAAATTTGCGCAAAGGCGATGCAGCAACCGTGCACTGAAACAGAGGGAACGATCAAGCCTGCACGGGCCCAGAGTGTTTCAATACCTCTGGAATCAAGCTGTCGGCGGAGCGCATCCAGGTCGTCGACCCCGATCCGGGTGCCGGCGAAATGAGGCGTTTTCGGCGCGTTCGGATCGGCCGAGCCGCCATACCAATCGGCGTAGGCCGACGGGGACAGGACACGCACTCGCCCGCGGGTCGTTTCGCAGGTTAGCCCCTCCTCATTCTGGCTGACGGCCTCCGGAGCCTGAAGTTTCTCCAGCAGGGGGCGCAGGGCGGCCGGGTCCTCGGCAATCATCACCACTTCCTCGACGAACCGCGCCCCGTTTGGATGCACTTGATACTCCGGTTTCCAGAAGTATTCCGGCGCGTGCTGCTGGCAGGTGAAGAAGACGGCCTCCGGCGCTTCGGGCGCCGGTACGAAGGCCAGCGAGAAGGCGACACGCACGGATTTCCCATCCGGCAGCACCGCCTGGCGTTCAAAGTCGAACGGCTCCAGATCCGGCAGGCCGCGCCTGGCGAACTGATCCCGATCCGCGCGGGCGTCCCGGCTTTCGAAGACCAGCATGGCCAACCCTTCACGGGCCTGCAGGTAATCGTTCAGATAGGTCCCGAAACTGAAGCTGCGCTCCCCATGCGGAAACAGGTTTCCCGGTTCGGCGACTTCGATGACTTCCAGAAAGCTGCCCTGCAACTGAACCAGCCGGTTCGAGGTGCCCCAAGGATGCATGGCCCGCGGCGTCAACCGGAAGCCCAGGGCCTCATACCGCTCCGCCGCCTGGTCCAGGTCGGAAACCGCCAGAACGAGATGGTCGATGCCGCGGTCGGGAAGATAGATCGCTTCCCGGGTCACCCGACATGCTCCGCAAGGAAGGCGGTCGTCCGGGCAAGGGCCCGTTCCGCGCTCTCGGCGTGGTAGCTGCTCCGGAGGTCGCAGTTGAACCCGTGATCGGCCGGATAGACGAAGGACTGCACGCCAGGATACATCGATTCCAGCATGGCGCCGTCGGTCGACGGAATCATACCGTCCAGGTCGCCATAATGCAGCATCACCGGGCAGGTCGGCGCTTCATCCTTGAAGGCGGCGGCGGTCCCGTAATATCCGACAGAGGCGTCGAGCGCAGGGATGCGCGCGGCCGCCAGCCACGCCAGGGCGCCGCCATAGCAGTAGCCGACGGTGGCCGCCTTGAGACCTTCATCCTTCAGGGCGGAAACCGCGGCCGCGATGTCGAGGACAGGATTATCGAATCCGACCTCGACCCGGATATCGCGTCCTTTCTGGACGTCCTCGGCCTCATAGCTCAATTCGACATCCGGTTGGTGGCGGTCGAAAATCTGCGGGGCGATGGCGACGTAACCCAGGGCGGCGAAACGGTCGGCAACGGCACGGATATGGCGGTTCACGCCAAAGATTTCCTGGATCACCACCACGCCGCCGCGGGCCGGCATCTCCGGGTCCGCGCGATAGGCGCCGAACTGGTGCCCGTCGGATGCCTTCAACACGATTGTACGTCCCATCTGCCTCTCCCGATCCGTCGCAATATCACCTTTGCAGATATAGGAGCGGACGGGGCGTTCGGCCATGACCAATATGCCCCGTCGATGAGAGGATCAGACGAAACCGCGTTCCTTCAGGAAGGCGAAAACCTTCTCCGCGAGAACATCCGGATCGCCTTCTGTCGTATCGATCCGCAGTTCCGGATTTTCCGGTGCCTCATACGGTGAATCGATCCCGGTAAAGTTCTTGATCTGACCGGCGCGGGCCTTGGCATAGAGCCCTTTCGGATCCCGGTCTTCGCAGACCTCCAGCGGCGTATCGACGAAGACCTCGACGAATTCTCCGTCTTCCACGAGGTCGCGCGCCAATTGCCGTTCGCTGCGGAAGGGGGAGATGAAGGAAACCAGAACCAGCAGACCGGCGTCGACGAAGAGCTTTGCCGTCTCCGCAACGCGCCGGATGTTTTCCACCCGGTCCGCCTCGGTGAAGCCGAGATCCTTGTTCAGCCCATGGCGAACATTATCGCCATCGAGGATATAGGTGTGACGTCCACTGGCGATCAGGCGCTTTTCAACAAGGTTGGCGACGGTGGATTTTCCGGCGCCCGACAGGCCGGTAAACCAGAGCACTGCCGGTTTCTGTCGCTTCAGTTCCGCCCGCGCCTGCTTGTCGACATCCAGTTCCTGCCAAACCAGGTTGGTTGCGCGGCGCAAACCGAACGAAATCATGCCGGCCCCGACCGTCGCATTGGTATAGCGATCAATCAGGATGAAGGATCCGGTTTCAGGGTTCTTCTCGTAGGGGTCGTAGGCCACCGCATGATCGAGGGCGAGGTTGCAGACGGCGACCTCATTGAGCTCGAGCGTCTTCGCCGCGGTATGTTCCAGCGAGTTGACGTTGATCTTGTGCTTCAGTTCGGTCACCGCCGCGCCGACCGTCTGGGTTCCGATCTTCATCAGATAGGGCCGTTCCGGCAGCATCGGCTGATCGGACATCCAGACCAGATGCGCCGCGAACTGATCGGTAACCTCCGCCGGGGTCTCGGCATCGGCAAGGATGTCGCCGCGGCTGATGTCGACCTCGTCCTCCAGAACCAGTGTTACCGCCTGACCGGGGCCGGCTTCCTGAAGGTCGCCGTCGAAGGTGACGATCCGTTGAATTGTGCTTGTCTTGCCGGAGGGAAGTGCGGCGACTTTCTGGCCCTGGCGAACCGGTCCGCCGGTGATCACGCCGCTGAAGCCCCTGAAATCGAGATTGGGCCGGTTGACCCATTGCACGGCCATCCGGAACGGGCCGTCCGCCCGGTCCTGCGGCAGCGGTGCGGATTCCAGGGCCTCCAGAAGCGTCGGCCCATCGTACCAATCGGTCTTGTCGCTGCGGGACAGAACGTTGTCGCCCTCCAGCGCGGACATCGGGATCGCGGTGATGTCCGTCAGTCCAAGCTGAGCGGCAAACGCCCGGTACTCCGCCTCGATCTCGTCGAAGACCGACTGGTCGTAATCGGCCAGATCCATCTTGTTGACGGCCAGAACGACGTTGCGGATGCCCAGCAGCGAGACGATGAAGGAATGGCGGCGGGTCTGGGTCAGCACGCCTTTGCGGGCGTCGATCAGAATTACGGCCAGGGAGGCGGTCGACGCCCCTGTTGCCATGTTCCGGGTATACTGCTCGTGGCCCGGCGTGTCGGCGACGATGAACTTCCGCTTGTCCGTGGCAAAGAAGCGGTAGGCGACATCGATGGTGATGCCCTGCTCGCGTTCCGCCTGCAGACCGTCGACCAGCAGCGCAAAGTCGATCCCGCCCGCGACGGTGCCGTCGCGTTTGCTATCGGCCTCCAATGCGGACAACTGATCTTCAAAGATCAGTTTTGAATCGTACAGCAGCCGGCCGATCAGGGTCGACTTGCCGTCATCGACCGATCCGCAGGTGATGAAGCGCAGCAGGTCCTTGTTTTCCTGCTCCGCCAGATAGGTATCAATTTCCGCGACGGTCAGCGGAGCGGCGATTTCCGGATTGGCACTCATCAGAAGTATCCTTCGCGCTTTTTCTTTTCCATCGACCCGGACTGATCATGGTCGATAACGCGGCCCTGCCGTTCGGAGGTGCGTGCAATCAGGGTTTCAGCAACAATTTCCTGAAGCGTCGCCGCCTCGGATTCGACGGCGGCGGTCAGCGGGTAACAACCCAGCGTCCGGAACCGCACCGTCTTCATCTCCGGCGTCTCGCCTTCGTTCAGCGGCATCCGGTCGTCGTCGACCATGATCAACTGGCCGTCGCGCTTCACGACCGGGCGCGGCTTGGCAAAGTAGAGAGGTACGATGGGGATGTCCTCGGCCATGATGTATTGCCAGATGTCCAGCTCAGTCCAATTGGACAACGGGAAGGCACGTACGCTTTCCCCCTTGGCGATGCGCGTGTTGTAGAGATTCCAGAGCTCGGGACGCTGGTTCTTCGGATCCCAGACATGGCCCTTGCTGCGGAAGGACATGACCCTTTCCTTGGCACGGGATTTCTCCTCGTCCCGCCGGGCGCCGCCGATGGCGCAGTCGAACTTATGCGCGTCCAGTGCCTGCTTGAGCGCCTGGGTCTTCATGATGTCAGTGTGCAGGCTGGAACCGTGGCTGAACGGTCCGACACCATCGCGCAGACCATCCGGATTGGTATGCACCAGCAGTTCAACGCCGAGCTCAGCCGCCCGGCGGTCGCGGAATTCGATCATCTCCCGGAACTTCCACGTCGTATCGACATGCAAAAGCGGGAAGGGTGGTTTCGACGGATAGAACGCCTTCATCGCAAGGTGCAGCATCACCGACGAATCCTTGCCGATGGAGTACATCATCACCGGGTTTTCGAAGGAGGCCGCGACTTCCCGGAAAATATGGATGCTCTCCGCTTCGAGGCGGCGCAGGTGGGTCAGGCGATCGGACATGGATTGAGGATTCCGTCGTGTTCAGTTCAGGACAGTCATAATACGCGGCTGCATAACGGAGTGCGCCGGTCGTGTCCACACTAATTTAGTGTAAATTTATCTGACGGCCGAATGCGTAGCTGTCGTACTCCCAATATCAAATTCTGTTGACACCAAAATTGCAGCAGCTTACATGGCTGGAGCACCGGCAGTGGATTCACTGCGGGTGCGGTAGCTTGGAAAATTCCTGAGCTAGGCCGATACGCGATCCGCATACTTGCTGTCGCAGCCTAGGATCGAAACCCACACCAGAAAGCGAATTTCCACGTGACGTCATTCCAATTGGCGGGACGAACGGCGGTCGTCACCGGCGCCTTGGGCAAGATCGGCAGGGCCATTGCTGATGGTTTTGCGAATGCCGGCGCAACCGTGATTGGCATTGACCGCGACGCTGACAAAGGTGGTCGCTATCCCGTTATCGCGTATGATGTCGGAAATCCGGAAGCGGTTCCGGAGTTAATGGACCAGTTGGGTGCGGATTTTACCGTTTGGGTGAATGCGGCATATCCGCGGACAGAAGACTGGGGCAGGGACCCAGGCGACGAAACCCCGGAAAACTGGATTCGCAACGTCACGCTGCAAATGACTGCGTCCTGTGTGATCGCTGAAGCGGCATGCCGCAAGATTGCGATGCACGGCGGTGGGGCCGTGTTGAACATTTCGTCGATCTATGGCCTGCGCGCACCGGATTTTTCGATTTATGAAGGAACCTATATGGGGGTTCCTGCCCCTTACACGGCGATCAAGAGCGGCATCATAAATCATACCCGTTATCTGGCAGCGCGTTATGGCCGGGATGGCGTTCGCGTCAACGTTTTGGCGCCCGGCGGAATTGCTGCGGGACAGCCGCAGTCCTTCCAGCGCCGCTACTCGGCTCGTACGGCGCTGGGACGCCTCGGTGAAGCTGCCGATATCGCCGGCCCCGCCGTATTTCTGTGTTCGGATGCAGCGGCCTACGTGACAGGGGTCTGTCTGCCGGTCGATGGCGGGTGGCTTGCCGTATGAGAGGTTGTGATTCGGCCGCTCCGACTCTGATCGGCACCCAGGTCTCTTTGGAACCGTTCACGATGTCTCATGCGTCCAATCCCAGTTATCTGCATTGGCTTCGCGACAGGGAAGTCGTTAAGACGCTTAATCTGCCAAGGTATCTGGAACGGTCCGTCAGCGATGATGAAATCCTCGACTATTGCCGGACTGCGATAGCGGCAGACAATACTCTCTTCTTTGCCCTGTGTGAGACAGAGGGCAATCGGTTCGTCGGAACGGTCAAGGCCGCGTCGATAGACCTGTTCGCTGGAACCGCTGACATTGGAATCATGCTCGGTGACCGGACCTGCTGGGGCCGGGGATATGCCAGCGAGGCCCTGGCTCTTCTGTGTACATACCTTTTCGATGTCGTTGGGTTGCGTCGCCTTACTGCCGGATCCATGGCAAACAATCCGGCGATGATCCGGGTGTTCGAGAAGCTGGGTTTTCAAATCGAAGGCGTGGCCCGGCAGCAAGACCGTTTCGGTGACGACTATCTCGACCACATTCACATGGGGTGCCTTCAGGACGAGTTCCTGGGTTTCCCCCCTTCCCAAGGAAATACTTGAGATGAAGAATACCTGGCGTTTCGGCGATCATGAGTTTGGCTATCTGCGCGAAGTGCTGGATTCGGGATTCGGATCCGGGACCTCAGGCAGCATGAACAACCGCTTCGAATCCGCTTTCGCTGAAAAAGTTGGCGCCAAATACGCTGTAACATTCAACTCCGGAACGTCCACGCTGCATGCTGCGCTTGACGCTGTCGGCGTGGGGTATGGTGACGAGGTTATTACCGCGCCCCTTACGGTGATTTCGAACCTGGACGTAATTCTGGCGCAGAATGCGGTGCCGGTCTTCGCTGACATCGACCCGGATACTTTTAACATCGATCCGGATGACGTTGCCCGCAGGATTACCTCGCGCACCAAGGCCATTATGCCGATCTCGCTCTATGGACTGAGCTGCGATCTCGATCCGCTGATGGAGCTTGGCCGAAAGCACAACATTGCGGTCATCAACGATGCGGCCGAAGCGTTCGGTACTTTGTACAAAGGACGCCCGATCGCGGAGATCGCGGACATCACGTCCTATTCAACAGAGAACTCGAAGCACATTACGACAGGTGACGGCGGTATTGTCGTGACCAACAACGAAGCCTATGCAGGTTGGATGAGAAAGTTCGGCAGCCTGGGGTATGCGGCGCTCAAGGCAAAGGATGGGCGCATCCGGAACAACAAGGATATTTTCCAAGATCCGACCTACAAACGTCATGACGCCTACGGCCATAACTATCGGATGCCGGAAGTCGCCGCGGCGCTTGGCCTGGCGCAAACCGAGCGTATGGATTGGTTTCTGGACATCCGCCAACGCATCTCGCAAATGTATCTGGAGGTGGCGGCAGAAGCTGACTATCTCGTGCCGCAGAAGGTGCCGGACGGGTATCACAACAGCTATTGGACCGTCGCGTTCCGGTACGAGCGCGACGATGTATCGTGGCAGGAGTTCCGCCACAAATACACGGAGTTCGGCGGCGACGGGATCTATGCGGCATGGGCACTTCTGTATCATGAAACGATCATGACGTCCGGTGCCTGGAAGCGTCGCTGCCCACCCCTATACGATGGCATCGATTTTCCTGAGCAAGGACTGTGTCCGAACGCCGAGGCGGTGCAGCCCAAAATCATGCAGTTCGTCAACAATTACGGCAGCATCGAAGACGCGGAGCCCAAGGTCGAGGCGCTGCGGAAAACGATTGCGCATTTTCGGTAATAAAGCGTTTCGAAACGCTTCCGTATTGAGGACAAGGTAATGACGAAAGATACTTCCGTTATGGCGAAATTCATGGATTGGCTTCGCGGCGATTCCAAATCCATCAAGTCGCGTTTCTTCTACCGACCCCTGGAACGCTTGGATCTCTTTTGGAGCACCAAGATTCGCGGCGAAACATATACCGAATGGTATCGCCGCCGGATGAATCGCATGGCCGAAAAAAGCAGCAAGGCCAACCGCCCGCTGTCTCAGAAGTATCTCGACAATGCCGTCATTCAGGTAAACTACCTGAAGCACCATGACCTGAAGCCGGATCACGACGTTCTGGAATATGGGTGCGGCATTCTAAGGGTCGGTCTGCATCTGCTGCCATATCTGGAGGAAGGCCGATATACGGCGGCCGACATTTCGGAGAACCGGATCGAAAAAGGGGTTGGTATCCTCGCGGAGAAAGGGTTCGACAGGTCCGGCTATCGTACCGTGGTCCTTACGACCGCGGAGGCGCGGGAACTCGGTGATGTCCGATATGACTATATCCTTGCCCATGACGTGTTTGCCCATATGCCGCTGAGCGAATGTCATGTTTGCCTCAAAAGCCTGGCGCGCCACCTGAAGCCGAAGGGGCAGATCTTCGTTACCTTCGATATCTCTGACGAAGCCTTCTCCACGAACGCCAAGGACTATTGGTTCACCCGCGATCAAATCCGGAAAATGGCCGAAGAAGCACGACTCGTATCGCAGGAAATGGAAGATTGGGCCGACTTCAAGCTGCCGACCCAGACCACCCAGAAGATGTTCCGCTTCACCCATGTTTGAGTGATTGACGGAAGAGAAACGGGGCGATGAGCGACACCATGTCCGACGACGGGGTAGCTGTGGGCCGGATTGTCTGTACCTGCCTGGAACTGACGACCGCCGACTTTGTCAATGTAATGACAGAGAATCCGGAACTGGATTTCGAGCGATTGCTGGCAAAAAGCGGTGCGGGTTCAAAATGCACGGCGTGCAGGCTGGATCTGGAGACGATCTATGTCGATCGCTTTGATACACTGGTTCGGTCCGGGGTTGCGGCAAAATCAGGCGACGGCACGGGCGCGGGCAGAACTTCGAAACGCCTCGATCTGAGCCTTCGTGCTTTCCTGCGGTCCGGATTGCGGATGCTGGACCGGATCGCGCCGATGCACCCAGTCATGCTTCGGGACTTTTCGCCGGTTGTTGCAGGCGCCGGACTGCAGCAATCGGTGCGGATCGCCAACGATCCGGTTTTCACCGATGCGGAAAAATCCTGTAGCTCGATGACAGCGTCGATCGTACTTCGTGACGGGGATGGGCGCGTTTTGAAGAGGGAGCAGCACACCATTCCGCCCAACGGTATGATTTCGGTTCCGCTGAGCGAAACCCTGCTGGAATCGGCAGTCCGCGCGGGCCGTGCGCCAAGTGAAGGCGAGTTGGTCTGCGGCGCCGTGGAGACGAGCCGCCGCTGGAAGTCCCCGTCGACCCGGGGCACTACCCGGCCGCAATTGTTGATCGAGGGGCGTTCGGGCAACGGTTCGGTCCATTCCCAGGGGCCGGCCGGAATTGGCACCTATCATTTCAGTTTGGCGGTGAAGCCGGATGGGGAGCGATCCTTTCTGGCCGTCACCAATGCGGACAGCCGTGTGCTGACGGTTCAGATTGATTATCCCTTGAATGCCGACGACTGCCAGATCCGCATACCGGCATTTGGCGCCCGGCTCATAGAACTCGATGCGGTAGCGGCGGCCCGCGCACAAGGCGTGAAAAAAATAGCGGCTGTCACAGCCAAAGTGGACGGGGGGTGCAAGACGCATCTGTTGACCGCATCGCCCAATCTCGATCGTGTCGCGATCGATCATCCGGCCGAGGCCTGAGCCAATGGCCTACCATTATCTGATCCCTTTGGTTTTCTCGAAGCCCGTTGGATACGAAATGTCCCTCGCGGTCCCAGGGGCGCTGATCGCTAAACGCCTGGCGGAACGCAGCGCCCGGGTGCAGGTCGAGGTGAGGGCCACCATAGACGGCAGCCTTGTCTTCGAAGAGGTGCGGCAAATTGATTTCAGTGACCCGGCAGCCGCCGCCGGCGTCGAGGAGTTCTCGATTCCGGCCAAAAGCGATGCTGACGACGGTCTGCAACCGGGTTTTATCGAGGTGGAAATTTTGAACCCGGACGGAAAAGCCGTCTTTTCCACTAAGGCGCCGCCAGAACTCTACGGCCTCTATTTCCGGGAAGGACGGCAGTCATTCCGCGCCGACGGCAGCTACAAGTTCGGTGCGCCGTCCGTTATTGCCTCGGTCGCGGAAAACAAAGCTTTTGTCGAATCATATCCGGTTATCTGCATCGATCTGGAACGCGGATGTTTAGAATCCCTGTCCCTTGTTAATCCATACACAAGGGCGCTTCTCGTTTCAGGCAAGACGGCAGACGGCCGGGAATTCAAACGAACGCGCGTCGCGGCCCGGTCCGCGGTTAAGCTGGACCTCACGAAGCTATTGCGGCCAGGCGAAACCAGGCTTGATACGCGCCTTCAGATAACCGCGACAAATCGAGTGCTGACGTATCACGTGCGGCATGATGGATTGTCGGTGCCTTACATCTCGGATCACGAACATTTGGATATCTTTCGGTCCGACCCCACACACACACCATTGTCGCTTTACCTGCGGGAGCGGTTCGCCCGGACTCTGAAGCGCCGCTACGGGATTCGAATCAGTGAGTAATGCCATGAGTAAGCAGTTGGGCATGAGCGCCGGCAGAGCGGTTCTCGATGAGAACACCGCCTCGCGATCCACTGTGGTGAAAATTGCCCGGCTTTGTGGGGTAAAGAAAATTCAGGTTGCCGCCGTGGCGGGGCTGGGATTGGCGGGTGTCCTGTTCGACGCCCTCGGTCTCACGATGTTGTACCCGATCGGTGAGTATCTGTTGAATGAAGGTGAAATGGATTCACTGTTGGCGACATCCCGTGTCTGGGGTGGGTTGCACACGGCATTCGGCTGGTTCGGAGTTGAGCCGGGTATTGCTGCCGTTGTGGCGCTTTCAGCTGGATTTCTGCTGTTTCGGCAGGCGGTGACCTATCTGCGCCTTGTCTACCAGGCGTCGCTCAGTTTCATGCAGGCCCGGAGAATCCGGCGCTTGCTCTTCCTGGATTTTCTGGCGGCGAGGCTTGATTATCAGGAACGTCTGTATTCAGGCCCGTTTGCAAACTCGATGACGACAGAGACCACTCAGGCCTCTCAATCCATCAGTACGCTTCTGGAATTTCTGAACGCCTGCGCCTTTACCGTCGGCTACGTGTTGCTGCTGTTCTGGCTGTCCCCATTGGCCGCCCTTGCGGTGATCGCCGTTCTGGGGGCGGTGGGGTTTGGCATGCGCAATCTGCTGCGCCGTGTCCGGGATCTCAGCCGCGAGATCGTCACGGCAAATGCGGACTATGCTCAGCACTTCCTCGAACGCTGTCGCGCAGGGCGCCTTATCCGGCTGACCCAGTCCGAAGACTTCGAAGTGTACAATGCGACCCGGCTGTTGAATCGCCAGGAAAAAAAGAACGTGCAATCCATCAAGGCGATTGCCGTGACCGAAATCGGAATTGAGCCGCTTGCGTTGGTGATCGGCATTCCGCTGCTGGTCGCCGCGGTCGTGGTCTACGGCGCGGACTTGCCGACAGTTGGCATGTTTCTGGTCATCCTGGCCCGATTGGCGCCCATGGTGAAACAATCCATGCGCGGATGGCAGGCCTACTTGCGAGTGCGCGCCTCTGCCGAGAACATTCTCGCGGTCGCGGAAGAACTGGCGTCTGCTCGAGAGCAGTCCGCAGGCGTAAGCAGCCTGCCACTTCCTGTCGAGGAAATCCGCTTTGAGGATGTAAGCTTTTCCTATCCCGATGCCGACCGTCAGGCGCTGGATGGCATCAACATGTCAATCCCCGGCAAGCAGATGACCGCGATTGTTGGGCCGTCCGGCAGCGGGAAATCGACACTGATCGATTTGTTGCCCCGGCTCAGGGTGCCCACCCTTGGCCGCGTCACGGTCAACGGGACGCCGTTGGAGGACATCCGGATTGATGATCTGCGCGCCCAATGCGCCTATGTCAGCCAGAGTCCCACACTGCTCTCCGGTACGATTGCGGAGCATATCGGCTATGGAATGGGTGAACTGGACCAAAAGTCGATTGAGGAAGCTGCAAACCTTGCCAATGCGGCAGAGTTCATCGACCGGTTGCCAAAAGGGTATGCCACCCATCTGGGCGAGAGTGGGACCGGATTGAGCGGAGGGCAGAGGCAACGTGTCGAACTGGCGCGTGCGCTCGCCCGGCGTTCCTCCATCCTCATCCTGGATGAACCGACGAGCAATGTGGATGGCGAAAGCGCGGCGCGGATTGCCGACGCGTTGAAAAAGATTCGCGAGCAGACGGACACAACGATCATCATCGTGGGACACCAACTGCGCGCAATCGAGGGAGCCGACCAGATCGTCGTTATTCGAAATGGCAGGGTAGAGGCGCATGGCAAGCATGAAGACCTCGCGGCGCAACCAGGTTGGTATCGCAGCACCTGGTCACGCCAGACCGGTGTTGACCCGAGAGCGGATGACGAATAAGCGGCGTTTGCAGCTTCGCGCTAAGGAAACCCTGAAATGAAAATCGGTGCCCTGATCCCTGTGCGTTTGACGTCCGAGCGGTTGCCTGGCAAGGCGCTCATGGACCTGGCCGGTAAGCCGGTCATTTTGCGTCTTCTGGAACGAGTGGCGGCCTGCCGGTTCATTTCGTCGCCGGAACACGTCGTGGTGTGTGCGACGACCGACGCGTCGGATGACCCGCTTGAGAAGGTTGTCACCGAAGCCGGATACTCTGTGTATCGCGGGGAAACGGATGACATTATCGCCCGTTTCGACGGTGCCATGCGGGCTTTCGATTTTGATGCGGTCATTCAGGCTGATGGCGACGACCCTCTTTCAGCAACAGAATACATGGACGTTGTCATGGCGCGCCTGCTGGAGGATTCGGAGGTCGACATTGTAACCGTCGATGGCCTTCCGCTAGGTACGGCGACGAAGGCCTTCACACGTCGGGCAATGGACAAGGTGATCCGGTCTTACAGACAGGGCCGCAACGACACCGGTTTCATCTACTTCTTCACCAAATCCGGTCTTTGCCGACACGAGGTCATCCAGCGAACGGACCCGGCGCACAGCTTGCCGGATGCTCGATTGACACTGGACTACCCGGTCGATCTTGAGGTGTTTCAGGCGATCTTTGAGGCACTCGAACGTCCGGATGGGCCATTCGGGCTGAGCGAAACCGTGGAATTCCTAAAGCTGAACCCGGAGGTTCGGAACCGGAACCTTACGGTTCAGGATGAGTACTGGCAGCGAACCGCCGCCAAGACAGAACTTTATATGGACGATCCCGACGGTACGGTTCGGAAGATCGTATTCTGACCCAAAACTGTGCATCCGGCATAGACCGGTTCGTACCCTATCGCGCATTGACTGGAGACTTGAGACCATGACGAAATCCGCAACCAAGGCAGCGCCATCGAAACCGGCCAGCGCCGATGCTGCAGAAGGGGCTGCTGAGCGCGAGACCTTCGTTACCAGCAAAGGACGCGAGATAGACTACAATCCGGGCCACCTGGAGTTTATGGATCGTACCCGCGGCAAATTCACCAATACCGCGGCGATCAGTGACTATGTCGATCGCGCCAGCACTTTGGTCGCGGGCGATTACGACAAGATTTCCTCAGAGAACAAGGACTCCGTCCGGCTGAAGGAAAGCAAGATTTCGCTCTGGTCCTATTCGCACCGTTACGCGCATGCCTGCATGGTCCCCGAACTGCTTAGGGGCTTGCCGGTCAAACGCAAGTTCAAGCGCATGCTGGATATCGGCTGCGGTTTCGGTG
The DNA here is from genome assembly GCA_033344895.1 of Alphaproteobacteria bacterium. Classification (NCBI taxonomy): domain Bacteria; kingdom Pseudomonadati; phylum Pseudomonadota; class Alphaproteobacteria; species Alphaproteobacteria bacterium. The sequence continues at coordinate 2,529,749 of JAWPMN010000001.1, forward strand.
TGCAGCCCGCCATTCTGAAAGGGATCGGTGTGGTCGAGGAAGCACACGGTATCGATATCGTCGACCGGGCTAGCGCGATCAAACCCGAGACGCTGCAAAAACTGCATCGCCGGATGCGCCATCTGAAATATGTCGACGGGTATGTCGAGCGCTTGTCCGATCGCGATCCGGAGGATCTCACTCCGATGCAACGCGCGATCGTTCAGAAAGTGCAGACGCCGCGGCTTTCCGTTTACCGCGCCAGCGGGATCATGCTGCCCAAAACCATTTACAACAACAAACTGGTCGCAGAGCCGAAACTGGACGCGTTCTGGGAAGCGGACGTCTATAAGCATGAGGAACGGTATGACCTGATAACCGCGTTTTCCTGCGTTGAGTGGTTCCGCTCCAAGGAACTCTTCCAGAAGGTCGCGGATATGCTGGAAGTCGGCGGAATTTTTTACATGTACGTTGCCAACTGGTGGGGCGGAAACGCGGCGGTTCGTGCCAACGGGCTGTTCCCTTATGCCATTCAGCGTCTGGATGACGAAGAACGCGAGGACTACGTCAAACGTCAGTACCCGGACAACGCAGCAGAAGTCCGGAATCTGTATGAGTACTATGATACAGACCGCCCGACGCAGAAGGATTACATCGAGGCGGCCTTGCAGGCGAATTTGGTTCCGGTCGTCCATAGGATGGCAGTCGCTCCCTACAAGTATGCGCAGCGTCGAGGCATTACGCCGTTGGGATACGCGATTGACGATCATGCGCGGTTCCGCGAAGCGCTGGAGGATATTCGACGCTTCCGTCCCGATGTCGGGGCCGAGGACTTGCTGTCCAGCCAGAGCTATCTGGCGTTCATGCGGGTTGATCCCGATGCGCGGATGAACCGTGCCAAGTACCAGGAAGTTTCGAAAAAGGTGGATTTCCATTATCGGCCAAAAGGTCCGATTGAACGCTTCCTGCGCGAAAAGGGACTGAAGTTTCTTCTGAAGTAAGACAGAGAGATCAATCCTGAACGACCTTCGAGTTCCTCACCAATGTCCGAACGCCATTACTGCGCGCGATGCCTGGAACCGGTTTTCCGACCGGGACAGGTCCTCGACAGTGAAGGAGTCTGTCGACCCTGCCGGTATGCCGAGACCCATGACGCTATCGATTGGGACGAACGCCGCCGGCAGTTGGATCGGCTTGTTGCCGAAACCAAGGCCGCGGCGGAGGGACCATACGACTGCTTGATCGGGGTAAGTGGTGGGAAGGACAGTTTACGGCAGGCGATAATCGCCCGGGACGAACTTGGGCTGAAGCCGCTGCTGGTCTGTTGCTCCTACCCGCCCGAGCAAGCGTCGGACCGGGGGCAGCGCAACCTGTCGAATCTGGTCAGTGAAGGTTTCGATCTTCACTATGTCTCGCCTGGGCCGCGGACCTGGAAACAGATGATGCGGATCGCCTTTCTGGAGCAGGCGCAATGGACGCGGCCGACGGAGTTGGCGCTTTTCTGCTCAGTGGTGAAGACAGCGACCACCATGCAGATCCCTCTCGCGATTTTGGGAGAGAATCCAGCCCTGGCATTCGGTGCGGAAGCGGGGACGCAGGATGCCGATGCTGCCGGATTCCGGTCCTACGACACACTCCGGGATGGTTCGGTCGACAGTTGGGTTGCTAAAGGTATCTCGAGAAACCGCTTGTTTTGGTACGATATTCCCGATGCGGAAACGTGTGCGAAGTTAAAACTTCGCATGATCTATATCGGTTACTTTTTTCGCGACTTTCACGATGTGGCGAATACTGAATTCGCCAAGTCGCGCCGATTCCATCCGCGGACCGGGAAGATGGCGGATCCAGCCTATACCGGTTCGCTCAATCCCTATGAATCCGTGGACGAGGATTTCGTTCATCTGAATCAGTATTTGAAATCGGTGAAACTTGGATTCGGCAAGGTCATTCAGCAGGTCAGTGTCTATGTGCGCTACGGTGGAATGAGCCGGGATGAAGCAGTCGAACTTGCGCTCAAGTACGACGGTATCCTGGATGATGAGCTGATCGACCAGTTCTGCCGATACCTCGAAATTGACAGGGCCACTTTCGACGAGGTTGAGAACCGAATCCGCAACAAGGAAATCTGGCGGCTGAACAATGAAGGGCGCTGGGAGCATCGCCACCCACCGACTACGGAGCTGATCGAAGAGCGAGGCAGGTCTGCTTCCGCGGCAGCAGGCCCGGCGGGGGCGAAGCGGTCATGAAGATTGCGATCATCGATATCAGTATCGGGAATATTCGCAGTGTCGAACTGGCCTTGCACAGATGTGGCGCGGATGTTGCGATCCTGCGTGATCCTGCAGGCTTGGATGAGGTAGACGGAATCGTTTTGCCAGGGGTGGGAGCCTTCAGGGCGGCTATGGAATGCCTGAAATCAGGCGGGTTCATGGATCCGCTTCATTCCAATGTCGTGGAGCGCCAGAAACCATTCCTTGGTATCTGTATTGGGATGCAGTTGATCGGCGAAGGGTCCGATGAAGGCGGGCAATGGACCGATGGTCTCGGATGGCTACCCGGCCATTGTGAACGCCTGAAGGGCGGTCAGGACTGTCCTGTTCCCCATGTCGGATGGAACGATGTTTCGGTCGCCCGGTTCGACGGACTTTTCCGGGGACTTCCCGATCGCCCGCACTTCTTCTTCGACCATTCCTTCGCCTATGTCGGAGCGAACCGGGACGATACGGTCGCTGAGGTCGTCTACGGTGCCGAACGGTTTGCCGCGGCCTTGTCGCGGAACAATATTCGTGCCGTACAGTTTCATCCCGAACGCAGCCAGCGCGATGGTGCGGCGCTGTTCGGGAACTTCGTTTCTTTTACCGCCGCGCGGACCAAGCGTGCGGTTGCCTAGGATCACGACCCTTGCTTAAGAGGCGGATCATTGCCGGTATCGTCGTCAAGGACGGGTGGGCGGTGCAAAGTATTGGCTTTCACCGTTATCTGCCTCTGGGCGACCCCGCGATTATTGCCGAAACCCTGGATCGTTGGCAGGTCGATGAAATCGTCCTGTTCGATATCGACGCGACCCCACGGGGAACGGGTCCGGATATCGAACTGATCGGCCGCGTTAGCGCCGCAATTTCCACACCATTGACCGCGGCCGGAGGCGTTCGGACTGTGGAGGATGCCCACAACGTCATTTCGAATGGGGCGGATAAGGTCGCGATCAACACCGCGGCTTTCCACTCGCCGCGGCTCGTGCGGGGTATCGCTGATTTGTATGGTCGCCAATGTGTCGTTGCCTCCATAGATGTTCAACGTGACCCGCAAGGCGAGGCACGGCTGTTCAATCGATGGGTGCCCGTCCCCAGCGTTGATGTTGGGGAATTTGCAAGGACACTCGCCGATTCCGGCGCTGGCGAAATCCTTCTGAACAGCGTCGACCGTGATGGTTCGAAATCGGGGTTTGATCTTGAATTGGTGCGGCAGGTGGCGGCGCCTCTGACAGCGCCGCTGATCGTACTTGGTGGTGCCGGAAAACCGGAGGATATCGCGGAAGCTGTGACCGTGCCTGGGGTCGCCGCAGTGGGGGCTGCCAATTTCTGGACTTTCAGCGAACACAGCGTCGCTCAAGCCAAGGCTCTGTGCGAGGAGAAGGTCGGACGCATTCGTGTGAATGAGCGTATCAACTATCGGGGCCGCTCTGTGGCGCGGGCGGGGAGAACCATGCCGCCAGAAGAAGCGGCATTGGACCGTATGGTCGGGGAGCGGCTTCAGTGATTTCGGAGATCCAATACTGCGCGCGTTGTCTTTACCCGTCCACGCATCCGCTGGGACTCACGTTTGATGCCGATGGTGTTTGCAGCGGTTGCCGCGTGCATGAGGAAAAGGACGAGTTGGACTGGTCTTCGCGTTTTCGCAGGTTGGAAGCGCTGGTCGAACTGTATCGAAGCCGGTCCGGGCAAAGGTACGATTGCATCGTTCCGGTGAGTGGCGGTCGGGATTCCTACTTTATCGTCGATGTGGTCGTGAACCGGCTCGGCTTGAACCCTCTGCTTGTTTCCTACAATCGCCATTACAATTCGGCGATAGGACATCGCAATCTGGCGTATTTGCGGACCATTTTTGACTGTGACTATGTTCAGTACACATTGTCACCGGTTGTCGCCAAGGCACTGACCCATTCGACGCTCGAGAAACTTGGAAGTTTTCACTGGCAGGTCCTCGCCGGCGAGACCGTCTGGCCCGTTCGCTGCGCTGTTCAGTACCGGACTCCATTGATTATCTGGGGGGCCCATCAGGGGGTCGACCAGGTTGGCATGTTCAGCCATCTGGATGAAGTCGAAATGTCCCGATGGTATCGGAAGAACCATGATCTGATGGGGCTGGAGGCGGAAGATTTGGTCGACGAGGCCCGCGGTCTTCCGGAACGCGATCTGCTGCCCCTGTTTTACCCGGACGACCGTCATCTGGCAGCAATCGGCGTACGCGGCATCTATCTGAACAACTACATCCGGTGGGACAGCAAGGCGCAGCACGAAGACATGATTGCGCGACACGGTTACGAAACCGGCGATCTCGATCGCACGTTCGATCGTTACAACGATGTGCATTGCGTTCACTATGCCGGCCTGCATGACCAAGTCAAAATGGCTAAGCATGGGTACGGAAAAGCGAGGGATCATGCCTGTCGGGAACTGCGCTTGAAGCGCCTGGACCGCGGCAGCGCCCAGCGCCTCGTTCAGCGATACGAACATGCGGATGCTTCCGACGGCCAGGCGCTTTTCGATTGGCTGGAAATTTCGGAAAGCGAGTTCTGGAACCGGATTGACCGGCATCGGAACCCACGCGTTTGGCAGCGGCGAGGCAAAGAGTGGCAGCGTGCCGGCCACCCTGAATCTCCGACGATCGAGACCGTTGCGCGCGTGGCCCTGGATGTGATTGAACCGATGGATTTTTCGAGCGGGACACCACGTTCCGAAGACGACGAGAAATATCGCCTCTTCGCGAGAGGCTTTGTTGATTCCGAGTACGGAGAGGAGACCGTTTAATGCCCGGTGACCGCCACCTTTGGATCGTTCCGGCGACCGAGCTTCGCTGGCTTTGGGGGCCATTGGCGGGGGAGGTCTACAAACGCCGCGGCATCAAACCGGTTCTGCTCTGCACGACCGAAAAGGACGCGGGGTACTACCGGTCCCAGATTGCCGCCGATGTCCCGGCTGAAGTGCTGGTACTCCCGGATCGGTATTCTCTCATCCAGGCACCGGAAAAGTTGCCTTCCTTGCAGGAGTCGATGGTCGCGCTTCAGAAGTTTGAGCGCGATACGGGATATTTGTTTGTCCGCGATATGTTGCTGCCGGATCGCCAGTTCGCGCGGTCGTTTCTGGTTGGTGCGGACAAGATCGCGAAATCGAAAAGCACGGCGAGAGCCACGCCGGAGCTCATCTGGCGAGTCGGTGGCGTGCTCGCGGATTTTGCCCGCCGACTTGCAGAGACGCACCCGCCAGCTCTGTTTGTATGTTTGACGGGGGGGACCGGGATGGCAACCCGACCCTTGACGGCGGCGACGCGACTGGCGGGCGGGCAAATGCGCAACCTGGTTCATACGCGTTTCGGCTATCGCTACTACTGGGCGGAGGATGAGAAGCACAACGCGGCCTATCTGCGGGATCTTCTGTCGAGCCTTCCGATGCCGGCCGATGAGGAGGTCGAGCGGGTCAAGCAGGCGCTTCGTCCGACGGGAGATTTCGAATTCTATGTCTCCCGTATGCGCAGCCAACGCCGCCTGGACCGAATGGCAATACATATGGCAAGGAATGTGTGGAAGCACATCCGATATCACGTGTCGCGCAGTCGAAAGGCCAAAATCGGTTACTACATGATGGGCGAGCTCGGCATGATCATGAATGCCCGCAGGCAGGCCAGATTTCTGGTCAGCGACGCATGCACTCGACTCGCCGACCTGCCAGAAGACAAGCGCACGGTTTTCTTCCCGTTGCAGGTCGAACCGGAGATCTCCCTCCACGCGCTGGTTCCGGATTACTTCGATCAACTGAATTCGGTGGGACGGATCGCGATGAATCTGCCGGCGGACACATTGCTGCTGGTGAAGGAGCATCCGGCCCAGATCGGACGCAGGGGCAAAGAGTTCTATGATCGGATTTTGGCGTTTCCGAATGTCCGGCTCATAAGCGAAACCGAGCATAGTTATCCGATTATTCGTCGTTCGGACCTGATTATTGCTGTGACCAGTTCTGCCGCGCATGAGGCGGCGGTGATGGGGCGGAAAGTCGTATATCTGCATCAGAGCGGCATCCTGGATCACCTTCCCCATGTGAAATATCTGCCGCCGGAGAAAGGATTTGCCGCGCTTTCGGGTCTCCTGAATGATGAGGGGCAATGGCCAAGTGAGGAAGATCGGATTCGGTTTGGTGTGCGCTACTACGCCGGTTTGGAACAACATGCGCTAGATTTCGCCCAGATCGGTACGGACATTTTCAACCGGAACCGCGAGGTGAAGGAAAGTGAGGTCGCGATGATTGTGGACAGTCTCGAGGCTTCCCTCCAGGACGACAATTTGGCGGAACTCTCCGAATATCAACGGACGAGCGCATCGTGATGACGGAACAGACGGCATATCTGTCCAGCGGATCGACGGTGCTGCGCGGGTTCAGGGAGCAGGACCTGGAAGCGTTGGCCGGTTGGTGGGACAATCCTGCTGTTACTGAGTTGCTGGAGATGGGCGCGCGGCCGACCCGTCCTAAGGAACTGGCGGATTTCTGGCAGCTTTGCTCGGCCCGTGACGATTGCGTCGTCTTCGCCATCTGTGAGCGGAACAGCGGTAATGTGATCGGGACTTGCGGGCTGTACCAGATCAGTTGGATCGCCCGCCGTGCCCAATTCAATATCCTGATCGGCGAGCCGTCAGTCTGGGATCAGGGACATGGCACCCGATCGACCGAGTTGAGCCTTTCCTACGCATTTGACACGCTTAACCTGGAAAGCGTTCATCTTGGTGTGAATGCCGAGAATGTCCGCGCCATGCGCTCCTATGAGCGTGCGGGGTTTGTGAAGGAGGGGGTACGCCGCCGGTTCGTCTATCGCAATGGTCGGTACTATGACAGCGTGATGTATTCCATTCTACGGAACGAATTTGACGCCGGGCGGGCGGCGAATGGCGAGGACAAGTCGTGACTGCGGTTGATCCTGTACTTGGCGTTATCCAGGCGCGTATGGGCTCCAGCCGGACTCCGGGTAAGGCGTTGGCGCCTTTGGCCGGGAAGCCGTTGATCGGCCATATGATCGATCGGATGCGTGCGGTTCCTCATGTGACGGAGATCGTCCTGGCGACCAGTACAGATCCCAGGAACGACCCGTTGGTCGACTATTGCGCGGAGCAGGGGGTTCCGGCCTTCCGTCACCCGGATGAAGACGATTTGGCGGGTCGTGTTGCCGGCGCAATAAAGGGGCGCGGCGGAGACTTCATTCTGAAAACGGGAGGCGATTGCCCTTTCATCGATCCGGCAGTCCTTGAGAAAATGATCGTGACTGCCGTTGAAAGTGGCGACGCGGATTTTGTGTCGAACCGGGTTCAATGGTCCTATCCGTTGGGATTGTCCGCCGACGTTCTGAGCCGCCGGGCGATCGAGTGGGCGGATGCAACGCTGACATCCACGGAAGACCGGGAATTGTTCGCAGTCTACATTCGCGACCATCCGGACCGCTTCAAAGTGCTTCCGATTGTGAATGACAGCGATCTGTCGCATCACAATTGGTGTGTCGATACACCGGAAGATCTTGCTTTCGCACGCCGGGTCTTTGATGCGCTGTACCCTTCCGACCCATGTTTTGGCATGGAGGCTGTGCTGGCGTTTCTGGACAGTGAAGGGCGGCCGGAGTGACACGCTGCCACAGTCCGTGGCACGTCCTGTTGGTCGGCGGCGGCAAGATCGCCCTTGGCAACAGGGGGCTGGCGAAAGGGGTCGCACTGAGCCATGCCGCGGCAATTCAGTCGCTTGGTCAGGATCGTGTTCAAATCCGGGCGGTTGTGGATCCGAATGCCGGCGTTGCGTCGTCGGTCGCTGAACTGGGCGCTGCATACCATGGCAAACTGGAAGACGTTCCGGTCAGTTCCGGCCAGAGTGAAATCGTAGTGATTTGCACGCCGGTCCACAGTCGCTTCGAAGTCTTGCAGCGCGCGCTTGATAGAAAACCGGCTGCGATCATCGTGGAAAAGCCGCTGGCCGGGAGTTTGGAAGAGGCAGTGCGAATCGTGCAGGAGGCCGAACGGGCCGACTGCCCGGTTCTTGTGAACTATAACCGGCGGTTTGACCGGCGCCTGATCCGGGAACGCCCCACCGAACCAGATCAATGGCTCTGCGGTCAACTAAACTATGGGCGAGGCCTCTATCATTATGCGAGCCATGCCATTGACTTGATGCTGCACTGGTTTGGTCCCGTTGCGTCCGTTCTGTGGTTGCCGGGAGCTGCCAACGAAACGTCCGCGGATCCAAGCTGGTCCTTCGTCCTGAACTTTGAAAACGGCTTCACGTTTCAAGCGAGCGGTTTGGACGACTTGCCCTATGATCTGTTCGATATCGACCTGTTGGGGCCGAATGGCCGGCTGAGATTGATTGCTGGAGGGGCATCCATACAGCGAGAGGGCATTTGCGAGAATGCCTACTATAACGGTTACCGTCACCTGATGCAGAGCCGTGTCGACACCGGAACGGTTGGTGGATTTGTCGAACTCTACGATCAGCTTTTCAACTGGCTTGACGGTTCGATTCCTCATCTTCCGGCCTGTTTCGGACGCGAGGCGCTTGCGACAACAGCCATAATCGCCGCCGTCGAACTATCCCGGAAATCTGCCGGACGGTCGATCAATCCGGCGCGCCTGCTCGATGAACTGATCCAACAACCTCTATGAAACGAAGAGAGTTGCTATGAGTGACGCTTCAATACCCGCCCTGCTTGGGGGGCCTAAAATCAACCCCGACCGCCCGTTTCAGTTCAACAGCGCGATTGGCGAGGAGGAAGCCCGCGCGGTGCAGCAGGTCATTGCGTCGAAGGAACTGAGCGGCTTCATCGCCTCCCCCGGTGAACCGTTCTGGGGCGGGCCGAAGGTGCGCGAGCTACAAGACATGATGAAGGACTACTTCGGCGTCGCTCATGCGGTTGCGGTCAATTCGGCGACATCGGCCCTGCATTGCGCGATGATGGCCTGCGGCTTGGGCCCAGGGGACGAAGTAATCACATCCCCCTATACGATGAGCGCAACCTCCACGACGGTTCTTTTGACTGGCGCAGTGCCGGTGTTCGCCGATATCGAGGACCGCACGTTCGGTATCGATCCGGCGTCGGTCGAGGCAAATATCACCCCGCAGACAAAGGCAATTTGTGCGGTAAACATATTTGGCCATGCGGCGCGTCTGAGCGAACTGCGACGGATCGCTGATCGGCACGGACTCTATCTGATTGAGGATAACAGTCAGGCTCCCGACGCCATCCACCAGGGTCAGCAGACGGGAACGGTCGGCGATATCGGGATCTTCAGCTTCAACCGCCATAAGGTCATGCAATCGGGTGAAGGCGGTGTTCTGATCATGAAAGATTCTGCCCTCTACCAGAAGGCAGCATTGTTCAGAAATCACGGTGAGGCCGTGGTCGATGCAATGGGGATCGAGGATATTGTTAACACAGCCGGGCTGAACCTGAGGATGACCGAGATGGAGGCCGCTGTTGCTGTTGAGCAATTCAAAAAGCTGCCTCGATTGAACGCCGAGCGAATTGAATTGGCCGAAGCGTTGACCGAAGCCTTATCCGACATCCCGGCGATCGTTCCTCCGGCCGTCGAACCGGGCGACCGTCATGTCTTCTACATGTATGCCATGAAGTTCGATGAGGCCGCTGCAGGCATGTCCAGAAACCTGTTTGCAGAGGCGATGCTGGCTGAAGGACTTTTCGTGCGTGCCGGCTATCTGCGTCCGACCTATCTGGAACCAATGTATCAAAAGAAGATCTGTCTGGGGCCTTCCGGTTTTCCGTTCACAGCGAATCCGAGAAACGAAAACCTCAGCTATGCTCCGGGGCTTTGTCCGACATGTGAGCGGTTGCAGGACAAGGAGCTGATGATCACGGCGGTCATGCAGCCGCCCCAGACCGTTGAGGACATGAAGCGTTGGGCGGCGGGGGCGCGAAAGGTTCTGGCCGCCCGTGATGATCTGGTGTCGCGCAGTCAGCACGCTTGATCTGTCATGTTGCTGGTTGTCCTGGCAGAGGCCGGCGCGGCTGCTTACCTCGCTCCGGTTCTTCGGGCCTGGTCGGAAACGGAGCCGGGTTTCGAATGGTCGGTCGTCGCAACTGCCGTTGCCAGCGCACGATTGCCGGTGGAGGCCCTGGGCGCACGTTTGAAGCATGCCGCTTTGAATCGTGGGGAACAGCGGGAAGCGGCGGAGTGGATCGACCGATTGTCTGCCACGGCGTTGTTGTGTTCGGCGGGCGGATGGCCAATGGAGCACGGGGCCGTCGCCGAAGCGCGATCACAGCATCTTCCTGTATGCCAGTTCGTCGATACCTGGACCAATTATGCAAGGCGTTTCAGAGCGGATGTTCCTGGAGGGTTGAGATTGCCGGACAGGCTTCTGCTCATCGATGAGCAGGGCGTGAAAGAGGCCGTAGCTGAAGGTATCCCCAGATCACTGTGTGCGACATGCGGACATCCAGTCTGGGAGACAATTTCTGAACTCGATCCGACTGATAGCCGAGCGTCGGTATTCATTGGAGCGCCAGTCTACCGGGACTATGGCACCGAACTGGGATATACCGAATCCGACAGTTGGGCGATGCTGGAGAAGGTACGCAGGGATCGGCCGGATCTGATCTCTGATCTGCTATACGCCCCCCACCCCGAACAAACGGATCTGGCCGATATCGATCCGAACCGTATCCGGCCATATCACAGCAGGCAGCTCGAAACTGAGATTGGACAAGTGTTCGGTATTTTTTCTGCCCCGCTGGTTGATGCCTACCTCTCGGGACGGCGTAGTGTCAGCATCCAGCCCAATGCCGTGGGGCAAGATATGTGGCCGTTGAGCCGGTTCGGATTCGCGCCGCGCGCCCGAAGTGAAGAGGAGTTGATTCGGGCTCTGGAGGCGCCGCTTGCGAAGGCGAGCACGTCTCTCCGCCGCGGATTGGAAAATAGCAGAAGCCGGATAACGGCGTGGATTGAAGAGATGGTTTCAAATGACTGACCGACGTATTCCACTGTCCGTTCCGGATCTCCGAGGGAACGAAGCCGCGTATCTGGCGAAGTGCGTAACGGACAATTGGGTTTCGACCGCCGGCCCGTTCGTGACCGAACTCGAAGATCGTATGGCGGCACTCTGTGGCCGTCGCGCTGCCGTGGCTTGCGTAAACGGCTCCGCCGCGCTGCATGTAGCCCTTCTTGCTTTGGGGGTTGCGCCCGGAGATGTCGTCATCGTTCCGGACTGGACCTTCGCCGCGACGGCAAATGCCATCGTTCATGCAGGCGCACAGCCCTGTTTCGTCGACATACAGCGATCGGACTGGACTGTCTCTCCGCAATCGATCGAGACTGCCTTTGCCAAATACGGCAAGCGTATCAGGGCCATTGTGGCGGTTGACGTTGTCGGCAACCTTCCCGATCCGGGCCCGTTGAACGAGATCGCGGCACGGTATGACGTCCCCGTTCTGGAAGATGCGGCGGGTGCTATCGGTGCGGCGCGAGACGGCATGCCGGCCGGTTCATTGGGGAAAGCCGCAGTGTTTAGCTTCAACGGGAACAAACTCGTTACGGCCGGAGGCGGCGGCGTTGTGGTGACGGATGACGAAGAGTTGGCCGCCCGGTTCCGGCATGTCACCACGCAAGCGAGAACCGGGCAGGACTATCGGCACGACGCGGTCGGTTTCAACTATCGTATGACGAACCTGAACGCGGCTGTCGGGGTCGCCCAACTGGAGGTCCTTGACGCGTTGCTGGCAGATAAGCGACGGATAGCGCGGGATTATCAGCGGGCCGTTGCCGGCCGTTCCGACATGGCCTTCATGCCTGTCAGCCGACCGGAGGAATCATCCTACTGGTTGGTCAATGTCGTCGTTGCGGATGAGCCTTCCATGCGCTCTCTCGTCTCCCACTTGTCGCAGGCCGGTATTGATGCACGACCTTTCTGGTGCAGTCTGTCGGAACAGGGCCCCTACCGGGCATTCCACAGCGTGGCGGTCGACGTTTCCCGGGCTCTGACCGATTGCGTCGTGACTTTACCCTGTTCGAGTAACCTGAAGGCGGAAGATCAGGCACGGGTTCTGAAAGCGCTGGACGAATGGCAGGGACACCGGCTTCCGGAGAGCGCCGAATGAGTGTGGTCCTGTTCGGTGCCGGCGGACATGCCAAGATGCTCGTCGAGATTTTGCAGAAATCTGGTGAGAAGATCGTGCTCTATTGCGATCCGAACACGGCTGAATGGTTGTACGACATTCCTCACTCGCGAGTAGACACGGAGGCCAGCCCGGAGATGGGGGATGCCGTGATTGGACGCGGTGGTGTGACGCCCGATGGATTGCGCGACCGTCTGTCCGGTGTTCTCGAAGTCATGGAGATGGGATTCGTGCTCCGCACGATAGTTCATGCCAGCGCGATCCGGTCGGACAGCGCTGAGATTGGCGCAGGCAGCCATGTGCTCGCCGGGTCGATCGTGCAGCCGTTTTCCCGGATCGGCACTGCGTCGATCATCAATTCGGGGGCTATCGTCGAACACGACTGCCGTATTGGTGACGGTTCGCATATCGGTCCCGGGGCCATAGTGCTGGGCGGTGCGCAGATCGGGGACAATGTCATGGTCGGAGCAAGGGCCGTCGTATTGCCGCAGGCGGTAGTTCCCGACGGAACTCTGGTTCCCGCCGGGCGGACCTGGTCCTGAAGCCGATTTAACAAGGAGACAAGTTTTAATGTTTTCAGAGAATGGCCCGACCTATGTCATCGCCGAAATAGGCGCGAACCATAATGGCGACATCGAACTCGCGAAGCGGATGATCGATTCTGCAAAGGCGGCGGGCGCGAATGCGGCAAAATTCCAGTCTTGGGACTCAACGATCTTCTCGAAATCCGTTTACGAGCAGAACTATTTCCTGGGTGACGACTATCGAAACCGCACCGACTTTGATCTCAAAGGGATTGTCGAGGAGTTTGCCGTTACCTTTGAGGAAATGAAGGAGATCGCAGCCTATTGCCAGGAGGTCGGGATTGATTTCGCATCAACGCCCTTCAATCGGCGTCAGGTGCAGGAATTGGTGGACCTCGGTGCGCCCTTCGTGAAGATCGCGTCGATGGATATCGACAACGTCCAGTTGCTGCATGTTGCCGGTGAAACCGGACTGCCGGTTGTTCTGTCCACCGGGTTCGCACAATTGGCGGAAATCGACCGTGCCGTCCGTTGGGTTGAAGAAACGGGCAATCACGACATCACAATACTGCACTGCATCTCCCTCTATCCGCCCCAGGATGAGGAGGTAAATCTCGATAATATGGACATGCTGCGCGAGGCGTTCGGCTATCCTGTCGGTTTTTCGGATCATACGATGGGCACTGAAATCTCCATTGCATCCATCGCGAAGCGCGCTGCGATCCTGGAGAAGCATTTCACTCTGGACCAGAACATGTTCGGCTGGGATCATAAGATTTCGAGTACGCCGGAGCAGATTCGCGACATCTGTGTCGCGCGGGACCGTCTGGCGAAGGCGCTTGGTTCGAAACGCCGTACGGTTGGTGCTCGTGAACTGGAACGCCGCGCGGAATACCGCCGTTCCATCGTTTCCGCGCGCCCGATTGCCCGCGGCTCGATACTGACCGCGGAGGACATTGATTTCCGTCGGCCCGGCACCGGACTGACCCCGCCATACATCGAACTGGTGGTTGGCATGCGCGCTGTCCGGGACATCGAAGAGGACAGCCTGTTGACGCTGGCCGATCTGGAAAGTGCCGAGGGCAAGTGAGCGGTCGCGATCGCTTGGCCAAAATCGCCTTGTGTAGCGCGGTCTATTCGCAGCCGGCCCATGTTGCCGGGCAGTTTGCCGATGGCGTTGTCGAATTTCTGAGGAATGAACCGGATTGCGTACTCGCATTTGCGGTTGAGAACGGCACGGATGTTTCAGCCTTTCTGCCGCAGGGTGTGCGGGATTCCAGAGTGCTGACGATCCATGCACCGCCACAGACATCTCCCGTCGCATTGCGGCGGCTGATGCTGGAGGCGGGCATGTCTTCAGGGGCGGATTGCCTGGTCTTCTGCGACTGTGATGACGTTGTTTCGGAATCCGCGGCAAGTTTGCATCGTCGTGGCCTTCGGGGCGCCGACATCTCATACGGAAATCTGGACCTGATAAACTGGAAGGGGGAGCGGCTGAACCAATCGCTTTTCGGTGGTGCGCCGGCGTTCCAACGCATTTCAGGCTCGGATTCAATTGCTCAGCGTAATGTCTTCGGACTTTCCAACACTGCGGTTAGATCCTCGGTGTTTGCCGGGGGAATTCCCGAAATACCGCAATCCGTGGTCGCCGTGGACTGGTATCTTTTCACGGTTTTGCTGGATCAAGGGGCTCATGCGGCCTATGCCGGGGGCTCCGTTGCCAGTTACCGCCAATATGTCGACAACACGCTGGGCGCCTCCGCGGCGGTTTCCAGTGACCAGTTGGCGAAACGACTGACGATTGCTGAACGGCATTTTCAGGCTCTGCCGGCGACCCGCGCCCGCCAGGAAGCCGAACTTGCGCTTCGCCGCGTGCGGCAGGAACTGGATAAGGAATCGGGGGCGATCCAAGGAATGATGAGCCTGATGCCGCCGCTCAGAGCCTGGTATGAAGACCTTTTCGGTATCGCGGCGCAGCTTGCGGACCACACTGAGGGTTAAAGAAGAGAGATGCGTTACGCATGGAACTGATCGTCGACATTGCCCCCTTCACCTACCGGTCCGGCACGGATATCCGATCGGTGCTGGAGCGGTTCAACGCCGCTGCCCGACAGATTGGATGCATTGTCGCGGAGGATGGCGCGCTGATCGGCACTGTAACCGATGGCGACATTCGCAGGGGCATGCTGGCCGGTGCCGTTCTGGAAGATCCCATCGACCGTTGCATGAACGCGACTCCCTTCGTGCTGAAAGAGGGCGAACACCCGCAGCCGGGCGCATCACGTCGCGAATTTCTTCCTGTTGTCGACGCAAGTGGTCGCCTGCTGAGTATTTTTGTCGAAACCCTGCCAACTGCCAATCTAGGGCCTTGTCTGGTTATGGCCGGAGGCTTCGGATCCCGAATGGGCGACGCGACCCGGCATACGCCGAAGCCGTTGTTGGAGCTGAACGGACGACCAATTCTCGATCATATCCTCGAAAGGGTCGAGGCGGCGGGACATAAATCGATCTACATCTCGACATACTATCTTTCGGACAAAATCGAAGGTTTTATCGAGTCTCGGTCCAATTCGGCCGATGTTCACATTGTCAATGAGGCCAAGAAATTGGGAACGGCGGGAGCCGTTGGTCTTCTCGCCGATGCTGGCGATGCGCCGCTGACCATGCTGAACGGTGATGTTGTAACCAATATCGATCTCAAGGCGTTCCGGGATTACCATGATCGACACGCCTTGGATGCGACGATAGCGGTGGCCCGCTACGAGCATGAAATTCCCTACGGGGTAGTTCGTCAGAGCCCCGAAGGTCTGTTTACCGGCATCGAAGAGAAGCCGACTGTTCGTCACTTCGTTTCCGCGGGAATCTATTGTCTTTCGGCTGATGTTCGATCCCTGGTACCGAAAGATGTTCCGATGGACATGCCGGAACTGTTGAACGAGGCACGCAGCTTGGGCATGAAGGTCGGACTGTTTCCAATCCATGAATACTGGCGTGACGTGGGACGGCCAAGCGATCTTAGCCGGGCCCGGGACGATATGATGTCGGCGCCGAAATGACGTCGGACCGGGATTTGCGCCGTCAAAACAGTTGGCTAATCCAGCGATGTCTTGTAGGCAGCAGTCGTGGCCGACGGCACCGGTGACCAGTATCCCCGTTTCCCCATGAGGGTATGACCCTTCAAGGTATTTCCTTCCGTCACTGCAGGGCGGAGGGGCCTTTCTGCAAGTATCAGGAGAAACACCGTTGACCAATTTCGATTCCTCCGAAGTAGAACTGACCGGAAAGAAAATTCTGATCACCGGCGGTACCGGATCGTTCGGCCGCGCATTCGTGCGTCACGTCTTGGATCATCATGATCCGGACCGGGTGATTGTGTTTTCCCGGGATGAGGACAAGCAATACCTGATGGCGAGTGAGTTCGGTTTCGACTTTACCGGTACGCACAACACAAAATTGCGGTTCTTCATTGGCGATGTGCGTGACCGAGAGCGCCTGGAAATGGCGATGCGGGATGTCGATGTGGTGGTTCATGCCGCCGCTCTGAAACATGTCCCGACGGCCGAATACAATCCCATGGAATGCATTCGAACCAACGTGCATGGCGCCGAAAATGTAGTCAACGCGGCGCTGACCTGCGAGGTGGAGAAGGTGCTCGCGCTGTCCACGGACAAAGCGGTTAACCCGATCAATCTTTACGGCGCGAGCAAACTGGCGGCCGACAAGATTTTTATCGCAGCGAATAACCTGAGCGGTACCAGACCGACTCGGTTCAGCGTCGTGCGGTACGGGAACGTGCTGGGCTCACGCGGCAGTGTAGTTCCATTTTTTCAGCGGCTCATCGAGAGTGGCAGCGATCATTTGCCCATTACGGACGAGCGCATGACACGGTTCTGGATCACTCTGGATCAGGGGGTGGCCTTTGTCCTGTCCAGCATAGGCCGCATGTTCGGCGGTGAGATCTTCGTCCCTAAGCTGCCGAGCATGAAGATCACCGATATGGCAAAGGCCCTGGCCCCCGATCTGCCGACGCGAACGGTGGGGATACGACCTGGCGAAAAGCTTCATGAACTCATGCTGACCGAAGACGAGTCTCGGGTCGCCTATGATCTGGGTGACCGATATCTCATCGCGCCGGAAATCGCCTTTACGAAATCTGTGGAAGATTCCCTGCAGGGATTGGAACGGTTGCCGGAAGGATATCGATACGCAAGCGACAGCAACGATGAATGGCTCTCGCCGGCGGCACTCAAGGCATTAATCCAGTCCGGGAAGTAAGGCGCCCTTCATGATACCCTATGGTCGGCAACAGATCGACGAAGACGATATCGCTGCGGTTACCGCGGTTCTGCGGTCGGACTTCTTGACCACGGGCCCTGCTGTCGACGCATTTGAAGCAGCTCTGGCGGATGTGTGTTCCACGGAGCACGCCGTCGTTTGCAGCAATGGAACCGCGGCGCTCTATATGGCGTCGAAGGCGCTGGGGCTAGGAGACGGGGACGTAGTCATCGTTCCCGCAATCACATTCCTGGCGACGTCTTCCGCGCCATTCCTGGCCGGCTCGGAAATTGTTTTCTCCGATGTCGATCCGGAGACGGGTTTGATGCGGCCGGAAGACCTGGAAACGGCGATCATTGCCGCCGGCAGGCGCTTTCCCGACAAGCGGGTGGCAGCGGCATTTGTCGTACAACTCAATGGGCAATCTGCGGATATGCCGGGCCTCAAAACGATATGCGATCGCGAAAATTTGGCACTTGTCGAAGACGCCTGTCATGCGCTCGGCGGCCTGACCAGATGCTTCGACGATCCTGAGGCGAATGGTGCCGACAGCCGCATTGGCGATACCCGTTGGTCGGACCTGGCCTGTTTTTCCTTCCACCCCGTGAAAACGATTGCGATGGGCGAAGGCGGTGCCGTCACGACGCGGGACGCGGAAATGGCCGAACGTCTGCGTCTGCACAGAAATCACGGAATGGAACGAAATCCGCAACGCTGGGTTCGGGAAAATCAGGGGTTTGCGCGGAACGGAGAGGCCAATCCATGGTATTATGAACTCACGGAGCCTGGGTTCAACTTTAGGGCCCCGGATATACTCTGTGCGTTGGGGACGAGCCAATTGCGACGTCTCTCCGGCTTCGTCTCGGATAGGGCGGCCCTGTTTGCGCGATATCAGGAAAGATTGGAAAATCTGAATCAGCCGGTGCAGGCGCCGGCGGTGGTGCCTTGGGGGCGGCCGGCATGGCACCTTTGCGCGGCCCGGGTTGATTTCGATTCGATTGAGCGTGACCGGGGGGCGGTCATGCGCGACCTGTCGCGCCAGTTCGGGATCGGTACCCAAGTCCACTATATTCCGCTGCATCGGCAACCGTTCTGGGCCGACCGTTACGGTCCGCAAGACCTGCCCGGCGCGGATCGATACTACAGCAGGGCATTGTCTCTACCGCTGTTCGTAGGAATGAATGAAAGCGACGTGGATCGCGTCGTGGATGCGTTGGCCAAGGCCCTCTGAAATGGAGGAGACATTTTCGTTCGAGAATGTCGACATCGTCGCGATCATCGAGTCGATGGAGGCCGTCCAGCATACACTTCGTAGATTCGACGGACGAAGACTGCTTTTCGTAACAACCAATCCGTATGTTCTGGAGTGTTGTGCGAAGCAGGGGATCAGGGCCGCCGCGCTGGATGGACCGACCAAACAATCGGACGCGGACCGGGTTGGATACGCCACGGTAGACGCGACATTGTTTGCACGAGAGCGGCTCGATGCCCGTTTGACGGAGATTGCGGATGCGCCGTTGCTCTGGGCCCTTGTTCTAGGCCTTCAGCGTGCCCTGACTTTCTACCTTTACAAGGCGATGCTTCTGGCACCGTTACTGGACCAGGCCCGTGCCGAAGGCGTTGAAATTGTCGCGGTCGGCAGTGTGTCGGATACACCGGTTCAGGGGTTCCGTGTGGTTCCGGATAGGTTTGACACGCTTTTCGCCGTCCTGGCCTCCCGGCTTGATATCCCGGTTGAGCCATTTGTGGCGCAGAGACCGTCCGGCGCTATGGAAACGGGCGATTTTCTTCGTCCCAGCTTCTGGACCCGATGTGTAACCTTGATGAACGCGCCGCTGACCAGTCTTGCGTTCCGGCTGTTCAAGCGCCTCTACGGGGGACGTACGATCCGGCTGCGCCCTGCCGTCGGTGGTAGAAACACTCTGATACTGAATCAGAGCAACGAGTTGGTCGAAGAGTTGTTTCTCGCCGAACTATGCCGCAGGCGGATCGTGTTCAAAGACTTTCGGCGTCGGCCGCGCGGCTCGGATTCAAATGGGGCCGGTTGCCCCGACCTACAGTTTCTGCGACCGGAGTTGGAGCGAGCGTTCCTGGATGGATGGCGCGAGCAGGGGCTGGCGGTCACGGACCCTGTTCTTGCCGCAGTTGGCATTGTCGCGGAAAGAACGGTGGAAGCTCTGAAGCATGGTGTTGCACGCGTGCGTGAGATCACCTCGGATGTCGACCGTACTGTTGGTCGTCTGGGGCGCAATGTTACCATTGTGAACGCCAACAACAGCCCAGAGGAACGGCTGCTTCGCCATATCTGCCGCCAGCGGAACATCGCCTGTGTGAACTTGGAGCATGGCATCGCGCCGGGGCTCAGCCCGTTGCACAAGGCGATCTCCAAGATGGACAACGAGAGCGGCGTTCGTGAATTTCTGTTCTATACGCCTGCCCAGAAGGAATTGGCCTCCGCGCATATTCCGGAGGCCGAGCGGGAGGGGCCTTGGAGTGCCGTTGTCGGGGTGCCGTCACTGGTGCGATCGATCAAGGTGAAATGGCTGCAGCGTACATTGCAGCGGATGGCACTCGGCACACGCGGTCGTGTGATCTGCTGGTGTACAGGTCTGTATCCGAACAACTTTCAATTCTTGCCGCATTATTGGCGGGATAGTCACTATCACCGTTTGCGCAAGGCGGTTGTGCACGAAGTGCTTTCTGGGATCGACGGACGGGTGCTTTTCAAGCTCTATCCCACCTATCGCTATACGGATCCGGATCCATTTTCGGATATGGAAGACCTCCCGGCAAACTTTCGGATCGAACAGTTTACCGATTTCCGCAACATGCGCGCAGCGGTGGACGTGCTGATCGTGGACGGACCCGGCAGTATCCTGTCCTGGGCCTGGAGTGCACGTGTGCCACTGATTTATCTGGAAACCGGCATGTACGTCCTGAGCGATCCGTTCCGGGCGGCTTTGGAGAAAGCGGCCTTTGTCGTCGATTGCAGGGAGCCGGATTGGATCGCCGAAATGAAGGCGCTGCTAACAATGGATCACAAGGAATTGCAGGCAGAATATCATCGCCGGCGGAGTGCAGCCTCATCGGTAGAAGCCCATTACATCTTTGGCCCGGCCGACCATCGCCGTCGCAGGTTCAACGAGTTTATCGCAAGGCGTGACCTGCCCCGCGTTCCCGGGGCACAGTCGGCGTTTGGCACCGGCGCTACGGGAGAATGATTTGTTCGTTGCACGATGCGACTGCCGATTCGTACCGGGGCCTGATCGGCCGCTACCGGGCGGTTCCCTGCGCATCTTCGAAACACTCAGGGTAAGTTGATGACGAATTCCTATTCCGAAGTTTTGGAAGCGGGACTGGTAACCCTCCGTCGCTATCGTGTTGAGGATGTCGGCGAAGATTACCTTCGCTGGATGCAGGACCCCGAGGTTACGCATTTTATTCAGGCCCGGTTCGACCACCACGACCTGGAATCACTGCGCAGTTTCGTAGCGGGGTTTGACCATAAGGACCGCTTCATTTTTGCGATCCACGACAGAGAAACGCAGCACCGTATCGGCACCTTCACGCTCCGTATCAATCCCGTTCACCGATTCTCAAGCATCGGTTATCTGATCGGGGAGAAGGCATATTGGCGCGGTGCTTACGCACTGGATGCTTGCCGGGCTGCCCTGGACTTTGTGTTTTTCGAACGCAAGGTGCGAAAGGTCGTCGAACCGACGACGGAGAACCATCTTGCATCGAACTTCAACTTCAAGAGGTTGGGGTTCACCATGGTGGCGAAAATTCCTGACCTTTACTGGGGCGACGGCAAATATCAGGCCGCCACCTATTGGGCGATTTCAGTGGAGGAATGGGCCGCGCGCCGCGGACGGCCTGTTCCGGAAATCCCAACGCCCGAACGGGACTGACGGAGCGGAATCGGTACGATGGGATACGGTCGATGAGCGAACTGCCGGTTAAAGGGCAAAGTGCGGAGCTTGTGATTGATGTGACCGCCGACCTGCTGGAGCGGTTTGCGTCCTACAGCGGCGACCGCAATCCGATGCATTTCGATGATTCCTTCGCTCGCGCCCGAGGGCTGGGCGGACGTGTTGCCCACGGCATGTCCTATGCAGCATTTATCTCTACGCTGATCGGACAGCATCTGCCTGGCCCCGGCGCACTCTGGCTATCGCAATCGATACGTTTTCTGGCTCCTGTTGAAGTTGGGGAGACGGTGCGGCTCAGGGCCGAAGTCGAATCCGTTTCTCAGTCGGCGCGGACCGTGGATCTGAAACTTAGTGCCGACGTGAAGGATCGTGGCGCGGTGATGCAGGGCGCGGCGACTGTAATGGTGCCATCGACCGATGCGTCCCCGTTGCGCTCAGGGCGCCCGAGCACCCAGCTGAGAATTGACGGTGGACCAGTGGCTTTTCTGTTCGGCGGCGCCAGTGCGCTGGGACGTTCCGTCGCGTCACGGCTGGCCGGTGAGGGATGGAGTGTTGCGTTGTTTGGCCGCCGGGGCGGTGATCTGACATCCCTGGTCAATGAAATGGAAGAGGCGGGGGGCGGCATAGGCGCGGCCAGCTTCACCTGCGATCTGACCGACAGCGATAGTGTCGCGGCTGCCTGTGAAGATGCAAGGAAGGCGTTCGGGGTGCCTTCGGCGCTGTTTCATTGCGCCAGCGCACCCCTTGCGCGGTCAGGGATATTGGAAACCGACGCGGCCACCTTCGACGCGCATCTGGCCGTCCAGCTTCATGGAACAAAGGCGATTGTCGATGCCTGCGCGGGAAATATGATAGAGGCCGGTGGCGGCAGCCTGACTTTCATTGGTTCCAGCGCTGCACGAGGGGCACCGCCGGACGGGCTTTCCGCCTATGCGGCAGCCAAATCCGCGGCGGCCTCTTATATTCGCTCCGTCGCACTCGAACTTGGCCCGAAAGGCCTGCGGGCGAATGTGTTGTCTCCGGACTTTCTCGAGACGCGCCTGACCAACCATGTTCCGGACCGCACCAGGAAACTGGCCGCGGCCAAGTCACCGCTGCGCCGCCTGGCGACTGTGGACGAAGTTGCTGCGTTCGCCGTTTTCATTGCGGGCCCCGGGGCGGCCTATCTGAACGGTGAAGACATATTGCTGGATGGCGGGCAGAAGATGCTATGAGTACCGACATGGACCAATCCGAAAAGAGCGAGAGCCCTGTCGATGTGGCGGCGTTTCGGTCGGAACTTCGCGCTTCTCCAAAGCTAATGACCTATCTGAAGGCGTTGCGTGTTCTGGAGAGTGAATCAATTCCTGCGCGGCGCGTCCGGTTGCTTTCCAGTTTTACTGTACGGGCGTTGGAACCGTATCTGAAGGTGGAGGCGCTGCTATCGGGCTGGCGCATGGAGCCGCAGTTCGAGGAATACTCTCAATGGCAGCAGGCGCTTCTCTCCGCACCGCAAGAGGGTGCGGAGGCGGATGCCTATGTTCTGCTGCTACATCCGGAAGCATTCGTGGACGCCACACGAGATCGCGATGAAGCGCTGAATGCGGCTGAGCGGAACCTGACCGCATTGGTTTCGAACTTTCGGAAGCGATGCGGGGCACCTTTGTTGCTCGTGCTGCCGAAGACCGCGGTGCATGCCGAAAGGTTCGGGTTCGGCTTGCTGGCCCGAGGTCCCTCCGAGGTTGCGGCCACAAGACTCTGCGATGCATTACGGGCCGTCGCGGAATCGACGGCCGGGGTCTATTGCGTCGACCCTCCTGAAGAGATGGTTTCGGACCGGGATCTTGTTGGGCTTTACCGGACAATGACGCCCGTGCGGCCTGCACATGCCCCCGGATACGCAGAGACCATTGCTCGCAGCCTGTCCGGGTTTTTCCGGCCCCGCAAGAAGGTACTCGTATGCGATCTGGACAACACATTGTGGGGAGGGGTTGTCGGGGAAACGGGGGCGGATGGCGTTGCCATTGGGCCGGAATGGCCCGGGCAAGCCTACCGCTTGCTGCAACGCGCGATCCTGGATTTGTCCGAGAGCGGGATTCTGCTTGCGATAGCCAGCAAGAACAATGAAGCGGATGCCCGAGAGGTTTTTGATACACGATCGGAAATGGTGCTGCGCTGGGAGGATTTCGTTGCGCGGCGTGTTGACTGGAATGACAAGGCCGAGAACATCCGATCCATGGCGGAGGAACTTTCGCTGGGTCTCGATAGCTTTGTATTCCTGGACGACAATCCGGTGGAGTGCGCGCGTGTTCGGACCGCCTTGCCGCAGGTTGAAGTCGTCATGATGCCGCAGGAGCCTGAGCGGTTCGTGGAGGAGTTGCTGAACTGTCGCGGCTTCGATGCCCTATCGATCATGGCGGAAGACAAGTTGCGAACGCAGACCTATCGGGCCGAGGGCCAGAGACGGGCATTGCAGGAAGACGCGGCGAGTATCGATGATTTTCTGAAAACCCTGGCGCTTCAAGCCGATCTGAAAACGGTTCAGGCATCCACGGTGGAGCGCACGCATCAGCTCTTCAACAAGACCAATCAGTTTCACATGACGCTCGAGCGGCCGACCTTGAGCGAGATCGAAGCCAGACGGGAAGGTCTGTACACAATTTCTTTGCGGGACAGGTTCGGCGACTATGGGATTATCGGTATCCTGGAGTTGTCCTCTAGTCCGGATGCCATGCGGATAGATAACCTGATCATGAGTTGCCGGGCTTTGGGGCGCGGCATGGAGGAGACGGCGCTCGCCTTTGCCGCCGAGCAGGCCCGAGAGCGGAATCTTGCGAAGCTGGAGATCGCCTTTGTCGAGGGGCCGAGGAACCAGCCGGCGCGGCGATTTTTGGAGAAGGCCGAGTTTGAGGCAGCACGGGATGAAGGGGATGGCCGGTGCATCTATGTTCGCCCCATCGACCGGAACATTCCCGAATACCCGGCGGCGGTAGAGTTGAACCTGGTGGTCGAGGCCGCCTGAAGGAAGAGACGTTAAAATGGCGCAGAAGATGAGCGAAGCGGAGATCCGGCAAGTTCTGGTCGAGATTTTTTCCGAAGTGTTGGGAATCAAGACCGAGTCAGTAACCGACGATTTGTCGCCGGACAATTGTGAGAACTGGGATTCCCTGCGGCATATGCAAATCTGTACCGCAATCGATGAAAGTTTCGAGATTGCCTTGGATATGTCCACTCAGGTTGAGATTCTGACATTCGACTTGGCCGTGGAGACGGTAAAAGCAGAGCTTTCCAATGGCTGAAGCCGACCGGTCCGGTCCAACCGTTGCGGTGATCGGACTTGGATCCATGGGAATGCGTCACGCGGCCAATGCGCAAGAGCTGGGCGCCCGGGTCGTTGGGGTCGAACCTGATCCATCTCGCCGGGATCAGGCGGTAGCAACCCTGCCGCAACTTCGTTTTGTGAAGGATGTCGTCGATGCGGCGGCGGTCGCCGATGCTGCTGTGATTGCCAGCCCGTCTAGTCGTCATGCGGATGATTTGCGGGTTTGTTTGTCTGCTGGCTGCCATGTTCTGGTGGAGAAACCGCTGGCGGATCGGACAGACGAAATGCGTGCGCTGATGCAGCAGGCCCGAAAAAGCAACCGGATCGTCGCCGTCGCGCAGAACCTCAGATTCCATCCGGCCGTCATGGCAGCGCGTTCGATTCTGGATGCGGGAGAGTTCGGGCCGGTATTGTCGGCGGTCAGCATTGGGGCGAGCTATCTTCCGGAATGGCGGCCTAACCAGGATTACCGCACCAACTATGCTGCTGACCCGAAGTCCGGGGGCGTCATGTTCGACTGGATTCATGAAGTTGATCTTCTGGCGCATCTTCTCGGACCATTTCGCGTACAGGGGGCGGCCTCGGCGGGTCAGCGCGTCCTCGAGATGGAGTCAGAGGAGGAGGCGGGGCTGTTGCTGCGCCACACGCAGGGCTGCCTTTCGATGGTGTTGCTGAGCTACACGACACGGCCGCCGCTGCGAAAGACCACCTTGTTCGGGCCGAATGGCCGTCTGGAAATTGATATTCCCGCCCGGACCCTGCTGCAACTGGATGCCCACGGGAATCCGGTAAGAGAAGAGGCGTTCGGCGGCCAACACACGGACGACTACAAATCCGAGCTTCAGGATTTCCTGTCCGCGATACGAACGGGCGGGCCGCCGCGATGCAGCGGCGAAGAGGCTCTTGAGATCTTACAGGGCGTGCTCGACGCGCGGCGGATTGCTGGGCTGCCGCAACACGGCTCTTAACGCTGAACCTCGGGAAAGGTCGGAAGGATAGATGGGTACACAATCGTCAAATGCCGAAACCCGGATGTGGGACGTTTTCAACGAGTTCCATTATCTTTGCGATACACACCGCTATCAGAAACTGCTTGCGCGTGCTGACATCGTTCGACGCATTGCGGATGTGCCCGGCGACATCGTCGATTGCGGCACATTCAAAGGCATCAGTACGCTGCAATTTGCCCATTTTCTGAAGATATTCCGCCCCCACGGGGCTGGACGTGTTGTCAGCTTCGACACATTCGAGGCTGTTTTTCCGAAAGTCAGAGCTGATGAGACAGAATCTGCCGAAGCCCACATGCGCGATCTGTACGAAGCGAGCGCTTTCGATCAGTTGACAGACGCCGTGTCCCGCCTGGGACTGGAGCAAAGCGTAGAGATCGTGAAAGGCGACATCACCGAAACCCTTCCGGAATACATGGCGGACAAGCCCGGGTTCCGGATTTCATTGCTGCATTGTGACCTGGATGTTTATCCGGCGACGAAGCGCATACTGGAACTGGCATGGGAGCGGCTGGTCCCCGGTGGAATTGTTCTGTTCGATCAATATGCGGTCCGGAATTGGGGTGAGGCCGATGCCGCCGATGAATTCTTTGCCACTCTGGACCATCCGCCGAAGCTCAAGATCCTGACGGAGACTCCGACTCCGACGGCTTATGCGGTCAAGGAACGGTACTAATTGATGGTTTCGCCGGTGTGGAGCATGCGATACGCGGCGCTGCTGAGGCGGCTCAAGCGGCTTGCGGGAATTCAAACGCCGCCGCCCCCCCGTCCGGCGGCAGCGCAGGCCGCTTACGACCCAAGCGCCCGCGCTTCTTTTTTGATGCGCGATGCGCCTTTGGCGCTGTCCCGCGCCAAAAATCGCGATCAGGGCCTCTCTGACTGGCAGACACAGGCTCGGGACAAGCTGGCCGAGATTACCGGCTACTGTCGGGAGCGTCCGCGCCTGGCCGTTGTTCACGATGCTCCTTACCAGACACCGGGGTCACCGGCCATGCGGGAGGTTGTGCTGGCAACTGAATGCGGGCTGTTGGCGCCTTTGATGATTGCAGACCCGGGGGACGGGGCTGGGCTTCGACCCGCCATGATCTGCCTGCAGGGAACGAATAGCGGATTTCACCTCTCCTGGGGCGAGACGCGTGAGCCGGTTGACGCCATGCGGATTGAACGAGGGGGGGATTTTCTGAGGCAGGCCGCCGGTCAGGGATTCGTCGCCGTTGCGCTGGAGATGCGGTGCTTCGGCCGCAGGGCGGAACGCGCGTTGCCTCGTCGATCTCCAGTCCATTCGATCGATCATGCGCTCCATCTGATGCTCAACGGGCGGTCTCTCCTCGGCGAGCGGTCGTCCGATGTGTCTCTTGCTCTGGATTGGCTGGTCGAGAACGCCCCTGAATTGGGCATCGATCCGGAAATGATCTACATCATGGGGCATTCCGCAGGCGGCAGTGTAGCATTGTATTCCTCGGCGCTGGACACACGCATCGCCGGCGCAATCTTGTCGGGATGTATCGGCTATGCTCGTGAAACTTACGGCGCCAGGGGGGACCAGGCGGGCCAGAATGTCGTGCCGGGTTTCCTGAATTGGATGGAAACCGATGATGTGGTCGCGCTGTGCGCCCCGCGCCCGACAGTGGTGATTTCAGGTACGAAAGATCATATCTATCCGGGTGATGGCGCGAGTCGGGTCTGTGCCTCGGCCGCGGACGCCTGGGCGGCGCTGAATGCTTCGGATAGGCTGGCTGTTCTGGAACCGGAAGGGGGACATCGCTTCTATCCGGATGCGGTCTGGCCAGCGTTCTCGGAAGTCGCGCGTTTAGCACCGATCGGTAAGAACGAGTTCTTGAAGGAAAGGGCAAGTCCATGAAACGGATGCTGGATGTCGAAAAGACGCGCCGGTCCTACCATGCGGACCGCGCGATGAATAGCACGCACAGGGCGTCCTTGATGGTGCCGGAGTTCGATGGTGCGGATGCTGAAATCAGCTTCCTGAATCACTTTCTGCTGAAGCGGGGATATCCTAACGTCGCCTGCCGTGTCACTGCCATCGATCCGGAAGGTGCGCGCATCGTTTCTCGTCTCGTTCCGATCAATGAACCCAAGGTATACACCATTCCCTTGTCCGGAATGGTCGATGAGGTCGTGGATAGTTATCAGGTCGAATTCTTCGCCGCCGATAACCTCTTCATCCCGTTTCCCGCGGTCATGATCAATCATCGCGGAGACGGGTTCGTGAATAGTGTTCACGCCTATAATCGGGTCCTGAACGATGTTTTCGAGGACGATGAAATCAACCAGGTCCACCAGCGCGAAGCGGCCATTGATGTGCGGTACGACGACGTCGCCGAGACATTTCTTGTTTTCCACGCCGGTCCTCAGCCGGTCGACGATGTGCTGCGTGCGGAACTGACCCTGCCGGACGGCCGGGTGCTCAACGCGGAACATTCGATCCGGTGTCCGAAACTGTGCCGGAAGATCATCATGTTGAGCGATTTGTTCCCTGAACTACCGAAACCGCTGGGCGGGGGGACACTGAAAGTGGACCAGCCGCGGCAGTTCCTGTTCTACGGACGCATGCTGGTCGGGCAGAAAACCGCTGACGGCGCCTTCAGCGCCAATCACAGCTACTACGATTGTGCGGATTTCCCGGAGTATTGGGATAACAGCGAG
Source organism: Alphaproteobacteria bacterium (assembly GCA_033344895.1). Taxonomy (NCBI): domain Bacteria; kingdom Pseudomonadati; phylum Pseudomonadota; class Alphaproteobacteria; species Alphaproteobacteria bacterium. The sequence goes on from JAWPMN010000001.1 coordinate 2,557,806, forward strand.
CCGAGCGGTCGTGTCTATCCGTTCCTTCCGAAGTTCGACAATATTTTGCGGTTCTATCCGATCATGTCGCCCGGTGACCTGTCGTTCAATGTGTCGCTTTTCGATCCGGATGGCAGGGAACTGGGGGCGAGAAACCTTGGCCAGATATCCACGCCCAAAGGCAACGATTTGGAGTTTTCCGTAACTGACTTCGTCGCGCAGGCAGGCATCGATCCCGGTACTGTATCCGGGTTCGGGATCACCGCACGACCTTCTTCAGGGAATACGCCGACAAGGGTCAATCACCAGCTTGTCTATGGTGCGGGCGGATTGGAAAGTTCCATCAACATTTCCCTGACCAATCCCAACGTCTTCGTTCCTGCCGGCAAGAAAGGCTTTAGCTGGGGACAGGTTCTGGTCGGCGGCGGAATGACTTCTCAGCTAGGTCTCGTCGGAATGACACCATCCGCACCGGGGGCATCGGCATCGGTGAAATTCTATGACGCGCGCGGTCAAATTGCCGAGCGTCAGGTTGAATTGGCCAATCGCGGCGCGGCCGTCTTCGACGTAGCCGAAGAACTGGAATCCGAACTCGATTCCTCCCGGTTGGAGGAGGGAGATTGTGTCTGGTATCAGGTGGCGACGGACCGTCCGGATCCCAGCGCGATTGTCGCTAGCCGGAATGACGTCACCGGGCATTCGGTTGGAGAGCATTCCTTCTGACCCGGGCCGGATCCTTCATCTAAAATCTGGAAAACTTCAATATGCGCACGGTTGCGATTATCCAGGCACGCATGGGGTCTTCCCGCCTGCCCGGGAAAATTCTGATGCCAATCGGCGGCGTGCCGATGCTTGAAAGAACGGTGAACGCGGCACGGGCGGTTTCCGGGATCGATGCGGTGATCGTGGCAACCACCGATAATGCCCAGGACAATCCTGTCGCCGAGTGGTGCGCCCAATCCGGAGTCGAGATTTTCCGCGGTTCGGAAACAGATGTCCTGGACAGATTTTCAGGGGCTGCCAAACAGGCCGCTGCGGATGTGGTTGTCCGGCTGACAGCGGATTGTCCATTCCTCGATCCGGCGATTGTCGCCGAAACGTTAGCGCTGCATCGCATTGCGAAGGCCGACTATGCCAGCAATGTTGCGCCGCCGAGCTGGCCTGACGGGCTGGACTGCGAAGTCATGACCAGTGCCGTGCTGGACGTGGCCGCCGCTGAGGCGATTCGTACCAGCGATCGCGAACATGTAACCCCTTTCATTCGCGCCAATCGACACCGGTTCAAGGTCGTCAATCTGCCATGCCCGATTCCAGGCGTCCATCGCCTGCGGTGGACGGTTGATACTCAGGAAGATTTGGAGCGGGCGGAACGGTTGGTCGGGGCTGCTTCGGCATTCTCGGGAAAAGGCGCTACGGAGACCCTGCGCTGGACCGAACTGCTGCATTGCGACATGCCGCAAGTGGGTGATTCCCGAGCGGCGGACGGGCGCAACGAAGGCTATCGGATCAGCTTGACCGCAGATCAGAAGTCGCCCGCCAACCGATCTCCGAGAATCTACAAGAACTCCATGGGGCTTCTGGAGCGTGCCGAGAAGACCATCCCTACCGGAGCACAGACTTTCAGCAAGAGCCGATATCAGTTCCCGGTCGGAGCGGCGCCGCTGTTTTTGACCGCTGGCCAGGGCGGCCGGGTATGGGATGTTGACGGCAATGAATATGTCGACATGGTCAATGGGCTGTTGTGTGTCTCGCTCGGCTATTGCGATCCTGAAGTCGATGCGGCGGTACGAGCCCAGATGGATCTTGGCGTCAGTTTCTCCCTGGCAACCGAACTGGAAGCAGAACTCTCTGAGAGGCTGGTTGATATCATCCCGGCGGCCGAATCGGTGCGGTTTACAAAGAATGGTTCCGATGCGACCAGCGCCGCGGTTCGGATAGTGCGCGCAGCCACCGGGCGAAACCGAATCATCAGCTGCGGCTATCATGGTTGGCACGATTGGTACATCGGCGCCACCGCACGATCCCTGGGGGTGCCGGAGGCTGTTCGCGACCTGACAAGTGTTGTGGCTTACAACGATCTGGAAGCCGTCGAGGCTGTCCTGATGCGGTATCCGAATCAGATCGCCGGCCTGATAATGGAACCTGCGAACATCACCGAACCTGATCCGGGATACCTGGCCGACTTGAAGGAGCTACTGCACCGTCACGGCGCGTATCTGGTATTTGACGAAGTCATAACGGGGTTCCGCTTTTCGCTCGGCGGTGCACAGGAACTTTTTGGCGTTACGCCGGATCTCGCATGTTTCGGCAAGGGAATGGCGAACGGGCTGCCTCTTTCCGCGGTCGTCGGACGGTCCGACCTGATGGCGCAGTTCGAACATATCTTTGTATCCGGAACCTTCGGCGGTGAGGCCTTGTCTCTTGCGGCGGCCATCGCTGTCGTCGACAAGATGCGGCGCGAACCGGTGATCGAAACCATCAACCGAAACGGCGGTGCGTTAGGCGCTGCGGTAGAGGAAGTGATTTCTTCCAACGGTCTCGGGGCGGTCATGAAGCTGAAAGGTTTCGACCCCTGGCGAATTCTGATGATTCAGGATCAACCGGGGGCCGATGCTATGGCGATCAAGACGGTTCTGATTTCGGAAATGTGCCAGCGTGGCGTCTTGACCCTGGGTAGCCACAATATGTCCTACGCGCACTCCGAGGCCGACCTGCGTCAGGTTGTCCAGGCTTACCGGGAGGTCCTGCCAATCATCGCGGACAAGTTGGCGAGAAACAGGCTGGTGGAAGAATTGTCAGTGCCGCCGCTAGTGCCAGTTTTCAAGGTGCGGTGACGGCGGTCATGGTCGAAGACCGGCCGCTCGTGGTATTTCGTACCGCTGCGGGGCCTCGGATCGGCGGCGGGCATTTGTTCCGCTGCCTGGCGGTGGCCCAGGCGGTGCGGGCGTTGGGCGCGCGTACTGCCTTTGCGCTCAATGATGCGACCGGCGGCTTGGCATCCGTTGTTGACGGTGAGGTTCGTTTTGTTGAAGCCGGTGATGGAACCGCCGACTGCGTGGATAGTGGCGGCGAGATTGAACGAATGCTCGCCGGCTTTGAGAAAGTCCCCGACTGGGTCGTGATCGACCACTACAGAAGGGGGACTGATTATGAAGAGGCCCTCGGGGAGATTGGCGCGTCGGTTTTATCGATTGACGATCTGTGCCGGTCGCATGCTGCCGGTTTTGTTGTCGATCCGGCGCCAGGACCTGATCGCGACCGGTACATCTCTGCTGCGCCGGACTCTTGGCTTCTATTGGGGGCGGAGTTTGCGCCGCTCCGACAATCCTTCATGACTGCACCTGTTGTTCAAGGCAGCGCAGGTTCGGTTCTGATCGCTTTTGGCGCTGCCGATCCCGATGGTATGACGGTGCGCGCTCTGAATGCGTTGGCCAAGAGACCGAATGTTCTCCTGGATCGTGAAGTCATCGCGCTGGTCGGGTCAGGGGCTTCGCACAGGCCCGCTGTCGAGGCGGCCGCAGCCGAAATCGGTGCTCGAGTCCTCTGTGATGTCTCTGATATGAACGGGTTGCTGGCCGGTGTCTCTCTGGCTATCGGTGCCGGCGGCGTGAGCGCGCTTGAACGGTGCTGCATGGGAATTCCCAGTATCGTGGTGGAGATCGCCGACAACCAGCGACCGACTATCGATGCCTTGATTGCTGCCGGCGCCGCCTTGGAAATCGGACTTCATGACTTTGAATCAGACCTTGCCCCGGCGGTGGCGCAGTTGCTGGAGGATACGACCGCCTGGAAAGCCATGTCCCGTGCCGCGCGTGGTTTATGTGACGGTTGGGGAGCGGCGCGGCTCGCGGATGCAATGCTGCGCCCCATTCGGGATCGGTCCGGTGCGCAGATATTGTGCCGACGGGCTTCCCGTCGGGATGCCGAGCGGTTGTTTGAATGGCAGAACGAACCGGGCGCGCGTCGCTATGCCCGCAATCCGGAACCTCCCGGGTGGACGGAGCACGAGGCGTGGTTCAATGCCGTAATGGGCGACAGGAACCGGCTGCTGCTGGTGGTGGAATGCCAGGGTAAACCGGTTGGTATGGTGCGTTACGACTACCTTGGTCCGGGCCGATGCGAGGTGAGCATACTGATCAGCCAGGCCGCGGTGAACAAGGGGATAGGAGGGGCTGCGCTCTGTGCCGGGGAGCGGGAGGCCTGCCGCACGTTTGCACAATCGGATGACCTGCCGGGAATGGAGTTGCTTGCCTATGTCGACAATGCCAATACGGCGAGCCGCCGACTATTTCATGCTGCGGGGTACGAACCGGTCGCCGGACAGTCCGGTTGGCACAGCAAATTATTGACCTGCGGAAGTTACGCGGAGACAGGAGCCTGAGATGAAAGAGTTTCAGATCGATGGCCGGTCGATCGGCTTCGGGCACCCTCCCTACGTGATCGCCGAACTGTCGGGAAATCACAATGGGGATTTGTCGCGCGCTCTGGCATTGGTCGATGCTGCGGCCGAGGCCGGGGCCGATGCCGTGAAGCTTCAGACCTATACCGCCGATACGATTACGATAGACCACGACGGCCCGGGCTTCACACTGGAAGGCGGGCTTTGGGACGGGCGTCGCTTGTATGAACTGTATCAGGAAGCTGCGACGCCTTGGGAGTGGCACGAAGCCCTGTTCGAGCGTGCACGGACTCACGGCATCGCAGTTTTCTCCTCTCCGTTCGACCATACGGCAGTCGACTTTTTGGAGGGGCTCGGAGCGCCTGCCTATAAGATCGCCAGCTTTGAAGCCGTGGACACGGATCTGATCGCCAAGGCCGCCGCTACGGGAAAACCCCTCATCATTTCTACGGGTATGGCGGATCTCAGCGAAATCGCCGAGGCGGTGCAATCGGCACAGGTCCCCGAGAGCGGGGGAGTGGCATTGCTGCATTGCGTCAGCGGCTACCCGACGCCGATGAAAGACTGCCATCTGGCGACGATTGGTGAGTTGATGCAAAGGTTCGACGTGCCGATCGGGTTGTCGGATCATAGTCACGGAACCACCGTACCGATTGCCGCCACTGCATTGGGGGCATGCATCATTGAAAAGCATTTCACCCTGAACCGCGCAGATGGCGGCGTGGATAGCGCGTTTTCTCTGGAGCCTCATGAGCTTGCGGAACTGGTGCGCGGAACACGGTCCGCCTGGGAGTCGATCGGAAGTCCGGGATTCGGTCTTAAACCGAGTGAAGCCGGAAACCGGCAGTTGCGGCGTTCGCTGTATGCGGTCAGGCCCATTGCGGCCGGAGAGGTCTTTACCCGGGACAATGTCAGATCGATTCGTCCGGGATACGGCTTGCCTCCGAAGCGCCTGCACGATGTGCTGGGACGGAAAGCGGCCCGGGACATTGGTTTCGGTGAGCCCATGGCTGCCGAGATGATCCATGGCGGATTGCGAGACGACACGTGACACGCCGGTTTCTCTTCACGATTTCACCGGGGCGAAGTGGCCAAGAAAGTCTGACGCGTCTGTTTGAGGCATCTGTCGTTGGGGCGTTTGTCGCCTTCGAGGAACCGAGCGTCCGGACCAGGCTGCCTGGCAGGCTGGCGAACTGGGAGCGCCGCTTCCGGCGTCGCTTCATCGAAACGCACGAGCTTCTGGGGCGCGGAGACGTCTTGCGCGCTTTCGATGCCGGGGACGGTGAACAACTGGAAAAATACGCAGCCGCTCGGCTTGCGTGGATCGACCGTCAGTTGGATCGGCGGAGCGCCAGCATTTATATCGATATCAGCAAGCATTTTCTGCACGGTTTGCACCATCCGACTCTCGCGCAACTGAAGAAGCGCGGCGACTGGCCCGTTTCAATGATCCGCCTTGTACGCGATCCCGTCGCAAACATGCGAAGCTATCTGAACCGCAACAAGGATATCAGCTTGGACTACGGGGCGCCGGATTGTCCCTTCAACGAGTTGCGTCTCGACACCGCGGAATTGAGCAAAGGCGAGCGCTATCTGCACGCATGGTGTGAAACATATCTACGTGGAGATCGGCTGATCCGGGAGTTTGATTTGGCTCCTGCCGAGACGATTGCGACGGATGATCTTTCCGACCCGACGGCCGTCGGCGCCCTGCTTGACCGCTTAGGGCTGGCGCATGGTCAGGTCCCGTTCCTGCCGGCACAGAACACCAATGTCGGAAGGGGATTCCGGCCGACAGAGACGGATTCGAAGGACCTGGAAACGTTCGCGCGATTCATGGAAAAGGTGCCGCATTCGATACGCGATCGCCTGCCGCTCTCTTTTGCCAGGGCGTCAACTTCCGACGCCATCCCAAAAAGGTAACAAGCGAACTATGTTGGCGCTGAAATTAATGATCCCGGGATATCGCGCACGATGGGTTCGACGTGCGACGGTCTTCCTTCGCGAACTTCGGTCGGTATGTGACACATTCCGGTTTGAAGATGGCGAGAATGGTCCCGTTGCCAGAAATGCCCAGGGTCTGATGCTTCACGGCGTCGCCACGCCAGGCAAGGATATGGAACTCTACCGTCTGCTTCGGAACGATCTGCCTCACAATCTGGCGCCACAACATTTCCGGCTCGCGCGCGACATCGTGACACGATATGTGTTTCCGCATTTGCGCCCTGATCTTGGCCCGAAACTGGCTGCCGGTGACCCGGCGGAGGCCGCCGCGATGGTAGGGTTCCACGGCCAGCAGAAGGACGGCGTGGACGATATTGAAGATGCTGTGTTGCGGGATGTCTACCGTACGGCCTTCAGCTCGACAGCCTCGGACGTCATCATCGATTGCGGCGCCTTTATAGGGATTGGTGCGGCCGCCGTCGGCCCGTCGCTGCATGAGGGGCGGCTCATCGCACTGGAGGCCGATGCGCGCAACGTCGCGTTACTGGAGCGCAATACGCGAGAGAACGGGCTCGAGCGTGTTGATGTTCTGCACCGGGCCATCTGGTGCGAACACGGGCGAGTGCTGGATCTCGCCACAGGTGAGGCACAGGCGAACACACTCCGCCACGACGTTTTTGATGGCGGTAACAGGCAGCCGGTAGAAACCGCTAGTATTGACGGCCTTGTGTCGGAGCATGGCTTGGAGAAAGTCGACATGCTTTCCTTTACCGTCAACGGTGCCGAAGTTGAGGCACTGGACGGAGCAAAGGATACACTCGCCGAGTTCCGTCCTCGGATCCGGCTTGCAGGGTGGTATCGCCGGGACGGTCATAGTGTTGCGGATTTGTGCCGCCCGCGGCTGGAGGCCGCCGGATACCATGTCCATGTCGGACGAAAGCTGGGAGTGCTGGCCCTACCGGCTGAGCAGGTTCCGGAAAGGTCGCGCTCGTGATCGGTCTTTTCGGAGAGTTCAATTCGGGGGGGCTGGAAGCGCCGCTGCTATCTGAAATTCGCGCCACCATGCCGGGTGGGCTCGGAACGTCCCTTGCTTCCGGGCCGCATGCCGGGCTGGGCGCACACTATCATTCGACGGGCGGATATGGCGGAGTATATGAGGCGGGTGACCTGCAGGTGGCCGCGGTCGGCCTGATTCATGACCCCGACTCGTTGATCGATGCGCCTGACAGTGACATCGCATCACTGATCGCGCGGCTGTATGAGAAGGGTTGTCTTGATCGGCTGTCCCGGGCGAATGGCGCCTTCGCGGCCGCGATCTTCGATGCGGAACGTCGTCATCTCGTGCTCGTCACGGACCGATTGGCAAGTTATCCGATTCATCTCGCGCGCCGGGGTACGGGATGGGTCTTCGCGACGTCGATCCTGGCCTTGGTGAAATCCGGGGCGGTGGCTGCCCGAACTGCGAAGGATGGGTTGGCCCAACTGTTCACGATGCAGCGGACGGTGGGCCGAACGACAAACATTGCCGGATTGGAAGCGCTTCCGGCCGCAACGATTACCACATTGTCCGGAACGAACCGCCAGGAGGACGCATATTGGCGTCTTGCCTGGAACAGTAACGGGAACCGGGCTGAGTTGCCGGAACGTCTGGCGGAGGCGCTGAAGGCGGCCGTGGCACGACAAACCGAAGGCCCGTCTCCCGCTCTTCTGCTCTCTGGTGGGATAGATAGCCGTCTCGTGCTTGCTGCTGCGCCGCGTGGGCGACTGACTTGCTGGACGACTGCCAGTTTTGCCGACAACCCCGAACTGGATATTGCGCGGCGCACGGCCGAGGTTTTCGATGCGCCGTTCCGACCCGCTTTGGTGGAGCCCGGGGAAACTCTTCACTTTCTGGAAAACGAGGTGCGGACCAATAACGGCCTGTATCCGGCCTCACTTCCTATTGGTGCGTTCATGCCCCGCGTCGGGGCGGAACACGCGACTGCGCTGACAGGGCATGGGCTGGATTACACGCTGCGCGGCTATTATCTGCCAGCGCGTTTCCTCACCGTGGCCGGAAGCAAGACACGTTTGCCAATGCTGCGTGAGGTGCCCGCGCGACCGGACGCTGAGTATGTACTGCGCAATCTTCGCCAGGGGCCGCCGCAAACGACCCTGGACGCGATCATTCGTCCGCAGGCCAAGAGACGATGGTATGACAGCCAAATCGAAGCAATGTCTTCGGTTCTGGAGCCACATCTTGCGTCTGATGAGCCTGTGAATGCCTGGGACGCCTTTATCCTGCATGCCTTGTCGAAACACTACGCGTTTACGGGCATGATGTCTGTGAGGGCGTACTGCCATCTGAACCTGCCGGCTTTTGACCGTGACGTGTTCGATGTCTATTTGAGCATGAGCCCATCCGAAAGGGTGGGAGCTGAGGTGGTTCGAAAGGCCCTTAAGCTCCTGTCACCGCAAATCGCGAAGCTAGCGAATGCGAATTCCGGATTTCGGGCGGATCTGCCGCTCTGGACCGAAACAGCGGCGGTCCTGGCCAGGGCGGCCGCACGCAAGGTCGGCCTTGCAAGGCGTCCTGAGAAGCCGAGCGCCTATCATTCCACGGGGTCATGGCAGTCGACGCGCGAATTGTTCGCCCATGAACCTGGATATAGGCGGCGGTTTCTGGAAATCCGGGGCCGCCTGGACAGTCTGACGATGGGCGTTCTGGAGCCAGACATGCTGGCCAGGTTGATTGATGAGCATCTGGAGGGGCGCGCAGGACATACCAAGCTTCTGCGGCAGTTGCTGAGTCACGACGCCTGGGTTCGGGAATATGGAATTGCCGGGCATGACTGAGACCTTCGCCTATAGTTTGGTTGTCGATTCCGACCTTTCCGAATTCCTTCCCGAGATCGAGTTCGTGTTCGACTTTCTGGACGAAACCTATGGGCTTGTTCGGGTAGCGGAGGCGGATCGCAAGGTCCAGTACGGGGGAAGACCCAACCAGTCCGCCGCCGGCACCCTCTTCATTCCAGCGGCGCTCTTCAGTCAGGGAGTTTCTACGGATGAACAGGGCATCTGGCCGAAGGTCGATGCATTGCGGAAACTGGAGGACGGGGGAACCTTTCTGCCCGGCCGGGAAGGCAGGGTCGATTACGACGCGCCCGGTCTCATTTTCCACCAGTTGTCGCGCATTGAGGAGCGGGTCCCGGCAGAACACGACAGTTATGACAGATTTCCCTTCGATCAGACGCTTGCGGCACGGATAGGGCGTTACGATGATCCGTTGGCTGATCGGGCGGCAATGGATCTCGCCCGGGCGATTACGGGCGATCCCGCCCGGCTTCCGCTTGGCGAATACAAGGTCATGTTGACTCATGACGTCGACAAGCTGCGCGGCTACAACTACGCCCACGAGCCAATTCGCTATGCTTTGGGCGACGTGTTGAAACGCGCAGAACCGGGGCGAGCGCTTAAGCGCCTTTACCGCGGATACTTTGCGGGACTGCCCTGGAGCAGTTTGAATGAGATGATGAGTCTGTCCGAGGCACATGGCGTAAAGAGCGAATTCTATTTCATCGGCCCTTCCCTGTTGGCGCAAGACACGCCCTACGGGGTGACCATGCCCGATTTGGTGAAGCGGGCCGCCGACGCGATCCGGAAGCGTGGGCATATCATCGGCTTTCATCCAGGTCACCGGACATGCCGGGATCAGGATGCGTGGTTGCGTCAGAAAGCAGCGCTGGAAGATTTGGTTGGCGGACCACTTACACGCGGAAGGCAGCATCGGCTGGAGTACGATTTTTCCATTACGCCGGATATCTGGGACGCTGCCGGGATGGAAATGGATTGCACGCCGGCCTTTCCCCAGGCGACGGGGTTCCGGACGGGCAGTTGCCGACCGCATCGCGCCTACAGCCTGAGACAGCGCCGTGCCCTCGGTCTGCGATTGGTCAGTACGCCGATTCAGGATTTCGCCTATTTCAGCAATGGAAAATATCGGGACCTGAGTTGCCAGGAAGCACTGGAAGAGGCCTCTTCCGCCATCAATGTCTGCCGCCGCTATCGCGGCACCTTGAGTGTTTTGCAGCACCTTGGCCAGGTTACCGAACCGGCGCGCGGCTTCTATCGAGAACTGGTTGGTCTGTGTTTCGGTGATTCTCGGGGAACTGCCTGATGGCGCAGGATTTCACGCGGGCGGGCTACAGAGCGTTGCTGGAGGCCCTGCTGCAACGTGGCTATCGCGTTTGCGGTTATGACGATGTGGTTCCTCAGAATCAGGATTTGATCCTGCGGCACGATATTGATTTCTGGCCAGAACCCGCTCTGGCCATGAGTGAGATCGAGCGTGATCTCGGTGTTCGAGCCTTCTATTTCATGCTGACCTCCTCGCCCGCCTATAGCATCGAATCCAATGAAACCCGGACGGTCATCGACAGGCTCCAGCAGGACGGGCATGTCGTCGCGCTGCATTTTGACGCTGCCCGATATCCGGCGCGGATCGATGCACTTGACGCAGCCGTGGAAGAGGAATGTGCCAGGCTTGAAGATGTCACGAAGACATACGTCCCAGTGGTGAGTTTTCATCGTCCGTCCCGGCCGTTACTTTCCCACAACGCGCCATTGGCAGGCCGGCCGCATGCCTATCAAGACCGCTTTTTCAAGGACATCGGGTATTGCAGCGATTCACGTGGCCTGTGGCGGTTCGGACCGCCCTTGAGTCATGAAGCTGTAGGCAGGAAAACCGCGCTGCAGCTGCTTACTCACCCCATCTGGTGGGCGCACGATGACGGCGGCGACCGGGAAGCTGCGTTGCGCAGACTGGTCGACGTCAAAGGGCCGCAGTCTGTCAACTTGATCGCGGATACTGTCACGGGCTATGACCCGGATACCGGAACCATCTCTGACCAGTCAGGAATCGATAAATGAGCAATTCGGCCTCGGTGGGCGTCCTTGGGACCGGGTATTGGGGAAAGAACCTGCTACGGAATCTCGACGCACTGGGTGCGCTTTCGGCGTTCTCCGACACGGATACCGGCGCGTTGGAAATGCATGCCGGTACCTACCCCGACGCGCGTGCCTATACCTCTGCGCAAGAGCTGTTGGCTGATCGTTCGCTAACGGCGGTCGCGATCTCAACGCCCGCTGCAACCCATGGAGATCTCGTCGAGGCTGCCCTGACGGCCGGCAAGGATGTCTTTGTCGAAAAACCGCTATGTCTTGATCTGGATCAGGCCCATCGGCTTGATGAATTGGCCCAGTCCGGTGGACGGGTACTGATGATCGGCCATCTGCTGCTGTATCATCCTGCCTTCATTGCCGTTCAGGAGAGTGTTGCGCGCGGCGATATCGGGCGCCTTCGCTATATCTATTCCAACCGTGCTTCGCTTGGAAAAATCCGGCGCGAGGAAAACGCGCTCTGGTCGTTTGCACCGCATGATATCTCCATGATGCTGGCCCTGACGGGGCGGCTGCCCGAACGCGTTGTTTGCAATGGCGAGGCATGGCTAAGCCCGAATGTCGCGGATATGAGCCTTAGCCATTTTGATTTCGGGGAACATCTGCAGGGACATATCTTTGTCAGTTGGATGCACCCGTTCAAGGATCACCGATTGGTGGTCGTCGGGGAGGACGGGATGATCGTCTTCAACGACACTTTGGCCGGGGACCAGAAGGTGTTGCGCTATCCGCACCGGCTGGCCTGGGACGGTGTGCTGCCGATGCTGGAAAAAGCGGAAGCCGTACCGGTCCCCTATCGCGCGGACGAACCCTTGGCTGAGGAAATGAGGCATTTCCTGGACTGTTGCGAGACACGGGCGCGTCCCCGCACGGATGCAACAGAGGCGATCGGGGTGCTTTCCGTTTTGGATATGTGTCAGCGTGCGATGACCTCCGGCACCCCATTGGAGCGGGCCGCGGAATGAGTGAGCCATTCATCCATGAGACCGCTGTTGTCGACACCGATGTCGAGATCGGTGAGGGCAGCAAGGTTTGGCATTTTGTCCACTTGTTGCCGGGTGTGCGGATCGGAAGCCGCTGTATTCTGGGCCAGAACGTAATGGCCGGGCCGGACGTCGTTATAGGCGATGGCTGCAAGGTGCAGAACAATGTGGCGTTGTACAAAGGTGTGACGCTTGAGGAAGAGGTTTTCTGTGGCCCGTCCTGCGTTTTCACAAATGTTCTGACCCCGCGTGCTTTCGTCGAACGCAAGGACGAATTCTCGAAGACCCTTGTATGCCGGGGGGCGACGATTGGGGCCAACGCGACCATAGTCTGCGGAGTCAAAATCGGCCGCTATGCGATGATTGGAGCAGGCGCGGTCGTGACCCATGACGTGCCTGATTATGCATTGGTTGTCGGGAACCCGGCCCGCCAGCTCGGTTGGGTAAGCCGGTCAGGTGACCGCTTGGGCGATGACCTTCGCTGCCCCCGGACCGCAGAGACCTATCGATTGATCAACGGCCTGCTTGAGCCGGTTTCCGAGTGAAGGAAAGAATGAGATGAGCCAACCGAATCCCATCGCTTTCGTCGATCTGAAGGCGCAATATGAAGCCTATCGTCAGGAAATCGACTCCGCGATCGCGACTGTCCTTGAACATGGCAAGTTCATCATGGGGCCAGAGGTGGCGTCTCTGGAGAACGAACTGGCGTCGTTCTGTGGCGCCAAGCATGCGATAGGCTGCTCCAGTGGCACCGATGCCTTGATGCTGATCATGATGGCAGAGGGTGTTGGCACCGGAGATGCCATTTTCGTCCCCAGTTTCACCTTTACCGCCACCGCGGAGGTTCCGCTGCTGCTCGGGGCGACTCCAATCTTCGTGGATGTTGATCCCTCGGATTTCAACATGGCCCTGGTGGATCTGGAAAAGCGCATCCAGGCCGTGATCGACGGCGGAGAACTTCGGCCGTGCGGGATTCTTGCCACGGATCTGTTCGGCCTGCCGGCGGATTATACGGCCCTGGAGGCCTTGGCTGCGAAATACAATGTCGCACTTTGGTCTGATGCAGCACAGTCTTTCGGTGGAGCCCTGGGAAACCGCAAGGTCGGGTCCCTGTCGCGCGCCACCGCGACCAGCTTCTTTCCCGCCAAGCCTTTGGGGTGTTACGGTGACGGTGGCGCAGTCCTGACGAACGATGATGAATTGGCTGATGTCATGAAATCGATCCGGGCGCATGGCAAGGGGGGGGAGAAGTATGACATTGTGCGCGTCGGTCTGAATGCGAGACTCGACACCTTGCAGGCGGCAGTTCTGCGCGCGAAGCTCCCACATTTCGCTTCCGAGATCGAAGTGCGTAACCGTGTCGCCGATGCCTATGATGCCAAGCTGAATGGCTTCGTGGAAACGCCAGCCCGTCGCCGTGGACACCAAAGCGCCTGGGCGCAATACACGATCAAGCTGCCCGCCGATCGTCGGGATGCCGTTGCGGCCGCGCTGAAAGCGGACGGCGTTCCGTGTGCGGTGTATTATCCAATGCCGATGCATCTGCAATCTGCGTACCGGCATTTTGGGGATGGTGAGGGTAGTCTGCCGGTGAGCGAGGCATTGAGCGGCCAGGTGCTGAGTCTGCCGATGCATCCCTTTCTGACCGAGCCGGAAATCGACCGCATTGCCGACGCAGTTAAGAGTGCTGTCGGATCCCGTTGAAGAGATGTCCGGTATCGGGGACAGACCGGTCATTCTTTTTCTGGACGCCGGTACGGGAAAAGGCGGGGCGTCGCGCTCACTCTATTACCTGATTGCTGCGCTGGACCGGACCCGTTGGGAACCGCATGTACTCTTGTTGGCCGGGAATCCGCTGGTCGCCTGGTATGACTCCCTCGGTGTCTCCGTTACACCCTTGCCCGGAATCCCGAGATTCCGACCCGGGGAGCGCAAGAATCCGATCGCGTTCGCGCATTTCGTTTGGCGAATGCGTCATTATCCGGCGGTGCTCAAGGCTGCGCGTAAGGCGCTGGCGGGAAGGGCCGGTCTGTTGCATGCCAACCACGAGAACCTGGCGCTGACCTGCCGGTGGCTGGCGGCCCAGTTGAAACGCCCCTGGGTATGTCACATACGGACAACCCTGGTCGATACGTGGTTCGCACGTCGGATATACCGTTTCATCCTGCGCCGGGCAGATCGTGTAGTCTTCATTTCCGATGGCGTTGCTGCGCATTTCGAAAAACTATGTGGCATACAGGCAGGGAAGCATTGCCGCACCGTGTTCAACGCCTATCGGCCGGAAGCCGACCCCGTGGAGCCACTGAATCTGCGTGGCGATCCGGACAGGCAGAAGTTGCGAGTTTTGACTCTCAGCAACATTACGCCGAATCGTGGAATCGACCGACAGCTGGATGTTGCGGCGGTGCTGAAGAAACGGGGTATCACGGACATCCTGCTGGTGGTTTGTGGCGGACCACAGCACCGAAGCCTGAAACCGAATGCCGAGCCTGGCTACTATGAACAGATCCTGACCCGGGTCGAGGAGGAGGAACTGGGCGCGGTGATTGAATTCACCGGTCACGTTCATCCCCCCGAACGCGCACTGGTGGCTTGCGATGTTTTGATGAAGCTTGGACGTGAAAACGTCCCCTGGGGGAGAGATCTGATCGAGGCGATGACCTTCGGGTTGCCGATTGTGACGCTCGGAACCTTTGAGACCGTTGTGGAGAACGGCGTGAACGGATTCATCGACGCCGAGTTTGATACCAATCGCGTAGTCGGGCACTTGCTCCGATTGCGCGACGATGAGAATTTGCGTCAGACGATGGCGGTCGCCAATCAGCGAAAAGCGGAACGAATGTTCGCGCCGGAAGCCAGCGCCGCAGCAATTGAATCAATCTATGACGAGTTGAGATAGGTGAAGCATCGAATCTCGCACCGGCCGCCTCCAACCGGGGAGGCCGCCGACCGGCTTCGGTCGATGAATGCGGCCCTGGCGGAATCTGCGCCGAGGCCGAGCCCACTGGACGCGCCCGTCCTGTTTGTCTCTGGTGCCCCGCGTTCCGGCACGACACTGATGGCACAGGCGCTCATCCGGTATTTCGATCTCGGCTTTGTGGACAATTTGACAGCCCGGTTCTGGCAGGCGCCGCAAACCGGAATGACCTTGTCTCAATCGGTGTTTGGCGAAAGCCGGCTTGAAGCCGCATCGTCCGATTTTGGCCGGACTGCCGGACGTGACATTCACGGCTTTCACTTTTTCTGGATGGAAAAACTGGCCTTGGAATGGGTCGATGATCTATTCGAGGATCCCGCCAGGCGCGGCGTTGACTGGCGTGAAATCCAAGGCTGGATAGCAGGAATGCAAAGGCTCTCCAGGGCCGGATTTCTGTTCAAGGGGTACTACCCGTCCTATTTCATGCCCCAGTTTCTGGCGCTCGACCCGCTCTGTGTCTTTGTCTGTATTGAACGCGACCCGATTGAACAGGCTCTTTCGGTCTATGATGCGAGACAGAAGGAAATGCTGTCGCTCGAGTCCTGGTGGAGCATGCAGCCACCAGACTATTATGAATTGGTCGATAAAGATGTTGATGAGCAAATTCTTGGGCAGATAACCGGTCTGAACGCACATTTTCGGCAGTTGGCCTCCCAAGCGGGCGACCGATGTATTTTCGTACGATACGAAAATCTATGCTCCGATCCGGAGGGAACCTTGATTCATATCGGCGAAGCGGTCGAGAAGGCGACGGGTTTTGCGCTCTCGCGGCGCGGCCTGGTACCGGAAATTACCCGAACACACCGCAAGTCGGATAAATCCCAGGCCGCTCTTGTAGCGCGGCTCGTCGAGCGGCTGGCGCAGTTTGAGAAATCAGGAGATACGGCATGAGGCGGATTGGCATCCATCAGCCCAACTACCTGCCGTGGCTGGGCTATTTCCGGAAGATCGCGAGATGTGACGAGTTCGTCTTCTACGACAATGCACGGCTGCCTTTGGGGAAAAGCTACGTCTCCCGCAATGCGATTCGCACCCATCAGGGAACACAATGGCTGACTGTCCCGATCGGGAAGGAGCAGATTCCGATATCGGAGGTCAAAGTATCGGATCAGAGATGGCGCAAGAAGCATGTCGGCAGCTTGATGCAATCCTACGGCAAGGCTCCCTATGCATCCGTTCTGAAAGACGCGGTTTTCCCGGTTTTGGAGCATGAATTCGATCGAATAGCCGATCTCAATATCGCCTTGATCAAAAGCTTGGCGTCCTGGATCGGTTTGGCGGATGTCCGGTTTCTCAGAGCCTCTGAGTTGGGGCTTTCAGAAGAAGGGGCGGAAAGCATCGAGCCGATCTTGCAGGCTCTGGACGCGACTGTCTATGTGACCGGAAAAGGCGCTGGAACGCAGCGTAGTATTGATGAAGCGTCCCTTAATGCGCTGGGCATCGACGTCGACTATATCTCTGCCGAGTTTCCGGAATACCGGCAGCTGCACGGCGCTTTTGAGCCGAGGATGTGTGCCGTTGATGCTTGCGCGAATATCGGCCCGGATGGCGTCAAACGGCTGCTGGACGGGGACGGGGAGTGACAGCAAGGAAGTCGCGCATTCTGTTCGTCCTGCCGAGTTTCGCGGGGGGCGGCGCGGAGCGGGTCCTGCTGACGGTTCTGGGGCGCCTGGACCGTGAACGCTTCTCACCTGGCCTGCTTGTGCTTTCCGATGCGGGACCGCTGAAACCGTTGGTTCCGGACGATATCGACGTCCGGGTCCTGGGGACAGGCAGGGTCAGATCGGCATTGCCGTTGCTTCGGCGGGCCATTCGGGATGCGGCGCCGGATGCGGTGCTATCGACGATGGCATACCTGAATTTCGCGGTGTTGTCGGTCGGACCGGGTGGTCCTCTCTATTTTGTCCGGGAAGCAAACATGCCGGATCATACCGCCCGGCAGATCGGGTCGCATGTGCTGACCAGGCTGCTTTATCGGCTGTTGTACAGGCGCGCCTCGGCCGTCCTTTGTAACGCAAGGCCGATGCGCGATGCGCTCGCGGCCTGGGGGGTGGCGCAAGACAGGCTTGTTGCGATGCCGAACCCGGTTGATGTGGATATGATCCGTAAAGGCGTAGAGGCGCGGGTGGTGCCAGGGGACGGGCGCCGATTTGTTGCGGCTGGGCGGCTGACCGAGCAGAAGGGGTTTGACCGTCTTGTCGATTGGTTTCGCAACATGCCTGCGTCCGACCGTCTCTGTATTTTTGGAGATGGTCCTCAGGCCGAGCAGTTGCGTGCGCAAATTGATGGTGCCGGGTTTGGGGAGCGGATTCTCCTGAAGGGGTTTGATACCCGTGTCGCCGACTGGATTGCCGGGGCCGATGCGGTTCTCTTGCCATCTCGATGGGAAGGAATGCCGAATGTGGCTTTGGAATCACTGGCGCTTGGGACGCCGGTGATAGCGCATCGCGAAGCTGGCGGAATCGCGGAACTGGCCGATGCGACATCCAGACACGCGGTTAAAGTCGCGGAAGACGGCGCGGCTTTCCTGGCGGCGATGCAGGAGGTTGAAGCCACTTTACCGCGGCTGAAATCTCCACGTCCCAATCTTCTGCCGGCGTCCTTTCATGTGAATGAGGTCGTGCACCGCTATGAAACCCTATTGTCGAGATAGCAGGTATTTACATTTGCCGTCGCGGCGTATCTTTCACCCCCGGATGAATTGGCGAGAGGGACGATGACCCAGCAAACACTGCGGAATAAGAGGGTCCTGGTGACCGGGGCGGACGGCTTTATCGGCTCTCATCTTGTCGAAAGGCTGCAGCGCGACGGCGCCAGTGTAACGGCCCTGAGCGCATACAATTCCTTCGGGTCGGCCGGGTGGCTGGACAGTTTGGCCGAAGGCGTTCGCAGAGCTATTGAGATTCGTGCCGGCGATATCCGCGATCCCAACTTCGTTCGGGATCTTGTGGCGGGGCAGGAGGTGGTTTTCCATCTTGCGGCCCTGATTGCCATTCCCTTCAGCTACGTCGCGCCGCAGTCCTATGTGGATGTAAATGTGACGGGTACCCTGAATGTCTTGGAGGCATGCCGTATGCATTCCGTCCAGCGTCTGGTACACACATCGACGTCGGAAACCTATGGTACGGCTCAGTACACGCCGATCGACGAATTGCATCCGATGCAGGGGCAGTCGCCGTACTCCGCCAGCAAGATTGGCGCTGACCATATGGCTGAAGCATATTGGCGCAGTTTCAACCTTCCGGTGGTCATTTTGCGCCCGTTCAATACCTTCGGCCCCCGGCAAAGTGAGCGGGCGGTCATTCCGACCGTCATTCGCCAAATGCTGGATCCGGGCTGCGACACGATTCGTATCGGTGATATTAGTCCCGTCCGGGATTTCAATTTCGTGGGGGATATTGCCGATGCCTTCCATACCGTCGGCACCTCGGAAAAGGTGGAGTACGGCACTGTCTACAATGCCGGTAGCGGCCATGGGGTAACTATCGGGGAGACCATCGAAATTCTGCGGGGCATTACAGGATGCAACAAGCCGCTGCAGGAGGAAGTCGATCGCAAACGGCCCAAAAATTCAGAAGTCTTTGAGCTGATCGCCAAGGCCGAACGAATAGGTGCGCTAGGCTGGCGGCCGGCGGTCGGTCTGGAAGCCGGACTGGAAAAGACGGTGGCGTTCTGGCGTCGAGAAATCGGCGAAGGGCGAATTCGCCAATCCAGCGACTATCTGGTCTGAAACTTCGCCGGATTAGCAGCATGCACGCCTTAACCGTTCGCAGGGCCTATCAAACGGCATTCACACTCTATGTGCTGATTGTGCTTGTCGTCCTGACTTCGGTACCCGGATCGATAACGGTCGATTACGGTGCTGACGCGGCAACCTGGCTGCTGCCGGCGCAAGGGCTGGTGGAGGCTGGCGGTTTCGTCCACCCGGATTCGCCGCATCGGCCCATGACGGAACGGCCGCCGCTTTATCCAGGTCTTGTCGCGGCCACGATCTATCTGGCCGGCGACAACTTTCCAAAGCTTCTTGTATTGATTCAGGCAGCTGTTTTTGCCTGCAGTGCCATGATGCTGGCACGGTGGGCCGAGCGGCTGGGGCCGCCCGACCGGCCCATGATCGGACCACTTGCCTTTGCGCTTTTTCTTTTCAATCCGAACAGTCTCGGCACCGTGTTTTTTCTACAGTCGGAAACCATTTTTGCGGCATTTGTACTGGCGGCAACCATCGCTCTGCATCATACCGCCATGCAGCCGGGATTTCGACGTGCCGCGGGGCTCGGGTTGCTGCTTGCCGCCTGTGTTTTGATCCGCCCGGAAGGTCAGTTCCTGGCGATCTTGGCGGTCGTTGGGCTGCCTCTGATCTCACTGCTCGGTGGGGCGCGAGTACCCTTGCGGCGGGTCTTGTTGTCGAGTGCTGTCCTCGCGGTGGTCTGCTTTATGTCTGTTTCGCCCTGGATGGCCCGGACAGCCAGTCTCGGCGAGGGCTTCAGAGTAACCGGGGCCGCCAATACGGTTTACTATCTTTGGGGATCCGGAACCCAGCTGGAGATGGTCGCGACCGGGGTGGGCGGTGCCGAGGCCGAGGCCCGCATGCAGGCGCGCCAACGCGCGGTCGCCGCCGCATTCGGCGAGTCATGGTACGTCATGCCGGAATTGGAGCAGCAAAGGCATCTGAGGGACGCTGCGATAGCGCAGATATTCAGCTATTCGCCAAGCGTCATATTCAAGACTACAGCATTGGCGACATTGCAGTTCTTTTCCGCCGGGGGGGGTGGCCGATTATTCGCCTTGGCTGGCCAGCCGGACGCCTCTCCCTTTGCACAGATGCAGGCCAGCGGTGAATCCAGTTATGCGGAATCTGTTTTGCTAGCGGTCAGCGAGGCAGATATGTCGTTGCTGGGATTGTGGGGTGCGGCCATGGGCTTCGTCATGGTGACCCGGATTCTGGGGCTGATCGGTGCGGCCAGGATATTGCTTCGCCGACGTTGGGACATCGCCCTGTTGATTGCGACGGTCATACTCTTCTTCGCGCTGGTAATGCCGTTCTATGGTATCTCCCGCTTCAGAGTACCGGCCGAATTCGCCTTTGTTCTGCTGACCTGTTTCTCACTTTTTCCGCCCCGTCGCGGGAATGCCATCACCGTTCAGCAAACATCATGTTGAGTCGGAAAACTCTGGTCGCTCTCGTCGCGCTGGCGCTGACCGCACGTTTGGCCCATCTCCTTTTCCTATGGAGCAGCGGAACGGGATTCCTTATCGAGGACAGTTCGCTCTACCTCGACATCGCCCGCTGGATGCGCGAGTCCGGAGTGCTTCTCGCCGGCAGTTCAGACGGGTTGGCCCCGCCAGTGACCGATCGGATGTATGGTTATGTGCTCTTCCTGTCGGTCGTGGGGTGGCTGGCTGGCGGCGTTCCTACCATTGCGGTGGTCTGTATTCAGGCCGCCGCGGATTGCGTAACCGTACTGTGTGTGGCTTGTGCGGCGGCTCGATTGGGTCCCCGTGTTGGGACGGCGGCAGGTATCCTTGCGGCGATCTGGCCCAATTTGATTCTGCATAGCGGTCTGATCCTTACGGATACCTTGTCCGTCGCTCTTATGTCCGTCGCAATGCTCTCTTTCATTCTCTTTGCCGAAAAACCGACCTGGGCTCGCGCCCTGGCGATCGGGGGGGCGTTCGGTGCATCCCTTGCCGTACGCCACGGTCTGTTGCCTCTGGCCCCGTTGATTGCCGCCTTGATGGTCTGGATCGTGGTCCGCCACGAAAATGGGAAGGACCGAATAGTACGGGCGTTTGGGGTGGCTATGGTGATGCTGATGCTGGTCGCGGTTTTCCTGGCACCGCAAATCGTCCGGCATTGGGATCGGGCCGGTGGAGTGGCCTTTACCACTCAGTCGGGGCCGCACTTCCTCTATTGGGTTGCGGCGGAAAGCGCATCCGAGCTGAACGGTGGATCCCGCGCGGATTGGGCAAGCAACTACGATGAACGGATCAATCGTCGAATTGCGGAGCAGTCGACACCGCCGAACCCGTTCGAGATATCCAGTATGCGGACGAATTTGGCATTTGAACTCCTATCGCAAATGCCAACCATCGGGCTGGTAAAGATCTGGGTTCGAAGCGGTATCGTGAATCTGTTTGCACCCAGCCTTGCCTTTCATCCATGGACGCGGGCGCAGAAGCAGGATTCCTTCGATGCCGCCGCGCAGGGAAATGGTTTGGTCAGCACGGCCATCTCGTTTGTCTCCAATCAGCCCGCCCGCTACACGGCCGTGGTTTTGCCGGCGATGGTCGCTGCAGCCGCGACAGCGATGTTGGCCGCTGTCGGGCTGTTTGCCTGCTTCCGGCACTTTCCCGGGTTTACCGCGATCTCTGTAGGATACGTCGCCTATGTCCTGGTCCTGACCGGGCCGGTTATCGGGGCGAAGTATGCTTTGCCGGCTGACCCGGTGCTAATCGTGTGGACGGCGATGGGGCTTTGCGTTCTTGGAGGTCTAATCCATAGGCGATTGGGTTCTGCCGCCGCTTAGCATTGCACCGGTCGACATTTCAGACGTCCAAAAGCCGCCATTTCCCAATGGCGGCTTTCTTATTCTGAACCCTATCGGTTCTGCATGAGGTCACGATACAGCTCGTGGAACGAGGCCTCCGCCGAGGACAAGGAATAATGGTCGCATATGACAGATCGGGCTAAGGCACGACGAGCCGACAGAGCAGCGTCATCCAAGTCGCGAAACTCTGCGATCGCCGTCTGGAGCGCCTTTGGGTCGGAGGGTGGGATCAACCATCCCGTATCCCGTACGATATAGGCGGAATCGCCGACATCGGTCGCGATCGGAACCAGTCCGGTCGCCATACCCTCCGCGACCGCGTTCGAAAAGCCTTCGCCGTATGCCGAACTCGAAACGACAGAATCCGCGATCTGAAGGATACTGGGAACATCAGAACGTTGTCCCAGTGCTACGACCCGTTCGCGCCCGGCAAACGCCTCTGTACCACGCCCGACGACGACCAACCACACACCAGGCACATTCTCGACGGCTGAAATCAGTCCGTCGTAGTTCTTCATCGGGTCGACTCGGGCAACCTGTATCAGCACCCGGGCGTTCGCGGGGATTCCAAACTCTTCCCGAAGTGATCCGCGAAGATCGGGGCGCGGACTGAAACGGTCTATGTCGATCCCATTGTGCAAAACCTCAAAGCGGCGTGGCTTGTAGCCTAGATCGGCGTGAACCCGCTTTCCGGTGTGGGAGTTGGCGGTCACGACATCCGGCAGGGAGGAAAGCCAACGACAGACTGATATCACGGCACGGAGGCGCCACCCGTAGCGCGACAGGTCCATGTCGGAACATCTGATGCCCCAGATCAGAGCCGTAGCATGGCGGCGGCCGGACAAGTAGAGAGCTGCTAACGCGATCAGGTCGCCATGGTACATCCAACCCTGCACGATATGTGGTTTCTCGCGACGAATGAGCCGGGCCAAGCGCCACAGGCCTGAAATGCTGGGGCGTGCGTTGCTGAAGCCAAGATCGTGGACGGAAGCACCGGTTTCTTCGACCTCCCGCTTCAGCAAACCGTTTGGCAGCAGAGAAATGACGGTGGGCTGTATGGTTTGTCGGCGCGCGCGCATCAATCCCCAAAGCATGGTCTCCGCGCCTCCGCGGTTCAGCGACGTGATGACATGAAAAATCCGGATTGTTTCCGAGGCGCCTCGTGCGATCCCGCCACGCCATGACGGCGCCAATCCGAGTGACGCGCCGAGAAACAGCCAGAAAATTCTTTGGTACGAAATGTCGTGGGCAAAACTGAACAGGACAAAAGCAAAGCAGATCGTGAGTATCAGTGCGTTTCGGCTGTCCGACCAGCGGGGACGGTACTTCCAGACATGGTACAGGCCGTAGCACGGCAGAGCGGCGGCAATTGCGAATCCGACGATACCGAATTCGGTGAGGATCCAGACCGGCGTTGCGTGAATCACCAGACTGCCGCCATCGAAACTCACGGCCCGATGCACAAACGCGCCGAGCCCGGCACCGAAAATCGGTGCCTCCCTCCATAAGTCGAAGGCGCTACTGACACTGAACAGACGTTCCAATTGACCGCGCGTATCGAAGCTCGCAATTCCGCGAGACACAGCGGTACCGGCTTGAACTTCATCGGCCGGGAACAAGCCGGGCAGCGCCCAGACGATGGCATAAAGCAGAACGGCGGCAAGCAGAGACTGGGCCAGAAATCGCAGCGATACGATGCGGAGAAAGCTGCACAGGACGATGATCATAAGGCCGACGCCGATACCGGTCTTTGATGAGGATTGCCACAATCCGAACAGCAAAACCCCCGTCAATATGGGCCAGGTGAACCGACGCAGCGGGATAGCCGAACCGGGCCGCCAATAGGCAAAACTACAGCATAACGCCGCGAGCAGTTGAAACGCATAGGCATTACGGTTGGCGGCGAAGCCCTCGAACTCAGCTGCCAGGGACAGCGGCGCATCAAACATCCGCCATGCGATCTGGTGCGCGAGATTTGCCAATGTAACGACCACGGCGGTGGCTATTACAAAGTCACTGAGGCGTCGTAGCCCCCGGCGTCCCCAAAGGCTTGCGAGCGCGCATCCGGCCAGAAAATAACCCAGTATAAACAGCCATCCGATCAGACGGTTATTCAATGCCCAAGGAGTTACGCCGAACCGATCCGCGCCGATCA
Source organism: Alphaproteobacteria bacterium (assembly GCA_033344895.1). Classification (NCBI taxonomy): domain Bacteria; kingdom Pseudomonadati; phylum Pseudomonadota; class Alphaproteobacteria; species Alphaproteobacteria bacterium. The sequence continues at coordinate 2,581,729 of JAWPMN010000001.1, forward strand.
GGAAGCCGATCGAGATCATTGCAGTCAGGGCGATTAGCCACATCGCTACACTGTAGGGCATGCGAATTGCGCTTCGGCGTTCGAGAAACAGGAAAACCCCGGCCACCGTGAGTGCAAGAAGGGCGAACGGGTCGGCGAGATTTACCGTGATCTCCGCACCGCTCAATGTGGTTCTCACCTGGAAGTACAGCAGTACGGCGGCGCTGATTCCCAGCAGAGGGGCCAGTCGCCGATCAGCGATCTGCGCGTGCACATTAGCGCCCGTCGACCGGTCCGCCGCTGGTACCGCAGGAGAAGGGTCCGATTGCGGAAACAGTAGTATCGAACCGGAAATCAAAACAGAAACGGTCGACAGTAATCCCACTGCGACAGAGATTGCGACGGCGTCCCCAGCCGATACGCCCAGTAAGCCCAACACCCATACAGATGTCACTTCGCGGACACCCCAACCGTTTACACTGATAGGCAAACTGGCGGCGAAAGTCACAATGGTGGCGGCTGCGAAACTCGACATGAAATCAATGCTGGGTTCTGTCGAAACAACTGCCAATGCGAAAACAACGATCGATACGAGTTGGGCCAGAAGTGCAATGAGTCCGACCTCCCCGATCTTTCCGAGGATGACTTTGCTGAAGACGGATTTCATCAATGCAATTTCCGGCTTCGAACGCGATAGGCTTAGTCCCGTCAGGAAAGACAGCAGAACCGCGGCCGCAATGGTAGCGATGGGGATTCCGTCGAAGATGTCAGAGATTCTTGCTGGCCCTATTAGATACAGGGCTCCGGCAAGGAACAGTGTCCCGCCGATCGCGGCAAGCATGATCCGTTCATAGGTGGTAATCAGGGCGACGGTCGAGACACCGACACCGGTGCGGCGGAGTATTGCCCGCCGCCCCAAAATGGTCCCAACGAGACTGAAAGCGACCAGGCTTGAAACAAGTCCCGCGACTGTTGCGCGCAGTGCTGTTGCAAATTTTGGCGACTTGTCCACCAGCGCCAAAAGGCGTGAAAGACGGGTCGCCACCAGCAGGATGTTGCAGAGAACCAAGAGAATGATCGCCGTTGCCGACCAAATAGGAAACTGCCCCAGCGAGGTGCCGATTTCCCGGATGTCGACTTGCCTCAGGATTAATATCGCCAATCCGATAGAAACCAGAAACGGCAGGGCCTTGCGGGTACGACTGAGGGTTGGCTGCATATGGGCTGAGCCCCAGAATAGTGTCGGCGGATCGGCGTTTGGACCTTACTTACCGGAAGGCCGCTTCCCCCGGCAAGCCGCAACTGGGAGCGAGGGGCAGCCCCGGTCTTGTCTATTGTCTGATAACGCGTCATCAAGTCGGCACAGTTGCGGGCCGCGGCAAAAATGCTCTGGCCTTGGGGTAAGCAAGAGAGGTTGATATGAAGATACTCCTGGTCAGCCAGGCGGATTCTGCAGAATCTTGGGGGCAGGGATTACGAGCGACGAACCTCCCGTTGCCGCTGGAGATCTGGCCGGATATGGCAGTGCCGGAGGAAATTCGTTATGCGATCGCCGCAAAACCACCGGCCGGCCTGCTGGCCTCGTTGCCGAATCTGCGTGCCATCCTGTCGCTTTGGGCCGGGGTTGATCACATAACGTCGGACCCGGACTGGCCGCAACACATCCCCATCTATCGCATGATTGAACCAGGTTTGACCGGGGGGATGGTCGAATTCGTGCTGTCCCAGGTTCTGAACCTGCATTTGAACAATTACGAAATCACTGAGGCGCAGCGCCGGAAGGACTGGCTGCGGGAGCCGCGCGGCGCTTTCGGTCTGGAACCGTTGGTCGGTGACCGGACTGTCGGCGTGCTGGGGCTTGGCGAGATGGGGCGGAACTCGGCCGAGATGTTGCGGCGAGTTGGGTTCAAGGTGATCGGATGGTCGCGCCGCCAGAAAACGTTGGATGGCATTGAATGTCTGAGCGGAACAGACGGGCTCGATACGCTTCTGTCATGCAGTGACATACTGGTAAATCTGTTGCCCTTGACGCCGGAAACGAACGGCCTGTTGAACGCCGACATGCTTCGGAAGTTGCCGCGAGGCGCGGGACTGATCAACACGGGTAGAGGACAGCATATTGTCGATGCCGACCTAATTGCCGTTTTGGACGAGGGACATCTTTCACGGGCTGTTTTGGATGTCTTTGATACGGAACCCTTACCTCAGGATCATCCCTTCTGGACCCACCCCAGGGTCACCGTCTATCCGCATATCGCCAGCGTAACACGCGTTAAGACCGGAGTGGCGTCCTTGGCACGGTCACTGGAACTGCTTGAATCGGGTGAAACGCCGGCGGGCTATTTCGATCCCGATCGCGGTTACTGACGGACCACACTCCACCCGCAGCGGCCGAACGCTGCCTGCATCGCGGCCGGTATCGGCGCAGTGGCAGAGACTGCACTCTTCTTGGGGTAGAGGGGCAGTTCGATCGATCGCGCGTGCAGGTGCAGCGGTATGCCGGAATCTGCGCGCCGGTCTTCGGCAGTTCCGTACCAGGGGTCGCCCAGGATCGGAAATCCGGACTGGGCGCAATGGACGCGAATCTGGTGTGTGCGTCCGGTTCTGGGCGACAGTTCGAGCCAGCACAGACCATCTTCCGACAGGCCCGCGACCCGAAAATCCGTCACGGCTTCCTGGCCTTCCCTGTCCACCACCATGCGCCAGCCGCCGGACTTCGTCGATGTCTTGAGCAGGGGGAAGTCAATGCGTCCGGACTTCTCCGCCGGCATTCCGCGGACCACGGCCCAGTAGGTCTTGCGCACGCGTCCGTCGGAAAACAGTTTTCCGACCCGTCGCAACGCCTTCGGATGCCGGCCCAGGACCAGGCAACCGGACGTGTCGCGATCCAGTCGGTGCGCCAGGGCCGGCGGCCTTGGCAGGCCGAACCGCAGCGCGTCGAACTGATCCTCCATCGAAGGTCCGCCCGAGGGACCGGCGTGAACCGGAACACCGGCCGGCTTGTCGACGATCAGGATCAGCCCGTCGCGATAGAGCACGTCCGGCGCGGCGGATGACAGGCCGTCAGATGATGACATTATCTCACTCCGTAACTGGCGCTGCCGGACGGTGCCGCTACCCGGGTATCGAGACGGAATCCATGCTCAGGAGGTTCGTCTCCGTCGGGAGCATCGTGTCTTTCATGTGCAGCAGCATGTCAATTCCACACTCTGCTTCAGATCGCCATTCGCAAACTGTCTGAATCCACCCACGATTGACAAAAATTCAGCTGGGGGCTTGGGTATCACCGGTTCCAAAACAATCACCGCATGTGTTCGGATACTGAACATGTTGGCATTTCAATAGATTTTGCGTCAATTTTCCGACTGCGTTAGTCGTCAGTTAACGAAATCCCGTTAAACCTGTAGTAGGTCCACGTTCCGGACCTGTCTCGCATTCGTGTTCTCTTAAATCCAGCAGGTCGGCCCGGCCGATCACTCGTCCATCATGGTGGGGTATCAATGTTGACGTTCTCGAATATCCGGATCTCTCGGCGGATCTACGGCGGCTTCGCCCTTGTGGTTGCCTTGCTTCTTGTCTTGGCCCTGACCTCTGGTACCAGCCTTGTAACGTCCGGCACGATCTTCGGGAAATTTGAAGTTCTGTCCTTGCAGGCTTCGCGGATCGGAGAGGTGCGGTCCGAAATGCTGGAAGCGCAGAATGCGGTGAATCAGTATCTGAACGAACCCTCGTCGGAGCTGGCGCAAACCATTTCCGACTCCAAGCAGCAGGTTCTGAACAGCTTGGAGGAGGTGGTGTCGCTATCGCAATCCGACGAACAGCGCGCAGATCTGGAGGCGGCGAAGACTGATCTGGAAGCCTATCTTACCGCCTTTGAACGACTGACGACCTTGGAAGCAAAGCGTGCGGGCCTCGTCGATCGGGCGGAGAGGATCGGGACGGATATGGGCGACAAGATGGCCGAGCTGATCCGAACGGCCTTCGAGGAATACCTGGCCGATGTTGCCTATCTTGGGGGCGAGGTTCAGCGCAACATCCTTTCGATGCGTCTCGCGGTCGGCGGTTTCAAGTTGAACCCGAACGAAGCGGCCTTCAAAACGGCCCAGGATCAATCGGCAGAGATGGTCGAAAATCGCGACCGTCTCGTCTCCGAAGTTTATGACGAAAACCGCACCGCCCTTGCCGAGCAGGTCGGCGAACTCCACACCGAATACAACGCGACGATCGTAGAGCTTTACGAAACGGTCAGTGCCCGCCGCAGCCTTGTTGACGAGGAGCTGCTGGTACTGGGGGAGAAGCTCGTCAACGCCATGGCGCGTATGAGTGCGGACATCTCGGATACGCAGAACATGTTGGGTGAGGATGGAGAGCAATCGATCGAACTTGCGATCATTGTCACAGCCGTCGTCGCGGTCGTCAGCATCATCCTGGCCAGCCTCGCCGCGTGGGTCATCGGAACCGGCATTGCCGGCCCCATCCGGGCCATCACGTCGGCGATGACGGAACTGGCCGGTGGCGAACGGAATGCGGAAATCCCGGGAACCGAGCGCAAGGACGAGATTGGAGCGATGGCCGCCGCCGTCCAGGTCTTCAAGGAGAACATGAAAAAGGCAGATGATCTGACCGCGCAGCAACTGGAAGAGGCGCGCCGTCGGGAGGCCCGCGGCCAGAAGATCGAAGAACGCACGCAGAGCTTCGACAGTGCCGTTGCACAACTGCTGAATATGTTTACCTCCTCTGCGACACAGACCGAGGCCACCTCCACGACGATGGAACGACTTGCGACCGAGACGAGTGAGCGGGCCACAGCGGTGTCGGCCGCGGCGGAGCAGGCGACGGCGAATGTGCAGGGCGTGGCGGCCGCCGCGACCGAAATGTCGCAGACCGCCTCCGAGATCAGCCGCCAGGTGTCGCAGTCGTCGCAGATCGCCGCGCGCGCGGTGGATCAGGCGCAACGGACCAACGCCCAGATGAAGGGCCTGTCCCAGGCAGCCCAGAAGATCGGCGAGGTGGTGAAACTGATTTCCGATATTGCCGAGCAGACCAATCTGCTGGCTCTCAACGCGACCATCGAGGCGGCGCGCGCCGGAGATGCCGGCAAGGGTTTTGCCGTCGTGGCCAATGAGGTGAAGAGCCTTGCCACGCAGACGGCCCAGGCCACCGGCGAGATCAGTCAGCAGGTCGCGGAAATCCAGAATGAGACCGGGGCTGCGGTCGACGAAATCGAGGTCATCGCGACGACGATTGACGAAATCAATCAGATCACCGCTGCCATCGCCGCCGCCATGGAAGAACAGAGCGCCACGACGGATGAGATCACGCGCAATGTGGAACAGGCTGCGGCCGGGGCGCAGGATGTGACCGCCAATATCGTCGAAGTAACCCGTGCGGCCTCGGAAACCGGCCATTCCGCCGGTGAGTTGACCAAGGTCGCCGCGGATCTGAACGGTCGTGCCGACGAGCTGAAGCGACAGGTCGAATCGTTCCTGCAGGAAGTCCGCAACGCATAAGTCGAAAGAAAAAGGCCGGCGGGTCAGCCGCCGGCCATTTTCGGCAAGATATAGACCTCACTGTCCGGTTCGATCCTCTGGAACCGGTCAAGCCGGTAGAGGGTGCCGTCGACAGAAACGGTCACCCCCTTGTCCAGAACCGGTTTGAGCTTCGGGGCGGCCTCACCCAGAGCGGTCAGCATCCGGTCGATATTGGGCGCGTCGATATCGAACTCCTTGCGCCCCTCGGCCAGACGGCTCAGCGATCCCCACAGGATTACTTTCGCCATATCACTCCGCGGCAAGCGGCGCGGCCTGCTCCTTCATCAGTTTCAGGAGGCGCGGCGGCGACATCGGCAGTTCCTCCGGACGCGCACCGACCGCAGCGGCGACCGCATTCGCGATAGCACCCAGCGGCGGCACGATGGAGGTCTCGCCGACGCCCCGGACCCCGTAGGGGTGGCCCGGATTGGGCACTTCGACGATCTGCGTGTCGATCATCGGCAGGTCCGATGCGACCGGAACGCGATAATCCAGGAAGCCTGGATTCTCCATGACGCCCTTGTCGTTGTAGATGTATTCCTCGTTCAGCGCCCAGCCGATGCCCTGCACGGCGCCGCCCTGCATCTGTCCTTCGACATAGGCCGGACTGACCGCCTTCCCGGCATCCTGCACGATCAGATAGCGCAGAATGGTGATCCGCCCGGTCCCGCGGTCGACCTCCGCATCGACGACATGGGTGGCGAAGCTGGGGCCGGCCCCGTCGACGCTGATCTCGTAATGACCGGCGATCGGACCGCCGGTTTCGCCGGCCTGTTTGGCAATTTCCTTGATCGACATCGGCGGGAACTCACCGGCATTCGGCCCGGCAGGCACGGCGCAGCCGTTCTCCCATTTCACCGCGTCGGCGGAAATGCCCCACATCTTGGCCGCTCGTTCGCACAGCACCTTCTTGGCGTTGCGTGCGGCTTCGATGGTGGCGAGGCCGCTGGAGAAAGTGACGCGGCTGCCGTCCGTGACGTCGTTGAAGCCCAGCGAGCCCGTATCGGCGATGATGGTCTGGACGTGGTGGTAGGGGATGCCCAGTTCTTCCGCCGCCATGGCGCACATGGACGCGCGGCTGCCGCCGATATCCGGCGTCCCGACCGACAGGGCGACCGTGCCGTCGATGTTCAGGTTCAGCGTCACGGCTGTCTGACCACCGAAATTGAACCAGAAACCGCAGGACACGCCGCGTCCCTGATTGGGACCCAGCTTTACGGAGTAGTTCGGGTGGGCTTTCGCTGCTTCCAGCGTCTCGACCAGACCGATATCGCTGTAGGTCGGGCCATAGGACGACCGCGAGCCGGAGGTCGCGGCATTCTTCAGGCGGAATTCGATCGGGTCCATGCCCAGGGCGTAGGCCATTTCCTCGATCACGCTTTCCACCGCGAAGGCGGCCATCGGCGCGCCGGGCGCACGATAGGCGGCCTGTTTTGGGCGGTTGGTGACGACGTCCCAGCCGATGGCCTTGATCGATTTCGGCTGATAGCACGCGAAAGCGGCCATGGCGCCCATCGAGACCGGCGAGCCGGGAAAGGCGCCGCCCTGATACTTCAGTTCGGATTCCGCCGCGGTGATCGTGCCGTCCTTCTTGGCACCGATCTTGACCCAGATGGCGCTGGAGGCCGTCGGGCCGGTGGCCCGGAAGACCTCGTCACGGGTCATCACGATCTTGACCGGCTTGCCGGCTTTGCGCGACAGGACCAGCGCGACCGGTTCGATGAAGACGGTTGTCTTGCCGCCGAACCCGCCGCCGATTTCCGACGCTGTGACACGCAGCTTGGAGACGTCCATGCCCGCAATCTGGGCGCAGACGTCGCGGACCATGAAATGGCCCTGGGTACAGCACCAGATTTCGCCGGAGCCGTCACCGGATACATTCGCCAGGCAGGCATGCGGCTCGATGTAACCCTGGTGGGCCGCGCCGGTGCGGAATTGCCGTTCGATGACGATATCGGCCTCGGCGAAGCCTGCCTCGACATCGCCATGGCCGATTTCCAGGCGCTCGGCGATGTTGGTCTGCTTGTCCTCGACGCCGTCGACGCCTTGGGTACGCAGGTCCTCGTGCAGGATCGGCGCGTCGTCGGCCATGGCCAGTTCGACATCGACGACATGGGGCAGGACCTCGTAGTCGACCTCGATCAGCGAAATCGCCTTGCGTGCGATGCGCGGATTGATGGCCGCGACCGCCGCGACCGCATGCCCGTCGTACAGCGCCTTTTCGCGCGCCATGACGTTGTAGCGGATATTGGTCAGTTCGGAATCCGCCAGCACGGCCTCGTTGTCCGGGAAGTCATCGCGCGTGACGATGGCCTTTACACCCGGCAGGGCCGCCGCCTTCGACGTGTCGATGGCGCGAATGCGGGCATGGGCGTGCGGACTGCGCAGAATCTTGGCGTGCAGCATGCCCGGTGCGGACATGTCCGCGCCGAACTTCGCGCGGCCGGTAACCTTGTCGACGCCGTCCGGGCGATTGTGGCGGTGGCCGACAACCTTGAACGGGTTCGGGGCGATGTCGCGATCAAGCGGCATTGCTTTCTCCTCTCATTTCGGCGGCGGCGGCCTGCACGGCGCGGATGATCTTGTCATAGCCGGTGCAGCGGCAGAGATTGCCGGCCAGCCAGTAACGGATTTCCGTTTCATCCGGATTGGGGTTCTTTTCCAGCAACGCCTTCGCGGCAACCAGGATACCCGGCGTGCAGATGCCGCATTGCAAGGCGGCATTGTCCAGGAACTGGCGCTGCAGCGGGTGCAGCGTTTCACCGTCCGACATGCCTTCGATGGTCGCGACGGAGCGGCCTTCGGCCTCGGCGCCAAGCACCAGACACGAACAGACCGGCCGGCCGTCCAGCATCACGGTGCAGGCGCCGCAATCGCCGGTGCCGCAGCCTTCCTTGGACCCGGTCATCTGCAGCCGGTCGCGCAGGACGTCGAGGAGGGTTTCCTCGGCGTCGCAGAGATATTCGACGGTATCGCCGTTGATCTCGGTGGTTACATGTACCTGGCTCATGGAAATCCCCGCTTATCGGTTGGCCAGCGCGCGTTCCAGCGCGATCCTGGCAGTGCGTTTGGCGAGCGTACCGGCGACTTCGACGCGGTATTCGACGGTTCCGCGCTTGTCGTCGATCGGTGATGCGGCGGCGGAGCATGCCGCGGCCAGCGCGTCGAGCGCGGCGTCGTCGACCTTCGTGCCGATCAGTGCCTTGGCCGCATCATCGACCAGCAGAACCTTGGCCGAAACGGCGCCCAGCGAGACCCGGGCATCGGTGCAGGTACCATCGCCGTCGACCGTCAGGCAGATTCCGACGCCGACCACGGCAATGTCCATCTCCGTGCGTGGAATGAAACGCAAATAGGCGTCTCCGGTCCCCTTCGGGCGGGCCGGCAGCAGGATCGATTCGACGATCTCTCCCTTCGCCAGGTTGGTCTTGCCCGGGCCGGCAACCACATCTTCGACCGGGATGTCCCGGGTTCCGTTCGGGCCGGTTACCCGTGCCGTTGCCCCCGCGGCGACCATGGCAGGCACGCTGTCGGCGGCGGGGGATGCATTGCAGAGGTTCCCGGCCATGGTGCAGCGGCCCTGAACCTGCGTCGAGCCAATCAGGCCCGACGCTTCGCACACACCGGGCCAGCCCGCGACGGCATCGGCATGTTCGTTCAACTCGGCGGTCGGGACAGCCGCGCCGACGCGCAGGCCCCCGTCTTCGGGAACGATCTGCCGCAGGGCCTCGATCCGTTTCAGATCGACAACCAGGTCCGGCTCGATATGGCCGGAACGCAGGCGCACCAGCAGGTCTGTACCCCCCGCGAGTACATGGGCCCGGCCGGATTCCCCGGCCAGCAGGGCGACGGCGTCCTGCACCGTCGTCGGACTCTCAAATCGCATCTATGTCACCTCTGAATGCCGAAGGGCGTTTCGTCCCGAAACCGACGGAACACCGTTTTCAGTCCTAAGTGTGGCGTTTCCAATACCCTGGTTCAAGCCGCAGAATTCTCAAGCGGCGTTGAATGCGGGCGGCTACTTCCGCATGCATGCCCCTTCCGGATCGTGTGGCGAAGCCGGAATAACGCGGGCGCTCCGTTCAACACCGACGATATGGACAGACAACTCCGTGCCCAGCTCCATATAGTCCGGTTCCAACAGGGCCATTGCCAGGCTCTTGCCGACGGTATGGCCATAGCCGCCGGACGTGACATACCCGACCCGCCGGCCGTCCTTCCAGACCGGTTCGTAGCCCGACGCGTCCGCGCCGTCGGATTCGACCTCCAGCGTGACGAGGCGCAGCGGGGCGGTGTTCCCGTCCTTTTCCTGACGGGCGGCGTCCTTACCGTGGAAATCGCCCTTGTCCCAGGCGATCCAGCGGTCCATGCCTGTCATGCCGGGCGTCCGGTCCTGCATGAACTCCGCGTTCCAGATGCCGAAGCTCTTTTCCAGTCGCAGGGAATTCATCGCATAGAATCCGAATTCGCGGATTCCGAACTCTGCCCCGGCTTCCAGAAGCATCTCGCGCAGGGCGATATGTTCCAGCGCGCCGCAATTGATCTCGTACCCCAGCTCGCCGGTCACGGACATGCGCGCGACCTTGGCCCGGATCAGGCCGACATCCAGGGTACGGCAGCCGAAAATCGGGAATGCCTCGTTGCTGACATCCTGGTGGGTCAGTTTCTCCAGGACTTTGCGAGAATTCGGGCCCGACAGGGAGAAGCCGCACGTCGCGTCGGAGATATCGCGGACCTGGACGCCCTCTTCCAGATGATCGTTGAACCAGCGCATGTGCCACTGACGCAGATAATAGGATCCCATGACCCACCAGGACCCGTCGCCCCAGTTGAACACGGTCAGATCGCCCTTCAGCTTGCCTTCCGGCGACAACATCGGGGCCAGTCGCGCGCGTCCGGGTTTCGGCAGGCGGCTTGCCATCATCCGGTCCAGCCAGGCTTCTGCACCCGCTCCGGTGATTTCATACCGGGAGAAACCGGTGATATCCAACAAGCCGACATTTTCGCGCACCGCCTTGCATTCCTCGGCGACGATGTCGAAGGCATTGGATCGCTTCAGGGTCGGCCCTTCCTTGAAACCCTCCGGACCGAAAACCAATGGCACTTCCAGGCCCCAGCTGTTGCCCCACTGGCAGCCGGCGGCGGTCATGCCGTCATAGGCCGGTGCCTTCTTCAACGGGCGACCGGCCGGCAACTGCTCGTTCGGGTAAGTCATCACAAATCGACGGGAATAGAATTGTCCGGTGGTCTGCTTGATGTATTCCCGGTTGGAGGTAAAGGCGCCGTAGCGGGCGATGTCCATTGGCCAGGCGTCGGCCTCGGTGTCGCCGTGGATCATCCATTCGGCCAGAGTCTTGCCGACACCGCCACCCTGTAGGAAGCCCGCCATCACACCGCAGGCCAGCCAGTAATTGCGCATGCCGGGGACCGGTCCGACCAGCGGGTTGCCGTCGGGCGAGAAGGTGAAGGCGCCGTTGACCCAGCGCTTCACACCGACCTCCTGCAGGCAGGGGTAACGGTTGAAGCCCATCTCCAGTTCTTTTTCGATCCGGTCGAAGTCCTCCTGGATCAGTTCGAACCCGTAATCCCAGGGCGCTCCATCCATGTTCCAGTGCTTGTGGTGGACCTCATAGATGCCCAGCAGCACGCCCTTCTGGTCCTGGCGCAGATAGGTGAAGCCCTCAAGGTCGACCGTCATCGGCACTTCGAAATCCAGCGCCGCGACTTCCGGAATGTCATCCGTGACCAGATAGTGGTGTTCCAGCGGCGACAGAGGCAGGTCCAGCCCGACCATGCGCCCAACCTGTTTCGCCCACAGGCCGCCGGCATTGACGACATGTTCGGCGTGAATGGTGCCTTTCTCGGTCACGACGTCCCAACTGCCGTCCGGGCGCTGGATCAGTTCCTCGACCTTGTTGTGTTCAATGACTTCCGCGCCGCGCAGCTTGGCCGCCTTGGCATAGGCGTGGACGGTGCCGGTCGTGTCGATATAGCCCTCACGGTCCGCCCACAGGCCGCCGATCACGCCTGTAATGTCCATGATCGGGCACTTTTCCTTCACCTCCTCCGGCGTCATCAGGTAGCAGTCTTCGATGCCGATGGTCTGGAAGATGCGATAGGCGGATTGCAGCCACTCCCAACGGTTCGGATCGGCCGCGACGGTGATTCCGCCGGTCATATGCAGGCCGATATCCTGTCCGGATTCCTTTTCGATCTCCGAAAGAAGGTCGATCGTATACGCCTGAAGCGCTGCCATGTTCGGATCTGCGTTCAGCGCATGGATGCCGCCGGCCGCATGCCAAGAGGACCCCGCCGTCAGCACCGATCGTTCGACAAGTGCGACATCGGTCCAGCCGAACTTCGCCAAATGGTACAGAACGGATGCTCCAACGACCCCGCCGCCGACGACCACCACGCGATAGGATGACTTCATTCCCGAACTCCCTGACCCTGCATTCACTATTTGCGCTACGCTAACGCTTCGGGCGAGGGGGGGAGGTTTGGAACACGACTACGGACTGTCTGTTTCGCGACATTTTTCCACTGCATCTGCAACATGCGCAGAGGCAGCCGTCAGCCGAAGGGAAGGCGGTCCCGTCGGTCTCATCAAACGCGGCAGGCAGGTCCTGCTGCGCGGTGCGGTGTTGAGGGCATCCAGATCGAAATGTCCGGGATGGCCGGCTTAGGCAATCGAGTTCGATGCCTCCCGGACATCCTTGACGGCCGTATCGATCGTCTTCGTGGCATCGGCGATATCCTTCATGCCGGAACTGATCGAATCGACACCCTGGAATGCCATCTGCATCGTCGACGACATCTCCTGGGTTACCGCCGTCTGCTCCTGCACGGCACTGGCAATTCCGGAGGAAATCTCACTGATTTCCTGAATGATCTTCGCGATGTCCTGAATCGCACGGACGGCATTCTGGGTTGATCCCTGAATCTGGGAGATCTGGGCCCCGATCTCATCGGTTGCCCGTGCGGTCTGACTCGCCAGGCTTTTGACTTCGCCGGCGACCACCGCGAATCCCTTGCCGGCATCGCCGGCGCGGGCGGCCTCAATTGTCGCGTTCAGGGCCAGCAAATTGGTCTGCTCCGCGATATCCGTGATCAGCGACAGGACGTCACCGATCTTTTCTGCTTCGGACATCAGGCCCTCGACGATTCCGTTGGTTTGCTGCGCCCGCTGAACCGCCGAGGCCGAGATGGTCGTGGCATTGGCGAGCTGGCCGCTGATTTCATTGATCGAAGACGCCAGTTCTTCCGCTCCGGCGGCGACGGATTGCACGTTGCTGGAGGTCTGGGTGGAGGCATTGGTGGCGTTGGCCGTCTGATCCGCCACGTTGGAGATGCGCCGGGCGATGGTGGACAGGTTGTCGTCGATCGACTTCTGGATTTCGGCGCGGTGCAGGCGCCGTTTGACCTGATCGGAGCGGTCGGTTGCGTATTTCACGACCTTGAGTACGGCGCCGGTATCGTCCGTGATCGGGTTGTAGGTTGCCTGAATCCAGACTTCCCGTCCGCCCTTGCCGAAGCGCTTGTACTCCGCCGCCTGGAACTTTCCGCGGGCCAGCGCTTCCCAGAATTCCTTGTACTCGGCGCTTTTCGCGTATTCCGGTTCGACGAACATGGAATGATGGCGTCCCTTGATCTCCTCCAGCGTGTATCCCATCGCACCCAGAAAATTCGGGTTCGCGGTCAGGATCGTGCCGTCCGGTTTGAATTCAATGACCGCCTGGGATTTGCCGATCGCCTCGATCTGGCCGCGATAATCCATGTTGCGGAGCTTCTGTTCGGTGATGTCGGTCGCGAATTTCACGACCTTGTAGGGTTTGCCGTTGCGTCCGAAAATCGGATTGTAGCTGGCCTGAATCCAGACCGTTCTGCCGCCCTTTGCAAATCGCTTGAACTCGGCGGATTGGAATTTCCCGCTGCGCAGGTGCGCCCAGAACTCCTTGTATTCCGCGCTGTCGCGGTGGTCGGGGCTGACGAACATCGAATGATGCTTCCCCCTTACCTCCTCCAGGGAATAGCCCATCGCGCCGAGAAAAAGGTCGTTGGCGTGCAGGATTTTTCCGGACAGATCGAATTCGATGATTGCTTGCGATCTTTGGAGCGCGTCAATCAGGGCCTTGGTTTCCCGGCCGCTGAAAAAATTCAAAGCCATCTGTCGTCCCTCGCGATAAAGCTGTATTTGATCGCGGGCATCATCGTTCGGGACAGGTTAACTTAAGGTTAATCTAATGTGAGTTCGTCTACAATTGGTTGATATTCTGTTGTCGACCGATGGTATCGACACCTCCGCAAACCAATGCCAGACGGCGGTTTGCATCACTGCAGTTCGACTTCGATCAGCCTCGGCCCAGGCGTTGCGAATCCGTGCTCAATGGCCTTGATCAGTTCGGCGACCGTCGTGACCCGGACCCCGTCGACGCCGAATCCCTGCGCAATCTGCAGCCAATCCATCGCCGGATTGTCGAGGCTGAGCATGCTCATCGCCTTGGGGCCACCATTGGCACCGACATTGGCCAGTTCGCCTTTCAGGATCGCATAGGATCGGTTTGAGAATATGAGTGTGACAACATCCAACTGTTCGCGCGCCTGGGTCCAGAGCGACTGAACGGTATAGAGGGCGCTGCCGTCGGCCTGCAGGCCCAGTACTTTGCGGTCCGGACACGCAATCGCGGCGCCGGTTGCCATGGGGATGCCGATGCCGATGGCCCCGCCGGTAATCTGCAGCCAGGAATGAGGTGCCGAACCATGGGTCGAGGCAAAGAAGTTGCGGCCGGTCGTGATCGATTCATCACAGACGATGCACCCCTCCGGAATCAGGTGCCCGATGCAGGCACCGATGGCTTCCGGGGTGATCGGCCCGTCCGTCGGCAGGGCCGGCTTTTCCGGTGTTGGCAGAGGAACCGACGTCGGGGCGCCCATGGCGTCCGCCAACCGGCTCAATGCGTCGCCGCAATTCTGGTCCATCCCGGCCAGACGGACCGTCCGGCAGTCCGGCGGCAGCAACTGGCACGGCTTGTCCGGATAGGCAAAGAAGGCGACCGGCACATCCGCGCCGATCAAAATCACGGTGCGATAACCGGACAGGCGCTTGAGGGCGAAATCGATCGGATAGGGTATGCGTTCAATCGGGACGGTACCGGCCCCGCGATCAATGCGACGGTTGGACGTCGGGGCCAGGATGTCCGCGTCGCAGATCGAGGCGATTCCGGCGGCGATCATCCTGTTTTCCGGTGTCAGCGCCCCTTCGCCGATCAGCAGAAGCGTGGGACCGCCGTCGCGCAAGGCCGATGCGGCCGCTTCGATGGCTGTATCGTCAACGGGCGTGCCGGCCTGTCCCAATGCAGCCACCGGGATGGGGGCGTCCGTCTCCGTCCAGGCGGTATCGGCAGGGAGGATGAGTGTGGAGACCCCGCCGGGCGGGCCGAAAGATGCCGCAATGGCCTCCGCGCAGTCAGTACCAAGCCGGTCTGCGGTTTCCGTTGTCCGAACCCAGGAGGACACCGTGCGTGCCAGCCCTTCGATGTCCGAACACAGTGGCGCGTCACTGTCCCGGTGGTAGGTGGCGTGCTCACCGACGATATTGACGACGGGGGTGTGGGCGCGCTTGGCATTGTGCAGGTTGGCGGCACCATTCGCCAGTCCCGGGCCGAGATGCAGCAGGGTCGCGGCGGGCTTTCCCGCCATTCGGGCATAACCGTCGGCGGCTCCGGTCACGCCTCCTTCAAAAAGGTTCAGGACGCACCGCATTCCGTCGATCCGATCCAATGCGGATACGAAATGCATTTCCGATGTTCCCGGATTCGCGAAGCAGACCTCGACGCCATTTGCGAGCAAGGTCCGAACAAGACTTTCCGCACCGTTCAACTGTACGCTCCCATCCCCAGATCAGGTTTCGCCCTCACGCGGGCTCATCGCAGGCGGGACGATATCGCAACAGGAGTCACGGAACCGCAAGTCGTTTCGGGCCCTCGATGCCCAATTCCGACTGTGACCGGTTCTGATGGGTAATTACGCATTTCAAATTCCCATATATGGGCGCAATGTGAGCGGCATGCAGATCACCAAATTCTCCGACCTTGCCTTGCGCACCCTGATTCAGCTGGCCGTTGAGCCGCAGCGGCGCTACTCCGCACGGGAAATCGCGGACCTGCACGGCGTTTCCTTCAATCACGTCGCCAAGGTCACGCAATGGCTCGCGTCTGAGGGCTATATCTGTGCCTCCAGAGGGCGCAGTGGCGGAATCTCGCTCTCGTGTTCCGCAGAGCGGATCCTGCTGGGGGAGGTGCTGCGCCGATCGGAATCGGGCGCCGCGCTGGTGGAATGCATGCGCAGCGACGGGGGAACGTGTTTCCTGAGCCCAGCCTGTGGGTTGGCGCCCTATCTGGCGGAGGCGCAGGACGCCTTCTACAGGTCGCTGGACAACGTCTCGATCCGGGATGTCCTGACGCGCAATCGCCGAATGCCCGACCTCGTCAAGTCGCTGCACTCGGCGGGAGAAGGCTGAAACGCACAGGCGATCTTGATCAGCCAGGAATGTCCGGCCGCCATGCCGTAGGGTTTTAGCATCAAAGTCCGGGAGATTTGCGCGGACTGATCGGATTGGCCCGAAAGGGGGAGGCATTGACTGCAAAAAATAAAAATGTATACAAAAATGAATAATGGATAAAATAAGGAGCGACCATGACCGTTTCTCGATTGATCGGAATTCCCGGTATCGGCGTCGACCGCATGGGGAATGCCGCGGATGCCGCCGGCAATGCGGAAATGCTGCGCCTGGAAAACCTGGATACCGACATCCCGCCGCCGGAAGATGCCATCGGCGCCACACTTGCGGCCATCACGCGGGACGATGCGAACAGCTATCTCCCCTTTCTCGGCATTCACGCACTGCGTGAAGCGGCGGCAAACAGGGTCTCACAGGCCGCCGGTCGACCTTATGATCCGGAGGCCGAATGCATCATTTCCGCCGGCGGGCTGGCCGGCGTGCTGAACGTTCTGTTGGCGATCCTGGAGCCGGAGGACGAGGTAATCATTACCGACCCTGCCTATGCCGGTCTGATCAACCGGATCAGGCTGGCGAACGGGGTGCCGAAATTTGTTCCGATCAGGGTCGTGGACGGGGGATGGCGTCTTGATATCGACCGGCTGCGAAACGCCGTTTCAGCGAAGACGCGCGCCATCCTGACGATGAGTCCTTCGATGCCCAGTGGGGTCGTTCACACGCGTTCGGAATGGGAAGAGATTGCGGCCGCCGCCGAGACGGCGGATGCCTGGATTGTCCATGACGCAGCAATGGAACGGATACTGTTCGACGGCCGTCCGGTACTTCATCCGGCTTCCTTTCCGGAACTTCGAGAGCGGACGATAACTGTTGGCAGCGTTTCCAAGGAATACCGGATGATCGGATGGCGTGTCGGCTGGATCGTCGCACCCAGAAAGATCATGGACGATATCGGATTGGTCAGCCTGACGAATGTCGTGTGTCAGGTCGGCATCGGAATGCCCGGTGCAGCCGCGGCGCTGACCAGCGCCAATGACCGGGTGGGGGGACGAGGAAAATGCCGGTCGCTACCTCCGTTTTGTGTTTGCGAATGAAGGTGTCGCGCGTCT
Source organism: Alphaproteobacteria bacterium (assembly GCA_033344895.1). Lineage (NCBI taxonomy): Bacteria > Pseudomonadati > Pseudomonadota > Alphaproteobacteria > Alphaproteobacteria bacterium. The sequence continues at coordinate 2,598,864 of JAWPMN010000001.1, forward strand.
GACCGGAATCCGGGATCGAATCCGTACGGCATGGTCGGTCTGACAGAAATCGGGGCGGCCATTGCAGGTCGCCCCCTTCTACGCTTCTGGTCGGCGATGCCGTAGTGGTGTATGCAAATTGCGGAACTGGATGAACCAGTTGACTGTCCGTACGCACCAGGGCGCATGCATTGATGAAAACCGAAACGGCAACTGCCGCCTCGCGGCGCGGCGGGGATAATGTTCGCCAGCTCGTGCCCAGAATCCGTGAGGAAATTCTGTCCGGTCGAATTGAGCCGGGGGCGCCGTTGCGGCAGGACGAGATTGCCAGCCGTTTCGCGACCAGTCGGATTCCCGTCCGCGAGGCCCTGCGGCTGCTCGAGGCTGAGGGCCTGGTCTCCATCATCCCGAACAAGGGTGCGGTGGCCGCGCCGCTCGACCTTGCAGAATTGGTCGAGGTCTATGAGATGCGGGTCCTGGCGGAGACCCACGCCATGCGTATGGCGATTCCGGAACTGTCGAATTCCCGGATCGACCGCGCTGCAGCGATGCAGGATCAGATGGAGCGCGCCGGACTTCAGGAGTTCGGCCGCCTGAACAAGCAGTTTCACACCCTGTTGTATGAAGCAGCGGGCAGACCGCGCCTGCTAGCCCATATCGAAAACCTCAATGATGTGGCCGACCGGTATTTGCGCTTTACCATCAAGGCGCTGCAATACGCCGACCGATCGCATGACGATCACCGGCAGCTTCTGGAGGCGTGCCGACGCCGAGATGCAGAGGAGGCCGTCGCCGTCCTGACCCGCCACATCGCGGATGCAGGTGAGACTCTGGCGGCATATCTTTCCACTGCCGACGGACCCATGAACCGGACCTGAGTGTCGCGGCATCCCCAAACGTTCATTTGCAGGTTTGATCAGTGCCATCAGACCGTTAGGCTGTATGGAATGATCGATGACGGGGCCCCGCACCATGTTGAACAGCCGTGATATTCTCGACCGACTGATTTCCTTTCAGACGGTCAGCCGGACGCCGAATATCGATCTCATCCGCTATGTGGCCGACCTGCTGGCCGACGCGGGGATCGAATGCCGCATCATCGAGAGCCCCGACGGGACCAACGCCAATCTCTACGCGAGCACCGGCCCGGCGGGGGGCGGCGGGGTCATGCTATCCGGCCATACCGATGTCGTCCCGGTCGACGGTCAGAACTGGTCCGTGGAGCCGTTCCGTCTGACCGAACGGGAAGGGCGCCTCTATGGACGCGGGACGACGGACATGAAGGGCTTCGTCGCCTGCGCCCTTCGGGCGATGATGCTGGCGGCGGATCGGAATCTAACAAAACCGCTGCACCTCGCCCTGTCCTATGACGAAGAAATCGGCTGCATCGGCGTCCGGCGTCTGCTCGATACCCTGGAGACGGCACCAGACCGTCCAGGGTTTTGCATCGTCGGTGAGCCCACCGAACTGTCCGTTGCCACCGGGCACAAGGGCAAGATTGCGGCCCGGGCGATTTGCAAGGGCCTTGAGGTGCATTCCGCGCTGGCACCGCAAGGCGTCAACGCCATTCACCTCGCGGCCGATTTCATACAGGCCCTTCGCGCCCTTCAGTTGGAACTCGCTGAGGGCGGCGCCCGGGACGACGATTATGACGTGCCGTATTCCACGGTGCATGCGGGCATCATTCAGGGGGGCACCGCCCTGAACATCGTACCCAACCGCTGCGTGATCGACTTCGAAATTCGCCATCTGAAGGCGGATGACCCTGCCGACCTGTTGAGCCGGATCGAGGCGGCCGCAGCGACCATTACCAGGCATCATGAGGAGGGCTGCGGGATTTCGGTCGAGATCGTGAACCAGTATCCCGGCCTGGACACCCCATCGGATGTGGAGGTCGTGTCCTTCGTCAAATCCCTGACAGGGGCCAATGCCACGACAAAGGTCGCCTTCGGCACTGAAGGCGGGCTGTTCGATGCGCGACTGGGGATTCCAACGGTGGTTTGTGGTCCGGGATCCATGGCCCAGGGGCACAAGCCTGACGAATTCATCGAGGCGTCCCAGATCGCGGCCTGTGACCGGTTTCTGGAAACCTTACTGAACCGGATGTCGGCTTAGCGCCAGCGGCGGGACCCGACCCCGGCACAGTGTCTCGAATTCCTTCAGAATTCGCGGCTTCTTTTCGGTGCGCATGGTCAGCAGTCCGACGCGTAAAGGCTGCAGGTCGTCCGATATCGGCCGAAAGACAAGCGGCTTCCCGTCGGGGGCGTTCGGGTTGGCGCTGGGGACGTTGAGCAGCCCGTAGCCGAATCCGTTCGCCACCATAGTGCGAACCATGGCCAGATTGGCGGAGCGATTGGCAATCCGTGGTTTCAATCCGACACCGTGAAACATCGACTGGAAATAGTCGCGGCTGATCGGAAGATCCAGCAGGACCAGCGGATGCGCCGCCAGGTCGCGCAGGGAAACGGTCGCCTGGCCGGCCAAAGGATGGTCCGGCGGGAACAGGGCGTAGGGGCGCAAATCGGCAAGCGGTTCGAAGGCGATATCCTTGGGGATTTCCATGTCATAGGTGATGGCGGTGTCGATTTCCGCCGCACGGATCATCCGGAACAGATCGGCCTGATGCGCTTCCTCGTGACGGAAGGCCGCGCCGGGAAAGCGATCCTCGAACGCCTTGCGGAGTTCCGGCAGGAAATATGGCGCGATTGTCAGCAGGCAGCCGACGGATATCGGCCCGCTGATCTCGTCGGAGATCTCACCCGCCATGGCGTGCAGCGCGCCGGCGCCTTCCAGCAGTTCCCGGGCCGCCTTGTAGAGCCGGCGGCCACCCGGCGTCAGCGACAGACCCTGGGCGTGCTGCCGAACGAACAGGGTGATGCCGAGCGCATCCTCAAGCTGGGAAATGGCGGTTGAGATCGACGGCGCCGAAATGTTGAGCCGTCCGGCGGCCACGGCGATGCTGCCGGCATCGCCGACCGCGACGAAGTATTCCAGCTGCCGAAGTGTGTAGCGGATCGCCATCGCCGGCCTGTCCGATCAGGGGGGCGACGGGCTATTCATCGCCCGGCACACCATAGCTGGGGGCCGCATTCGGATCCAGCGCGCGCCGGACGTAATCGTCCAGTTGCGGCGCATAGATCCGCCACAGATCGGTCAGTTCGGCGATCGGGTCGCCTTCGGTCCAGTCGACCCGCAGATCCGCCACGGGCCAGGGCACGTCGCGCACCAGCTTCATTCCCGCGGAATGGACCGGCCCGGCTTCGCCCCCGGCCTCCTGCGCGGCCCGCATGACGGCAATCAGCCGATCGCCCAGCGCGCCGGTAGCAGCCTGGAAGGCGTGGACCATCGCCTGGGGCACATCGGGATTCGCCAGCAGGTTTCCGCCGCAGGCGACATTGTCCGCTCTGGCTTCCCCCCAGATGCCCAGAACATTCCCGCCGGAATGGATCGCACTGCCACCGGCGTCGTCGACGGCCAGAACCTGCCGGAAGTCGATATGGTCCCCGGTACGCTGCAATATCGCGATCGTCTCTTCGGCGGTTGCTCCCCGCGCCAGCAGTTCCAATCCCCGCGTTCCAAGACGCGGGTCCGTCACGTTCTGACTGGAAACCGCGCCAACCCCGGCTTGCGCATAAGCACAGCGGGCCGCGACAGCCGGGGAGGACGACGAGACCGCGACACCGAACATCCCCGTTTCGGTGCATCGGGCAACGATGGAGAAGGTCATGCGCGGCGTTCCTGATCCGATTGCTGGGCGAAGAAGGAGGTCTTGGGATATTCCGGAACGGCCACATCATAGGCTTCGCCCCGGACGCGATGCGGATCGGTGCCGCGCACGAAAAGCCCCATATGCCGGGTCGGGACCGGGTTCGGTGTGCAGGGCATCGCATCACCCGCCGAATAGACACAGATGAACAGCGTTCGCGGCCGGCTGGACAGGTTCGGTTCGGACCCGTGGGCAAGGCGCGTATGCATCAGGCAGACCGACCCGGCCTTGCCCATGCACAGGGTCGATTGCCGTTTCATGTCCGCCTCGATTTCCGGGGCCACGGCGCCGGTGAAGACCCCATCCTGCCAGATGCTGTGAATCGGGCCCTTGTGACTGCCAGGGGCGACGGCCAGGGGGCCGTTGGTTTCGTCCACGTCGTCGATCATCAGCAGCGCGGTAATCAGGTCGGCGTTGGAATGCGGGGTGAAGGCAAAATCCTGATGCCATTTCACCATGGTCGCCGCGCCCGGCTGCTTCGAGTTGATCTTGGTGTGATGCAGCTTGATGTTCGGCCCGATCAGATCGGCCACCATGTCCGTCATCCGGCTGTCCGCCATGGCCTCGTAGTAGGCGTCCGAGACCTCGGTAGGGGCCTGGACGCGGCGCAGGGCCGCCGGCTTCCCGTCCGCGGGGGGCTGCAGGTCAAAACGCGGACGGCCGTCAACGGTTTCGCCAAAGGGGGCGTCGTGACCGGCGCTGTCCGCGACCCATCCATCGAAATCCTGCCTCAATCGCTGCAGCAGGCCGGCATCGACCGCGTCCTCGACGACCAGGTACCCGTTGTCGTGGAAGGATTGTTTCTGTGTGTCTGTCAGCGCTGCCATGATCAGGCCTCCTGGTCGGGGATGACGGCGGTTGCTTCGATCTCGACCAGCCATTCGGGGCGGGCGAGTGCGGGGACGACGAGCCCGGTCGAAACGGGGAAGACCCCCTTTGTATATTCGCCAATCGCGCGGTACACCGCCTCGCGGTAGCGAATGTCGGTCAGATAGACGACCAGCCGGCAGATATGCTCCATCTTCGCGCCACTTTCTTCCAGCAACATGCGGATGTTCTGCATGGCCTTGTGCGCCTGTGCACCGGGATCGCCGATCCCGACCGACTTCGACGTCTCGAGATCCTGCCCGATCTGGCCGCGGACGAAGACCATCGTGCCGCGCGCCACGACGGACTGGCACAGGTCGTTGTCCAGTTTCTGCTCCGGATAGGTGTCCCTCGTATTGAACTTCCGGATTCTCTTATGCGCCATTTGCGTGTGCTTCCCTGTTCGATGGTTTCGTGTCAGCCGGCCTTCGCCTTCGGGGCGGGGGCTGACAGATGCTCCTGGACGCTGTCGTGATAGGTCGCGTAGCTGACCTGCGTCATGATGTGATCGGCGATGAACCGCGCGTCGTGCCAGACACCCCATATGAAGGATGAACCACGCCGGGACAGCCAGGGCAGGCCGACGAAATACACGCCGGGTTCCGTGGAAACGCCGCGTTGGTGGCTCGGCTTGCCCGTGGGGTCGAACGCATCGACCTGCAGCCAGCCGAAATCATAGGCGAAGCCGGTTGCCCAGATAATCGATGTGATCCCTTCCTTCCCAAGGTCCAGGGATGGGATCGGGTTCTTCACGCAGTCCGGGTCGGGCAGGAACCGGCGCGCCTCGGGCTCCTCCGGCAGATCCAGTCCGTTGCGCTCCGCATAGGCGTCGGCCTCGTCCAGAACGGACAGGTAATTGGCGTCGCCACGCGCGATGTTCTCCGCCAGATCGCCGCGGAAGTACAGGGAACCGTCGCGAAATTCCTCCGTCCGTCCAACCAGGGTCATGCCGCGCGCCGCCAGCCGTCTGAAGTCAACCGTCTCGCCGCCATGCGCGCCGCTGACCGAAATCGTGACATGCTCCGTTCCCGGCGCGGGCGTCTGGATGTCCCATTTGCCCATCACGCCCAGCCACCAGCAGTAGTCGAGCCCGCGATAACGCCGGGGCGGTCGGTCATGCGGCCCGACCGACAGGAAGGTCCGGCGACCCGCACGCAGCAATTCGTCAGCGATCTGTCCGCCGGACGACCCGGCACCGACGACCAGGACAGCGCCTTCCGGCAACTGTTCGGGGTTCCGATACGCGCTGGAATGGATCTGGTGGATGCCCGCATCCTCCGGAACGATTGCGGGCATGATGGGTTTCTGAAACGGGCCGGTCGCCGCGACAATGTGGTTCGCCTCGATCACGCCGTCGGATGTCTCTGCGCGGAAGCCCGCGCGGCCTTCATTGCGGCGGACGGCTGTCACATTGACGCCGCAGCGGATCGGTGCGCCGATCTTCTCCGCATATTGGGCGAAGTACTGCGCCACCCGTTCCTTCGGTGCGAAGGCCTCCGGGTCGATATCGTCGTAGGTCATGCCAGGAAACCGGTCGTGCCAGGCTGGCCCGTTGGCGACCAGGGAGTCCCAGCGTTCGGACCGCCAGCGTTCCGCGATGCGGTGCCGCTCAAGGACAAGGTGCGGAATACCGTTCCGCCCCAGATGTTCGCTCATGGCGACACCGGCCTGTCCGGCTCCGATCACCAGCACTTCCACTTTCTCGACAGACATCCCGCTACCCTCACTTCCTTGTAACCTGCATTCGGGAACGGTCTTGAGCATAAGAAGAACGGTTGATTAGCGAAAATATCAAATTTCAAAATATTGCGTAGCAAAAAACTAATCAGCCGATCGGGCTCCGGCTTTCCGGTTGCGCGCGTTTCCCGATGCGGGGAAATGTGAAAGACTTCTCCGGATGCACGATCGAATGGTCTGGAGTGTTACATGATCGAAGATGCTTGGATTATGGGGTTTGCAGGCGGTCTGCTGATCGGATGCGCCGCTGCCTTGATGTTGCTCGTGAACGGACGGATCGCCGGGGTAAGCGGGATACTCGGCCGCCTGCTGCCGCCATGGGGAACGGTCGGGGACCGGCTCGTGGTCGGGCCGGCCGTCCTGTTTGCCCTGGGCTTGATCCTGGCCCCGCTGTTGCTTCGACAGGCCGGTTTTCCCTTGGCGATTTCGGTGACGGACAGTCTTCCGGTGCTGCTGATCGGTGGCGTTCTGGTTGGCTATGGCACGCGTCTGGGCAGCGGCTGCACAAGCGGTCATGGAGTCTGTGGACTATCGCGCGGATCACCGCGGTCGATGGCGGCGGTGGCGGTCTTCATGGCGGTTGCCGCCCTGACGACATCCCTTGTCCGACTGACGACGGGAGCCGTGCAATGAACCGTCATTCGATGATCGCCGGACTTGCCGGATTGGTGTTCGGGGCGGGCCTAGCCCTGTCCGACATGATCAACCCCGCGCGGGTCCTTGGGTTCCTCGATGTCCTGGGCGACTGGGACCCGACTCTCGCTTTCGTCATGGCGGGGGCCCTGCTGCCGATGGGCCCGGCCTGGTGGATTGTCCGCAGACGCGGGGACCGCACCCTGACCAGGGAGACCGTTCAGCGTCCGACCGCCACAGGGATCGATCGACGGCTTCTCGCTGGGTCGGTGTTGTTCGGTGTCGGTTGGGGGCTGGTCGGCCTGTGCCCTGGACCGGCCGTCGCGGTGCTCGGCATCGGCGGACCGTCCGTCTGGATCTTTTTCGCGGCTTTGATCGCCGGAATGGCCCTGTACCGGTACCTGCCGTCACGGGCTTGAGGGCGCATGGCACTTTACAGCGCAGGCAGCGGCATCCACGATCGCGCCACCTGGATTCATCGTGCCTGATCGGCGCGGTTATTGCGCGCAGCCTGTTCGAATGCGGTGCCCATGATTACCGAGATCGAAGACTATTTCAGCAAGGGATGCGGCCGGTGCGACCGGTTTGCCACGCCGGACTGCGTGACGCGAACATGGTCGTCCGGGCTGGCGCATCTGCGCCGCATTTGCCGCGACATGGGTCTGATCGAAACGGTGAAATGGGGCCATCCCTGCTACATGCATGCGGGCCGCAACATCGCACTCATCGGGGCCTTGCGCGACGGTTTCCGTCTCTCCTTCTTCAAGTCAGCCCTGCTGAAAGACCCCGATGGCATTCTGGAACGGCAGGGGCCGAACACCCAGAATCCGGATGTCGTCCGCTTCGTTGACGCAGAACGGGTTGCGGCGCTGGAACCTGTTCTCCGCGCGTATCTGGCCGAGGCCATGTCCTATGCGGAGGCGGGCATCACGCCGGAGAAGAAGTCGGTTGAAATCGAATTGCCGGAGGAACTGGCCGATGCCCTGGATGCGGACCCGGAACTGGCGGAGGGGTTTCAGGCCCTGACGCCGGGGCGGCAACGCAGCTATGTCATCAACCTGACCGGCGCGAAGAAGCCCGAGACGCGGATTGCCCGGATAGCCAGGTTCCGACCGCACATTCTGGCAGGCAAGGGTGCCAACGAGAGATAGCGGGCTGGCGTGCACGCATCGGGTTCAGGACAGACCGGGGATGAACAGGAAAAATCCGGATATCGTCACCACGGAAAGAAGCGTCGTGACCAGCATGACGGTAGAGGTTCGGCGAACATAGATGCCCTGGGCCTGAGCCAGCACGAACGGGCCGGAGCCGATCGGCAGCGCCGCTGACAGGATCGCGACCATCGCCCAGAGCGGGTCCGTTGGAAAAAGCAACAGAACCGCAACCGCTGTCAGCAACGGATGCAGGACGAGCTTGGCCAGGGTCATTGAGACCACCTCCATGCTGCCTTCGGTCAGCGGTTTACCGACGAGGAACAATCCGATGGAGAAAAGGGCACAGGGGCCCGCCGCCGCGCCGAGAATTCCGGTATAGGTCTCGACAAAAATGGGCAGTTCCCATCCGCTCCAGGCCCAGAGCAGACCTGCGCAGGGGGCGATGATCATCGGGTTTCGAACCAGCGCCCCCAGTACGCGCCCGACGATCTTAAGAACATCCGACTTCTGTTGCCGGGCGATTTCGATCGGGATCACGGCCAGGGCGACCGACAGGACGGATATGACGGTCGCGACGATTGCGGGCAACGCGGCCTCGTCGCCAAAGGCCGCGATGGCCAGCGGAATTCCCATGAAGCCCGAATTGGGATAGGCGCTGTTCAGTCCGTGCAGGGCCGATTCCGCGGCACTGAGCCGGAAGACATGGCGGCCGAGTAACCCGGTCAGTGCCCAGGTTACCGCCAGGGCCAGGGTGAAACCTGCCATGAAGGGTAGGTTATAGACCTGCGCGAGGTCGACATTCGCCATGGCATTGAACAACAGTGCCGGCAGTGCGACCCAGTAGACGAAGGCGTTCAGCGCTTCGCTGCTTTCCGGTCCCAGCAGGTTTTTATAACCGCACAGATATCCCGACGCGACGATCGCGAAAACGGGGAGAACGATGTCAAACAACGCCTGCACGGCACGGCCTTTCCATGAGAATGCCTGAAACGGCGTTTCCTAGTTGTAGCCGTTCAGGGACGCAAGCCAAAGGCCGGCAGGCGGGGAAGCGTGCCGATCCGACTTCCCCGAGAACGCTGCCGGGTCAGTCGAACATGTCAGGCTGATCCTCGACCAGCTGGTTCCAGATCGTCTGAAAATGCAGCCAACCGATATACTCGCTGCCGACATGTTCGCGGCTGTACCGGGCGCGGTCATCGGGAATGCGGATCGGTGTGATCCCGGAGGCGGCGATGTCGAGCTGCTGCTGGCAACAGCGTTCCAGGGCAATGAACCAGAAGGCGGCGGATTCGATCGAATGCCGGCTAGCGGTCAGCAGGCCATGATTCTGATGCAGCGCGGCCTTCACCCCCTTGAAGGCCTTTGCGACGTCGGATCCGGCATGGTTTTCCACGGCAACCTGCCCGCCCTGCTCGCCGATCACGACGTGGTCTTCGAAGAAGGCACAGGCATCCTGTGTAATGGGGTCGATCGCCCGACCCGTCGACGCCCAGGCCGTACCATAGACGGTGTGCGCATGGCACATGGCGATGATGTCTGGATGCGCCTCGTGCACATTGGCGTGCAGGACGAACCCGGCGCGATTGACCGCGTGTTTGCCCTCGACGACATACCCTTTGTGATCGACAAGGATCAGGTTCGACATCTTCACCTTGTCGAAATGAACGCACATCGGGTTGGTCCAGTAGAGTTCGGGCCGCTCCGGGTCCCGCACGGTCAGATGCCCGGCAAATCCGTAATCGAATCCCTGCTGCGCAAATGCACGGCAGGCCGCCACCAGTCGTTCCTTCCGATGGCGGCGCTCGTCCGCCACCGAGGAAAATTCCGGCAGTTCGGGAAAGATCAAACCTTCCTGTTCCGGCTGATAGATCGAGACACGATTACCGAGATCCAACATGGCTTTGTCCTTTCGCTTCCGTGCCTGTTTCGGGCCGGATGTTCGCCAAGGATTGTGGTCGGGCCCGTGATTCCGTTCAATGCAGGATCGGCAATAAGACTTATTGCCCGCGATGTGGCGCTAGAAGACGTGGCGTCGGGAAAGGGGAGGTGAGGCCGTGAAGGACGACCGTCTGTTGGAAATGCGTGTCTTCCGAACCGTCGTCGAGACTGGCGGGTTCACCTCTGCCGCCCATGGCCTGGGGGTCAGTCAGCCCTTTGTCAGCCAGACCATTCAGCGCCTGGAAACGAGGCTGGGGGCGAAACTGCTGCACCGAACGACGCGCGGGCACCGCCTGACCGCGGAGGGGGAGCGTTTCCTGGAAACCGCACGGCGCGTCGTCGATCTGGTGGAGCAGGCCGAGGCCGACTGGCAGCATGACGAGACCCAGGTCGAGGGACACCTTCGCGTGTCCGCACCCATCGCCTTCGGCTTGGACCGCGTTACACCTCTGATGCCGGAATTCCTGAATCGTTACCCGAATCTGTCCCTCGACCTGCGCCTGACGGACGATCATGAAAGCCTGATCGACGATCGGATCGACGTTGCAATCCGGATGGGCGCGCTGCCGGATTCCAGTCTGATGCACCGTCGTCTCTGCGGGTTGCGGCGGATTGTGGTCGCGTCCCCGGACCTTCTTGCCAGGCACGGAAAGCCGAGCAGTGTCGACGACCTGGCACGGCTGCCCTGTCTTGCCTGGGACGGCAGTCGGGTTCACTTGAACCGCTGGAAATTCGTGGTGGACGGGGAACCCGTTACGTTTCGTGCTGAAAGCCGCTTTCGCAGCAATCAGGGCATGTCGCTGTTCCAGATGTGCGTCGCCGGGGTCGGCGTCATGCGCATGGCGGAACATCTCGCCCGTCCGGCGATCGCTCGAGGCGACCTGATCCAGATTCTGTCGGACATCACGGCAATGGATGACGGTTCGATCCATGCGGTGTTCCTGCCCGATCGGCACATGGTTCCCCGGATTCGGAACTTCATCGACTTCATGGTCGAGGCCTACCGGGCGCCGGATTGGGAGGTGGATGACGCCGGCTGAAGGGTGCCGCCGTAGACCCCGCCGGAGGCGTTGCGGTTGATTGACGTACCTCAGCGACGCACAGTAACGTCGGGACGGAGGACGCAATGGCAAGGCCGACTGTACACGATATCGCGAACGAGGCCGGCGTCAGCCTGGCGACCGTCGACCGCGTATTGAACGGCCGGCCGGGTGTCCGCGAAAAGACCGTGAATCGGGTGCAGGAGGCAATCCGGAAACTCGGCTATGTCCGGGATACGTCGGCCGCAAACCTTGCACGACAGCGGGAATACCGGTTCGTCGTCCTGCTTCCGAAAAATGACAGTCAATTTGTGGAAACGCTCCGGGAAGCCCTTGTCGAAGCGTCGGGCGCGCAGTTCGCCGACCGCGTGTCCCTGAAGATCATGTCGGTCATGCCGGAGGATCCGCACGCAATCGCGCAGGCGCTGCACCGGCTGCGCGCGTCCAGGCCGGATGGCGTCGCAATCATGGCCCAGGAAACACCGCAAGTGCGCGATGCGATTGCCCGGTTGAAGGCGGATGGGATCGCGGTGTCGGCGTTGATTGCCGACCTACCCAGTTCCGAACGGGATTTCTTTGTCGGGGTGAACAGTCAGCAGGCAGGGCGGACGGCGGGTCTTCTGATCGGGCGTTTTGTCCGGAAACCCCGCGGAAAAGTTCTTGTCATCGCCAACTCGATGATCGCCCGGGACAGCATCGATCGGCGCCTGGGATTCGATTCCGTAATCGGCGAGGAGTTTGCCGGCCTGCAGGTCCTGCCCTCCGTTGAGACCCATGATGACCCGGCCCGCGCCCGCGCGATCCTGCATAGAATCGTGGCCGCGCATTCCGATCTCGTCGCGGTCTATTCAATGGGTACCGGCAATCGATACATACTCGATGCGTTGCGCGAAACGGGCCGCCTGATGGATCTGGTCGTTGTCGGGCACGAACTGACCCCCAGAACTCGGGATGCCCTTTTGGCCGGGGAAATGGATGCGGTGATCGCCCAGAATGTCGGGCATCTGGCCCGCAGCACGTTGAGGGTGCTGCGCGCGAAATGCGACAGTGTCGCGATCTTCGAGGCCCAGGAACGCATCCGGATCGACATCGTAACCCGCGAAAACCTGCCCTGATCGAACCGTTTTCGACTGGCCGCGCCGAGCGCAGTCCGGCGTGCGGGAAATTTTCCACTTGCTATGAGGTACGTACCTCATTTAGGGTTCATGCCCAGCGGTTAGACACACACAAGAATGCGACCGCCGCGACCAGGACGCGCGATGTTCAGGTGAGGAAACCGAGGAGAGACCCAATGAAAACCAAGTTGTTTGCAGCCGCCGTGTCGGCCGCTGCGCTGTCGGCGGCGACCGCCCCGGCCGCCAATGCCGATGATCTGACCCTCTGCTGGGCCGCATGGGATCCGGCAAATGCGTTGATCGAACTGTCCAAGGACTTTGAAACCAAGACCGGCCATAACATGAGCTTCGAGTTCGTGCCCTGGCCGAATTTTGCCGACCGCATGCTGAACGAGCTGAATTCCGGCGGTCAGCTTTGCGATCTGATGATCGGGGACAGCCAGTGGATCGGCCTCGGCGCCGAGGCCGGGCATTACATCAAGCTCAACGACTTCTTCGATGCCCAGGGCATCACGATGGACGACTTCATTCCCGCCACCGTGACCGGCTATGCGGAATGGCCGAAGGGGACGCCGAACTACTGGGCGCTTCCGGCCTTCGGCGACGTGGTGGGCTGGACCTATCGCAAGGACTGGTTCGAACGTCCGGAACTGCAGGCGGAGTTCAAGGAGAAGTACGGCCGGGCGCTGGCTGCGCCGAACACGCAGGCGGAACTCAAGGACATAGCCGAGTTCTTCCAGGGGCGCGAAATCGACGGTACGACCGTCTATGGCGCGGCGATCTACACCGAGCGCGGTTCCGAAGGCATCACCATGGGCGTGACGAACGCCCTCTACAATTACGGGTTCGAATATCAGAACCCCGATAAGCCCTACGACCTGGAAGGTTTCGTCAATTCAGACGGCGCGGTCGAAGGTCTGGAATTCTACAAATCGCTCTATGACTGCTGCACGCCGCCGGGTTCGTCGGACTGGTACATGTCCGAGAACATCGATGCCTACAAGTCGGGGCAGGTCGCCCTGCAGATGAACTTTGCCTTCATCTGGCCGGGCGTCCACGCGGATCCGAATGTCGGCGGTGACAAGTCGGGCTATTTCGCGAATCCGGCCGGTCCGGCGGGGCACTTTGCCCAGCTCGGCGGGCAGGGCATTTCGGTCGTGTCCTACTCCGACAGTCAGGACGCGGCGCTGGAATACATCAAGTGGTTCGCACAGCCTGAAATTCAGAAGCGATGGTGGGAGCTCGGCGGCTATTCCGCTCTGCGGGCGGTGGTCGAGGACCCGGGCTTCGCCTCCAGTCAGCCCTATGCGCAGACCTTCCTCGACTCCATGGCGATCGTGAAGGATTTCTGGGCAGAGCCGGCCTATGCCTCGCTGCTGCTGTCGATGCAGGACCGAGTCCACAAATACGTGATCGCGGGTGAGGGCACCGCCAAGGAAGCCCTGGATGCCCTCGTCGAGGACTGGATCGAAGTCTTCGAAGACGAAGGCAAACTCTGATCCGACGCGAATCGGCCCGATACTGCTGATCGGGCCGAAAGCGAACGCGCGGGGCTTTCGGGAAGCTCCCGGCCCCGCGCATTCTCCGGGAAACGCCTCGAGGAACGACCAGTCATGTCCGAAAGCGCGATTGATCGCGTCGCAAAGGCGACGCCGCCCAGGGTGGCACGAAAGATCAAGGGCTATTCCGACCGGACCATCGCCTGGATGTTCGTGACGCCGACCGTCCTGCTGCTTCTGGCGATCAACATCTTCCCGCTGCTCTGGACGATCTGGCTCAGCTTCACGAACTATCGCGCCAACCGGCCGAACGCCGATGTGAAATGGATCGGCCTGCGCAATTACGAGCGCATCCTGACCGACGCCGATATCTGGCTGACCATGCAGGCGACGGCGCATTTCCTGTTCTGGACGATTTTCATACAGGTGCTGATCGGCTTCGCCCTGGCCTGGCTGATCAACCGCAAATTCAAGGGCAACGATCTCTGGACCACGATCATCGTGTTGCCGATGATGCTGTCGCCCGCGGTGGTCGGGAACTTCTGGACCTTCCTCTATCAGCCGCAGATCGGCCTGTTCAACTATGCGGTCTCCTTCCTCACCGGGGTCGAGCCGACAAGCTTCACCATGATCGGCGAGGTCGCGCTGGCGCCCTGGGCGATCGTGATTGTCGATACCTGGATGTGGACCCCGTTCATCATGTTGATCTGTTTGGCCGGGCTGCGCTCGATTCCGGACACGATCTATGAGGCGGCGGAATGCGACCGCGCGTCGAAATGGCGCCAGTTCTGGACCATTACCGTGCCCATGGTGCTGCCGTTTCTGATGCTGGCGGTCCTGTTCCGCGGCATCGAGAATTTCAAGATGTTCGATCTGGTCGTGCAACTGACCGGCGGCGGACCCGGCTCCACGACGGAACTGACCTCCATCAACCTGAAGCGGGAAGCGTTTGAGAAGTGGCGGACCGGTTATTCCTCCGCCTATGCGATCATTCTCTTCGTCACCGTGTTCGGGCTCGCCTCGATCTATGTGAAGGCGTTGAACAAGGTGAAGGACCGATGAGCGGCTATTCGATCACCGAACCCTCCGCGCGGCAGAAATGGATCGCCGGGATCCTGGTCGTCGGCTATGCGCTGGTGACTCTCCTGCCGTTGCTCTGGATTCTGGCCACCGGCTTCAAATCGTCTTCGGATGCCATCGCCTATCCGCCGAAAGTGACGTTCGAACCGACCCTTGAAGGCTATGTGAACTTGTTCACGACGCAGACGCGCCAGACCGAGGATTACCTGGCGCAGAACCCGCCGGACACCTGGTATGAGGAAATCGTCCATGCCAAGGGCATGGTGATTGCCGGGCCTTCCCGTTTCGGTGAGCGGTTTCTGAATTCCGTGATCATCGGTTTCGGATCGACATTCCTGTCGGTCTTTCTCGGCACCCTCGCAGCCTATGCGTTTTCGCGCTTCCGGGTACCGATCAAGGACGATCTGTTGTTCTTCATCCTGTCGACCCGGATGATGCCGCCGATTGCGGTCGCGATTCCGATCTTCCTGATGTTCCGGTCGGTTGGTCTGTCGGACACCCATGCCGGAATGATCCTGCTGTATACGGCGGTCAACCTTTCGCTGTCGGTCTGGCTGCTGAAAGGGTTCATCGACGAGATCCCGCGCGAATACGAGGAAGCGGCCCTGATCGACGGCTATACCCGGTTCCAGGCCTTCTACAAGGTCGTGCTGCCGCAGGCGGCGACGGGCATCGCCTCGACGGCCATTTTCTGCCTGATTTTCGCCTGGAACGAATATGCCTTCGCCGTGTTGCTGACGTCCGGGACTGCGCAGACGGCGCCACCCTTCATCCCGACCATCATCGGGGTCGGCGGCCAGGACTGGCCCGCCGTGGCGGCCGGTGCCTCGATCTTCCTGCTGCCGGTGATGGTGTTCACGATCCTGCTTCGCAAGCACCTGCTGCGCGGCATCACCTTCGGAGCGGTCCGGAAATGAGGAATTTTCTGAACGGTCTGGCACGCCTGCGCCGCGGTCCCTGGGAGATGCTGGCATCGATCCTGATCGCGACCGGGGTGGTGATGCTGATGCAGCCATTCCTGCTGATCGCCTTCACCTATTCCTTCATCGTCACGCTGGTGGGCACCGTGATGTTCATCGTCGTCAGCCACTTCCCGGACTAGTGCGCTATGACCTTCTCTGATCCCAGAAATGCGGGCATGCCATGGCTGAAATCGTAATCCGGAACTTGTGCAAGGAGTTCGGAGACTTTACCGCCGTGCAGTCATCCTCCTTCAAGGTGGAAGATGGCGAGTTCTTCATGCTGCTGGGGCCGTCCGGCTGCGGCAAGACGACGACCCTGCGCATGATCGCTGGCCTGGAACTGCCGACATCGGGCGAAATCTTTATCGGCGGCGAAGAGGTCGGCCAGATGCCGGCCAGCAAGCGGGACATCGCCTTCGTCTTTCAGATGTTTGCGCTCTATCCGCATATGAATGTGCGCAAGAACATCAGCTATCCACTGATCAGTCAGGGAATGCGGCGCGACGAGGTCCGGCGCAAGGTCGCGGAAGTCGCGCGAATTCTGAGCATTGAGAAGATCCTGGACAGGCCTGTTGGCGGTCTGTCCGGCGGGGATCGGCAACGCGTCGCGCTGGGGCGTGCCATCGTGCGCAACCCGAAATGCTTCCTGATGGATGAGCCGCTCGGGGCGTTGGATGCGGAGTTCCGCGAACACATGGCCGAGGAACTGAAGAATCTGCACGACCGCATGAACGCGACGACGGTCTATGTCACCCATGACCAGTTGGAGGCGATGCAGATGGGCGACAAGATCGTGGTCATGAATCACGGCGTCATTGAGCAGTTCGGGACGCCGCAGGATATCTATGACAAGCCGGCTACGATGTTCGTGGCGGACTTCATCGGCTCGCCGCCGATGAACTTCCTGAAGTTCCACGCCAGCGTCGAGACCGGGGCGACCGCGGTGACCCTTCATCACCAGTCCTTCGGCATGCCCACCTTGCGGGAACCCTTCACGGGCGATCTGGTCTATGGCGTCCGGCCGGAGAACATCCGCTTCTCGGATGCCGCCGGATATCGCGGGGAAGTGCTCGCCAGCGAATATCTCGGGACCACACAGATCGTCACGCTGAAGACGCAGAACGGCTCGGTGAAGGCCCGCATCCCGTCCGATCAGCCGGCCCGGGTCGGTGAGACTGTCGGGCTGGATTTCGACGGATCGACCGTGACGCTGTTCGACAATCAGACCGGCCGGGCGATCCGGTCCGACCTGAACGCGGGGGTGCTGTCCCATGGCTGATGTCGTTCTGGAGGGTGTGAGCAAGAGTTTCGGATCGACACGGGCGGTCGACGGTTTGAACCTGACCATCGAAGATGGCGGATTCGTCGTGCTGCTGGGCCCGACGGGGGCGGGGAAGACGACCACTCTGCGCCTGATATCGGGACTGGAACGGCCCGAGTCCGGCACCATTCGGATTGCTGGCCGGTCCGTCATCGACGAAACCCCGGCTCAGCGCGATGTGGCGATGGTGTTCCAGCAATACTCGCTCTATCCGCATATGACGGTCCGCGAGAACCTTGCCTTTCCGCTGCGCTCCCCGATCCTCAAGACGCCCGAGGATGAGATTAAGCGAAAGATCCGCGCGGTCGCGGAAGTACTGCATATCGAAGGTAAGCTGGACAACAAGGCAACGGCCTTGTCCGGCGGGGAGATGCAGCGCGTCTCCATCGGGCGTGCCCTGGTGCGCGACCCGTCGATCTATCTGATGGACGAACCGCTGAGTTCGCTCGACGCGAAACTGCGGGCTGATCTCAGGATCGAGCTGAAGCGCATCCATGCGACCCTGGGCGCGACCCTGCTCTATGTCACCCACGACCAGATCGAGGCGATGACCATGGCGACGCGCGTCGGCGTGCTGGACGAGGGGCGGCTGGTTCAGGTCGGCACACCGCGAGAGATATACGAGGACCCTGTCAGCCTGTATGTCGCGGGGCGCCTCGGTCTGCCCAGAATCAATGCCTTGCCGGCCGATCTGTTCGGCGGCGCGCCGACGGGCGCAAAGACCATCGGGCTTCGGCCGGAGCATGTCCGCCTGGGCGAGGGCAAACCCGCAGAGGTCGCGCGGATCGAACATCTCGGCGATCAGACGCGCCTCGTCGTCAAGCTCGACGGGCAGGAAGTCGTGACGCTTACCGAGGCGCATACCGACCTGGAACCGGGGGACACCGTTCACGTGGAACCTCGTGACGCCCTTTACTTCGACAGCCTGGGCAATCGGATCCGTTAGGGAGAGAAGCCATGAGTCAGTTCATCAATTCAAAAGAGGCACTGGTTACCGAGGCCATCGACGGGTTGCTTCGGCATGCCGGCGGGCGGCTCGCGCGGCTGGATGGCTACCCCCATATCAAGGTCGTGGTTCGCAATGACTGGGACCGTTCCAAGGTCGCGCTGGTATCCGGCGGCGGGTCCGGGCATGAGCCGAGCCATGCCGGGTTCGTGGGACAGGGCATGCTGACCGCGGCGGTCTGCGGCGACGTCTTCGCGTCACCGTCGGTCGACGCCGTTCTGGCGGGCATTCTCGCCGTGACCGGGAAGGCCGGTTGCCTGCTGATCGTGAAGAACTACACCGGCGACCGTCTCAATTTCGGCCTTGCGGCGGAGCGGGCGCGGGCATTCGGCCTGAACGTGAACATGGTGATCGTCGATGACGACATCGCCCTGCCGGATCTGCCCCAGGCGCGCGGCGTGGCCGGAACCCTTTTCGTGCACAAGATCTGTGGCGCGCTGGCCGATCAGGGCGCCAGTCTGGAGACAGTGACGGCCGCGGCGAAAGACGTGATCGGCGGGGTTGCCTCGATCGGCATGTCCCTCCAGTCCTGCACCATACCGGGCAATGCGGCGGATAACCGGATTCCCGAAGGCAAGGCCGAACTCGGCCTCGGCATCCACGGCGAGCCGGGGGTGGAGCAGGTTGAATTTTCCGGCGCGGCCGGGGCCATCGATATGGTGGTGGACCGGCTTTCGGGGACCATTGGCCCAGGCCCGCATGCGGCCCTGATCAACAATCTCGGCAGTGCCACGCCGCTGGAAATGTCGGTCCTCACCGAGGAACTGCTGAAGTCCAGGATCGCCAATCAGATCCGGTGGGTGATCGGACCGGCGCCGCTGATGACGTCTCTCGACATGCGCGGGTTCTCGATTTCGCTGCTTCCTGTCGGGAAAGATCAGGAAACGGCGCTGATTGCCCCAGTGGCCTGCGAGGCCTGGCCGGGCTGCCGTGCGGTCGGTGGGGTCGACGTCCTGCCGCTGCCGGACGGTCTGACGCCGATCGCGCCAATGCCGTCAAAGCATGCCGGCAACCGGGCGCTGATCGAGACCTGCTGCGAATTGTTCATCGCAGCGGAGAAGGATCTGAACGCGTTGGACCTGCATTCGGGCGATGGTGATACCGGCAGCACCCTGGCCACGGCGGCCCGTGCCCTGATCGGTGCGCTGGACCGACTTCCGCAGGCCGATGTGACCCAGCTGTATCGGGCGATCGGCCTGGAATTGAGCCAGACCATGGGGGGATCCTCCGGCGTGTTGCTGGCAATTTTCTTTGCGGCGGCCGGCGATGCCTCGGCCAGCGGCGAGGACACGATCGGGTCGCTCAAAACGGCTCTGGATCGGGTGCAGGAGGTCGGTGGAGCCGGTCCTGGCGACCGGACCATGATCGACGCGCTGGCACCTGCGCTGGATGCGCTGCGGGACGGCATTCCGGCGGCGGCCGTCGCCGCGCGGGCCGGTGCTGATGCCACCGCCGGGATCGAACGTGCCCGCGCCGGCCGTGCCAGCTATATCGCCTCGGAAAACCTGGTTGGTCACAATGACCCCGGTGCAGAGGCGGTGGCCCGTCTGTTCGAGCATCTGGCGCGGTGACAAGGAATGAATGGGGCCGGCGGAACGGGGCGCCCTACTGGCTGAAAGTCGCTGGATCGATGTAATAGATGTCCAGATCGTCTCTATGGGCGGGTGAGTCCTTTTTGTGCCAATGACACGCCGTCAGCCCGAGAAATCCGTCAACAAGGTCGCCGGAATTGGAAAGCGGCAGGATCAATCGTTCCCCCAGGGCAAAACTGTCGAGGGTGCTGTAGACCAGCCCACGCATGTAGATGGCCGCTCTGTTTTCAACGAGAGGCCGCCAACGGTTGCGAATCATCTCGGCTTTGTCTGGAGGCAGGGAATCGCCGAGCTTGACGCCTGCCAGTCCCTTTTGACCGTTATAGCGATTGAAGACGGCAACGATCTCTTCACCGGCTAGGCGATAGGTATATTCCGGGCCTGCTGGATCAATGTCGCCTAGAAAGACATACGGAAGCAGTTTGGCGATATCCAGAGGGTCGATGTCGATCCGCGATGGAAATCGGCTCCCCTGGCAAATGTCTGACCAATAGTCGAAAAGGCGACCTACCTCCTTGCCCCAGAGCGGTCTCAGCTCTTCGGGATGTCCGGCATGAAATCGTGCCGGGTCACGGCCGTTCGCTACCGTGTAGGGGGCGACGCAGGGTTCGATGCTATCGCGAGGCATTCAGCGCGCTCATCCATTGAAGTTCAGGAATGGGAGTGTCGCACGAATGCCGTAAAGAATTGGTTATCAGGAACAATTTGATCAAGATTGCGTCGACAACGCGGATCGACCGAACATGAACGGTCGATGGTCTCCATAGCAGACGACTGAGAGATGGTGTCCCCGGCGGGATTCGAACCCACGGCCCCAGGATTAGGAATCCTGTGCTCTATCCAGCTGAGCTACGGGGACACGCGACGCTGCCTATATCACGGTCCGGGTCGGGTTACCAAGTCCCGGTATTTCCCATCGACGCCCAGGGTTCCGCCTGGGGCAGGGCGTCGCCGCGCTGCAGCAGTTCGATCGAAATGTCATCCGGCGAGCGGATGAATGCCATGCGGCCGTCGCGGGGCGGACGGTTGATCGTGACGCCCTGATCCATGAGGTCCTGGCAGGTCTCGTAGATGTTGTCGACGCGGAAGGCGAGATGGCCGAAATTTCGGCCGCCGGTATACTCTTCCGGATCCCAGTTATAGGTCAGTTCCAGCAGCGGCGCCTTCTCGGCATCGGCACTTTCCTTGTCGGCCGGCGCGCAGAGCATGACCAGGGTGAAGCGGCCCTGTTCACTGTCATAGCGGCTGTGTTCCTGCAGGCCCAGCTTGTTGCAGTAGAAGTCCAGGCTGGCATCGAGATCGGTCACACGGACCATGGTGTGCAGATACTGAAGTCCCATAGGGCGTACCCTCCGTCCGAAAGGATTGGCTGTGTCGCGATAACAGGTAGCGGGCACGTCTAGGCGCGGCAACCCCCGACGGCGGCTTCCGTCGGAACGGCACTTGTGACCCTGTACCCTACGTCAGATGGCCGAACAGGAACAGGCAAGCGACGACCGCGGCCGTAATCCCGGCCGCATCGGCCAGCAGGGCCGCACACAGCGCGTGGCGCACCCGGCGAATCTGGACCGCACCAAAATATACCGCCAGGACATAGAAGGTCGTTTCGGTCGAGCCCTGCAGTGTGGTGACCAGATAGCCGACATAGGAATCGGGGCCGATGGCCGGGTCGCTGATGATGGACGCCATGATACCATAGGCCCCCGAGCCGCTGAGGGGCCGCATCAGGGCCATGGGCAGCGCCTCCGCCGGCAGGCCGAGGGGGCCGGTGATCAGTCCGATCGGTGCAATCAGCAGATCCATCGCACCGGAGGCCCGGAACATCCCGACCGCAACCAGGATCGCGACCAGATAGGGGATGATGCGCACCGCGACGTTGAATCCGTCGCGCGCGCCTTCGACGAAGCTCTCATAGATCGGCACGCCCTTGGCAACGCCGAAAGTCAGAAATCCGACCATCAGGCCGGGGATGATCCATGGCGCGATGCTGGACCCATAGGCGACGGTGAGCGGGATGAAGCCGATCAGACATCCCAGCGCGATGGCGGACACCCAGAGCGGATAGGCCTCGCCGGATTCCTGCGGCAGGGCCTCGCCGTCGTCCGTCTCCGTGCCGGCGGCGGCATCGGGATTGAAGTCCGCATCCGGCGGCGGTGCCCGGAAGTGACGCTGCAGCAGTTTCGCGCTGAGGATGGCGATCGCGGTCGAACAGATCGTCGCGATCAGGGTGGTCGGCACGATACCAGCCGGATCCGAGGACCCCGCGGCGGCACGGATCGCGATAACCCCGGTCGGCAGCAGCGTGACGGATGAGGTATTGATTGCCAGAAACAGCGCCATGGAATTGGTTGCCGTGCCCTTGTGCGGGTTCAGCTTGTCGAGTTCCTGCATGGCCCGGATGCCGAACGGCGTGGCCGCGTTGCCGAGCCCCAATGCGTTGGCGGAGATGTTCATGATCATCGCACCCATGGCCGGATGCTCTGCCGGCACGTCGGGGAACAGGCGCACCAGAAGCGGTCTCAGCAGTTTGGCCACGATCCGCAGCAGACCGCCATTTTCCGCGACCTTCATCAGGCCGAGGAACAGGGCCATGACACCGATCAGGCCGATGGCCAGCGTCACCGAGGCTTCGGCGGTGTCGATCATCGACAGGCCGAGATGTTCCATCGGTGATTTCGGCAGCTCTTCGCCCGCCGCCGCGATCGGTGCGGTCCAGGTCACATGACGATAGGCCGCGACCACGAAGGCAATGGCGACCATGGCGAAGAAAATCACATTCATGGCAGGCGATCCCGCTGGTTTCAGGCGGGGTTACTGCGCGGCGATTCGGGGACTCTGTCGATGGACTTGGGCGGTGGTGTTACTGGAATTGATCCAGCAGCCGGTCGATATAGTCCAGTTCCTCCGACGACCGGCTGCGCTGTCCGGCTCGACGGCGCAACTCGTCCCGGATCTGGCGGGAGCGTTCGAGGCTGCCCTCGTCCGGCACATCGACTTCGCCCTGCATCGGCCCGCGGAAGGTCTCGCTGGCCTGGCGCCCGAACGGGTCCATTGTCTGCTGCCCAGATTGACCCGGCATCTGCTGACCCAGCCCCATCTGACGGTCGAAACGTTCCATGAAGGCATCGCGGGCGGCCTCGGCGGCTTCCTGAAGCGCGTCCATGGCCTGACCCTGAGCCCCCAGCGCCTCGCCGGGATCGCCGGCGCCCAGCCGTTCGGACGATTCCGCCATGCCCTCGTCTGCACGGCCAAAGGGTTCCGGAATTTCCCCCATCATCTCGCCGAACTGCCGCATGATCTCGCCCAGCTGACGCCGCAACGCGTCCTGCAGCACCGCATCGGCCCCGCCCTGACCACTCTGGTCGCCCTGGCTGCCGTCGGCCTGGTTCTGGCTCTGCCCGTCCTGGGCGCCGTCACGCTGGTTCTGGCCCTGCTGTCCGTCTCGCTGCTGGGTCTGGCGGTGGGTGCGCTCCATCAACTCGCGCTGTCCCTCCATGATGTCCTTCATGTTTTCCAGCAGCTGCATCGCTTCCCTGTTGTCGGGCGACATCTGGGTCTGCATGCCGGCCTGCATGTTTTCCATCATGCGGCGCAGTTGCTCCAGCATCTGGGTCGCGCTCTCGGTCATGCCGTTGCGCATCATCTCGCGGATCTGGTCCATCATGTCGTTGATGTCGTCCGTCGAGACCATGTTGTCGCCCGGATTGAACTGCGGGACTTCCTCGCCATCCTGCATGCTCTGACGCAACTGTTCCGTCATGGCGGACATGTAATCGTTCATGGCCGCCTGCAGCTCGTCCATCAGGCGGTCCAGTTCGGCATCGCTCGCGCCTTCGGCCATGGCTTCCATCAGGGCCTGCTCCGCGGCGCGCAACCGGGCGAGTGCCAGGGACACGCCGCCATCCTCCAGATAGAGCGCGGTCTTCCACAACAGATCGACAACCTCGTCGACGGCGGCCCGGCCGTGTTCGTCGCCGCGCTTCGGACGGCGCAGGCGGGTAAACGCCTCCCGCAACGACAGGAAGACCGTCACGTCGTCACCGTAGTTTTCATGGCCCCATGCCAGGGCCTCCAGGGCATCGGCGACGGCCATGCGGCTACGGCCCGGGTCCCAGGCCAGCTCACGGCGCAGCTCGACGATGATCTGAGCCACGGGATGATTGAACTTGCGGGCCGGCAGGATCAGCGTCACCGGCTCCGAGCGGCCTTCCTGGCCGATGGCATCGGTTGCGACGAGGGTCAGCCGCACCTCGCCGCCGGCCCACGGATGGGCGGTGTAGTCGCGGTAGACGCGGCGCTGTTTGCCGTATTTGGCGATGTCGGGGACCGGCAGGGGCGTCACGATGGCCATTGCCTCATCCCCGTCCGGGCTGGACTGGGCCGAACCGATCGGGCGGTCAGCGCGCTCGATCACCGCAACAAGGCTGGCGATGCCGTAATCGTCGGAAACGGTATGCGTGATCGTCAGGGCCTGTTGCAGGCTGGGGACAGGGGCTTCGGGCAGGGTTACGACCGGTGCTTCGTCCGGAACGGTGTGGATGGTCCAACCGGCAAGTTCCTGATCATCCGCAATCACCGTCACGTTGCCCGATTCCGTCAACTCGTGCTCCACGGCAAATCCGCCATCGGCGAAGGCGGAGAAGGGGACCGGGCCGGCGGGTGTCATCAGTACCGCCTGCGGCAGGTCGCCGGTGACCTGAACCACCAGCCGGGAACCGACGGGCGCGGTATGATCCGGGCCCTTCAGCGCCGGGTCGTTCCTTCGGGCGGCATCGTCGCCGCTGCGGGCGATGAATTGCGGTGGCAGGCCGGTATAGTCCGGCGGGGCCAGCCAGGCATCGATGCCGATGGCAAGACCGGCCACCGGGGTCGACGTGGCCGGAATCAGTGCCTCGCCGAGACGCACCGGCGCGTCGCGACCGGCCAGCCCGAGACCGACCACAAGCAGAACCAGGGCGCCGATGCGAAGCGCCATCGGATCGCGGCGGGCCAGTTGCGGGGCCGGGGCGCCGACGGAGAGGCCACGTATCCGCGCCTCCATTCTGCGGCGGTGTTCCTGCCATAGCGCCAATTGGACGGGGTCGTCGGTGCTGGGGTGGTCCGACAGGGTTTCAAGCGGACGATGATCCAACCGGTTCACGATCTCGATCCGCCGACGGGCGGAGAGGCGATCGGGCCAGGAAAAATTGTGGACGCCGCGCCAGATCAGCCACAGCAGGTAGGCGCCAGACGCCGCCAGTATCGCGATGTGCAGCCAGATTGGCAGTTCCGGCAGCAGGCCGGTCAGGGCGATGAACAGGAAGACCAGGGTGAAGGCGACCGGTTGCCAGAACGCGGCTTCCAGTTGTTCCCAGATCAAAACCGCGCGGGAGAGTCCGACAGGCCATCCGCCTGTCTGTCGATCCTGGCCCCCCCGAGCCGTTTTCTGGGTCATCCTGTCGCTCCGATCCTTCTCGGTTCGCCGGTGTCGCCGTCCCGGTCAGTGTGCAGCCAATCCGGAATGGAGTCCATGCCGATCAGGGCCTCGTAGGTCTGGCGCGGGCGCACCACATCGTAGCGGTCGCCGTCGACCAGCACTTCCGGCACCAGCAATCTGGAATTATAGGTCGATGCCATCACCGCGCCATAGGCGCCGGCACTGCCGAAGGCGACCAGATCTCCCTCGGCGATCGGCGGCAGCATTCGGTCCTTGGCGAATGTGTCGCCGGATTCGCAGACCGGACCGACAACATCGACCGGGCCCAGTGTCGCATCCGGTGCCGCCTCCGCCACCGGGCGAATGCCGTGATGGCCGTTGTACAGCGCCGGGCGGATCAGGTCGTTCATGGCCGCATCCAGCACAAGGAAATGCTTGGTTTCGCCCGGTTTCACCACAAGGGCACGGGACAGCAGGATACCGGCATTGCCGACGATCATCCGTCCGGGTTCCAGCATGACCGGGCAGTTCAGGCGCGCAATCTCGGAGGCCACCATCTCGGCATAGGCGTCGGGCAGGGGCGGTTCTTCGGCATCGTAGGGAATGCCCAGGCCGCCGCCCAGATCGACTCTCACAATGCCGTGACCGGCGGCACGCAGCCGCTCGACCAGATCGGCCACACGGCGGAAGGCCTGGCGATAGGGCTCAAGATCGGTCAGCTGGCTGCCGATATGTACCGCCACCGACACCGGCTCGATCCCCGGCAGGGAAGCCGCCAGCGCGTAGATATCGTCGGCCTTGTCGATGTCGATGCCGAACTTGTTCTCCTTTTTGCCGGTGGAGATCTTCTCGTGGGTCTTGGCATCGACATCCGGGTTGATACGGATCGCGATCTCCGCCGTGCGCCCCAGATCGGTCGCCACCTTCGACAGAAGATGCAGCTCGCTTTCGGATTCCACATTGATTTCGTGGATGCCGGTTTCCAGCGCGAATCGCAGTTCGCTTTCCGCCTTCCCGACTCCGGAGAAGACGATGCGCTCTGGCGGAATGCCGGCGGCCAGGGCTCGGCGCAGCTCGCCTTCCGACACGACATCGGCCCCGGCACCCAACCGACCCAGCAGGGCGATTACCGCCAGATTGCTGTTCGCCTTCACGGCATAGCAGATCGTGGCATCCAGACCGGCCTTCTTGAAGGCGTCGGCGAAGACGGTGTAGTGGCGCGTCAGGGTCGCGCGGGAATAGACATAGGCCGGGGTGCCGACCTCGTCCGCGATCCGGGTCAGGGGCACGTTCTCGGCATGCAGAACGCCGTCGCGGTATTCGAAATGGTTCATTCTTTGGCTGCTTTCATTCTGGGCCGATCGGCGAAGCGGATCGACCGGGCGGTCATTCCGGCGCCGGGTATTGCTGCGGATAGGGTGCCTGGTCTCCGGCCGGCGGTTTTGGCGGCGATTTCTTGCCACAGGCCGCAAGGGGCAGGGCCAGCGCCACGGCGATCAGCAATGCGGTCCCCGCGCGTCGCGTGATGCCTGTCCGTTCAGTTGCCATCGATCCGTCCTTCATTATCCGTCTTTTTCCGTCAAAGGCGTTGCCTTGCGTCAAAGATACTGCGCCCGCGCCGCCTGAACCGCCTCCCGCACGCGAACCGGTGCGGTGCCGCCGAAACTGGTGCGGCTCGCCACGGAGGCGGCCGGTGTGAGCACGGAGTATACATCGTCGGTGATGCGGTTTTCCACAGCTTGCATCTCGTCCAGCGACAGGTCGGCCAGATCGACATTGCGCGCCTCCGCCTTCGCAACCAGCGCGCCGGTCACGTGATGGGCGTCGCGGAATGGCAGGCCCAGGACCCGAACCAGCCAGTCGGCCAGATCCGTTGCGGTCGGGAAGCCCTGTTTCAGTCCATCCTGCATGCGGTCCGGCCGGGCGGCCATGTCGTCGACCATGCCGGCGGTCGCCGCGACGGCCAGTGTCAGCGACTCCACCGCGTCGAACAGCGGCTCCTTGTCCTCCTGCATGTCCTTGCAGAAGGTCATGGGCAGGCCCTTCATCATGGTCGAGACGCTGATGAAGGCGCCCAGAAGCCGGCCCGGCTTGGCCCGAACCAGTTCCGCCGCGTCCGGGTTCTTCTTCTGCGGCATGATGGAGGAACCCGTCGTGAAGGCGTCGCTGAGGCTGATGAAGGCGAACCGGTCGGACATCCACATCACGATCTCTTCCGCCAGCCGGCTCAGGTGAACGGCGTGGATCGATCCGGCGGCCAGGAACTCCAGAATGAAATCGCGGCTGCCGACACTGTCCATCGAGTTGCGGGTCGGACCGTCAAAGCCCAGCGCCTCCGCGGTGCGGTGCCGGTCGATGGGGAAGGACGTCCCGGCCAGGGCGGCGGCGCCCAGCGGGCATTCGTTCAGCCGCTTGCGGCAATCCGCCAGCCGGCCCCGGTCGCGGCCGACCATTTCCACATAGGCCATGAGATGGTGGCCGAAGGTCACCGGCTGTGCGCTCTGCAGATGGGTATAGCCCGGCATCAGCGTGGCGGCATATTTCTCCGCCTTGTCCAGCAGGGCCCGCTGCAGGTCGGCCATCAGCCCATCGATGCCGTCCAGCGCGTCGCGCAGCCACAGCCGGACATCGGTGATGACCTGGTCGTTCCGGCTGCGCCCGGTATGCAGGCGCGCGCCGGGATCGCCGATCTTCTCGCGCAGACGTGACTCCACATTCATGTGGATGTCCTCTAATTCCGTCTTGAAATCAAAGGTCCCGGCCTCGATTTCCTGTTCGATCTCTTTCAACCCGGCGTGGATTGCGTCGCGGTCTTCGGCACTGATGACGCCCTGGGCGGCCAACATGTCGGAATGCGCCAAAGAACCGCGGATGTCCTGCTTGTAGAGGGCCTTGTCGAAGCCGATGGAAGCATTGATCTTTTCCATGATTTCGGCCGGACCGCCGGAGAACCGGCCGCCCCACATATCGTTCTTGGACATCGCGTATCGCCCCAACCAGAAGTTCGTTCATCGAAAAGAGGTGACCCCGTGACCGATCCCTCAGACCGCTCCTCACAGCCGACCCGCCGCGCTGTGGCCGCAGGCCTCGCCGCGACCGGGTTGCTCAGTGCCGGAATCACCGCCGCGCTGCCGGGAAATCCGGCCTTCGCGGGCGCGGACTATCCGCCGACGAACGGAGAGATGCAAGGGTTCGTTCTGCTGAAGGAACGGGCTCTGGCCCCGGACCAGCCCTTTTTCGACGGACGGGACAATGTGCGCCACTTCGCCGACTTCCGGGGGGAGGTGCTGCTGGTCAACTTCTGGGCGACTTGGTGCGCACCCTGCATCAAGGAAATGCCCAGCCTGGCGCGCCTCGATCGGGCCTTGAAGGACGAGCCCTTTCGCTTGCTGGCCGTGAGCCAGGACCGCGGGGGCAAAGATGTCGCAGAGCCCTTCATACGCGAGCGCCTGAATCTGCCAGACTTGCAGATCTTCTACGATCCGAAGCTGAAACTCGGCCGGTCGCTGGGCGTGCGCGGGTTGCCGTCAACCTATCTGATCGATGCGAGGGGAAATCTCGTCGGCGGCCTGACCGGCCCCGCCGAATGGGACAGCGAGGACGCGCTGGCCCTGATCCGGTATGTGCTCGAGGAAGGTAACGGGCCGAAGCGTTCGGCGACGGAGACCTGATTTCCCGACCGTGGAACGGGTCAGCTCAGCGCCTGCTTGACGATCGGGGAGGCCTTGCCGAAATCCATTCGGCCGGCGAAGCGGGTGCGCAGCTCGCCCATGACGGCGCCCATTTCCTTGAGGCTGGAGGCGCCCATTTCGTCGATCAGGCTCCGGACCTCGGCTTCGATTTCGGCCTCGCTCATCTGCTTGGGCAGGAAGCGCTGGATCACATCGATTTCCGCCTGCTCGCCTTCCGCCAGTTCCAGACGGCCGCCCTTTTCGTACATGGCGATGGACTCCTTGCGCTGCTTCACCATGCTCTGCAGCATCTGAAGTACTTCGTCGTCGGAGATTCCGTCATTGTTGCCCTTGCTGCGGGCGGCGATGTCGCGGTCCTTCAGCGCCGCGAGGATGAGGCGAAGCGTCGATACGGCGCGGTCATCCTTCGCGCGCATGCCTTCCTTGAGCGCCTTGTTGAGTTCGTCGCGCATGTTTTCCAGTCTCCCTTGTCCCGCCGCGCCGGATCATAACCCAAGGGGGCCGGCTTCGGGAAGGGCGGGACAATACCCCAAGGGTTGGATAGGGGCAACCGTTCGGAAATTTCCCAAGACATTGATAATAAAGGGATTTGCAAAAACCGGCATGGCTTGACCTTTCGGGGCGCCGGGCGTATTCATCCCCGGGTCTCCGGCGAGTTCGTCTCCGGGGCCCAGGCGCCGCCCACCGGTGGAGACCGCCTAACCCTTTGACGAACGGGACGCTTTCGCCGATGCCTGCTGAGACCGCCACGCTTTCCGCCAATGACACGCCCGAATTCGCGCCGCAGCCCGCCGGCGCCACTGCCGCCCTTGTGCTGGCGGATGGCACGGTTCTGTGGGGACGCGGGGCCGGGGCGGAGGTCACGCGCGTCGGCGAGGTCTGCTTCAACACGGCCATCACCGGATACCAGGAAATCCTGACTGATCCGTCCTATGCCGGGCAGATGGTGACCTTCACCTTCCCGCATATCGGCAATGTCGGCGCCAATCTGGAAGACATCGAGACGACGACGCCGGCCGCCTGCGGCGCGATCCTGCGCGCGGACATTACCGAGCCGTCGAACTTCCGGGCGGTCAGCCATCTCGACGGCTGGCTGAAGGCGCATGATCTGCCCGCGCTGACCGGGGTCGACACCCGCCGGCTGAGCCGCCGGATCCGTGATGCCGGTGCCCCGAACGCGGTTCTGAGCCACAATGCCGAAGGTATCTTCGATCTGCCGGCCCTGTGGACCCAGGCGCGCGACTGGCCGGGCCTGGAGGGCATGGATCTGGCGAAGGACGTGTCCTGCACGCAAGCCTATCAATGGGAAGAAACCCGCTGGGTTCTGGATAGCGGCTATGGCCGTCTGGGCGAACCCAAGTTCAAGGTCGTCGCCATCGATTTCGGCATCAAGCGCAACATCCTGCGCTGTCTGGCGACCCTGGGCTGCGCGGTGACGGTGCTGCCCGCGACGGCGACGGCGGAAGAGGTCCTGGCGCACAAGCCGGACGGCGTCTTCCTGTCCAACGGCCCCGGTGATCCGGCGGCGACCGGCAAGTATGCCGTGCCGATGATCCGCGGCGTGCTGGACGCCGACATACCGGTCTTCGGCATCTGCCTCGGCCACCAAATGCTGGCCCTTGCGCTGGGCGCGAAGACCAAGAAGATGCATCTGGGCCATCACGGCGCCAACCATCCGATCAAGGACCTGACCACCCAGAAGGTGGAGATCACCAGCCAGAACCATGGCTTCGTGGTCGACAAGGACAGCTTGCCGGGCAATGTCGAGGCGACGCATTTCTCACTGTTCGACGGTTCTCTGGCGGGAATCCGGGTCAAGGACCGACCGGTCTTTTCGGTCCAGTACCACCCCGAGGCCTCTCCCGGTCCGCAGGACAGCCATTACCTGTTCCAGCGGTTCGTCGACCAGATGGCGGCGCGCAAGGGGTGAGGACTAGGCGCGGCGCTGGATGACTAGCGTAACGCCGAGGCGCTCCAACTCCGCCTTGTAGAGCAGGCCGTCCGGATCGAACCAGAGGGTCGCCCGCTCGTCCGGGGATTCGACGGTGTAGCCTTTCAGGTCCAGGACACCCTTGTCGGTCGAAATCCGCTCGCTGCCGATGGCGGAGACGCGGCGCTCAAACATCTCGCCGTCGATGACATGCAGGACGCGTTTGCGCTCCAGCATGCGTTCGCGCCAGAGCTGGGTCGACGGCACCAGATTCCTGTCCCCGGTCCCGACCTTTCCATTATGGGTGAAGTGGAAGAGCGAACCCTCCATCCGTCCGGTCATGCGGTTGTGCTGATCGTTTTCCCGGGCATCGACATCCAGGCCGAGGAGCACACCGTCGCCGTAGATTTCCGAGACCGACATGTGCAGGGAATAGATCGATATGCCACCGATCACCTCGACCTCGATCTTGGTTTCCATGCGGACTTCCCAATTGCCGTCTTCGGTCCGCAGGATTGTCCCTTGCGCATGGCCGGAGGGGTCGTCGTCGACGCTGATGTCGTAGGACAGCGTCGTCCCGGCCAGATCCCCGAACAGCGCGTCCACGTCCGCCATGGCAGGTGCTGCCCGGGTCAGGGCCAGAATGGCGGCGACGGCGAGCCAGGCGCCGGTTCGGGCTGCAGTCACGCGACCAACGCCTGTGCAAAGGCGTCAATGGTGCGTTCGATACCGGCATCGTCGATGTCGCGATGAACGACCAGACGCATGAAGTCGTCGGAAAGCCCGGTCACGATACCCGCCTGTCGCAGGTCTTCCTGCACGGCCTGCGGGTTCGGCACGGTCAGGGTGACCAGAACCATGTTGGTCTGGTTCGGGGCCTGATCGACCGACAGGCCCGGCAGTTCCGAAAGCCCCTGACGCAGTCGGGCTGCCCGGGCATGATCCTCGGCGATGCGCGGGGCGTGATGATCCAGTGCGAAGATGCCGGCCGCCGCCAGAATACCGACCTGCCGCATGCCGCCCCCCAACATCTTGCGATATCGGCGGGCCCTTACGATCAGATCCTTCGGTCCGCAAAGAACCGTTCCGGCCGGCGTGCCGAGCCCCTTGGACAGGCAAACCGAGACACTGTCCGCGCAGCGCGCCAAAGTTTGCGCGTCGATCCCCAGTGCCTCGGCGGCGTTGAAGCCTCTGGCGGCGTCCAGGTGAACGGCAAGGCCGAATTCCCGTGCGGCATCGGCTGCGGCCTCCTGCTTCTCAAGCGGCACGGCCTTGCCGGTCACGGTATTCTCCAGGCTCAGCAGCCGCGTAATCGGCAGATGCGGGTCGTCGGGTTTTACGGCAGCGCGTACGGATTGCGGATCGATGCTGTTGTCGGCCGCGACGTCCAGCGGGTCGAGCGCGATGCCACCCAGTACGGAGGCACCATGTGCCTCGGCGCTGAAGACGTGATAGGGGCGACCGACCAGAATCTCCTCACCGCGTCCGCAATGGGCCAGCATCGCACACAGATTGCTCTGGGTTCCGGTCGACAGGAAGAGCGCGGCCTCCTTGCCGAACAGATATGCGGACTTTTCTTCCAGCGCGATGACCGTAGGGTCGTCGCCGAAGACATCGTCGCCGACCTCGGCCGCTGCCATCGCTGCCAGCATCCCGGGGGACGGTCGTGTCACCGTATCGCTGCGCAGATCGATCAGTGCGTTGCCCGTTTGGCCCAGACTAGCCTTTGCCGTCCCTACATACATTGATGCCGCTCCCGAATGACTGTGAAGGACGACTTTAGGCTGACCGGCCGAAGTTGGAAACGGTCGCTTTCCGGATGTCAGTCCAGAAACATCTGGATCGCCTCTGTCCCCCACTCGGAAATCTTGTGCCGGGCGTGGCTTTCGTCGATGCGGACTTCGAACCGCCCACCGGCACCCAGGTCGGAGAGACGCTGAACGAGCGCCGGTTCATAGGCGCGGCCCTTCACGTTCCGGAAGCAGCATCTGTCGAAGCGGTTGAACAGATGCATCTGGGCCCGGCCTTCGTCCGCAGCGCCCAGGATGAACAGATCCATCATGCTGACCAGGTCCAACAGCGGAGGATACTCCGCAATGCCGATCGGCGCATCCTGTCCTTCCCGCAGATAGAGAGGCAAGATTCCAGCTGCCGCGACGGAACGGCGGATGCGCGTGTCCAGGGCGGCGCTGAGGGTGACCGTGGCGGCCCCGGCGGAAAACCCGACGGCGTCGACGCCGTCGAAGCCCAGTTCCTGCAGCAGATCGATTCCGGCCCTTACCGGCTCGACATGATATGCAAGGCCATTCTGCAGGTCCCGTAAACCGAACTGCAGACTGATTTCGCAGTCCGGGTCGGTTTCCCCTGGGCACTGAACCTCGCGGGAGTTTTCTCCATAGCCCAGCTGATTGAGCGCGACGATCGTGTAGCCTTGCGCAAGCATGCTTTCCAGGAACGGCCGCGCCTGCATGAAGTCGCCCGCGAACCCATGATGATAGACAAGGGCCTTGCCTGGCTGCGCCTGTTCGGGGGTCAGAAGGTACAGGAACGACAGTACCCCTGGTCCCGGTTCCACATAAAATCGATGGGCCGTGGCCAGATTGTCGAGCGTGGCGGCGTGGTCCGCAAGCATGCTCGGCACCGCGAAACGGTGATAGGTCGCGCCCCACCGAATGCCATTGCCGCCATAGACCAGACGCGACAATGCGGCGCGCCGGGACCGCAGTTCTGCCATGCTTTCGATCGTCAGGAATTCGCCGGCATCCTGCATGGCAAGCTCGGGTCGCAGCATCTCGAAAACATAAGGGTCGGTTTCCTTGTAGCGCTTGTAGAGCATGTTGCCGGTGTCGTTGACGCGGATCGCATAGAGGGCGGCTCCGGCAAGGGCTGCCAGGACGATGGTTGCGATGATCAAGCGCTTCACGGGCCGGGTCATGGTCGGTGTCCTTGTCTCCGCATCCCTGTCTCCGCGTTGCGGGGCGGGGGCCGCCCCTGCGGTGCGCATCTTGCTGCGCTGTACGGAATTCGATAAGTCTTCGCCAACGCCAACCTTATGCCGCGCCGACCCGTCGGGTCGATACCGGATTGCCGGAGATTTTCTCTTGCCCGACAACGCTACCAGGCCACCCGATCAGGGTTCGTTGCTGGCACGTATCTTCGGCTTGCTTCTGGGCCTGTCCGCGCCATTGACCGCCTTCGGCAATGCGGCTCTCGGCATTGCTTTCGGCCTCGCGGTGCTGCTCAGCCTCGTCGCGCTGCGCCGACCATCCGCCCGCAAGCTGTTCCTTCGGCCTTTGAGGACGCGGGCGGCAGGGCTGGTCGCGGCGACCGTCGCCTGGTGGTCATTGTCCGCCGTCTTTTCCATTGATCCGGCCGGGTCCTTTGAGGTCATCGCACGGGTTGTTTTCTTCGCGCTGGCATTCTGCGCGGTGCTTCAGGGGCTTGCCGAACTGCGCGGTGCGCAGGAAACGGCCGAGGGGGGCTTTGTCCTCGGATTGGCGTGTGTGGGCATGCTGGCTGTCGTGGCCCTCACGGTGGACACAGCGCTACTGCGCCTGTTCAAGCCGCTGTCGGATGCACCGATTGCGCCGCACGACATGTTCAATTCCTACAAGTCGCTGCTGGCGGTTGCGATGCCTGTTGTCGTCTGGATCGCTTGGCGGCGCCCGCAGGTATGGATTCGCGCGGCGGCGGTTCTGGCCGTCGTCACCGGGATGGCGCTGATCCTGGGTTTGAAGGGCCAGGCTTCCTTTGCGGCGCTCGGCGGCTTTGCCGGCGCCTTCGGTGCAATCGTCCTGCTGCTGGTTGCCGGCCGAATGGGCCGATTGGGACGCGCTGTCCTTGTCGCAGTCTTTCTTGTGACGTCGCTGGCCGGGGGGATTGCTGCCCTGTCGAACCTGCCGGAGGCACCGATCAGCGAAGCCGTGCGCGAAAATCCGCCCCTGCCGGCGGTCGATGTCCATCGCCAGGCAATCTGGGGCTTTGTGCTGGGGAAGGCGCTGGAGGCGCCGATCCTGGGACACGGCATCAACGCCATCGACAAGGTGCCCGGCGCGAAGGAAGAGGTGCTGGATTTCAATCAGGAATATGTCCCGGCCCATCCGCATAACTGGTTTCTGGAAATCCTGTCTGAAACCGGATTTCCCGGTCTGACGCTGTTCGCTGTCGCCGTGGTGCTGAGCATGATCGCCGTCGGGCGGCTGGCTCTGCAGGGGCGGCGGGGCGGTTGGGCCGCCATCGCCGTAATGGGGGCATTCTGGACCAGCTCCCTGGCCAATTTCTCGATCTGGGCCGCCTGGTGGCAGATCGCCTATCTGGCCATTCTGGCTCTCCCCGCCGCGGCTCTGATGATCAAACGCCGATAGCACAAGGCGCCGTCAATCCGCCGCCGGGACGGCGACCTTGCCACTGTCGACCAGCTCGAACTTCCAGTCTTCCGCTGCCGTGCCGTCCAGGTTCAGGTGCCCTGCCAGGAAGTACAGGCGGTCACGATCCGGACCTGATGCCGTACAGAAACGATCCTGCAGGTAGAAGGGCGGGGTCGCCTGATAGTTCAGCGTCGCCCGGACATGGGCCGGCCGACCCGGCAGGGTTTCGCGTGCAACCCGGACTTCGAACCGGTCTCCGCCGCCGGTTTTGTAGTCGGGGTCGTCACCGACATGATGGGCCGCCGCTTCATGCGCCAGCACCTCTGTCGCCCCAATCGCTTCGGCCAGTTCGATGCGGTCCTGAAGCGGCAGATAGCCATGCGGCAGGATTCGGTTGTCCTTCACCTCGCCGCAGATCGACAGGAAACTGGTGGTCAGATTGCCGCCCGGTGCGGGATTGTCGCCGCACATGGGGTTGTCGACCGGCGCAGGAGAGACGACCAGTTCCTGGTAGATCTGTGCCTGATCCTGCCGGCTGATGGTCTGGTAATGCTGCTGGAATTTCGGGTTGCCGGGGTGGCGCAGGGCGGAGCAATCGTCCTGCCACCATAGTTCGCCGTCAATCGGCATTCCTTCGGCGTCCACGATAACACCGGCCCCGTTTGTCCGCCCGGAGGCCCAAAGGACGGCGCCGCGTTCGTCGAGTATCTCGAAGGTCACAAAGGCCCGCCGGAACCCGACACCGGACGGGAATTTGTGCCCGACCTTGCTGTCGATGGCGACTGTGGCGGTCAGGGCGTCCTTGCCGAGGCGGACATTCTCGACGGCGACGGTCGCCGTGTAATGGTCCGCATTGTCCAGCATCTCCTGTTCCGTCCTGATCAGAGACGGTTCCCCCTTTGAAACCAGCATCGGGTCCTGGGTCGGAATGCCGAACACATCGGGGAATTGCTGTGCCATCTTGATCAGGAAAACGTTGAGACCGACCAATGTGTGCCGGGCGAAGCCGGACCGGGCAGGAATGTCGATTTCCTCGGGCGGCAGATTGTATTCTGCTTCGGGGAAGTTGGAGAATTCCTGGATCGAGGCGATCTGACTGACGATGGGCTGGCCGTCGACCTCGCTGACCATGTGGCAGTCGA
Source organism: Alphaproteobacteria bacterium (assembly GCA_033344895.1). Taxonomy (NCBI): domain Bacteria; kingdom Pseudomonadati; phylum Pseudomonadota; class Alphaproteobacteria; species Alphaproteobacteria bacterium. The sequence continues at coordinate 2,635,100 of JAWPMN010000001.1, forward strand.
GACAGGATTGCGCCCGGTCACCGGGGCCCAGCGGCAGTTTGCCGTTCGGGGTGCTGCCGGTCCGGTACGCGCTGAACAGCCATTCGGGATAGGTCGTCTGCTCGTAGGTATAGCCCAGCGGCTCGTTGTCCCGCATGACCGGCAGATGCACCGTGTGGCAGGTGCCGCACAATTCTGACGAGGCGAACTGATCATCATGCACGGGGTCGATCCCCATGGCATGTTTCATCGGCTGGATCCTGGGCTTCTCAAACGGGCCGCGCAGGGCATCCGGCGCGCCGACCCAGAAACTGCCCGTGAATGTCCGGGCAAACCCCTTCAAACCGAGATGCTTCGGATTCAAAAGGTCCTGGCGCTTCTCGACGCAGCCATTCTCTGCCGCATGGCGGGCAGCCTCGATCTGATCCCTGGTTTGAACCATGCGGTGGCAGGACGTGCAGGAGATGCCGTCCCGCGCCAGAGCGCCGTAATTGGCATGCTCGGCGGAAGGGTTATCGGGCGGGTAGGGGATGGCCGAAACCATGGATCGGGTGAAATCCGCATCGCAGTTGCCGGTTGCCTTCCTGCTGTCGATGGCAAACTGGCGCTGGCCCATGATGCCGTGGCAGCCTAGGCAGATATTCTCGATCATGCCGGCGGAATCCGGATGGAAGGTCTGGGTCTCGCTGGCCAGTTGGGCAAAAAAGATCGGATCGCGCCCTGCCAGCCCCATCGGGGAGGTCCGCCAGGTACCGTAAGGTGAATAGTTGATCAGCTGGTCGGTATGCTTCTTCGGTTCCGTCATGGAGAATTGCAGGCCGGTCCCGCCTGCATCGTGACATCCCGCGCACTGATCGGAGGTCAGGAACTCGCTATGGGCCGTCACCTCACCGGCCGGAACCCAGACATTGTCGTAAGTCGCGGACGGAAAGCGGTCCACACTGTTCCAGGTCGGTGCCGTGGCCGTGGTTTTCCCGAACTGATTCAGGAAGGCGCTATCGTACTCGTAGAACGGTTGTCCCAGCCGGGGCGCCGGGTCGTCCGGCAGTACGACCAGACGGTGATGGGACGTCGGCGGATCGGCCAAGGTCCAGTTCTGGCTCAGGAAGACCAGCGGCCGGCCCGGTTCGTTCTCGATATTCTTCAGACTGGCGAAAGTCAGGTGTTCCTCTGACGAGGCGTGGCAGTTCATGCAGTACTGCCCGAACCCCTGTAGCGGTGCGCCATTGTCCGGGCCCGGCGGCCAGTCCGGCGCCCAGCCTTCGTAGCCGTACCAGCCCCAGAACCAGCCGTCATGGGACGCGTCATTGTCCCGGACCATGAAGGCGATGCCACTGGTCGGCAACAGGTAGTTCGTGTCGGGAACGTCGCAGCGTGATGCGGGCGCCGGATACATTTCCTTCGCCATGATCGCGCCGTCTGGAATTGCCGTGCGGGCCTTTGGTGCAATCGGCTCCCCCTCTGCGTCGATCGGCCGGTTTACCTTCAGCCATTCGTGCATCTCCTTTGAATACCAGATCACCACCGGGGCGTGGGTGCCGTGATACTCGCCGACCCATTTCGCGTCCTGCAGGCGCTGGGTATAGGGGCCGGTGTCCCGCACGAACTTGTCTCGAACCCAGCCCTTGTCCGGGTTGCGATGACAGAAATTGCCGAAGAATTCCCCAACCACCGCTTCATACTCGTTCAGCGGTAGGGCGCTGGGGTCGCGCAGGGAATCCGCCAGCGAGTCGCAGAGCGCGGCATCCGTCGGAAGCAGGGGGCGATCCATCTTGGCGCTGCACTGGCCGTCCGCGAGGGCCGACACGGCGCTGCTTATGATCATCCCCGTCGCAATACAGGCGCCGCACAACACCCTCATTCCGCTAATCATGCCGGAAAATCCCCCAGAACAATCGTTATGGGAGAAGTTTTAGCACATCTAATGGTATATTATGTGAACTTTTTTAAATTCCTTGGTGGTGTTTGGATGCCGCTGCCCCCGCTCTTTCTTGACCGGTATGCCGTTTGTCCGTATCACCCCGCCATTACGCGGATGCCGGGGGCGGGACTATCCTTCCCGCTGGGGCGGTTCTTGAGTATGGACGATAAGACCCCGAACGCGCCCGGTACGAAAGGAGCAACCAACCATGCAGGTGGGATCCATCTCCCTTGGCCGGCTCGTGCCCGCCGTTATCGCCATGGGCGTTATCATTCTGGCGTCCAATTTCCTCGTTGAGATTCCGGTACAGGGTCAGGTCGGCGGCATCGATCTGTCCCAATGGATCACCTATGGCGCCGTCACCTATCCGATCGCCTTCCTGGTGACCGACACGACCAACCGCCTGTTCGGCGCCGCCGCCGCCCGTGCCGTGGTCCTGTTCGGCTTCGTGGTCGGCGTCGTCCTGTCGCTGATCCTGGCCGATCCGCGCATTGCCGCCGCATCGGGCAGCGCCTTCCTGATCGCGCAGCTTCTGGACGTCTTCGTTTTCGACAAGCTGCGCCGCCAGACCTGGTGGCAGGCGCCTTTCGTGTCGTCCTTCGTCGGGTCGGCCATCGACACGGCGCTGTTCTTCAGCATCGCCTTCTTCGGGACTGGATTGCCCTGGGTCACCTGGGCCCTGGGGGATTTCTGGATCAAGCTGGCGATGGCGACGCTGCTGCTGCCGGTCTTCCGGGTCCTGATGGCCCTGTTTCCGACAGCCCCGCGCAATGGCGAGGCGGCGGCCTGAATTCGGCATGCGCGTCGATCTCTTTGATTTCGATCTACCGGACCACTGCATCGCGCAGGGTCCGGCGGAACCGCGGGAATCGGCACGCCTGCTGCGGGTGCCGGCGGGTGGTCCGTTCGGCGATCATCGGATTGCCGATCTGCCATCGCTGCTGGATGAGCGAGACCTGCTGGTCGTCAACGATACAAAGGTCATTCCGACCCGCCTGGACGGCAAACGCGGCGAAGCCGGCTTCGAAGCGACGCTGATCGAACAGAAGAGCGGCGATAGTTGGGACGCCTTCGCCAGGCCGGGCAAGAAACTGCGCATCGGTAATGTCGTGGTGTTTGCCGGCGAGCTGGAGGCCACAGTCGTCGACAAACTGCCGGACGGGCGGGTGACGTTCCGCTTCGCGCTGTCCGGTGGGGACCTTCGCGACGCGCTTTGGCGTCACGGCCGGATGCCGCTGCCGCCCTATATCAAGCGCGCGAAGGGCGGGGATCCGGACCAGGACGCACGGGACCGTGATTCCTATCAGACCGTCTTCGCGGAACGGGAAGGCGCCGTGGCGGCGCCGACCGCCAGCCTGCATTTCACTCCACCCTTGCTTGACGCCCTGGAGGCGAAGGGGGTGCGGACGGTGCGTCTGACCCTGCATGTCGGGGCGGGGACCTTTCTTCCGGTCAAGGTCGATGATACCGCCGACCACAGGATGCACAGCGAATGGGCGCAACTGTCGGCTGACGCGGCTGATCGGTTGAATGCACATCGTCGCGCCGGGGGACGCATCGTCGCGGTCGGCACGACACCGATGCGGACCTTAGAAAGCGCCGCGGCGCCCGATGGTACGATCCGGCCATTCGAAGGCGACACGGATATATTCATCACGCCGGGCTATCGGTTCCGGGCCGTGGATCGGCTGATGACCAATTTTCACCTCCCGCGCTCGACCCTTTTCATGCTGGTCAGCGCCTTTGCGGGCCTGGATCGGATGCAGGCGGCCTACGCCCATGCCATCCGGACCGGATACCGCTTTTATTCCTATGGCGACGGCAGCCTGCTGGACCGCGCTGGAGACGACCAATGACGGATTTCGGGTTTACCCTGATCGGCACGGACGGCATGGCCCGCCGCGGCCAGGTGCGGACGGCGCATGGCACGATCGAAACGCCGGCCTTCATGCCCGTCGGTACGGCGGGCACGGTGAAGGCGATGCTGCCGGAATCGGTCGCCGCGACCGGGGCGGAGATCGTTCTGGGCAATACCTATCACCTGATGCTGCGCCCCGGCGCAGAGCGCGTCGCGGAACTGGGCGGCCTGCACAAGTTCATGAACTGGCCCGGGCCGATCCTGACCGATTCCGGTGGTTATCAGGTCATGTCCCTGGCCGCGCTGCGCAAGATTACCGAAGAGGGTGTACGGTTCCGCAGCCATGTCGACGGCAGCTACTACTCCCTGTCGCCGGAAAGCTCGATGGAGATTCAGCGATTGCTGGATTCCGACATCACAATGGCCTTTGACGAATGCACGCCCTATCCCGCCGATCACGAAACGGCGAAGGCGTCGATGGAACTGTCGATGCGCTGGGCGGCGCGGTCGCGTGAGGCATTCGCCCGCCGTCCGGGCTATGGCCTGTTCGGCATCGTTCAGGGCAGCGTCTACGAGGACCTGCGTCACCAATCCATCGCGGCCCTGACGGATATCGGCTTCGACGGCTACGCGGTCGGCGGTCTGGCGGTGGGCGAGGGGCAGGAACTGATGTTCTCCACGCTGGATTTCACCATGCCCGCCATGCCCCAGGATCGGCCCCGCTATCTGATGGGGGTCGGAAAACCCGACGATCTGGTCGGTGCGGTGAAGCGCGGGATCGACATGTTCGACTGCGTTCTGCCGACGCGGTCCGGCCGCAATGCACAGGCCTTCACAAGGCGCGGCACGGTCAATCTGAAGAATGCCCGCCACGCCGCCGACCCCCGGCCTCTGGACGAGGAATGCCCCTGTCCGTGCTGCCGCAGCTATAGCCGTGCCTATCTGCATCATCTGACAAAGGCGCAAGAAATGCTGGGACCGATGCTGCTGTCCTGGCACAACATCGCCTATTATCAGCAATTGATGGCCGGCATGCGGCAAGCCATTCAGGATGGGCGGTTCGCGGATTTCGAAGCCGCTTTCAACGAAGAACGCGCGGGCGGAGACATCCCGCCCCTGTGACGGGACGATGATGGACGATCCGAAATCGCGGATTCTGGCGAAAGCTCTGGAGGAGGGCTTTTGCGTCGCGGGCGTCGCCCCGGCTGCGATGGGGGATCGCGAACAGCGCCGTCTGGAGGAATTCGTATCCCTGGGCCAGCACGGCGAGATGACCTGGATGGCCGACAAGCTGGATCGTCGTCGGTCGCCGCGAGACCTGTGGCCGGATGTGCGCAGCGTCGTCGTTCTGGGCACCAATTACGGGCCTGAAGACGATCCCCTGGATCTTCTCGACCGGCCCGATCTGGCCAACATCTCCTGCTATGCGCGGAATCGCGATTATCACGACCTGGTCAAGAAGCGCCTGAAACGGGTTGCGCGCTGGATGGTGGAAAATTTCGGCGGCGATGTGAAGGTCTTCGTCGACACCGCGCCGGTCCTGGAGAAGCCGCTGGCCGCGATGGCCGGGATCGGCTGGCAGGGCAAGCACAGCAATCTGGTATCGCGCGATTTCGGGTCCTGGCTGTTTCTGGGGGAGATCTATACCACGCTGGATCTATCCCCGGACGCGGTCGAGGGGGATCATTGCGGGGGCTGCCGCCGATGTCTGGACATCTGCCCGACCGATGCCTTTCCCGCACCCTATACCCTCGATGCGAGGCGCTGCATCAGCTACCTGACGATTGAGCACAAGGGGCCGATCCCGGTCGAATATCGCGCGGCGATGGGCAACCGGATCTACGGTTGCGATGATTGCCTGGCTGTCTGTCCATGGAACAAGTTCGCGGTCCCGACGGGAGAGCCGTGGTTTCTGCCGCGGGAGGGCGTAAGAGATGCAACCTTGCGCGATTTTCTGGTTCTGGACGATGCCGGGTTTCGCACGCTGTTTACCGCCAGCCCGGTCAAGCGGATCGGCCGGGACCGGTTTCTGCGCAACGTTCTGATCGCTTGTGGCAACAGCGGCGACCCGACCCTGGCGGAATCAGTGGCTGCACTGCTGGAGGACCCCGATGCAACGGTGCGCGGCGCGGCGGTCTGGGCACTGCGGCGGCTTGCCCCCGAAACCGCATCGGCCTGCCGGCAACGCCTGCGGGCCGGCGAGGCCGATCCGGGCGTTCTCGAGGAATGGGACCGGTGAAATGAAAAGGCCCGCCGGGAAGGGCGGGCCTGATCGGGTGTTGCTGGCGCGCGATTTACGCGGCGATCGCAGCCTGACGCTTTTCGATGCGGCGCTTCAGCTTCTTCGCTTCGTCCGTCAGCTTGCGGTCCGGCGTGTTCAGCAGGAATTCGTCGATCCCGCCCTTCTTGTCGACCGTGCGCATGGCTCGGGTCGACAGGCGCATCTTCACGCGTTCGCCCAGAATATCGCTCTGCAGGCGGACAACATGCAGGTTCGGCAGGAAGCGCCGACGGGAGTGGTTCATGGCGTGCGAGACGTTGTTACCCGTCATCACACCCTTGCCGGAAATCTCGCAGCGACGAGACATGGTTCATTCCTTTCAGTCTATCGAAAGTTCCGCACGATCCTTGAAAACCGCGCATTCTTTCGCGTTATTGCTTGCTTATAAGCGGCTTTTCCGCACCCGCACGGCCCGGAAAGCGGCGCTATTTAGAGGATCGACCCCCGAAGCGTCAAGTCCGCAGGGCCGGAAACCCGCCACTGTTGCCGTTTCGCGACAGAGTGAACCGCCGAACGGCGGCCCAAACGGATTTTTCGCGTGAAATCAGGGTGCTTTTACGGCATCGTCCGGTCGGTCCGCAAGAATGCGGCATCGGATTGGTTCGGTTTGGGGGTGTATGGCGGTATGCGCGGTACGAAATCCATCCTGGCGGCATTGGCCGTCGTTCTGGCTTCGGCGTTGCCGGCCGCTGCCGAAGAGGACGGCAAGGATCCGTCCTTCATCCGTTTCGGCGCAGGCTATTACGACGTGAACGACGATATGGGTGCCGGTGAATTCCATATGGAATACATCTCCGGCTCCAAATGGTGGGTCTTCAACCCGTTTGTCGGGGTGATGGCGACTACGGACAGCGCCTTCTACGGTTATGCGGGCGTTCGACTGGACATGTTCCTGGGGCGCCGATTCGTCGTGACCCCGTCCTTCGCGCCGGGCCTGTACCATGACGGGGACGGCAAGGATCTGGGCTATCCGATTGAATTCCGCTCCGCGATCGAGTTCGCCTACCGGTTCGACGACCGGTCACGGCTGGGGCTGAGCTTCTATCATCTGTCGAATGCCAGTCTGGATGACAACAATCCGGGTACCGAAGTGGCGACCATTCACTATTCCTATCCGTTCAACCGCCTGTTCAACGACTGACCGGCGGGCGGCCCCCATTTCGAAAGGCCGGACCTTCGGGACCGGCCTTTTTTATATCCGAATTGATATCGACGATTTAACTCAGCAGTATGCCGCGCAATGTTCGCCGGAACCGGCGAAGACGGAATCGCGCCGTGTTGTATAGGGCGCGGGAAACAACGCTGTTGCTCAAGGGGAAATGGCATGGCCTGGACGGAAGAGAAACTTGCTGCGCTGCGGGCGAAATTCGACGGCATGACCGGCGGCGACCTGATCAATCCGGACTATCAGGAAATCGCCGAATACATCTTTTCCCAGGGCGGCAATCGCCCGGCCCCCTATGCCGGGTTCCCGACCCTGCTGGATGCCCAGGCCCGCAATGGCGAGGATGCGCTGGACGGGCTTCAGGTCGCGCTTTACGGCATGCCGATGGATCTGGGGGTGACCAACAGGACCGGTGCACGCTTCGGCCCGCGCGCCATCCGCGCGATAGAGCGGGTCGGCCCCTATAACGATTTTCATCACACGGCGCCGCTGCATCAGATGGCGGTGGCGGATATCGGCGACGTCCCTTTCCGCAGCCGTTTCGAACTGCACAAGAGTCTGGAGGATATCGAGACCTTCGTCGCCCGCATGGTGGCCGCCAATGTGATCCCCATGGGGGTCGGCGGTGACCATTCCGTAACCCATGCCGTGATGCGCGCCATCGGCAAGGACCGACCGGTCGGCATGGTGCATATCGATGCCCATTGCGATACGGGCGGCGCCTATGAAGGGGAGAAGTTCCATCATGGCGGCCCATTCCGGAATGCGGTCATGGACGGGGTCCTGGACCCGGAGCGCTGTATCCAGATCGGCATTCGCGGAGCCGCGGGCTATATCTGGGAGTTTTCGGAAGAGGCCGGGATGACGGTGATCGAGGCGAAAGATATCGCGGAAATGGGCGTTGATGCCATCGTTGCCAAGGCCCGCGACGTGATCGGCGACGGGCCGGCCTATTTCACCTTCGACATAGACGGGCTGGACCCCGCCTTCGCGCCGGGTACGGGGACGCCGGAGATCGGCGGCCTCACCACTCGCGAAGCCATGGCGATCATCCGCGGGCTGAAGGGACTGAACTTCGTCGGCGGCGATGTCGTCGAAGTCGCGCCGTCCTATGACGCCACGGCAAACACGGCCCATGCCGGGGCGCAGATGCTGTTCGAAATCCTCAGTCTGATGCAGTTCAGCCCGTCACTGCCCCCTGCGAAGGCGTAACGGGGCGCGGGGCGGGCCGGGCGCTATGCCGTCTTGGTGCTGCCGAACGGTATCGTGCAGGTAAAATCGCTGCCCGTGCCCGGCACCGACTCGACCTCAATCCGGCCGCCCATCAGTTCGACGAGCTGTTTCGATATGGCCAGACCGAGGCCCGAACCGCCGAACTTCCGGGCGATCGATTCATCGGCCTGACTGAAGGACCGGAAAAGCTTGGACATCTGTTCTTCCGTGATGCCGATTCCGGTATCCGATACTTGGAAGACAAGCGATACCGAGTGACCGTCGCGCTTCTGGACACCGATCCGCAAGCCGACCCGACCCGCATCGGTGAACTTGACGGCGTTTGCCAGAAGGTTGTTCAGAACCTGGCCTAGCCGCCATTCGTCCCCGATCAACTGCAGTGGGACTGCCGGGTCGATTGCCGCCTGATACTCGAGGCCTTTCTGCCGCGCCCGGGTGCCGATGATGGTCTCGACCCGGTCGACCACGTCGTTGAGGTCGAAGCGCTCGTGCTCCAGTTCGATCCGTCCTGCCTCGATCCGGGAATAGTCCAGAATGTCATCCAGGATGCGCAGGAGCCCCTGCGCCGCGGTCAGGGAGCATTCCAGTTGCTCGCGCTGTTTCGGTGATAGATCCCCGGTAAGAACGAGGTCGGTAAAGCCCAGAATCGCGTTCATCGGGGTCCGAATCTCATGGCTCATCTGAGCCAGGAAGCGGGATTTGGCCAGATTGGCGATCTCGGCATTGCGTGCTGCGCGGGACAGGGCTTCGGACCAGGCGACGAAGAACCGGTATCCAAGATACCCGAAACACAGAAGTATGACCGCCATGACGGCGTAGACCACGGCGACCGATGCCGCCGCAATATCCGCTGCCGCCTGCCAGGTGTTGGGCTCGAACACGTCGACTGACCCGGAGACAAAGGCCCGGGTGAGGAAGTAGGAGACTACCAGAAACAGGAACACGCCGCCGATCAGTGTGGCGGCGGCGGCGACGATCCTCAGATTGCTTTTCTCGTTGTCGAAATCCGCCGGAAAATGACGGTGGCGCCAACGCAGCACCCGCGCGGTCAGAAGGAAGAGTAGCGGTCCGTTGATCAGGATTGTCTGAAGAAATCCGCCGAGCCACCATCCCTGCCAGATCGCGTAGACGTCGCGAATACCGACATCGTTGGTGTAGGTCCAGATGAAGGACCCGGTTGAACCGAACATCGACCCGGCAAACGCCAGCATGACGAACAGGGCGAGGGACTCGAGGGATTTCAGATCGTAGCGGACCGGCAGACCACGATAGGCGAGGGCCAGAATGGCGAGCCCCAGCGTGTCCGAAAAACCGAAGATAACGGCCCAGCCCACCGGCATGCCGGAGTAGAGCGCCAGCACAAGTGTCGAGATATATGCAGGAATGGCGCCCCACCAGTATCCGAACCACAGGACCCAGAGGGTCGATAGAACGAGTGGGGGATATACCGTGACATAGAGGCTGGCGCCGCCGAACACGATCGGAATTCCGGACCATTCGTATTCGATGGCCGCAATACCCAGCGCGGTGCTGACGACCAGGGTCAGAAGCCAGATCGCCAGAAGTGTGATCCCCTGTGCGGTGACGTCCTGGCACCGCAGCACCGAAAGCGGGACGGGACGATACAGGCCGTTCCGGTCAGCGGAGCGAATCCAGGGGGATGCGCCGACACGCGCCGCCAATCGGTGGACAAGTCCCCGGTATGGCGTGAACATTGCCGTCACACCTGTGCGCATTTCTCCCTCGCCTTATCCGGGGACAACTCGCGGATCTTCGTATAGAACCGTTCACAGATGTCGGTTGGATGCGCGTCCCAGTAGCTTTCGCAGCCGCTCAATGTCGTCGACGCGTCGGCGGTCGGTGTCTCGCCCATCCTGGCCTGCCAGCACGCCGCTTTCAGGTCCTGCGTCATGACCTTGATTCCGGCGGCATCGGCCTTTTGCTCATTGCCGTCGTAGTTCTTCGGATCGGAGGCGTACCAGATGTCGCTCGGGTGATTGGAGCCGAGGACCGGGACGTCCAGGCCCGAAGGCAGGGTCACCGATGCGAGCCCCAGGACGCCGATATCTGCGCCATAGGCGGTCTTGATCCATGCCCGAACCGGTGCGCCGAACGCGACCATCGGATAGGCGGTGTCGGCATCCTTGCGGGTCCAGAGTTCCAGGATGGCGGTGTGATAGCGGTCGAAATAGCTGTAGGTCCCCTCCAGCTCCTTGCCGGCGCTGGCCGGTGCGGCGATCGGGGCGATATCCACGATCGTCTGATATTTGGGCGTGTCGTCCGCCTCGATGCCGTTGACGGTCAGCAGTTCCGCCCACCGGTCCGTCGTCGCGGACTGGAGGTAGTTCTGGGCCTGGGTCAGGGAGTAGTCCGGCGGGAAATGCAGCAACTCCACGCTTCGGTGATTTTCGACCGCCATGCCGAGCGGCAGGAAGAACAGCCAGTTGAACTTCCATTTCCCGGCCGCGTTGAGATCCTGTGCCCCCGCGAAGGCAAGGTCGCCGGCCTCCAGGAAGGACTGGATACGCTGACCGTAATCCGCGGGAAGGCCGTCGAAGGCAACTTCGATGCGTCCGTCCCGTTCACGGACGTCGACACTGGCATCGGCATAGCCGTCTCGCTGGACGCTCTGGCGCAGATAATGCGCGACTGTGTCCTCCAGCGACCAGGGCAGGTAACAGATGACCGCGCAATTGTTCGGGAACGAGAAAAGGCGCTCAACCCTGTCCGTTGTTCCGATGTCAGTCACCTTGTCTTCAGCCGAGCCGGTCGGTGTCAAAAAGGCAATCTGTGCCAGCAGCAATGCCGGCAGCAGCGCGGACTTTTTCGGACGCATCGTAACCCCTCCCTGGATCTCGCATGGCACGCGCATCCGTGCTTTTCCTGTCCGCCGGCCTCCATCCGGCAGGACAGCCGCACGGCGTGCCGGCCCCTGATCGAAAGTGTTAGCAGCCAAAAGATTAACAGATGATTAACTTTATCAACCAGTAATTGAATGGAATGCCTTCGCTTCGGGAGGCCGTGAACGGCTATGCCAAGTTCGGCCACGCCGGTGGGACGGGGACACCAACGTCAACACTGGCTCGGAAATCGCTTCTCAGAGCAACGACCCGGGAGGCTCCGTCGAGACAGGTGGCGACATGCCGTCAGGGGCGTCGGTCATTTCGCGGCCTGGATGTCTCGCTGCCGCTCCAGAAAAAGGGACTTTCGGTCGCCATACCGACCTAGCACATCGTTGCCGTAACCGACCTTTCTCGCGACCCGTATAGAGGCCGCATGTGCCGGATCGAACATGCAAACGGTTGTCGCGGACGTCAGGTGCTGGTCGGCCCAGAGCAGCATTCGAGACACTGCCTCCGTTGCATATCCCCGGCCATGAGCACTTGTCCTGAAGACCCAGCCTGCTTCCGGCTTTCCATCCAGGTTGGGCTGCGTATCCCGCCGATAGTCAGCGAAGCCGACTTCGCCCAGAAACTCACCCGTTTCCCTGGACTCCACGACCCAGTATCCGAAACCGAGATAGGACCAGTGGCCGCGATAGCGCAGAAAACGTGCCCAGGACTGCTCCGCACTCAACGGCGTACCGGAAATATGGGCGACTACGTTCGGATCTGCCCACAATGCGGCTGTTTCCGGAAAATCGTCGATCCGATGCGGACGCAGAATCAGGCGTTCCGATTCGAGCCGTACCGCTTCCATTTCAATAGTCATTCCCGATCCTTTCAGAGATGCATCGGCAGCGTTCGGATGTCCGTTCCGCACCGCGCATGCCGGACATCGCCATGCGATCCCCCTAGCCGATTTTGGCTCGCTGGGAAATCTCAACGAATGCGTGTTCCGGGACAGTGCTAGCCAAGGGCGGGTGCCGCGCCTGCTGCCATCGTGACAGTTGCGACCCCCGCCTGTCCTGTTCTAGACAATCGATCCCAGCATCTTCTGGGTTGCCCGATAGCGCCGGCGACCGGCGGTGCATGGGCTAGGCTACTAACCGGATATTGGAACGATCCAAGCGATGCGTCTGACGGACTGCCATAACTTTCACGACTTCCGCCGGCTTGCGAAACGGCGTCTGCCGGGGCCGATCTTCAATTACATTGACGGCGCCGCGGATGACGAGGTCACCCATCGCCGGAACTCCAGCTGTTTCGACGACTGCGACCTAGTCCCCAATGTGCTCGCCGGGGTGGAGGAGGTGGATACCTCCGTCACCGTGATGGGGCATAAGCTTGACCTGCCGTTCTATTGCTCCCCGACGGCGCTGCAGCGACTGTTCCACCATGACGGGGAACGGGCCGTGGCGGCGGCGGCGGAGAAGTTCGGCACCATGTTCGGTGTGTCGTCGCTGGGCACGGTCAGCCTGCGCGAAGTTCGCAAGCACAAGAATCCGCAAGTCTATCAGTTCTATTTTCACAAGGATCGCGGCCTCAACAGGGCGATGCTGGAAGAGGCCAAGGATGCCGGCGTCGATATCATGATGCTGACCGTCGACAGCATCACCGGCGGCAACCGGGAACGCGACCTGCGAACGGGTTTCTCCATCCCCTTCCGCCTCACCCTTGGCGGGATGATGCAGTTTGCGATGAAGCCGATGTGGGGCATCAACTATGTCACGCATGAAAGCTTCAAACTGCCGCAATTGGATAATCATGTGGACATGAGCGGCGGTGCCCTGTCGATCGGGCGTTACTTCACTGAAATGCTGGACCCGTGCATGAACTGGAAGCACGTTGAAGAGATGGTGAAGATCTGGGACGGTCAGTTCTGCCTCAAGGGTGTGATGAGCGTCGATGATGCGCGCAAGGCGGTGGATGTCGGCTGTACGGGCATCGTCCTGTCCAATCACGGCGGACGGCAGCTTGACGGTTCGCGCACGCCGTTCGACCAACTGGCCGAGGTGGTCGATGCGGTCGGGGACAAGATCGACGTTCTGATGGACAGCGGCGTGCAGCGCGGCACGCATGTCCTTAAGGCGCTATCCCTCGGCGCCAAGGCGGTCGGGGGCGGCCGGTTCTACCTGTTCCCGCTGGCGGCGGCCGGACAGCCCGGTGTCGAACGGGCGCTGGAACTGATGCGGGCGGAAATCGTCCGCGACATGCGGCTGATGGGCTGCCGATCCGTCGCCGATCTTTCGCGGAAGAACCTGCGCTTCAGATAGGCTGTACCGATCCGGTGGTCCCCTTCGGCCTCGTCTCGCCGGCAGGCCTTCAGGTCTTGGGTCCCGCCGTACGCGGATCTGGATGCCGGGACGCCCAATGCCGGGCGATGTCGTCACGCCGGGCAATCCAGACATGTTCGTGGGAAAGGACATAGTCGAAGATCCGGTGCAGGGCGCCGATCCGACCCGGCCGGCCCAGCAGGCGCGCATGCAGCCCGACGGTCAGCATCTTGGGTCGTTCCGCGCCCTCCCGGTACAGCGTGTCGAATGTGTCGCGGAAATAGGTCACGAACTCGTCCCCAACGACATAGCCCCCGCCGTCCCGGGCGAAACGGGAATCGTTGGTGTCCAGCGAGTAGGGTACCATCAGCAGCCCTGGATGGTCCGGCGACCAATAGGGCAGATCGTCATTGTAGACATCGGATGTGTAGAGGAAGCTGCCGGCCTCAATCACCAGTGGGATCGTGTTCACTGACGGCAGCCCCGCATAATAGCCCAGCGGTTTTTCGCCGGTCAGGGCTTCGATCTGGGCGATGGACTTGGCGATGCAGGCGCGTTCCTCCTCGACTGTCAGCGTCGAGTAGTCGATCCAGCGCCAGCCGTGCGGATGCAGGTCGAAGCCGGCATCGATCATCGCCTTCAGCGCCAGCGGATTATGTTCCGCCGCGCGTCCGACCAGATTCACCGTGCCTTTCAGACCGCGATCGGTGAAGGCGCGCAGGATGCGCCAATAGCCAACCCGGGCGCCGTATTCATAGGAATGTTCGATATTCAACTCACGTCCGCCGATCTTCGGCGAGACTGTAACGTCGGAAATCCGGGTTTCGGACTGGCTGTCGCCTTCCATGATCGAGCGTTCGCCGCCCTCCTCGTAGTTGAGGCAGAAGTTGACGGCGATGCGGGCGCCGCCCGGCCAGTCGGCGAAAGGGGGATCATCGGCATATCCGATGAAGTCGCGACTTTGTCCGAAGGTTTCCGTCATGCCACTCACCTTTTCGTTGTCCGGTAGACTCTGGCCAAGGGCGCGCCGACTGGCAATGATCGCTGCGTCTGTCGGCGGAATTCGGCTCAGCCGCGATGCAGGATGACCTCGAACCCCTCGTCCGGGGTGGGCGGCGTGAAGTAACGCGTGATCTCGTCGAACATCGCGTCGGATACCTGAAAGTCGTGACTGCCCTCGGCATTGCGTTGCCGCAGGCGGTCGCGGCAGACATCGTCGGGAATGTCGAGCAGATGGAGCCGGTGCGACACACCGGAATCGCGGATCAGCCCGGCCATCCAGGCCCGCTGCTTCGGGGTGTTCGCCGCAAAATCCAGAATGACAGTCATACCCTGCCGCAGCAACGCAATCAGATGCGGCGTCATGGCCGTGCGCAGCCGGCGGGAAGTCCGGACATAGTCTTCAAGCCCATGAAGTTCTTCTGGGTAAAGGGCGGACAGCCAAGGGTCTTCAGCCACGACAATGCCCCCGGTTTCAACGGCCAGGCGCGACGCCAGGGTCGATTTTCCGGATGCGATCTTGCCGCAAAGGAGATGCAGGGCGGCGTTGTTATCGGTCATGAGATTCGAGCTGCGGGCAGGGGACGGGGCAGGGGACGGGGCAGGGGACGAGGCAGGGCGCATAGTGCCTCAGCCATGTCGCGCAACAGATCGCGGCGAGGGTCGTTCCTGCGGAAACAAATCCAGTAGCGGGACGGGCAATCGACCGGCTTCCCGACCGCGACCAACCGGCCCGCGGCGACGGCTGCGTCGGTCAGCAAGGGACGGCCCAATGCGGTACCGTGCCCGGCCAGGGCGGCCTGGATCGCCATATCGGTACGGGTCACGGACATACGGGGGTTTTGGCTCAGGGACAGACCGCTGGCATCCTCGTACCGGTCCCAGCCGGATTGCGTGCCGTCCTGATCGCAGCTTCGATCCTGGATCAGAACCGCATCCGGATCCGCCAGTTCGAAGTCGTGTGTCGCGGCCATCGGCGTCAGTGTCACGGATGACAGTTCGATCGTCTCCAGTCCCTCATAGGGACCGATGCCGAACCGGATTGCCAGATCCGACGCGTTCAGGCCCAGATCGGACAGTCTTTCGTCGGCGATGATTTCCAGTCCCATCCCGTGCGGCGTGACGGCGGGCAATGCCGCCATGCCCCAAAGATTGGCCAGTGTCGCAGACATGGATACGGTCAGAACCTCCCGTGCGTCCCTTGCCGCCAGTTCGCGCAACGCCGCATCGACGCCCCGCAGGGTGCCGTTGCTCAAGGCGACAAGGCTGCGCCCGGCGGCGGTCGGGACGGCAACCCGTCCGTCGCGATCGAACAGTGCCGTTCCCAGCAGCGTCTCCAACTGCCGAATGCGATGCGATACCGCCGATTGATCAACCCCCAAGGCCGCGCCGGCGGCCGTGAAACTGCCGGTGCGGGCCAGGGCGGTCAGGAAGGGCATGGCCTGCAGGACGCGGGCGGCAATGTGATGGTCCGCTTTCATGAAATCCGTTCATATCGGTATGACGAGGCTCGCATTGGCGCGGTGCCGATCTTCCGTCATTAAGGTGAGGAACTTTGGCCTAGGGGAATCGCAATGTCCAACATCGTCATGCCGGCGCAAAACAGCGTCACCGTGAACATCGTCAACGCCTTCGTAAAAGACGGTGCCGGCGGCAATCCGGCCGGTGTCGTGCTGGACGCCGATGGCTTGGATGAATCCGCTATGCAGCGGATTGCGGCCGCCGCCGGCCTTTCCGAGACGGCCTTCGTGTCGACCTCCGCGACGGAGGCGTTCAAGCTCGACTTCTTCACGCCGACCCGACGCATCGCCCATTGCGGTCATGCGACGATTGGGACGTTTTCGATACTGGCCGCCCGGGGGCGTGTGATCGAGGGGGCAACCTCCAAGGAAACGGTGGACGGCCCAAGGGCAATCGAGATCATCGGCGGGGCGGCCTATATGGAGCGGCTTGCCCCGAAATATTCGGATCCCAAGGATTGGGACGGTGTCACCAAGGAAGCGGTTCTGGCATCCCTCGGCCTGTCGACCGATAGCCTGGTCGAAGGCGGGGCGCCGGTGGTGGTCGATACCGGGAACCGCTTCCTGCTGGTCGGCGTGACCGATGCGGCGACCCTCGCCGCGATAGAACCGGATCAGGCGGCAATCGAGGCGATCAGCGACAGGCTGGACTTGATCGGGTTCTATGTCTTCACGCCGGTGCGCGACGGAACCGTGGCCGCGACAACACGGATGTTCGCCCCGCGCTACGGTATTGCGGAGGAATCGGCGACGGGCATGGCCGCGGGACCGCTGGGATGCCTGCTGTTTGATCGCTTCGGGGTGAAGGGACCCTGGATGGATATCGAGCAGGGGACGCTGATGACGCCTTCCTCGCCAAGCCTGCTGAACGTCCGGCTGCAGATTGCCGACGGTGCCGTTGCCGGATTGATGGTCGGCGGCTTCGGGCGGATTGTCGAAGAAAGGACGGTGACCTTCTGAAGTCGGGGGTCGTTTTCGGTCCAGATGCGGTTGTCCTGTTCCCGATACGGATTGGCACAGTTGAGAATGCGTTGCATTGACCGCTGTGCTATGGAGGCCTCATTCGCGCACTGAAAGAGGTCTCCGACCATGCCGAACGACATTGCCACCGACTACGAAATCCGGACCGAAGCCGAACTGAGGCACCTGATCGGCCATCCATCCGGACTCGCCGCGAAGAAATCGCTGACGCGGCTGGACAGGTATTGCCGCGAGTTCATCGCCCTGTCGCCCTTTCTGTGTATCGGCACGATGAGTGGGGACGGGCGCGCCGATGTTTCACCGCGCGGCGACCCTGCCGGCTTCGTGCAGGTGCTGGACGACAACACGATTGCCATTCCGGACCGGCCCGGCAATCACCGGCTGGACACGATGTCGAACATCCTGGCCAATCCGTCGGTCGGTCTGATCTTCATGATTCCGGGATTCGAGGATACGTTGCGGATCAACGGCCGCGCGACATTGACCCGCGATCCGGACATCCTGGAGCGCGCAACGATCAAGAACAAGCGGCCGGAAATCGCCATCCGCGTCGCCGTGGAGGAGGCCTTCCTGCACTGTGCCAAGGCGCTGAAACGCTCCCGCCTGTGGGAGGAGGATGCCAAGGTCGACCGATCGGTCATGCCCAGTCTCGCCCGGATCATTCTGAATCAGACCAGCGAGGACGGGCCCATCGACGAGGACACCGCGAAAAGCGCCGACGAACGGCTGGAAGCAAGCTACCGCAATCACCTTTATTGAGGGATAACCGCCGTGTTCCTGCGGAAGCAGGAACCTTCCGCGACCCGGCACCGAGTGATGTCTGAGAAGGTTCCTGCTTCCGCAGGAGCACTGCTGTTGTGGCGGCGACCTTTCCGGCGTGTTCCTGCGAAAGCAGGAACCTTCCGGGACCCGGCACAGAGCGGTGTCTGAGGAGGCTCCTGCTTTCGCAGGAGCACTGCTGTTGGGGTAGCGACCTTTCCGGTGTGTTCCTGCGAAGGCAGGAACCTTCCGAAACCAGGCACCGAGCGGTGTCTGAGGAGGCTCCTGCTTCCGCAGGAGCACTGCTGTTGTGGGGGCGACCTTTCCGGTGTGTTCCTGCGAAAGCAGGAACCCTCCGAGACCCGGCACCGAGCGATGTTTGAGAAGGCTCCTGCTTTCGCAGGAGCACTGCTGTTGTGGCGGCGACCTTTCCGCCGTGTTCCTGCGAAAGCAGGAACCTTCCGAGACCCGGCACAGAGCGGTGTCTGAGGAGGCTCCTGCTTTCGCAGGAGCACTGCTGTTGGGGTAGCGACCTTTCCGGTGTGTTCCTGCGAAGGCAGGAACCTTCCGAAACCAGGCACCGAGCGGTGTCTGAGGAGGCTCCTGCTTCCGCAGGAGCACTGCTGTTGTGGGGGCGACCTTTCCGGTGTGTTCCTGCGAAAGCAGGAACCCTCCGAGACCCGGCACCGAGCGATGTTTGAGAAGGCTCCTGCTTTCGCAGGAGCACTGCTGTTGTGGCGGCGACCTTTCCGCCGTGTTCCTGCGAAAACAGGAACCTTCCGAGACCCGGCACAGAGCAGTGTCTGAGGAGGCTCCTGCTTTCGCAGGAGCACTGCTGTTGTGGCGGCGGCCTTTCCGGCGTGTTCCTGCGGAAGCAGGAACCTGCCGCCGAAAGAGCACGGATAGCGGTTACTCCGCCGTTTTCTCCCGCGCCGCGAGGGCGGCAGTGACGGCGTCGGTCGTGCCCTGGATATGGGTTTCCATCACCGAAGCGGCGCGGTCGATATCGCGGTCGATGGCGGCTTCGAACAGGTCCCGGTGTTCCTGGCTGATGTCGCGGGTCCGGACGGTCTGTACCCGGGACAGACGACGGTAGCGCTCGTGCTGGTCGAACACCTGGCGGCGCAATCGGAACAGCCAGGGCGAGTTGCAGGCCGAGACCAGGGCGACATGAAATGCCTTGTTGCGGCGTTCCCATTCCGGCAGGTCGTCTATCCCCTGATTGATGCGGCGTTCGATGCTTTCCAGCCGGTGGAAGGCGGTGATGACGTTGGTCTCCCAGGTCTCGTCGCCTTGTATGATTGAGGCGCGTAGGGCTTCGATTTCCAGCATCTTGCGGACCTGACCGACATCGCGGGCATCCTCGGCGGACATGGCGACCACTTCACAGCCGCGCTGCCCTTCCAGCCGCACCAGATGGTCGCTTGACAGCCGCGCCAGCGCCTCGCGGATCGGTGCCGCACCCAGCCCGTAACGCTGCCGCAGCATCTCGATCTTCAATTTCAGTCCCGGGGCCAGATTCCCGGAAATGATGTCGTTCCGCAGCAGCCGATAGGCGCGTTCGGAATTCGTCCGCTCCGGCGATTCGGCACCGGCCTCGATCACATTGGTCGTCATTTGGCCCAATAACCTCGCGTCCCCCAGACGTCTTCTGCCGCTCTTCATAGCAGGACGTCGTTAGGATATCGAGATTTTCCGAAAATATCGATATTTTTGTTGACCTATATTTAATTTCGATTTTTCATGCCGCCAATCAAGGAGGGCCGATGGTCGATCGACAACGGCTCCGGACAGGAGGAATGCGTGTCGAACGGGCAATCTGGACCGGGCGAGCCGGCGGTGACGATGGGGGTGTCCCCTGTCCCGGTGATCGGGCCACTTCAACGTTTCAGCGATCTGACCGTGGCCGTGGAGAAGGTGCTGGCCGGTTCGGCCGTGGCCGCGATCTTCCTGTTGTTGATCACGAATGTCATTACACGCGCCTTGGGAACCCCCTTGATCTGGATCGACGAACTGGCGGTTTATGTGATGATCGCCGGCGCCTTTGTCGGCGCGTCCATCGCCATCCGGGCGCGCGAGCATATCGCGGTGACGTTACTTGGTGATGTGCTGGGGGACAGGCCCCGTGCACTGCTGGGTATTGCGGTCGATCTGGCGGTGATCCTGTTCTTCGTGATCCTTGCCGTGCTGCAATGGCTGTGGTGGGACCCGGTCGGTGTTCTGGGGGCGGAGAGCCTGGGGGCCTATAGCGCCGCGACGTTCAACTTCCTCTATGACGAGCCGACCACGACCATCGGCATTCGCAAGGCCTGGTTCTGGTCCGTGCTGCCGCTGTTCTGCCTGACGGCGCTGGTTCATGCGCTGGCCAACATGACGGCCAGTATCGCCCACTTGCGGGGGGCGGCCTGATGGCAGTTGCGGGGTGGTTTCTGGCCTTCCTGGCCGCCGGTCTGCCCATCGCCCTGGTTCTGGCGGCGACGGCCCTGGTCTTCATCGTGGTCAGCGGCAATACGGTCCTGCTGCAATCCTATGCCCAGCAGCTTTACGGCGGGCTGGAGAATTACGGCTTGCTGGCCCTGCCGCTGTTCATCCTGCTGGGCGAGTTCATGAATTCCGGCGGGATCGGCCGCCGCCTGATGGCGCTGTCGCTGTCGCTGCTTGGGTCGGTCAAGGGCGGGCTGGCCTATGTGAACCTGCTCGCCAACATGATGATGGCGTCGATCCTGGGCTCCGCCGTCGCGCAGATCACCATCATGTCGAAGATCGCGGTGCCGGAGATGGAGAAGGCGGGCTATCCGCGCGACCTTTCCGTGGCGATCACGGCGGCGGGCGGGCTGCTGGCGCCCATCGTGCCGCCCTCCATGCTGTTCATCATCTTCGGCGTCATTGCCCAGATGCCGATCGGCGATCTGTTCATTTCCGGCATCGTGCCCGGCGCGATCCTGTTCGCCAGTTTCCTGGCCGCCATCGCGCTGCTGGGCCGCATCTACGGCTTCCCATCGACGGGCAAAGTCACGGTAGCGCAGCGGGCGCGCGCCTTCCTGGATGCGCTGCCGGCGCTGGCCATACCGGCAACCATCATCGGTGCGATCCTGGGCGGGTTGGCAACGCCGACCGAAGCCGCGGCAATCGCGACGTTGGCGGCGATCCTGATCGGCCTGTTCGTCTATCGCGAGATGACCTGGCGGGACATCTTCCCGGCCTGCGTCAACGCCGCGCGCAGTTCCGCCGTCGTCCTGTTCCTGATCGCGGCGGCGCAGGTCTTCAGCTGGGTCATCACATTCGAGAATCTGCCCGCCCTGGTCGCCGCCTGGCTGCAGCAGGTCACGACCTCACCGATCCTGTTCCTGTTGATGCTGAACGTGATCCTGCTGCTGCTGGGCACGGTCACCGATCCGATCCCGGCGATCATCCTGACCGTGCCGGTGCTGCTGCCGGTCGCGACCGGGGTCTACGGCATCGACCCGTTCCAGTTCGGCGTCATCATCTGCCTGAACCTGACCCTGGGCTTGCTGACCCCGCCGGTCGGGACGGGCCTGTTCACCGCCGCCCTGATGGGGCGGGTCCGGGCGGAGCGGATCGCCCGGCTGCTGCTGCCCTTCTTCTTCGCCTCGGCCGGGGTTCTGGTCCTGCTGGCCCTGTTCCCGTCGCTGACCACCGGCTTGAAGGAGGCGCTGTCGTGACCTTGTCCGGAAAGACCATCCTGATCCTGGGCGGCGGCACGATCGGCGCCGGTTGGGCGGCGTGCTTCGCGGCGGCGGGCGCGCGGACCCTGGTCTGCGATCCCGACCCGGCGGCAGCCAGCCGGCTGGCCGCGATTCAGGACAAGGCGCACCCGGTCCTGCAAGCGCTGGGCCTGCCGTCTGCGCAGGACTCCGCGCCCGAAATCATCCCCGGTCTCGCCGACCTGAACATCTCCGTCGATTTCGTCGTCGAGGCGCTGCCGGAACGCATGGCGTTGAAGACCGCTGCCCTGGCCGCGCTGGAAGACGTCATTCCGGCGGATACGGTCATCGCCTCCAGTTCCTCCGGCCTGTCGGTCAGCGACATGCAGACCGGCATGCGCCATCCCGACCGTCTGGTTATCGGCCACCCCTGCAATCCCCCCTACCTCATGCCGGTGGTCGAACTTGTCGGCGGCGCGGCGACGGCGCCCTGGGCGCTGGACCGCGCCGCCGCGATTTTTCAGGCGCTGGGCAAGCGGGTGCTGCGGCTGAACCGGGAATTGCCCGGCCATCTGGTCAACCGGCTGCAGGCGGCGCTGTGGCGCGAGGCGGTGCATCTGGCGGCGGAAGGCGTGGCGTCGGTCGGTGACATCGAGGCCGCGATCACCAAGGGGCTGGGGCCGCGCTGGGCCGTGGTCGGCCCGACGGAGATCTTTCACCTGGCCGGCGGGCCGGGCGGGATCGCCAAATTTTTCGACGATCTGGGGGACGAGGTGGAGCGCTGGTGGGAGTCGCTGGGCGATCCCCGCCTGGATTCCGCGACCCGCGCGATCCTGACCGAAGGCATGGCGGCATCGAAGCCGCCGGAAGATCTGGCCGCCCATCGCGACGCGATGGTCCCGCGCGTCATCGCGGCGGCGGACCCCGATGCGTATCCGTTGAAGTCAAAACCACAATAGGGAGGAAATGTTATGTCCATATTGAAGTCCTGGGCGCGCGGCGCCCTGCTTTCCACCATCGCTTTCGCGGGCGTCCAGACCGCGGCGGCCGAGGAATTGCGCGTCGGCATGATCACCCCGCCGTCGCATAAATGGACGATCACGGCCAATGAAGTCGCGGCCGAGGTCAAGGAAAAGACCGACGGGCGGATCGACATGCTGATCTTCCCCAGCGGTCAGCTGGGCAATGAGGCGCTGATGCTGCAACAGCTTCAGACCGGGGCGCTGGACGTCGCCTTCCTGACCCTGGGCGAATTCGCCAACCGCGATCCGAATTACGGCATCTTCCTGGCCCCCTATATCGTCCAGGACGTGGCGGGCGCGCGGGCGCTGCTGAAGGGCAAGACGGCGACGGAACTGCTGGACGGCGTGTCCAAGTTCGGCGTGGTCGGCCTGGGCTACGGCATGGCGGGCATGCGCCAGATCGTGATGCGCGGCGCGGTCGACAGCGTTGCCGATCTGGCGGGCAAGAAGGTCCGCACCATCCCGTTCAAGCCGGAACTCGACTTCTGGACCACGGTCGGTGCTACCCCGACGCCGATGCCGCTGCCGGCGCTGTATGACGCCTTCGCCAACGGTCAGGTCGACGGCATGCAGATCGATTTCGAAGGCACCTGGAACACCAAGTATTACGAGCATGCGGGCGCCATCATGGAATCCAACCACATGATGTTCCCGATGATCGCCGTCGCCTCCGCCCGCCGCTGGGCCAGCCTGTCGGAAGAGGATCGCCAGACCCTCGACAGCGTGGTGAAGGCGCATCTGGACGAGCTGGTGCATTCCTATGCCCAGATCGACGCCGATTATCTGGACAAGCTCAAGACGACCGATGTCCCGGTCGTTAAGATCGACCGTGCCTTCTTCGGCGATGCGGTCGACGATTGGTATGCGGATTGGCGCGAAAAGGCGCCGATGTTGAAGCAGCTCGAAGCGGAAGCGGCGGGCCTGTAATCCGACGGGCGCGGCGGCCCGACGGACCGGGCCGCCGTCGCCGACGGAAAGGATGAGAGAGTGACGGTACATTATCGCGATCTTCGTTATATCCGCCTGGCGGTGGACGATCTGGCCAGGGCGGAAGGCTTCGCCGGGGATGTCCTGGGCCTGCAGGCCTCGGGACGTCAGGACGGCATCGCCTGGTTCCGGTCGGATTCCCGCGCCTATTCGCTGTGCCTGTCCGATAGGGCGGACAGCGCCGTGGCGTTGAGCGTCGCGGACCGGACCATGCTGGATGCGGTCGGCGCGCGGTTGCAGGCGGCGGGTGTCGCGGTGACGGAACTGTCGGACGACGATTGCGCCGCGCGCTGGATCAAGGCCGGGCTGACCTGTACCGCGCCGAACGGTGTTCCCGTCGAGATCGTGATGCGGCCGCTGGAATCCGGCTGGCGTTATCACGGGCCGCGCGATGCCGGGATCACCGGTCTGCAGGCGGTCTCGCTGGCCTGCACCGATATCGCGGCGAATGAAGATTTCTGGACCGGGGCCGTCGGCCTGACCGTGTCCGATTGGGCCGGCGACGCCTGCTATCTGCGGCTCGGCGACCGGCACCACGACATCGTGCTCTACCCGTCGGAGCGTGACGGCATCTTCGCCGTCGATTTCGCGGTCGAGGGCATCAACAACGTGATGCAGAACTTCTATCACCTGCAGGCGCGGCAATATCCCATCGTCCAGGGACCGGGGCGGCGTCCGGCCTCCAATGCGGTCTTCGTCGTGACGCGCGGGCCGGGCGGCGTGCTGTTCGGCTATGGCGCGGAGATGGCGGAAGGCGACGCGGTGACCGGCCGCGCGCCGCGCCAGTTCCCGGCCGCGCCGGGCAGTTTCTGCGCCTGGGGATCGCCGACGGAACAGAAGGAATTTCTGGGATGATCGACCTAAAGGACGTCGTCTATTGCCGTCTGGGCACCGCCGATCTGGCGGAGGCCGAACGCTTCGCCGTCGATATCCTGGGCCTGGAAGTCGCCGACCGGTTCAAGGGCGAGATCCAGTTCAAATCCGACGACCGGGACTACACCCTGTCCTATTTCGAGGGCGACCTGGCGGATCAGGCCACGGCATTCCATCTGGCGAGCGCCGCCGAGCTGGAGGCCGCCGCCGCGACCCTGGAGAAATTGGGCCACAAGGTCGAACACGGCAGCGCCGACGCCTGCGCAATCCGCAAGGTGCGCGCCTTCATCGCCTTCAACGATCCGACCGGGAACCGCATCGAACTGGTCGTCCGCCCGGCCCATTCCGGCCGCCGCTATCACGGATCGCGCGATGCCGGGATCACCGGGTTCAGCCATGTCGGCCTGTGCAGCACCGACCCGGCGCGGGACGAAATCTTCTGGACCACGGTCTGCAACGCCCGCGTTTCGGACCGGATCGGCGATGCGCCGCTGATGCGCCTGAACACGATCCACCACACGATCGCGCTGTTCCCCTTCCACCAGGCGGGCATTCAGCACATCAACCATCAGGTCGCATCGACCGACGATATCCAACGCTCCTGGAACATGCTGCGGGAGCGCGGGGTGACGATCACCTTCGGGCCGGGGCGGCATCCGACCTCGTCGGCGCAGTTCCTGTATTTCAGCGGTCCGAACGGCCTGACCTTCGAATATTCCACCGGCGTGCGGGAAATCCATGACGAGCCGGGCTGGCGCGACCGCCAGTTCCCGTTCGAGCCCGTCGGCTTTTGCCAATGGGG
Organism: Alphaproteobacteria bacterium; assembly: GCA_033344895.1. Taxonomy (NCBI): domain Bacteria; kingdom Pseudomonadati; phylum Pseudomonadota; class Alphaproteobacteria; species Alphaproteobacteria bacterium. Next base: position 2,660,300 of record JAWPMN010000001.1, read on the forward strand.
CGCCAAACCCAACATCGCCGCCTTCAAGGATTGAGAGAGATGACGGACAGACAAGACGAGGCCGCCCTGGCGCGGCAGGTGCGCATCGCCGCGCGGGCGCTGGGCCGCCACGGGCTGGTTCATGCCTATGGCCATTGCTCGGCCCGGCTGGATGCGGAGACCTTCCTGGTCTGTCCGCCCAAGCCGATGGGCCTGACCGAACCGGGCGAGGCCTGTACCCGCGTGCCGGTCAACGGACCGCTGCCCGACGGCGTGTTGGGGGAGGTGCGCCTGCACCAGCATATCTATCGCCGCCGTCCGGACGCGGGCGGGGTGGTGCGGTTCATGTCGCCGAACATGATGACCCTGGCCGCCCTGGGCCGGGTGCCAGCCGCGCGCAACGGCTTCGGCTGCTATTTCAGCCCCGGCGCCGGATTGTGGGACGACCCGCAGCTGATCCGCGATGACGAAAAGGCCGTCGGCGCCATCGATGCGATGGGCGACTCCGCCGCCGTTCTGATGCGCGGCAATGGCGCGGTCACGGCGGGGGACAGCCTGATCGAGGCGGTGGTCCTGGCCTGGTATCTGGAAGACGCCTGCCGCATCGAACTGGACGCCCTGCGCACCGGCCTGGCCGAAACCGCGCCGACCATCGGTCCGGAAGCCGCCAAGGCGCGCGCCACAAAGGCCGGTCAGATCTTCGAACGCATGTGGGCCCATCTGACCGCCGGCGACCCCGAACTGGCCTGACGCCCCCCCAAAGTTTTTGTTACGAGAGGACAGCAAACGTGAACACGTTCCGCAATTTCATCGATGGCGACTTCGTCGACGGCTCCGGCGAGGCATTCGAGGACCGGTTTCCGACGACAGGTGAGGTGATCGCCAAGGTCGGCCATGCCGGTCAGGACGATGTCGACCGCGCCGTGACCGCCGCCAAACGCGCCCTGAACGGCCCCTGGGGCCAGCTGTCCCTGGCGGAACGCATCGGCCTGCTGCGCAAGCTGGCGGACGGGATCAATGCGCGGTTCGACGAATTCCTGGCGGCCGAGATCAAGGACACGGGCAAGCCGACCGGCATCGCCAGCCATATCGACATTCCGCGCGGCGCGGCGAACTTCAACGTCTTCGCCGACCAGATCGCAACCATCCCGACCGAGACCTTCGAGATGGCGACGCCGGACGGGGCAGGGGCGCTGAACTATGCCCTGCGGATGCCGCGCGGCGTCATCGGCGTGGTCTGTCCCTGGAACCTGCCGCTGCTGCTGATGACCTGGAAGGTCGCCCCGGCGCTGGCCTGCGGCAACACCGTTGTGGTCAAGCCGTCGGAGGAAACGCCCGCCACCGCGACCCTGCTGGGCGAGGTGATGAATGCCGTCGGTATTCCGAAGGGCGTCTACAATGTCGTGCATGGTTTCGGCGGCGGCGATACCGGCGAATTCTTGACCGGCCATCCGGATATCGACGCCGTCACCTTCACCGGCGAAACTGCGACGGGGGAGGCGATCATGGCCGCCGCGTCGAAAGGCGTACGCCCGGTCTCGCTCGAACTGGGCGGCAAGAATCCGGGCATTGTCTTCGACGACGCCGATATGGCGGCGACCCTGGAAGGCCTGGGCCGCGCCTGTTTCGCCAATACCGGCCAGGTCTGCCTGGGCACCGAACGGGTCTATGTCCAGCGCGGCATCTTCGATGAGCTGGCCGCGAAACTGGCGGAGAAGGCGCGGGCCTACCGCTTCGGCGATCCCTTCGACAAGGCGACGACCATGGGCCCGCTGATCAGCGCCGAACACCGCCGGAAAGTCCTGTCCTATTACGACAAGGCGCGTGAGGGCGGTGCGGAGATCCTGGCCGGTGGCGGCGTGCCGGATGTCGACGGCTATCCGGGAGGGTACTGGGTTCAGCCGACGGTCTGGACCGGCCTGGCCCAGGATCATCCCGTCGTGACCGACGAGATCTTCGGTCCCTGCACCCATCTGACGCCCTTCGATGACGAGGAGGAGGCCATCGCGCTCGCCAATGCCAGCCCCTATGGTCTGGCGGCGACGATCTGGACCACCAATCTGGGCCGCGCGCACCGGGTGGCGGCGAAGGTCGATGCCGGGATCACCTGGGTGAATTGCTGGTTCCTGCGCGATCTGCGCACACCCTTCGGCGGCTCCAAACGCTCCGGCATCGGGCGCGAAGGCGGGGTCCATTCGCTCGAATTCTACACAGAACTGCGCAACGTCTGCATCAAGCTCTAAATCGGGAAATAAACCATGCTAAGCGAAGAACAGCGCCAACAGGCCATCGAAAACCTGCGTCAGGCGCACCGCACGAAGAAGCCCTGCACCCAGCTCTCAACCACCTTCCCGCAGATCGAGATCGCGGATTCCTATGCCATTTCCTCTGCCATCGCCAATGAGCGCATCGCCGAGGGCCGCCGGATCATCGGGCACAAGATTGGCCTGACGTCGAAGGCGATGCAGGCTTCGTCCCAGATCGACGAGCCGGATTACGGCTATATCTTCGACGACATGCTGTTGAATGACGGCGTGAAGGTGAACCATGCCGATTTCTGCGTCCCGCGCGTCGAACCGGAACTGACCTTCATCCTGAAGGAGCCGCTGAAGGGCCCGAATGTCGGTCTGGTCGACGTGATGCGGGCGACGGAATATGTCGTGCCGTCCATCGAGATCATCGATGCCCGCGTCCAGAACCCGCGCAAGATCACCGACACGGTGGCCGACAATGCGGCGGCGGCGGGTCTGGTCCTGGGCGGCCGCCCGGTGCGCCCGGACGATGTCGACCTGCGCTGGGTCGGTGCCGTTTTTTACCGCAATTCGGAGATCGAGGAGACCGGCCTGGCGGCCGGTGTGCTGGGCCATCCGGCCATGGCCATCGCCTGGCTGGCGAACAAGCTGGCCCCCTTCGACGTGACACTTGAGCCGGGACATATGATGCTGTCCGGGTCCTTCACGCGCCCGGTCTGGGCCGATAAGGGCGACACGCTGCATGCCGATTTCGGCCCGTTGGGCGGCGTCGCGGTTCAATTCGTTTAGGGGAAGAAGCCTCCATGGAATTGAAGAAAAACACGTTCAAGGCCGCCCTGAAGGAAGGCCGGCCGCAGCTCGGCATCTGGAGCAGCTTTTGCAGCCCCGTCGTGTCGGAGATGCTGGCCAATGCCGGTTTCGACTGGACCCTGATCGACGCCGAACATGCGCCGCTGGAGATCGCCGATCTGCTGCCGCTGTTGCAGGCGTCGGCCGCCGGTCCGGCCATGCCCGCCGTGCGCCCGCCCTGGAACGACAAGGTGCTGATCAAGCGCGTCCTGGATATCGGTGCCCAGACGATCCTGTTGCCCTTCGTGGAAAACCCGGAGGAAGCCGCCGCCGCCGTCCGGGCCTGCCGCTATCCGCCGGACGGTATCCGCGGCGTTGCGGGCGCGACCCGGGCCAGCGGCTATGGCAAGATCAAGGATTACCTGCACCGTGCCCAGGACGAGATCTGCATCCTGGTCCAGGTGGAAACCGGCGCGGCCCTGGCGCAGCTTTCCGAGATCGCGTCGACGGACGGCGTGGACGGCGTCTTCATCGGCCCGTCCGACCTGTCCGCCTCCCTGGGCCATCTGGGCAATCCCGGCCATCCGGATGTTCAGACGGCCATCAAACAGGCGGCCCAGACGATCCGCGCGGCGGGCAAGGCGCCCGGCATCCTGGCCGTCAGCGCCGACGATGCGCAGCGCTATCTCGACTGGGGCTACCTCTTCGTCGCCTGCGGCATCGACACCCGCATCCTCTCCGCCGGTCTCGACGACCTGGCGAAGAAATTGGGGCGGTAGGGGCAGGGCGCAACGTCAGTTCATCAGGCGCCAGGACCCGTCCGGCTGACGGCAGGCGGTGCCATACGTCTCCACGACTTCGCGACCGACCGTGGATGACACCTGATACTCCCGGCAGTAGATGCCGCTGTTGGTCTGGTAGGTTTCCGCCGGGGTCACGGCATATTGGCCGCCTTCGCCGTTCCAGGTGACGGTGCGACCATCCGGTGCATATTCCAGCACCTGGTCCGTGCACATAACGTCGGCTTGATCCATGCTGCGGCCGATCTCGCCGCCGATCTATATCCCGACGATGGAGCCGCCGATGATTGCGGCGATCCGGCCCTTTCCATCCCCAATTTGAGAGCCCGCAGCGGCGCCCGCCGCCCCGCCAAGGATTTGCCCGATCACATCGCGGTTGCACCGACCCATGTCGAGGTTCAGCGGTGGCCCGTAACCGTCGTAGTATTCATAATCATAGGTCTGTCCATGGCCGTGCTTGTTCTTGTGCTTGCGGCGATAGCCATGTGCAGGCGCCCAGGGCGGCGGACCGCCGGCGACCTGATAGCCATCGGCCTGCGGATCGGAATTCGTTTCCTGAACCATGATTTCAGAAGGGGGGGCACCATACTGGCCGACGGGCTCGTAACCCGTTACATCCTGTGCCGCACCGCCGAGGCTGGGGGGCGCACCAGCCAGGGCCAGTGCAGCCACAACAGGGATCGTCATCCGTGCTCTGCGCATATCCGAGGCTCCTCCGTTCATGCCACTCCCAGATAAATGACGCGCGACAGAGAGGAGGGGTTCCCGATAGCGCAGATTCTTTTTCGTCATCCCTTGAAATGTACCGACCGGTTGGTATGTAGTGTTGTTGAAGGAGAGAAACGTGCCTGATCGTGCCACCAAACGACCCGCCAAACCGACAGCCAGAACGAAACTACTCAATGCCGCACTGTCGTTGATTCGGACCAAGGGGTATGCCGCCACGACGGTGGACGAGTTGTGCGCCGCCGCCGGCGTTACCAAGGGCGCGTTCTTTCATCATTTCAAGAGCAAGGACGAACTGGGGGTTGCCGCGGCCGACTACTGGGCGGAGACGACGAGTGCGCTTTTCGCCGGCGCACCGTATCACGATCATGCCGACCCTCTCGATCGTGTCCTTGGCTACATCGCCTTCCGGAAGATGCTGCTGCAGGGGGAGTTGCCCGAGTTTACCTGTCTGGTCGGCACGATGGTTCAGGAAACCTACGGCACCAGCCCGGATATCCGGGATGCCTGTGAAAGCAGTATCAGCGGGCATGCCGGGACTCTGGTGGCGGATATCGAGGCGGCGATCCGCGATCGTGGAATGAAACCGGCATGGAGCGCGGAATCTCTTGCGCTGCATACCCAGGCGGTTCTTCAGGGCGCCTTCATCCTCGCCAAGGCAAAGGGCGGTCCCGAAATCGCCGCCGATAGCGTCGACCATTTGCGCCGCTATGTGGAACTTCTGTTCCGGGACGGGGGCGACGGAGGGAGCGTCAGGCAGTGAGGGGGCGCGATCGGCCCGTCATTACCGCTTTCCGGGCCTCGCCCGACGAAGGCCGTGGCATGGCCCGTGACATGCGGGTGCGCTGGGCGCTGGAGGAGGTGGGGCAGCCCTATGGCGTACGCCTCGTTTCCTTTGCGGAGATGAAACAGGCAGCCCATCTGGCGCTGCAGCCCTTCGGGCAGATCCCAACCTATGAGGAACCGGGCGGACCGCTTCTGTTCGAGTCCGGTGCCATCGTCCTGCATCTGGCTCAGCACCATGCCGGCCTGCTGCCCGAAGGCCGTGCGGCCCGCGCCCGCGCCGTTACGTGGATCTTTGCCGCGCTCAACACCGTCGAACCGCCTATCGTTGAATGGGAGGCCGCGCATCTGTTGGAGCGCGACCGGCCCTGGCATGCCCAGCGCGTGGCGATGATGGAAGACCGAATCCGGGCCCGGCTTGGCGCCCTGTCCGCGAGGCTTGGCACGGCGGAGTGGCTCGAAGGCGATTTCAGTGCCGGCGACCTGATGATGGCCGAAGCCCTCTACCGTCTCGATGGCGCCCCGCTGCTCGAATTCTATCCGACCCTCGCCGCCTATATCGACCGCGCCCATGCCCGCCCTGCCTACCGCCGTGCCTTCGCCGATCAGCTCGCGGTGTACGAGGCGTCGAAACGGGACTGATGCTCCAGTGCCGGAAGCATGGCGCACCCACGCTCTGCGCGCCGTCTATGCCCGCAAGAAAGGCAAGGCCAGCCGGATGACGGCAACCCGTCCGGGCGTTAGCGACCAGTCAATTGGTCACAAAGGGATGATCCAAAGCCGACACACCTAGCCGACGCGGCTGGTCGGGCACATCCATATGTCCGATCACACGAAATCCGGGCCGTGAATCCAGGCGACCAGGGACAGGCGATTTCCGGAGATGACCGGCGCGACACGGTGGATGGTATGGGATGCGAAGACAACCAGCGCACCCTGATCCCGGGGGGCCTGGAAGGGATGACCGTCGGCATTGAGTTCCAACTCTCCGCCCAGGTAACCGGACGGGTCACTCAGCTGTACCGAAAGGGTCAGCTTGCGCCGTCCGGCAACCGCGCCGCGGCCCCGGTCGATATGCCAATTGTAGAAATGTCCCGGCCCATAGGACGCGAGCTGCAACTGTTCCTCGAATCCGTCGAGCGCGTAGCGGAAGGCATCGCGGTTCACATCTCCGGTCAGGCGTGCCAACCGGTGCGCCACCCAGTCGAATTCGACTCCCTCGGGCAGCCAGACCAGGGACGATTGGCGGACGTCGGTATCGAACCGCCCGGCGACCAACCCGCCCTTCGCGGCATTCAGCGTGTGAAAAGTCCCGGCAAGCCGTTCGCATTCCTCTCTGGAAAAGGCATCCTTCACGATGACCCAATGACGGGGCCGCCGCCCACGACCCGGGCCGGACGGAACCCGGGACGCCGTTTCCATTTGAGACATTCAATGCGCTCACAGTCAGCCAAATTACGGTTGTGCGCCGCCCTATAGGCTCATTTGTGACGCTTGAATAGCAAAATCATGGACCCCTGGACGGAACTGCGGAGGGGTCTCAGTTCCCCGACTGACCGTCCCAGAACAGGTTTGACATGTGCGTCAGCAGCGTGTCCGCCCGATCGGTCCAGACATGGGTCCGCGCGTAGTGGTCTAGGGCGCGTTCACGGACGGCGTCCAGCTCCTGCGGTCCGCGATCCAGAACCTCCCGGATGGCGTCCTCGACTTTCGCGCTGTCGAAGGGGAGGAAGCCGACACCAAGGTCCTCCTCCACCTCCCGTGTGAGAAAACGGGACGGCTCGGTCAGGACATGGGCCCCGCGGCTCAAGGCGTAGAAGACCCGCTCATGGGCGCCATTGCGGAAGCTGGGACTGACATCAATGACGATTTTTGCCTGCTGCATCAGGTTGAGGGCGTGGAGATACTGGATCGGGCCGTTCAGGGTCACGGCGGGGCCGGCGGTCTGGCTTCGGTGAATCTCACCCCCACCATGAAACTCGGTCTTCACCGTGTGGATCGCGGCGAGGATGTCGCGCCGTCGAGCGGCGATCAGCTGCGTCTCGAGGGCGTTCACCAGGCGGGTCAGTTCGGGCAGGGCGGGCGGTGCACGGTCGGCCGCCTCATGCTCCGCCCGGATCACCTTCCAGAGGGCCTCCGTGCCGTTGCGGCAGCGTTCATAGGCTGCGTCCAGGATCGCGCGCAATCCGGTATCCGTGCCGGCAGCCTGTTCCAGCCAGGCATCCGTCGTCAGGTCGGAAGAGACGTTGCCGATCACCAGCACGTCGATCGGCCGGTCCGCCGTGCGGGCCTGTTCCCGTCGTGGCGGGGGGCCGGCATGGGGGAAGAAGAACGACCCCTTGCCGGGCAGGCCAAGTTCTTCGATCAGCGGTACGAAATCCGCGTCGACCGTCCCGATCAGTCCCAGAGCCGGGAACTGCGCCAGATTGTCGAGCTTCCGGAACGGCGAGTCCGTCAGAAAGGTGAAGCGGGGCAGGGTCCACGCGTCGTAGAGCGATGCGCCGTTGACCTCATAATGATTGGCCGCGTTGACATCCATGACGAAGCGCCGGCCGGGATAATTGCCGATCGCGGCCATCTGATACTGCATCAGCTTCTGGTTCGGGAAATCGCTGCGCAGATGTTCGGAGACGATCACATCCCGGTCGCGCAGGGCCCAGCACAGGTCCGCCTGCATGTATTCCACCGACGCATAGGGCGTGAAATTGGTGATGGCGAAGCACTGAATCGCATCGCGGATGGTCACAACCTGCCTCCTGATCGCACGCAATCCCCAACCCTTCGGAAAGGGCATCAGAGACTCCCCCGCTTCCCGGATCGGCACAACCGTTTTTGCGTATCCTGCAGGGCACCGCCCCTTACCGAGCGTCGTGAAAGATGATTCCCAGGGTGTGGCGACGGCCGCTGGTGACCTGAGAGACACCGTGGCGCATGGTGACCGCATAGTCGCCGCGCGTTCCGCGTACCGGACGTTTGTTGACGGCGAACAGGACGGCGTCGCCCTGACTGAGCGTCGCGACATGCGGCCGGCTCTGCATCCTTGGGCGCTGTTCGGTCAGCACGAATTCCCCGCCGGTGAAATCCCGACCTGGAGCAGACAGAAGGCAGGCGGCCTGAATCGGGAAAGACAGGTCGCCATAGAGATCCTGGTGCAGACAGTTGAAGTCACCCGGCCCGTATTGCAGCAGCAGCGGCGTCGGTCTGTGCTGACCGGATGCACGGCACTGCGCCACGAAGGCCGCATGGTCCGCCGGATATCGAGTATCGACGCGCAGACGTTCGGCCCATTCATTGGCCAGCGGCGCCAATCGCGGATAGAGCGCGCGGCGCAACCCGTCGATCAGACCGGGCAGGGGATAGGAGAAATACTTGTATTCCCCGCGGCCAAATCCGTGCCGTGCCATGTGGATATGGCTGCGGAACAAGTCGTCCGCCTCGAAAAGGGCGGCTGTCGTCCTGCAGTCGGTAGGCGCGATCAGACCCGGCAGAACTGCGTGCCCGGTATGGTTCAGCGCCCCCAGGATTGCGGACCAGTCGTAGCGGTCCAATCGGTCCGTTACTGAATGGGTGTCGAAGGCAGCCGGGCTGTGCTGGGGCATGGTCGAATTCCGCTCGGATTGCAGAGGGGCTCTCAGATAGCGCGCCGATGCGCCACCCCCCACCCGATACTTGCGCTAGCCGTCGCGCCAGGCGGTCTGCGGCATGTCCAGCAGACTGTCGCGCAGCCATTGCCCCGCGGGGCCGAGGGCGTGGCGTTCGGTCCATACCACGTCGATGCCCTGCAGCAGATCGCTTTGCTGGAAGACGTAGGACATCAAGACCAGCGTGCCGTTCTCCAGATGGGCCGCGACGAGGGAGTTCGGCAGTTCCGCCCAGCCAAAACCGGCAATAACCAGATCCGCGATCAGGGCCGGGCTTTCCGCCTGCCAGATTTCCGCGCTCTTGCGGTCGCCGATCTGCGCCGGGCGAGTTCGTGACCGGCTGTGTGCGATCAACTGGCGATATCGGCGCAGGTCGCCATGGCTCACCTTGGGCAAGCGGGCCAGCGGGTGGTCCGGGGCACAGACCGGGACGAGCTTCGAATGGCCGACACCGCGGAACTGAAAGCCGATGGGATAGGTTTCCTGCTCGATCATCAGGCCGATATCGGCGCGGCCCTCCGACAGAAGAGAGGCGGTATCGTTCGGTCCCGGTCGCAGCAGGTCCAGCGCGACATGGGGAAATCGATCCGCGAATTCGCGCAGAACCGGCATCAGCGGCGTCATGCCGATGCTCTGTTCCACCGCGAGGCACAACTCGGCCTCGACCCCTTCGCTCAATGTATTGGCCTTGGCGATGAACTCCTGATTGCCATAGAGAACGTTGCGGGCATAGGGCAGCAAGGCGCGACCGTGTTCGGTCAGAACGGGATTGCGCCCGCCCCTGTCGAACAGGTCCACGCCGGCATCGATCTCGAGATTCGCAATGGCGGTCGAAACTGCGGATTGCGCCTTGCGCATCCGCCTTGCCGCGGCGGAGAAGGAGCCGGTTTCGGCGGCCAGGACGAAGGCTTCCAGACTGGTCAGATTGGGCATCGGTCATCCATCTTAAAAACAGATAGGTTCTAACTATAAACTTCCGGTAAATCGGTTAAAAGGGCCCCGGTTTCGGTACAGCATCTTTAAGGTCGGATACAGCCATGTCGGAGAGAGTCGCCCTGCGGTCGGGCAAGGATCGCCTGCGCTATGCCATCGCTTTCGAAGGATCTCTGCTTTTGTTCCTCGTGCCCGTCGGCGCGGCCTTTTTCGATAAGGGATTGGCCAGTATCGGACTGCTTGGCGTCGTGCTGTCGCTGAAGGCGCTGGCCGTCAGCGTGATCTACAACTGGGTCTTTGACCGGGTCGACGCTCGGCGTGGCCGGGTTGCTTCCGACCGGTCGACCTTCGGGCGCATTCTGCATGCGGTCGGGTTCGAATTCTGCCTCGTTGTCACGTCGCTGCCGATCTATTGCTGGTGGCTGGATCTGACGATCCTTCAGGCGCTGACCATGGACATCATCGTGACCGCCTTTGTCGTCGCCTATACCTATGTCTTCACCCTGATCTACGACCGGCTGTTCCCGGTGCGCGCGCAGGCGATGGCCCGCTAAGGCCAGCCAGCAGGCGACATCATGCCGGAGCCGCGCCGCTGATGCGCCTGCGGAAAGGCTTTACAAACTTTTTAATACGGATAATAAATATCCTCATAGATAAATGATATCCGTAAAAGGGTGAAGAGCATGACCGAACGACTGGATTACATCCAACATTCCCCCGACCTGTTTCAGAAGGTGATGGAGCTGAGCGACACCTCCCGCAGCACCGATCTGGACCCGAAGCTGCGGCATCTGGTCGACATTCGCGCTTCGCAGCTCAACGGCTGCGCCTTCTGCGTCGACATGCATGTGAAGGAGGCCAAGATCGACGGCGAGTCGGAACTGCGCCTGTATCATGTAGCGATCTGGTGGGAGTCGCCGCTGTTCAGCGAGCGGGAACGCGCGGCCCTGGCATGGACCGAGGTGGTGACACGGCTGCCTGCCGACGGCATCCCGGACGCCGCCTATGATCGGGTGCGGGCGCATTTCTCCGACAAGGAAGTGTCCGACCTGACCTTCGCGATCATGACCATCAATGCCTGGAATCGCCTGTCGGTTGCGTTCCGCCGCGTCCCCGGCAGCGCCGACAAGTTCCTTGGGTTGGACAAGGCCGGGCTGAGCTGATGTCGGATGGTCTGCAGAAGGAAAGGTCGGTGTTGCGCGGGCTTCTGACGGGCTTGCCGATCGCTGCTCTCCTGTCCCTGACCTTGGCCGCTGGGGTGGCAGGGGCCGGGGACAAGCCCGCCAGAGTGATCCCAGTCTATGAACATGATCTGCCGGGTGTGCCGGGAAAAGTGGTGCGTGGCGTGCTGGTGGAATACGAACCGGGCGGAAAATCGCCTGGGCATCGCCATGCGCCCTCCGCCTTCATCTATGCCACCGTACTGGAAGGGGCGGTGCGCAGCGCCGTCAATGACGGTCCGGTGCGCGTCTACCACGCCGGCGAGAACTTCACGGAACTCCCCGGCGACATTCACCGCATCAGCGAAAATGCCAGCGATACCGAACCGGCCCGACTGCTGGCAGTCTTCGTGGTCGATGCGGACGAAACCCGACTGACCACCCCGCTGGATCAGTAAGGGCAGCCGCGTCGTCCGATCCCGGCATTGCGTCCGCAACATTCCCCCTGCGGGCGTACCCCACGGGATCTCGGACGGCGCGGCATTGCTTTCACTCCTGCCCGCCGGCACGGGCCATCAGCCACGCCGCCGTTGCATTATAGATTTCCGGCTCCAGTTCCTGGCTCAGTGTTTCGGCCAGGTCCGACAGGCTGGTCCCTTTCAGCGACTGGCGCCAGGCCAGGTCCGCCTGCCACATGACCCGCGCGATGGCACAATGGTCCTTGTTGCAGTATCCCTTCGGCAGGCAGGGATTGTTGCCGCGGATTTCGGAACAGCGGAAGGTCGGTTCCTTCCCCTCAACCGCTTCGACAATGTCCAGAAAGGTGATTTCCGCGGCCGGCCGTGCCAGGCGATACCCGCCGCGCGGCCCCAATGTGGTTTCCACCAGCCCGGCCTGCGACAGGCTTTGCAATGCCTTCGACAGATACTCCTTCGGAACGCCGTGGAACTCCGCCAGTGTCTTTGTGGAAATGAACCGCCCATCCGGAAGTCCGGACAGGATGGCGCAGCAATGCAAAGCCCATTCTACCTGGTTGCGCAAAATCATGAACCGGCGTCATCCTATTGATTTTGTTTGATGAGGATAGGGTACGGCAAGGGCCCGGTCCATACCGGAATGGCAGTGACTTTCAGCAAGGCTGCGCTTGAACTTCGGCCGGAAAGCCGCCAGAAATCGCAGGGAGGGCAGGGGGCATCAGTTTCACCTATCCGAAGACGGGCCGGGCAGAGCAACGTGAATCTTCAGCAGCTTGAAACATTCCTGACGGTCGTTGAACTGGGGTCCTTTACCAAAACGGCCCAGCGGCTCAGTCCCACTCAATCCAAGGTTTCCATATGCGTTGCGGAACTGGAACAGGAATTGGCCGTGCATTTGCCGGATCGATCGCAGCGGCACATCCGCCCGACGTCAACGGGGCGGGGTTTGCCGCAAAGCCTCGGTGATCGTCGGTCCCGGGCGTTCCTCTCAGGACGGCAGTATCAATGGCAGTGACATGGGGTGAGGCTAATCGGTGGGGGGTGCTGGCAACGGCCGGCATCGCCGTGATCCTGAGTCTCAGCACCTGGTTTTCGACAACGGCGATTACCGCGGATCTGGTGCGGGTCTGGGCCATCGACGCGACGGAGTCGGGCTGGCTGACCAATGCGGTACAGATCGGCTTCGTCTGCGGTGCGCTGACCTCTTCGGTTCTGGCGCTCGCGGACCGGTTCCGGCCGCAGCGAATCATGGCGGCGGCAGCGGTTGTTTGTGCCGCATCGAATGCCGGTTTGCTGATTGCGCAGGGGCTGGAGTCCGCCCTGATCCTGCGCTTTCTGACGGGGGCGGCCCTGGCGGGCGTCTATCCGCCGGCCATGAAGTTCGTGGCAACCTGGTTCAGGTCCGGACGGGGGCTGGCCCTGGGGGCTATGGTCGGGGCGCTGACGGTCGGATCCGCATCGCCGCATCTGCTTCGGGGGCTGGGACAGGGCCTCGACTGGCAACTGGTCATAGCGGCATCGTCAGCGGCCAGCCTCATCGCCGCCCTGATGATGCTGCTGGCGCTGCCGGACGGCCCCTATCCGTTTCAAAGTGCCCGCATCCGACTTCGCCATGTCGGCCGCATCTTCGCCAACAGACCGGCAATGCTCGCCAATTTCGGCTATTTCGGACATATGTGGGAACTGTACGCCATGTGGGGCTGGTTCATGGCCTACGCGGCTGCCAGTACCGAAGCCGGCGCGTCGGTTCTGGGAGGCAATGCGTCCATCCTGGCCTTCATGGCCATCGCGCTCGGCGGGCCGGGATGCGTTCTGGCGGGGGCCCTGTCTGACCGGATCGGACGCTGCCTGACGACATCGATCATGATGGCGGTCTCCGGTGGTTGCGCGCTGGCAATCGGGTTCGTCTTTGACGGTCCGGGCTGGCTCTTTACCGGCATCGCGATGCTTTGGGGACTGACGATCGTTGCGGATTCGGCCCAGTTCTCCACCGCCGTCACGGAATTGTCGGAACCCGAAACCGTCGGTTCGATGTTGGCCTTCCAGATGGGGGTCGGGTTCTCGATCACGGTTCTGACCATCTGGCTCGTGCCTCACATCGCCGACTGGCTGGGCGGGTGGCAATGGGCATTTCTCATCCTGGTGCCGGGCCCCATACTGGGGATCGCTGCCATGATGTCTCTGCGCCGACTGCCGGAGGCCCGGCGAATGGCATCGGGCCGGCGCTGACCGGGGGCGGCCCGTCCCCGCCATCCGGCGAGAAGCCATGAAAAGGAAGACCGTGAACCCCGACCCCGCCGCCATAGAATTCAGGGATTTCCGTGTCGCGGACCGCGAATGGGTCGAGACGCAGAACATCCATCATTACACACAGGTCGAGGGGTTCGATCCATCCTTTGCGGCGGCGGTCACCGCGGCCCTCGACGGGCTTCAGGATGCGATGGGGGAAAGGGGCAGCAAGTTTCTGATCGTCGAGACGCGCCAGGGGCGGCAGCCCGTCGGCTGCGTCTTCTTCACCGCCGAAACCCCGGCCTCCGGCCGACTTCGCTTGTTCTATCTCGACCGGGCCTATCGCGGTTCCGGGCTTGGCCGGCTCATGCTCGATCGCATCGTCGAGCATGCGCGCGGGCAGATGATGGAGACGATCCGGGTTTCGACCTTCGACCGTCACACCGCCGCCTGCCGCCTGTATCAGTCGGCGGGGTTTCTGTGCGAGGCGCAGGAACCGTCATGCGCCTTCGGTCAGGTCATGCGGCAACTCGATTTCGAGAAACGACTTTAGCGGCGGCCCCGCCCGCAGCGATTGCGGACCCTTAGGCCACATCCTCCGCATAGATCCGCGCGATGGCATTCTGAACCTGCAGCCGCACCTCGTCGGCGGAGCGGTTCAGGTGGCCTTCCATCAGCGACAAGGCGCTGTCGGTTTCCCTTGCCGCGATGTGATCGAGCAGCCGCGCGTGTTCGTCGAGCGTACTGCCCCGGCGCTGGTCGGTCTCAAGGTTGAGGCGGCGCACGAAGCGGATGCGGGCGTTGATGTTGCGCAGGAAATCCTGCCGGATCGGGTTGTCCGCCAGTCCGGCAAGGGCGAGGTGAAAGTCCTCATCCAGTGCCACGAGGCGGTCCAGATTGGAAGGGCGCTCGCCGGAAAGGGTTCTGCGCCATGCGGCGACGAACGCGTCGAGTTCCTCCTGCGGGGCTTCCGCAAGCGCCGCCTTCAGCGCGCCCAGTTCCAGATCGCGGCGCACGGCATAAAGCTCGGTCGTCTCGCGGATGCTGAGGCGGCGGCAGAAGAATCCGCGGCGCGCCTCGAAATGGACGAGCCCGTCCGCAATCAGGCGGTTCAGCGCCTCGCGGATCGGTGCCCGGCTCATGCCCAGATCGACGGCCAGTTCGCTTTCGTTCAACCGCTCGCCGGGCTTGGTTCGAAAGGTGATCAGCCGGTCACGGATCTGCTCATAGGCCAGTTCGACCGCATTCGCCCGTCCGGTCATGTCTTTCGTTCCCGTCATTCCCGTCGTCCCTCGACAGCCCGCCCGTCAGAAGCCTTCCCCTGGCATCCTTGACAGGCCTTCGTCTTGCCGTCAACGTTGCCGACATAATTGTCGACAATTTGGTGGCCCGCGATGTCACCGCCAGGGAGACAGGCCATGACCGCAGCGCAGACCAAAGCCGCCGCTGAAAAACATCTGTCCGAAGCAGAACAGGCGCAGTTTCACGACAAGGGCTGGATCGTCCCGCGCTGGGAACTGCCGGCGGAGCTGATCGCGGAGATGCGGCGCGAATACGCTGACCTGCTGGCGCGGAACAGCCATGTGGAATCCGACATCATCCTGGCCCCGCATCAGACCAATGGCGGCTCCATGGGGATCAAGGGGTCGGAAAAATGGCTGGAATTCGCGACCCATCCGAAGATCGTCGAGACGGCGCGGGAACTGATCGGCGAGGACATCATCCTGTGGGGCACGACCCTGTTCGGCAAACCGGCGCGAAAGGGAAAGGAAACGCCCTGGCACCAGGACGGGGAATATTATCCGATCCGCCCGCTGGAGACGCTGACGGTGTGGATCCCGCTGGAGGATGTGACGCCGGAAAACGGGCCGATGCGCTTCATCCCCGGCTCCCACAAGAAGCATGAACTCTACAGCCATTCCTGGGTCGAGGGGGACGACAAGACAATCAACCTCGTCTGCGATACCGAGCATTATGACGAGGCGACGGCGGAATCGCTGATCATCCGGGCGGGGCAGGTGTCCTTCCACGACGTTTACATGATCCACGGGTCGAAGCCGAACCGCACCGATCATCCGCGCCCGGCCTTCATCATCCGCCTGATGCCCGCGACCTGCTTCTATGACCACGCGCTGGGGGCCGAGACGGGCAAGAAACACCCGGCCCAGGGCTATGGCATCCGCCCGCTTTATCTGATCAGCGGCCAGGACCGGGCGAACAACAATTTTACCATTGGTCACTAAGCACATGACGGACGCGCTGAGCCGCGCAGCGATCCTGCCGGAGGAGAACTTGCCGTCCGGGGCCGAGGTGCTGGCCGAGGGGCGGGCCCTGGCGCAAGACGTGACGGTCGGCCCCTCCGCCTTCCTGACCGCGCAGGGTGTCGAGAGCGAAACCGCCTTCAAGCAGCGCGAGGCCGAGGCCGGGCGGATCATGCAGCACGCCCAGATCGGCTTCCGCAGCCTGGACCGCAGCGTCGAGGCCGTCGCCGAAATCCATGCCCGCGTGGCCGAGGCCGGGTACCGCACCGACCGCTACGGCATCTGTCTGGACTGGTCCATGGGCTATCCAAGGGCGCAGCGCGACGGTCGGCCCAAGGGCACCGGGCTGATCCTGCAGGGGGAGGAGGATTTCGCGCGCCTCGCCAATGCCGCCCCGGTCGCCGCGCATTTCGGGGATTTCGTCATCGGCATGCCGGCCGCGCTGGAGAACACCGCCGCGGCCCTGCGCGCCGGATCGACGGCCATCGGCAATCTGGGCCAGTATTTCACCTTCGAACTGCCGGGCTGGCGCGACGATGTCGCGACGACCCGCGCCACCGTCGCCGCCATCGCGTTGGCCGCGGCACAGCCGGTCCCGGTCCTGATCCATTCCAATCTGGACGACGGTTTCGCGGCCCGCTTCACCGACCTCGCCTCGGCGCTGGGCGCCGTGCTGCTGGAGGCCTATATCGTCGACGAGCTGCTCGGCGGGCGGGTCAGCCATTGCTATGGCCACACCTTCTCGCGCCCGCTCGGCCGTTTCGCCTTTCAGCGCGCGCTGGCGCGGGTCTCGAAATCGCCCGGCACCATGGTCTATGGCAACACCACCTCCTATGGCGAGAACGAGGCGGCGAGCTATGCCGCGCTGGGCGCCTATCTGGGTGTCGATATCCAGGCCCAGCGCCTGATGCCGTCCGGCCATGCCGTGAACCCGGTCCCGGTGACGGAGGCGATCCGCATCCCCGATATCGACGAGATCGTCGCCGCCCAGATCTTCTGCGGCGAGAGCGTTCGCCGGACGGAAGGCGTGGAACAGTTCACCGGAACGGACGCGGTGGACGCGCTGGCCGACCGGCTGGTCGACGGGGCGCGGCGGTTCAAGGCCTCGGTGCTGTCCGGGCTTACGGATGCCGGGATCAACATCGCCGACCCGTTCGAGATGTTCCTGTCCCTGCGCCGCATCGGGGCCAAGCGGCTGGAGGAACTCTACGGGCCGGGCCGGGAAGAGGCAGGCGCGCCGAACGGCCGTCGCCCGGTCGAGCCGTCGCCGGTCCTGGACGAGATATCGGAACGCGCGGCCCAGGCCCTGACCCGGCTGCCCGCCGCACAGCGCAGCGCCATCGCCGCGTCGGATTTGCGCATCGTCACCGCGACGACCGACGTGCATGAATACGGTAAGCGCCTGCTGGACGACATGCTGGCGCAGCTTGGAGTCACCGCCCTGGACGGGCAGGTCAGCACCGATCCCGACCGCCTGGCGGAGGTCGCGCGCGGGGCCGATGCGATCTTCCTCAGCACCTATAACGGTGTCGCGCTCAGCTTCCTGAAGTCGCTGAAATCCGAGCTGGCGGCACGCGGGCTGGACGTGCCGGTCTTCATCGGCGGCAAGCTGAACCAGGTGCCGGATACATCGAATACCAGCCTGCCCGTCGATGTCGGCGCGGAACTGGGGGCGGAGGGCGCGATCGTCTGCCGCTCGGTCGAGGATTTCTACGCGCCTCTGGCGGCGCTGATCGAGGCGAAGGAACCGAAGGAGAAGACGGCACAATGACGACAATCGGCATACTCGGCGTCGGCTATCTGGGCGAATGTCTGGCGGAGGGGCTGGCAGGGGCCATCGGGGAGGGATCGGACTTCACCGTTCTGCTGTCTCCGCGCAGCGCCGCCCGCGCCGCCCGTCTTGCGGAAAAGCACGGCTATGAGATCGCCCGGGACAATGCCGATCTGGTGACGCGGTCCGATTTCGTCTTCCTGGCGACCAAGCCCGAACAGATCGTCGATACCGCCAAGGGCCTGCCCTGGCGCGAAGGCCAGCGGGCGGTCTCCATCGCGGCCGGGATCACGCTGCCCGCGATCCGCGATGCGGTCGCGCCCGCCACGGCGCTGCGCTCCATGCCCATCGCCGCCAGCCGCATCCGCCAGAGCCCGACCGCCTATTGCCCGCCCGACGAAATGGCCGAGGAAGTCTTCGCCGCGCTCGGCTCCGCCCATGCCGTGGACGGCGACGACCAGTTCGAAACCGCCAGCATCTTCGGCGCCTATTACGGCCATCTGCATGTGCTCTACGACACGGTCGCCGGCTGGGCACAGGACAACGGCCTGCCCGCCGAAACCGCCCGCGCGCTCACCGCCCGCATGGCCCAGGCCGCCGCCGCCTCCATCCTCACCCAAACCAACCGCCGCCCCCGCGCCCCGCTGGACGATCTGATGACCGAAGGCGGCATCACCAAGGCCGGCCTCAACATCCTAGACGCCGCCGACGCCTTCACCCCCTGGTCCGACGCCCTAACCACCGCCCGCAGGCGATCGGGGGAAATTGCGGGGGAGGGATAGGTCCGTCCGATCTCGAGGAGCAGAGGACCTTTATGGGGCAGCACCGAAGAGGCCTAGTGTAGCCATTAACGGACTCTTCAGAAGTCGGAATGAAGTTTGAGGGCGCAGGTCACCAGCTACCGCCAACTTAGATTGGGCGGGTATAAAGTCAGCCCAAGAGCGATTTTGGCTCAAGAAGTGCGCTGTCTAGCTTTCACTGCCGATGGCGGTGTCATAGGGACCTGCCACGACGGTGCGATTGCGCCCACCCCGCTTAGCGGCATAGAGACATTTATCGGCCCGGGCCATAAGCCCCTCCAAATTCTCCGACGGCGTCCATTCAGCGATACCAATGCTTATGGTGCAGTGGATAGTGCCCTTCTCTCCGATATCAAGTTCCTTATCTGCAAATTCCTTTCGCAGACGTTCGGCAAAGAGTTTCGCCTCAGCCAACTCGGCCTCCGGAATTACCAACGCGAACTCTTCTCCACCCAGGCGACCAAATCGATCTGATCGCCGCATGAGTTCCATCCCCATCCCGGCTAGTTGCTGAATGACGATGTCGCCGGCAGGGTGGCCATATGTATCGTTTACTGACTTGAAGTTATCGATATCCAGAATCGCCAGACAGAGCGATCGACCGTATCGGGTGGCTCGCTTGATTTCTGCCTCCGCAACTTCCGTCCACGCTCGACGGGTCATCGCCCCAGTCAGGCCGTCGCTGGAGGCAATCTGGCGTAGTTCAAGCTCGTCGACGACAATCTTGGCAAAGTTTGTCAGGATCGCGATTTCGTGCGACGCCCAACCTCGAATCTGGGTATCTATCGCACAGAGACTACCGACCTGATAACCTTCGGGCGTCTTCAGAGGTATTCCCAGATAAGCTCGAATATGCGGCTCGCCTGTCACCAACGGATTATCTCTAAAGGTCGGATGAACGGTCGCGTCATTCACGACAAATGCATCCGGCTGCCGAATGGCATGAGTGCAGAACGAGATGTCACGTGGCGTCTCCGACACATCAAGCCCTCGTCGCGCCTTGAACCACTGGCGATGACGATCAACCAGTGAAACCGCACAAATTGGAACCCGCAGGGTCTGTTCGACGAGAGACACGATGTTTTCAAATGGACGCTCCGGCCCCGTATCGAGCACATCATACCTCTCGAGGGCCAGTGCGCGTGCCTCTTCATCCCCCAGTTTGGTGTCAGGCCTATTCATCTATCCCTCAGGGCAAGGATGGTGTTGGTTAGCTCCGTCTTATAGGAACTGAATAAGGTATCGATCGTGTGCCTTACGTCTTCCTCGCTCTGCCCTCCGTCTAGGAGCGCTGACGCCAGATTCACCAGATTTGCCTGATGTGTAGCAATGCTCTTGGCCAGGCCGTCCGGTATATCGAAGCCTTCCAGAGTGGCCATCGCGTCGTCGACCAGTGTTTTCGCGTTCTTTGACATCAAATCCTCGGTTCAACGAACCCAAGACCAAACATAGCAAATCCGCGGGCGGTCCGAAATGCTAGTACCGCTCGCATCGCAACAAGGCTCTCCGTACTAGCGCCCCCACCGCAATGTCTGATCTGCGGACCGCAATGCTCCTGACGGCGCGACTGATTGTCTAGCGGCCGATAGCCAATAACCGACACTGCCGAAACCTGGATCAATTTTACGGTCTCACGTCAGGGATAGCAATTTGATGTATCTTATAGTAGTATCTTTTTCGATTTCGCCATCATTTATATTTCACCTGCCAAGCAAAGCAAAACAATCCTCACTGTAAAAATGGACTTTAAGGCAATCAATCACAATGAGAAAACCATCAAATTACAAAAAAAGGACATATCATGGCTTAACAAGAACCATCACATCCAAAGAACGAACAAATTGTATATACAGAAAATTATATAAGACATTAGTTCGCATATCATCAATTATAGCACTTATAATATTTTTACCTTACATTTCTTTGGCAGAAACCAAAAACAAATCAGATATGCAAAACGAAACAAGAAAGTATGAACCTTTTGTAAATGAATGGAAAACGATATGTCTTTCGGAAGATCCTTACAAGGAAATTGATGTTAGAATAAAGAAACAGGATATTCTAATAGAATCGACGTCAACCGCCACCAATACCATGCATCTAACGGGGCGCTCTGAGTTTTATTACTTCCCAAACAGAACCGGTTTTAAGTTACTGATCCAAAGGGAACGGGGGCGTTGCGGGCTTATTGTCATAGGAGGATCATTCGATGGTGCGGTTAAGCTACTGAATCCGGACTTTTACTCGATTGCTAGCGGCTACAGTCGTACATCGTCATCTGGCTCGGTCTACGAAATTGGTTGGCGATTGCTAGATCCTGCTCCCACATTTCCAGAAGTCCGTATCGTATGCGTTCTAGATGCCGAGTTTGCAGTTATTCTGCTGGCCTCAAACGGTAAAAGGTGCAATTGAATTACCATATGCGTATCGAAAGTAGTCCCATTCTCTGCAAGCAGGTAACGGTTCGACACAATGCAATAATGCAATACCGGCCGACGCCGTTATCCTAGGCATCGGCAGCCATCCTGGCGATGGCCTCTACCAGAACCTGCTTCTCCTTCGATCAACATGCCGCACTCGAGGTTTGTCACCTTCGAGCGACGAAGTAGATTGGCAGAGCCGACATAAGCCGCCACGCCGTCTGCCAGCACAATCTTCGCATGGAACGTCTCCTCAGGAGGATCCACTGGCCTGCCCCACATTAGTGGTCCAACCTGCTTGTTAGTGTAAGACGCGTTCGAGCGCCCTGTTGAGCCGCCTGGAGCATAGCATCGGAAAGCCCAACAGAGTTTGGCAAACGTCCGCCTTGGGTCATCATCGGTAGTCTGAGCCCGCGAAGCGGATTGTCTGAAAATGCGCAGTTGTAGGCAGATCAAGATCGAGTTGCAGTAGCGCTCAGTCCGCATCGCCGGACGAAATTGGACCTTGCGCCCCGCTTTATCCGGCAGTTCCCACTGTTCGACAGTTCGGGTTTGAAAATTCCTGCCTGTCGGGGTTTCTAGTTGGGGCTTCAGACACAGTACAGGATTCCCCGCCCATGACCCCCGATCAGGACGAATATCAGGATATCCGCGACGCCGTGCGGGCGCTGTGTGCCGAGTTTCCGGCGGAGTATCACCGCAAGATCGATGCGGAGCGGGGCTATCCGGAGGCCTTCGTGCAGGCGTTGACCGAGGGCGGTTGGATGGCGGCGCTGATTCCGGAAGAGTATGGCGGGTCGGGGCTGGGGCTGACCGAGGCGTCGGTCATCATGGAGGAGATCAACCGCGCGGGCGGCAATTCCGGGGCCTGCCACGGCCAGATGTATAATATGAACACGCTGGTCCGGCACGGGTCGGAGGCGCAGCGCCGGGCCTATCTGCCGAAGATCGCGGCGGGCGAATTGCGCCTGCAGTCCATGGGCGTGACGGAGCCGACGACGGGCACGGACACGACCAAGATCAAGACCAACGCGGTGCGCAAGGGCGACCGCTGGGTCATCAACGGCCAGAAGGTCTGGATCAGCCGGGTGCAGCATTCGGACCTGATGATCCTGCTGGCCCGCACGACGCCGCTGGCCGAGGTGAAGAAGAAATCCGAGGGCCTGTCGATCTTCCTGGTCGACATTGCCGAGGCGATGAAGGGCGGCATGGATGTGCGCCCGATCCCCAATATGGTGAACCACGAGACCAATGAGCTGTTCTTCGACAATCTGGAACTGCCGGAAGACAGCCTGATTGGCGAGGAAGGGCAGGGGTTCAAATACATCCTGACCGGCCTGAATGCCGAACGCACGCTGATCGCCGCGGAATGCATCGGCGACGGCTACTGGTTCACCGACAAGGTCTGCGATTATGTCGGGGAACGTCAGGTCTTCGGCCGCCCGATCGGCCAGAACCAGGGCGTCCAGTTTCCGATTGCCGAGGCCTATATCGAGGTCCGCGCCGCCGATCTGATGCGCTTCCAGGCCTGCCGCCTCTACGATGCCGGACAGCCCTGCGGCGCGGAGGCGAACATGGCGAAATACCTGGCCGCCAAGGCGTCCTGGGAGGCCGCCAATGCCTGCATCCAGTTCCACGGCGGCTTCGGCTTCGCCTGTGAATACGATGTCGAGCGCAAATTCCGCGAAACCCGCCTCTACCAGGTCGCCCCGATCTCGACCAACCTGATCCTCAGCTACATTGCGGAGCACGTTCTGGGGCTCCCGCGGTCGTTCTGAGAGGGACGCCCGGATGCGTCCTTTCTGAAGCATCGAAAAACTTCATATTCAGAAAGAATTTATTAAGTCGTCTGGAAGATTTTTGGAAGAAGCCTAATGTCACCGGGGGGAGGTGAACGACGTGGCAGGGTAATCTGAAGAGTGGGTAAAGTCCGAAATGAGCGACATTTCCAGAAACGAGTTTGCGTACGAACCGGTCCTGTTCGTGGATGACAATGAGATTATCCGTTCCAAGGCCGCCATGGTGCTTGAGAATATGGGAATAGACTGCGTCCTTGCCGCCAATGGCGATGAAGCGATGCGGCTGCTGGAGAAGGACCGCTTCAGTCTGGTGATCACCGATATCGTGATGCCAAAGATGGATGGTATCGAACTGATATCCTGGATGAGGTCCGCCAGGATCGATGTCCCCGTCATTGTCCTCAGCGGGAAGGTCCTGAACGAATCTCTGAGCTATTCCGAACTGGCCACGAAGTTCGGCGCGGATATCGGTTTCCATAAGCCGCTGACCCCGACAAAGATCGAGATGGCGATGATGTTCCGGGCCGCACCGATCGATGGCCCGGCCCATATTGCTTGTTCGTGAGTCTCTGAAACCCCGCGATGTCCAAGGCTGCGCCCGAAAAGGTGACGGCCATGGGCTTCGACTGCACGACGATTGCCTGCCTGGCCCACAAGGCCGATACCGGGTTCGCGGTTCACATCGAACCCTATGGCGGCGGCTTCGGCGGTGGTATCGACCAGGACGGCTGCGATGCGATCGACAATCAGTTGTCGAACTGTGCCAATACGCCGGTGGAATCCCTCGACACGGGATACGACTTCTTCCGGGTCAAGGCCTACAGCATGGTGACGGATTCCTTCGGTCATGGACGCCATCGCGGCGGTGCGGGTTTCCTACGCAGCTACGAGATCCTGAAGGACGGGGCGACATTCGCGATCTATTCGGATCATCACAAATATGCGCCGTCCGGCCTGTTCGGCGGCGGTGACGGTACGAAGGGCTATTGCCGCGTGCTGAGGGGCGGTGAGGAAATCATCGTCGGTTCCAAAAACCTCGTGACGCTCAAGAAGGGCGACATCGTCGAGGTCTTCTGCGGCGGCGGCGGGGGCTATGGCGACCCGCGCGAGCGCGCCCGCAGCGACATCGAACGGGATATCGCGGAAGGGCTTCTGTCGCCGGGTGAGGCGGCCCGGGTCTATGCCATCCCCGAAGCGGCCGAGTAGCCGGAATGGAGCGCATTGTCTGGTCGGACACGGCCGCAGAACCGGCTGTCACGACGGAGGTCTATCAGGGAGGTTCCCGAACATCCGTCGTGGTGATCGGAGGCGGTTATGCCGGACTTTCCGCTGCGCTGCACCTGGCCGAGTCGGGCACCGATTGTCTGTTGCTTGAGGCGCAGACATTCGGTGCCGGGGCGTCCGGACGCAATAACGGGCAGGTCATACCCGGTCTGAAATACGGGCCCGACGACCTTGAGAGGCGATATGGCGATGCGGGCGCCGTCGTCGCGCAAACGGCGGCGGGAACCGCTGATCTTGTCTTCGACCTGATCGAAAAGCACGCCATCGATTGCGAACCGGACCGTCGCGGCTGGGTCCGGGCCGCCCACAGCCTCGTTGCCCTGCCGACCATCGAAAAGCAGGCCGCCCAGTGGGCGCGGCGGGGGGCGCCGGTCGAAATGCTGGACCGCGAACAGGTCGAAACCCTGCTGGGAACGTCGAACTATGTCGGCGGCATGATCGATCGCCGCGCCGGAAGGCTCCAGCCGCTGTCCTACTGCCGCGGTCTCGCGCGCGCCGCGAAGGCAGCCGGCGCCTTGCTGCATCAGGACAGCCCGGTTCGTGCATTGACGCGTGAAGGTGGACGCTGGCGCGTGGATACCGATCAGGGAACGGTACGGGCGGACAAGGTCATCCTGGCGACCGGGGCATATCACGACAACCTGATCCCCGGCTGGTCCAGGGCCTTCATGACCGTGCAGGCGATGCAGATCGCATCGGAACCCCTGACGGCGAATATCGCCCGATCGATCCTGCCGGGTGTCTCCGCGATGTCGGATACGCGAAAGCTGGCAAATGCGATCCGGATGGATGCCGCCGGCCGATTGGCGATCACCGGCCGGGGACCGTTGAGCGGCAAGATCGACAATCGCATTCGCCAAGACCTTATCCGCGCCATAACGCGGCTTTTTCCGGCGGTTGAAGGACAGGCCTGGTCGCATATCTGGGCCGGCCGCATCGGAATCACCATCGACGAGTTGCCGCGACTCGCCGCGCCGCGCCCGGCCTGTCTGGCCATTGTCGGGTTCAATGGCCGGGGCGTTGCCATGGCCACGGCCCTGGGCAAGGCAGCCGCCGATCATGCCATGGGACAGGAAGCCGGCTTCCCGGTCGTTGACGCCCCGACCATCCCCTTTCACAGTCTGCGGCGACCGGCGCTCGCCACCGCCATTTCGTACTACCGCATGCGCGATGCGCTCGGCTTTGCCGGTCGCTAACACGACCCCATTCGGAGTTCAGTTCAGATGAAAGCCAAGTCCTTCGTCAGCACCCCGCAGCCCGAGGCCAGCGAAACCGGTATCGAAATCCTGCGACGCGGCGGAAACGCCGTCGACGCGGCCATCGCCGTCGCGCTGGTCCAGGGCGTCGTCGACCCGCAGATGTGCGGCATCGCGGGCTTCGGCAGCATGCAGATCTTCCTGCCGAAGAAAGGGTTTCACGGTCTTATCGATTTCCACGGCAAGACCCCCTCGGCCGCGCGTCCGGACATGTGGGAACACCTGATCGAAGGTGAGACGCGCGACGGGTTCGGCTTCATTCTGAAGGGGCGGGTCAACGATGTCGGCTATCAGTCCATCACCGTTCCCGGCAGTCTGAAAGCCTATTACGAGGCGCAGACGGAGCATGGCGTCATGGATTGGGCCGATGTTGTTCAGCCCGCCATCGACCATGCCGAACGCGGTGTCGTCATCCGGCCGCACATGTATTTCTTCTGGACCCAGAATGACGGCATGGGTCGGGTTCTGACATCGGATCGGCTGGCTTTCACGGAATCGGGACGGCGCATCTATTTCAATGCCGATGGCAGCCTCAAGCGGCCAGGGAACCGGCTGCACAATCCCGACATGGCCCGGACACTGCGCACCATCGCGGCGGAAGGCGCGGATGTTTTCTATCGCGGTGAAATCGCGGACCGGATCGCGGCCGATATGAAAGCGAATGGCGGTCTGCTTTCCCGCGAGGACCTGGAGACCTATCGGACCACAAGGACGGAGCCGCTATGGGGGCGGTTCCGCGATTTCGACATCGCCAGCAACCAGCCGCCGGGGGGCGGCATCATGCTGATCGAGATGCTGCAGATGCTTGCGCATTTTGATCTCAAGTCGCTCGGCCACAACTCGTCCGAATATCTGCGCATCGTCGCCGAAGCGATGAAGCGCGCGACCAGTGACAAGGATGCCTTTGTCGGCGACCCTGCATTTTACGACGTCCCGGTCGCCCGGCTGACCGATCCGGACTATGCGCGGGACCAGGCCGAGGCCATCCGCGCGGGTGAGGTCGCGTCAGTGGAGCGCCTCGTAAAGGCGTTCGACGAATCCAAGGACACGACGCATATCGCCGTTGTCGATCCGGAGGGCGGCATTGTCAGCATGACCCATTCGCTCGGCATGCCGTCCGGCGTGATCACGGAAGGCCTGGGCTTCATGTACAATGGCTGCATGGGCGTCTTCGATCCGCGTCCCGGGCGGGCGGGATCAATTGCCCCCGGCAAGTCCCGGTTCAGTTCGGTCTGCCCGACGATCGCATTCAAGGACGGCGATCCCCGTCTGGTCATCGGCGCGCCGGGCGGCACACAGATCGCGATGGGCGTGCTGCAGGCAACACTGAACGTGCTGGAATTCGACATGCCCATCGTCGAGGCCATCGCGGCGCCTCGCTTCTCCGCAACCAGCAACGCGATCGATATCAGCAACCGGATTCCGGGCTATGTGACCCGCCCGCTCGAGGAACGTGGATATGAAATCATCCGCAGCCATTTGAGCTATGGGTTTGCGGCGGTTCACGGCCTGAAGCGGGAACCCGACGGCCTGTGGACCGGCGGGGCGGATCCGGGACACGACGGCATGGCTCTCGGTTTCGCCGAAGACTGACCTGGTCCATCGCCGGCCATCACCCGTTGGCCGTATGCGTGAGGATATCAATCACGCAAACAGAACCGCTCCAGGCCAGATGAACGGTGCCCCCCCAGCGTGACGGGTAAACTCCGCTACGACGTTCGGGCGGAAAAGAAGGCGTGAATCTTTGCGGCGACCCGGGTTGGGATCTCGGTAAGGATGCCGTTCTTCATCTCCGGAAAGATATGGACCTCCGATCCGGGAATTTGTCGCCCCAGATAGCGTGCCGTGTCCGTGTTGCAGCCTGAGGCATATTGACCGGTCAGGACCAGGGTCGGCACCGCAATGTCTCCAAGGCGGGGGCCGAGTTCCGTGTCGAGGTAGAGCTTGTAGGCTTCGAGAAAGACGGCGCGGTCGATATCTGCGAACTGATCGAGACGCTTCTCGAGGAGGCCGGGGTGGGTCGCGACAAATGCGTCGGTGTACCAGCGGGCGACCAGACCGCCCATTGCCCCGCGAACCCCTTTCGAATTGACCTCGTCTATGAGTGCCTTTCCGGCGGCGCGATCCCGCTGTGTCCGTCCGGCGGGCATAGCCAGCAGGCACAATCCTTTCAATCGATCGGCATTTTCAAGCGCGTAGCTGGCGGCGATCATGGCGCCCAGTGAGTGTCCGACCAGGCGGAACTGCTCCAGGTCGAAGCGTTTCCGAACGTTCTCCAGATCATCGACGAGGCGGGCCATGGAGAATGAACCCGAAGTGCATTCCGATGTCCCGTGGCACCGAAGATCATATGTGATGCAGCGATAGTGCGTTCGGAGGCTTTCGACGGTCGGCTGCCATGTCGCGTGGGTTGAGGCGTTGCCGTGCACGAACACGATCGGCGGCCCGTTTCCCTGCTCGAAACAGGACATGACGCAGCCGGGCGTCTCTACCCCGCGTTCTCTGCTTGCCGGTGTCATTTGGCTTTTCGACTTATCAGCGTGCCGGCGACGCCCCAGTTCTGTTTCGATATGTCATTGATGACGATGTGCACGGATTCAGGGGATCCGCCGCATGTGCTGACAAAGGATTCGGTCAGGGCTTCAACGAGGGCGGCCTTGCTGTCCTCGCTGCGACCCTCGAACATTTCGACGCGAATAATCGGCATGGTACGATTCTCTCATCAAGTTTTGGGTAAAGGACGGTGCTTGGAACGTCACCCTAGATCGAGGGCAGATGGTCGACCGCGCATCTCAGGTTTCGCTGGAATGTGTCCGTGCGCGAAATGATCGGCAGGATGCGGCTTCGAAGTCCCAGCAGCTTGCTGGGCCAGCGGGTTCCGACAAAGCCGTAAAGGTAGGACATGCGCTGCGTCTGATCGATATAGGGGCGCTCCGCCCGCTCCCAGCGCTGCAGGCCGTCCAGGATATCGTTGGTTTCGGAGACCGTTTTCGCCAGTACCGTGGCATTGACGATGGCGACGCAGGCACCCTGGCCGAGATTGGGGGCCATTCCATGGGCCGCGTCCCCGACGATGCAAACGCGACCCTTTGACCAATGTGAGCAATGCACGTTGAAGAACGGCCGCCAGTGCTCTTCGGGATGCCGCGGAAGTCGGCGCAGGTATTCCTCGTACATCGGGTGGCTTTGGACCCAGGCCTCCAGATTGAACGGTTGTTGAATCCGGCCGGCGACATCCTCCTCCGGGCAGCACAGGAATACGTAGTGATAGTCCTTGTTGGCCGGTGCCATTCCGATGCGCCGCCCGCCATTCCACATTTCAATGCGACGGGAGTTCAGGCCATCGCCATCCTTCCGCGGGATCAGATGTCTGCCGCAGCCGTCGCGCAGACCGACAATGCGCCGCGCCAGCTTCGTGGAGTCCCGGACCTTGGAGAAGACACCGTCCGCCCCCACGACCAGATCGACCTTGGGACCCATCCCGCTCTCAAATTCGAGCCGGCCTTCCGGGTCGGCACCCATCACACGGGAGTTCGTTACGATATCGACGCCGGAAGCTGCGGCTTCCTCGGCGAGGATGCGATGAAGTTCGGTCCGCAGAATGACGATCAGTTCAGGGTCGCCGTAACCGTTTCGCCGCAGGTTGATCTCGCGACCTTTGTGGTCCTGCAGTAGCCGGGGAACGGTCGAGCGTACGCCGCTTTCCTCGACTTTGTCGTACACCCCAAGGCCGCGCAGCGCATGCAGCGCATTCTGCCAGAGATAAATACCTGCACCGATTTCTCGAAGTTCCTTGCCCTTTTCATGCACACGGACCCTCCAGCCGCGCTTGGCCAGCGCGGTTGCGGCGGCGAGGCCGGCCAGGCCTGCGCCTGCAATTTCGGCGGTCCTTTGTGGAGTGGAGGTCATGCTGGTCATCCGCGGTCTTCCTTCATGGATTGCTGTCGTGTCGGTGTGAATTCATCAGACATCCGGGGTCTGGGCGGAGATGAAGCGGCCCACTTCAGCCGCGACGCGACCCGGCGCCTCGGCCAGGATCGCGTGCTTGAGGCCGTTCAGTATGACGAGCTCCGAATTCGGAAGCTGACT
Source organism: Alphaproteobacteria bacterium (assembly GCA_033344895.1). Taxonomy (NCBI): domain Bacteria; kingdom Pseudomonadati; phylum Pseudomonadota; class Alphaproteobacteria; species Alphaproteobacteria bacterium. The sequence goes on from JAWPMN010000001.1 coordinate 2,689,748, forward strand.
GTCGATGAATGTGTTGAGGCGCGGGTTGCAGCCGCCATCCAGCTCACCCGTGAGCACCAGGGAAGGGGTGTTCACTTCCTTGAGCCATGGCGCCATCTCGGTCTCCGCGTAAATGCGGAAAACGTTCAGGAAGACCTCCGGATTCGTCGACATGACCTGATCGAGCCGGGCGCGGACGACATTCGGGTTCGCTTCGGCGAAGGCATCGGTGTACCAGCGGTCGACAAGGGTCTCGAGAACATTGCCGATGCCGTCGCGTTCCATGCGTTCGACGACGCCGATGACTTTCGCGCTGTCCTCCGAGGTACGGCCGGCGGCCGTGGACAGCAGCGACAGGGTCGCGACCCTTTCGGGATATTTTCGTGCATAGGCCGGACCGATCATACCGCCCAGCGAATGCCCGGCGATATGCATTCTTGGAAGGTCGAGCCGCGCACGAAGCCGCTCGAGATCGTCGACAAGATCGTCCAGCGTGAAGGGCACCGACGGCACCGGCGCGGTGCCGTGGCCACGAAGGTCATAGCTGATGCACCGAAACCGCGCCTGAAGATTGTTCACCACGCCGTCCCAGGCATTGTGGGAGGCGCCAATTCCATGCACCAGGACAAGCGGGTCTCCGTCTCCGGCTTCCCAGGAAGGACAATCGATTTCTTGAGGCATTGCTGAAGATTTCCGTGCAGTAGTTGTGTCGTTTTTCCGTGCCAGGGAACCTGACCGTCACGGCACTAAACGTCGGTCATTTGGATCATGCAAATTGATAGTATTGATTTTATCATCACTGTTTTTGATGAATTTAGGCGCACATCAATCATCAACAAAAACAATTCAAATATAAAAACTATCGATTGGATTTATCGATGAGTATTTGGTTCCGTCAGTTCAATGAGTGTCCCGGCAGGCCAATTGTGGCTCGGCGCCGAGGCATGAATGAATGGCGGGGGAAGTCATGCGCGAGAGGGATACAAACGGGCCTGAAAGCCTTTCTGTCGGCTCTGACTGGGGGGCGATGCTCGGCGGACCGCGACGGTCGCTTGGTTTCATTCCATCCAGCAAAGACAAGAAGGGTGGAATCTAGTGTCGGCGAAACTCAAGATCGCGAACCTGTCGAAGGTGTTTGGGGATAAGCCGGATATTGTCTTCGGCATGGCCCGGGAGGGGCTGCATCCAAAGGAGATATTCGAGCGTACCGGCCAGATGCTGGCGGTGTCCGACGTCTCGTTCGACGTGAATGAAGGCGAAATCTTCACCATCATGGGCCTGTCCGGGTCGGGGAAATCCACCCTGGTCCGGTGTCTGAACCGTCTCGTGGAGCCGACATCCGGTACCGTCCTGCTGGACGGCGAGGATATCTGTGGTGCCTCGCCTGCGCGCCTGCGGGATATCCGGCGTCACAAGCTGTCCATGGTGTTTCAGAACTTCGCACTTCTGCCGCACAAATCGGTCCGTCAGAATGTGGAATTCGGTCTGCTGATCCGTGACGAACCGGCGGTCGAACGCCGCCGCAGGGCGGAAAGTGCAATCGAACAGGTCGGTCTCACGCCCTGGGCGGACCGCTTTCCGGATAGCCTGAGCGGCGGCATGAAACAGCGGGTCGGATTGGCCAGGGCCCTGGCCAGCGATGCCGACATCATGCTGATGGACGAACCTTTCAGCGCCCTGGATCCCCTGATCCGAACCGACCTTCAGGCCGAACTGATCCGAATCCAAAAGGCGATCAAGAAGACAATCATCTTCATCACGCACGACTTCTATGAGGCCGTGAAGTTGAGCGACAAGGTCGCCATCATGCGCGACGGCCGTTGCGTTCAGGTCGCCTCGCCGGAAGAGATCGTGCTCTCTCCGGCGGATGGCTATGTCCGGGACTTTGCAAAGGAACTGGACCCCGCGCGTGTGATTTCCGCGCGAACAATGGCCCGTTTCGGCGGGGCGGCCGTTGACCCCGATGCCAGTCCGGACGACGTCCTGGCCGCCATGCGCGCCGCTGGAAAATCCTGCCTGATCGTGGCGGACGAGATCGGCGCGCCGCAGGGCTATATCTGCCGTGCCGATCTGGACTCCTTGGCGCGTTCCAGCGGTGCCCGGGCGCGGGATTTCTGCAACGGGGCCAGCGTCCGGGTGGTTCCGGAAACCATGCCGTTGATCGATGTCTATTCCGTCATGGGCGACGGTCTGCCCGTGGCTGTCGTCGATGCGAAAAGGCGGATCGTCGGGACCTTCGATGCGGGCGACGTGTTGAGCCGGCTGTCGACTTCGGCCCATTCCCATCAGCGTGCCGTTTGAGGAGCATTGAACGGAAATGGATAGACTTCCCGAAGACTATGAACTGCCGGTCGACGACGTCATCAACCTGTTCGTCGGGTGGCTTGTCGATGAATGGCGTCCGGTTTTCCAGGCGTTCCGGTGGCCAATTTCCTTCGTCCTGGACAACATTCAGGACTTCCTTCTGGTCCTGCCGTTCTGGGCTGTGGTGATCGCCTTTTTCGTGATCGGCTGGCGCGCTGCAGGATTTCGTACAGGCGTCTTCGCGGCGGCATCGTTCCTGGCGATTGCCCTGATGGGCATCTGGGATCAGGCGATGGAAACGCTGTCGATCCTGATGACCTCCGTGACCTTCTGCATCGTTGCGGGCATTCCGATCGGGATTCTGGTAGGGCGCCACAACAGGCTTTGGCTGGGGCTACGGCCGATCCTCGACATCATGCAGACGACGCCGTCCTTCGTGTACCTGGTGCCTGTGGTGATGCTGTTCGGGATCGGCACCGTGCCGGGTGTGATCGCCACGATCTTCTTCTCCATTCCGCCAATCATTCGGCTGACCAATCTCGGGATGCGGCAGATTCCCGTCGAAACGCGGGAGGCCGGGGAGGCCTTCGGCGCAACGGAGTGGCAGTCGCTGTTTCACATCCGCCTGCCGCTGGCCCTGCCGTCAATCATGGCGGGCCTGAACCAGACGCTTCTGATGTCCATGGTCATGAGCGTGATCATCTCCATGATCGGCGCCGAGGGGCTGGGCCTTACCGTTCTACAGGGGATCGGTCGCCTTGATGTCGGCCTCGCCGGCGTCGGGGGCATCGGCATCATCCTGCTGGCCATCACATTGGACCGGATCACCCAGGGCCTGGGTGAACATGCAAGGCAACTGCACGGGGGGGGCACTGATCAGTCATTGGTGCGCCGGGTTTTCTCAGTTGTCTTCAGCACTTCCCCGGAAGTGAAGACCAACAAGTGAAATCTAACAGAGGAGGCGTACCGATGACTTTGTTTGGGTTGAATGCACGAATTGTTACCCTGGTCGGGGCAGCGTTCATCGCCGGGATCGGGTTCAGCGCGCAGGCCGAGGACCTGCCCGGGTCCGGGAAGGAAGCGAGCCCGGCGCGGCCGAACTGGGATTCATTCTGGTTCGGTCAGGCGATCCTCGACAAGGCGATGGTGCGGCTGGGCTATGAGGTCGATGCGCCGAAGACCCTCGGCGTTCCGGCAATCTTCACGTCGATGTCGCATGGCGAACTTCACTACATGGCCGACACCATTCTGCCGAACCATGCCGGTCTCTACGAAAAGACCGAAGGAACCGTGCGGCGGATCGGCCCGCTCATGAGCCCGGGTACCATTCAGGGGTATGCGGTCGACAAGAAGACCGCCGATGCGCACAACATTCGCTACCTGGAAGACCTGCTGGATCCGAACATTGCCAGGCTGTTCGATCAGGATGGCGATGGCAGGGCCGATATGATCGGGCCGAATCCGGACTGGACCGGGTCGTCGGCCGTTGTCGACCACCACATGACGGAACTGGGTCTGAAGGACAGCATCAAGGTCGTACAGGGCAATTACACGACCCTGTCCGCGGATGCCGTCGGGCGGTTCAAGGGCGGCGATGCCATCTTCATCTACACCTGGTTCCCGAACCCGGTAACCATGGATCTGCTGCCCGGCGAGGACCTGGTTTGGCTGGAGCTCAAGAACCCCACCTTGCCGAAGGATCAGTGGGAACAGTATCAGGCGCTGACCGACGCGCCGGGCTGTGCCAATCCGTGCGATATCGGATGGCTGCCGACGACATATTACATCGCGGCCAGTGAGGAGTGGGCGAAGGAGAACCCCGCCGCCGTCGCCTTCTTCGAGCGCATCAAGATGAAGCTCTCGGACCGCGTCTGGCAGAACGGCCTCATGAAGAATGGTGAAAAGAGCGAAGAGGATATCAGTCGTCACGCCGATATCTGGATCGAGCAGCATCGTGATGAATTCGAGGCATGGATCGCGGAAGCAATCGAGGTTGGATCGGAGAACTGATCCATTGATCTAGGTTCTCCCCAACTGGGTGGGTGCCGACTGCGATCCCCGCGCGGTACGCGCTGCCAATTGGTCTCACCGGCAGCACACGGCGCCCGCCCATCTTGTTCCAACGGTCTTGTTCGCGATCCAGAAATCTCTGTACACCGGCCATGTTTTTATCAAAGGTTCCGATGGTTGCCGCGTAATCATGGAAATGCTTGAGGGGTCTTGTGGTCAGCGCCAAGAACGTGAACTGGAATCTGCTCTATACATTTGTGGTCGTCGCTGAGGCGCAGAGCATATCGACCGCGGCGAACATTCTTGGCAGAGGTCAGCCGGCCGTCAGTGCCGCACTGAAGACCCTCGAGGATCAGGTTGGCATTCGGCTGGTCGAGCGTGGTCCCAGGCTGTTCCGCCTCACCGAAGCCGGGCGTGTCCTGCATCGAGAAGCGTCCGAGATCTGCGGTGCCGTGGATCGTGTCCTGGCGTTGTTGCAGGATTCGGATGCAACACTGGCCGGAACGGTCCGATTGACCATCGCAAGCTTCATGACAAGCGGACTGCTGAATGAAGCGCTGACACGGTTCCACGCCAACAATCCCAGAAGCAGCGTGTCGTCGACGGTCATGAACACTCCCGAAATCCTGGAGGCCTTGTCCAACAAGCTCATTCACTTCGGAATCGCACCGATCTCAAGCCGGGACCCGCGGTTCGACTATTTTCATATCTTCAAGGAGTATTGCGGGTTCTATTGTGGCCCCGATCACGAATTCTACGGGCGAAAGGGCCTCAAGGTGTCCGACCTCAAGGGGCAGGGCATGGTGACGTATCAGTCGGCGATGGTGTCCGACGCTCTGCGGTCAATCACGCTGCTGCAGAAGGAACTGGAATTCCGCTATCCCCCTGTCGGGATATCCAACAATCTGGAGGAGGTTCGCCGCATGGTCCTGTCGGGCCTTGGCATCGGCGCCTTCCCGGTTCAGATCGCGCATCGTGATGTCCGCGACGGGCTGTTGTGGCGGTTGCCGCCCTATGAGGATGTCATGCCGATCGACGTATACCTGATTACGAACGACAAGGTGCGCCCGAGCAGGACGGAGCGAGAATTCCTGAGCACGCTTCGGGATGTCGTGACGGAAACGCCGATCGAGGCGCGCACCTATACGGGCGCGATGTTCTCGTAACCGGATGCGGCCTCGGCCGCTTGCATGATGCCCGCGCTCTGCCCCAGCCGGGTCCGGATGGGAGCATGTCGCTTTTACGCAATTTTAAGAGAACTCAAGATAAGAGTAAGTGCGCGTTAACCAAGTCTGTTTGCCGGAGGCGAGGCTCTGCTCACAAAGTTTGCGATAACGGCATTGGCTTCCCTGGTCTGGATTGGCGGCATTTTCGGCAATCAATCCGCATGGGCCGATCAGCCCTCTCAACCGGCAACCGTCCTGTTCATCAGTTCCTGGGATCCGCATCTGAAATGGGCGAAGGAGGTCGAAACCGGGCTTTTCGCGCGACTTGAGGAAACCGATACGCCGATGCGTCTTCGGTTCGAGTTTCTGGGGGCGAACCAGCATCGGGGCGGAGAACAGGCTGGGGCCTTCGCCCGTTTCCTGGAGCAGCGATACGGAAAACCCCGCCCGACCTGATCGTCGCGGAAAGCCTTCCGGCGGTGCGGTTCCTTGAGGCGCATCCCGACCTGCTGGATTCGGCGCAACGGTTGCTCGTGGCCCCCGGGGCCACTGTGGCGGCGGCGGATACGCGCAAGTCCGCCGTTCCCATTCTGGCCGACTATCGGGCGTCGATCGAAGAAATGCTGCGCCTCACCCGGGCCAAGCGAATCTTCGTTACGGTCGATACGCGCTCGCCCGGCGGATCGGATCGCCTCGAAGGGGTGCGCGCCGCGCTTCGGGAGATGGACTGGCCCGAGGACAGGGTCGAATATCTCGCCGATCTGCCGTTCGAAGCGCTGCTCAATCGGATCGCCGCCTTGCCGCCGGAAAGCGCGCTCTATCACCTGCTGATCTTTCAGGACGGGGAGGGCCGGCGGCTGAATGTCTTCGATGCGACCCAACAACTGTCCGACACGGCGAACGCGCCGATCTTCAGCAATTGGAGCACGCTGGTCGGCAGCGGCATTGTCGGGGGATACCTGATCTCGGGAGAGGTCGTCGGTCAGATCATCGCGGACCGGGCCGCCGCCGTTCTGGCGGGTAAGGCAGTGGGTGGTGAACCCGAAAGCAGCTACGAATACATGTTCGATTGGCGGGAATTGCGCCGGTGGGACATCGACATGGACGCCCTTGATCCGTCATCCCGCGTTCTTTTCGAAACGCCTAGCGTGTTCGAACTGTACCGATGGCAGTTGGTCGCCATCGCTTCCATCCTGCTGCTGCTGATCGGGATCAGCCTCAATCAGCTCTATTCCAGGATCCGGCTCAAGCGGCTTGTGCTCGAGCGTACCGAGGAACTTGCCGAACTGGCCGACAGTGAGGCCCGGTTGAACAGTCAGTTGAAGCAGGAAATCGCCATCAAGAACCGGCTGTTCTCGATTATCGCCCATGACCTGCGAAGCCCGTTTGCCGCCATTCTGGGCGGCACAAAGATTATGTCGGACGCCGCAGACACCTTCGACAAGGCCGGGCTCGTCAGTTGCGCCCGGGAGGTCCACCGCTCTGCCAATCGGCTGCATGAGCTGCTGGAGAACCTGCTCGAATGGGCGCATCTTCAGATGAAGGGGCAGAAGGTTCAGCCCGTCTCGATCAGCCTGCGGGACATCACGGATCGCGTCGTCGGACTCCTTCAGGGTTCATTGGAAGGCAAGCAGATCACCGTCGAGACGGCCATCGACCAGGACCGGGCCTTCGCGGATCGCGGCATGGTCGAAACGGTGGTCCGGAATTTGATCCACAATGCGATCAAGTTCAGCCATCCCGGCGGGCGCATCGCGATACGATCGGAGAAAATCGACGATCAGGTCCGCGTCACGATCCGCGATGACGGGATCGGCATGGAGCAGGGCGTCTGCGACCGGATCTTCGATATGGACAAGAATGCGACCACGACCGGGACCGGGGGCGAGGCGGGTACGGGCCTGGGACTGCCACTGTGCCGGGAACTGATCGAGGCCAATGGCGGCACGATCCGCATCGAGAGCGCGCCCGGCCAAGGATCCAGTTTCACCTTCACCCTGCCCGCAAAGACGGGATGACCGCTGCCGGTCCGCGGTCGCGCGGGATCCCGGGGCCTAATCGTCGTTCGAACAGGATTCCTGCGCCCGCAGCCTGTCGACCAGCTTCTGAATGTTCCTCATGATGTGGGTCTCGATGCAATAGGTGCCGCCCCGGTTCATTCGCCGGGACGCAAGACGTCATTTCGGGAGCGCGAACAGGGTCGGGACGCGCGCGCCTTTTGTGGTTAGCCATTAACGGACATTCTAAGGTTCCGGTATGTGGCTGCACGCGCCTTCAGAACCCTTCGCGAACCTGTTGCTCTGGTTGGTCGCACGTGGCCATGAAGTCCAAGGTCGCCCGGTCACCTTCGAAGAAGGTTCTCCACGTGGCGCCTTCTGGGTAAATCACGAGCGCGTTTCCAACGGCGAGGACTTCAACCTTTTTGATGTCATCCGGAAATGCCAATGCCTTTGGGATCCGAATGAACCCACCGCATATCATTGTACCTGACTTCCCAACGAAGCGTTTGTTTCTGGCCCTGCATGAAGGACGTTTTCGATGGCCTTTGCCAGTTGGTCTTTGTTGATGGGCTTGGCGATACAATCGTTCATGCCCGCCGCGAGATAGCTTTGGACATTGTCTGCCATCACGTCCGCCGTCAGCGCAATGATTGGCACGGAACCATAGGGTGCCGGTAGCTCCCGGATCTGTTTCGCAGCGCCGGTCCCATCCAGTTCTGGCATTCGAATGTCCATGAGGATGAGGTCGTACAACTCACCGCCTGCCGCCTTGACCGCGTCGAGCCCGTTACTCGCAAACGTACATCGATGCCCCATCCCCGACAGAACTGCGTTCACGATTGTCTGGTTGATCTCATTGTCCTCTGCGACCAATACGGATAGCGCCCGCGGCGGCCCTTCCCCGTCCTGATCGCTTTCTTGTTCTGCACTGGAGGCAAGTTCTTCGGACACCGGCTTGTAGGGCAAAGTAAACCAGAACGTACTTCCGCGTCCAAACTGGCTCTCAACGCCGATCTCTCCGCCCATCAACTCGACCAGGCGCTTGCAGATGGCCAAGCCCAATCCGGTGCCATGATATTTCCGGCTTGTTGAGGCATCGGCCTGAACAAAGTCCTCGAACAGCTTGTCCTCTTCATCGGGTCGAATGCCGACGCCTGTATCGATGACACTGAATCGAAGAAGCATTGGGTCCGTTTGAGCCTCACAGTGAAGGGTCACTGATCCGGACTCCGTGAATTTTACGGCGTTCCCCATCAGGTTCACCAAGATCTGACGGAGCCTCGTCGGATCCGCACTTACGGCCCGCGGGAAGTTCTCTCCCAGTTTTGCATTTATGTTGAGTGTGGATCTCTTTTCCGGCGGGCAGGATTGGTAAAAGACGTGTACGACCTCATTGGCCAGTTTCGCCGGATCAAAGGCAATCTCCTCAACAAGAAGCTTCCCGGCCTCCAGTTTTGAGATGTCGAGGATATCATTGATGATCACCAGCAGGGAATCAGCCAACTGCTTAATCTTGATGACTTTCTCTTTGTCGGCCTGAGGCAAGTCGCTTTCGATCAGCATGTCTGAGAAACCAAGAATGCCGGTCATGGGCGTTCTGATCTCGTGGCTCATCGATGCCAGGAACTCTGATTTTGTGCGGTTTGCCAAATCGGCGTGTTCAATGGCCTGTTCCAGGCGCTCATTGAGACGCACCTGCTCGGTAACGTCGGTTACCACGGTAATTGTTCCGCCCGATGGCGCCTTGGTGCGCCGAACTCCATAAATTTTTCCATCCGGCAGGCGATCCATGAACATCTGATCGGAAGGATTCCGAATCGAGTCGATCCGCGCCTGCACAAGGGCGTCTACATCACCTTCTCCATAGTCCCCTCGGGAGGCCAGGTGCCGAAGAAAGTCCGGATAGTATGCACCGGGCGCCAGAAGCCGGCCCGGAACATTGTAGGTCTGCTTCATTCTTTCCGTGCACAGGACGATCCTCAAATCGCTGTCCGTGTAAACCAATGCTCCGGGGAGATTGTTCAAGACGAGCTGCAACTCGATCTGTTTCTTGGCCAGAGCCTCGGAAATCTCCTTCGTCTTCGAGATGTCCACCTGGATTGCCAGAAACTTATCCGAACCGTCGACATCCTTGTACGGCTGACAGTTGATCTGCATCCAATAAGGGGTGCCGCCCTTCGTATAGTTGACAATGTCGACAATGAACCCCTCGCCCTTTTCCAACTGCTCCGACATGTATCGGATGGTCGATGGGTTGGATTCCGGCCCCTGCAGCAACTGACCGGGCTTCTTACCGATCAACTCACCAATGCTGTATCCTGAAATCCGCTCAAACCCTTTGTTGGCCCATTCAGCATAGCCGTCTCGATCCGTAATGATCACAGCATTTGTGGTCTCATGAGCAATACGTGCGAGCTTGGTGTTCTCCCGAACTTCGCTTTCGAGGCGTTGACTGAAGGACAGCAGACTCGAACCCTTAAGGATGAACACCCCGACGATCAGCGTGCTCACAAGATTGTTAAGTAAGAAAATTGGGCCGGCGGATATCATGATCGAAACCGCTGTTTCAGGGTCCACGCTCACAAAGAATGCCGGCAAAACAAAAATAGATCCCAAGAATCCCAGGATCAGGAAGCGAAAGGGAGAAAGCTCGATATTGTGCCGCTCGATCAGCTTCAAGGCCAAAATGCCAAATCCGGCATAGAGCCCGAAACTCACTGCGCCGCCGAGTGCCAATGGCCCGCCAATCGCAAAGTATCGGATACTTGCGCCGACAGAGGCCGCTACGATTGCTGCGATCGGCCCACCAAATACAGCAGACAAAATTGCCGGGCCGCCTCGCGGGTCAAATACGGCGCCCCCAACAGTGACAATCGGATCGACCATTGCAATCGCGATCAGACCGCCAAACAGCAAACCGATTAAAGCGTCCCGGAGATATTGGTTGGACAAAGGGGAGGCAAAGTGGCGCGCATAAACAAAGCCTACCACAAACAATGTCAATAGGCCGATCTGTTGAACGATCTCTACCATCGTGCCAATCATTCATTCATAATATCAGAAAATTGACATGTCAGAATAGGGAACATGCCGATGTTGGAGACCTGACAGCATATCCTTTCTACAACTGCGGCGGCCTAGGGAAATTCAATTGGGCTGAATTTCCAGAGCGGCTTCAGAAACTTGTAGGAATAGCCAGTTGACTCCCCCAATTGAAAAGCCCCGAAAAACTACCGATTTTCGAAAGAGTGCGATGGAACTCTTCGAGGCTCGAAGGGAACTCAATTGCCTGTTCGAGACCACGAAGGAACTATGGGTCACACCTCAATCCCTTGAAGCCGCCCTGGCACACATACCTCATATTCTCCGTGATGGGCTGAGCTATCCCGACACCGCCATCGTCCATATTCATCTCCGCGGCAAAACCTTTACTACCGAAATGAATGACGAATGCGCGGTCGAAAACGAAACGGTTGAGACGATAGTCGCCAATGGTCAAAAGGTCGGTTGGATAGCGGTCGGATATCGGTCCAACGATGAAGGGAGGCAGTTGCTTCCCTTGGAAAAGGTACTTGTTCAAGAAATCGCAGTTCGTATTGGTGCGCGGCTTCGATTGCAGGACGCGACAGAGGAACTGCATCGGAGCCGAGAACGGTACCGCCAAACAGTCGACATGCACCCCGACCTCATCTTCAGAATTGACAAGGCAAGCAGCCGAATAACCTTCGCCAATCGTTCATTGGCCGGATTTCTGGGGTGTGATTGCGATGATCTGAACGGCAAACAACTAATGGAGGTATTTCCTGAGCAGGATTGGCCACCCTCTTTGAAGCCCCCCTTCGCACGTGGCTTCCATCCCCCGGAAACGCCGCGAAACGGTAGGCTTCGCCGTAGAGATGGCAAGATCCGACATGTGAGTTGGAAGGTAGTACAGGTTCCAAGTGACAGAGAAGATCTGGATGAATATCAGTTCATTGGGAGAGACATCACATCAACGATACTCGCCGATCAGGTCATCAAAGATAGTCGCCGCCAAGAGAAGCTTCGGATAAATGAAAGGCTTCGACTTCATCAGTTTTCGTTGTCCCGGGTTGTCGCCATGGGGTTTGCGCATCAACTAAGTCAGCCATTGGCGGTGATAGGAACATTGATCGGGCACTGTCGTATGCTGATGGAGAAAGAGGGATTTGATAGAAACAAGATAATTTCCAACCTGGACCGCTCAATAAAGCAGGTCCAATTCGCGGCTTCTTTAGCCCACAGTTTTGTTAGTCAATCCATAAACAAAGAGCATGCAGTGGAGCCTGTGAAGCTAAACGACATAGTCGTCGATAGCCTTCAATATCTCGAGTCCAGCGGGGAACTTGATAACATAAAGCTCATCCTGAACGTAGAATCTGAGGCGGCGTTGGAGAATGTGGATCGCCGTGAGGTAGAGCAACTCTTGATCGCACTCATCGGAAACGCCTGTGATGCTTCGCGCAGCCGCAGCAATGAAGTTGAGGCACTTGTTACTATTGAAAGCTTTTCCAACGACGCCTTTGCATCAATTGCGATCTCCGACAATGGTGACGGAATAGACCTCAGCAACCTGGAGAATCTTTGTAAACCGTTTGTTAGTGGAAAATCGCATACTCTGGGAATGGGATTGCCAATTGCCAGAATGATCGTCGATGGATGGGGAGGCTCGTTGCAGTTCAAGCATCGCGCCAATGGCGGGACGACCGTAACCGTACGCATTCCCTTGAAAACATGAAGTATCGAGATGTTGAGGGGCACAGGCATGTCCGATGATGCGTTGGCGCCGATAGTATACATTATAGAAGATGACGACGAACATCGCCGGGCTTTGTCGGAACTGATGGAATCAGCAGGGCTGACCGTGGAGTCATGTTCGAAACCGTCGGAGTCGTTTGAGTTGATCGACAAGGACCGCCCTGGCTGCGTCATTCTGGACATTCGCTTGCCGGAGGTGTCCGGTCTGTCGCTGATCGATCGGTACGCGCCGCTTCCCATAGTCGTTGTGACCGGTTTCGGCGATGTCCAAGTCGCGGTCAGGTGCCTGAAGAAAGGGGTGGCGGAGTTTCTTGAGAAGCCTGTGCACCATCAACTTATGATCGACACCGTGCAGCGATTAACACAGATTTCGGTCGAAAAGTGTCACGCGGACCGGATCGCCCGGCAACTGCGAGCAAGAGTCGCGTCCCTGTCCCAACGGCAGGTTCAAGTGATTTCACAGGCCTTGTTGGGAGCGTCCAACAAAGAAATCGGTGTCAATATCGGGCTAAGCCCAAGGACCATAGAGAAGCACAAGCAAGCGGCACGGGAAAAACTGGGCGATCTGACAGAGTTTCCTTTGTCGTTGGTCCTGAAGGAACTTTCCCTGTTGTTGGGGGAGGAACCGGTTGCTTCCCCCACCTCAATGGGGAGATTCACCCATTGAGGTGGTAGCAATACCATCTTCCTCTGCCTATCCAGCTAATGCATCGTTGACCTCTGCAAGAATGCGCATTCGGCAGCTTCCGTACCAAGAGGGAGCGCGGAAAACGATGCCATATGACCAAGTTGACGATGCGAGGTCGATCCAGGATGTCATTCTGGACAAGTTCCGTTCGGCAGGGCACGCACGCTCACTCTCCATTTTGTTGAGCCTGGTTGTTGCCTCCATGGCAATGGTCGTAATGCTCGGCTGGTTGCTGCGACAACCATACTTGGTCCAGTTATCACCGAACCTCGTGCCGATGCAGTTCAATACGGCCCTCTGCTTTGTTTTGAGTGCCGTATCGCTGATCCTCCTATCATTCAACAATCCCCTCCATGCCGCGGTACTTGCCGCCTTTACCGGCATGTTTGCTGCTGCGACCGGACTGCAATACCTAACCGGCTGGAACCTGGGCCTCGATACGCTTTTTACCACTCCCTTTGTTACGACAGAAACATCCCATCCCGGTCGCATGGCCCCGAACACTGCCGGCCTGTTCCTACTGTTTTCGGCCTTTATCCTCGTATCCCTAGCCCCGGCCAGGGCGCGTATACGCAGCCTATTCGCCACACCGATCGCAAGTGTGATGCTTGGATACTGCATCTTTGTTCTTATCGGCTATGCAGGGTCGCTCGAGGCGTCATTCAAATGGGCCGAACTGACGTCGATGGCAATTCAGACAGCCATTTGCTTTCTTCTGCTCGCCGCCGGATACCTTGCTTGTGCTTGGGAGCAGGGACGGAGGCACCGGGCAAGCGGCGTTTTCCCCGCATGGTCATCACTGGCGGCTACTGTAGCCTTGATGGCAATTGCGTTCGGGGCCTGGCACGCACTTTCCGACAAGGAAGACAGAGCTGTACAGCTAGAGTTGGAGATTGCGGCAGATGGAATGCAGAAGGGACTGTTCCTTGCCGTAGACCGCTATGTAAAGGCATTCGAGCGACTGGTTACTCGATATGAGCGTTCCGGCTACTCAGACGTTGCCTTCGAGCGCGACGCCAATGACTACTTTGAGGATCAGGGCGACCTTACCTATGCGCTTGTGACATCCCCTACAGGTCCGCGCGCCATGTTTCGGGGCGACGGCGTTGAACTTCGGGTTTTGTCGGACCTCAACAACGATCATCTAAATCCAATCGTTAATGAACTGGAGAGAAAGCAAGAGTATTCGACAACGGCAAGGTTGGTGGATCTCGAACATATCTCGAAACCGTATCTGATTATATCTCGATATTCTTCAAGTTTCTCGGGTGGTGTTAAAAGGGTCATAATATTTGTTTACGATTTTTCCGAAATACTTGATCTAATCGGCGCCCCTGTCAAAAGGCAGGGATTTGATTTTTCCATTCTAACCTACAAGGACGATGGCGATTCGGTTGTCCCTAACGCCACCTTCCCAGATTCTATTCAGAACGCTTCTGCATCTTTCATGCTTCTTGATACGGATTGGAGGATACAGATCTGGAGCGACGGTACGGAGCCGACGATGCTTCGAAGTGCTCTGCCCGAAACCATCCTCAGCCTCGTTCTTCTGATGTCACTTCTGGCAGGCGGCACAGTCTTTCTGCTACGCCGTGCGCAATTGCAGGAAGCTGACGCCGTTCGGCTGAACAAGACCCTCTCTGAAGAGGTCGAGGCACGTACGAGATCCGAATCGGAGCTTCGAAAACTGAAGCGACAGTTTGAACTTATTCTCGATTCCGCTGGAGAGGGAATTTATGGCCTGAATTTGAACGGCGTTACGACATTCGCAAACAAGGCGGCCGAACAACTGACCGGTTGGACCAGAGAGGAGATGTCACGGCACAAGCAGCACGCTCTGATTCACCACAGCCATGCTAACGGAACAGCCTATCCTCAAACAGAATGCCCAATCTATGCCACCCTGACAGACAGTTCGGTTCACGCTGTGGCGAATGAAGTATTCTGGCACAAGAACGGGACGCCATTTTCTGTCGAATACGTCAGCACCCCAATATTTGACGATGATGGGAATACAGAGGGTGCGGTTGTGGTCTTCAGAGACATCACTCTCCGGAAACAACAGGAAAATGAACTCAAGAGGATCAACAGTGAGTTGTCCGCCGCGAACAAGGAACTGGAAGCGTTCTGCTATTCAGTGTCGCATGATCTGCGGGCACCGCTTCGGGCGATAAGTGGCTTCAGTGACATTCTGAAGGAAGACTACAAATCGGTCCTCGACGAAGACGGCGCTCAGTACCTCGACCGCATTTGCGCCGCAGCTAAGCGAATGGGGCGGTTGATCGATGATTTGCTCGCACTGTCCCGCCTGACACGACAGGAGATGGTATCGCAGCCAGTCGACCTTTCGGACATTGCCCAGAAAGTCGTTCAAGAACTTCGAGACGGCGACCCTACCCGAAGCGTCGACGTTCGGATCGAGCCCGGCTGTATCGCCTTGGCAGACGCCCGTTTGATTGGCGCCGTACTGCAAAATCTGCTTGGCAACGCCTGGAAGTTTACCCGTCAAGCGCATTCAGCATGCATTGAGTTCGGTCGAGTCCCGTCCAGCCAACCGGAACTGGTGCGGTTTTTCGTCAGAGACAATGGGGCCGGCTTCAATATGGCCTATGAGGAAAAGCTCTTCGCGCCATTTCAGCGTCTTCACACGCAAGAAGAGTTTGAGGGGACGGGAATTGGCTTGGCTATCGTCCAACGTGCCCTTCATCGGCACAATGGAAGGATTTGGGCAGAATCTCAGCCTGGTGAAGGGGCGACCTTCTACTTCGAAATGCCGTGGGGGACCTGACAATGAGAAGCAACGCAATCTTGCTTGTTGAGGATAATCCCGACGACATCGAGCTTACAAAACGTGCGTTCGCCAAAGCGAAAATACAGAACGAACTGATAATTGCGCGGGATGGGCAGCAGGCGATCGATCTGTTGTTTCGAGACGACAATGTGCAGCCAATACGTCCAGTGGTTACGCTGCTCGATCTCAGCTTGCCCAAAATAGGTGGGTTGGAAGTTCTCAGTCGCATTCGCAAGGACAACAGAACGAAGCACTTACCAGTCGTTGTCCTGACCTCATCCAACGAGTCCGCGGACCTGTTTCAGAGCTACGATCTCGGGGTCAACAGTTACATTCGCAAACCTGTCGAGTTCAATCAGTTTGTTGAGGCCGTATCGACGCTTCAACTCTACTGGATAATCTTGAACGAACCACCGCCGGAGGCCGAATGAACGTTGTTCGAAAGCCTTCCCTCAGGGTCCTGCATGTAGAGGACAATTCAGACGACGCGATGCTCGTCGAACGGGCCCTTGAACGGCACTTCAATGTGCAAGTAGTGCGCGTGGAAACCTCGACGGAGATGGAACACGCGCTCGGCACAGGACAATTTGACCTAGTTCTTTGCGATTTCAACCTACCGCAGTTTTCTGCCGAATCGGCGCTGACGCTTACCCATCAAAACGATACAAATACGCCGTGCATCGTGATCTCTGGCTCCATTACCGAAGACCAGGCCGTGAGGCTCATGGAATCTGGCGCACGAGATTACCTTCAGAAGGAAAGTCTTCAGAGACTGGTGCCAGCCATTCGCCGTGAAATGCGTGACGCTCGAATCCGCAGAGAACGAGTCGAAAGTGACCGCACCGCCGCAGAGGCGCAAGCCGCAGCGTTGGCGGCCGAAAAGAGAGCGGCGGTGGCTGATGACCTGGCACGGGCGAACAAGGAACTCATAGAGACGCAGGCGCAGTTGGTTCAAAGTGCCAAAATGGCTTCGCTAGGAGGACTGGTCGCCGGTGTTGCCCACGAAATCAACAACCCGCTGGGCTATTCGGTCAGTCACTTGGGCACAGTCCGAAAACTCGCAATGGAGTTGTCTGACGAACTGGCCGATTTGCGCGGGGACAAGCATTGCCCGCGAACCAAAAAACTGAATGACCGCCTGAAAGCCATAGAACTAGGCCTTAAGCGGGTCCAGAGCCTAGTGGAAAAGCTACGCAATTTCGCCAGCAGAGACGATAGAAAAGCAAAAGATTTCGACCTGCGGAGCGGGATCGAATCCTCGCTCATGATGCTGGGCCATCGCATTGAGCGATCGGTCAATGTTGAACTCGATTTCTGTCACGACAACCGGATTCAGTGTTCACCTGGCGCCATCAATCAGGTCATCCTGAACCTGCTGTCAAATGCCATAGAAGCCATGGGCGGAAGCGGCACTCTTCAGATTTCCACTCGCCGCAGTAAACATCATCTGACGCTTCGCGTTCAGGATAGCGGTCCAGGAATACCACGGGACATACGTGAAAAAATATTCGAGCCATTCTTCACGACGAAGGCGGTTGGTGCCGGCATGGGGCTTGGCCTATCCATCAGCTACAACATCGTCGTAGATCATAACGGGTCGATAGAGTGTGAGTGCCCGGACGAAGGTGGGACCACTTTCATCGTCTCATTGCCGATAACCGGAAGGAATCCGAATGGACGCGCTTCCGCAAGATGACGTTGGCGATGACGATCTGCCTCGCCAGGAATCGAAGTCGATTCTAATCGTCGACGATGAGCCCGAAATCGTGACGGCTCTATCGGACCTTCTAGAAGACCAATACAATGTAATTGGACAAACATCCCCGTCAGAAGCACTCAACACCCTTAAACAGAACCCCTCAATTTCGGTGGTGATTAGCGATCAGCGCATGCCAGACATGAGCGGTGACCAGTTTCTGGCAATGGCCAGAGAACTAAGTCTCGCTACAAGGATTCTAATCACCGGCTATGCTGACCTTGATGCGATCATTCGTGCGATAAATGACGGAAAGATCTTTTCCTATATCGCCAAGCCCTGGGATGCTGCCGCTGTTTCCTTGGCGGTTGGAAACGCCGTTCAACAATACGACCTGAATCTGGATCTCGCCCGAGAGCGCGCATTTATGCGCGACCTCATGAACAACCATCCAGATGCAATATACTTCAAAGATCTGGAGGGGCGCTTCACCAGAATAAACCGACCGGTTCTGGGCTTTGTTGACGCTGCTTCCGAAGAAGAGGTTGTATCGAAATCTAACACCGACCTGATGCCTCCTGCTCGCGCACGTCACCATGACCGGGAAGAGCGGAGAATTTTTGAATCCGGGGCTCCAACTCGTGATCGGATTGAGAAGGTCAGCCGTCCAGGAGGGCGCCATTATTGGTTCTCCCATTCAAAAGCCCTTGTGCGGGACCAGGAAGGATGTCCGGTCGGACTGGTGGGGACGACGAGAGACGTCACCGCGCGAGTTATGGTCGAGCGCCAGCGCGACGTCTTGCTGGACGTTACGAGAAAACTGGTCGAGCTACACACCTTTGATGAGGCAGCGGAAGCCGTATTGGAGACAATCTGCAAGGCTGCAGAAATCAAATATGCGGAGGCTTGGCGTCTCAAAGCCGAGGTCCCGACTCGATGGTCTGTTGCTGCTCGTTTTGTGAACTCCGCAGCAGCAGAGACTTATCGGGAAAAGACTTGCAGGGGAGAATGGGCGTTCGATCCCCTGATTGAGAACCTCCAGCAGACTGGTTCTTCGCTGATTGTGCTAGATCCTAAAGAAACAAAATCGATAAACCGAAATCTTAGAAGCATAATACAGGACTGTGGTTTCAGAAGCATAATCGCCGCCCCTGTTAGAAATTCTGATGGAACTATTCTGTCATGCCTGATTTTTTTCGGAAATGCTGAAAACGATACAAAGAGTCAACGGTCCGAACTTCTTGATATTGTCTGTCGTCAGTTGGGGATTTTTCTGAAATCCAAACTAGATGAAGACAGGGTTCGTGAGAATGAGAAAAACCTCAGTGCTGTTCTCGAAACCCAAACTGAACTGCTGACACGGGTTAAACCGGATGGGACGCGACTTTTCGTCAATCCTGCTTTTGAGCGATTTCTCAATATTCCAAAAGAAGAGATTCTAAACCTGACACCGTTCAACCTGGTTTCGGAGGAATATCACGAGAGAATTCGTAAAGACCTTTATAACCTAACGCCCGAAATCCCGGAACGAACCCTAACAGTTCAGATGCGCCGACATGACGGCGCGCTCCGATGGATCGAGTGGCGGGCGCGGGGAATTTTCGACGATGCGGGGCAGCTCATAGAAATTCAGGCAAGCGGTCGCGACACGACTGATCGGGTGGACGCTCAAAATCAAGCGCGGCAATCACATCAGATTCTTTTGGATGCCATCAATGCCTTGCCCGTCGGATTTGCTCTCTACGATTCTGCTGATCGACTGTTGATGTTCAATGGTTTGTACAGGACGGACCGACCCAAACATCTGCGCAACATGGTCAAGAAAGGCGTAACCGCAGAATGTCTGGCCCGGCGGATGGCGGAATCCGGGCTCTACATACAGTTTGGCAGTGACGTCGAAAGCCAAACGGCGCGGCGTATGGAACTCTGGCGTGAGAGACCCAACAGATATGTCGTGCAGTATTCCGACGGGTGCTGGAAAGAGTTTCTCCAAGTGCCTGCGTCCAACGGATGCACGGTCGTACTCCGAAGTGATATCACGGCCAAAAAAAAGGATGAGCGTTCACTTGCCATTAGTGAGGCGAAGTTTCGAGACTTTGCGGAGATCGCTTCAGATTGGATGTGGGAGGCAGATGAAGAGGGCCGCGTATTGGCCGTCCATGGTAGTGCCGCCTCGTCCACAGGAGTCGATCCCGCGCGCATTGTGGCCGATTGGTGGCAGGAGTACTCGCGCCAGCCAATCGATGAAACTTCAGGCCTCCGCTCGCTGCAAAGCAGCATCGAGCTCAGCTTTGAAGACGCGACGTCTGCACCTCGAATATATGCAGTGAATGCCAAATGTCATCTGGACGACGACCTGAGCAAGCTACGATACCGAGGAACGGTTTCCGATATCACGGCGCGCCGAGAGGCTGAGAGGCTTGTTCAGGAGAGTGAAACCAAGCTTCGCTCCATTCTGGATAACGCCGATGACAGCATCTTTCTGCATGACCAGGAAGGCCGAATAATTGAGGCCAACAAGGCCGCAGAGAGGAGTCTCGGTTACAGCCGCAACGAACTGCTGTCCATGACCTTGTTCGACATCGAATGCGCGCATTCGAGCAAGGATTTGCGCGCTCTCTTCCCCGATGATCGACCGAGGCGAGTTATCACAGGTAGACATCGCCGCAATGACCGGAGTGAGTTTCCGGTCGAAGTTCACAGCGCCAGTGTCGCGAACAGCGATAAGCCACTGTTTGTAGCAATCGCGAGAGATATGACGGCATGGCAGGAGCTGTTATCCGAACTGAAGAAGAACTCAGAGAGATTCCGGATCCTCATCACGCATGCGTCGCAAGGCATTCTAGTTCATAGGAATTTCAAGGCGCTTTATGTGAACCCAGCCCTTGCCCAAATGTTGGGCTATGACTTTCCGGATGAGTTGATGGAACTGGAAAGCGTCGAGAGCATTTTCCACCCTGATGATCTTGCACGAGTGAGATCGTATAATGAATTGAGGCTTCGAGGCGGCCAGGCCCCTGAGGCTTACGAGCTCCGCTGCAAAATGAAAAACGGGAAGACGATATTCGTTGAAAATCGTGCAGCAAAAATCCCTTGGGATGATGGGGTCGCCGTCTGTGCCAGCCTCATTGACGTTACTGAGCGCAAAGGGATGGAAGAGTTGGTACGCCAGGCACAGAAGATGGAAGCCGTGGGGCAACTGACCGGCGGTATAGCGCACGATTTCAACAATCTTCTTACTGTCGTGCTCGGAAACCTCAACCTCCTGGTCAATCGCGTTGAGCAGCTTGACGAGCCCAAGCTCCTGAAATGGGCATCCAACGCGCGTTACTCGGCACACCGGGGAGCCGACCTGACCAAGCGATTGCTGGCGTTTTCGCGCCGTCAAGTCTTGGAGCCGACTGAGTTCGAGGTAGAAAAGACCGTCAGCAGCATGATGGAGATGTTTGAACGCGTATTGGATGCCAACATCTCGCTGAATATTGAAACCCCTAGCGTGCAATCGCGTATTCGCACAGACCTATCACAATTCGAAAGTGCGCTGCTCAACCTCATCGTAAACGCTCAGGACGCCATGCCGGCTGGGGGCAGGCTCAGTATCATAATCAGAACGATCACACTCATCGAAACGGACCCCAGGCTTTGGCAAGATTCCAAGCCTGGATCATATGTGGAGATTTCCGTTGTCGATACCGGTCACGGCATGCCGGAGGACATCCGGAGTCGAGTATTCGACCCATTCTTTACTACCAAACCAACTGGCAAGGGGACAGGGCTGGGCCTCAGCATGGTTTTTGGCTTTGTACGTCAAAGTGGCGGCAACGTGACAATTGCTTCCGAAGAAGGTCAAGGGACGTCTGTAAAGCTGTACTTCCCAGCTATTGAAACTAGTGGACAAAAAGCTGAGGTGGTCCCCACGGGGGAGGACATTTCCTTCCAGGACCTGAAAGTATTGATTGCAGAAGACGACGCGGCCGTCCGTGCTACGGCGGTAGAGATGTTTGAGCGACTGGGTTTCAATGTTGCGTGGGCCGAAACGGGCGCACATGCGCTTAAGGTCTTGGAAGAAAACTCAAATATAGACGTCTTGTTCACAGACATCGTCATGCCTGGTGGCATGAATGGTCTGGAACTCGCTGAGAACGCCAGAGCTCGGTTCCCCGACTTGAAAGTTTTGTTCACATCCGGACATGCCGAAGGCGCTATCCGTGAAACAGGCGGGAGCCGGCAGGGGTATTGGCTGTCCAAGCCTTATTCGATTGAGGGGCTCGCAGAAAAACTCGCTGAAGTCTTACGACATCGGGAGGCTTAAAATGACTGATGCCATGACTGAAACTCAAATACTTGTGGTTGATGATGACCCAAAGATTTGCGATCTGATTTCGGACATTGCTGATGAATTTGGAATTGGCGTAGAAACAGCGTCGAACTTTGAAGCATTCGAGAATACCTTCACTGGAGACAGATTTAAGGCGATAGTTCTGGACCTGATAATGCCCGATAAGGACGGAATAGAATACTTACGGCTACTGTCTGAGCGCCAATGCCGCTCCAGGGTTGCCTTAATGAGCGGCTATGACAAACGCGTCCTGCAAACCGCACGTCGGTTTGGCGAGAGTCAGGACTTGTTCATGGACTGTGTTTTCGAAAAGCCGTTCGACGAAACCGTACTAAAGGCATTCCTTGAATCGCTCGGTGGCGAGTCCGATGAGTTGACCCCGAGAGACTTGGAGAGCGCGATCGTTTCGGGCGATCTGTTTCTGGAATACCAGCCGAAGGTGGTCGTCAAAGAAGACGCTACTTCGACGTCCCCTGTTCTACGCCTAACCCTCGGGTCATCTGAGTGGAGCGTCAGCTCTTTTGAGGCATTGGTTCGTTGGCGCCACCCCAAATTGGGAAAGGTAGGCGCTGACAGATTCATCCCGATGGCCGAAGAAACCGGCTTGATCCTTCCGTTGACCGAAGAGGTCAACAGGTTGGCGGTTCATCAGGTCAGGTATTGGGCCGAGGCAGGTCATAAGGTGAAAGTCGCTTTGAACTGGCCGGCTGCGGCTCTCGTAGACATTTCCGCGCCAGATCGATTTGCCGACCGGGTTTCGGCGGCCGGACTGAGCACGCAGCAATTCATTATTGAAATCACAGAAACTGCTGCAATGACAGATCCG
Source organism: Alphaproteobacteria bacterium (assembly GCA_033344895.1). Taxonomy (NCBI): domain Bacteria; kingdom Pseudomonadati; phylum Pseudomonadota; class Alphaproteobacteria; species Alphaproteobacteria bacterium. Next base: position 2,712,323 of record JAWPMN010000001.1, read on the forward strand.
CCAAAGGCGATGGATGTTCTAAGCCGCATACGGCTGAAAGGATTCGATCTGTCTATGGATGACTTCGGAAAAGGCTATTCCTCACTTATACAACTACACCGCATGCCTTTCTCAGAACTGAAGATTGATCAATCCATCATTTCAGAGTTCGGGAAGTCGGAAGAGGCGGAAACCATTCTCCTCACGATTATCGAACTGTCTCATAAACTGGGACTTAAGGTTTGCGCCGAAGGAGTAGAGGAGCGCAGCGCGTTTGAGTTCCTACAATCGGTCGGATGCGACACGGCTCAAGGCTATTTTGTCAGCGCGCCATTAAGGATCGATCGAATTCAGTTGAAAAGCGAAGCATGAACCCAGGCGGTCACGACAACGCCTTTAGCGGATCCCTGTTTTGTCGATGGAGCAGACCATGAAGAAAACAAGGGTCGACGTATTGATTATCGATGACGAGCCAATGATCCGGGAACTGCTGTATGAATGCATTTCCGAAAGGGGGCTTGACGTTTGCACAGCCGGCGATGGTCAGGAAGGCCTTGAAAAAATTCTAGCCTTAACCCCCCGACTAGTCATCTCTGACGTTCGTATGCCAGGAATGAACGGCTACGAAATTCTCCACTACGTAAAGAAAAACCATCCTGAGCTCGAAGGGATGAAATTTGTATTGCTTACAGGCTTGTCCGCCACTGAATATGTAAGCGCCGCCTATAAGATTGGTGCGGATGAATACGTAGTAAAACCAATTGAGGACACGGACCTCTTCTCCGACCGAATTGTAAACTTGCTAAAATCCGCCGCTTCCGGAACAGACGAACCTTCAAAAACGCCGTCTCCAGCGAACACTATTTCGACGGATTCGTTGAAAGGTTTTGGTGAAAATGTAGCCAAGTCCATTGGCAGGTATCCGTCTTCCCTCTGTCATTTCGTTTGTCTTGATGGCGAAGGAAACAATCTTGGTGCAGGTGATGCCCGCTGGGACAAGTTGAGGGACCATGCGATGGGGCTCGTCGTAAGCGCGGCGCGGCAATACTGCGGCCAGGAGGACCAGTTCCATCGGTGTCCGGACAACTCTGTTCTTGTAGTATTTGCCGACGATAGTTCCGACCGCATCAGAATCACCACTGCCCAGATTGTCGACTCTGTTAACTCCGTGTTGCGCCCCTCAGATCGAACAAATGGCGTACACGTGGAGGCTCAGATATCTAAGGTGGGCTCACAGACAAATGATGGTGCGATCGGGGCTGAACAGATTGTCTCAGCAATGCATCCAACCGCGCGAAGTGCGGCGGGATTGGAAAATGCTGCATTGCAGATGAAGGCAAACGAGTTTCATGGGACTGCTGGATCAGAGACGGACTCGCCTGGCCCCTTGCCGAAACGCCCGAAACCCGAATGTTTTCCCAGTCTTCGTGGCATATTGTCCAAGAAATTTCAGTTGCTTAAAACGAATCCGATTCGCTTCATGTACTTCCCGATATGGGATATTCGGCGACGTTATGTTGGGATATTCGGCTGCGTCCCCAATAGGGACCTGGGCACTATGGGTGGCAATCAATGGAACTATGGTGTGCTGGGGGAGACGCCCGAGCCCGGAGAGATCGCTGATCTCGATACAGCCTGTATGGAACGCGCTTTGCTTGGCGCGGTAGAACACCTTTCGAACGAGTGTCCGAGTGTTATCTGCCCCAATGTTCATTTTGAGACGATTTCCGCTCGACGTGGCAGAGAGCAAGTAATTGACCTGTTGTCATCCATGCCATCCGAACTGCGGGACTTTGTCTCGCTGAAGGTCATGCACATTCCGGAGGGCATTCCGGAGACCCGTCTTGCCGAGGTTCTCGGACCGTTAAGAGGTCTTGTCAGTTCCCTGTCCGTGGAGGTTTCCCTCACCGACAACATGCTCGCAAACTCCCACAGAATATCAAGACTTCGCTCGAGCGGCTTTCAAGCGATCCTGGTTGGACTTCCTCGAGAGGCCAGAAAGATGCATGTGGAAATCGCCATGGAAACCGCGAGATCGATCCAGAAAGTTGGAGCAATCTCAGGAATTTTGGGGGTCAGGGATAGTAAGCTCTTGATCGAACTGGCCTACTCTGGACTGGATCTCTGTGGCGGAAAGGCCATTGGAGTTGCAGTTCGCTCTTTGCCCACCCCCTATCCTTTCGACGCTAAGAACCTGGAACAGATGTAAACTGCAGAATCCCGAGCAAGTTTCATGAATTTCCAGAGCAAAGGTAGGTTGATTGGGCTCCATGTTGGCCACGACTGCAATCCATTGATGTACTGAGTGTCAGCCGAGTTCACTCCACACACCTCATAGCAGTTTGCCGGTTCATCACGAAAAGCCTGCGAGTCCGCTCAGGGTCAGGGTCAGAAGCGGCCTCCCCAAATTTTGGGCGTTTCCCGAGGTCGCAGGTCGTCTGGGGTACCGTTCTGATGAAGCTTCGGTCGGGGGGTGGCGTTGGGTTCCCCGGCCTTCTGGAGCGCCTGGCGGCCCTGCATCACAAGCCTTTGAAATGCCTGGATGCTGAACCAGCGGGCAATGTTGCTAGATCGTGCGTTCTTTCGGGAAATGCATGCTTGCTGTGGTGCCGACACCCAATTCACTGGCAAGCGTCAGAGACCCGTCATGGAGTCGCATCAGATCGCGGGCGATACTGAGGCCAAGACCGGTGCCGGGGCGGGATGTCTTCGTGTCATTGTTCCCGGATTGAAAGAAGGGAGTGAAGACACGTTCCAGATCTTCGGCGGGGATTCCACGCCCCTTGTCCGCTACGTCGATTCGAAGGCCGCCGGTGTCTTCAAGAAAGACGCGAACCGTGATTTCCCCTCCGTCGGAGTGCTTGGCCGCATTCGACAGAAGGTTTATCAAGACCTGCCGCAGCCGAAAGCCGTCCGCTCTCAATTTTGGCAGGTCCGGTTCGATCTCCTTGCGAAGCCTTAGGTTCAAGCCGCCGGCGTTGGTTGTCGGTACCCCCATCTCCGGCAGTGAGAGCTGGGAAACCTCGTCCAGCACATGCGCGACGTCCACATCCGACTCCCGCAATTCGATGCTGCCGGCTTCCATCTTTGATACGTCGAGAATATCCTCGATCAGCTGCCGCAGATGCTGGCCGCTGCCAAAAATGTCACATGCGTACTGGCGGTATCGAACGGAAAGCGGCCCCAGCATCTCCTTGGACATGATCTCCGAAAACCCCATGATCGCGTTCAATGGGGTTCGCAGCTCGTGCGTCATCTTTGCGAAAAATGCAGATTTTGCGGTATTGGCTGCCAGCGCAGACCGAAACCACATCGTATAAACCGTTCCCGACGCGAGGAGCATGACGGTCGTTGCAATGAACACGGCGGGCAACAGTTGATGTATCAGGGCATCGCCTGGTCTGGGATGCTCCCACGTCGCCCAGGCGACGGCGGACCCATCCGGTGCCGCAATCGGAAACGCGTCATGATCGGGCGCCTGTATCTGGAATTTGAGCCCACCCAAATCGTACAGTCCGGCCAGCCCGCGCTCTATCGCCTGGTCCAACTCTCGATGGAACAGCAGAATGGGTCGAGCCGCTTCCGAAAGATCCTGTGGTGCTGAATCGGACGGTACAATCGCCGCGGCGGAAATCAGAAACACGCGCTCCCCAAATCTGATGAATGAAGTGACAGCCTGCGGGCGATCCGTGGACGCGGATTGAATGTGATCCACGATCAAATCCGAATGCTCGCCCAGAAAGGATTGAGCCTCTTTGGGGAGGTCGTTGTCCGCATTGTAGACGAACACCGTGCGACGATCTGAATCCAGAACATACGTTCCAGAGTGGCCGTATTCGGCCCGCAAGCGCTTCCCGATGGCGCGGTCCGCCCAGGCGGCATCGATGCCCTTGCGGACCCTTTCATTCAGGTCCTTTCGCCCCGCAAAGTCGAGCGTCCGTCCGGCCAGGTCCTGTGACAAGGCCTGCATGGCCGTTGCCAGGAGATGTTTGGAAACTGTCTGGGCCGACTCGTCCAGTTTCCGGGCGCTGAACAGTGTTACATATGCAATGGAGCCAAGTGCGATCGCGAAAATTACCACGCAGATAAGCAGAGGTTGGACGAGGAAGCGTTTTCGTACGAAATCATTTACCCCGGAGCCAACATGATCGCCCATTTCTTCGCCCCGTTTAAAGCGATGAATCAATATACGACTGATACGCCTCGCATATGATCCTACATGCTGCCTGTACCTGTGGCTAGGTGGCGTTGTTTGGTGGTTTCGGCGATCGAATTCTCGAAAAGGTACCTGGCATCGGGCGGTTTGCCTCCCTGAACCTGGAGCAGTTCTTCGGCCGCAGATCGAAATTCGATCGCCTTGTTGTGTCGACCTGAACGGAGCGTCGAGGCAGCCCAAGAGGGCTCGGTCAACCTCCGCGCGGGGGCATAAACCGGATGTCGTCGTGCCTCCGTTAGCCGTTCCTTCTTTACGCCAATCAGATGCCTGAGGAAGGCGGATGATGACGGGGCGGCGGTTCGCGTGCGCCTCGCGATTCTGCTTTCATTTTTATAATTATTGAAATATTGAAGTGAGATGGCATGCATTGAGGACGAACGGGCGGTGATGCGCCTTTCCGCGTTGGCGCAACCGCATCGGCTGGCGGCGTTTCGGTTGCTGGTGGCGGCGGAGCCCGAGGGGATGGCGGCCGGGGATCTGGCGCGGGCGGTCGGGATCCCGCCGGCCGGGCTGTCCTTTCATCTGACCCATCTGGGGCATGCGGATCTGGTCACCTCCACGCGCGACGGTCGGCGGATCGTCTACCGCGCCAATCTCGATGCGATGCGGGGGCTGCTGTCGTATCTGACCCGAGATTGCTGCGGCGGCAGGCCGGAAATCTGCGCCGGGCTTGCGGATGTCGTCGGATCGCATGGCCCATCCGGATCAGCCGGCGATGGTCCCGTGCCGGAGCGTCGGGGATGAGCAGGGCAACACCAACAGCATAGGACAGACATGACTCTCAGCGATACCGTTCCCTCCCCGATGGGGCTTTTCGAACGTTTCCTGTCGGTCTGGGTGGCGATCTGCATCGTCGCCGGGATCGTCCTCGGCCTCGCGGCGCCCGGGGTGTTCCAGGTCTTTGCCGATCTGGAATATGCCAGCGTCAATCTGGTCGTCGCGGTGTTCATATGGGTGATGATCTATCCGATGATGGTCAATGTCGACTTCGCGTCGATCGCCGATGTCGGACGGCGGCCCAGGGGCCTGTGCATCACCCTGGCGGTGAACTGGCTGATCAAGCCCTTCACCATGGCCTTTCTGGGGGTCCTGTTCTTCGAGCATCTGTTTGCCGGGCTGATCGATCCGGAAGATGCGAAATCCTATCTGGCCGGCGTGATCCTGCTGGGCGTCGCGCCCTGCACGGCGATGGTCTTCGTGTGGAGCCAACTGGTCCGCGGCGATGCGAACTACACCCTGGTCCAGGTGTCGGTGAACGATGTGATCATGATCTTCGCTTTCGCCCCGATTGCGGCGCTGCTGCTGGGGGTGACCGATGTGATCGTGCCTTGGGACACGCTGCTGCTGTCGGTCGTGCTCTATGTTCTGGTGCCGCTGGGGGCGGGCTACCTGACCCGCAGGCGGCTCGACCGGTCCGGGGATTCCTCGCGCATCGCGAACTTCACCGCGCGGATGAAGCCGTTTTCGGTGATGGGGCTGCTGGCCACTGTGGTGCTGCTCTTCGGCTTCCAGGCGGAGACGATCGTGGCGTTGCCCATCGTCATCCTTCTGATCGCGGTGCCGTTGTTGCTGCAGAGCTACGGTATCTTCGCCATCGCCTATGGCTGGGCCTATCTCTGGAAGGTGCCGTTCTCGACCGCCGCACCGGCCGCGCTGATCGGCACGTCGAACTTCTTCGAACTGGCGGTCGCGGTCGCGATCAGCCTGTTCGGGCTGAATTCCGGCGCCGCGCTGGCGACCGTCGTCGGGGTTCTGGTCGAGGTTCCGGTAATGCTGTCGTTGGTCGCCTTCGCGAACCGGACCCGCCACCTGTTCCCGGCGGACGGGGAGGCTTAGACGGTAGGGCCTAGGTGGTGAGGGTGGACAGCCGTGCCTTGAGGAAATCGACGGTGACCCGCGTCTTCAGCGGCAGATAACGGCGGCTGGGATAAAGCAGCCAAATCCCGGTCTCCGCGCTGCTGGCGAAGACGGTGTGGTCGGGAAAGGGATCCACGAGGCGCCCGACCTGTCGTGCCTCGGCCGTCAACCAATCGACCAGGAGCGCGGGGCCCAGCCCCATTTCGGCACAGTCCCGCAGGGCGATGGCGTTTGATACGCGCAGGCTGCCGTCGATGGGCACGGTCAATTCATTCCCATTGCCGTCGCGGAAGGACCAGCGCGACTGATAGTCGGGCAGGGACTGGCGCAGGCAGTCGCGCTGCACCAGGTCGGACGGCGCGCGCAGCCTGGTCTCCGGATTGTCCTGATAGCCGGGCGAGACGCAGACGCGATACCGGGTCGGGCCCACCATGGTCCCGACCGCATCGATGTCCGGCGACGGGCCCAGCCGGATCGCGATGTCGATGCCGTTCTCCACCAGGTCCAGGCGGCCGTCACTGGCGATAAGGTCGACGGCCAGATCGGGATAGGCCGCCCGAAAGGCGGGCAGCAGCGGGACGAGGCAGATCTGGGTGAAGGCGATGGAGGCCGTCAGGCGCACCGTGCCGGTCGGGCGCGCCCGCAGTTCGAGGGCTTCCTGCCGGGCCCGGTCGAACTCGCTCATCAAGGGTTCGATCCTGGACAGGAACCGGCCGCCGGCCTCGGTGATGGCCGTCTGTCGGGTTGTTCTTTCGAACAGGCGCACGCCCAGTTCCGCCTCCGCGGCCGCCACCGTCCGGGAGACCATGGATGGATCGAGATCGCGCTCTCGGGCGACCGCAGCAAAACTGCCCAGGCGCGCGACATCCAGCAGGAGCGAAAGCGTCGAAGTCTCCATTGATGCAAAAATGACATCAGTATCATGATAGATGCAATGTTTAATGCGAATTTTATCTGCTTTATCTCCGTGGCATCACTCGAAGCCAAGGAGACGAAGATGACCAGGATCGCTTTTCTGGGACTGGGCGCGATGGGGCGCCGCATGGCCATGCGGCTGCTGAAGGCCGGGCATGACGTTACGGTCTGGAACCGGACGCCGGCGGCCTGCGATGCGCTGATCGCGGCAGGCGCAGCGCCGGCCGACACCCCCGCCGCCGCGGCACGGGGCGCGGAAGTCGTGATTGCGATGCTGCGGGACGACCCGGCCTCGCGTTCAGTCTGGCTGTCGGCCGAAGACGGTGCCTTGTCCGCAATGGCCGACGGCGCGGTTGCCGTGGAATGCTCAACGCTGACACCGGGCTGGGTCCGGGCCCTCGCCGCGGATTGCGCCCGGTGCGGGGTCGCCTTCTCGGACAGCCCCGTCGCCGGGTCCCTGCCGCAGGCCGAGGCCGGGCAATTGCACTTCCTGTCCGGCGGGACGGATACGGTGCTGGATCGGATCGAACCGATACTCCGGGCCATGGGGGCCGGCCTTCATCGCGGCGGCGCGGCGGGCGCAGGGACGGTTCTCAAGCTCATGGTGAATGCCTTCTACGGCGTTCAGGTCGCGATCCTGGCAGAAATCCATGGCGTTCTGCGACAGGCCGACCTCGATCCAGAGGCGGCTGTGGAAACGCTTGCGGCGCTTCCGGTCACTTCGCCCGCATCTGCGATGGCGATGAAGTCCATGCTGTCCGACACGTTCCCATCCGCCTTTCCGGTGCATCTGGTGGACAAGGATTTCGGCTATGTGGTCGCGGCGGCGGCGGCACTGGGCACCCCGATGCCGGTTGCCGGTGCGGCCAGCGGCGTCTTTCGCCAGGCGGTGTCGCGCGGGTTCGGCACCGACAACATCACCGGCGTCGTTCAGCTTTACCGGGCGGGCGGGCCCTTCAATTCGACGGTGTTGCCGTCCGGATCCTCGATATAGAGGGAGGGGCCTTCGCCCTCGGCGCCATAGCGCGATACGGCCCCTTCTGAGGGGACGGAAATGCCGCGCCCGGTCAAATAGGTCGTCAGATCCGCTTCATCGAACGAATCGATCCGCAGGCAGATATGGTCGACATTCCGCCCTTCCGGCCCTGGGGGTGCCCCGCCGGCGCGCCCCAGCTTGCCATCCAGGGGCACAAGGTCGATCAGGCTTTCTCCCGCCCGAAGCTGGACCAGGCCGATCTCGTCCTGGCGTTTCTCCACCGGGCAGCCCAGCGTGCTGCAATAGAAATCCAGCGACGCGTCCAGATCGTGGACCCGCAGGACGACATGGTCGATGCGCCGGATTTCGAAAGGTCGGTTGGCCATTGCGGCGTTTCGCTACTGCGACTGGCCGCTTTCGGGCATTGCATCGCCGTCCTGCATGGCAGCGTCTCCGGGAGCGACGAAGGTGATGTCCGCCTTGACCGCGCCCGGGGGCGGGTTGAGGACGCGGGTCGTGTAGGGCACGGATTCGCCGGGCAGGATGTTGGGTTTGGATGCCGTGAAGGTCCACTGGTGAATGATCTGCCCGTCGGTATCCACCAGCATGCCCTGCAGCAGGGGGATGTCCATCGGATCGTCGGACTCGGACAGGACCTTGCCGTCGATGATCAGCGACTGGCCGTCATCCGTCAGTTCGATAGTCACCTGATCGGGATCGGGAATCTTCAGGCCGTGCCCAATCAGACTGACTTCGAGACCAACCCATTCGTAAACCTTCGCCGCCGGCGGGAAGGCGCTCACGATGCTGCGCTGGAAGAACCAGCCGACGGCGGCGGTCGCGATTATCAGAATGACCAGAATGACCCAGGCCATGACCGGGGACTTCTTTTCCACCTTCGGCTTGCGCTGACGCAGTACGAAATCCTCACCCGGCGGAATCGGTGGCGGGTCGGCGGCTTCAGGCGGCGCCCCCATATCCAGGTCCGGCGGCGGCGGTGCCGGTTCCGGATCGGCAGCACGCGGCGCGGCGGGCGGCGGGGGCGGCGGTACTGGATCGTCGTCGACAGGCGGCGCGGCGGGACGAGGTTTGGGCTTCGGGGCCGGTGCGGGCTGCGCGCCGGAATCACCTACGCTTCCGTCCGGCATGGCCTTCCAGGTATGGGCGCAATTGCGGCATTTCACCTTGCGCCCGTTCGGGCCGATGGCGTCATCCTTGACTCGGAAGCGTGTTTCGCAATTCGGACAGGAAAGGATCATAAAGCCGGTCGCCCAAGGATTGCCGCAACGGAGGAGAACTTTGGTAAGCTCCTAGTCTATTGGCAGATTTCCGCGATTCGCGCAACTTTGCCAGCGCTTTCCAACAAGGCTTGCCCGTGCCATTGTCCCGACCGATCCGGCCCTGCTCGGCCGGGCATTCTAGGCATCCACGGTACAGACGGATTGTTCCCAGGTGATACGGTTCGAAAATGTCGGCATGCGCTATGGGACGGGGCCGGAAGTCCTGCGCGACGTCTCCTTCGACTTGCCGCAGGGATCGTTCCATTTCCTGACCGGGACCAGCGGTGCGGGAAAATCCTCGCTGATGCGCCTGATGTATCTCGCCCACCGGCCGAGCCGCGGGCTGATCAGCATCTTCGATCGCGACCTGTCGACGATACCGCGCGCCGACCTGCCCGCGCTGCGCCGCAAGGTCGGGGTCGTCTTCCAGGATTTCCGACTGCTCAATCATCTGACCACCTTCGAGAATGTTGCCCTACCGTTGAAGGTGAAGGGCGCGTCGGAAGGCATGATCCGGAAACATGTCGGCGAATTGCTGGCCTGGGTCGGGCTCAGCGATCAGATGCATGCCCGGCCCGCGACCCTGTCCGGCGGTCAGCAGCAACGCGCCGCCATCGCCCGCGCCGTGGTCACGCGGCCGCAATTGTTGCTGGCGGACGAGCCGACGGGGAATGTCGACGACGCCTACGCCGTCCGGCTGCTGTTCCTGCTGCAGGAACTGCATCGTCAGGGCACGACCGTTGTTATTGCGACCCACAACCACGCCCTGATCGAACGCTTCAAGCATCCGGTCCTGCATCTGGATGACGGGATACTGTCGCGCGTCGGGGAGGACCCGATCTACGATGGCTAAGCGGAAATCGGACATCCCCTTCGGGCAGGATCCGGCCTCGCGGCTGTTGCCCTGGATTGTGGCGGTCATGGTCTATATTGCCGGCCTCGCCATGGCGGGCGCCTTTGTTCTGGCGGCCTTCGCGGATCGCTGGGAATCCGGATTGTCCGGCGCGCTTACGGTCCAGATTCCCCCCCCGGCGGATGAGGCGCTGGCCGTCGGGTCGCGCGATCAGATGGTGGAGGAGGTTCTGGCGGCGATTCGGTCGACCCAGGGCGTCGCCTCCGCTGAGGCGCTGGCCAGTGAGGAGATGCGGCGGCTGCTGGAGCCCTGGCTGGGCAAGACCGTTGATCCCCGCGACCTGCCCCTGCCGACCCTGATTTCGGTCGAACTGGCGGAGGGACGGAATGCCGGCAACATCGATCTGGCGGATATGCGCCGACGCATCCAGGCCCACGCGCCGACGGCGGTGATCGACGATCACGGTCAGTGGCAGGCCCGGCTGGTCTCCTTTCTCGGAGCCCTGCGACTGGTCGCGGCGGTGCTGGTGTCGATCGTGGCGCTGGCGGGTCTGATCATGGTTGTCTTCGGAACGCGCAGCGGGCTGTTGGCCCATCGCTCCACAATCGAACTGCTGCACCTTTTCGGTGCCCAGGACAATTACATTGCCCGCCAGTTCCAGCGCGAGGCGCTGAAGGCAGGGTTGAAGGGCGGAGTCGTGGGGGTCCTGGCAACGGCGCTGACGGTCATCGCACTGGGGCACGGGGCGGCGTCTGCCGGCACGGATCTTCCGGGTATGGCGGTTCTCGACGGGATGGACTGGGCGATCCTCGGCATGCTGCCGCTGGCCACCGCGACGATTGCCGCTCTGGCCGCCCGCTGGACCGTGCTGCGGGCCCTGGCCCGCATGGTATGATGTCGGGCAGCGACGGATCGGGTGGGGGAGGCTGAACCGGCATGGCGCGAAATTTTGGTAAGTCCCCGCGGCGGCGCCCCTGGCTTCTGGGCTGTCTGGCAGCCCTGGCGACGGCGTGGGTTGCTGGGTTTGTTCTCTTCGCGGGGATGATCCCGGAAGATACCGCGCCTTTGTCCGAGAAAACCGATGCCATCATTGTCCTGACCGGTGGGACCCTGCGCATGGAGACCGGCATCGCCCTGCTGGAAGCCGGGGCGGCGCGGAAGCTGTTCGTGTCCGGGGTGCATCGCGGCGTGGACGTCGCGGAACTGCTGCGCATCCAGAAACGGCAGCCGGACCGCCTGCAATGCTGTATCGTTTTGGGGCACGATGCCATCGACACGGTCGGCAATGCGCGGGAGACGGCGGTGTGGGTCGCCCAGGAGGGCATTGGGTCGATCCGACTGGTAACGGCGGGCTATCACATGCCGCGCAGCATGCTGGAATTCCGCGCCGCGATGCCGGGTGTGACCATCGTGCCGCATCCGGTATCGCCGGATCACGTCAAGACCGACAGTTGGTACCGCTATCCCGGAACGGCGTTGCTCATTGCCGGAGAATTCAGCAAATACATCCTGTCCTGGCTGCGTCAGTCCGCCGGACAGGTTTTGGACAAGCTGCAGGCAACCGCATGACCCTGATCCGTTCGCTCCTTTTCGGTGTGCTGTTCTACGGCGGCACGCTGGTTATCGGGTTTCTATACACGCCGCTGGCCATCCTGCCTGGGCGGATCGGGCGGCCCTTTTTTCGCGCCTGGGTCATGTATTCCGCAGCGATCGTTCGCTGGGTGGCGGGAATCCGCTATCGCGTCGTCCTGCGGGATGGCGCCGCCTGGCCGGACGGGCCGGCCATATATGCATCGAAACACCAGTCGGCCTGGGAAACACTGCTCTTCAACCTGCTGTTGCCGAATCCGGTGTTCGTTCTGAAGAAGGAGTTGCAGCGCATCCCCTTCTTCGGTTGGTATCTGCCAAAGATGCGCCAGATCGCGGTGGACAGGAAAGCGGGCGCCGCTGCGATGCGCGGTATGGTATCCCAGGCGGAAGCGGTCGTTGCCGATGGCCACTCCATCGTCATTTATCCGCAGGGGACGCGGGTCGCACCCGGTGTCGACCATCCCTACCATCCCGGCGTCTATGCTATGTACCGGGCCCTCCAGATCCCGGTTGTGCCGATCGCGCTGGATTCCGGACGATTGTGGGCGCGCAACGGGCTGATCAAGCGGGCCGGCACGATCACGGTATCCGTCCTGCCCGCGATTCCGCCCGGTTTGGACCGAAAATCCTTCATGGCCCGGCTCGAGCAGGCTATCGAGACGGAAGCTGCGGTGCTTCACAAGGCGTCCTGTGGATAACCTTGTGGAGGGGGTGCCGCTGAAGCGCCGTCTGAGGATGCCGTAACAAAACAGTCACTTAGCCAGCACAAGATGACGTTTGCGTGACCGGAATTGTCATCAAACAAAAACGGAACACGCCTTGACGCAGGGGTGATTTGTGCTCTACAGTAAAAAGTGTGGAAAATCTGATACTTAGGCCCCAAATTCTTTTGTGACAGGGTTGTAGCCTAGGCGGGCGGTCGCTGTATTCAAGGGGTAAGCTTTTGGAAATCGACACTTTTTCACGCCGTATCTGGGACATGAAATACCGGCTGAAGCAGGCGGACGGTACCCCTGTGGACAAATCGGTGGAGGATACCTGGCGCCGGGTCGCGGAAAGCCTCGCCTCGGCGGAACGGGATACCGTGCTCTGGGCCGACCGCTTCTATCAGGCGATGGAAGGGTTCAAGTTCCTGCCGGCGGGCCGAATCCTGGCCGGGGCCGGGACCGACCGCGATGTCACCCTGTTCAATTGCTTCGTCATGGGCACGATCCCGGACAACATGACCGGGATTTTCGATTCCCTGAGGGAGGCGGCGGTCACGCTGCAGCAGGGCGGCGGGATCGGCTACGACTTTTCCACGATCCGGCCTCGCGGGGCGCTGGTGCGCGGTGTCGGTTCGGACGCGTCCGGTCCGGTCTCCTTCATGGAGGTCTGGGACGCGATGTGCCGGACGATCATGAGCGCGGGCTACAGGCGCGGCGCCATGATGGGCACCATCCGATGCGACCATCCCGACGTCGAAGCCTTCATCGAAGCCAAACAGACGGCGGGCGTCCTGACGAACTTCAACATGTCGGTTCTGGTCACGGACGCCTTCATGGAAGCCGTGGACGCTGATACCGACTGGAACCTGGAGTTCGATGGTCAGACCTATCGAACTGTACGGGCACGCGATCTCTGGGACCGGATCATGCGCTCGACCTACGACCATGCCGAACCGGGTGTGATCTTCATCGACCGCATCAATGCCCGGAACAACCTGCATTACTGTGAAACGATCCAGGCGACCAATCCCTGCGGCGAGCAGCCCCTGCCGCCCTATGGCGCGTGCCTGTTGGGATCGATCAATCTGGCGCGACTGATCCGCGATCCGTTTACCGAGGCGGCGCATCTGGATCGCGAGGCCCTGGCCGACCTGACCGCGACCGCCGTGCGGATGATGGACAATGTCGTCGACCTGTCCCGGTTCCCGCTGGAACAGCAGCGAGCGGAGGCGCAGGCCAAACGGCGGATCGGGCTGGGGGTCACCGGTCTGGCGGACGCTTTCCTGATGTGCCGGGTGCGCTATGGCAGCGCGGACTCGGTACGCCTGACGGAAGACTGGCTGACGGAACTGCGCGATGCCGCCTATCGGGCGTCGATCATGCTGGCGGCGGAAAAGGGGGCCTTCCCGAAATTCGAACCCGAACCCTATCTGAAGGGTGAGATGATCCGGCAGCTGCCGGACGATATCCGCCAGGACATCGGCCGTTATGGTATCCGGAACGCGCTGCTGACGTCGATCGCGCCGACCGGCACCATCTCGCTGGTGGCGGAGAATGTATCGTCGGGGATCGAGCCGGTCTTCTCGTTCCGGGCGCAGCGCAAGGTGCTGGGGCCGGACGGGATCCGCGAAAGCCACGAGGTCGTCGATTATGCCTATCGCCTCTTCCGCGAAAAGTTCGGGGAGGAGAGTGAGGTTCCGGCGTATTTCATCGATGCCCAGGCGCTGGAGCCGGAGGACCATCTGGCAATCCAGGCGGCGGCGCAGCGTTGCGTCGACAGTTCGATTTCGAAGACGATCAACCTGCCGGAGGATACCGGCTTCCAGGCGTTCAAGGATGTCTATGCCCGCGCCTATGCGATGGATTGCAAGGGTTGCACCACCTACCGCCCGAATTCGGTCACCGGATCGGTGCTGAGCGTTTCCGACGCGCCGGAGGCGGAGGGCACGCCGGACCTGCCGGAGGAGGATGGCGTGGTCTATATGGCCCAGCCGCTCGACCGGCCTGGTGCTTTGGAGGGCCGAACCTACAAGCTGCGCTGGCCCGAAAGCGACCATGCGACCTACATCACGATCAACGACGTGATCGACACATCCGGCCGCCGGCGCCCGTTCGAGGTCTTCATCAATTCCAAGAACATGGAACACTATTCGTGGACGGTCGCCCTGACCCGCATGATCAGCGCGGTTTTCCGGCGCGGCGGGGACGTGTCCTTCGTCGTCGAGGAACTGAAGGCGGTGTTCGACCCGCGCGGCGGCTACTGGGTGGAGGGCCGTTATGTCCCGTCGATCCTGGCCGCGATCGGCGATGTCATCGAACAGCATATGGTCGCGATCGGGTTCCTGGATTCGCAGTCGGACGAAGGACTGACGGCCAGGACCGATGACGGTGTAAAGGTCTCAGCCGTCGGGCGCAGCGGCCGGCATTGCCCGCGCTGCGGACATCCCGGACTGGTCCGGATGGAAGGCTGCGATACCTGCGACAGCTGTGGCTGGTCGCGCTGCGGCTAGAATAGATCCCGCACACCGGACGGCGTTTCGATCCGCGCCCGATAGCGTAGCGTAGGGCCGGGGACGATATCCGGAAGACCTTCGATGCCGATTTCCCGGTAGAGCGCCTGAATGGCGCCTGGGGTCGGATGTTCCAGTGTGAATGAGATCAGGCGCGCGCCGAGATCCGGGATCTCGGCCATCGAGGTCGGGTCGTTCTTGTGATCGATCAGCGAAGGCACCGCGCCGTCAAGCGGCAGCGACCCGTCCGCGGGTATGGCAAAGGCAAATTCGGGGGCGTCAAAGGGCAGCGGTACGACGTCGCCGAAGATGGCGCGATGCGTGGCGATGACCGCGTCAATGTCCTGCGTGCTGGCGACCCAGCCCCGCAGGCGCCGTCCATCCTGCCAATCCGCACCGACCTGCGCCGGGTCGTCGACACCGAACCAGCGGGCGCGGCCGGGATCGACGCCCGCCGGATCGCGTGCGACCACCTCCAGATAGACATTGCCGCCGAGCTGCAGGCGATGGTTATGCGTTCCCATATAAAGGTGACGTGTCCCGAACGGGATCTCGATGCCCAGGCAGTCCCGCACATGGGCAACGCCGTCGGCCAGAGTGGGGGCTATGACGGTCAGGTGGTCGAGCTTCAACATCAGCCGGGCGTCGGTGGCGTCAGGCACGCTTGATTTCGACTTCAACGAAGGTGAAGGGCGCCGCATTGGCGTTCACCACATTGTGGTCGACACCGGCCTTCCGGGCATAGGAACGCCCGGCGGTCAGATCCGATGTGACCACTGAGCCGTCCGGCAGTTCGATGGTCAGAGCCCCCGTCGTCATCGGAACCACGACATAGTCCATTTCATGGACATGGCGGCCGGTTTCCGCGCCGGGCGGGAAATGCCATTCGGTGACGCGGACTGCGTCGTCATCGACCTGGACAGTGGGGATCGCCTTGGGTCTTTCGGTCATGCGGATTCCTTCCTTCGGGTCAGGCGCTCTGCCAAACCGTGCAGATCCGGGTCGTGAATCCCCATCTCGTCCAGATGGGCCACCGTGTTCAGGACATAGTCGATATTCGGTCCGCGCGCGCCTGCGGCGAGGCGGACGGTTTCCTCGATCACCTCCGGTGACAGGTCGAAGGCGCATTGCGGATGATCGGGGCAGGGGGTGAAGCTGTAGCAATCGATATCGCCCCGATCGGTCGATCCGCGCACCTGGATCAGCTGATAACTGCCATGCCCCATTTCGCGACGCCACAGCGAGCGGGCGGCTTCCTTTCGGCGGTCGGGATCGATGCGGAAGGCGCAGCCCTCGCAATGCCCGCCGGGTGCCAGCCCCATGACGAGGCCCGGCCGGTCGCAGGTGCCGCGATAGCTGATGGAATAGAGGCAGAGCGCGCGATGCCAGCCGTCGACCGCGGCCCGTCGCCGTTCGACATAGGGAAAGTCCGGATTCCAGATTAGGGAACCGGTCGCGAAGATCCAGATCGCGGATGGATCGGGGCGGGAGTCGATCCAGGCGTCTGCCTGGGCATCGATTTCCGCGTCGGACAGTCTTGGAAAGTCCGGCAGCGGCGGTACCGGGTGCGGATGTGTATCGGACATGCGGCATATCCTGTACAACCGCCGCCAACTTGCCAAGCCATGCGACGGCGCGTACACCCGCAGGCATGACTTCAAAGCGTCTTGCGATCTGGACGACCGCTTTTGCGGGACTGGCCGCCGCCCTCTGGACCGGCTGGTGGTTCTATGCGGGTCATTTCGCCGTTGCGTCGGTTCAGGATTGGGCCGCGGAACAGCGCAAGAACGGCTACGATGTCAGCTTCGCCCGTATCGATCTGGACGGATTTCCCTTTCGCGTCGACCTGAACGTTCAGCGTTTCGGCATTTCCGCGCCGGGCCGGTTCTGGTCGGTGTCGGCGGAGGACATGACGGTTTCCTTCCGGCCCTGGAACTTCAACCGCTACACATTCCATACCAAGGCGCCGGTTCGGGCCATTGCCGCCGCTCTTCCAGGTACGCGCCAGGATCCGATCGTCCTCGGCGGGGTCGAGGGACTTTATCGGCATGCGGCCGACGGCCAGGACCACATCCTGCAACTCGTCGCCGGCCCTGTTGTCGGGCCGGACGGCCTGTCCATCCAGGAACTTGGCCTGACCGGCCAGCGGCCGGAAAAACGGGCGGCGGACCATGAAGCAACGGCGCTGTCGGGGCGACTGGAACTGGTCGACGGGACTGCACCGGCGCTGTTCCCGACGGGACTGCCCAATCGTGTCGCCGCGGCGGTCCTCGACTTCGATGTGCTGGGGCCCGAACCGGCACAGAAGGGCAGTGCCCTGAAGCGCCTGGGAGAATGGCGCGACGGCGGCGGTTCCATCGAAGTGCGGGAAATCGCACTGATCTGGGAGGACCTCAACCTGCGTGGGGAAGGGACGCTGGCGCTGGATTCCGAAATGCGGCCGATCGCGGCCTTCGCGCTGGATGCGGTCGGTGTGCCGCAGACCGCGCGGCGCTTCCAGGATGCCGGTCTGATCGACGAGCGTACCCGACGCTATATTGAACTGGGCACGGGATTGCTGTCCCTGGGGCAGAGCAAATCGGCCAGCATCCGCGTCCCGGTCTCGGCTCAGGACGGCATCATCTATCTCGGCCCGGTCGCCGTCGGGGAGGTTCAGCCGCTGATTCCGGGATACAATCCCGCCCCGGCTGCCGCGCCGTCACCGCCCGCCGACGACTTCGCGCCGCCACCGCCGCCGCCGACCGTCAGCGAAGAAACGCTGGGCGCGGATCAGCGGCCCCGGCCGGTACCGGTTCCCGTTCCGTCACAATAGGATTGCCGCCGCCTGGTGCGGTGTCTCAGGCGTCCTGCGCCATGAAATCCGTCAATGCCGACAGCAGCTTGTCGTTCTCCGCCGCCGTACCGACGGTCATGCGCAGACAGTCGGCCAGACCGTATGCCGCCACCGAACGGACGATGACCCCGTGCTCCGACAGATAGGCATTGGCCCGGCGTGCCGTTTCGGCATCCCGGAACCGCGCCAGGACGAAGTTGCCGACCGAAGGCGGCATGGCGATGCCAAGCTGCGCCAGCGCACCGCTCAGTCGGTTGAGCTGTGTCGCATTGGTCTGGATGCTGAGATCGATATGCTCCCGGTCAGCAAGTGCCGCCAGCCCGGCGGCCTGGGCCGGAACCGAGACGTTGAACGGGCTGCGCACGCGGTTCAGGGCATCGACCACAGCAGCCGGCGCATAGCACCAGCCGAGGCGCAATGCCGCCAGACCGAAGATCTTGGAGAAGGTCCGCAGCATCACGACGTTTTCATAGTCATCGACCAGATCGCGGCCGTCCGAATAGTCCGGCAGGTCGACATATTCCGAATAGGCCGCATCGACCGCCAGCAGAATGTCGTCGCGCAGGCCCTCCCGAAGACGGCGCAGTTCCGATCCTGCGATATAGGTACCGGTCGGATTGTTCGGATTCGCGACGAAACAGATTTTCGTGCGTTCCGTGACACTGGCCAGCAGGCTGTCGACATCGGTATGCAGGTCGGTCTCCGGCGCCAGAACCGGTGTCGCACCGACGGTTCGGGCGGAAATCCCGTACATCAGGAAGCCGTGTTGCGACTGCAGGACCTCGTCTCCCTGTCCGGCGTAGCAACGGATCAGCAGGGTGATCAGTTCGTCGGATCCCGCACCGCAGACAATCCGCGCCGGGTCCAGGCCGAACCGCGCGCCGATCGCGTCACGCAGGGCGACCGCGCCGCCGTCCGGGTACCGGTTGAGCGCGAGGGCCTGGCCATAGGCCTCAATGGCCTTCGGGCTGGGCCCCAAAGGGTTCTCGTTGGCTGACAGGACGACCGGCGGCTCGGCATCGTCATCGCTGCCATGGGCGCCGGGCACGTAAATCGGTGCGTCGGCGATGCCGGGACGCAGCTTCAGCGGACTCTCACTCATTCGATGATCACTCCTGTCCGTCGATCCGGACCCAAGACTTCGGCATAGCCGCCGACGACCTCAACCCGAACGACCGCGTCGCGGACTTCGATCAGTTCCAGACGTTCGTCCTTGCTGTCGACGAAATCGCCCAGTTCGACCAGGTGAACCCAGCTTTCCTCCTGCGGTGCGGAGGCGGTGAACAGCGGGTGCAGCTTGGCGCGCTGAAGAATGGCGTTTAGGCCCGTGCGGGACAGCGGCGCCGAGGTTTCGACAAGGATCAGGGTCCGGTCGCTGCCGGTCGGTTCCAGTTTCAGGCGGGCCACGGCCAGCGCATCCTGCATCTGCCCGCGGACGCTGCCGACCCCGGCGAAGGGCAGGCGCATGATGACCTTGGGCGCATTGGCGCCGGACAGCTTTACCCACCAGGGGTCATCATCGCTTTCGCGCGGCGCCGGCAGGACGGCGATCTGGTGCTTGTCCTCGAAAACCTGGGCCAAGGCGTCGCGGACCGTCGGATAGGCGGTCATCGGGACCTGGCTGCCGAACTGATCGCGGGCCAGATCCCAAAGGGTATGTTCCTCCGAATTCGCGAAGACCGCGACGGAGTAATCGGCCTGCAGCATGGTGAAGGCGGCAATCATCTCGTGCCACATCCGCGCGAGTGCGGAGAAGGGGAAGGGCCCCGAATGGCGTTCCGCCAGACGGCGAAGCATGCCGGCCTCACGGGTCGGGCGCAGCGGAAAGCTGACGCTCTTGCCCTTGGCCTCGGCGACGTGCTGCACCACGTCCCAGCGCTTCAGAATCAGATCGTGAATCTGATCGTCTATCGTGTCGATCTGCTGACGCAGTTCGTTCAGGTTCGGTTTGGACATTTTCCCGGTCCCGCATTGGAGCCGATAGGACGTAGCGCGCCCCCTTCGTGAAATCAAAACAAAACCGTTTCGACAGCAGCTCAAGGGCATGAAGGTGGAATGATTTATTTTACGATTTTTCTGTGGAAATTGTGCCGCCAGGGTATTAAATCACCTGCTCCGCGGTGACGTACCACCGCTGTCACACCGATTCCAAGAGCGAGACCAAGGATATGCCGATCAAGATTCCGAATGACCTGCCCGCCCGCTTCGAGCTGGAGCGTGAGGGCATGATGGTCATGTCGGAAGCGGATGCGATCCGGCAGGATATCCGGCCGATGCGGATCGGGTTGCTGAACCTGATGCCGCAGAAGCAGAAGACCGAAACCCAACTGGCGCGCCTGATCGGTGCCACGCCGTTGCAGATCGATCTGACACTGGTCACGACGGGCAGCTATGTGCCGTCCAATGTTTCGGCGCACCATATGTCCACCTTCTACCGTACCTGGGAAGAGGTCGCGGACGAGAAGTTCGACGGCTTCATCATCACGGGTGCGCCGGTGGAGACCCTGCCGTTCGAAGAGGTCCGGTACTGGTCGGAACTGGAGCGGGTCATCGACTGGACCCTGACCAATGTGCATTCGACCCTGGATATCTGTTGGGGCGCGCAGGCGGCGCTGCACCACTTCCATCGGGTGCCGAAGCATGAACTGCCCAGCAAGATGTTCGGCGTCTATCCGCACCGGGTGACAGACCGGACCGCCAATCTGCTGCGGGGCTTTTCCGACGAACTGGCCATCCCTGTGTCGCGGCATACCGAAACTCGCAAGGAGGATCTTGCAGGAATCGACGGGGTGCAGGTTCTGATCGAATCCGATGAGGCCGGACTATGCCTCGCACAGGACAGTGCGAAGCGGCACATCTACATGCTGAACCATCTGGAATACGACGCCTGGACCCTGCGGGACGAGTACCAGCGGGATGTCGACCAGGGCTTGTCCATCGCGCCCCCGAAATACTATTTTCCGGACGATGATCCGACTCGCGATCCGCCGAACACTTGGCGCGGCCACGCCCATCTGTTCATTGCGAACTGGATCAACGACACCTATCAGACGACGCCCTTCGATCCGCAGGATATCGGGAAGGTCTGATATCCTCCGGAAAGCGGGGCGCATTTGAAGCGGTTTCGGCAATTGACTGGCATCGGCGGATTGGCGCGGAACCTCGCGCTTTTCGCCCTGTTGCTGCAGTTCACGCTGCCGGTCGGGCTGGCAATCGCGGCCGATCTGCCGGGCGCGCAGCTCGATCCTGCCGCTGTCTTCGATTGCCTGGGTGGAAGCCGCGAGAAGGGCGAAGCGTCGGTCAGCGGCCTGCATGGCTGCGTCCTGCCCGGGGGCTGCTGTGTGCCGGGAGGCTCGGTCTGTCCCTGTGGACTGTCTGCCAAAGGTGCGGGCACCGTCCTTTCTGCGGCCTCGCCACACGCGGGGGCGCCGCCGATACCGGCACGTCCGTCGGCCCAGAATCTCGTCAGGGGGCCACCGAACACGTCCGCTTGAATTCCCGCTCTACACGTATTCAAGAAGGACAAAAGACATGTTCAACCGACGTCAGATCATCGGTTCCCTTACCGCCGTAACCCTGTTTTCCGGCACCGTTCTGCCTGCTGCGGCCGAAATGAAGCATGGCGGCATCATGGTGGATGCGCCCTTCGCGCGCGCCAGTGCCAGCCCTGCGGTCAAGAGCGGCGCGGCCTATTTCACGCTGCAGAATCACGGCGAGATGGCGGACCGCCTGATTGCGGTGGAAAGCGACGCCGCCGCGCGCATCGAACTGCACACCCATGTCATGAAGGACGGGGCGATGCAGATGACCGAAATCGAAGGTGGGGTTTCGCTCGCGCCAGGCGAAAGCGTGGCGTTCGAACCGGGCGGCAACCACGTCATGATGATGGGGCTGGCCGCCCCTTTGAAGGAAGGCGACACGCTACCGCTCACGCTGGTTTTCGAGCATGCCGGCAAGGTCGAGGTCGCGGTGCCCATTCTCGGCGTCGGTGCCATGGGCGCGACGAAACACGGGGATCATTCCGGCCACAAGATGGCGGAGTAGGCGGGGCCCTCCGAAGGCGCGGCTTTCCTTGGCGGAACCGATCCGGTAAATGCCGGGCATGCAGCGCTGGAAGATCACGATCGAATACGACGGCGGACCGTTCGTCGGCTGGCAACGCCAGACGAACGGTCCCTCCGTTCAGGCGGCCCTGGAGGACGCGGCCTTCGCCTTCTGTGGCGAGCGCGTCCTGGTACAGGGCGCGGGGCGCACCGATACGGGGGTGCATGCCCTGGCCCAGGTGGCCCATCTGGATATCCAGCGCGATACGGATGCCAAGACTGTCCGGGATGCGATCAATCATCATCTCAAGCCCGACCCGGTCGCGGTGCTGGACGCGGAACCGGTTCCGGAGGATTTCCATGCGCGGTTCTCCGCCACGGGCCGGTCCTATCTGTATCGCATCCTGAACCGCCGTGCGCCCGCCGTGCTGGATTACGGGCGCGTCTGGGCGGTACCGAAGGACCTTGATGCGGCCGCCATGCATGAAGCCGCGCAGGTTCTGGTTGGACAGCACGATTTTACCAGCTTTCGCGCGTCGGAATGTCAGGCCGACAGTCCGGTAAAGACCCTGGATCGTCTGGATGTGTCCCGGCGCGGTGAGGAAATCCATATCGTGGCGGAGGCGCGGAGCTTCCTGCATCACCAGATCCGCAATTTCGCGGGAACGCTGGAGCGTGTCGGCCGCGGGCGCTGGTCGGCAGGAGATGTCGAGCGCATCCTGGCGGCAAGGGACCGGGCGGCGGCGGGCCCCACCGCACCGCCGCAGGGTCTCTATCTGACTGGGGTGCGCTACGACTGACTGGCGCTATCTCAGCCGCAGGATACGGTCGACGGACAGCATGCCGCCGCCGCGGATGACAAGCACGATCAGCAGAAAGACCCACAGCGCGCGCTGATCCAGGATCGCGGCGTCCGAGAACCGGTCGAACCACGCCCCCACCGTTGCGGCATCCGCGTGGTGGAAGGCGATGTCGACAAAACTCTGCACCAGGACGAAGCCGATCATGCCGAGTGCCGCAAGGCGCGTCAGTAATCCCAGTACGATAAGGATCGGGAGGATGAACTCCGCATAGGTGCCTGCAAAGACGATCAGGTCGTAGGGGAAAAAGGGGACCTGCGCCGCGTCGTAGTCATAAGCCTCCACGACGCTGGGCAGAATCTGGAAATAGGCGTTGTCACCGATGCTGAAGAACCCGGTGATGCCGTCGCCGACCTTTGTCGAGGCGGAGTTCAGATAGTAGATCAGCAGCACGGCCGCGAAGACGAAACGGGCCGCCAGTTCCAGGAACCATCCTTCGGTCCTTGCCTGCATGGCGGCAAAGATCCGGTCGTGAATGTCCCGCGCGCATTCGATCGATTTCTTGAACATGGTTTCCCCCTAGCGTCGATCCCTGGAGCCGATGACGGCCTGCAGGGCGAAAAGGCCCTGCAGATGAGCCGCGAGATCGAATTCCGTGTCTTCCCCGAGTGCCGCCTGCGCGGCCGTGCCCAGGGGATCGCCGGACTTCAGCGATGCGATGAACCGGTAGGCGCCGCCCGATAGCCGGGTCGTTTCGACCTGAAAGTCCGGCCTGAGAACCGCGATGTCCTCGCCGAACCTCATGTCGACATCGTCCGCCCCCGCCCAGATCGACCCGATCGGAAAGCGCGATCGGATCAGATGCAGCGACGGCAACAGGACCAGACAGGTGCGGTCGAGCCGGTCGGCCGGTATTTCGGCCAGAATGTCGATGGCGACCGGCATCGCGTCCGCAGCGTGATAGGCATGTCTGCGTGCCCATTCCAGCCGGGCGATGTCGCCCAGATAAGGCACGGAAGCCGCCGGCTCGAACCCGTCGAGAAAATCCCCGAACCGGTCGCCATAGGTCAGCAGGATCGGTCCCCGTGGCGGGTGAATGTCGATATAGACGCGGGCAGCGGCGCGGAAGAAGTCCTCTCCAACCAGTCGCTGCACGGTCGGAAAGATGTCGGCCAGGACATCGATCAGGGCGACGGCGCGATTGTTCCGGTAGACATCGAAGCGTTTCCGGCCCGACCGCCGGACCACTTCCGGCGGTGGCGTTTCCGGGTCGCACAGTGCCGCGGCGAAATCGCTGTGAAAGCTATCCGGCATGGGCATGGGCCCCCTTGGCCGCGGTGGCGTCCCCGTCCAGAATGGATTGTGCGCGTAGGGCCTCCGCATGCAGGGTTGGCCAATCCGGGACGTCATTGTCCCATTCGATCAGTGTCGGCACGGGGCCCGACCGGCGCAGCGCGTCCCGGTACAGGGCCCATACGGGATCGGAGACGGCGCGGTCATGGGCATCGATCAGCAGGTCCGCCCCTGCATCGTCGCAGTCCTGTGCATGACCCGCCAGATGAATTTCGGCGACCCTGTCCATTGGGAAGTCCGCAATATAGGCGTTCGCGTCCCAGCCGTGGTTGACGGCTGAGACATGCACATTGTTGACGTCCAGCAGCAGCGCACATCCGGTACGCGCGCTCAGGGCGGACAGGAATTCGACTTCGTCCATTTCCTGGTCGGCGAAGGCGACATAGGTGGACGGATTTTCGATCGCGACCCACCGGTTCAGGACGGATTGCAGGCGATCGACGTGGTCGCACAGGCGGTTCAGATTTTCCCCGGTATTGGAAATCGGCAGAAGGTCGTTCAGAAAGGCGCCGTCATGGCGCGACCAGGCCAGATGTTCGCTGATCAGCCCGGGCTCGTACCTATCCGCAAGGTGCCTCAGACGCCGCAAGTGGTCCGCGTCCGGCGGTTCGGCCCCGCCCAGCGAAAGGCCGACCCCGTGAAGGGAAAGCGGATAGTCGGATCGGATCTTTTCCAGGTAGCGATGCGGCGGTCCGCCGTCGCCCATGTAATTCTCGGCATGGACTTCGAACCAGCCGACATCCGGTCGCTCGGAGAGGATGACGTCATAATGGACCGGCTTCAATCCGACGCCGGCGCTGGCGGGAAGACCCGGTCGTATCGTCGATGCGTCGGGCATGATGGTAATGCTCCGGATACCGGGAACCGGCGCGGCGCGCAGACTGGTTGGGCCGCGCGCCGCGACAACGGAATTACGCTTCCGGAACGTCGCGTTCCAGCGGCTCCAGCGATCCTTTGCGGTCACCCGGCAGTTCGTATTCGGCCATACTCTCTTCCACGCCGTATTTCTCGCAATCGCCGGTCGGAACCAGTTTCCAGGCATTGCCCTGATAGTCGACCTTGGAAGTTCCGGCGCAGGTCGTACCCGGACCGGCGGCGCAGTCGTTCTGACCGGCCAGCGAGATACCGTAACATTTCTCCTTGCCCGCGGCAGATGCCGTCGTCGTGGTGGCGGCGGTCGCGGAAAGGGCCAGCGCAACGGCACCGGCGATCATGGCGGCGTTAAGGGTCTTTTGATTGTCAGCCATGTTGCTGCTCCTTCGGTTTGGAAAAACGGCGGTCACCCTCCGCCGCAAGGGTAGCGCAAATCAGTTCCGGATGGGGGCGGAAACCGAATAGGTCCCGTCATTGTCGGCGATTGCCTTCCAGCCCTTATCGGATGCCGGCTTGGATTCCGCCGACTGCCAGTTGCTTTCCGACTTGGACAGGTTGCCGTCGATATCCTGTTCCCAGAAGCCGACCACGGTGGGCGTGATGTTCAGATACAGTTTGCCGTCGACGATCCGCCACAGGTTCGGATTGCCCGGAACCTTGCCGCCCTGGGCGATGCCATAGGCGCAATGCCCGTCATAGGCCGGGGCGTATCGTGCCGGGTCCGCCAGAAACTTGTCGCGGTTCTCCTCGCTGGAAAAGGCCCAGGTGGCGCCGTTGTAATCGGCGGTGATGTCGGCGCGGCCGGGGACGGCCTCTTTCTGCTTCTGGCCGACCGGCATCTGGTCCAGATCGAAATAGGCAACCGGATCGTATCCGCCGACGGCGAAGCCGGACTTGTCGACATACTGTTCGCCGGCCTGCGCCGCCGTGGCGGCCAGCAGACTGAAGGCAGTGGCGAGGAGGATCTTTCGCATCGCTGGTTCCCCTGTGAAGCGGGTTATCGGGTCGGGCTGAATCCCGTATGACCGATATATTTTCACAAGGGTGCCAGCCGCAAATCACGACGCTACACCAAAACGTTATCGGGGGCGGCTCAGAGGCTTTGCAGGATCGCCTGTGTCTTGAGCCAGTCGAAGGAGCGGCTGAGGATCAGGTCGCAAAGCACGAGCAGGATCGTCACCGGGATGCTGGTCTCGAACAGGCGTTTCAGCACCATTCCGCCGATGAAAAGGCTCCAGATCTGGATCAGCATGAGGATCAGCCAGACCCCGGTGCTGCCGCCGTCGGACAGGTCCACCGTCAGCAGCAGGGCGATCTGGACGGCCAGGGGCGTCACCATGATCCAGTTCAGCGCGACGACATAGCGGACCCAGTTCTCCGGCCGGGCCAGAAAGACGGAGACATAGGCCATGACCAATGGCCAATAGGTCAATGCGATCAGATAGTTGGATGTCTCCGCCGCGAACAGGGTCAGGGTGGGAAACCCGTCGGATCCGGCATTGATCCGGTACAGCGCGGCAAAGACCAGCGGATACAGAAGAAGCAGGCACCAGAAGCTTTTCAGGAAATCTGTGGCGCTGTCGCCGAACCGGTCCAGGGCGTCCATGCGGGCGCAGTAAACCTGAAACCCGTCCTTGAGCCGGCCCGCCATTTCAGCGGGGCCGACCGGAATCATGGCACTGCCTTCTCGAAATAGCGGTCGATGACCGTGGCGTAGATATCACGCAAGGCGGTGATGTCGGCCGTCTCCACGCGTTCGTCGACCTGGTGCATGGTCTTGCCGACCAGTCCGAAGTCGACGACGGGGCAGTAATCCTTGATGAAGCGGGAATCCGATGTTCCGCCGGTCGTGCTGAGCTCCGGACGGTTCCCGGTCACGGTCTCGCAGGCCTCCACCAGCAGGTCCGACAGCAGGCCGGGCGGCGTCAGGAAGCTCTCGCCGGAAACGACAACCTTCAGGTCGAAATCGGCCCCGTCTCCGGCCGCTTCCTTCAGTCGGGCGCGCAGGGTCTCTTCCAGCGCCGCGCCGGTATGCAGGTCGTTGTAGCGGATGTTGAACCGGGCCGTGGCCAGTGCCGGGACGACATTCGTCGCTTCGTTATCGACCACAATCTGGGTCACGGACAGGACCGAGGGCTCGAAATGGTCGGAGCCCTCATCGATCTGCCAGTCGACCAGGGCGGCCAGCATGCGGGTCAGGCGATGGGCGGCATTATCCGCCAGATGCGGATAGCCGGTATGGCCCTGCACGCCGCGCGCGGTGATATAGCCGTTCAGGCTGCCGCGGCGTCCGATCTTCATCATGGTGCCCAGCGCCGCCGGGTTGGTCGGCTCGCCGGTGATGCAATGATCGATCCGCTCACCCAACTCCGCCAGCGCGGGCAGCATCTTCTTGGTGCCGTTGACGGAGGGACCTTCTTCGTCCCCTGTGATCAGTAGGCTGATGGAGCCTGGAACGCCGCCGGACCGGGCCAGACGCAGGGACACGGCGGAGACCCAGGCGGCAATGGCGCCCTTCATGTCGGATGCACCGCGGCCGATCAGCATCCCGTCCTGGACCGTCGCTGCGAAGGGATCGACGGTCCAGCTATCGGCCTGACCGACCGGCACCACATCGGTGTGACCGGCAAAGCACAGATTCGGCGCCTCCGTACCCAGACGGGCATAAAGGTTGTCGACCGGTTCGGTGCCTTCCTCCTGGAACGGCAGGCGGCGGCAGACGAAGCCGAGGTCTTCCAGAACGCCTTGCAGCAGATCGAGCGCCCCCGCTTCCGCCGGCGTGACGCTGGGACAGCGGATCAGGTCCTGGGTGAGGGCGATCGGATCGATTTCGGTCATCAGGTGCGCAGCAATTCGTTGATGGATGTTTTGGAACGGGTCCGTTCGTCCACGCGCTTGATGATGACGGCGCAGGACAGGGACGGGCCGGGGCTGCCGTCGGGCAGCGGCTTGCCGGGCAGGGCGCCGGGCACGACAACCGAGAATGCCGGAACGCGGCCCATGAACACCTCACCGGTGTTGCGATCGACGATCTTGGTCGAAGCGCCGATGAAGACCCCCATGGACAGGACGGACCCTTCCTCGACCACCACGCCTTCGACCACTTCGGAACGCGCGCCGATGAAGCAGTTGTCTTCGATGATGACCGGGCCGGCCTGCAGCGGTTCCAGCACGCCGCCGATGCCGGCACCGCCGGACAGATGCACATTCTTGCCGATCTGCGCGCAGGATCCGACGGTGGCCCAGGTATCGACCATGGTGCCGGAATCCACATGCGCGCCCAGATTGACGAAACTGGGCATCAGCACGACGTTCGGCGCGATATAGGCGGAACGACGGACGACGCAGTTCGGCACGGCGCGGAAGCCGGCAGCGCGGAACTCCGCTTCACCCCAGCCTTCGAATTTCGACGGGACCTTGTCCCACCACGGCGCATTACCGCCCGGACCGCCGGCGATCGTGGTCATGTCGTTCAGGCGGAAGCTCAGCAGGACGGCCTTCTTCAGCCACTGATTGACGGTCCAGCCGTCATCGCCCTTTTCGGCGACGCGGGCCTTGCCGCTGTCCAGCAGGTTGAGGGCCGTTTCGACCGCTTCGCGGACTTCACCGCCGGTCGTGGGGGATACCTGATCCCGGGTCTCGAAAGCAGCGTCGATAACCGACTGCAAGTCTTCATACGCCATGTCTTCGGCTCACTCCCAAACGCGCCCGGCGGGCAAATTTCATTAGAAACCTGCACGGTCGTGTCAGGTCCGGCGCACCATACCGCGCGCGGCGGACCGGTCAAGTTGGGCTGCGGCGGTATTAGGTTAATCTGCGACGCGCAGGGCGCGGATGCGGCGTTCGATCCGGTCCCAATGATCGTGGCCGGCCTGGTCCTGGTAAAACAGGCATTCCGCCGACCGGGCATGGGCATAGGCGATGGCGCCGGGGCCGCATTCCTGCAGCAGGCGCTGTGCCACAAAGTCGAACTCGCCGGCTTCTGCCATGGTCGGACCCTCGATCGGATGCATGTCCATGCCGATACCCTCCACCAGCAACTATTTAATGGCGAGCGGGTAAACAAATCGTAAATCTGAGGGTGCGAAGGCGATGCGATCAATTCGCAGAAATTTGCGGTCGCGTTAAGGGGGCATTAACCGGCCGCGCCGTACCATCCCCCACGTCATTCACAAGGGCAGGGCCAATGATTTCAGCCTGCAAGGATTCCGTAAGCCGCGCATACAGCCTGATCGGCGACGCCGATGAGGAAAGTGCAAAAACCATTGCGCGCCGCCTCGGTGCCTGCGGCATTCGGGATGCCTGTCCCTATGCGCGGGAATGCGGCCGGACAATCGCCACGCTTCAGCGCGATATCGCGACATCCGAAAGCACCCTCGCCGTCGTATCCTCCGGCGCCTTCCTGGTCGAGAGCGACGGGTTGATCTGAGAAAAGCCAAGTTAACGAGAAACAGCCGCCCCCTGGAGAGGGGGCGACTGTTTTTTGTCTGACGTCAGTGCCAGTGCATCATCCATGTACGGGATTTTTCGGCCACCGCCTTGGACAATCTGACCTTGCCACGCGGACCCGATGGCGACTCATGAATTGCATGGCATCTTGAAATTTCGATGTCGCTGGGTCAGATCGCCGCGAGAGCCGTGTCCAGGTCTGCCAGCAGATCGTCGATGTCTTCGATTCCGACGGACAGGCGGACCAGCGAATCCGATATGCCCAGTTCCGCCCGGATCTCCGCCGGGATCGAGGCATGGGTCATGATCGCCGGATGTTCGATCAGGCTTTCCACCCCGCCCAGGGATTCGGCCAGCGCGAACAGTTCGGTGTGTTCCAGGAAGCGGCGACTTTCGTCCAGGCCGCCCTTCAGGATGGCGGTGACGATGCCGCCGAACCCGCCGACCATCTGGTTCTTCGCCAGGTCGTGCTGCGGGTGGCTTTCCAGGCCGGGATAGATGACCCGTTCGACCTTGTCGTGGCTTTCCAGGTATTCCGCGATCCGCATCGCCCCGGCGCAGTGCTGGCGCATCCGGATCGCCAGGGTCTTCAGGCCGCGCAGGGCCAGGAAGCTGTCGAACGGGCCCAGGATGCTGCCGACCGCGTTATGCAGATAGGCCATGCGGTCCGCCAGTTCGCCGTCTTCGCGCAGGACGGCTACGCCGCCGACAATGTCCGAATGTCCGTTCAGATACTTGGTCGCCGAGTGCACGACGATGTCGAAACCATGGTCCAGCGGCTGCTGCACGATGGGGGACGCGAAAGTGTTGTCGCACACGGTCAGGAGCCCGTGCTTCTTCGCGATCCGCGCAATGGCGTCCAGATCGACAAGGCGCAGGGTGGGGTTGGTCGGGCTTTCGACCCAGACCATCTTGGTTTCCGGACGGATCGCGGCTTCCAGATTGGCCGGATCTGTCAGGTCGACGAAGCTGAAATCCAGGCCGGCCGAGCGCTTGCGGACATTCTCCATGATCCGGTAGCTGCCGCCATAGAGATCGTCCATCGCGACCACATGGTCGCCGCTGTCCAGCAGTTCCAGGATCGTGCCCATGGCTGCCAGACCGCTGGCGAAAGCATAGCCGCGTGCGCCGTTTTCCAGATCCGCGACGCAGGCTTCGAAGGCCATGCGCGTCGGGTTCTGGCTGCGGGAATATTCATAGCCCTTGTGAACGCCGGGACTGTCCTGGACATAGGTCGACGTGGCGTAGATCGGCGTCATGATGGCGCCGGTCGTCGGGTCCGGGCTCTGGCCGGCATGAATGCCCCGCGTGGACAGGCCCTGGCGGTTTTTCTTGATCGTCATGATTGGGTTACTTCCCGCGTTTGCGCATGTAGTTGATGAAATCGACCCGCGTGATCAGGCCGTAGAACGTGTCTTCATCCTTCACGATGGCGACCTTTTCCGCCCGGAACAGGGGCAGCAGCGCCTCGATCGGTGATTTGGGGGAAATCGTCTCCAGCTTCGCCACCATGTGGTCGCCCGACGCGTCGCCGAAGGCTTCCTCGTTCTCGCAGACCGCCAGCATCAGGTCGCTTTCATCGATCAGGCCGGCGATGCGGCCCTTCTCGTCCATGACCGGCAGTTGGGACACGTCGAACATCCGCATGCGGCCGTAGGCCGTGGCCAGGGTCTCGTTGGATTTGACGGTAACGACCTGACCCTTGTCCGCGCGACGGGTGACGAGATTCCGCAGGTCGCCGTGCTCCTCGACATCCAGCAGGCCGTTATCCAGCATCCAGGCATCGTTGTAGACCTTGGCCAGATACTTGTTTCCGGTATCGCAGACGAAGGTGACGACGCGTTTCTTTTCGGTTTGCGCCTGGCACCATTTGATGGCCCCGGCCAGCAGCGTGCCGGTCGAACTGCCGCCGAGGATGCCTTCCTGGACGACGAGGTTGCGCGCGGCGGCGAAGGCTTCCTTGTCGGATACATAGACGGCATCGGAGATCAGGGAGATGTCGCAATTCGGCGGGATGAAATCCTCGCCGATCCCTTCGACCAGCCAGGACCCCACCTCTGTCGGGACTTCCCCGGTCTTGACCGTGTCGCCGACAACCGATCCGTCCGGGTCGGCCAGGACCATGCGCAGATTCGGCTGCACCTTCTGGAAGAAGCGCCCCAGTCCTGAAATCGTTCCGCCGGAACCGACTCCGCAGACCACGGCATCGACATCGTGGTCCATCTGTTCCCAGATTTCCGGTCCGGTGGTGGTTTCATGGGCCAGCGGGTTGGCCGGGTTGGCGAATTGGTTGATCCAGATCGAATTCGGCGTTTCGTTGTGAATCCGCTCCGCCATGTCCTGATAGTATTCGGGATGGCCCTTGCCGACGTCGGAGCGGGTCATGATGACCTCCGCCCCCAGTGCTTTCAGATGGAAGATCTTGTCCTGGCTCATCTTGTCCGGAATGATCAGGACCATGCGGTAGCCCTTCTGTGCGGCTACGAGGGCGAGGCCGAGACCGGTATTGCCGGCGGTGGCCTCGATGATCGTCCCGCCCGGTTTGATTTTGCCTTCGCGTTCGGCGGCCTCAATCATCGACAGACCGATCCGGTCCTTGATCGATCCTCCGGGGTTCTGGCTTTCCAGCTTCAGGAACAGCTCGCAGGGGCCGGTGTCGATATTGCTGACACGGATCATCGGCGTGTTGCCGATCATCGACAGAACGTCATTGAAGGGCTTTGAGGCGGGCATGGGCGCTCCTCTGGTTTGCGCAACTGGATACGGCCGACCGCGGACCGTCGATCCCGCGGAATGTAGGCTAGATAGATTGGATCAGAAAGGGGGCAGAACCAGTATCGGGTCTAGTCGACCAGCGAATCAGCCCGCATGCGGCCCTTTTCGAGGTGGACCGGCAGGACCCGGCCATAGATCTGTTCGGTGCGATGGGGATGCCCGACCATGCCGGGCTGCCGCGCCCAGGACGGGATGGCGACATGGCGCGGGCGTGTGCCGCCGACACGGGTCACCCGGTGCAGGGTATAGCGCCCCAGGAACAACTGCATGTCCCCGGCCTTCAGGTCCAGCCGACGGACCCGCGACCCATCGCCCGCCATGACTGCGGCGACGGCGTCATAATGTTCGTTCCGCGGGTCGCGAATGTTCGGGACATATTCGAAGATCCCGCCGGCGTCCGGGGGCTGGATCATGAATGTGACGGTGAATTCGTTGGTATCGAAATGCCAGGGAAAGGCATCGCCCGGCCGCATCGTGTTGAACGGCATGCAGGCCAGAGGGTCGGCGTATTTGTAGAGCGGGTCGATCCCGAACGCATCTGACAGGAACGCCGTCAGATGCGGGCTGTCGTAGAGTTGCCAGAGGTCCGATCCGGGATCGATCAGGTCCGCGCAGACAAATCCGTTCGTGCGATCCTGGATCCGGTTGATCGGATGAGTCGGCCCGAGTTCCGGGCGGGGTTCCGAAAAATATGGGTTGTGGTGGGTCTGCCGCCGAAAAGCCTGGGGTGCCAGCCTATCGGCCTCTGCGGCAATTCGGGCGATCGCCGCCGGGGTCAGAAAGCGCGACAGGGTGCAGCATCCGTCTTCGGCCAGCGCGTCCCGGCAGGATGCGACCAGCGCGTCATAGGCAGCCGTGCCCGGCGCCTCGATGGGATATCTGTCCGCGTGGAAGATCTCCTGCATGGTCGCACCTCTTTTGATGAAACGCCCGTTGCCACCCAAGGAGTCTCCGAAAATCTGTTGAATTGGAGAAGCGATATTTTTAAGTCTCATGGATCGAAAATTTCGATTGTGCGGGTGGGGTATGAACATCGATCACATGCGGGCCTTTCTGGAAGTCGCCGCGACCGGCAGTTTCCAACTGGCGTCGGAGCGTTTGAACGTGACCCAGTCGACGATTTCGGCGCGGATCAAGGTGCTGGAGGACCGATTGGATCGGACGCTGTTCCATCGTCGCCGGTCCGGTGCGGAACTGACCGGGGCCGGACAGCATTTTCACCGCTATGCCCAGACGGCTGTGCGGGCCTGGGAGCAGGCGCGGCACGAAATCGCCCTGCCTGAGGAACTGTCCTCGGTCCTGGGGATCGGCATTCACGCGACGCTGTGGGATCGCATCGGCTATGCCTGGATCGATCGAATTCAGGCGCGGGCGCCGCGTCTCGGCGTGCGTGCAGCCGTCGATTTTTCGCCGACGCTGACGCGGCATGTCTGCGACGGGTTTCTGGATCTCGCGGTGCTCTATGTACCGCAGCAGCGTTCGAACCTGACGGTCGAACTGCTGATGGAAGAAGACCTGATCATGGTCTCCGGCGCGCGCGACCGGACCTATAAAGGATCCTGGGTCGAGGATTACATTTTCGTCGACTGGGGCGATGATTTCCGGCAGCAGCATGCGATGACCTTCCCGGATGCCCTGACGCCGAAACTACAGGTCGATCACCCGGCCCTGGCCCTGAATTTCGTCATCGAGCGCGGGGCGTCGGCCTATCTGCTGGCCAGTGCCGTACGGCCGCAGATCGACAGCGGCGAAATCTTCCAGGTCGACAAGGCCCCGGTCTTTCGCAGGGCCACCTATGTCGCCTATCCGGAAAATCCGATCGAGCCGGACCGGCTGAACATCGCCCTGGAGGAGTTGCGGGCGCTGGTTGCTAGTGGTTGATCAGGGAGGGCGGCGCGTTTTCCGAATGCTGGCAGAAGCTGAAGTTCAGCATCATGTCGACCGTCTTCCCGTCGCTGGCAAGCGGCAGCATCAGGGCCTCGACCTGTTTGACCATCGTGAAGGGGTCGACGGAGGGAACGCCGTTGTAATGGCGCGGCACCCCGGATTCGCAAGTCGCGATCAGGTCCTCCTCACCGTCGGACCCGGCGAATTGCGTTACCGTATCCAGGAAGCGCCCCTTCATGCCGAGGCCCCAGGAATCGAGGAAATGGCCGCCGAAAATTCGACAGCGGAACCGCATCCTGGGATAGTCGGGGTCATCGCGAACGACGTCCAGCAGCCAAACGGACTGCAGGAGGCGGGGAATGTCCGTCGGGTCGATGTGCTGGCGTCCGGGCAGTGAATCCGGGCACGGTCGACGGTCGTTCCAATACCTCAAGGCGTCGCGAATCACGTTGCTTTCGATCGGAATCAGCGACGGATCCGCGATCAACTCCGGCGTCAGAATTGTCGAACCTGTGGAAGTGAACACAGAAGTCTCCCCGCGCACATACGTGAACTATTCAACCTGACGGGGGAAATATCAATGTCCGACGGGCGGCGTGCCGAGATGCCGGAAAGCCCGCCGCCCATCGGTCCGAATCAGAGTTTCGATAGAATGGCCTCGGCGGAGGAGACTTCGAATGCGCCGGGCTCTTCGACGGCCAGATGGGTCACGGTGCCGTCATCGACGATCATCGCGAAGCGCTGGCCGCGCACGCCCAGACCGGCGGCGACCAGATCCAGTTCCAGCCCCAGCGCGCTGGTGAAAGCGGCGGAACCGTCGGCCAGCATGTCGACCTTGCCGTCGGCCTGCTGATCCTTGCCCCAGGCCCCCATGACGAAGGCGTCATTGACCGCCAGGCAGGCGATGTTGTCGACGCCCTTGGCGCGAAGCGCGTCGGCCTGATTGACGAATCCGGGCAGATGCTTTGCCGAACAGGTCGGCGTGAAGGCACCGGGGACGGAGAACAAGACGACCTTCTTGCCACCGAAGTAATCGCTGGGGTCGACATCTTCCGGGCCGTTCTCGCCCATCCGTTTCAAACCGACCTGGGGAATCTTGTCGCCTTCCTTGATGCTCATGTCCTGTCTCCATCCCGTGGGAATTACATTGATTGGTGAGAGGGCCACCCCCTTCACCCGTGGTGCAGACCTAGGCTAATCCCGTTTGATGTCCAGAGACAATTCCCTGACAGCGCAAATAGTCGTCATTCCGCGGCTGCGACATCGCTTTCCGGATCGGCGCGCAGGGCGGCTTCCCGCACTGCGGTCTCGGTCAGCAGTTCGGGCAGCGCGGTGCCTTGTGGCATGGCGGGCCCGTAGACCATGTTGAACGGAATGCCATAGCGGTCGTGGCGCGCCAGATAATCGGCGATCGCTGCATCGGGCTGCGTCCAGTCCGCCTTCATGGCCACGACGGAATCGCTGCGCAGCCATTCTGCGATCTCGCCGGCCTCCAGCACGGTTTTCTTGTTCCATTGGCAGGTCACGCACCAATCGGCGGTGACATCGACGAAGACCGTCTTGCCGGCGCGTACAAGGTCCGGGATCGCCGCCTCTTCGAAGGGGCGCCAGACGATCCCGGCGGAATCGGACACGGTCGCGCCAACCTGGGCGGGCCGCGAATCCTGGAAGGTCAGCGGCGCTGCAACCGCGGCCAGGGCCAGCAGGGCGGACAGGGGCCAGGCAAAGCGACCGATACGGGATCCCTGGACCCGGCGGGCAATCAGGACGGCGGCGGCAAGGGCGGCCAGCGCCGATACCGCCGCGGCATTCTCCACACCGACTGTGGTCGCCAGGACGGTTGCGAGCCAGAAGGCGGTCCCGACCAGCGCCAGCACAAGCAGGGCGCGCAGATAGCCCATCCATCGACCGGGGCGGGGCAGGAAGCGGACGACGCCGGGGAAGGCGGCGATGGCCAGATAGGGCAGAGCCAATCCGACTGCCAGCGCCGCGAAGATCGCCAGAATGTCCCCGGCACTGCCGCTCAACGCGAAGCCGACGGCGGTGCCGAGGAAAGGCGCGCTGCACGGGGTTGCCAGAAGGGTGGCGAAAGCACCGGTCAGAAAGTCCCTCAACAGCCCTTCGCGGCTGTTTCCGGCGGTGGCGGCCCGGTCCCCAATCACACCCGGCAGCCTAAATTCGAACAGCCCGGCCATGTTGCAGGCGAACAGGGTCAGCAATGCGATCATCAGCGCCAGGAAGACCGGCTGCTGGAACTGGATGCCCCAGCCGACGCTGAGCCCGGCCGATTTCAGGCCGATTGCCAGCCCGGCCAGCACCATGAACGACACGAAAATGCCTGCGCTGGCGGCCAGGAAGCCGAGACGAACCGTGCCCTGACTCTTGCCCGACTTGCCCAGAACGGACATCAGCTTCAGGGACAGGACTGGCAGGACGCAGGGCATCAGGTTCAGGATCAGCCCGCCGAGCAATGCCAGCGCCAGGATCGTCCAGAGGCGGGAGGTATCCGCGGTCTCCGGTTGCGGTGTGATCCTGGTCTCCAGCGCGGCATCGCCGTTAACCAGAGTGACGGTCAAACCGTCGCCGGTCAGCGCCGCCAGATCCAGGTGGGCCGGGGCATCGACGCTCAGAACCGCTTCCGTTTCGCTTCGAATCTCCACCGTCGGCCGGTCGAAATAGGCGCCGCCCGTCCCCTCGACAAAGGCATCCAGCCCGTCCTGAAAGCCGGACTCCGCGGCGACGGCAAGGGCTACTCGAATCGTTTCGCCGGTCTGGCTATAGGTTGCCTGCCGGAGGCTCAGCCCGGTGCCGGGACCGTCCGGGACCGGTACCATGGCCCGGGACCGGTCTATCAGATGGGCTTCGTCCGCGGGAACGGCCGGGCCGGCCGGAAGGTCCAATGCGACTTCGGCGCGGCCGGGAATGCAGATCTCCTCACAGATCAGAAAGTCGATCGTGCCGCGCAGCTGCACCGGTTCGCCGGGGCTCTCGGGGCGTACCGAGAGCGGAAACAGAACCGAATCCTCATAGCCCAGCGTGCCGATATCGAAGATTTCGAACCGTTTCGGGACGGGCCAGAGCATCTCGACCGCGGCGACATTCCGGGACGCGGTCCAATCCGGAATCGGTGGCAGACCCGCGTCGCCCGGCGTGCGCCAGTAGATCTTCCAGCCCGGGTCCATTCGGAATTCCAGACCAAGCGGCAGTTCCGCGCGATCACCGGTCGCGGCCACGGCGGAGACAAGCCGCAGGTCGCTTTGTTCGGCCGCGACCCATTCCCCCGACGCGGCACCGGCGCCGCCGGCCGGAATGACCAGCAGGAGAGTGAGCTGTACAAGGCGCAGGATGGGGGTCGGGATCGGCGGGAAAAATCGCATCGCTAAGCTGGGCCTCCACTGGAATGCATCCTATATAGGCCTTCCAACCGGTTGCAGAAACTCACATAATCGTGCGACGCATCGACGCCGCGCCGCCCGAATATGGCCTCGACATGCGGCCGGCTGGCACACGCATCCATCTTGTTGTTAGACTGTACAGGTAGAGACAGGCACAGTGACCGCCATGACGGAATCGAGCCAGAATCATTCGGGATATCTGACCGGTCAGTTTCTGATCGCCATGCCCAGCATGACCGATCCGCGTTTTCAACGGACGGTGATCTATCTCTGCGTCCACAATGCGGAAGGCGCCATGGGACTGGTGGTCAACCGTCTGGTCGATTCCCTGACATTCGATGAACTGCTGGAACAGTTGAACATCGGCAGACCGCGCGGCGGTGATGAAATCCGCGTGCATTTCGGCGGCCCGGTCGAATCCGGTCGCGGCTTTGTTCTGCATTCGACCGAATACATGCGCGAAGGCACGGTCGTCATGGACAATGGAATCGGGCTGACGGCGACGGTCGACATCCTGCGCGACATTGCCGGCGGAACGGGGCCGCGGGACAGTCTGCTGGCACTGGGTTACGCCGGTTGGGGACCGGGCCAGCTGGACGGTGAAATCCAGGAGAACGCCTGGCTGACGGTTCCCGCGGATGCGGACCTGCTGTTCGATGACGCCCTGGAGGACAAATGGGATCGCGCCGTCGGGATTCTCGGCTTCGACCCGAAACTTCTTTCCATGGAATCCGGTCGGGCATAATCGCTTCCAATCTTTTTTGGAAATATTCTAATTAGCAATTGAAGGTTCGGAACGGCCCCCCATATGGGAGGTCGAAGCGAACACTTGTGCCGATGATGCGGCGCATGATCCGAACGACAGGAGACTGAATTATGGCATTGGAACCCGATATCGGCATTCCGGAAGACGACCGAAAAGCAATTGCCGCGGGCCTGTCCCGCGTGCTTGCGGACAGCTACACGCTGTATCTGAAGACCCATAACTTCCACTGGAACGTCACCGGCCCGATGTTCAATTCGCTGCACGCCATGTTCGAAGAGCAATATGTCGAACTGGCTGCGGCCGTGGACGAAATCGCTGAACGCATCCGGACTCTCGGCGAGAAGGCACCCGGTACCTATGGTGCCTTCGCGAAGCTGACCCAGATCGAGGAAGAAGAGGGCGACCCGTCCGCCGAAGAGATGATCCGCCAGTTGATGCGCGGTCACGAGACGGTGGCCCGCACCGCCCGGTCGGTTTTCCCCCAGGCCGAGGCCGGGCAGGACGAGCCGACCGCCGATCTGCTGACCCAGCGCCTGCAGGTGCACGAGAAAACCGCGTGGATGCTGCGCAGCCTGCTTGCGGCATAACCGGCGCGCGCCGGACGGAAAGTAGGGTCCTGCCGGATGCCGGCAGGTCCCTTCGTGCATCTGCCCTCATACCTTGTCACGAGCGCGTGACCGCGGATTGACCGCCGCCGGGTTTCGCCCGACCTTGATCTCCGTTGGAAAGAACCTGAACGGAGCGACCCGATCATGCTGATCAAGGTGAAGAAGGGGTGGGAACTGCCGGAATCGGCGGCGATGGACGAAGGTGCCTATCGCAGCCGTCGGGATATCCTGCGCAACCTGTCACTGGCCGGGTTCCTGGCGGGGACGACATTGGCTACCGGGATCGGCGGCCGGATGGCTCGGGCGGCGGAATCCGATCCGTCGGCGGCTCTGTATCCTGTGCCGACGAACGGGAAATACACCGTCCCGGAGCGTCCGCTGACCGACGAGGCCGATGCGACGACCTACAATAACTTCTATGAGTTCGGCAGCCACAAACGGATCTATGAGGATGCCCAGGCGCTGAAGATTCGTCCGTGGGACGTTGTCATAGACGGCATGGTCGAACAGCCGATGACACTGGATATCGATACCCTGCTGCGCAAGGTGCAGCTGGAAGAGCGGGTATATCGCCACCGCTGCGTCGAACGCTGGGCGATGACCGTTCCCTGGTCCGGTTTCCCGATGTCGCAGCTGGTCGAAATCGCCCGACCGCTGAGCGGTGCGAAATACGTCAAGATGCAGACCCTTGCGGATGAGGAGACAATGCCGAACCTGTCTGCAAGCTGGTATCCCTGGCCCTATACCGAAGGGGTCACCCTGGCCGAAGCGACCAACGACCTGACCTTCCTGGTTACCGGTCTGTACGGAAAGCCGGTGCCGAAGCAGAATGGGGCACCGCTGCGCCTCGCCCTGCCGTGGAAATACGGCTTCAAGTCGATCAAATCCATAGTCCGCTTCACCTTCACGGACGAACGACCGGTCAGTTACTGGGAAGAACTGCAGGCCAGCGAATATGGTTTCTGGGCCAATGTGAACCCGGATGTGCCGCATCCGCGCTGGTCCCAGGCCGAAGAACAGCTTCTGACCAGCGGAGACGTGGTGCCGACCCAGATTTATAACGGGTATGGTGAATTCGTCGCCCATATGTACGACGATATCCGTGAAAAGGTCGGGGACAGGCTGTACCGCTAGAATCCGCCTGTTCGGGCGGTTCGGTCATCGGGATTTTGCCTGAAAATCCGTTTAGGGCGGGCCCATTGTTCACAGAGGTCCCAACATTAATAAATGAATTTTCATAAAATTTCATCGGTATTTTCGCAAATTCAGGTGCTAAATTTGCGCGACAGCTTGCCAAAAATGCCACCTGACCATGATACTACTCCCGTACGCACAGTTGAAGCCGATGCGGAAATGCGGTTTTGGCGGCAGCCGGTAACTTTTTTTAACCGGTGTGACGATCGTCACCGCCTCGCTGGCCCCAGAATGATAAAAATTGGGTCAACGTTGAGACGCATCTGCGTCGGCGAGCGTGCCGGAGGGGCACGGTAACGAACTACCAGCAGGTATCGTGCGATGAATATTCTAGAGGCCTTGAAGGCGCAGTCTGAAGCGGCTGGCGAAACCTATGTCGAGCTGAATGCCGACGGCCCGACCGTCGTGCCCGGCGGCGATGACCTGCTGCTCAGCGAATATTCGCGCCTTGGTCCCGATCTCCAGATCACGCTGCCCAGCGGCGACAGTGTCGTCGTGGTCGACTATTTCTCCGGTGGCGGTGTGCCGCCCTCACTGCAGACCGAAGGCGGCGCCGTGATCAACGGCGACCTGGTCGCGCAGCTTGCCGGCCCGATGGTGCCGGATACACAGATCGCGCAATCCGGTACGTCCGACGCGCTGGGCGAAGCGGCGGGCGTCGTCGACAACATGAAGGGTGAGGTGATCGCCATTCGTGGCGGCGTCGAGGTCGAGCTCGGAGCCGGCGACAGCATCTATGAAGGCGACGTACTGGTGACCGGCGCGGACAGTGCCGTCGGGATCATTTTTACCGACGACAGCACCATGTCCATGGGTGGCGGGGCACGCATCTCCATCGACGAGATGGTCTACAACGCGGATTCCGGTTCCGGCTCCCAGTTGTTCGACGTCGTGCAGGGCGCGTTCGTCTTCGCTTCCGGTCAGATCGGCAAGGACGACCCTGAGAACGTCCAGGTCCGCACCCCGGTCGCGACGATCGGGATTCGCGGAACGAAGTATGCGGTCAATGTCGACCAGGAACTCGGCGAAGCGACCGTGACGCTGTTCGAAGGTGCCGTGGTGGTCGAGAACGGTGCCGGTCAGGCGCTGCTGAACTCCATCGGCCAGTCGACGGTTGTGACCTCGGCCTTTGCCGCCCCCGGCGACGTCTTCGTGATGGATCCGGATACCCAGACGTCCACCTATGGCGACGCCATCGACTATCATCCGAACGAGCCGCAATTGCGGGAGGACGATGATGGCGGGGGCGAAGACGGTCAGGACACGGGCGATCTCGGCGCAGACGAGTTGGAGAAGCTGGCTGAGGAGCTCGATGATCTGGACACCGCCGCAGGACCCAGCGGCGCGATCGCGGGCTTCACTCAAAGCGCGCTTTTTTTGCGCCTTCTGAACGGCGTTCTGGAAGGCGGGGAGTTCACGTCGGGTGAATTGGGCAACGATGGGTTCGAAGTCGGCTCGGACCTGCCGATCTTTGACGAAAGCAATGCGAATACCGATTCAGGGCTTGGCAATCAGATAACCGGCCCACTCCCGTCACTGACTTATGGGGCGGATGCCTTTGGTCCTTTGGGCGGCACCGTTACCTTCTCATACGGCAGCGCGACCAATGTGAGCGTGCAGGGCGGCAGCAGCGCCCATGACATTTTTGCCATCGACATAAGCGCCGGCACGTCGGGCACCACATGGAGCGTTTCGCAGAGCGGCGGCAACGTCATCATCAGCGAAAGCGGCGGGGCCGGTACCAAGATCACAATGGACGACGTCGAGGAGTTGCAGTTCGACCTCGGCGGCGCCGGTGACCATGTCACGATCGGTGACATCTCAAACACGGATATTGCAGACAGCACCGTCATGCTGAATGCCGGTGCCGGCGACGACGTCATCGACGGTTCGGGCGCCGGCAAACGCTTCGAGATCGACGGCGGCACTGGAAATGACACGCTGATCGGCGATGTCATGAACGATGACATCAGCGGCGGCGAAGGCAACGACACGCTCGATGGTGGGGAAGGCAAGGACCTGCTGATCGGCGGTGCCGGCGACGATACGCTGAAGGTTACGCTGGAAGGCGGCACCGTGGAGGCCAACCCGCCGACCATCGAAGACGCGATAATCAACTTCAAGGACAGCGCAGCCGCTCTGGCGCGGACTTATGACGTTGTGGCAGGCGGTGATGGTGAGGACACGGTTGTCCTCACCATCCCGGCGTCCCAGCTGACAAATACCGAATATGCGAACGAACTGATCGAACTGAAGGCCCTCATGGACGGTCTTCAGGAAGGCCAGGAAGCGACCGGTGAGCACACATTCCCGGCCCTTGGCTTGCAGATCAGCGGCGTTGAGAATGTCGTGTTCCAGGGGGCCGGTGCGGAGATCACCATTAACCCGTCCCTGGAAGTCGGAAGCGGCCAGGAAGACGGCAGCGCCCCGGTCTCGCTGGCTCTGGACGGCGCGATCGATTCGCCGCTGCTTGAGTTGACCGTTGTGATATCCGGTGTGCCGGAAGGGGCGACCCTGACCGTGGGCGGCAAGCTCTATTCGGGCGGCGCCGACATTACGCTGGATCTCGCGGAAGAAGAGCTCAGCATCGCACAACTTGAAGACATGGTGCTGAATTTCGCGCCGGATTCGGCTGAACCGGTGGCGCTGTCTGCGACCGTAACGGCGAATGCTGTGCTGACCGATGACGGCCCCGTTACGTCTGCCCCGCTGACGGGAACGGCGACGGTCGAGGCCATCGCGGATGTAGCGGAGGTGACTGTCGAAGGGGCTGCGGGGCTGGAGGACGGCCTGATCCCGCTGTCGATTTCCGTGACCCAGGGCGATGCCGACGGGTCGGAGACCGTGACCGTCGCAATCCAGGACCTGCCGGAAGGCGCGAAGCTGTTCGATGCCGACGGTAACGAGGTGGACCCGGCCAGCATTCCGGTCGAGGCCCTGGACGGCCTGTCCCTGCAGCCGCCGCTCAACTTCTCGGGTGCGATCACCCTGAAGGTGATTGCGACCAGCACGGAAGGCAACACGTCGGCGGTAAGCGAGACACAGGATCTTACCGTTCAGGTTTCCGGCATCGCCGATGGTGCGACTGTGGACGTCTCGCCGGCGACCGGGCTGGAAGACGGCGTGATTGCGCTGGATATCTCGGCCACGCTGGCAGACAGCGACGAGATTCTGACCCTTTCAATCGGCGGCCTGCCGGAAGGCGCGAAGCTGGTCGACGGTGCAGGCAACGAGATCGACCCGGCCAATATCGGTGCCGATCAGATCGGCGATATCCATCTGGTCCCGCCGCTGGATTTCTCCGGCGAAATCGATCTGAGCGTCACAGCGACGACGCAGGATGGTGAAAGCACGAAAGTGTCCGACCCGGTCGCGCTGACGGTCAGCGTCGACGGCGTGGCGGATGCACCGATCGTGCAGGTCGGCGACGTCACCGGTGACGAAGACGGTTTGATCAATCTTTCGATCTCCGTGGCGCAGGGCGATGCCGACGGGTCGGAAACCGTGACCGTCGCGATCCAGAATCTGCCGGAAGGCGCGAAGCTGTTCGATGCCGGCGGCAATGAGGTGGATCCTTCGAACATTCCGGCGGACAGCCTGGCGGGCCTGAAGCTGTTGCCGCCGCTGAACTTCGCCGGCGCCCTGTCGCTCGGCGTTGTTGCGACCAGCGCGGAGGGCGGCACGACCGCCACATCCGAGGCGACCTCGTTCACGGTGGATGTGTCGGCGGTCGCCGACGCGGCCGAGCTCGAAGTATCCCCGGCTGCGGGTCTGGAAGACGGTGCGATCGCTCTGGATATCTCCGCGGCAGCGACGGATGAAGGCGAGACCCTGACCCTGTCCATCAGCGGCCTGCCGGAAGGCGCGAAACTGGTCGACGGCGCGGGCATTGAGATCGATCCGGCCAATATCGGCGCCGATCAGATCGGTGGCATCCATCTGGTGCCGCCGCTGGATTACTCCGGCACGATTGACCTGACCGTTACGGCGACGACCCAGGACGGCGAGAGTCAGGCCGTTACGACCGGTTCCCTGTCTGTCTCCGTGTCCGGCGTGGCGGACGCGCCTGTCGTGCAGGTCGGCAATGGCGCCGGTGACGAAGACACCGCGATCAGCCTGTCGATTTCGGTCGCCCAGGGCGATGCCGACGGTTCCGAAACGGTGTCGGTCGCGATTGAGGGGCTGCCGGTCGGTGCGATCCTGATGGATGCCGAGGGTAATCTGCTCGATCCGGGTGATATTCCTGTCGGGTCGCTTCAGGGCCTGACGCTGACGCCGCCGCTGAACTTCAACGGCGCGCTGAACCTGACG
Organism: Alphaproteobacteria bacterium; assembly: GCA_033344895.1. Classification (NCBI taxonomy): domain Bacteria; kingdom Pseudomonadati; phylum Pseudomonadota; class Alphaproteobacteria; species Alphaproteobacteria bacterium. Next base: position 2,756,493 of record JAWPMN010000001.1, read on the forward strand.
GTCGTTGCGACCAGTGCCGAAGGCGAAACCACGGCGACGACGTCGCAGTCCTTCACGGTTGATGTCGCGGCGGTCGCCGATGGCGCTGAGCTGGAGCTGGAAGATGTCGCCGACATCGAAGGCAATGCGGTATCGCTGAACATCGGTGCGGTGCTGTCCGATACCGAGGAAAGCCTGACGATCGCGATCACTGGGCTGCCGGAAGGGGCGTCGATCATCGATGCCGCCGGTACTGTACTTGATCCGACCGCCATTTCGGGTGATGCGCTCGACGGCCTGAAGATGGTGCTGCCGGACGGTTTCTCCGGTGAGATCGCGCTGGGTATCACGGCCACGACCGCGGATGGCGACAGCACGGCGGTCTCCAGCGGCAGCCTGAATGTCTCGATTTCCGGCGTTGCCAGCGAACCGGAACTGATCGTCTCCGGCAGTGTCGGCAGCGAAGACAACGCGATCGGCCTGTCCATCCAGGCCTTCAGTACCGATCCGGACGGGTCCGAGGACCTGACGGTCGCCATCGCCGGCCTGCCGGAAGGCGCGCGGCTGCTCGACGCGCAAGGCAATGATGTCGATCCGGCTGATGTGCCGCCGGCATTGCTGTCCGGTCTGCAGATTGTGCCGCCGGTCAATTTCTCCGGCACCATCGATCTGACGGTCACGGCGACCAGCAGCGAGGACGGAACCTCCGCCGTCAAGACCGGCAGTCTCTCGGTGGAGGTGACGGGCGTGGCCGACACGCCGGAACTGGACCTCTCCGACGTTGCAGGCGACGAGGGTGTCCCGCTGGCGTTGAACATATCCGCCGCCCTGACCGATACGGACGGGTCGGAAACGCTGACTGTCGAAATCGGCGGTTTGCCGCAGGGCTTTGTCCTGTCGGACGGCACCAACACCTATTCCGGCGATCCGGTCTCGATCCCGCCTGCGGCGCTCAGCGCCCTGACGCTTCTGCCGGTGGCCGGTTTTGCCGGCGCGTTGAGCCTGACCGTGACGGCGACCGCGACGGAAGCGAACGGCGATACCAGCAGTGTGACGGAAACGCTGGGCATCAATCTGTCCGATGTGGCCGAGACGCCGGTTCTCAGCGTCCTGAACGCGGTCGGCGATGAGGATGCCACGATCCCGCTGAGTATTTCCGCTTCCGCCCAGGGCGACGACAGCCTGACGGTGACGATCAGCGGTCTGCCGGACGGCGCCAGTCTGACCAATGCGGCGGGTGAAACCTTTACCGGGGATGAGATCACTCTGACGGCCGGGCAACTGGCCGGGCTGAAGATCCAGCCGTCGCCCAATTCGGACGCCGATTTCTCCCTGACCGTGACGGCAACGGCGACCGATGGCGAGGATTCAGCGGAGATTTCCTCCAGTCTGACGGTGACCGTCGACGGCGTGGCGGATACGCCGAGCCTGAGCGTGTCGTCGTTGACCGGTGTCGAGGATGTGCCGATTGCCCTGAATATTCAGGCCGCCCTGACCGATATCGACGGTTCGGAAAGCCTGACGGTCGAAATCGACGGGCTCGGTGAAGGGTTCAGCCTGAAGGCGGCGGACGGCACGATCTATTCCGGCGATCCGGCGGAAATCCCGGCCGATGCCCTGTCCGGCCTCGTCCTGCTGTCGCCGCAGAACTTCTCCGGTGACCTGTCCCTGACCATTCGCGCGATCGCGACGGAGGGCGAGAACGGGGATACGGCGCTGGTTGAGCGCAACATGTCGATCTCCATCGCTCCGGAGCTCGATTTGCCGACGATCACCGCGGTCACGGCCAGCGGCAATGAGGATGAGAGCATTCCGCTCGACATCTCCATCGGCAATATCGACCCGAATGAGACGGTTACCGTATCCATCGAAAATCTGCCGGATGGCGCAACCCTGACCAATTCGGCGGGACAGAGCTTCACTGGCGGCACGGTCACGTTGACGGTCGATCAACTGGAAGGCCTGGCGGTCATCCCGCCCCAGGATTCCGGTGCCGATTTCGACCTGACGATCCGTGTAACCACCGCACAGGGTGACGAATCCGCTTCGACGTCCCAGGAACTGGGGGTTACGGTCCTGGCCAAGGCGGACGACCCGACGTTGATCGTCGGCGATACCCAGGTCGTGCTGGGGCGTGCCGAGGCGACGACTGAGATCGGCACGTCGGGCGATGACACGCTGATCGGCGGGGCCGGCGGCGATACATTGATCGGCGGCGACGGCAATGATCACCTGATCGGTGACGGCGGTAATTTGAGTGCGGTCGTCTCGTTGAACCTGGAAGCCTATTCGAACGACATCGACGGTTCCGAAGTCGTGACGGTGACGATCGAAGGCCTGCCGGATGGCGTGCAACTGCTGCAGGGCGGTGAGGTTCTGGTTACCGGTGGCGGGGCAACCCTGCCGGCCGACATGCTGGATTCCATTACCTTGCTGGTCCCGCCCGGCACGGCGGATTTCAACCTGCAGATCACCGCACGGACAACGGATTTCGATCCGGACGGTGGCGGCGATTCGGCGACCCATACGGCATCCATTGCGGTATCGGTTGAGGACGGGTCCGGGCTCGGCTCGAACGATGTTCTGATCGGCGGTGATGGCAACGACCTCCTGGAAGGTGGCGACGGTGCCGATACCCTGATGGGCGGAACCGGCGACGACACGCTTCTGGGCGGCGCGGGGAACGATATTCTGTACGTTGTCCAGGGCGAGGGCGAAGATGTCGTCGATGGCGGATCGGGCAGCGACACCCTGACTTTGACCGTGACCGAATGGGATCTCCAGGATGTCGGCATCGTGACCGACCTCCAGGAACTGGTCGCTTTCGTAGCATCGGGTTCCGCGGCCACGGGCTCGATGGTGTTCGAAAGCCTCGGGCTTGAGGTGAAGAACATCGAAGGACTGAATATCGTCGACACGAACGGCGACCCGGTCGACGTGTTCGATATCGTCTTCCCGGACCCGGGTGCCGGCATCACCTATACCGGCGACAATGATGACAATGTCGCGACCGGGACTGACAAGGACGACACCATGTCCGGTGGGCATGGCGACGATACGCTGTATGGCGAAGGCGGCGACGATACGCTGTACGGTGACAACGGTGACGACGTCCTTTACGGGGGCTCGGGTGACGATACCCTCTATGGCGGGCACGGCGATGACACGCTGGTGGGCGGCACCGGCAACGATACGCTGTATGGCGGAAACGGGGACGACACGATCGATGGCGGTGCGGGCGACGATACCGTCGAAGCCGGCCATGGTGACGATGTCATCCGGATGGGAACCGGCTCCGGTTCGGTCGATGCTGGTACCGGCGATGATCTGACCGTCGTGACCATCGATGCGGAGGAAACCGATCGCGATCTGTCGCTGGACGGTGGCCATGGCGATGACACGCTGCGTATCGAATTGAGTGCGGACCATCCCAATCTGCAAGCTGTCATTGCGGAAATCGCGGCGGCGACCGCGGCTGCGCAGTCGAACAGCAGCGGCACCCACTCGATCGATAGCCTGGGCATTTCCTTCAAGAATTTCGAAGATATCGAGGTCTATGTGGACGGCGCGCAGTACACTTATGCGCCGGAAATCGACGAGGTTTCAGATCTGAGCGTAGAGAGCGCGGCTGTCAGCGCCGGCGCCCAGATCCTGGGCGGCATCAGCCTCAGCGATGTCGACGGGTCCCAGCTTACGCAGGCGACAATCCACATTTCCGGAGGCTATCAGGCGGGCGACAAGCTGACCGTCGATCAGGGCGTGCTGTCCGAACTGGGCCTCAGCGTCGAAAGCGCTACCGCGACCGGTGACGGATACCTGCTGACGATTTCAGGCGATGGTTCGCTGAGCGATTACGAAACCGCCCTGGAGGCAGTGCGGCTCGGCAGCGATGACTCCGTTCCGGAGGCGGGCGATCGCACTGTCAGCGTGCAGGTTACCGATGACGACGGGAACACGTCCGATGCGGCGACCGTTGTGGTCGGCGTGAGCCTGGCCGATGCGCCGAACCTGGCGGATACCGGCGAAGGTGACAATGTCGCCTTCATAAGCGAAGCCAGCGAAAGCGGTGCGACCGTAACCGATGTCGCGGATGTCCCGGCTGAGACCACCGAGACCCTTTCCGTTGTCGTTGGCAAGAACAGCTATACTGGGACCGGTCAGTTTGAAGTCATGGTCAACGGCGTATCCATGGGCACCTTCACCACGACCGTGAAGGCCAGTGGATTCGGCGGGGAATGGCAGACCGTCGAAATCGGCGACGTGACTCTGCCCTTGGGGCAGGAAGTGGACATCGCAGTAAGGGCGGTATCCTCAAGTTCCGATGTTTTGTTGAAGAGCATCACCTATGGTGACGCTGCGATCGAAGCGGAAACCGGCGATATCACCAGCATTTCCAGCATCATCGAAGAGGTGACGACCGGCCTCGACAATGGGCAGAGCTGGGGCAATATCCTGACCAATCTCGCCGATGACTGGGTAAACCTGTTCTCCAGCAGCTACATCATGCTGGATCCCAACGGCGATGCATCGAACTTCACGATGACGCCGGGTGAAGATCTGAACCCGCTGGACGGCTGGACCGTTGCCGAAGACGACGTGACCCGGGATCTTCAGGATGACGATCTGGGTGACCGGTTCGACGAAATCGACCTGGGTGGCGGGACCGATTGGGCGGTCGCGGCAGCCGGAACGGAAGACGATCTGACCGTCGACCTGTCCGGATCGGTCTGGCGCGGAACGGAAAACGCGCTGGGCGGCCGGGGCGACGACACCTTGATCGGCAACGAGGATGCGAACCTTCTGGCGGGCGGTGACGGCGATGATGTGCTTATTGCCGACGGTGACAATGATCTGCTGATCGGTGGTGCCGGCGATGATGAGATGCATTACGACATTGCCGATCTGCAGGCCGCCGGCAACGCCGCGGAAGGTGGCGGTTTCGGGACCGTGGATCAGGCGATTTCCGATGCCTATGATGCCAACGATCTGGACGGTGCGGCGGCGCTGGAAAGCCTGCGTGCCGGCGTTGATGGCGGTAGTGGCATGGACACGCTGAAACTGACCGGCGGCAATGGCGGCCTCAGTTCCCTGTCCGGCGATGCGCTGGCCAATGCGATCAAGAATGTCGAAATCCTGGACGTCACCGGCGTCGACGGGCCGGTCGACATGTCCCTGTCGGTCGACGATCTGATCGAAATGACCGACGACCGCGACGAGTTGAAGATCCTGAAGGATGGCGAGGATACGGTGAAAGTCGGCGATCAGGAATATGGTGCCGGCGAACACACGGTCAGCATCGATGGGGTGGATTTCAAGCTCACCATCGAGGATGTCGACAGCAATCCGGACGTCTGATCCTTCCGAAGGGTATTTTGAAGAACCCCGCCCGGATTGCCGCGGCGGGGTTTTTCTTCGTCCGGATGCTGCATTATGCTGCGCCCAGGCAAGACGATATCGGGGGATTACATGGCGCGTTGGACGGATCGACGGGCGCAGTTTCGCGCCGTGCTGAACGGCGATGCCTGCGTTTCCCCCGCATCGGTCTATGATCCGATGTCCGCGCGGCTTGCGCGCCAGATCGGATACGAAACCGGAATACTGGCCGGGTCCACTGCTTCCATGACGGTCTTGGGAGCGCCCGACCATATCGTCCTGACGCTATCCGAATTTGCCGACCAGGCCGGCAGGATCGGTCGCGCGACGGATCTGCCGTTGCTGGTCGATGCCGATCATGGCTATGGCAATGCATTGAACGTGATGCGAACCGTCGAGGAACTGGAAGTGGCCGGTGTCGCCGCCCTGTCCATCGAAGATACCGATCTGCCGGCCCCCTTCGCGTCCGGCGGCAAGGCAAGCCTGATTTCCCTGGAAGAGGGGATCGGCAAGATGAAGGCCGCCATGGCCGCCAAGCCGGATCCGGACCTTGTCGTCTGCGGCCGCACCAGCGCCGCACAGATCGCCGGGGCGGAGGAATGCCGTCGCCGTGTCGCGGCCTATACCGAGGTCGGTGTGGATGCCATTTTCCTGGTCGGTGTGCCGGACCGGGACTGCCTGGATATCGTTTCAGGTGCTACGGATCTTCCTATCGTGTTGGGCGGCGCCGGGCCGGAGTTGAAGGACCCGGACTATCTGGCATCCCGGAATGTCCGGATCCGACTGACCGGTCATCAGCCGATCGCGGCGGCCATGAATGCCGCCTATGAGACCCTGCTGGCACTGCGCAACGGCACCCGTCCATCCGATCTGGCGGGCCTACCGTCGAAGGACCGGATCGCCGCCGCCTTGGATGACGATCGATATGCAGGCCATATCCGTGACTTCCTGAACGGCTAGCGGGGTCGGTCTTGAGCGCGTTCGACATTGTGTTGGGCAAGAAGACGGCCCCCCTGGACATCACGGACCTGTCCGAACGCCGCGAAGGTCGTTCGCCCGTCGTGATGGATGTCGGGACCGGGCAGGGCAAGTTTGTCCTGGATATGGCGCGGGACTTTCCGGACAAGCTGGTTATCGGCGTGGATGCCGTAGCCGAGAACATGGCGAAATCGGCCCGGAGTGCCGGCGCGTCCCCGAAAAAGGGCGGCCTGCCGAATGCGTTGTTCGTTCGGGCGGCGGCGGAACGGCTGCCGGGACCGTTTCAGGGGCTGGTCGACGAACTGACCGTTCAATATCCCTGGGGCTCGCTGATGCGGATCGTGTCGGAACCGTCGCTGGAGCATCTGCGATTGCTGCGCGGGGTCTGCAGAACGGGTGCCAGCCTGTCCGTCCTGTTGAACTATTCCGTCTTTGAGGACCGGCCCTATCTGGAGCGGCTCGGCATGGGCGATATCGAGGATCCGGCCGACTCCGACGTCTTGCCGGAAATTTACGGGGCGGCGGGTTTCCGCATGACCCATCGCGCCTTGATTCATGGCGATCCGCCGGTCCGTACCGCCTGGGGCCGCCATCTGGTGCGCGGGTCCGCGCGCAGCACCCTGATGATCGACGCAGTGGCGGAAGATTGACTTTCCATCGCCCGGCTTCGATCTTGCGGCCATGAGCGCATCCGGAAAATCCGTCATCATCCGCTGCAAGGGGCACCCCAACATCCGGGCGTCCCATGCCAAGACCTTCGAACTGACCCGCGATCCGTCGATCACGGCTGCCGGAACCTGCATCATCGGGGTGGAGGCGGAGTACGACGAGTCCGCGCTGCTAAGCCTGCGCGGTGCCGTCCGCATCACCCTGCGCTGCGGCGCGCATGAAGACACGGCGACCGCCCGGATAAATCCGAAATTCGCTGCCGGAGCGCCGTTGATCTTTCGCCGCATGCCGACGCCGGAGCCGCGCACATTCTGCGTCGGCGCGGACAAGGGGTCCCATGCGCTGGATCGCGATCTGATCGCGGCGCTGCAGCAGCCGGGCGCCGAACTGGAAGTGACCATCGCGTCGGACGAAAAGGCGGATCAGGACGGCGATGGCATCCTCTATCTGGTCGGCACGCCGATCGGCAATCTGGACGATCTGTCGCCACGCGCGCTGTCGGTCCTGCAAAGTGTAGACCTGATCCTGTGCGAGGATACCCGGACGACAAAGACGCTGCTGTCCGGCTTCGGACTGGATGACCTGTCGCTGACGGCCTATCACGACCATAATGAACGCGACCGCGCACCGGATATCGTGCGACGCCTGCGCGACGGCGCGCGCATCGCGTTGGTCTCGGAAGCGGGCATGCCGACCGTATCCGATCCCGGTTTCCATCTGGTACGTGCGGTGAGGGAAGAAGGTCTTGCCGTGACGACGGTGCCGGGGCCCGATGCCGTGACCACCGCCCTGTCGCTGGCTGGCCTGCCAACTGACGATTTCCGGTTTGTCGGCTTCCTGCCGCGCAAACCGACCCTGCGCAAAAGGCGGTTCGAAGAACTCACCTCTGCGACCTATACGACGGTCTGTTTCGAAGCACCGCACCGTATCGACAAAGCCCTGGAGGAGGCGGCGGAAATCCTGCCCGACCGCCCCATGGCCCTGTGCCGCAATCTGACCAAGTTCGGCGAGAAGGTCCTGACCGGGACGGCCGCAGAAATCCTTTCGGACATTACCGAAGGCGAAGCGGTAAACGGCGAACTGGTCCTGCTGATCGGCGGCGCCCCGCCGGCGGACGAGGGTGGGGCCGCGCTGGCTGTGGACGGCGATGCGGTGGAACGCATGCTGGAAACCCTGGTCGCCGCCGGACTGCCCACCAAGGCCATCGGTGATGCCTACGCCAAGGCGCTGGGCATTCCCCGTCGTGACGGCTTCAATCGCGTCCTGGAGATGAAGAAGGCGGAGGAATAGTTCGGTCTCGCCTGGATGGATGGCTGCAATCCGCTGCTGGCCCTGAACCCCGTTTTCATAGGAGTACGGGGGCTGAGCGACGGATCAAACCCCGACGTAACGATGCAGCAGATCGGGGTCGTCGCGCAGGGTCTGAACCGGAACGGTGTCACGGTTGACGCCGTTTTCGATGAAGGCGACGCGGTCGGCGACGGGCAGGACAGCATCAACCCGCTGTTCGACCAGAATGGTCGCGACGCCGGTCTGTTTCAGGGACAGAACCACTTCCCGGATGCGGGAGATCATGGACGGCTGAAGCCCCTCCGTCGGTTCGTCCATCAGCAGGACCTTGGGTTCCGTGCACAGGGCCCGGGCCATGGCCAGCATCTGCTGTTCGCCTCCGCTCAGCTTGCCGGAAACCTGAGACAGGCGTTCGCGCAGGACCGGGAACAGGTCCAGCACCTTCTCGCGTGTGTCCTTGCCGTGCCCGTTCACCATCAGACCGATCTCGATATTCTCGGCCACCGTTAACTCGCCGAACAGGCGGCGGCCCTGCGGGACATAGCCAAGGCCGCGCTTCGGGGCTTCATGGGCAGGCAGGCTGGTCAGGTCAGTGCCGTCGATCGTCACCTTTCCGGCGCGCGGCGGCACCAGGCCCATGATTGCCTTAAGTGCGGTTGTCTTGCCGGCGCCATTGCGGCCAAGCAGACAAAGAATCTCACCGGCTTCGACCATCAGGGAAAAGCCGCGCAGGACCTGCACGTCACCATAGAAGCAATCGATTCCATCAACCGTCAGCATGCCATCAGCCCCCCAGATAGGCGCGCTGGACCGCGTCGTCGGCGCGGATTTCTTCCGGCGTGCCTTCGGCCAGGATCTCGCCGAAATTCATCACCGTGATGCGCTGCGCCAGTTCCATGACGACGGTCATATTGTGTTCGATCAGCAGCACGGTCGTCTCCTTCGCGACACCGCGAATCAGATCCAGGAAGTTCGCGATCTCCGAATCCGAAAGGCCCTGCGTCGGCTCGTCGAGGATCAGCAGCTTGGCATCCAGGGCCAGCCCCATCCCGACCTCCAGCAGGCGTTGGTGACCATAGGCCATCTCCGTCGCCTTGGTATCGGCGCGGTCGCCCAGCCCGACGCGGGTCAGGATTTCCTCGGCTCGCTGGTTCAAGGCGTCGGTGTCGACACGCCCGAAGGGACCGGCCGCCGCCAGGGCGCCGCGTTGTGCGGGCAGCAGGATGTTCTCCCGGCAGGTCAGATTGGCGAAGACGCTGGTGATCTGAAACGTGTAGGCAATGCCCTGCGCAACCCGGCGATGGGCAGGCAGGCGCGTGATATCGCGGTCCTGAAAGGCGATCGTTCCGGTCGTGGGCCTGATCCGGCCGCTGATCAGGCTGACGAGGGTTGATTTGCCGGCTCCGTTCGGTCCGATGATGGCGCGGATCTCGCCTTCCGGCAGGTCGAAGTCCACGTCCTTGACGGCGGTCAGGCCGCCGAAATTCTTGGACAGGTTCCGGGCGCTCAGCAGGGTCATGGCAGCCACCTCGCCCAGCGGTCGCGAACGCTTCCCAGGATGCCCTTGGGCGCGACCAGGATCAGGATTACGAGTGCGGCACCGACGAAGAACAGATAGGCCGACGTCAGACCGCTGGCGATATCGATCAGATAGAACATGGCGACCGTCCCGACCAGCGGGCCCAGGACCGTGCCGACACCGCCCATCAAGACATAGAGCAGCGGCAGGATCGAATACTGGATCGATGCGAAACTGGCCCCGACATAGCCGAACAGGATGCCATAGGCGGCCCCGGACGCCCCGGCAAAGGCGCCGGACAGGACCAGTGCGGTCAGCTTGTAGCGGAAAGGGTCATAACCCAGCATGCGCGTGCGTTCCTCGTTCTCTCGGATCGCGACCAGAATGCGGCCGGTCGGTGAGCGCACGATGGCGAGCTTGATCAGGACCGCTGCGGCGAACAGGGCCAGCGCCGCCAGATAGCGGGTGTCTTCGACGGAAAGATCGATGCCGAAGACCTGCCGAAGCTCCAGCGGAATGACGAAACCTTCGTCGCCGCGCGTGTGTTCGTTGAAATACAGGGTCGTCAGATAGCCGACCTGCGAGAACATCAGGGTGACGATCATGAAGGACACCCCGGCGGTGCGCAGCGCCAGCAATCCTATGCCCAGCGCCATCAGAACGGCGCAGGAAAATCCGAACAGGAATCCCGGCCCGGCGGTCCAGCCATAGGCCTGCATCGACATGCCGGCACCATAGAGACCGGCGGCGAAGAACAGGGCATGGCCCAGGCTGAGCAATCCGGTATAGCCGAACAGCAGATTGTAGCCGAGGGCGTAGACCGTCAGGACGAGGATTCGCGCCAGGCTGACATGGTGATAGTCCGGCAGCACGAAATGCAGCGCCAGCAGCAGTACGATGACACCGATATGAAGTCCCAGAACCCGGTTCATCGTGCCACCGTCCCGAACAGGCCCGTGGGGCGGAAGACAAGGACCAGTGCGACCAGTGCAGTGGCGATCATCTTCGCCAGGGTCGGTTCGAACAGGGTCGAGATGATGCCGTCGCTCATGCCGATCAGGATGGCGGCGACGACGGTGCCGCGCAGGCTTCCCAGACCGCCGATGATGACGACGATGAAGGACAGCAGCAGCGGATCGCCGCCCATCAGGTAATAGGCCTGCTGCGTGGGGACGATCAGCACCGCGGCGATGGCGGCCAGGGCCGCGCCCAGCGCGAAGACCCCGGCATAGACCCGGTCGACCGGGATGCCGAAGGCCTGGGCGGTTTCGCGGTCATACTGTGTCGCGCGCATGACCAGTCCGATACGGGTCTTGGCCAGCAGGAACCACGTGCCCAGCATCAGCGCGATACAGGCAACGATCACGAAAAGCTTGTAGCCGGAATAACCGAAACCGGGGAACCGGACATAAAAGTCGAAGGGGGCGGCCACCGCTGTCGGCACCGGCCCGTGAAGGGTCAGCGCCGCCTGCTGCAGGATGTAGAGCAGCCCGATCGTGGCAACGATCGTCGCCTCCGGATCGTAATTCAGGCGCTTCAGAATGAGCCGGTCCGCCGCCGCGGCGAGCGCCCCTACCAGCATCGGGCTGAGGATCAGCGCCGCCAGAAAGCCGAGCAGCGGCGAGCCGGAAATCTGGCTCGACACCCAATAGGCGATGACTGCGCCCAGCATGTAGAATTCGCCATGCGCCACATTGACGACGCGCATGACACCGAAGACCAGCGACAGACCCAGCGCCGTCAAGGCCAGGACAGCCGCCTGAACGGCGCCTTCCATCGAGGCGATCAGAAAAAACGTACCGTAATTCAACGGGAACGACCTTCAGCTTCGGATCCGCCGCCGGCCGGGAAACGGCGCGGCGGCGGTCCGGTCAACGATCCTGCGAAGCGCCTTACAGCGGCATCGTCGTGTAGTCGACTTCCGGCTCGTACAGGCTGTCCTCGATGGAGGTACGGTGCACGACGCCCAGCTTACCCTCATTGACCTTGCTGATGTTCTGGATACCGAAAGCCTGATGGGTCTTGCCGTTGAAGGTCTTCATGCCCTGCGGATGCGCCTGGCTTTCGGGGAATTCGGTGAAGCTTTCCACCGCCTCGATCAGCTTGGCACGGTCGTCCGGGCCCTGATAGCCGGCAGCTTCCATGCCCTGCTTGATGATGTGCAGGGTCTCCCAGCAACCGAACATGTGGGAATAGGTCGAGATATCCTTCGGGTCGTTGACACTGGCCCCGTTGGCGTCGACGCCGACCTTTTCGCGGTAGAACGCATCATGCGGGTTGGCCCCGTCATTCTGGGCATAGCGCGGATAGGCTTCCCAGAAATACGTGCCCTCCAGGGCCTCCAGTCCGGGACTGGCCAGATCGACGGCTTCCAGGCTGTCGATGAAGCCGAAGATTTCCGGACGGTCACCGCCGAAGAACTGGCCCATTTCCTTGACGAAGGTCAGGACGCCCGGGCCGACCATGACATGGTACAGGACCTCGGTTTCCTGCGGGATGCGCGGAAAATACTTGAAGAAGTTGGTCTCCGTCGGCGGGATCGCGATCTTCTCGATCACCTCGCCGCCCTGGGCAGCCATCGCGGCGGAGAAATAGTCGCGGTGATCGTGACCGAAGGCGAAGTCCGGGAAGATCATCGTGACCTTCTTGCCCAGATTGCCGCTGACCCAGGGCGCCATGGACTGGACCTGGCTCTTCACATCGGTGATGCCCGGCTGCAGCACATAGCGGTTCAGCTTGCCGCTGGCGACATGGTGGCCTTCGCTGACCACGAAATACGGGATCTTCAACTCACCCGCCCGCGGCGCGGAGCCGATGACGACATGGCTGAACAGGGTGCCGAAGACGATATCGGTCTTGTGCTGAATGGCGAATTTCTCGACCACCTCGGCCCCGCGTTTCGGGTCGGTGCCGTCGTCCTCGGTAACGATCTCGACCGGGCGGCCGTTGATGCCGCCGCCGTCGTTGATCAGTTGGGCGGCCGCCATGGTCGTCCGTTCGTACCAGCGGCCATAGGCAGCGCCGATGCCGGTGCGGTGGGCCTGGAAGCCGATGCGGATCGGTTCGGCGCTGTGGGCCTGATTGAAACGTCCGGCCAGGGGCAATGCCGCCGCGGCCAATCCACCGGCCGCGACGGTCTTCAGCGTGTCGCGGCGGCTAAACTGCTTTTTCTGTGTATTCGACTTGGGTCCCTGACTGGTCATCACGAAACCTCCTGTTCAGGTCTGGTTGGCACGGTTCCGCTCCCACGCGGCCGCACTCTTGGGAAAATCGTATGCACACAAACAAATTCCTGTCCAGTGCCGCTTACCTTACCCCCCTGTCGGCGAAGAGAGAAGCCATAGACCGAACAGTGTGTAACCGACCATCAGAGCAGCCATCGGAATCTGGCTAACCATTTGAAAATTATGGCGGCCATAGGGTATGCGACGGCTCAGGCCATGGGCCAGGACCACCGCCAGAATATGCCCGGCAACAATTACGCCGACCTGGAACTGCCACAGGCGTTCGACGTCCTCCGCGACGTTCAAAAAGGACGTTGTGACTCGAAAATCGCGCAAGCCGAGGAGATCGGACCCGGTTCCCAACGGATCGTTGGCCGCGACAAGGGCCCATTGGCCGTTGACCAGGAGCACGGTCAGGTAATGGGACAGGTGATAGGCGAGGGAGATCGGCAGAATCGACAGGACAAACAGTCGAAATGCCGGGAGAAACGGGGCCCTCCCCAGCCATTGTCCCAGCAGGACCGCCGTTGCGTAAAGACCGGCAAGCGCGATCCAGGCCGCGGCGAGACCCGCCGTGTTGATGTTGGTCACGGCCGAGCGCCCCGGAAACTCAAGGGGGTTGATGCCGTTGAGCCCCAGCCACCAGAAAGTCATGTTCAGGCCATCGAACGAAACGGTGGCCAGTGTCAGAAGCAGGAACAGCGCGACCGCGACCGGGGGCGGGTCGGCGTCGAGAACGCGCGCGCCGGGCCAGGCGAGGGTCAGGCGGCGTTGCCCGGACCGGTTTTCCGTTCCGACCGGCGCGATCAGCGCAAGGTATCGGAAGAGGATCGTCAGCGGTTCTGCGGCGTTGAGCCACTGCCTTTCGCCGAACAGGACCGCACCCAGAAAATGGACCAGCCAGTATCCGGCGACGGCAATGGCCAGCCGGTCCGGGTCGTCCGGTGCCAGGTCGACCAGTTCGAACCAGGCGATCGCCATGAAGAAGGCAATGGCCGGCCATCCGGTCAGGCCTGGCGGAAGGGCAAACCGTCCCGCGCCGTCAGGCGTCAGCCCGGCCGCGCGCCGCATCAATCGAACCGGAAAGCGCCATGGGTTCAGAACGGCCCAAAGGTTGCCGACCACCGCGTGCAGGATCGTGATGCCGACCCATCCGAGGGTCCAGACGGCCTGCGGCAACGGATTGGTCAGTGGGTCCCGCGTGCCTTCCACGCCGCAATAGATCAGGAAGACGAACAACAGAAAGGACGCCGCCGCGAACATCTCGTCGAGATAGCTCGCCCGAAACCAGGGCAGGCAGAATCGATCTGCGGCCGCCTCGGCGATGCGGGCCGGCGCGATCGCGAACAGAATTGCGAAGGACACCGCCACCGACAGGGTGCCCCCCAGAAGGTAATACTCCGTCGGCAGCAACAGAATGAAACCGCGCTCCGCCGTGTGGGCCCACGCCGTCCCGCCGCAGAATAGCACGGCCAGCATCACGCACAGTATTAGCGGTTGCCGCCCGGTCACCGTCGATCCTCGTTCATCCCAGAGGGCGGAATTGGGCTTGAACCGTCCGGGACATGCAAGCCAAACTCTGCCCCGAAACCGAGCCGGGGCAGGTATGAACCTTCGAATTCTGACTGTTGGATTTTTGGCCGCTCTCCTGCTTGGCGGTGCGGCGCTCTTCATGTTTCAGGGGTCGAAAGGCGGCGTTCTCGTCGAATCGCCGCGCCTGATTGCTACGGATACGGTGCCCGGCGACGCGATGGTCTTCATGACATTGACCAATACATCCGGTGAACCCGACATCCTGATCGGCGCAGTCAGCGACTATGCCGGCAATTGCGGGTTCCACGGCCCGACGGTCGGACGGAACACGGATGGCGGGGAGTTCGTGGTCATTCCGTCCGGCGGAACGACGGCGCTCAGCGCGGAGACCGCACATCTGGAACTGCTGGGCATCGAGGAACCGCTTCAGGAGGGGCAATTGGTCCCGCTGACCCTGATCTTCCAGAATGCCGGGGAAGTGCAAATCAAGGCGCGGGTCGAGGCCCTGGTGCCGCGAAGGGATCTGACGCTGCGCGCCGGTCTCTACGAACCGGCGGAGGGGGAGCCGGTGCCGGAGATCGCGCTGGCCGCCGAACCGGTCGGCGAGGGGCGTTGGCGGATCTCGCTGGATCTCGGCGGCTTCGTTCTGGACCGGGACGCGGTGGATTCAGCCCATGTTCCGAATCACGGTCACGCGCATTATTACGTCGACAATGTGAAAATCGGCCGCGTTTACGAAACCGAGTTCGTGACCGACCCGCTGCCGCCCGGCGACCATCAGATTGCCGTAACTCTGAACACCAACGATCACCGGGCCTATGCGAAGGATGGCGAACCGGTCACGGCGGCCATAACCATACGGCACTGACAGGGGACGCGGGCGTCGCGCTAGCCGCGCTCCACCCGACATTGAAAGCAGTTGTTTCGGGCCGATCTTACGTGAATGTAGGCGACCGTCGGGTCGGCAAAGATTGCTTCCATCTCACCCTGGACCCGTTTCACAGCGACCACCCGGCCGGTGCCATAGCGAATGCGATCGTCCGTTCCGTACCCTCGGATCAGCACTTCGGATACGTCACATAGGATCTCCGGCATCCGGGTGGTGTCGGACGGAGGTTCGCAGGCATCGGCGCATAGAAAGACCGGCCCGACCTCCGCATAGGGTTGCGGGAATGGGAAGGGGCGGTGCGCCAGGACCAGCATTTCACTGTCCTTCGGGATCTGCCGTAGGCAATGGCGGCATGGATTGCCTGCGCCATCCGAAACCTGGCGTTCCGGAACCTGACCGTTCGAATCGGGCCTGCCGTTCTGCAGGGCACGAACGACGTCGGTCGGTAAAGGCAGGAAACTCGAGGCCATCGCGGCGACATTCCCAATCGGGACAACGGGATTGCTGGGACAACCGGATTGTTAGAATGCCTATCGTGGACGGCCCACCCGGTTCTTGCGATAGTTCGGGCGTCGGTGGTTTGTGGCTTCGGCGATGGGGCACAATCGGCGGACGCTGGATCATGGAAATCCGGTTACGGGCCGGTTTTCGGATGAAGCCGATGTATCGGCATCAGAAAGCAAGGACAGGTTTGAAGGATGGCTGGTTCAACGGAAGCCGGAAAACTCTATACGGCATTGGCCGTTCGAAAGATGTACGACGAGGGCATCGTCCGGCGGGTTCTGGATATCGGGGCGGGATCGGGGACGTACAGCAACCTGCTTCGTGCCCATATGCCCGGGAGCGAATGGCATGCCGTCGAGATCTGGGAACCCTATGTCACCGAATACGATCTGGCGTCCAAATACGACCATGTGCACTGCGTCGACGCCCGGCTCTGCGATCCGGGAAAACTGGCCTCCCAGTTCGATCTCGTGTTCTGCGGCGACGTGCTGGAACATATGGAAAAGGAAGATGCGCAGAAGCTGATCGACAGGCTTCTGTCCGTTTCGAAACTGATCCTGATTTCGATCCCCATCGTGCACTATCCTCAGGGTGAGGAGCATGGGAATCCTTACGAAGCCCATGTGAAGGATGACTGGTCGCATGACGAGGTCATCGACAGTTTCCCCAATATCGCAACGTTCTTTCTCCAGGAGGGGATTGGCCTCTACATCCTTTCCACGGTGCCGGAGCTGAACGAACCGCTTGTCCGCCTGAATGCCGCCCTGGGCGATATGATCCGAAAGCAGATGCCGGAAAAGGGCTGAACCGATCCGCGGTTCTTGCCGATGTCAGCCTTGCGTGAAAAACTGGCGCCCGCAGACCGTGCCGGAGCTTGAAGATGACCACCGAAGACACCGCCTTCATCGCAATCGACGTTCAGAACGACTTCTGCCCGGGCGGCGCCCTGGCGGTTGCCGATGGCGACGCGGTGGTACCCGTTATCAACGATCTGATGCCAGCCTATCCGGTCAGGGTCCTTACCCAGGACTGGCACCCGGCCGACCATTTTTCCTTCGCCGCGAATACGGCGGGTGCGGACCCGTTCTCGTTGATCGAGGCACCTTACGGTCCCCAGGTTCTGTGGCCGGTTCATTGTGTTCAGGGCAGCGCCGGCGCGGACTTCCACAAGGATCTGAACACCGATGCCGCGGATCTGGTCGTCCGCAAGGGCTATCGGTCGTCGATCGATTCCTATTCGGCGTTCTTTGAGAACGACCACACGACGCCGACCGGACTTGAGGGCTACCTGCGGGAGCGGGGTGTGACGAAGCTGGTCATCGCGGGATTGGCGACCGATTTCTGTGTCCGCTTCTCCGCCGTCGATGCCGCCAAGCTGGGCTTCGAAGTCACGGTGATCGAGGCCGGGTGCCGTGCCATTGATCTGGACGGGTCCCTGGCTGAGGCGCGACGGGACATGCTGGACAACGGCGTGGTTCTCGCCGCCTGATCTGCGGGAATTGATTATTTACCTTTTCTTTTGTGTGAAATGCTGCTAAACGCCTTGTCTCCCGTGGACGACGGCGTGTGCCATGCGTCGCGCACGAGCTGAACAACTCTGTTGAGGTGGCTAAAATGAGCGGAGCCTATGCCGGCGACATCGCGCCGAAAGACGCCTGGAAGATCCTGGAAGACGAAAGGGATTCCGTCCTGATCGACGTCCGCACCGCAGCGGAATGGCAGTTCGTCGGCGTACCGGTCCTGGAACGTATCGGCAAGCAGACGGTCCTGGTCGAATGGATCAAGTTTCCCGGCGGCGTCGCTAATGCCGACTTTGTGGAACAGGTGAAGGGCGCGGTCGGGGATGGCGATCCCGCGCTTCTGTTCCTCTGCCGCTCCGGCCAGCGCAGCCAGGGGGCGGCGGCGGCGCTGACCCAGGCGGGCTACACCCGCTGCTACAACATTCTCGAAGGTTTCGAGGGCGATAAGGACGGCGAGGGCCATCGCGGCCAGACCGGCGGCTGGAAGGTCGCGGGCCTGCCCTGGGCCCAGGGCTGACCGGAACGGCCGGCGCGGCAAGTGAAGAAGGATCGCGGAAAGATGGACGGTGGATTGACCGGGCGGCGCTATCGACGCCAGACAGAACTGGTGCGGGGCGGCCTGGACCGGTCCCAGTTTCGGGAGACCAGCGAAGGTCTCTTCCTGACCTCCGGCTATGTCTATGACAGTGCGGAACAGGCCGAAGCCTCCTTCAAGGGCGAGACCGACAACTTCATGTATTCGCGCTATGCCAATCCGACGGTCGGCATGTTCGAAGAACGTCTGGCCCGGCTGGAAGGGGCGGAGGATTGTCGGGCGACGTCCAGCGGCATGGCTGCGGTCTTCTCGGCCCTGGCGTGCTTCCTGGGGCACGGCAAGCGGATCGTCGCGTCGAAGGCGCTGTTCGGATCCTGCTACATCGTCTGTTCGGAAATCCTGCCGCGTTTCGGTGTCTCAACGACTTTTGTCGACGGGCATGACCTGGACCAGTGGGCCTCGGCACTGAAGGACCGTGCCGATGCGGTTTTTGTCGAAACACCGTCCAACCCGATGCTCGATCTGGTCGATCTGGAGGTGGTGTCCGCCCTGGCCCATGGCGCCGGCGCGAAGGTGATTGTCGATAATGTCTTCGCCACGCCGATGCTGCAGCGCCCGCTGGAACTGGGGGCGGATATCGTGACCTATTCCGCGACCAAGCATATCGACGGCCAGGGCCGGACGATGGGCGGCGCGGTGCTAAGCACCAACAAGTATATCAAGGACGTGTTTGAACCGTTCTATCGCCATACCGGCCCATCGATGAGTCCGTTCAACGCCTGGATCATGGTCAAGGGGCTGGAAACGCTGCCGCTGCGGGTCGAGCGGATGTGTGCGAATGCCGACCGGATCGCGCACTTCCTGGAGGCCCATGACGGCGTGCAGGCCGTTCGGTATCCGGGCCTGGAAAGCCACCCGCAGCATGCGCTGGCAAAACGTCAGATGAGCGGGTTCGGGACGCTGGTCACCTTTACGGTGCCGGGCGGGAAGCCGCGCGCATTCGACATTCTGAACCGGCTGCGCCTGTGGGATATCTCCAATAACCTTGGTGACGCCAAGAGCCTCGTGACCCATCCGGCGACAACAACCCACCAGCGGCTGAAGCCGGAGGAACGGTCCCATCTGGGCATCGATGACGGCACGATCCGACTGTCCGTCGGTCTGGAGGATGTCGAGGATCTGTTGGAAGACCTGGACGCCGCGCTGTCCTGATCGACCGCTTCGGTCCTGAATGCAAAAGGGCCGGCCCCGGGGGCCGGCCCTTTCCTGTGCGGACTGTCGGATCAGGATTTCAACTTGGTCCAGACCCGCTCGCGAAGCTGTTTCGAGGCCGGGCTGCACTGCTTGAAGCCTGACAGGCGCTCGCCGAATTCCTCCGGCATGTTGACCGCCGGATCGGCCGAAAGGCTCTCGTTCAGGAACGCGCCGGAACCCTTGATGGCGTTGGAATAGCCGGTGTAGTTCGATGCAATGGCCGCATTCTGCGGGTCCATCATCCAGTTCACGAAGGCTTTCGCCGCGTCCATGTTCGGCGCGTTTGCCGGAACCGCCAGCGTATCGGTCCAGAAGGTCACGCCTTCTTTCGGATAGACATAGACCGCATCCGGCTTGTTCTTCTTCACGCGATGCGCGGCACCGTTCCATTGCATGTGGACCGCGACCTCGCCGGCGGACATCCGGTCGATCGTCCCGTCGTTCGAATAGACCTTCACATGCGGTTTCTGGGCCATCAGCAGGTCGAGGATCTTCTGGGCATCGCCGGAATCCTCGGTGCATTTGTCGACGCCGAGATAGTATGCGGCGGCGTTCCAGACGTCGCTCATCTCGTTCAGCATCGCGATATTGCCCTTCAGTTCGTCGCGCGGCTCGAACAGTTCCTTCCAGCTTTGCTCAAGCTCACCGCCCGGCACCATGGCCGGATCGTAGGTGAAACCGGTCGTTCCCCACATGTAGGGCGCCGAATAGGACCGGTCGGGATCGACGGACAGCGTCTGGAACGGCGGCAGGACATTGCCGAAATTCGCCATCTGATTGACGCCGATATTCGCGACCAGACCCTTTTCGATCATTGTGCCGAGCGTGGTCGGACCGGGAAAGATCACGTCATATCCGCCGCCGCCGGCCTGCAGTTTGGCCAGAAGATCCTCTTCCGAGGCGTAATTGTCGATCGTGACCGTGACACCCGTCTCGGCCTCGTATTTCTCCAGAAGCTCCGGCGGGAAGTAGTTGGACCAGTTGTAGAGATGCAGTTCCTGCGCCGACGCGGCGCCTCCGAGGGACAGCCCCAGCGCTACCGTGAGGCCCCCAAGGATTTGGGACATTCTTGACATTATCGTCTCCCGTTTTCCTGTTGCGAGGACGGCCGTTATCTGTGCTGTGTCTGCCCGCGTCCTCTACCGAGCAGAAGTGAAAGCGAGACGAGCGCCACCGAAACCAGCAGCATGATCGACGAGATCGCATTGACCTCCGGCGAAACGCCGACCCGGATCAGTCCGAAAATGTAGATCGGCAACGTCGTCGATCCGGCGCCGCCGACAAAGAAGGTGGTGACGAAATCATCCAGTGAGATGATGAAGGCCAGCACCGCGCCGGAGATGATCCCCGGCATGATCAGTGGCAGTGTAACCTTCCGAAAGGCGGCGCCCGGTGTTGCGTAGAGGTCCCCCGCCGCTTCGATCAGGCGCGGATCGAGGCCTTCCAGCCGGGCCCGGATCGGCAGATAGGCGAAGGGGATGCAGAAGACCGTATGGGCGATCATGACGGTGATCAGGCCCTGGGTGATGCCGACCATCGCGAAGAACATCAGCGTCGCGACGGCAGTGACGATTTCCGGAACCGTCAGGGGGAGGGCGATCATGACATTCATCGCCGACTGTCCCGTGAACCGGTCCCGCGCCATGCGCACCGCCGCCAAGGTGGCGAGCGAGGTCGACGCCGTGGCCGCCACCACGGCGATGATCAGGGAGTTCTTCGCCGCGCGCAGCATTTCCTCGTTCTGCAGAGCCTTGATGTACCAGTCGACGGAAAAGCCCGACCAGATTGTCACCAATTCGTTGGCGTTGAAGGACAGCGCGATCAGGACCGCGATCGGCAGATAGACATAGGCGAAGAAGAGGACCGCCATGAAGGCGACCCCAGGCCAGTGCTTCGCATCACCCGGTGCTGCCCGGCGGATCGGCAGTGTCATGGCGGATTTGTCCGTCATTGCGTCCCTGCCTTTGGCCGCGCCTTGAGGGCATAGATCGTCATCGCGATCAGGACCAGGGCGAGCAGCGCAAAGCCGAGCGCCGCGCCGAACGGCCAGTTGCGCGCCGCGCCGAACTGCAGACCGATCAGGTTGCCGATCATCATCGTCTTGCCGCCACCCAGCAGTTCCGGTGTCACGTAGGAGCCGAGGCAGGGCACGAAAACCAGAATCGATCCGGCGATGATGCCCGGCTTTGCCGCCGGCAGAACGATGTGCCAGAGCGTGCGCACCCGGTTCGCATAGAGATCGAACGAGGCCTCGATCAGCCGCGGGTCCAGTTTTTCGAGGCTGGCATAGATCGGCAGCACCATGAAGGGCAGGAAGGAATAGGTCAGTCCGACGGACACCGCGAAACTGTTGTGCAGCAGGGGCAGCGGCTCACCGATCAGCCCCGTCCAGAGAAGGAAGGAATTGATCGTGCCGTGGTCGCGCAGCAGCAGGATCCAGGCGTAGTTTCGGACCAGCAGATTGGTCCAGAACGGGATGGTTACCAGAAAGACCAGCGTCGCCCGCCATTTCTCCGATCGGGTCGCCATGAAAAGCGCGGTCGGGAATCCGACCAGCAGCGACAGGGCCGTGGTGATCGCCGAAAGCCAGATCGATCGCAGGATGATCGACAGGTAGTCGAAGTTCCAGGACAGGCTGTCATCGAGATTCCGCTCGAAGATGAAGCGCAGATAGGCTTCCGCAGAGTAACTGTCCCAGACCACGCTGCCGGAGAAGTCGCGCTCGTGGATCGAAATCCAGGCCATCAGAAGCAACGGCACGACCATGAAGATACCGATTGCCAGCGCAGCCGGACCGATCAGCAATGCCCTGGCGCGCCATGCGCCGCCTCGCCGTCTGCCCGCCGATTCCGATACGGCCATTGTTGCTCGCGGAGACGGATCGGTCCCGCCGCCGCTCTGTCGCGGCAGTTGGTTTCGCGTTCCGAATCCACGCCTTGTTTGGTTTTCCCGTCGTACTCGCAACTCCACGGTAGGGGACAACGACAGTTATTCCAAGTTTTTTTATGCAATCGGTCAAATAAACCCGGAGGCGCGGGCATCTTGCCCGATGTAAGTGAATGCAGCGGGTGGTTTGTTTCGCCGCGTCACAACTCTTTGGCACCGGTCCGATTGGCGATAATGGCCATTGCGGCGGAAAGCCCACCGCGTTAGGGAGCATGGGTCCGCGCCGGACGACCCAAGGATTACTCTCATGTCCGAAACCCTGTCGATGCCTTCCGAGGCGGACAGCCGTTATGCATGGCTGCGCCTGTTCATAAGCCTGATCGTCAGCACGATTGGCGGCATCGGCCTGTGGTCTTCGGTGGTTGTCCTTCCGGAGATTGAGGCGGAATTCGGCATCGACCGGGGCGGCGCCTCCTTTCCCTATATGGCGACGATGATCGGCTTCGCGGCCGGTGGCATCCTGATGGGCCGACTGGTCGACAGGTTCGGTATCGCGGTTCCTGTCTGTATCGCAGCGGTCATGCTGGGAATCGGGTACGTCCTGTCCGCCTTCGCGACCAGTTTCTGGATGTTCGTGGCCTGCCAGGCGCTGCTGATCGGGATGCTGGGTAGTTCGGCCACCTTTGCGCCGATGGTTGCCGACACGTCGCACTGGTTCCTCAGACATCGCGGGATCGCGGTCGCAATCGTGGCCAGCGGCAACTATCTGTCCGGCACGGTCTGGCCGCCGGTCCTTCAGTTTGGGATCGAACTGGTAGGCTGGCGCGAAACCCATATCTGGGTCGGACTCTTCTGTGTCGCGACGATGGTTCCCCTGTCGATGCTGCTGCGGCGCCGGCCGCAGGTGGATCAGGGACATGCCCCTGTCGCCCGGCGCGCGGCAACGGGCGCCGCACCGGCGTCACCGACGGTGCTGCTGACGATGTTGGCGCTGGCAGGGGTTGCCTGCTGTGTCGCCATGTCTATGCCGCAGGTGCACATTATCGCCTATTGCGGTGATCTGGGTTACGGACCCGCCGTCGGTGCGGAGATGCTGTCCCTGATGCTGGGTCTCGGCATCGTGAGCCGCCTGATATCCGGCGTCATCGCGGACCGGATCGGCGGGATCGGTACCCTGATCCTGGGGTCGGCGCTGCAATGCCTTGCGCTGTTGTTCTATCTGCCGTTCGACGGGTTGATATCGCTGTATCTCGTGTCGGCCCTGTTCGGCCTGTCCCAGGGCGGCATCGTGCCCAGCTATGCCCTGATCGTCCGGGAGTATTTTCCGGCGCGCCAGGCCGGGACGCGGGTTTCGATCGTGCTGATGGCGACTGTGTTCGGCATGGCGCTGGGCGGGTGGATGTCCGGGGAGATATACGATCTGACGGGCAACTATCAAGCCGCCTTCCTGAACGGCATTCTGTGGAACCTGTTCAACATGGGAATTGCCGCCTGGCTGCTGATGAGCCGCATTCGGTCCGGTCGCGGCATGGCCCCGGCCTGATCGGGATACCGGAGTTTAGTGCAACTGGGTCATGGCGGCGGGGGGGACCACGCGATGTCCGGGCATTCGAACGATCGCGTTGGTGCCTTTGCCCGGTTCGCTTTCCAGGTGAACGCTGCCGCCATGAAGTTCGCACAGCTTGCGCGCAATCGGCAGGCCCAGGCCCGTGCCCTCGACCGCCATCTGCTGGGCGGAGTCGAGCCGCTGGAAACTTTCGAAGGCCTGTTCCAGGCGATCCGGCTCGATACCCGGTCCGGAATCCCCTACGACGATCTCGAAACTGCCATCGTCCATCAGGCGTGACGTGATCAGAATCCGGCCTCCGATGAAGGAGAACTTCACCGCGTTGGCCAGCAGGTTGATCAGGATCTGTTCCAGCTTCACCTCGTCGGCTCTGAGCCAGACGTCCTCGGTATCGCTTTCGGTCTGGAACTTGATCGACTTCCGGCGCGCCCGATCCGACAGGATCGCGAGACTGTCGGCAACGACCGTATCGGGCATGAACACGGTTTCCCGCAGGGTTTCCTGTCCCGCCTCGATCTTTGACAGATCCAGTATGTCCGAAACCAGACGCAGCAGGTGCTGGCCGCTTCGATGAATGTCATCGGCATACTCGGCGTAGCGGTCGTGACCGATCGGCCCGAGATGCTGTTCTTTGAGGATGTCGGAAAAGCCGATGATCGCGTTGAGCGGCGTGCGCAGTTCGTGGCTCATATTGGCGACGAACTGGGATTTGGCGCGGCTGGCGGCCTCTGCGTCCCGGCGCGCCTCCAGCAGGGAGATTTCGGTGACCTTCAGATCGCTGACGTCCCGGGCGGAGACGATGACAACGGGCTCACCCTCCAGCTGGATCAACCTGCCGCGGATTTCCGTCGGAAAACGGGTGCCGTCCTTTCGGACATGGACACCCTCCTGGACGACCAGCTTGCCAAGCCGTGCCTTGCGCCAGTTTTCCATCACCAGTTCGCACGGTATGGCCACTTCGACATCGCCGACGGACATCTGCAGCAGTTCGTCCCGGCTGTATCCCAACGCCGCGCAGGCCTGTTCGTTCACGTCAAGAAAATGTCCGTCGAGATCGTGAATGAAGATGGCATCGGCAATCTCGTCGATGACGGTCCGGTAGCGCATCTGGCTGTGACGCAGGGCATCCTGGGCACGTTGTTCAATCAACGTGGCGCCGATCCGTTGTGCCAGCAGCCGGAAAGTGATCTCGGTTCCGGGGCCCAGCGCAATCGGGTCCGTGTCGATCGCAAAGACATGCGCGAAGACCTGGCCCTCCGGATCGTAGATCGCCTCTGCCAGATACCCCTCGACACCGAGAGCAGTCATGAAATCCGGTGCGTGAAATCGGGTGGAGACTTCAGCCGGGAAGGCCCGGAAGGGGTCTTTCGGCGATGTGTTGTAGACGATTTCGCAGGGACCGCTCGCGAAGGAATAGGAAAACGGTACGACGGCCCCCTGACGATCATAGATTTCTCGTACCTCGATGCGGTCGGTATCCTCGACCCTGAGCCCGATTCCGGTAAGGCGACAGTCGGTGACGTCTGCCAGAATTTTGAGGATCGCCGGCATGAACTCAGGATCGCCGGGGTTCAGTCGATCCAGAGCACGGAGGGCGTTGACTCCGCCCGGAACTGCCATGTCGAGTGTGTCAGTCACATCCGCTCTCCCGGACATAGACTAGAACAAAACATGGTTAATGGGCTACCAAATATTCGCTTGCACGCATTAAACGTACGGTTTGCGCGCGTAGGTTTACCTACCGCAGGTCGTCGGGTTTCGGGTTTTTGTGGGGAAGAAAGTGGGGGGTTCTGTTGCTGGGTCCCCCAAACCCCACCTGGAAACGGATGAGGTTTCCAGGAATTCCGACTTTGCTACTGAGGCCACTTACGCAGCGACAGCAACCATCTCGTCGTTATCATTCGCATTTAGCGATACGGCCCGATAACGGCGGTACCATGCCGGGCGCGGACATCTGCCTTTACCACGCGTGTCGATCCTGATTCGCCCCCATATGCCGAGGAAATCCTGAGAAATCCTCGGCGAAACTGGTGGAGGCGCCGGGTACTGCCCCCGGGTCCACTACGCTTATTTCGCAGCGCCCTCTAGCGCCATAGTCGATTGCTCGACAGGGATACATATAGGCAGTATGACCGCGCGATGAAAGGGGTTTTCAGTTTACCCCGGAATCTCCCTAAATGGTGTCGCCATGAAGCAATATCTCGATCTGCTGCGCGATGTGCGCGACAACGGTGTGGTGAAATCCGACCGGACGGGGACGGGGACACGGTCGGTTTTCGGCCGACAGTTCCGGTTCGACCTGTCCGAGGGCTTCCCTCTGGTCACCACGAAAAAGCTGCATCTGCGGTCCATCATCCATGAACTGCTGTGGTTCCTGCGCGGCGATACCAATATCGCCTATCTGAAGGAAAACGGCGTTTCGATCTGGGACGAATGGGCCGACGAGAACGGAGATCTCGGGCCGGTCTACGGTAAGCAATGGCGGTCCTGGGCCGCGCCCGACGGGCGCAGCATCGACCAGATGCGGATCCTGATCGACGGATTGAAGCGCAATCCCGACAGTCGGCGCCATATGTTGAGTGCCTGGAACCCCGCCGATATCGACGACATGGCCCTACCGCCCTGCCATTGTCTGTTCCAGTTCTATGTGGCCGATGGGAAGCTGAGTTGTCAGCTCTATCAGCGCAGCGCTGACATTTTCCTGGGGGTGCCGTTCAACATCGCGTCCTATGCGCTGTTGACGATGATGGTGGCCCAGGGCGTCGGACTGCGGCCCGGAGAGTTCGTGCATACCTTCGGGGATGCCCATCTCTACCTGAACCATCTGGAACAGGCCGATCTGCAGCTTTCCCGGACACCGCGCCATCTGCCCACCATGACCATCAACCCGGATATCGATGATGTCTTCGCCTTCCGGTTCGAGGATTTCGAACTGTCCGATTACGACCCGCATCCGCATATCGCGGCACCCGTGGCGGTCTGACATGTGGGCGGACTGACTCATGGCGGTCAGCGCAGAGCTGATGGACTGGCTGGCGGAGCGCTTCGCGCCGCTGGGACCGGTGCATCGCAAGCGTCTGTTCGGCGGCATGTGCTTCTATCTGGATGATGCGATGTTCGCCGCCGTGCTGCGCGACACGCTTTACTTCAAATGCGATGCGGATACCGCGGAAGCCTTCGACGCGGCCTGCTGTGAGCCGTTCGAATATGACAAGAAGGGCGGTACGACCGTGGTGCCCGCCTTCCGGCGCTGTCCGGATTCCGCCATGGATGATGAGGATGAGTTGCTCGACTGGGCGCGTCTTGGGATTGAGGCGGGGCGGCGGACCGCGATCGAAAAGGCGCGCAAGGCCGCCCGGAAGAAGGCGAGGAAGAAATGATGCGCGACGCGCGCCCGAAAATCGTTCTGGTCGTGGCCATGGCGCGCAACCGCGCAATCGGTATCGATGGGGATCTGCCCTGGCGGCTGCCGGGTGATCTTGCCTTTTTCAAACGGGTCACGATGGGCAAGCCTCTGGTCATGGGGCGCAAGACCTGGGAAAGCCTGCCGCGCAAGCCCCTGCCCGGGCGACCGAACCTCGTCGTGACCCGGGCGGCGGGCTACGAGGCCGAGGGGGCGGAGGTATTCGATACGGTGGAGGGCGCGCTGACCCGGGCCAGGGACCTTGCGGCGGATGTCGGAGAAGTCTGTGTCGTCGGGGGAGCGGAGATCTATCGACAGACCCTGGCGCATGCCGACCGGCTTTATCTGACCGAGGTCGACGCGGCCCCCGATGCCGATACGTTCTTTCCGGAGATAGATCCCGCAGATTGGCAGGAGACGGCACGGGAACCGGGCCCGCCGCCGAAGGATCCCACTGTGGAGGCGCCGGATTATCACTTTGTCACGCTGGATCGCCGCAAAGAGGCGAGAATCGGCTAGGAAGCGGTTGCGGATGCGCGCGCGGTGACTATGTTCTGGGACCTGTCAGCAGGTGTCGGGCGCCGCTGGCAATCCCGCGCAGCAAGAGACTTTTCGAGGAAATCAGCATGTCGGACACGCATCGGGTCAAGGTTCTCATCATCGGCGCCGGTCCGGCGGGCTATACGGCCGCGATCTATGCCGCGCGCGCCAATCTGGAACCCATGCTGGTCGCCGGGCTTCAGCCGGGCGGGCAGCTTATGATCACGACCGATGTGGAGAATTATCCGGGCTATGAGGATGTCATCCAGGGCCCGTGGCTGATGGACCAGATGCAGAAGCAGGCGGAAAAGGTCGGTACCGACATCCGCCATGACCTGATCACGGATGTCGATTTCACCCAGCGCCCGCTGCGCGCGGTCGGCGACAGCGGCAGTGTCTATCTGGCCGATACGATCATCATCGCGACCGGCGCTCAGGCGCGCTGGCTGGGCCTGCCGGCTGAGCAGAAGTTCATGGGCTTCGGCGTCTCCGCCTGCGCGACCTGCGATGGCTTCTTCTATCGCGGCAAGGAAGTCGCCGTGATCGGTGGCGGCAACACTGCCGTGGAAGAGGCGCTGTATCTTACCAATCACGCGTCCAAGGTCACACTGATCCATCGCCGCGACAGCCTGCGCGCCGAGAAGATCCTGCAGGATCGCCTGCTGAAACATCCGAAGATCGAGGTCATCTGGGACACGGTCGTCGAAGATGTGACTGGCAGCGAGGATCCGCTCGGTGTCGAGGGGCTGGTCCTGCGCAACGTCAAGACCGATGCGAAAAGCGAACTGGCCGTCCACGGCATGTTCGTCGCCATCGGTCACGACCCGGCGACGGCCGTGTTCAAGGGCCATATCAAGATGGATGAGGAAGGCTACATCCTGACCGCGGCGGATTCGACCGCGACTGATATCCCCGGCGTTTATGCGGCGGGCGACGTGAAGGACAAGACCTATCGGCAGGCCGTGACGGCGGCAGGCATGGGCTGCATGGCCGCGCTGGAGGCGGAGAAATTCATCGCCGGGTTGGAAGACGGCGCCGCGTCCGAAGCCGCCGAGTAACCCTGATATCCCTATGAATCGAAGGGATTAACCCGCGCGCACTTCCTGTGGAAACGGGGCGCGTCGGGAAAGGTTCACAATCACCCTGTTGTAGTTTGCCACCCGCTAATTTAGCATGGATTATAGATAGTTAGTGCTATCTATATCTGGTTTGATGAACGGGAGGCATCACCATATGTTCGGTTCGAAGGAGCGGCCCGGAGCGCCGCAAGCCGTGGTCGAAGGCCCCGTGGCCAGATCCCATATCGCAGCGGGCATGTCGGTGACCGGTGATATCGAGGGCGATATCGACCTCCTTCTCGACGGCAAACTGGAAGGCAATCTGCGCTGCCGATCCGTCACCATCGGACGGTCCGGCGAACTGGTCGGCAAGATTCAGGCGCAGGAAGCTGTGATCGACGGCCGTGTCGAAGGCGACATCGAGGCCAAGATCGTCAAGCTGAACGTGACCGCCACCATGATCGGCGACGTGCGCCACGACGTGATCGAAGTTGCCGCCGGTGCGAAGATCGAAGGCCGCTACAGCCGGATTGACGGGAAGTCCGGGGCCAAGCCGGTGGTCAAATCCTCCCACAAGACCGACAAGGCCGATGCCCCACCGAAAGCGCCGGCCGCCATCGCACCGGTCGAAGACAATGTGGCCGCCGTGGCGGAAAAGCCGGCAGCCGAAGTCGTCGCCATGGGCGGGGTCAAGCCGGTCTGACGTGGCCGGTTAGTCAATCGACGCAAATGCGGTTTCCACCAGATCGCCGTTGACGATCAGATCGATCAGCGGCGTCAGGGAAAACATGTCGTCCCCTTCACGGTCGATCGGCAGCAGCGGCAGCAGAGTCTCCACAACCGGCCGTATGCCCGCGCCCAGATCCTCCAATGCGATGCCGCGCCGGTGGATCGCCCAGACCCCAACCGTCAATTCGATGGTCGCGATCTTGTAGGCGGCCTCTATCACGCGGGCCATGTCGGCCACGGCGTGCATGGCAAGGCCCGCCGTGTCCTCCACGCCGTCCGCCAGTTGCCCGACGGAATTCAACAGAACCGGTGTGGCCCAGATCTTCGTCGATGCGATCAGCGACGCCGCGATATGGGACAGATTGAGAAACTGGACGCCCCCCACGGCGCCGGATTCCCGGGCCAGCCCCGTGGGCAGGCCGGAAAATGCGGGCCAATGCTGCTTGTGCAGGCGTTCCCCAGACAATTCGCACATCTTCGCCAGAATCTGTCGCAGCGGGTCCACGGCAGCCGTCAGGGCGGTCGAATCCATATTGCCGTGGCTGATCACCTTACCGGTCGTGCTGTCGATCAATGGATTGTCCGTCGGCGCATTCAACTCGGTCTCCCAGACCTCCTGGGCGCGGGTCAGTACCTCCCAGCCGACGCCGTGGATCTGCGAAACGCAGCGGAAGGACAGGGGATCCTGCAGGAAGCGCGGTTCACCGTCCCGCCACAGTGCCGATCCGTCCAGCAGGGCCCGCATATGCCCGGCCGACCGTTTCTGCCCGCGCCGACGGTGCACGGCGGCGACCTGAGCGGCGATGGCGCCCGGGTTCCCGCGCAACCCTTCAAGAGCGACGGCAGCGGCCAGATCCATGGTCTTCAACAGACGCTCCGCCGCGACCAGCCCCAACCCACCCATGCCGAGCGAGATCGCGTTGCTGTTCATCAGTGACAACGCCTCTTTCGCACCCGGCTCGAAGATCGAATCCGGTGCACTGTCCAGCAAGCCAAGGCCGAGCTGCGCCAGCGGCACGAGGTCGGATGCACCGACGGAGCCGGATGCGTCGACCGGTGGAATGCGGTTGTCGTTGAGGCGTTCCAGGATGCGTTTCACCAACTCCGGCCGGACGCCGCTGGTCCCCGTCGCGAACAGGTTGGATTGAATCGTCATGGCCGCCCGCACGACCGAAGGATCCAGGGTCGGCCCGGGCACACGGGTCGCATGGGCGGCCAGCAGGCGGCGGTTGAACGATGCCAGCTCGGTCTTCTGAACGCCGGAATCTTTCTGGGACCCGACGCCGGTAGTGATGCCATAGGCCGGGCGTCCGGACTGCACGATGCCCTCGACCACTTCGCGGGCGTCGGCGATACACTGCCAGGCATCGTCCGCCAGAAGCGCCTTGTGATGACCGACGGCGATCCGTGCCAATTCGTGCAGCGTCAAATCGTTCCCGGTCAGCGCGATCGCGTCCTGTGCCCCTTTGGTCACCGGGACGCGGGGCAGGGCGGCGGGGGCTGGGGAGACATAGGAGGGCGAGACGGTGGGCGTCTCGTTCAAGGGCGTCTGAATCGTCATGACCGTATCCGGGTGCGTCTCTTATGTTTGAACAAAAAGGACTGCTGCCCGTATAGGGCAGCAGTCCATCGTTCCGCAACCGGGGTATGCGACCAGTTTATCCTGTTTCCGCGCCGCCGGGCAGATTGGCCATCAATTTGGCAACAGCATCGCTGGTTTCAGCCTGGGCCTGGATCGCGTGAGAGACGGCGCTTTGGGCGGCATCGATGACCGCCTGCGCCTCACCCTTTCCATCGGTGAGATCGGCTAGGGCGCGGGCCGTGGCGGCTTCCGCCAGGATCTGGGTGCGCCGCAGATGGTCGGCGGCGTCCTGCAACATCATCGCGCCGGTCTGGGCGGCTGCCTGCCTCAGCGCCTGGGCGGAAAGTGTGTCGGCCCCGCCCGCGGCGAGTCGCAACAGGTTCTCCGCGGTTTCGGCGACCTGATCGTTCATGGCGCTTTCGGCGCGCGGGCTCATGGCCTGTCATCCTCGGCACCGCCCCGCTTCAGGCGCTGGACTGCCGATCCCAGAAGTGCATCCGCGATCATGGAATCATGCTGTTGGCGCGCGGTCGCGTTCTGCATCTGCAACCCCATCGCCTGCGCCCAGACTTGGTGAAGCAGGGAGGAAGCCAGAGCCGGCGCAGCACCCGTGTTTCCGACGGAAACCTGGGCCACGGCGTCGGTGATCTGACCGTTCACCTGGGTCGGAAAGGCCATGCGGGTCCTCCTGATCGTCTGTCGCCGTCGTGGGGACTACTTGGCGTAACCGCCGGACAGGCGCGACACGATCGCGCCAAGAACGGCCTGCTGAATCGTCTGCGCCGATTGCTGTTGCGCGGTCGCGTTCTCATAGAGAACACCGCTGGCATGGGCCATCGATTGAAACACCGCGCCCATTGCCATGGCCGGGGCGTCGCCCAGGACTTTCACATTCGCCTGGGTCACCGCATCGGTGATCTGGCCGTTCACGGGGGTTGGTATCGCCATTTCTCAGAACTCCTTCGGATTAGATTCGGGGCGTGGGCCGGCGTTTAGCCGCGCCCGTCTATCAACCGGTCGGCAATCGCGGCGACGATCGCCTGATGCACCGTTTGGCTGGATTGCTGTTGGGCGACGGCGTTTTCAAACAGGATGCCGGCGGCATGGGCGGCGGATTGGTAGAGCGCGCCCATCGCCATGGCCGGCGCGTCGCCCAGCACTTTGACATTCACCTGGGTCACCGCGTCGGTGATCTGGCTGTTGACCGGGGTATTGTCGGCCATCGCAAAGTCTCCTTCCGTGGGAGGTTCGGGTAAGGGGGCGTCGTAAGGTTCGGATGGCGCGTCCGTTGTCCCGGCGCCGGCGGCTTCGGGAGGCTCGGCATCTGGGGGCTCGGCATTCGGCAGCCCGATCTCGGCCTCCCGGACAGCGTCTTCGTGCACGGTCTCCGGCGTGTCGGCGCCGTCCCTGCCTGAATCGTCTTTGCCGGTGTCGTCATTGCCCATGTCGTCGGCCATGATCAGCGTTCCGGCTCTGGACCGGGACCGTTGAGTATCTCAAGGCACAGGCGTGCGGTCTCGGCGAGCTGTTCCTGATGGCCGCGCTGCTGTTCCGCAACCGCCGCCAGCATCGCCTGCTGCATCGACTGGGCGGTATTCAAACAGTCCCGTGCCACATCAGCCGCGAGATCCAACCCGGTGCTGTCCGGCGGCGTATCATCCGGTGATGTATCATCCCGTGATACGCCCGACTCCGAGCGGGGCCCTGCCTGTTTCCGTGCCAAGACAACCTCTCCCACAATCCTGACGAGCATAGTAGCGCAACCAAAGCGCGTGCGGAAGAGGAATCGCGTGTCGGACCCGCGGGAAGGGTCAAAACCGCGAAGACCCCGGACTTTCGGTCCGGGGTCTTCGTCTCGATAGAGATGCCGTCTTGGGCGGCCCTACTTCACCGCTTCCAGGATGGAAACGTAGTTGGCGACCGCCGCGCCGCCCATGTTGAAGATGCCACCCAGCTTGGCGTCCTTGACCTGCATGTCGCCCGCCTCTCCGCGGGTCTGCATGGCGGTCATGACATGCATGGACACGCCGGTCGCGCCGATCGGGTGGCCCTTCGCCTTCAGCCCGCCCGACGGATTGACCGGCAGCTTGCCGTCCTTCGCCGTCACGCCGTCCATCGCCGCCTTCGCGCCTTCACCGGGCTTGGCGATGCCCATGGCCTCGTACTGCATCATCTCGGCGATGGTGAAGCAGTCATGGGTTTCGACGAAGCTGAGGTCGTCCAGCGACAGGCCCGACTTGTCGAAGGCCTGATCCCAGGCACGGGCGCAGCCATCCAGGAAGGTCATGTCACGCTTCGACATCGGCAGATAGTCGTTGACCTGCGCTCGGGCGCGGAACGCAACGGCCTTCTTCATGCCCAGTGCCGTATCCATATCCGCCAGCACCAGCGCCGCCGCGCCGTCGGAGACCAGCGAGCAGTCGGTGCGCTTCAGCGGTCCGGCGACCAGCGGATTCTTGTCCGAAATGGTGCGACAGAACTCGAAGCCCAGATCCTTGCGCAACTGCGCATAGGGATTGGCGCAGCCGTTCTTGTGGTTTTTCGCGGCGATGGTCGCCAGACCGTCACTCTGATCGCCATACTTCTGGAAATAGCCGTTGCAGATCTGGCCGAAGACCCCGGCGAAACCACCTTCGGTTTCGCCTTCCTCCTTCAGATAGGAAGCCTGCAGCAGGATACCGCCGATTTCCGGGCCCGGTGTCGCAGTCATCTTTTCCACGCCGACGACCAGAACGACCTTGCCCTGCTTGGCTTCCAGATAGTTCACACCCTGATGCACGGCGGCGGACCCGGTCGCGCAGGCGTTTTCCATCCGGGTCGACGGCTTGAAGCGCAGACCGTCCACGGTGTTCATCACCAGAGAGGAGCCGAAATCCTGTTTGGAGAAGCCACCATTATACCAGCCGAGATAGATGGCATCGACGTCTTCCGGGGCAACCCCGGCATCCTTCAGCGCATCTTCGGCGACGCGGCCGACCAGGGATTCAACATCTTCGCCTTCCAGCTTGCCGAAGGGGGAATGGGACCAGCCAACAATCGCTGCAGTCATGACGGGGGCTCCTCTCTGTCCGGTTTTGTCTCGTTGAAATGGGTTTTACCGCACTGCAATACAACGGTCGAGTCATGGGAAGTAGATGCCGCTCAGCTTGCGGTGTCGTTAGGGGCTATCTCGCGCGCCATTCTCCGGGAATCGCCATTAGTGGACAGCCAGATCACAGCTTCGGTGGATAGCGCAATCACAGCATCGAGCAGCCGGTCTAGCGCTCGAGGTCGCCCAAGGGCCTGTCGCGCGGCCGCCAGGTGTTGTTCTTCCTCGTCTCGGATGCCGGCAATTATGTCGTGAAGTTCGCAGTCCCGATGCGCCAGGAAACGAAGCTGATGCGCTAGATGGCGATGCACTCTTGCTTCTACAGCGGCCGTGCAGATCCAGATGGCCCGACGACCCAGCAGTGCGGTAACCATCCCCAAAGCGTAACCACCTATGCCCCATAACCACATCGCCCGACAGGGGTGTGCTTTCCGTGCGGGCATAGCACGCCTGAATGCATCAGCGTGCCTGATTTCATGACCGCGAGTTTCGCTCAAGAAGTCGCAAAGGTCGGGTGCGGTAAGGGTCGCGATCCGAATCTGCCCAGTATAGATGCGAATGGCCCCGTGTTCCCCGGCATGATTGACCTTCAGTATGCGCGCGATAGTCCGGTCTGGATTTTCTGTCTTTGGGGTAGCCATTCCGGAGCGAGAACCTAATCCAGAGTTGGGATAGCCTGCATCGCTGCACGGCGTTCCATGACGCTGCGCGGCTTGAACTGCAGGCGGGTCTGCAGCAGTGAATCCGCCTCGACGGCGGACAGGCGGCGGACCTCGGTTGGGGTCATGCCGAAGGCCTTCCGGAACAGGGTCGCGAAATGGGACTGGCCGTTGAAACCGCATTCCAGGGTGATATCCAGAACCGACCGGTCGGTTGTCACTGTCAGCCAGAGCCCGTGATCCAGGCGCATTCGGCGGGAGAAATCCCCGAAACTCATGCCCAGCTCCTCGCGGAAGCTGCGCTCCAACTGCCGCCGGGAGATGCCGACCCGGTCGGCCAATTGTCCGATGCGCGGCGGATCGGACAGTTTTTCCTCCAGCAGCAGGATGGCCCGGGCGACCCGCGGGTCGCGGACGGATTGCGCTATCGGCGGCTGCGGTTGGGCCGGGGCGGCCGTCCGGCTGCTTTCGACCATCATGATGCTCAGCGCCTTCTGCGCCACGTCATGGCCCAGATGCCGTTCGATCATCCAGGCCGCCAGCCGGGCCGCGCCAACGCCGCCGGCGCAGGTGATCCGCTTTCCGTCGGCGACGAACAGGCGGCTGGTGTCGGGCTCGACCTGGTCGAAGCGGTCGATCATGTCCTGATAATGCAGCCAGCTGACGCAGGCCTTGCGCCCGTCCAGGAGGCCTGCCTTGGCCATTGAGAAGACGCCGGTGCAGATGCCGACCACGGCGACGCCCTTCGACGCCGCGGTGCGCAGGTAGTCGACGATGGGGGCGTCCTGCGCCTCGTCATGACCCAGAAGACCGCCGACCGCGACGATGTAATCGAACCTTGCCGGGTCCAGCAGATCGGCCGTCGCGGTGATCGATACGCCGCAACTGGCCGGAATGGCGCGGGCGGCGGGGCTCATCACTTCCCACCGGCAGCGGATCGGGCGGGACCGATCGCGTTCGTCCGCGGCCAACCTCAGGGCGTCGATAAAGGACCCGAACGCGTTCAGGGTAAACCGGGCGAGCGGCACCATTCCGACATTCAGTGCGGCCGGTGGCTCGGGAGGGGAAGCATCCTTGTTCATGGCGTGAATTTAGCGATGTGACGGAAACGTTGAAAGCGCGACGAAGAGGGCGTATTCCCTGCGGCCAGGGCCAGACGGTTGGACGGCCGCGCCCGGGCAGTGGGGAAACCCGCCCGGGTGAGGAAAGTCCGGGCTCCACGGAAACACGGTGCCGGCTAACGGCCGGCGGGGGCGACCCCAGGGAAAGTGCCACAGAAAGCAAACCGCCGGGCGCAGGTCCGGTAAGGGTGAAAGGGTGCGGTAAGAGCGCACCGCCTGCCCGGCGACGGGCAGGGCATGGTAAACCCCACCGGGAGCAAAACCGAATAGGGACGGTAGCCGCCCCTTTTCTCGCAAGAGGGAGCGGCAGGCGCGTTTCCGCGTCCCGTCCGGGTAGGTTGCGCGAGGCGGCCGGCAACGGCCGTCCCAGATGAATGGCCGTCCATTGCCCGAAAGGGCAGGGACAGAACCCGGCTTACAGACCGTCTGGCCCCGCTTCCCTGGCATGGCACATCCGAAGATTTCAATTCACGCAAGTAGCTCCCCCGCGTAGGGTTGGGGGCCTGTTCCTGCCATAGATCCGGCGTAAGGGAACGCAACCGGAGATTACAGCCATGAACAGACTCCTGATTATCGCTGCCGTGATTCTGACGGCGGCCTCGGTATCCGCGCGGGCCGGCGACTCGGACTGCCAGCCGGCGGACATGGTGGGCTATGCGCCGGCCAATGAGGAATGCATGGCGATCAAGACCTATCTGCCTGCCGATCCCGGTGCGGCCAGGCGTCTGGTCGTGGTCCTGCATGGCGATCTGAGCCGCGGCGGGCCGGCGGACTACATCTTTCCGCTGGCTGAACGCGCCGCCGAACTGGGTCAGATCGGCGTTGCCATGATGCGGGTCGGCTATTCCGGTGACGGTCGCCGATCGACGGGCACGCCCAGCCGACAGGAAAACCGCTCCAACCTCTATACAGCAGACGAGTTCGATGCCGTCGCGGAGGCGACCGCCGCCCTGAAGGCGCATTACGGTGTTTCGGAAGTGGTGATGATCGGTCACAGCGGCGGCGCCGCGACGGCGGGTGTAATTCTGGGCCGACATCCGGGTCTGCTTCAGCGGGCACTGCTGATCGCCTGTCCCTGTGACATAGCCAACTGGCGGCGCTTGCGGGGGCGCAATCCCTGGCCAAGGGCGGAGAGCCCCGACGACTATATTGATGAAATCCAACCCGGAACGGTCGTGCGCCTGCTGGTCGGCAGCCGCGACAGGAACACTTTCCCGGTGTTGTCGGAAGATTACGTGGAGGATGTCACGGCACGCGGATTGGACGCGGCGCTCTATACCGTGGCGGACGGTGAGCATAATCTGAACGACCGAATGACGAACAGCGACACATTCGGTGCCGCGGTTACGGAAATCATCGCAGCGGAGTGAGTGCGCGGCCGAAAGTATCGTGTCATAGTCCCTGAAACGGGCGGAGAATCGACACGACGATGCCGGATGGCGAAATTGAAATGTTCGACATTGATGAGTTCGAGCGGTTGCTTGAGCGCGCGGAACTCGTCACGGCATTCCGGTACTGGCAATCGATTACGCATGGCGAGGACGTGCCGAAATATGCCGATCTCGACCCGTTGGACATCCTTCCGGTCCTGCCGCTGGTCAATCTGGTCGACGTCGTCCACCAGCCGGACGGTGGCTACCGGCTCCGCCATCGTCTGGTCGGGACGGAGATCGTGGAGCGGTTCCGGACGGAGCATACCGGACAATGGTTCGATGACCTCTACGATCCGGAGCATCTCGAGCGGCAGCTTCCCTCCTACATTCGCGCCGTCGAGCGGCG
Source organism: Alphaproteobacteria bacterium (assembly GCA_033344895.1). Lineage (NCBI taxonomy): Bacteria > Pseudomonadati > Pseudomonadota > Alphaproteobacteria > Alphaproteobacteria bacterium. Next base: position 2,794,172 of record JAWPMN010000001.1, read on the forward strand.
CAAGCCGACGGTCGGCGATATCGACTTGTACGAAAATAATGTCCGGGTCATGGCCTATCGCCGGCTGATCATGCCGATGGCCGATGAAGACGGTGCGATCTGCTGTCTGTTTCTGGTCTTCGCCTTCCACAGCAACGAGGATCGGCTGAAACAGTTGAAGAACGGTCTTCCCCTGCACAAACCCGGACAGGGTTCGCGGCGCGGCTAACGCCCGCCGATCCGCAGCAGCCGCTCAACCGCGCGCAGCACAGCAGGGCGCTCCTCGGTCTGGTCGAACACGACAAAATGGCGTTTCGGGTTGTCGAGCCGTTGTTCGGTCAATGGCTGAATTCCGGCGGCTTCGGCGTCCGCATCGGACAGAATGGAACGCAGCATCACAATGCCGAGTCCCTGGGATCCGGCATCGACCACCATATCGTAGTCTTCGAACCGGCGGTCCTGCTGACGGGCGGCGTATTCCAGCCCGTGTCGGGCGAACCAGGCGCGCCATTGCGCCGTGTCGGAATCATGGATCAGGGGATGGTTCAGCAGGTCTGCCGGATCCGGATTCGGACCCAGTTCGGCGGCCAGCGCGACTGATGCGGCCGGTCGGAATGTCTCGTCGATGAACGGTTCGAAACGGGGCCCGCCACCGGGGTTCGCGGTGTAGCGGATTGCGATATCGATGTCGCCTGGCTCCAGTTTCCGAACGCGGTGATCGAGACGAAGATCAAGCTGCAGATCCGGCGGGTTCCCCTCGATCTGTCGCAGCCGGGGCAGCAACCACAGCCGTGCGAAAGACGGCGTTGTGCTGATCCTGACACTGGGCCGTCCGCGACGTGGGTTCCATTGGTCGGCGGTGCGGGCGATGCGTTCCAGCGCCGCCCGAATTTCGCCGGAAAACCGCTGGCCGGCCGGAGTCAGCGCCACGCCACGGCCCTTCCGCTCGAACACCGGATGGCCCAGCCAGTCTTCGACCAATGCGACCTGACGGCTGACCGTGGAATGGGTCACGTTCAGCGCCGCCGCCGCGGCCGAGAACGAACCGAGCCGCGCCGCTTCCAGAAATGCGTTAAGTGCCGAAATCGGTGGCAAGCCAGTAAAGCTGTGCATCATACACACAGGATATTAGGAATCCGTGCGATATGACAACAGGACGGCAGGGCCTATTCAATCGGAATGACACAGACAGATTTCATTCCGAAGGCCGGCCTGACGGCGTACTGGCCGTTGTTTGCAACAGTTCTGCTCTGGGGCAGTGCCTTTCCGGCAATCGGATATGCGGTGCAGTTCGCCGATCCGTTGCCGGTAGCCGCGCTGCGTTTCTCTGTGGCGGCAATTCTGCTCACCCTGTGGCTGTCCCGGCACGGTGGGTTGGGATTCCTGCTGACGGACCTGCCCCGGTTTCTGATCTGCGGCGCCTTGGGGATCGCGGTCTACAATGCCTTTCTGAATGCCGGGATGCGGGATGTATCGCCGGGGGCGGCCTGTATCCTGATCGCGATCCAGCCGGTTATCGCGGCGGGGCTGTCCGTTCTGTTCCTGAAGGAAAGGTTCGGTGCCGCGGCATGGGGTGGGGCCGCCATCGCCCTAGCGGGCGCGGTCTGTGTCGGCCTCGGTCAGCCGGGCGACCTGCGCTTCGGAAGCGGGTCGAGCCTCGTTCTGGCCGCCGCGATCTGTTCGGGAACCTATTTTGTGGTTCAGCGTCCGCTGGCAGTCCGGCATGGCGCCGCCCGTGCCGCCTCGGCGACCATTATCGGCGGGGCGGTCTGTCTGTTGCCATGGCTACCGGAAGGGGTGGCTCAGGCATGGTCGATGCCGAATGCGGGGGCGGCGATTCTGTATCTGGCCATCGGGCCCAGCATATTCGGTTACATCTGCTGGACCCGGTCGCTGCATCTGTTCGGTGCCGCGCGCGCCTCCAATTTCCTGAACCTGATGATCCCGCTGTCCATGGTTCTGGCCATTCCCGTCAACGGGATCTATCCCGACGTATTCAGCCTGATCGGTGGCGTGCTGGCGATAACCGGTGTGTGGGTGGTCAACCGGTCGAAGAGCCCCAATAGGTAAGGGCGGCCGGGACTGCCCGACCGCCCAAACCCCTGCCCCGAACTCTCTGCGGTTACCCCGCGAGCTGTTTCAGGAACCCGTCAACCTCCTGTTTCAAGGTCCGGACTGTGTCGTTGAGGCGGTGGGACGATTCCTCAACGGCCTTGGCGCCGGATTCGTTGTCATCGACCTTGGCCCGGACCGCCCCCATGATGTTTGAGACTTCCATGGTGCGGCTTTGGGCCTGTTCGATATTGCTGCTGATGCCTTCGGTTGCGGAAACCTGCGCATCGACCATGTCCGCGATTTCAGACGCGCCGGAACTGATCCGACGAATGCTGTCGACAACGGATCCGATGGCGCCGCCGGCATCCTGGATCGCGCTCTGGATCGACGCGATCTGCTCGGCGATCTCGCCGGTCGCCTTGCCGGTCTGGGTCGCAAGCCCCTTCACCTCGTTCGCAACGACCGCGAAGCCTTTGCCGGCTTCTCCGGCGCGTGCCGCCTCGATCGTGGCGTTGAGGGCCAGAAGATTGGTCTGTTCGGCAATGTCGTTGATCAGTTTGACAACTTCGCCGACGCGATCCGCAGCCTGCTGCAGTCCGGCAACCTTCTCGTTGACGCTTTCCGTCTGCTGGGCGGCGCTTTGCGCGTCGCGGGCGGAATCGGAGGAGCGGCGACCAATTTCCTGGATCGAGGTCGACAGCTCTGACGTCACCGAAGACGCCTCGTTGACGGAATTCGCTGCCTCGTTGGAGGAAGCATCCGCCTGTTCCGACATGCCGCGCAGTTCGCCGGCGCTGCCGACGATGTTGCGAATGGCCGTGTCGCTCTGACTGCTGACCTCCGACAGGGACTGGATGATGCCGCCGACCTTGTCCCGGAACTGCGTGGCAATCCCCTTGATGAAGTCGCGCTTCTCTTCTTCCGCCTTGGCCTGTCGCTCGGCCTGCTGTGCCACCAGCCCGGCATTCTCCTCCGCGTTCTCGCGAAAGACCTCGAGTGCCCGTGCCATGTCGCCCAGCTCGTCGCCGCGCTCGGTATAGGGGACCGCCTTCTTCGTGTTGCCTTTCGAGACTTCGATCATCTGATCCGTCAATTGCAGCATCGGGCGGATCGAGGTCCGAACCAGGATGAATGCAATCCCGCCGCAGACCAGCAAGCTGGCTATCGTCGCAATCAGGATGCCGGTCACAATGTTCGATGCCGCGGCGCGCACATTCGATTTCAGCACACCGGCATAGAGAATGCCGATCGTATCGCCGGACGGATTCCGGATCGGTTCATAGATCGTGTAGTAGTCCTTGCCCAGGATCGTCGCTTCGCCCAGATAGGTCTCGCCGCGCATCATGAAGGGATAGACGCGCCCGCTCTGGCCCAGTTGCGTTCCGACCGCGCGGCTGCCGTCATCCTTGATGATGTTCGTCGTACGGCGCCAGAAATCGCGGTTATCGTCTTCCCATTCGAAGACGGTCGCGGTCTCGCCGGTGACCGAGCCGATCTCGTCGATCATGCTGTGATCCGGAAAATCCGGGATCTCCGGCAGGGTGAGCTTGGTGACGCGCCCGGCCTTGGTGATGGTGAACTTCGTCTCCGGGACCGTCTTGCGCAACAGAACCGCCGCGGTCCGCAGACTGGCATTCTGGCGTTCGATGACCTGATCGGCGATCTCCTCTTCCAGGATGTAGATCGCGCTGCCGCCAACCGTGGCCGCTGCCAGAGAAATCAGCCCCAGAACAATCAGTACAAGCCGCGTGCGCAGCTTGAGCCTAAGTTTGAGCATACTGTTTCACTCCCCCAAGGGTTTGTTATTGAGTAGTGAAACATCGCATTTCTTAACAAAAATTGAACTGAAATGTAATAATGTTTGCCGGGCACGCGTTTCCGTGCCCCGAAAAGGAGCTTTTCGACCTCGCGCGGCGACTAAAGCCGACCTGTGGTCTCCGGCCCGACTTGGGTGGGGTTTGGCGACAGACTGTCGGCCCGCGGGTTGTCGACCGGCCCGGCTGGCGGTCGCTCGAAACGGCGGCGTCAGCGTCGGCTGCCGGGAAGGCCCGCGCAGCCAACGCCAAAATCCGTTATCGCTCCAGACGGCGGTACTTGATCCGGTGCGGCTGGTCCGCCTCGACGCCCAGACGGCGTTTGCGGTCGGCCTCGTAGTCTTCGTAGTTGCCCTCGAACCAGACTACCTGGCTGTCGCCTTCATAGGCCAGGATGTGGGTTGCGAGACGGTCCAGGAACCAGCGATCGTGGCTGATGACCACGGCGCAGCCGGGGAAGGTCGCCAGGGCGTCTTCCAGGGCGCGCAAGGTATCGACGTCCAGATCGTTGGTCGGTTCGTCGAGCAGCAGGACGTTGGCACCGGATTTCAGCATCTTTGCCAGGTGAACGCGGTTGCGCTCCCCGCCGGAGAGTTGTCCGACCTTCTTCTGCTGGTCGCCGCCCTTGAAGTTGAAGCTGCCGACATAGGCGCGGCTCTGCACCTTGCGCTTGCCCAGTTCGATGATGTCCTGGCCGTCGGATACTTCCTCCCAAACAGTCTTGTTCGGGTCCAACGCGTCGCGCGATTGGTCGACATAGCCCAGCTTCACAGTCTCACCCAGGCGAATCGAGCCACTATCGGGCTGCTCCTTGCCGGTAATCATGCGGAACAGGGTCGTCTTACCGGCGCCGTTCGGGCCGATGATGCCGACGATGCCGCCCGGCGGCAGTTTGAAGGACAGGCCGTCCATCAGGAGCTTGCCGTCATAGGCCTTGCGGACCTCGTCGGCCTCGATCACCACGCCGCCCAGGCGCGGGCCTGGCGGGATGACGATCTGGGCCGTCTGGTTCGCCTGTTCGGCGGCCTCGGCTTCTCGGACCAACTCGTCATAGGCCTGGATACGCGCCTTGGATTTGGTCTGGCGGGCACGGGCGGAGGCGCTGACCCACTCGCGTTCGGCGGCGATGTTGCGCATGCGCGCTTCCTGCTCGCGGCCTTCCTGCTGCAGGCGTTTCTGCTTCTGCTCCAGCCAGGAGGTATAGTTGCCTTCGTAAGGAATACCGCGGCCTCGGTCGAGTTCCAGAATCCAGCCGGTGACATTGTCCAGGAAGTAACGGTCGTGGGTGACCATCACGACGGTGCCCGGATAATCGGCCAGGAAACGTTGCAGCCAGGCGACGCTTTCGGCGTCCAGGTGGTTGGTCGGTTCGTCGAGCAGCAGCATGTCCGGGCGGCTGAGCAGCAGGCGGCACAGGGCGACGCGGCGCTTTTCCCCGCCGGACAGGTTGGCGACATTCCAATCGCCAGGCGGGCAGCGCAGGGCGTCCATCGCAACCTCGACCCGGCTGTCCAGATCCCAGGCGTCCTCGGCGTCGATCTTCTCCTGCAGTTCGGACTGCTCGGCGATCAGCGCCATCATCTCGTCATCGTCGGTGACTTCGCCCAGCTTCATCGACACTTCATTGAAGCGGTCGACGACGGCCTTCAATTCGCCCAGCCCTTCCATCGCGTTTTCCGCGACGGTCTTGCTGTCGTCCAACTGCGGCTCCTGGGCCAGATAACCGATCTTCACACCGTCGGCGGACCAGGCTTCGCCGGTGTAGTCCTGATCGATGCCGGCCATGATCTTCAGCAGGGTCGACTTACCGGCGCCGTTATAGCCCAGTACGCCGATCTTCGCGCCGGGCAGGAATTGCAGGTTGATGTCCTTCAGGACTTCCTTGCCGCCCGGATAGGCCTTGCCCAGCTTGTGCATGCCGAAAACGTATTGGTACGAGGCCATGGCGGTCCTGCTCCCTGATCGTCGGAAATCGTCTGGAAGCCACCCCTTCCGGAGCGGCGACGCGGTTGTAGCGGAGTTGGGCGACGAGGGCAATTTTTTGCGATTGTCTGCCTTGCGGGCCCGGGCGCGGGAAGCGAATGTCGGTGCCCGCGGCTTGAAGCAGCCGCATGCCTTGGGGGAAATGGGACATGACGGATCGCGAACCGCCGGTCGTTGCCGGTCGCAATGCCGGGCTGGAAATTGCGCCGGCACGCAAAGCCAATCCGGTCTGGGCGGCGGTCTGGATGATGGGGGCGCTGACGTCCTTCGCGCTGATGGCAGTGGCCGGGCGCGAAATCTCCAGGGAGATGGATACCTTCCAGCTGATGTTCTATCGCAGCATCATTGGCATCGTCATCGTCGTGGCAATCGGTGCGATGCTGCCGGGCGGCCTGGGCCGGTTCAGGACGGGGCATTTCCGGATGCATCTGGCCAGGAACGTCGCCCATTTCATCGGTCAGTTCTGCTGGTTTCTGTCCATCACGCTGATCTCTCTGGCGGAGGTTTTCGCCATTGAGTTCACCACGCCGATCTGGGTCGCGCTGATCGCGCCGCTGTTTCTGGCGGAATCCATGAACCGCTACCGGGCGATTGCCATCGCGATCGGTTTCGTCGGGGTGTTGGTCGTGCTGCGTCCCGGGGTGGTCGAGTTCGGGGCGGGGCATATCGCGATGCTGATCGGATCCTTCGCCTTTTCGCTGTCGATGATCACGACCAAGAAGCTCAGCGCGACCGAGTCGCCGCTCAGCATCCTGTTCTGGATGGCGGTTCTGCAGGCGCCGATGGGGTTGATCGGGTCGCTGAGCGATTTCACGTTGCCCGGGACGGAATCCGCCCTCTGGCTGATTGTGGTCGGGGTCGGCGGGCTGACGGCACATTTCTGCATTGCCCAGGCCTTTCGCTGGGCCGATGCCATGGTGGTGGCGCCGATGGATTTCCTGCGCCTGCCGCTCATCGCCGTGGTCGGCATGTTGCTCTACAGCGAGGCGCTGGATCCCTTCGTGTTTCTGGGCGGGGCCGTCATCCTGGTCGGGAACTGGATCAATATCCGTTTCGCGCGGCGCACCTGACCGGCGGGCCTTACCCCTTGCCGTCGATCATCCAGCCGGTCAGTCCGGACCTTTCGACTTCTGCTTTCCGCCCCTCGCGGTCCATCCGCAGGTAGAATTCGTCCAGTTGCGGCGGGTCGATTTCGGTCTGGGACAGCAAATCGTGCACCTGGCCGCGATGGTGGGTGCCATGGGCGAAGACATGCTGCAGCACCAGCCAGATGGGGTTCACCTCGCGGCCCCATTGCTCGGTCTCGTGCAACAGGACTTCCCGGTCCAGATCGGCTGGTGTCAGACCGGCGACGAAATCCTTTAGTCGCTGGTCAATTTGGACCCGTCCCGCCGCGAGAGAACCCCTCGTGGGAAACTCGGCGGGGTCGCCGTCTGACGGTGGGACCGGATTACCCTGCATCCGGTCCAGGTACCGACGGTCGATGACGACCAGGTGGTCCAGGGTGGCGTGAATGGAGCCGAAAAAGCATGGGCGCTTGGCCATGTAGTCGGCTTCGTCCAGTTGGTAGCAGGCCGCCATTAAGCGGGCGTTGGCAAGGATATGGTTGGCGCATTGGGCGCGCATCACGCCCATCGCATTAATGGTCATTGGTTACTAAACTCCAACTAACGGCTTGATTTCATTTTCCCGGCGGTCAAAGTACTATGACACACGAGGGATGTTGAGCGATGCATGAAAAAGACGATTGGACTGCTGCGAAGGACGAAATGTCCGGCCCGCCGCCCGGATCGGAAACCGACAGCGGCGATTCCGCCGACAAGGGGCTGGCGAAGTTCCAGATCGGTCAGTCCGTCCAGCATCGCAAGTTCGGCTTCCAGGGCGTCATCTTCGACGTCGATCCCGAATTCGCCAATACTGACGAATGGTATGAAGCCATTCCGGCCGATGTGCGGCCGCGCAAGGATCAGCCCTTCTATCATCTGTTCGCGGTGAACCCGGCCGATAACTCTCCTTATATCGCCTATGTCTCGGAACAGAACCTGGTGCCGATGCCGGAAGGTGAGGAAGTCGCCCATCCGCAGTTGGAAGAATACTTCGACGGCCGTCGCGACGGGCGCTGGGTCGTGCCGCGCGACCGCATCAACTGACCTGTTCGGGTAACCGCGCCATGCTGATTGCCGCCGACCGCTACGAAACCGTCGTGGACCGCTTCGCATGGCAGGTTCCGGCGCGATACAATATCGGCGTCGATGTAGCGGACCGGCAGAATCCGGACGACCCGGCCATCATCTATCGCGGCGCCGATGACAGTGTCCGGACCTACAGCTTCGGTGACCTGACCCGGCTCAGCAATCGCTTCGCCAATGTTCTGAACGCGCAGGGTATGGTGCGCGAAGACCGGATCGGTATCCTGCTGCCACAGGCGCCGGAGACGGCGGTGGCCCATGTCGCGGCCTACAAGTCAGGCATGATTGCGGTGCCGCTGTTCACCCTTTTTGGCGAGGATGCGCTGGAGTACCGGCTGTCCACCTGTGGGGCGCGGGCGCTGGTGACCGATGCGGCGAGTCTGCCGAAAATTGCCGCCATTCGGGACCGACTGCCGGATCTGCAGGTCGTGTTCTGTATCGACGGCCCCCATGACGGGGCGATGGATTTCCATGCGGCCCTGGCAAAGGCGTCGGACCGGTTCACAGCCGTCGATACCGCGGCGGACGACCCTGCCCTGATCATTTTCACCTCCGGCACGACGGGACAGCCGAAAGGGGCGCTGCATGCCCATCGTGTGCTGTTGGGCCATTTGCCGGGGGTCGAATTCCCGCATGATTTCTTCCCGCAGCCGGGCGACCTTTTTTGGACACCGGCGGACTGGGCGTGGATCGGCGGTCTGATCGATGTGCTTCTGCCCAGTCTTCATCACGGCAAGCCGGTTCTGGCCTATCGGGCGCGCAAATTTGATCCGGAGGAAGCCTTTCACCTGATGGGGCGCTTTCGGGTGCGCAACGCCTTCATGCCGCCGACAGCGCTGAAACTGATGCGGCAGGTCGAGAATCCAAGGGGGCGGTTCGACTACGCCATGCGGTCCATCGGCTCGGGCGGGGAGACGCTGGGCAAGGAACTGCTGGATTGGGGGCGCGAGACTTTCGGTCTGACCCTGAACGAGTTCTATGGCCAGACCGAATGCAATCTGGTCGTCGGCAATTGCAGCGCCTGCATGCCGGTGCGGCCCGGGCGGATGGGGCGCGCTGTGCCGGGCCATACCGTCGGGATCGTTGACGATGACGGCAATCCGCTGCCGGACGGAGAGGTCGGTCACATCGCCATCCGGCGCCCGGATCCGGTGATGTTCCTGAGATACTGGAACAACCCGAAGGCCACCGAAGAGAAATTCGCGGGCGACTGGCTGCTGACAGGCGATACCGGCCTGCGGGAAGAGGACGGCTATTTCCGTTATGTCGGGCGCAGTGACGATGTCATCACCACGGCCGGCTACCGGGTCGGGCCCGGTGAGATCGAGGATTGTCTGATGAAGCATCCGGCGGTAGCGCTGGCGGCGGTGATCGGCGTGCCTGACCCGCTGCGCACCGAGGCGGTGAAGGCCTTCGTCGTTGTCCGCGACGGCGTCGATGCGAACGAGGCGCTGGTCGCCGACATTCAGAGCTTCGTCAAGACGCGCCTGGCGGCCCATGAATATCCGCGTCAGGTCGAATTCGTCGACAGTCTGCCGATGACCGCGACCGGCAAAATCATGCGTCGGGAACTGCGCAATCGCTGACAACCCGCAATGCGATCTTTGCGCGAGAGGTATCGACGCGTCCGGGGAATCCGCCTAAGTTCCATTACCATGAGATGGGGTTTTTGGGGGATAGCCGTTCGCATGTCGACGGCCAGCGGTTGGCATATGGGACGGCTTCTTGCCGGGGCGGCTTTCGTCGCCCTGATGCTGGGGTCGACTGATACCACTTTGGCGCAGCAGGCGTCGACGGATACACTGCAGGTCGCCCCGGACTTCATCGTCGATCGATACAGGGCCAAGGCGGAAAGCGGAGATGTCCAGGCCCAGTTTCGCTTGGGCTATCTGCATGAGAACGGGCTGATATCCGGGTCACCGGACCTCACCGCCGCTGCGAACTGGTATGAACGTGCGGCCGAGGGCGGTCATGCCGCGGCCCAGTTCAAGCGGGCGCGCATGTATGCGGATGGTGTTGCCGGGCCACGCGACTATGCAAAGGCTGCGGCGTTGTATGAGGCTGCGGCGAAACAGGGCGTGGCAGAGGCGCAGTACAATCTGGCAATTCTGATGCAGGACGGGATCGGCGTCGAAAAGAAAATCGATTCCGCGATCCGCTGGTACGAGCAGGCGGCCTTTCGCGGGGTGGTGCCGGCCATGCGGGCGCTGGGGCTGCTCTATCTTTCCGGCGTCGGCAATTCGCCTCAGGACGATATCGAAGCCTGGGCCTGGTTGACGCTCGCCGTCGAGAACGGTGATACCGGCCTGTCCGCGCGGCTGGAATCGGTGTCAACGGCGCTGTCGGACGAAGCGACGGCAGAGGCGCAGCGCCTTGCCGAAGCATACCGCCAGCTACGTATCATTCCGTGATTCATGGTATCATCGGATGTATGGTCGGGCCGTGTCGCACGGGAACTCATTTCATTGTCGTGCTATGGACAAATCTTGTCGCGCGGATGCGAGCCTGAAAACCGCCTGGAATTAGCGTATCCGGCACGTTAAAGAACCATGGGGCGGGGAGGAAATCCGCCCCATTGCCGTAGAGGGATAGAACGGATATGGCCGACGAAGAGGATCTTGACCTCCGCTCACTGGACGACCAGGAACTGGTCGAGCAGATGTGGGACGACCTGTATGACGGTCTCGCTGACGAGATCGTTGAAGGGACGAATATTCTGCTGGAGCGCGGCTGGGCGCCCTACAAGGTGCTGACCGAAGCGCTCGTTGAAGGCATGCGGATCGTCGGGATCGACTTCCGCGACGGCATCCTCTTCGTGCCGGAAGTGCTGATGGCGGCCAATTCCATGAAGGCCGGGATGAATATCCTGCGTCCGCTGCTGGCCGAAACCGGGGCACCGCCTCAGGGCAAGATGGTCATCGGCACGGTCAAGGGCGACATCCATGATATCGGCAAGAATCTCGTGTCGATGATGATGGAAGGCGCTGGATTCGAGGTCATCGATCTGGGCATCAACAACCCGGTCGAGAAGTATCTGGAGGCGCTGGAGGAGCACAAGCCGGATATCCTCGGCATGTCCGCGCTTCTGACCACGACCATGCCCTACATGAAGGTCGTGATCGACACCATGAAGGAGCAGGGCATCCGCGACGATTTCACGGTTCTGGTCGGCGGGGCGCCGCTGAATGAGGAATTCGCCCGTGAGATCGGTGCCGACGCCTATTGCCGCGATGCCGCCGTCGCGGTGGAAACGGCCAAGGAAGTGATGGCCCGCAAGAACAACCAGTAACCTTGCCGGCCCCGGCCGGTGAAGCGAGGGCGTGCCGATGACGGACACTTGCCTCGACGAAGATCCGGCGCCCGACGAGGCGCCGGAATTCGTTTCGGACCAGGCCACCGTGCTGGTGATCGCCTGCGGGGCGCTGGCGCGCGAAATCGTCGACCTGATCCGGATCAACAAGTGGCAGCACATGGCCGTCACCTGCCTGCCGGCCAAGCTGCATAACGAGCCACAGAAGATTCCGGACCGTCTGCGCGAGAAGATTCGGGCCAACAAGGACCGGTATGAGCGGATATTCGTGGCCTACGCTGATTGCGGCACGGGCGGTCTGCTGGATCGCGTCGTGGATGGCGAGGGCGCTGTGCGGATCGGCGGGCCGCATTGCTATTCCTTCTTTGCCGGCAGCGATGCTTTCGATGCGATGGCGGAAGAGGAACTCGGCACCTTCTATCTGACGGACTATCTCGCCCGTCATTTCGAGACACTGATCCTGGACGGCATGGGCTTGCGAAAATACCCGCAGATGCGCGACATGCTGTTCGGCAACTACACGCGGCTGATGTATCTGGCGCAGACGGACGATCCGGCGCTTGACCGAAAGGCGCGGGCCGCGGCCGAGTCACTGGGCCTGCGTTTCGAAAAACGGCAAACCGGTTATGGCGAACTGGCCGCGTTCATGGCCGACGCCGCCAATTGAACAACGGACTTTAAAGGGGACGTTTTGGAATGGCACAGCTTACCGTCGTATACTGGCGCGACATCCCGGCCCAGGTCATCGCGAAGAAGGGGCGCCGGGAGCAGGTGAAGATCGTTCTGGACGAGCGATTCGAGAAGGCGATCGATCGTGCCGCCATGCGCGGCGGGGCCCGTTCTACCGATGACTACCTGGCGGAATGGCGCAAGGGCGATCCGGTCGAGGTGTCTGACGATCTGGAGGCCGAGGCCCGAACGGCGGCCGACAGGCTGGAGGCCGAGTTCGACGAGGCGCGCCTGAAGGCGCTGGTCGAGAATGGCGGCGTGGCTGCGTGACACCGGCTGACAGGGCGCGGGCAAGGCGTATACTGCGGCGGTCCAGTCCTGTCAGACATCCGGTCGGTTCATGAATCCCAGACTCAATCGAAAGTACCCCTCCACCTACGACATGGAGCGCGCGGCCCTGCGCCGCATGCCGCGATTCATGGCCGATTACGTGTCCGGGGGCATGGGGCTGGGGCTTGGCCTGAAGCGCAATCGGGACACCCTGGACGCGGTACGCCTGATGCCCCGCTATCTGGTGGACGGCGGTGAGATCGATCTGACCACGACACTGTTCGGGCAGAGCTTCGGCGCGCCGTTCGGCATCGCCCCGGTCGGCAATGGCGGATCGGTCTGGCCGGGCTCCGCCGAGGCGCTGGCGGGCGAGGCGCGGCGCCGAAACCAGCCCTTTGGAGTTTCCACCGTCGCCGTTTCCAGTCTGGAGAAGCTCAAGGCCGCCGCCGGCACCATGGGGTGGTTCCAGCTCTATCGACCCAATGTCCCGGAAATCGAGACGGATGTACTGCGCCGGGCGAAGGAGGCGGGGTACAAGGTCCTGATGGTGACCGTCGATGTGCCGGACTTTCTGCGCCGGGACCATGACATCCGGAACAATTTCGGCAGTGAGTTCTCTCTCTCGGACCCGGCGACATTCTGGCAGCTTCTGACGCATCCAGCCTGGACCTATGCAAGTTGGCGGCATGGCATGCCGAAACTGGAGACCCTTCTGCATTATGCGCCGGCGGGTGCCAGTGCGAAGGAACGCGATCGTTTCGTATTCAGCCTGCTGCCGGGGCATGTCTCCCCTGCCGATCTGGAGCGTATCCGGGCGAACTGGGACGGCATTCTGCTGGCCAAGGGGATCCTCGATCCGGTGGAGGCCGTGTTGTGCCGGGATATCGGTCTGGATGGCGTCGTGGTGTCGAACCACGGCGGTCGGCAACTGGAAGCGGCGCCGAGCGCAGTGGAGGTCCTGCCTGCCATTCGCCGGGCCGTAGGACCGGATTTTGCGCTGGTCGCGGATGGCGGAGTCCGCACCGGGCTGGATATCTGCCGGATGATGGCGCTCGGGGCGGATTTTGTGCTGATCGGCCGGGCCTTCTATTACGCCATGGGGGCGATGGGGCTGCCGGGCGCCGCGCATGTATTTGACGTGCTGACCGCGGAACTGCGCACGATGATGGGGCAGTTGGGTGTGACCCGCGTTCAGGATCTGCCGGACCGGTTGATCACTGCGCCCGAACTGCCGGGTGAGGGGCGCTCGTAAGTCGGCCGTACGGCCCGATTATCCGAATCGTGATCCTGTACAGATAGGACTATTCGGAAAGTATTTTTGGTAAATACTTTTAAAATCTGAATCGAATACGAGATAGACGCCAATATTCGTTTAGATCTGGTGAGGCGGGATTATCCAAGTACCGCAAGGCGTTAGCGCGCAGAAGCCACCCTTGAGGGCGAGGGGCACGCGTGTATATCCATCTGATTCTCTTGCGAAAATATGCGATTCAACCCAGATTCACGGAATGTACTCCTGTGTTCGGCATATGCGCGCCCTTGGGGCGTCTGTCCTCCTGACGGGCCTGATGCTTGTCGGGTCCCCTGCGCGGGCCGACACCGTGTTCGAGGCGCCGCTCGATCCGGCAACATGCGGCGATCGCCTGAACCGGCTATATGACGGGGACTTTGAACAGTTCTGGACCTTCGTATTTCGGCAGGGCTATTCCGGCGTTCCGGAATATGCATGGTCGACACCGGAGCGCGCGGGCGAGTCGCCTGAGGACTGGAAGCGCCGCGCGCGACAATGCCTGCTGGAAGTGGAACGGGCCAATCAGCGCGATGACCGTATCGAAATGCGCTATTCGGTCGGCTATTTCCTGTGGTTCGGTACGACGTCGATGGGATTCGACAAGGAACCCGACGGGTCGCCGGGCGTTCGCGAGCGCGGCTACCGCATGTTGCGTCAGGCCATGACCGATGGCAGCGATCAGGCGCTGGAAGCGATTATCCAGGTTCATCTGGAGATGGTTCAGTTGGGCGACCAGCGCATGGCGTTGGCCGGGAAGAAGGGCGTACAGGCGCGTCTGCCCGAATGGTGGCCCGAACGGGATCGCCTCCTGGTGTCGCTCGACAGGCTTGCAAAGTCCGGACATCCTTCCGCCTATCTCGCGATATCGGCGATCTATTCTGAGCGTGCGCTGCTGGCCAGTGCCACCGGTCACGATCATAACGGCCGCCCCGTATCCGGTCCGGATCCTCGTCTGATCGAGGCATCGAAGGCCTACCGCAAGGCATGGGAAGACCACAACGCGGCCAAGTCGCCGAATTCCTGAATAGGCCCCTCGACAGAATACGGTGCCTCCCTTACATCCTGTGACGGCAGTTTCGGATCTGAGGGGTGGGGACAATCATGCGGCGCGTGTCGGCACTGCTGATTTCGGCCATTTTTGTGATTTCAACGGCGGCACCTGCGTCCGCCCAGACCATGCTATTGCCAGTGCTGGATGTGGTCGGGTCCGATGGACCCGGCTCCGACGACAGCCGGATGCTGGTCGATGAGCTGTTGGTTTTGCTGCAATACGACCGCCTGACGGAACGGATTATTGACCGTACCGCGACCGAAATCGTTCGCAGTGTCCGGGTCGCCAACCCAAGCATGACCGACGCCGAGGCTCAGGCGGTCCGTCAATTGTTCGAAGATGCCGTACGGCGCAGCGCGCCCGACCTGACACAGATTTCCCGGGCCATGCTGTTGCGCCACTATTCCGAGGCGGAACTGCGCGATCTGGTTGCCTTCTACCGGACGCCGACAGGCCAGAAGTCGATCCGGCTGACCCCGGAACTGACCGGCGCGATCGCGTCGAGGGCGACGGATGCCGTCGGCCGCACCGTCCCGCCGATCGTCGATGCCCTGTCGGCGCGCCTGCGTGCCGCCGGCTACAAGAGCCCGGATTTCAAATCCATCCAATAGCGCGACGGAACGGAACGAATAGCGCTCCAGAGTTGAAACGAGTTCCGCATCGCGTCTACGATGGCGCCATACCAATCTGGGGAAGGGCTGATGGGAATTTTGCGAGTTTGTCTGATAGGAACCCTAGCGGTTCTGGCTGTTGTTCAGGTCCATGGAGCGACCGTTCGGGACGCTGCAGCGCAGACACACCCCGAACAGGTCGTTCTGGTCGACAAGCTGATGGCGATGATGTCTCTCGATCAGGTCATGGCGCAGGTCGCCGGCGCGACCACCGAGTCAATCGTAGCAGAGGTGCGACGCGTCAATCCGCGCATGACGGATGCCGATGCGAACACGGTTTATAAGCTGTTCTACGATGCGATGATGGGCATGTCGGAGGAATCCATCGCCCTGTCGCGAAAAATCTTCCTGCGGCACTACACCGCCGAGGATCTGAAGGTGATGATCGCCTTCTACGAGACTCCGACGGGACGCAAGTCGATCGAGCTGATGCCGCAGATCATTCAGGAAGTGACCGTCGCCACGCAGGACATGCTGGGCCGCCGTATTCCGCCAATTGTCGAGGCACTGAAGAAGCGGTTGGAGGCGGCCGGGTATCAAATTCCAGCCTGACCGGCGCCCGTTCGGGCGCTCACGCCGCTGCGGCGCGGGCCAGTTCGATATAGAGGCTGCGCAGCTTGGACGCGACCGGTCCGGGAACGCCGTTGCCCAGGATGCGGTCGTCGATCTTGACCACCGGCATGACAAAACTGGACGCGGAGGTGATGAAGGCCTCGGCGGCCTCATAGGCTTCTTCCGGCGTGAAGGCGCGCTCCTCGACCTTGAGGCCCTCGCGCTCGGCGATCGCCAGGACGGCGCGGCGTGTGATGCCGTGCAGGATCTCGTTGCCTAGGCTGCGGGTCACGATGGTGCCGTCCATCGTGACAATGAAGGCATTGTTGGAACTGCCTTCGGTGACGTATCCGTCCTCAATCAGCCAGGCGTCGTTCGCGCCGGCATCCAGGGCCGCCATCTTGGCGAGACTCGGCGCCAGCAGCTGCACCGTCTTGATGTCGCGTCGGCCCCAGCGAATATCCGGCACGGTTACGACGGCAATCCCCTTTTGCGCGGCCGGCACGTCGCAGACGGCTCGGGCCTGGGTGAACATCACAAGGCTCGGCTTGGCGTCCTTGGGGAAGGCGAAGTCGCGGTCGGCGGCGCCGCGCGTGATCTGCCAGTAGACAATGCCTTCGTCGAGGTCGTTCCGCGCGATGATTTCGTGCTGAATCGCCAAAAGTTCTTCGGGACTGCACGGCCACGCCATCTTTAGCTCTTTCAGGGAGCGTTCCAGCCGCGCGATGTGGGCAGCATTGTCGACCAGCTTGCCGCCGATCACGGACGACACCTCGTAGACCCCGTCCGCGAACAGGAAACCACGGTCGAAAACCGAGATCTTCGCATCTTCTTCAGGAAGATATTCGCCGTTAACGTAGACGATGCGCGACATGGACTTCTCCCTCAGGCTGGAAATGCCGAGTTCTTACACGAGAAGTCCATGGCGGGAAATACCGCGATACAATCCGTTGCGGATCAGCGCCTATTCCGTCGTCGCGGTCGCGGTGACCGATTTGGTATCGGCGTCGCCGGTGTCGGACATGCGCTCGGAATTCTCTTCCAGCGCTTCGCGGGTTCGGTCCTGAATGGCCTGTGTGGTGACCTGAGAAATCGCCGGGGTGACCGATTGCGTCACCAGGGCATTCTGGGCAATGGCCGGTGCGGCCAAGCTGCCCGATAGGGTCAGTGCTGTCGTAAGAAGTGCGAACCGTTTCATGTTCAACCTCCTTGGGTCGAGGGTTCAATCCTACTCCTACTCTAGCAAGTGGGGCGTACGCATGGGGATTCAATGGTGCCATCAGGCGCACGGGTATGCAGTCAGCGGGAACACCTGAACTATAGGTAGAGTAAAATGCATGGGCGTCAATCAATTAGAGAAAAGCATTTGAACTAAAGTTCTGCGTAATTTTTTATTAAGGAAGTTGCGGCATTTCTTCATCAGACGACCTCAATGGAGACCGCAAATATGGACGCAATGGCGCTCGATATCCGAACGATGGCTATCATGGCGGCGCTGACCAGCGTCCTGCAGGCAGCCGCCCTGGTGACACTATGGCGCGCGGCGCCCCATGCGAAGGGCCCCAGGGAATGGGCTTTGGGCGCCAGCATGCTGGCGGCAGGGATGCTTCTGATATCCTTCCGGCATCTGGTACCGGACTGGGTGTCGGTGATTCTTGCGAATGCCTTGATCGTTGCGGCCCACGGCGCCTATCTGGCGGGAATCAACCGCTATCAGGAGCAGAAGCTGGACACCCTGCTGATTGGCAGCGGCCTCGTCGTGACAATCGCGACATTCTGTTTCTTCACCTATGTCGACAACAACGTTTCCGCGCGGATCGTTGTCATCTCGATTGTCATCGCATTGCTATCCGCTGTCGCCGCGGTTCGGTTGGTTCGCGGGACCGTCGCACAGATGTCCTCCGCCGAATGGCTGGTTCTGTTCATGCTGGTCGCCCATGTCCTGTTTCACAGTGCGCGGGGGGCCTATACGTACTTTCAGGACCAGGGCATCGCGGACTTCATGCAGGCGTCGATCGTACACGGCGCCGCTTTCGCCGATATTGTGATCTTCAGCTTCGTCGCCGGACTGGGATTTTCGATCATGACCGTCGTCCGCATCAACCGTCGACTGGAGGAGGAATTGGACTCCCGGACGACCCTTCTGTCTGTGATCGCCCATGACGTCCGAAGCCCGTTCACGGCCCTGGTAGGTTTGACGAACATGGTTTCCCGCAGTCTGGAGAGTGGAGATACGAACGAGGCGCGGATCCTGACCGGCAAGGTTTCCCGGGCAGCCTCCGACACGCTGACCCTGATCGAGGACCTGCTGGTGTGGAGCAAGGAGGAGTTCAACGCCTCCAGCCGGGTCGCGTCCCGGATCGATCTGCACGATCTCATGGAGCGGACGGTTCGCCTGTTTGACGACCCCGTGATCGAGAAACGCCTGGATATCAGGCTCAATTCGGAGCAGTCGGTCCTGTATCAGTATGCCGATGAGGTTGAAATGGTGGTCCGCAACCTGATGTCGAACGCCATTCGGTACAGTCCGCAGGATGGAACGATATCCATCGAGTCGTCGCAGGCACGGGACGGCACGGAGATACTGATATCGAATAGCCTGGATTCGCCGGACGACGGCGGCCCGGAGGCAGGTGATACCAGCCTTGCATCGGCGCGCAGGAAAGGCGGCGCGGGGATCGGTCTGCAATTGTGCCGGAAGCTTTGTGCGAAAGCCGGCCACAGTCTGCACCTGGAAAGAACGCCTCAAGGCGCCTTCGCCGCACGGTTCCTGGTACGGGAACTTCCCGCTTAGGGGAGGGCGGCTGAGCCAACGGGTGCAGTGGACCGTTCAGGTCTCTTCTGGCGGGATACGGCGCTCCAGCATGATCTCGACAGGGCGAAAGTCGCGCTTCCGATAGGCTGCCGCAGCCCGGTCGTTGCCCGCCAGATGGTTGATCATCATCAGGGTTATTCCGATGGACCGGAAATGGGCTTCCGCATGGTCCAGCAGCTTGTCCAGCAATGCCGACCCGCGATGCGCGGGTTCAATCCAGAGGTCATAGACATATCCAACGACCCGGTTTTCCGGATAGAGATAATGCCCGCCGAGGTCTTCGACGGCGCAGATCATCATGCCGGCCGCGCTTCCGGGCGCCGTTTCCGCCAGAATGATCAGGCCGTTGTTCTCCGCGACTTCCCTGGCGAGATAGAGCAGATGGGCTTCCGCACCGTCTGCCCCGGACTGTCGGCCCGGATGCAGGGCGTGCTCCAAATCGCACAGCCCTGCCATGAACCGGGTCAGGACCGCCTGGTCCTGAGGCATTACCGCTTCGCGAAGGGTGAAGGTCACTCCGCCGCTTCCGTCGCCGGGGCCGGCGAGGTTGACGGATTCCGGAAACGGGTCAGCAACTCGCCTTCCTGCTTCTTCGCCAGGGCGATATGCCGCTCCTTGACGTGGCCGTAGCCTCGGATCCGCTCCGGCACAGAGGCCAGTTCGATCGCGGTTTCGTAGTTCTTCGGCGACAGCTTGTCGAAGATCTCCGCCATCAACGTCTCGTAGTCGGCGATCAGGGCGCGTTCCGCCTTGCGTTCCTCCGAATATCCGAAGATGTCGAACGGCGTATTGCGCAGGCCCTTCAACTTGGCCAGCACCCCGAAGGCTTTCATCATCCAGGGCCCGTATTCTTTCTTCTTCAACTCGCCGGTATCCTGGTCGCGTTCCGCCAGGAGCGGCGGGGCCAGATGGAAGCGCAGCTTGAAGTCGCCTTCGAAGCGTTCCTTGACCGACCGCATGAAGTCGCCAGACGTATAGAGGCGCGCGACCTCGTATTCGTCCTTGATCGCCAGTAGCTTGAAGTAGTACCGCGCGACCGCCCTCGCGAGGCGTCCATCGGACTGGTTGAGGCGCCCTTCCGCCGTTACGGCCTGATCCACCAGATCCTTGTAGCGACGGGCATAGGCCTCGTTCTGGTAATCCTTCAGGAAGGCGATCCGCTTGGCGACGATGTCTTCCAGCGTCGTGGCGAGTTCCGGAGTGTCGGCTGCCTTCGCCTTTTCCTCCGCCTTGCCGACAAGATTCAGGACGGCCTTCGGGTCATGCGCCATGCGACGACCCCAAAGGAAGGCCCGCTTGTTTGCCTCCACGGCGACGCCGTTCAGTTCGATGGCCTTTTCCAGAGCCTCACGGCTGATCGGTACAAGGCCCATCTGGAAGGCGACACCCAGCATGAACGGATTGGTCGCGATACTGTCTCCCATCAGGGCCTCCGCGACCTTGGTGCCCGGCAGGAAATGGGCCGCTTCCGGACCGACCTGGTCACGGATGATGCGTTCCATTTCTTCGGTCGGGAACTGCCAATCCGGGTTCTTGGTGAAAGCGCCGGTGATGGATTCCTGCGTGTTGACGACGGCAACGGTCGATCCACGCTCCGCCTTCGCCATGGCGTCATGCCCGGATGCGACCACCATGTCGCAGCCCAGGATCACATCGGCCCCGCCGGCGGCGATCCGGACGGCCTTGATATCCTCCGGCTTGGCGGCGATGCGGATATGACTGGTCACCGGACCGCCCTTCTGCGCCAGGCCGGCCATATCCAGGACCGAACAGCCCTTGCCTTCCAGATGCGCCGCCATGCCCAGCAGCGCGCCGATGGTCACGACGCCCGTACCGCCGACACCGGTCAGAAGGATGTCCCAGGGACGCTCTGACGTTGTCGGAATCTTCGGCTCCGGCAGTGCCTCGAACAGGTCGGAGACACCGGCGGATTTCGCGGCGCCCGCATCCGCGCCCTTGCCCTTGCGCAGCTTGCCGCCATGCACGGTGACAAAGGACGGGCAGAAGCCATCGACGCAGGAGAAGTCCTTGTTGCAACTCGACTGATCGATCGCGCGCTTGCGACCGAATTCGGTTTCCTTGGGCACGACCGACAGACAGTTCGACTTGACCGAACAGTCGCCGCAACCCTCACAGACCAGCTCGTTGATGAAAGCGCGTTTGGCCGGGTCCGGGTAGAGGCCACGCTTGCGGCGGCGTCTTTTCTCCGCGGCACAGGTCTGGTCGTAGATGATCGCGGTGCAGCCGGGGACCTCCCGCAACTCCTTCTGCAGCTTTGGCAGTTCGCTGCGGTGATGGACGGTGGTTCCGGCCGGGAAATAGCCGGCCGTCGACGGATATTTTTCCGGCTCGTCGGATACGACGATCAGGCGTTCGACATTCTCCGCCGCAACCTGCCGCGCCATGGTCGGCACGTCGATCGGCCCGTCATGCGGCTGACCGCCGGTCATGGCGACCGCATCGTTGAACAGAATCTTGTAGGTGACGTTTACCTTCGCGGCCACAGCGGCGCGGATCGCGAGCAGGCCGGAATGGAAGTAGGTCCCGTCGCCCAGGTTGACGAAGACATGCTTTTCCGACGTGAACGGTGCCTGACCGACCCAGGTCAGGCCTTCGCCGCCCATCTGGGTGAAGCTCTGCGTGTTGCGGTCCATCCATAGTGCCATGTAGTGGCAGCCGATACCCGCCAGCGCGCGGCTGCCATCCGGCACCTTGGTCGACGTATTGTGCGGACAGCCGGAGCAGAAATAGGGCACACGCTTGGTACCGCCCTTGGCTTCGGACAGCGACTTTTCCTTGGATTCCAGGAATCCAAGGCGGTTTCTGAAATGCTCGTTCGAATCCACGGTTGCGCTGCCGCCGGGCAGTTTCTTCAGGCGATCGACCAGCACGCGGGCAATCCCCGCCGGCGTCAGTTCGCCATAGGACGGCAGTTGCAGTTCGCGATTGTCGTTGAACTTGCCGACAACGCGCGGGCGCACGTCTTCGCGCCAGTTGTAGAGCTGTTCCTTGAGCTGGTTTTCGATGACGGCGCGCTTTTCCTCAACGACCAGGATTTCCTCCAGGCCCTCGGCGAAATGGCGGATGCCTTCGCGTTCCAGCGGCCAGGGCATGCCGACCTTGTAGATCACGATGCCCAGCTTCTCGGCGAAGGCCTCGTCGATATGCAGATCTTCCAGCGCCTGCATGACGTCGAGATAGCTCTTGCCGGTGGTGACGATGCCCAGGCGGCGGTTCTTCCCGCCGATCACTTCGTAATTCAGGTTGTTGGCGCGGGCGTAGGCCAGGGCGGCATAGAGGCGATACTTGTGAAGGCGCTCTTCCTCTTCCAGCGGCTGGTGGATCGAGGCGCGGATATTCAGCCCGTCCGGCGGCATCTGGAAGTCTTCGGGCATCCTGCTGACGACCCGGTGCGGATCGACATAGACGGAGGCCGAGGTGTCGACCGTGTCCGCCAGGGTCTTGAAGGCAACCCAGACGCCGGCATACCGGGACATGGCCCAGCCGTGCAGGCCCATATCCAGGAATTCCTGAACATTCGCCGGGTGCAGGACCGGGATCATCGCATCCATGAACGCGTATTCGGTCTGGTGCGCCGTGGTGGAGGATTTGCAGGTATGGTCGTCACCGGCCAGGACCAGGACGCCGCCATTCTTCGAGGTGCCGGCCATGTTGGCATGGCGGAAAACATCGCCGGTCCGGTCGACGCCGGGGCCCTTTCCGTACCACATGGAGAAGACACCATCGACCTCGGCGCCCGGATAGAGGCCGACCTGCTGCGTTCCCCAGACCGCCGTCGCGGCCAGATCCTCGTTCACCCCGGGCTGGAAATGGATGTTGCTCTTTTCCAGGAATTTTCGCGCGCGCCAGAGCTGCTGGTCGAACCCGCCCAGAGGCGAACCGCGGTAGCCGGAAATGAAACAACCCGTGTTCAGCCCGGCGGCCTGGTCCCGTGCACGCTGCATCAGCGGCAGCCGCACCAATGCCTGCGTTCCCGTCAGGAAGACGCGGCCTTCTTCCAGGGTGTACTTGTCGTCCAGGGAAACTTCAGCCAGCTCGGCCATTGTGCTTCTCTCCCAATAGCATCCCGGCATGCTTGTTTGTTTTGTTGAGTATGGTGCCGGTCGCAAACACCCACAAGGGCGGTGCGTCATGTGTCAGGAAAATAGGTTAGCATTGCTGACCTATTTTTTCAACTGATATGCGATGCCGCTTGCTTTCCGTTGCCTTGCGGGCTCGAATCGCCGCGACATGCGCATAACGGTCTTGAGGGAGCGGTCATGAAACTGTCCGATCGCGATATTCTGAAACGAATCGAGGAACGGTCTATTGAGATCGATCCTGCGGAGAAGGTGCGTTTCGGGCCGGTCTCCATTGATCTGACGCTGGACAGCCGGTTTCTCTATTTCAAGCATGAGCAATTGTCGGTCATCGATGTCGACAAGGGGCTGGGCAATCAGGACCCGATGGCGCAGTACGACGTGCCGGAAAATGAGGCCTTTATCCTGCAGCCCAAGGCCTTTGCGCTGGGGGCGACGAAGGAACGGGTGAAGATCCCGGACGACCTTGTCGGCTGGCTGGACGGGCGATCGAGCCTGGCGCGGATCGGCCTGATGGTTCACGCGACGGCACATACGCTGGAACCGGGTTGGAACGGCGTGATCACGCTGGAGTTCTTCAATGCCGGCAACATCGCCCTGGCACTGCGACCCGGCATGAGGGTCTGTGCCGTCAGCTTCGAGCCGCTGACCTCTCCGGCGCTGAATCCCTATGACCGGAAGGAGGGTGCGAAATACGTCAATCAGTCCGGTCCCGTGGCGAGTCGTGTCGGCAGCGACAGCTAGTCTCGCGGGTTCGCGACTGCGACGAGATTAGAGAGTGCACAGCAGGTCTGGAAACGCTATATCAGCGCCCGAAACTGCCTCGAAACACCGTCGGAAATCCATCTACCCATGACCGTTCTCGTTACCGGTGCCGCTGGCTTTATCGGAAGGGCCGTGTCGCAAGTTCTGCTGGCACGTGGCGAAACCGTCCTCGGAATCGACAATCTGAACGACTATTACGACCCGGCGCTGAAGCATGCCCGTCTGGCAACGCTGAAAGGGCAGGCCGGCTTTTCCTTCCGCGAACTGGATATTGCGGAAACGGACGATGTACTGGCCCTTCGAACTGCTGGAATCAGGAAGATCGTTCATCTGGCCGCCCAGGCCGGTGTCCGCTATTCCCTGAAGAATCCTTACGCCTATGCCCGAACGAACCTGCTGGGCCATCTTAATATCATGGAACTGGCGCGCGGCACGGATGGGCTGGATCATATGGTCTATGCGTCCTCGTCCTCGGTGTATGGCGGCAATACCAAGGTGCCGTTTTCGGTGGATGACCGGACGGATACGCCAGTGTCGCTGTATGCCGCGACCAAGCGATCCGACGAGTTGATGAGCCATTCCTACAGCCATCTCTACCGGATCCCAATGACGGGGCTACGCTTCTTCACCGTCTACGGTCCCTGGGGCCGTCCCGATATGGCCGCATGGATCTTCACGGAAAAGATGCTGAAAGGTGAGGCGATCCCCGTCTTCAACAATGGCGAGATGAAGCGCGACTTCACCTATATCGACGACATCGTCGCGGGCGTCGTCGCCGTGCTCGACGGTCCGCCGACCGTTTCGGAAGACAAGGTGCCGCACCGCGTCTACAACATCGGCAATAACCGTTGCGAACCGTTGATGCGGTTGATCCAGATTCTGGAGGACGCGCTGGGCATGGAGGCAAAGAAGGACTTCCAACCGATGCAGCCGGGCGACGTTCAGGCGACCTATGCTGATATCGACGCCATCGCCGGGGATTTCGGCTATGCGCCGACCACGCCGATCGATGTTGGAATTCCGAAATTCGTCGACTGGTACCGCGGCTACAGGGGCGTCTGATTTTCGTTTAGCGTTCCGCGAGGGCCAGCCGTGCCGCAAAGCCGGCGAAGGCGGCCGCAAAACAGCGCTTCATCCATTTTGTCACGGTTTCCGACGCCAGGATGCGGTGTCGGACGGCATGCGCCAGCAGCCCATATCCCACAAAGACGGCAAAAGTAAGGGCCATGAATACGGCGGCCAGCGCCAGAATGTGCGGCAGGGAGCCGGGGGAGGCGGCCGGGACGAATTGCGGGATGAAGGCCAGGAAGAAGATCGACAGCTTCGGGTTCAGGATGTTGATCAGGCTGCCGCGCAAAGCAACGCCGCCGAGGTCACGCCAGACGCTGCCGCCCGACTTTCTTGCGGCATTGTCCAGTTCGATGCGTCCGCCGTCACGCAGCATGCCCCAGGCGAGATACAGCAAATAGAGAATGCCAAGGAGTTTCACGACCTGGAAGGCGACCGCGCTGGCGTGCAGAAGGGCCGCCAGGCCGAGCAGGCTGGCAGCGAGATGCGGTACGATCCCCATCGTGCATCCGAAAGCGGCGGCAATGCCGGGCAATCCACCACGAAACACCCCGATCGATACCGTGTAGATCACGCCCGTGCCGGGGGCCAGAACGACCAAAGTGGCGGTGATGAGGTATTCGATGGTGATGATGTCCAGGACCGGCATGTCGATCTCTCCCACTGGTAGAGGGCGTCATCCTATCGCCGTCTGGAAAGAATGCCAGCCGGAACGCAAAAGCGCCGGCAGGGTCACTGCCGACGCTTTCAGGGTGCTTCGTGCGCGAGAGACGGTCAGAGTCGAACGCCGGTCTTGCCCTCGAAATCGGCCGCGCTGTGGCGCTCGCGGATCTGTTCGCCTTCTTCGCCCCAGCCGCGATTGACGGACCGTCCGCGTATGACTGCGTCCCGCTCGCCGATCTCGCGGGTCCAGCGCTGGACGTGCTCGTAGGATTTCACATCCAGGAAAGTGCCGGCGTCGCCGTACTGCTTGCCGAGCGCCAGCACGCCGTACCAGGGCCAGGTCGCGATGTCGGCAATCGTGTATTCGTCACCGGCAAGGTATCGGCTGTTAGCCAGATGCCGGTCCAGCACATCCAACTGACGCTTCACTTCCATGGCAAAGCGGTTGATCGGATATTCCCACTGCTCGGGTGCATAATAGTAGAAGTGCCCGAACCCGCCGCCGAGATAGGGTGCGCTGCCCATCTGCCAGAAAAGCCAGTTCATCGTCTCCACGCGCGCCTTGCCGTCGCTTGGCAGGAAGGCGCCGAATTTCTCCGCCAGATAGAAAAGGATGGAACCGGATTCAAAAACCCGCGTCGCCGGATCCGTGCTTCGGTCCAGCAGGGCCGGGATTTTGGAGTTCGGGTTGATGTCGACGAAACCGCTGCCGAACTGATCGCCCTCGCCGATATCGATGTACCAGGCGTCGTATTCCGCGTCCTTGTGGCCGGCTGCCAGCAATTCCTCCAGCATGACAGTGACCTTCACACCGTTCGGCGTGGCCAGGGAGTAGAGCTGCAGCGGGTTTTCTCCGACCGGCAGTTCCTTGTCGTGGGTCGGCCCGGCGATCGGGCGATTGGTGCTGGCGAACTTGCCGCCGCTGGCTTTGTCCCAGGTCCAGACCTTGGGCGGTGTGTAGGTTGCGGAATCGCTCATCAATTTCCCCTGACTCTGAATGATTCGGCGCTCGCCGAAGAGATCCGGGCGCCTTGCCCCGCACAAGGTTGGGGTTGTCGGGCGATCTGACAAGGTTTTGGAACAATTATTCTAGTATCAGGACCTGTGACCGGGTTGTGTTCATTCCCGCGCATCGGTCATAACGTAGCGTGGCTGATTGGAGGGCGAGCATGAGGGTCCTGAAACGAGAAACCTATCGCCGTGTGCCCTGGCGCAACGGTCTTGGTGAGACCGAGGAAATTGCCGTGCAGACCTCTGCCGTTCCTGGCTGTGCGTTCGACTGGCGTATATCGATGGCGCCTGTCGTAGCGCCTGGCGCCTTTTCCGTGTTTCCGGACGTTGACCGCATTCTGACCGTCATCGAAGGGGCCGGGCTGCGCCTGACATGGCCTGAGGATGACGGGGAAGCCCTGCATTGTCTGCCGGGACAGCCGGCCGCCTTTGCGGGGGACCGTACCTGTCATGCCGCGCTTCTGAACGGGCCGATCGTCGACCTGAACGTCATGACACGGCGCGAAGGCTGGCAGGCGGAGGTCGAGGCACGCGACCGGGTCGCGCCGCGCCCCGGCACCGTCCATCATCTGATCTTTGCGATGGACGGACCGGTTGAAGGCGCTGTGGGCGGCGTCCCAGTCCTGCTGGATTCCCGCGACACGCTATGGCTGGCCGGATCGGAAGTCGAAGCGGCGGAAATCACGGGGCGCTGGCTGGATATACAGCTGCGCCCCGCTGAATTACCGGGGATCTAGCCGCCGACGCGAACGCTACTCCTGGGCGGTCATGCCACGGGCAATACCCAGCAGCTTCTCGGCGAAGACGAAGTTCGCCTGGGTGCAAAGGTGATCCGCGATCTGGACCATGCTGGCGACTTCTTCTTTCACCTTGGCGGAGACGGCGGATTCCTCGTTGGAGGCCCGTGCATCGGCTACCGCCTGAAGGCAGGTTTTCTTGTCGGTCACCGTCTGCGCGGAGGCCGAGACAACCGGGGCGACCAGCAGCAGGGCCGCGAAGGGAAGAACAAAAGCTTTCATGTGACAACTCCACCCGGCGGATTGTTCGGGCGAAAACGGCGCGGGCCATCCAGCACCCACCCTACACGCATCGCCGCCGCGTGCGCTTGGCGGCATTACATATAAATCCGAGCGAATGTCTATCAGGATATCGACGGATTGCCCCGCTGGAGAAGCATGGCCCCCATGCAACCGTGTCCTATCGACATGATTCCCACCTGCGGCACAGCAGCAACGGTGCGGAAAAGCAAAGGGCCGCCGGTTGGGCGGCCCATGCCAAATACGGGTTTCCGCGGCGCCTTCGGGCCGGGGGCGGAGATCACTCGACAGCGTAATCCGTCTTGAAGCCGCCTTTCTTGTTCAGCTCGAACTTGCCGTCCTGTACGGCATAGAGCCACGCTGCGGACTTCTTCAGGCCGCCCAGCGGATAGAGGTGGCTCTGAACGATGCCGCAGGTCGGGTCGGTCGCCTTGTATACGGCCAGGTCGCGGACCAGCTTGTCCGGCTCACTGACGGTCATCAGCTTGGCCACGTTGCGGGCCTGCTTGGCGATGAAGCGCATGGAATTGCCGATGCCGCAGGCCTGGGCATGCTTCATCAGCGTCTTGATCGTGGCCAGACCAGGAATGCCGATATGGATCGGCAACTCGTTGCCCTCGGACCGGATCTTGCGGTCCCAGGCGATCAGCGGCTCGGCCTCGAAGCAGAACTGCGTCGCGATGTAGAGATGCATCGGGCTCTGCCGGGCGTATTCGTTCTTGTCCAGCATGGCGCGGACGACTTCGGCCGCAGGAATGTCAGGGCTGCCTTCCGGGTGGCCGGCGACACCCAGGCTCTTGATGCCGTATTTCTCGAAGAGACCGAGGCGCAGGATCTGCATCGACTCGGTGAATTCGCCGACCGGATTGTCGACACCGCCGCCGATCAGCAGGGCCTCTTCGACCCCGGTCTCGGCGGTCAGCATCTTCAGGTTCTCTTCGAAGAACGCCTTGGTCGGGATGGACCGCGCCGCGAAATGCGGTACCGGACGCATGCCCTGATCCTTCAGCTTCTTGACCGTCGTGACGGTGTCACGAAAGTCGGAGCCGGGCAGGAAGGTGACATAGACAATCTGGTTCGGTCGCAGAACCTCCCGGAAGTCGTCGATCTTGGCGGCCCCGCCCGGCGTGACTTCCAGGGTGGTGGTGCTCATGAAATCGATGATCTGGTCGACTTCGGACATGGCCTTGGGTTCCGTCATTTGTGCGTCTCCGTGATTTTGACGGAGAGTGCCGCCAAACGCGACGGCGCACCTTGGCGGAAGCGACAAGTTTTCATTCCGCGACGACCATCGGCGTCAAGTTAATGAGGTTCCGGAAAGCCACGTTGCGACGGTAACGTCGCGGTTCTAAAATGCTGGCGCGGACCGTTTGCATCGTCGCTTGTATGTCTATTTTCCAAATTGGCTTTTCAGATTATTCATGACTTCCCAGAATAAATTGAAATCCGAACCTAAGCCGCTGGCACCGGAAATGAAGTACGCTGCGTCGCCGGATTTCGTGATCTTACACGAAACACTTACCGAAAAATCACCCTGATATTTAAGTTCGAAATGCTCCGGCGTGTCGGCGATTTTCATAAGAATTTTGAGAGATTGAAAAAGCACGTTCTGAGCTGTGCTTTTGCATTGCTCTAGAGTTTCAGTCTCGCCGGACCAGGATTCCATTATGACCGCGGCAGAGGCCGCGGGAGACATAATACAGATACCCAAAGCGAAAAGTATTGCCCGAATCATTTGCCCATCCCAATCATAGACCTGTCTGAAGACTGCCGCATTAGCCCCGGCGCCGCCGACGCCGGCCGCCGTCGCCTTCCGATCCGCCGCCGCCGGCCTTCTTTTCCGGTAGCGCCACGACGCTGGCGAGATTGGGGAAGGGGGCGGTCTTGTGCGGGAAGGCCATTGCCCCAACAAAATGCTCCTGGAAGCGCGGTTCGACCGCCGTTTCCACTTTCTCGATGGTCGCGACGAGGTCCTTGATCTCGTCGCGCGCCTTGCGGTTCAGCAGCGCAATACGCGCCCCGGTGCCGGCGGCGTTCCCGACCGAGGCGACCATGTCCAACGGACAATCCGGGATCAGGCCGAGGATCATCGCGTATTTCGCATCGATATGACTGCCGAAGGCACCGGCCAGCACGACCCGTTCCACTGGCTTGCCCAGTTTGTCGACCAGCAGCTGTGCCCCGGCATAGAGCGCGGCCTTGGCCAGCTGAATGGCGCGCACGTCCGCCTGGGTGACCCGGATTTCCGGCTCGCCGCGATGCAGGATGTAGGAGAAAGTGCGGCCCTCCGGCACGATCCGGTCCGATTTCGCCGCCATCGAACCGTCGATGATGCCGTCCTCGGTGATGATTCCGGCCAGGAACATCTCCGCCAGTACCTCGATGATCCCCGATCCGCAGATTCCGGATACGCCGATGCGTCTTGTGGAGTCGCTGAACCCTTCGTCGATCGACCAGAGATCGGAGCCGATGACCTTGAACCGCGGTTCCAGTGTTTCCGGGTCGATGCGCACGCGCTCGATGGCACCCGGCGCGGCGCGCTGGCCGGACGTGATCTGTGCGCCTTCCAGCGCCGGTCCCGTCGGGCTGGAACAGGCCAGCAGGCGTTCCTTGTTGCCCAGAACGATTTCCGCATTGGTGCCGACATCGACGACCAGCGTCACTTCCTCGCGGTGCTGCGGGCCCTCCGCCAGGACGACTGCGGCGCAGTCCGCGCCGACATGGCCGGCAACGCAGGGCAGGAAATAGGCACGGGCGCCCTGATTGACCTTGCCCTTCAGGTCCAGTTCGGTCGCGGAGACCCGCAGGGATTGATTGGTGGCAAGTGCGAAGGGCGCCCAGCCCAGCTCCGTCGGGTCGATCCCCAGGATCAGGTGGTGCATGATCGGGTTCCCGACCAGCACGAGTTCCAGGATGTCGTTCGGATCGACCATCGCCTCGGTCGCCGCCTGAACCAGCAGATAGCCCAGGGTCTCGCGCACGGCGTTGGTCATTTCCGCATCGCCGCCGGGGTTCATCATCACATAGCTGACGCGGCTCATCAGATCTTCGCCGAAGCGGATCTGCGGGTTCATCGCCCCGACCGAGTTGATCACCTCGCCGGTCTGCAGGTCGGTCAGGTGCACCGACATGGTGGTCGATCCGACATCGACCGCGCAACCGAAGGCGGTTTCATGGAAGCCGGGCCAGACATGCACCAGCTTGTGTTCGTTGCGGACCGCGGCCGTAACCTTCCATTCCCCTTTGCGCAGGGCTTTCTGAAGGACCTGCAGGACCGGCAAATCCGCCCGGTCGACGGTCAGGCCCCATTGATCCTGAAGCGCCTTTTCCAGTCGCTCCAGGTCGCCGGAGGGGTTGTGCATGTCGGGTTCTTCGACCTCGACATAATGAAGGCGCACGATCGGGTCGATTTCGATATTGCGCACTTCCGCGCGTTTCCGGACGACCTGTTTGTGAACCTGGCTGTCGGCCGGAATGTCGATGACGAGGTCGCCCTGGATGAAACTGGAGCAGCCGAGCCGCCGATCATCCTTCATCCCGCGCTTCTGCTTGTAGCGTTCTTCGACCTTGCCGAAATCGGAGACATTCTCCGGACGGCTCTTCACCTTGAACTTGGAGAAGTCGCCTTTCCCCGGAACGACCTGACAGCGCCCACAGATGCCGCGGCCGCCACAGACGGAATCGAGGTCGACCCCCAGGTGACGGGCCGCCTGGAGGATCGGGGTCCCGACCGGGAAATCCCCGCGTTTTCCGGAAGGGGTGAAGACGACATGGGCCGTCTTCACGCTTTCCTGGGTGGATCCATCACTCGTCTTGTCCGTGTCGGCCGGGTCGATATCCGCCATTTCCGTTCGTGTTCCTCCGGGGATCGGTACGCGATTGGATGAAGGTGAAAAGAGGGTTAGGCAGCCGAGCGGCGGCGACGGCGTTCGCCACGGCCACCACGGGCGCCCTGCGCTTCGCCTTCCGGAGCCGGCTCGCGGAAGCGCTTGATCCAGGCGGCGCAATCCTTGTCGTGACCGGCGACGACGTCTGCGCCCCAGATCGCGTGCATTTCCTGCTCGTGCAGCGGGTTCATGATGGCGCTGGTCATGCCGGCGCCGACCGCCATGGACAGGAACGCGCCGTTCAGGCCGTGCCGGTTCGGCAGGCCGAAGCTCAGGTTCGATGCGCCGCAGGTCGTGTTGACCTTCAATTCGTCGTGCAGGCGGCGGATCAGGTTCAGGGCGCCGACGCCGGCATTCCCCAGGGCGCCGACCGGCATGACCAGCGGGTCGATGACGACGTCGCAGGCCGGAATGCCATAATCGGCGGCGCGTTCGACAATCTTCTTGGCGACTTCGAAACGGACGTCCGGATCCTCGGAAATGCCGGTTTCGTCGTTGGAGATGCCGACCACGGCGCAATTGTATTTCTTGACCAGCGGCAGGACGACTTCCAGACGCTCTTCCTCGCCGGTGACGGAGTTCAAAAGCGGGCGGCCTTCATAGGCTTCCAGGCCGCGTTCCAGCGCTTCGACGATCGAGCTGTCGATGCACAGCGGCACGTCGGTCAGGCTTTGAACCAGCTTGATGGCCTTCGCCAGGATGTCCGGCTCGTCGGCCAGCGGGATACCGGCGTTGACGTCCAGCATGTGGGCGCCTGCCGCGACCTGGGCCAGGGCATCCCGTTCCACCGTTTCGAAATTGTATTCCTTCATCTCCGCGGCCAGCTTCTTGCGGCCGGTTGGATTGATGCGTTCGCCGATTACGGTGAACGGCTTGTCGAAGCCGATGATGTGCGTCTTGGTTTTCGATTCGATAACGGTTTGGGTCATGGGGTCGCTTCCTTAATGCATGTGCGTCGGCGCGGCCGGATCCCGGGGGCGCCTATTGGGGCAATCGGCTCATGGCGGTGATAAATAACCCAGCGGGCGCGGGCGAACAGCGCGACCGCGCCTCATAACGTCGGAATCGCGCCGTTCTCCTTCCCGCGCCGGGTTGGCGGTGTTTTTCAGACCGTTTCCGCCCGCCGATCCGCGGTATCGGCGGAGAGTTCCGCCTCGGGGAACCGGGTCCAACTGGACACCGGCTCGATCTCGTCGACGACATGTTCGTCCCGGACCCAACCCAGCACCGGACGGAAACCATCCTCCGCCCGATCCCGCAGCATGGCATCCAACGTCGCCGTATGTTCCGGCAGCGAGCCGCCGCCGATCAGGTTGACCGTCCCGTCGCGCAGAGCGGCGTCGAGCCAGGCCGCGCGGCGGGCGTCGCCCGGGCGGAACTGCACAATCCCGTCGGCTGCCGCCAGGCTGCGCGGCCCGAAGCGCGGACCGCCGTCCACGCGCTGCAGCAGGATCGCGACATGGCTCTTCAGTTTCGCGCGGGCCTTGCGTGCGCCTTCCAGCATTGCCTGGATGCGGCCGACGCCGGGCAGAACGTCCAGCAGCAGACCGTCGGCTCCGCCGGCGATCAGGCCTTCCGCCTGGATTGCGACCGCCGCTTCGACCTCACCCGGGGGCACGTCCCAACCATCGTCGCGCAGCACGCCCATCACGAACCGGCGGCGGCCCTGGCCGGGCACGCTGTCGACGGCTTCCGTGGCCGCTTCGGCCGCCTTGAAGTTGATGATGAAGGCTTCTTCCTCCAGCCCGTAGGCTTTCAGGGTCAGAGGATTGGCGCGCAGGCTGTTGGTGCGCACGATGTCGGCCCCGGCCTTCAGGAATGCCGAATGCACCGCCTTGATCTTGTCGTAGCGCGTGAGGTTCAGCACTTCCGGGCATTCGCCTGCGCCGAAGAAGTCGCGATCCGCATCCAGGTCCAGCTCAGGAAGCTTGAGTTCCCGCGTGATCGACCCGTCGGTCAAGAGAACCCGGTTGGTCAGGGCATCGTTGATGGTTCGCATGGGCTTACGCAGCCTCCTCAGTTGCGGGGAAGGGGGACGGGACCGACTTCGGCACGCCAAGGGCGCGGGCGATGGTCAGCGCATCGCGGGTCCGGTTGAGAGTATAGAGATGGATGTGGTCGACGCCTTCGGCGGCCAGCCGCTCGCCCAGGGACACCGTTGTGGCGACCGAGAGGGTCCGGACCGTTTCCGGGTCATCCTCCAGCCCTGCGAAGCGGGCGTCCAGCCATGCCGGTACCGTGGCGCCGCAGCCATCGGCGAAGCGGTGCAGCCCGTCGAGCGACGCAATGGGCAGCAGACCGGGGACAATCGGCTTCTCGATCCCGGCCCGGGCGCATTCGTCGCGGAAGCGCAGGAAAAGATCCAGATCGAAGAAGAACTGCGTGATCGCGTGAGAGGCGCCACCGTCCAGCTTGCGCTTCAGGTGGTCGATTTCCGCGGCACGGGACGGGGATTTCGGATGTCCCTCCGGATAGCAGGCGACACCGATGTCGAAACCGCCGATCCCCGACAGGGCCTCGGTCAGCTCCGCGGCGCACTGAAACTCGCCTTCGCCTTCCGGCGGGGCGTCGCCGCGCAAGGCGACGATCCGGCGAATGCCACGCTCCTTCCAGGATCGCGCCAGCGAGAGCACCCGGTCGCGCGGCTGACCCGTTGCGGTCAGATGGGCGGCGATTGAGCCGGACAGTCCGGCATCGCAGAGCGCGTCCATGGCGGTTTCGCTCCGCCCGCGACCTGACCCTGAGGCCCCGTAGGTCACAGAGACATGACTGCCGGTTCCCGCAAGCGCCCGGACGCTGTCGACAAACTTTGCGGAGGTTCCCGATTTCGGCGGAAAGACCTCGAAGCTGATATAGAGAGGCGACGTCATGCGACCGCGTCCTTTTCGGCTTGGGCCTTGCGGGCGGTCCAGACGCAGACGGTCAGGGCGCCGCCTTCCAGGCGGGTGACATCGGTATCGGTGAAGCCGGCGCCGGCCAGCCATTCCCAGATCTGATCATCCGTGAAGCCGGGCCAGCGATGGGCATGTTCGGCGCGGAGCTCCGCCAGATTGTGACGGGCAAAATCGACGATGACGATGCGGCCGTCCTCCGACAGGGCGCGGGCGGCTTCCGTCAGGGCCTGCTGCGGATCGTCGGAGTAATGCAACACCATGTGCAGCACCGCCGTGTCGAAGTCGCCGTCGTCGCAGGG
Organism: Alphaproteobacteria bacterium; assembly: GCA_033344895.1. NCBI lineage: Bacteria > Pseudomonadati > Pseudomonadota > Alphaproteobacteria > Alphaproteobacteria bacterium. The sequence goes on from JAWPMN010000001.1 coordinate 2,828,605, forward strand.
AATCTGATACATGTCGGCCTGGCGTACTTGGCAGTGCGCTAGGCCGTCGCGTTCGATCGCCGCGCGGGCAACGCGCAGCATGTCGGACGACAAATCGATGCCGACGGCGCTGGTGGCGCGCGGGCCGAAGAGTTCCAGCAGTTTGCCGGTGCCGGTTCCGATGTCCAGCAGACGACCCAGCGGCCAGTCGGCCGTAACGTCGTTCAGGCACTCCGTCAGGGCCGTTTCGTCGACATGCAGGGCGCGGATTCGATCCCACTGTTCGGCGTTGCGTTTGAAATAGGCGGCGGCCTCCGCATCCCGCTTGCGGCGGAGACGGTCCAGACGCTCCAGATCGCGGGACAGGGTCGCATCGTCAAGTGGCAGAAGGTCAAGCACCGCACCGGCGAAGGCAGCGGGGCCGGATTCGTCAGCGGCCGTGCCGGCCAGCCGATAGCGAGCCCAGGTACCCTCCTGGTAGCGGGCCAGGACGCCGCCCTCGACCAGCAGCTTCAGATGGCGGGACAAACGGGGCTGGCTCTGACCCAGCAACCCAACCAGGTCACTGACGGTCAGTTCGGAATGGGCGACGAGGTTCAGAATCCGAAGCCGGGTCGGTTCCGCCACCGCGCGCATTGCCTGTAAGAGCCGTTCCATGGCGCCCTCCTCAATCTAATGTCAATATAACGATATCTTTATATTGTTGTCAATTGCAGAGATTCGAACGGGTATTCTATGGCGGCGGCGGGCAACTGACGGTAAGGTCGTGCGCGGCGCGCCGTGGCGCCGAGCCCAAGATTCAGTCCAGGTTCCGAGACCCATCGCATGCCGTCCGTATCGACCCTCCTCCGCCGCAGTCTGATTGTTCCAGCGGTCCTTGCCTCCCTGCTGATCACCCTGATGTCGGTGCCCGGTGCCGCACGCGCCGAACCGGCGAAGGTGGAGGTCGGGATTTTCGTTTCGTCCCTGTACGATCTGGACTTCTACGAGGAGACGTTCGAAACGATCATCTGGCTGTGGTTCATTCACGACCAGCCCGGATACGATCCCCTGAACACCATCGAATTCACCAATGCCCGGGAATACGAGCGGCTGGAAAGCTACAGCCGCTTTCGTTCGGACGGGCGGCGTTATGTGGCGGCGAAGTACCGGCTGTTGGTGAACCAGTCCTGGGACCTGGCAGACTTTCCGTTCGATTCGCAGCGCATGGATATCGTTCTGGAAAGCGTCGGTCTGGACGCGACGCAGATGCAGTTTGTGTTTGATCGCGAAAACTCCGTGATCGGGAAGGACTTGAACCTGAGCGGGTGGGCGCCGGGTCCGATCCAGGGAGACCCCCGGGTTTTTACCTACAACACGACCTTCGGGGAGGAATCGGCCGATCTTCTGGCCTTTCCGAGGGTGGTGTTCTCGATTCCCCTTGAGCGGGACAATCCGAAACTCTTCTTCGAAGCCTATATCGGCTATCTGATCGCGGTCCTGATGTGTGCCGCGATTTGGCTTACTGCAGCTTCCGGCATGCCGGACTATCGGATCGGCATGATCCTGGCGGCGATTTTTTCCGCCATCGGCAACAAGCACGTGCTGGAAAGCAGCTATCCGTCGTCACCGACGCTGGGATTGGCCGATCATCTGGAGATCAGCACCTTTCTTCTGATCACCGCTTCCATGGTCCTGTCGGTCGGTTGCGAACGTCTGCATTTGATCGGGCGTGACCGGCTGGCGCGCCGGCTGAATTTCGCCGGTATCCCGATTCTTCTGGCGGTCTATGCCATTTTCTTTGCGATCTTCGTGACGACCGCCGCGTCCGGCGGGGCAGCCGGATGAACAGCCGGATGGAGGGGCCGCGGACGACCGGACTGATCGTTGTGGACCGTTCCGATCACGGCTCGTCCGTTGTTCTGGATGACACGGTTCGGCGCGGCGTCGCAGATCTCATGGACGGCGGCGAACTGGATGGACAGGGCGACCGCCGGTTCGGTCCGGACGACCGCGTCGTGATCACGTCGGAGAACGTGCTGGATACTGTGCTGCAGCGGCTCGACGACCCCAGACGTGCTGACCTTATCGATGCGTTGAAGAACAAGAACCGCTGCCGTGAGATGTTGTCCGCGCGGTATCCCGACTTCTACCACCGCCTGCTGCCCCTGACGGATCTGCCAACGTTGGACCTGCCGCCCGGGCGCCGCTTCGTCGTGAAACCGAACCGGGGGTATTTCGCGACGGCGATCAAGATCATCGACTCCGGATCGGACCTTGCCGCGATCCAGGCTGAAATGCGGGCCGAAATTCGAAAGAATGGGGCGGTCTTCGCGGATACGGTCCTGTCGGATGCCGACGTCATCGTCGAGGAGTTCATCGATGGCGAGGAATATGCCGTCGACATGTTCTACGACGGGGCTGGGGCGCCGGTCATCGTAAACATCTACCATCATCCGATCCCGGAAAACCCGGATTACCTGCATGCCCTTTACTATACCAGCAAGCCGGTCTTCGACCGTTTGCATGCCGAGCTGACGGCATGGTTCGAAGGCCTGAACGAGACGCTCGGCGCGTGCGCCTTTCCGATCCATGGCGAGTTCAAGCTGGGCAGCAAGGGCCTCGTCCCGGTGGAACTCAACCCGCTGCGCTTCGGCGGCGACGGGCTGATCGACCTCGCATTCCACTCCTTTGACCTGAATCCCTACGAGGCGTTTTTTTCAGACGCGGCGCCCGACTGGGAGGCGATCTGGCAAGGTCGGGAAGAGAAAATCTATACCTGGATGATGGGCTATGTCGGGACCAATGTGGATGTATCGTCCCACCGGCCGGATCATGGTGCCTTTCAGGCCCTGTTTTCCAACATCCTCAGCGACACATTGCTGAATTACGAAGCCCATCTGGGATTTTCCGTCGTTTACTCCGAGGAAACGGATGTAGCGGCCGTTAGTCGCTTGGTGAACACCGACTTTCGGCAGTTTTTTCGGGAATCAACGGCGTTCTCAGAGGACGCCCTGGCGGAACTGTATCGCCACGGCGTTCGCCTGCACGTGCCGCCTGGCCGCTATGTCTGGCACGAGGGTGATATCGGTGACTATGTGCTGCTGGTGATCGAGGGGGCGCTGGATGTCATGCACCGCAACGGACAGGGGCAGGAGGTCTTTCTGAACAGTATCGGGCCGCGTTCTGTCGTCGGGGAATATGCCGTGATCGACGGGCGGCCACGCTCGGCCGGGGTGCGTGGCGGGCGTGAGGGCTGTACCGCGATGAAGGTCAGCGGGGAGGCGTTTCGCAAGCTGCTGCGGGATGCCCCGGGCCTGTTCGAGGAACTCTACTGGCAGCAGCAAATGCGAATTCGCAAGATGAATGCCCGGATCGGCGAGTTGGAGGCGGAACTGGCTGCCCTGCGGGAGGCGCGCTAGGCGTTGTCCTTCAGATAGGCCAGTTCGATGGCGTGCAGCGCCTCATTGTTGTGAATCACCCCGTCCGCCTCGATCAGCCGCCGGATGCTGACGCGCAGATCGTCCAGCGCATCGGTGCCGTCCGCGTCGACGATGGCCTTTGCGGCCGCCATCATCGTATCGGAATCCGGGTAGAGACGGCGTACCACCTCCCAAAGATCGTCGGGATCGACAGCGTCGTCCCCATAAGTCTTGGTTATGTAGTCGAGCAGGACCGATCGCTCGGCGGGGTGCAGATAACCGTCGCAGCGGGTGAAGAACATCAGCACCGTCAGTTCGTGCCGTGCGGCGCGCAGCAGGGACCGTGCCGCGGTCTCTCCCTCTTCCGGCCCCTCGCGGTCATAGCGGAACCAGTTCAGGAAGGCTTCGGGCGATGAATAGGTGCCGACCGCGCCATGGGGGTCCAGAATGCGTTCGATCCGGTCGAACTGAAACCGGCGAAGGCCGCGCCGCACATGGCAATAGGCGTTCAGGCTCGGCGGTGTGCCTTCGGGTTCCGCAGAGACCAGGGTGATGCGGCGGACGCTGAAATTGTCATTCTCGTCGCGGTATTCGATAACCGCCCCGGCCGGCAGATAGATCCGTGCACCATCCTGCGTCGCCATCATGGTCGCCGGATCCTCGTCCGGTACCTCTTCGATGATCCCGCCCGGCAATGGCGGTCGCGGCGCATTGGCGACCTTGCCGGCGATCTTCTCCAGTTCATTCAGCATGCGTGCCACCCTGCACAATACAATCGACCGCTCATGGCCCTATTAAACACGCGCGGCCCAAACAGTGCCATGGCTTTATCGCGCCATGTCCGCCCTTTCCGGCTTGCGCGGTGCGCATGGCATTGCCTATAGGCAAGCGGATGTTCGGCAAATCACGGCACTGGTGGTGATCGTGTCAGTGACACGCAAAATGGCAGCGGCGCTTCAGGCCTTGCGAGCGGTTCCGACCTGGGGGCTGATCCTTGCCGCCATTGCCTACCTGTTAGCCTGCGCGGCCTTCGCCTCCCTGCTGAATGGCATGGTGGAATGGTCCGGTCCGTATCGGGAGGTGCTGGGCGTCTATCGGTCCGTGTTCGTAGCCCCACTCTCCGACAGCTTTGGGGCAGTGCGCGGATTGCCCGCATTCTGGGACAGTCTGTATCTCGCCATTCTGTTCGGCGCCCTGGTTGCGGGAGCCTGCCTTCGGGCGGAGTACAGGACCTACGTCTTCCTGACGCAACAGAACATTACCAATGTCATCGGCGGACGGGTTCGTAGCCCTGGATCGGCGTTCAGGATGAAGGCATGGATCTATGCGGGGTTCGTCGCCCTGTATGCGCTAGTCCAGGTCGGCTTTGCCATACTGTGGCTCGGGCGGAACCAACTGCTGGCAGGGTTCGGTGGAGATCATGTGTTTCTGATCTACTTGCCGGCCAGCTATTGCGTCCTGTCCTGCCTGGCGGTTCGGCAGACGGGCAGACGAGGACTGACGGCATTCCCCCTGTTCAGCCGAGCCGAAGCGGCCGGCATCGTTTGTGCGCCCTGGGCCGTCGTTCTGCCCGTCGTTCTGCTGGCCTTCACGAACCGCATGTTCGGACTCTAGCCGGTTTGCGGCAACCACTGCGCGGGCGAGGTAGCCGTTTCAGCCCCACTCCCGCGCACCGTCGGCGAAATAGTCCCAGAGATAATCGGCGAAGCTCCAGCGGATCATCACATCGAACGTATCGCCTTCGACCAGGGTGATGAAGATAGTCGCGTGATGGAAACCGGTTCCGGTGGCCTGGCCAGGGGTGAAGCGGTTCGGATGGAGATCCAGGGCGCAGCCCTTGGCCAGCAATTCGCGCGACAGGCTGCCCGATATCCGGATCACCGTATAGTAATCCGACAGATCGACCACGGCCTTGCTGACGCCGTCCAAGGCAGCCCGCAGGTCGTCGATCAGTTTCGTCTGGCCATCCGCCTCAGTCCAGATCAGCCATTCGTCAAACGCCTTCCAGAATACGCGTATGCCGCCCTTCTGGGCCGAGGACATCGGTTCGGTCGGCAGGGCCACGCCCAGGACCTTCTTTACCGCCTCGGCAAAGGCCTTGTTGCCGGCATCGCCGCGCAGGGTGACCTTGCCCAGATAGGGCAACTCGGTGATCGAAAGACCCTCGATCTGGACCGGTGTCTTGGCGGTCAGCGGGGTATCGGCCGTCACGCCGGGTTGGATCGCATCAGCCATTGGTCCGCGTCCCTTCCTTATCGAAGAAAACCGTATCGGTGATCGTCACCTTCTCTACTCGGCCGCTCATCAGAGGGACGGAGAGCGTATCGCCCTTGCGATTGTGACCGTCGGCCACAAGGGCCAGTGCGATCGAACGACCGACATTCGGGCTGAAATAGCTGGATGTGACATGGCCCAGCGTCTTCATCGGCGGCTTGGGTTTCACGTCTTCCACCACGTGCGCGCCTTCCGGCAGGACGAAGTTCGGATCCTGCGTCAGCAGGCCGACCAGCTGCTTCCGGCCCTCACGGGCGGTATCGCTGCGCGCGAAGGAACGGCGCCCCAGGAAGTCGTCCTTCTTCTTCGAGACAATCCAGTTCATGCCGAGATCCATCGGCGTCACCGTGCCGTCGGTATCCTGACCGACGATGATGAAACCCTTCTCGGCGCGCAGAACGTGCATGGTCTCGGTGCCGTAGAGGCAGAGGTCGTGCTTCTTGCCGGCCTCCCGCAGGGCGTTCCAGACATGCAGGCCATAGCGTGCCGGCACGTTGATCTCATAGGCCAGATCGCCGGTGAAGCTGATCCGGTAGACCCGCGCGGGGGCACCCGCGACCTTGCCTTCCTGCATCGCCATGAAGGGGAAGGTTTCCGGATCAAGGTCCAGGGCCGTCAGTTCGGACAGCAGCGCGCGGGAGTTCGGTCCCGTGATGGTGCAGACCGCCCATTGTTCGGTGACGGATGTGAAGTAGACATCCATCTGCGGCCATTCGGTCTGGGACCATTCTTCCAGCCAGCCCAGGACGCGCGCGGCGCCGCCGGTCGTGGTGGTCATATGGAAATGATCGTCGGCCAGCCGCGTGGTAACGCCGTCGTCGAAGACCATGCCGTGCTCGTTCAGCATCAGGCCGTAACGGGCGCGACCCGGCTTCAGGTTGTCCCATTTGTTGGTATAGACCCAGTTCAGGAACTCTGCGGAATCCTTGCCCTGGATGTCGATCTTGCCCAGGGTCGAGGCGTCCAGCATACCGACGGATTCCCGGACCTGGCGGCATTCGCGCATCACCGCTTCGTCCATCGTCTCCTTCCCCTGCGGGAAGTACCAGGGGCGCTTCCAGTCACCGACATCCTCGAACACCGCGCCCGCATCCAGATGCGCCTTGTGCATCGGGGTGGTGCGTTCCTGCAGGAACAGCTTGTTGCGGTTCTGTCCGGTGACGGCACCGAAGGTGATCGGTGTGTAGGGCGGGCGGAAGGTGGTCGTACCGACTTCCGGGATCGCCGCATTGCGAATTTCGGCCATGATCGCCAGGGCGTTGACGTTGGAGGTCTTGCCCTGGTCCGTGCCCATGCCGGTCGTCGTGTAGCGCTTCAGATGCTCGACCGAGATATAGCCTTCGCGCGCCGCCAGATGAATGTCCGACGCGACGACGTCGTTCTGGTGGTCGTGGAAATGCTTGGCCTTGCCGTGGCCCAGCGGCTTCTTGCCGGGCACGGTCCAGACCATGCGCATGGCGCCGTATTCGATGTCGTCCGTCGCGGGTGTCGGCGGGGCAGCGCCCGAGCCGAAGCCGACGGCCTTTGCCGCCGTTGCGCCGGTGGCGAAGCCTTGGGACAGGCAGTCCTTCAGGGCGAAGGCGCCGTTGCCCGATCCCGCGGAGACCGGCTTCCACGGGCCGGCAAAACCCGGCACAAAGCACTGGTGTTCTTCATCCCAGTTCAGTTTACCGCGCGCCTGGCTCCACAGATGGACCGTCGGGTTCCAGCCATTGGAATGGGCCAGGATATCGCAGGGCAGGGCGGTCGTGTCGGAGACGATGGTGCGATTGTCTTCGCCCAGTTTGGCAATCTCGCAACTGCCGACGGCATGCTTGCCGGCAGTGGCAACAACGGCATAGCCCTTGAAGAGTCGGATTCCGGCCTCTTCCGCCAGCGCGACCAGGACGCCTTTCGGGTCGTCGCGCAGATCGACAACGGTTACCTCCCGCGCGCCGGCCGCCTTTGCGTCCAGGGCGGTCTTGTAGGCGGTGTCGTTGTTCGTAAAGACGACGATCTCGCGTCCCGGCAATACGCCGAACCGATTGATATAGGTGCGCAAGGCCGAGGCCAGCATGATACCGGGGCGGTCATTGTCCGCGAAGACCAGCGGGCGTTCGATGGCGCCCTGTGCCAGCACGACCCGTTTGGCGCGGATCTTCCAGAAACGCTGACGCGGCACGCTGTCGTCTTCCTGCGGTCCCAGATGATCCGTGACCCGTTCCAGTGCCGTCAGGAAGTTGTAGTCGTAGTATCCGGAAACCGTCGTCCGGCGCAGCACCGTGACCTCGTCCAGACTTTCCAACTCGGCCACGGCATCGGCGACCCATTCCAGGGCAGGTTTGCCGTCGATCTCGGCATCGTCGCCTAGCAGCGATCCGCCGAATTCGTTCTGTTCGTCGGCCAGGATGACGCGCGCGCCGGCGCGACCCGCTGCCAGCGCGGCTGCCAGACCGGCCGGTCCGCCGCCAACGATCAGAACGTCGCAATGGGCAAATTTCTGGGCATAGGAATCCGGGTCGCGTTCCATCGGGGATTTGCCCAGACCGGCGGCGTTTCGGATGATCTTTTCATAGACCGGCTCCCACCAGGAGGACGGAAACATGAAGGTCTTGTAGTAGAACCCGGCCGGGAACAGCTTCGCGAATTTCTGGTTGATGGACTGCAGGTCGAACTTCACGGACGGCCAGCAGTTCTGGCTCGACGCGCTTAACCCGTCGAACAGTTCGACCATCGTGGCGCGGGTGTTCGGCTCCGTCCGGTTGCCTTCGCCCAGTTGCACAAGCGCGTTCGGTTCCTCCGACCCGGCGGTCATGATACCGCGCGGGCGGTGATACTTGAAGCTGCGGCCGACCAGCTTGACGCCATTGGCCAGCAGGGCTGATGCCAATGTATCGCCGCGGTACCCGGTATAGGACTTGCCGTCATAGGTGAAGGTCAGGGGCTGCGACCGGTCGATCCGGCCCTTGCCGTTCAGTCGGTAGGTCTGGCTCATCTTACTTACCTTCGCTCGACTCGAGCTCGTCGCGGCTCGACAGGCCATCCCAGTCGGCCGGCGGGTTCGGCGCGTCCTCACCCATCTTGTAGCTGTCCCACATCACATCGGTGACGGTATGCCGGACGGCATTGAACCAGCGGCCGCAGCCCTGGGTGTGAACCCATCGTTCGGCATGAACACCCTTGGTGTTGTCACGGGTGTAGATGTACTCGCCCCATTCCTGGTCCGATATCTTGTCGGGATCGGCGGGGCGGGCGATATGGGCTTCGCCGCCATAGGAGAATTCGGTCTGTTCGCGCCAGCCGCACCAGGGACATTTTACGAGAAACATGGCTTAGCTCCTTAGTGCGCGACGGCGGCGGCGGCCGCTTCGTCGATCAGGGCGCCGGTATGGAACCGGTCCATGGTGAACGGCGCGGCGATCGGGTGCATTTCGCCCTTTGCGATGGAATGGGCAAAGACATGGCCCGAACCCGGCGTGGCCTTAAACCCGCCAGTGCCCCAGCCGCAGTTGAAGTACATGTTCTCAACCGGGGTCTTGGTGATGATCGGCGACCGGTCGACAGTCACGTCGGTAATCCCGCCCCATTGCCGCAGCATGCGCACGCGGCTGAAGATCGGATACAGTTCGATCACCGGCCCGACCACATGTTCGATCTGATCGAAACTGCCGCGCTGGGAATAGGAGATGTAGGGGTCGCCCGACCCGCCGATGACCAGTTCGCCCTTATCGGACTGGCTGATATAGGCGTGAATCGCGTTGGACATGATCACGCAATCGACAATCGGCTTCATCGGTTCGCTGACGAAGGCCTGCAGCGGGAAGCTTTCCAGCGGCATGCGGAAACCGGCCATTTCGGCGACGACGGAGGAATGACCCGCCGCGACGACGCCGACCTTGTTCGCGCCGATGGAACCGCGCGTGGTTTCAACGCCCTTCACGACGCCGTTTTCGATCTTGAAGCCGGTCACTTCGCAATTCTGGATGATGTCGACGCCCATGGAATCAGCCGCGCGGGCGTAGCCCCAGGCCACCGCATCATGGCGGGCGGTGCCGCCGCGCCGCTGCAGCAGTGCACCCATCACCGGATAGCGGCAGTTCAGATTGATGATCGGCACCATTTCCTTGACCTGCTCGGGGGTCAGGAATTCGCTGTCGATGCCGTTCATGTAGATCGCGTTGCCGCGCCGGCCGATCTCCTGCATGTCATGGACATTGTGCGCCAGGTGCAGAAGGCCGCGCTGGGAGAACATGACATTGTAGTTCAGTTCGTCGCTAAGCCCTTCCCACAGGTTGACCGCGTGGTCGTACAGCGCCGCCGACTCATCCCAGAGGTAGTTCGACCGGACAATCGTGGTGTTGCGGCCGGTGTTGCCGCCGCCCAGCCAGCCCTTTTCCAGGACGGCGACATTGGTGATGCCGCATTCCTTGGCCAGGTAGTAGGCCGTCGCCAGGCCGTGACCGCCACCGCCGATGATGATGACATCATAGGACGGTTTCGGGTCGGGGCTGCGCCAGGCGCGTTCCCAGTCCTGATGGTGGTTCCGTGCGTTCCGCGCGATGGCGAAGATCGAATATTTCTTCATGGTTCGGAGGTCCTTCATCCCAGGACCGTATCCATAAGGCCGACCGCGTTTCGTCCCTTTCAGAACTGCGACAGCCTTCACAAAGATTGCGACGGCGCCGTTACGGGCGGTATGACGCGGATTGACAAGGTGCCCGATCTGGCCCCATAGGCGAATGACGCATATCGGCAAGCCGATCCGGGGAGGAAAAACGGCGACTTGCAGGATGGGCGGTTAGGTAGGCAAACTGTCATATCGCTGACATGTCGCGTATGCGTTAGTCAGTCGATCTGCGATTGGGTGGTCGATGGCAACTCGAATGTTCAAGCCCGTTGCGGGTTCGGGGCCCGACAAAGTCGTCTTTGTCCTGATTCCGAATTTCTCGATGATCGCCCTTTCGGGCGTCGTGGAACCCATGCGCCTGGCCAACCGGATCAGCGGCAAGACCCTGTATCAGTGGGAAACCGCCAGCCGCGATGGAGAGGCCGTTCTGGCATCCAATGCCTTTCCGATCCAGACTGACAAATCCGTGGCGGACTACAATCAGGCCCCCAGCAACGTCATTCTGTGTTCGGGGCTGGAAGCCCATGTCTACAAGGACAATGCGGTTTTCGGCTGGCTGCGCCGCTGGGCGCGGGAAGGCAGCCATATCGGTGCAATCTGCACCGGTGCCCACGTTCTGGCCCATGCCGGATTGCTGAAAGGGTATCGCTGCACAATTCATTGGGAAAACCTGGACAGCTTTACAGAGGAATTTCCCGAACTGGACGTCCGTGCGGAGCTGTTCGAGGTTGATCGCGACCGGTTCACCTGTGCCGGCGGCGTGTCCGGCCTCGACATGATGCTGAACGAAATCTCGACGCGCCATGGTCAGGAACTGGCTGCCGCCGTTGCCGAACAGTTCATGCATGAGCGCATGCGTGAAGGCCATGACGATCAGCGTCTGCCGCTGCAGGCCCGTCTGCGCATCAGTCACCCGAAGCTGATCCGCGCGATTTCCGAGATGGAGCGTCACACCGAGGAGGCGCTGACCCGTGACGAGATTGCCGATCGTGTTGGTTTGTCGCGCCGCCAGTTGGAGCGACTGTTCCGGCGCTATCTGAACACCAGCCCTGCGCGCTATTATCTGAAACTCCGCCTGAACCGGGCGAAGACACTGCTGACCCAGACGACCATGCCGGTGACGGAGGTTGCCTTTGCCAGCGGGTTCACGTCGGCCTCGCATTTCTCCAAATGCTACCGCGACATGTTCGGTCGCACGCCGCGCGCGGAACGGCGCGGTCCCGGCGGTGGGACACCGTCGGATGACGACGCGCTGGACGAGGATCTGGGTGATGATCTGGCCGGCGACGAGATTGACGACGACGCGGTCGAGGCGATGGGATGACATTCGCGCCACCGGCATCGAAAGAAGTGTCGGCGGCGTTCCTGAAGCTGCCTGTGGCGTTGCGCGGCATCCTGCACCCCGTTCGGGATCTGATCTTTGAAACCGCAATGCGGACACCTGAAAGCGGTCGGGTCGTGGAAGCCCTGAAGTGGGGGCAGCCGTCCTACCTCACGGAAAAGCCCAAGAGCGGAACGACCCTTCGGTTGGGCCCGGCACCGGATAATCCGGCGCGCGGTGCGCTTTTCGTTCATTGCAGCACGACGTTGATCGCGGATTTCCAGGCCCGGTACGGCGATCTGTTCGAATATTCAGGCAACCGGGCGCTTGTGCTGCCGACGGATCCAGGGAAATGCCGGGACGCGTTGATGCACTGTATTGCGCTGGGACTGACCTATCACAGTCGGAAATAGGTCAGGGGCTCTCCGAGGCATCCACGGGAATGTTCAGGCCGACTTTTACATCGTCCATGACGACATTGGTCTGAAACCGCTGCACATTCGAGTTCTGGAAGAAATACCGGCGGGTGAACTCCTCGTATTCCTTCATATCGCGCGCCGTCAGGATGACGATGAAATCGGCGTTTCCGGTTACATAATAGCACTGCATCACATGCGGCGCGGCCCGCATGGTACGCTTGAATTGGTCGAGGACCTCCGGGCGTTCGCGCTCCATCGTCACTTCGACGATCAGGGTCAGTTTCCGGCCCACCGCCTCCGGCGACAGGACTGAGATGTCGCGTGCAATCGTGCCGTTCTTGCGCAGGCGCTTCAGCCGTTTCTGGCAGGCCGCGGGCGACAGTCCGACAAGCTCGCTCAGCTTCTCTGCGGTCAGGCGGTTGTTCTCCTGCATCAGATTCAGCAGTCGGGCGTCGAATTCATCCATCTGACCCTCGATAATATTTGGCGCTGAATTCCTGGAAGTGGAGGAATTTCGTACCATGAAGTGCAAAGAGCGACGAAATTCATCATCTCTACTGGAATAGGATGGAACCCGTTCGGTCGTCAAATACGCTCAGGTTGCGCCATGCCAGACACCATGGAAGATCCCACACGGTTCCAGTCGCTGATGCGGGGCTGGCGCCATGACCTTCACCGTCACCCGGAATTGGGATTCGATCTGCCGCGTACCGCCGGTTTCGTAGCGGAGACATTGCGCGGCTTTGGACTGTCTGTTGAGGAGGGGATCGGCGGCACCGGCGTCGTCGGCGTCCTGCGCCGGGGGAACGGTCCTTCGATTGGCCTGCGTGCGGATATGGATGCCCTGGCGATCCAGGAGGAGAACGGCTTCGACCATGCGTCCACGGTGCCTGGTCGCATGCACGCCTGCGGGCATGACGGCCACACCGCGATGCTGCTGGGGGCGGCCAAGCGCCTGAGCGAGGAGGGCGGCTTCGACGGTGAGGTCGTCTTCATTTTCCAGCCGGCCGAAGAGCACGGCCTGGGCGCGAAGGCGATGATGGCCGACGGTCTGTTCGAGCGGTTTCCGGTGCGATCGATTTTTGCGCTTCACAACATGCCGTCTCTGCCGACCGGGCATGTGGCCGTCAGACCCGGCCCGATCATGGCCTGCGAAGACAATTTCGAGATCGTCGTTCAGGGACGGGGCGGGCATGCCGCACTTCCCCATATGACAGTCGACCCCATCGTGACCGGGTCGGAGATCGTGCTTGCCCTGCAGACCCTGGCGTCGCGGCATCTGGACCCGTTGGAACCCTGCGTTCTGTCGGTAACGGATTTCGATGTCGCCGCGACGCGTAACGTGATCCCGGACAAGGTTGTTCTGCGCGGCGATGTGCGGGCCTTCACGTCCCAGCAGCAATCGGCGATCGAAGCGGGTATGCGCCGGATCGCGGCCGCTATTGCCGAGGCCCATGGCGCAACGGCGACCGTAAGCTACAGCCACGAGTTTGCCGCAACCATCAACGCCCCGGAAGAGGCAGCTCAGCTTGCGGAAAGCGCCGTCCATCACCTTGGGGCGGATCAGGTCAATCAGGATTGCCGCCCGGTCATGGCTTCGGAGGATTTCGGCTTCATGTTGCGGGAAAAGCCCGGCTGCTACTTCCTTCTGGGCAATGGCGGCACAGGACCAGGGGGCTGCGGTCTTCACAGCCCGAATTATGATTTCAACGACGCGATACTGACGGTCGGGTCCGGGCTTTGGGTCCGACTGGTCCGCGATATCTTGCCGACGGGGGAGTGACCCATGATGGATCTGTCCGAAATGCACGGCGGCGACATGGTGCTGCATCACAATGACAAGGCGCAGACCGGAATTCCGTATCCGGCAGGGCTGGGGTCGGTTCTGGATTCCGCGCTTTGCGACAGCGCGAGGACGGCGATCTCCCAATGGCCCGGCTATGCACCGACGCCACTTGTCGATCTGTCGGAAGCCGCCCGGAGCCTTAATCTGGCATCCATTTACTACAAGGATGAGGGACCACGTTTCGGTCTGGGCAGTTTCAAGGCGCTGGGCGGGGCCTATGCGGTGCTGAAGCTGCTGGGGCGGGAGTTGCGGTCCGAAACCGGTATTCCCTTGCCGGAGGATGAGATCGCCCAGGGGCGTCACGCGGACCGGGCTGCGGGTGTCACTGTCGTCACCGCTACGGATGGAAATCACGGCCGGTCGGTGGCCTGGGGTGCGCGGATGTTCGGCGCCGGCTGCAAGATTTACATGCATGCCGGTGTCAGTCCGGGCCGTGCCCGCGCGGTGGAGGATTTCGGCGCGGAAGTTGTCTGGGTTGACGGGAACTATGATGAATCGGTCCGCCGTGCCGCGCAGGATGCGTCGGCCAACGGCTGGCACATCGTTTCGGATACATCCTATGACGGCTACATGGACCTGCCGCGTCATGTCATGGCCGGATATACCGTGATGGTGTCGGAACTTGTCGGACAGATACCGACCGCTGCGCCGCCCAGCCATGTTTTTCTGCAGGGCGGCGTCGGCGGATTGGCCGGTGCCGTCGCGGCTGGTCTGTGGCAGCACTACGGCGCCGATCGCCCGCGCGTGGTGGTGGTGGAGCCGGACCGGGCCCCCTGCCTCTATCGCAGCGCCGTCCAGGGTACGCCCGTCGCAATCGACATTGTCGAGGAGACGGTGATGGCGGGCCTGTCCTGCGGCGAGGTTTCCCTGCTGGCCTGGGAGGTGCTGAAGGCGGGGGCGGATGACTTCATGACGGTATCGGACGATTGGGTCGCCCCGCTGATGCGGGGGCTGGCGCAGGGCGCGCGCCCGATTGTGGCCGGGGAATCCGCGGTTGCCGGACTGGCCGGATTGGTCGCGGCCTGCAAATCGCCGGATGCGGCGGCGGCGCTGGGGCTGGACAATTCCGCGCGGGTGCTCGTGATCGGAACGGAAGGGGCCACGGACCCTGAAATCTATGAATCCATCGTCGGACATCCGCCGGCGGAAATTGCGGCGTAGGGGAAGCATCATGGCGGATCGGGGGGACGCCGCAAGACCGCGTCGCGGGTTCGAAGTGGCGGAGTTCGAGGGCCGCACGGCACGGGCCCAGTCGGCGATGCGGGCCGCCGGGATGGATGCGATCCTGCTGACCAACGAACCGGAGGTTCGTTACTTCACTGGCTTCCATACCCAGTTCTGGGAGAGCCCGACCCGTCCCTGGTTTGTCCTGCTGCCCCTGTCGGGCAAGCCGGTTACGATCATTCCGGAGATCGGACGGGCCGGCATGGAGGCGACCTGGATCGACGATATCCGATGCTGGCCGGCACCGCGCCCGGCCGATGATGGTGTGTCGCTGTTGACCCAGGCCCTGGCGGACCTGCCGCGCCGGTTCGGCCGGCTGGGTGTGCCCATGGGACACGAAAGCCTGGTTCGCATGCCCCTTGCGGATTTTCTGAAGATTCTTGGCGATCTGGAGGGGCTGGAGCCGGTCGACGCGGCCCCGTTGCTGCATCGCCTGCGCTTCGTGAAGTCCCCGGCGGAGATCGCGAAAATCCGGCATGTCTGCGAGATCACGTCCGGCGCGTTCGAAGCCCTGCCTGCGCTGATGCGGACGGGGATGAGCGAACTGGAGATCTGCCGCGCCTTCCGGATCGATCTGCTGCAGCGTGGCGCCGATAACTCGCCCTATCTGATCGCCGGGTCCGGGCCGGGCGGCTATGACAGTATCATCATGGGGCCGACCGATCGCATTTTGGACGAAGGCGATGTGCTGATCATCGATACCGGCACCACTTATGACGGCTACTTCTGCGATTTCGACCGGAATTTCGCCTTTCAGCGCGCGGAGGAAGACCTGCAGCGCGCCTATCGCACCGTTTACGAGGCGACGGAAGCCGGGTTCCGGGCGGCCCGTCCCGGGGCGACCACCAGCGATGTCTGGTCCGCCATGTGGCAGGTCATGGAACGTGGCGGCGCATTGGGCAATTCTGTCGGGCGCCTGGGGCATGGACTGGGCATGGAACTGACCGAATGGCCGTCCAATACACCGGACGACGGCACGCTGCTGGAACCGGGCGCCGTCCTGACCCTGGAACCGGGCATGGAATTCGCGCCGGGCCGCCAGATGGTGCACGAGGAGAATATCGTGGTGACAGAGGACGGGGCGGAATGGCTGACCCGTCGTGCCGCGTCCGAAATTCCGGTCGTGGATTGAAGGGGGCGAAATGCGATACGACGACCTGACATTCGACTATGAGCTGGAGACGATCGATCCCCTCGGCCGGATCGGTGTCATCACCCTGGCGACAGATTTCAACATCGAAAGCGATCTGCGCCGGATTGTGCCCCAAGGTGTCGAGATTCTGACCAACCGGGTTCTGAACGCCAATCCGGTGACTCTCGAGAGCCTGCGTGCGATGGGCCCCGATATTGCCCGGGCGGCCGCCGGTATTCTGCCGAATGTCGGCGTCGATGCGATGATCTACGCCTGCACGTCGGGTACGGCGGCAATCGGCGAAAAGATTGTCGCGGATGCGATCCGGTCGGTCTGGCCCGACGTCCCGGTGACCAATCCGCTGCGCGCCGCCTGTGAGGCATTCAAGGCATTGGAGGCGAGGCGGCTGTCGATCCTGACGCCCTATATCCGCGAAGTGAACGCGACCCTGGTCACAGAAATCGAGGCACGGGGGTATGAGGTCCTGAATGTCGGAGGCTTCAACATCGACAGTGACTTTGACGCGACGCGGATTCCGCCATCCGCAATTGCCGCGGCTGCCCATCGGATTCTCGATCCGTCAGCGGACGCCCTGTTCATCTCCTGCACGGCACTGCGAGCGGCCGAGGTGGTTGCAGAACTGGAGGCCGCGTTGAACCTCCCTGTGGTGTGCAGCAATCAGGCGCTGGCCTGGCACAGTCTGAGGCTGACTGGCTGTTCTGTACGGCCGAGTGGTTTCGGCCGGCTGTTCGACGTGTAGCTGCGGGGCGCTTCAGGACGGCTGTGCCGGCCCCTGCGCCGTGTCTTCCGGAAGCACCAGCTCCCAGTCCTCGCCGGCGGCAAGCAGGCAGGTTATCCCTTCGGTGTTGGTGTGGACAAAGGTCCATGTTCCTTCCGGAGAGACGAACAGTTCGACCAGAGATCCTCCGCTGGTCATGCCGATGGCCGACTGGCGCTCCTGATACCGGGCAGAAAGTCGTGTGATGATCGCATCACGGGGACCGCAGACTTGTGGCCCACCCTGAGCGGCAGCCCTTTGAGGTGCCGCGGTAATACCTGCCGCCAGCGCAACGACAATACCGAAACCGATAACTGTTCGAAGCATGATGTTCTCCTTAGTCCGAACATAAGGTTACAGTATCGTGACGTATTCATCTATGAATTGGGAAACATCTAACATGATTGTTTTGTTACTGTAATGTGACAGAAGCCTAGAAATTCTGCCGCGACGACAAGAGTCCATATTGCGCAAGAACCGGAATGAAGTCCGGTCCGGAATGTTCGAATGTCCGTTCCCATTCGCCAGCATTCGAACGACACCGGGACCGGATCATGATCACGCTTTATGACTATCTGCCGTCTCAGAACGCCTACAAGGTGCGTTTGCTCCTGAACCAGCTACGGCAGCCCTATCGAACAGAGATCATCAGCATTTTCGAAGGTGAGGGGCAGAAGGAAGCCTTTCTGCGGGCCAATCCGATGGGCGCCGTGCCCGCCATTCAACTGGAAGACGGCAGCTTCATTGCGGAATCAAATGCCATTCTTACATTCCTGGCCGATGGCAGCCGGTTCCTGCCCGACGACCCCGCGATGCGCGGGTGGGTCATGCAGTGGCTGTTCTTTGAGGCCGACTATGTGCAGAACGGCATCGCGTCGCTGCGCTACTGGACTTTGACCGGCAAACTGGCGAGTCTGGGAGCGGAACTGGTCGATCAACGGCGCGGCACGGCCCTGCGGACGCTGGGCGTGCTCGAACGGGAACTGGCGGGGCGGTCGTTTCTGGCGGGGGCGGACTACACGATCGCGGATATCGCCGTCTTCGCCTACGTCCACCGGACGGACGAGGCCGGACTGCCACTCGCCGAGTATGGAAATGTCGTCGCCTGGATTCGTCGAGTGATGGACCAACCCGGTTACGTTGCCAAGGTGTACCCCTACAGTATCGATCCGCATTCCCGGGGCGAGCTCTGATATCGGGACCCATCACGGAGTAAGCTCGGGAGTGCCGATATTGGGCACTCCGGCAACCAAACCGGGCCCTGAACGTTTCTGACGTGAACCACTTGCCATTTTCCCTGGCCTAACCTCGGCCCGAACGCGCTGAAAGCGCGAAGGCTGCCGGTCGGCCGGACCGAAGGGGGTTACGTCATGAAACTGCGCCGAATTGTGATTCCACTGTCGACATTGCTGGTCGCCGGGGCGGCCGCGCCGATCATCGCGCATACGCGGGCGGAAATAGCCCATGCTGAGAAGGTCTCGGCAGAGCGGGATCTTGTCGCCTCGGTCTCCGATACGGATGCCGGGGCCGCTCCGGAACAGACGCGTCCGCTCATTCCACCGCCTGCTGACTCCTTGCTGGGCGAACCGCTCGACGGAAAACTGGCGGCTGAAATCGAAGATACGCTGACAAGCGGTTTTCTGCGCCAAGAACTCGGCGGAGACGTGGCGCCGGGCGCCATTGATGCCGCAAGGGCCGTTTACGCCCGCCAGCTCTTCGAGCCTGTCTGGAATCGCGACGGAGCAGAAGCGCTCGCCGATTTCGGGGCGCAGCTTTTCGATTACGGCGTTGCCCCGGAGGAGACCCTGGAGCGGGATATCGACGCGCTGATCGCCGACCGTTTCGAGGGAGACAAGGCGGCACGGGCAAGGGCCGACATTTTGATGACCTCAGCATTTCTGCGCATGCTTGGTGCGATTAGCGGCGGCCTGATGGATGAAGGGGAAGTCATCCGGGTCGATGAATCCAGCCCTGCGATCGCGGCGCTTCCCGCCGCAATCAAGAGTGCCGGGAAAGGCGACCTTGAAAGCCAGATTCAGCAGTTCGAGCCCGATCATCCGCAATATCGGGGGCTGCGACGGGTGCTGCAGGACTATCGGGAAATTCTGCATGACGGCGGCTGGCGGGCGATCCCGTCGGGCGGGCTGATCCGCCCCGGGGACAGCGACCCGCGCGTACCGCTGCTTCGGGATCGACTGACGCGAGAAGGCTATGACGTCGCTAAGCCTTCGCCGGAACTGAGCCAGCCGGCGCCGGAGGCACTGTACGACGACAGGCTGGTTGCGGCGGTTGAGCGGTTCCAGAAGCGTCACGGTCTGGAGGTGGACGGTGTGATTGGCCCCCGGACGCTGGATGCGATGAATGAGAGTGTGTCATCGAAAATCGACCGTATTGCCGATGCGATGTATCGCTGGCGCAAGCAGGGCGACATGGGCGCCCGGTACATCTGGGCCAATATTCCGTCCTTCACGGCCGAAGGCTGGAGCGACGGTGTGAAGGAGATTTCCTCCAAGACGGTTGTCGGGCGCCGCGGGCGCGAGACCCCGGTCTTCTCGGATGAGGTCGAATACATCGTGGCCAACCCGAAATGGTATGTGCCGGTCAGCATCGCCCGCCGCGACAAGCGGCCGAAACTGAGCGAGGATCCGTCCTACGCGCTGCGCAAGGGATACCGGGTCTATGAACGTGCCTCTGGGGTTGAGGTGTCTGCCGCCCAGGTCGACTGGAGCGATCCGGAGTCTGTCAAACGGTACCGTTTGGTGCAGCAACCAGGTGAAGACAACGCGCTGGGCGCATTGAAGATCATCTTTCCGAACCAGTATTCCGTCTATCTTCACGATACCCCCAGCCGTTCCCTGTTCGACGAGGCGAGTCGCGCGTTCAGTTCCGGATGCGTGCGTCTGGAGCGACCGGTTGAGATGGCCCGCTGGGTCGCCGGAAAGAGCGGTGAGGATCTGGCGGATCGTATTGATGACGCGCTGAAGGACGTCGAACAGGACAAACATATCCCGTTGCGGAAATCTGTTCAGATCCACATCACCTACATGACGGTCACTGTGGACGATACCGGGGCGCCTTATTTCTGGCGGGATATTTACGGCCGCCACGACGGTATCATATATGCTGAGCAGTATGCTCCGATGCGCGATGTCGCCGAATCGGAAACCGAGACAACGAATTCGGACATGACCGCCCGCCGATGAGCAAAAATTTGATTGGCCTGTTGGCCGCAGGATTGACGCTTGCGCTCGCCTTCGTAGTCCCCGTCGCATCGGTAGCGGCCGCCGAACCCGCGATTTCCCTGAATGGGAAGGCAATCCCCTATTCCATCTGGCACCGACTTGTGATGCCGGGGGAAACGCTACGCCTGAAGCTGCCGGAAGGATATTCCGCCGAGGTGAACGGCGAGGCCGTATGGTGGTCCAGTTGGACCGCCCCCGACACGGCGGGCAATCGAACGATGAAGATCTTCGATGCCGAGGACCGGGAGGTCGCGCAGATTACCCTCTTCATCCTGAAACCGACGAAGGAGATCGATGATCGGGGCTATCTGGAGGGGTACCGGATCGGGCACTACCCCCGGAACACGCCGAAGGGGCTGATCCGGCTGGATCGGGAAGACATGCATCTGCCCATCTCGCCAACGCTGACCATCGGGCAGTTCATCTGCAAACAGCAGATGTCCCATTATCCAAAATTCCTGCTGGTTTCCGAACCGAACATCCTGCGCCTGGAAGCGCTGCTGACGGAACTGCGCAAGGAGGGCATCACGGATGCGGAGCAGTTCTTCGTCATGAGCGGATACCGGACGCCGTTCTACAACACCGCGATTGGCTCAGCGCGGCTGTCCCGCCACATGTTCGGCGATGCCAGCGACATCTATATCGACGTCGCGCCGCGCGACGGGGTGATGGACGACCTGAACGGGGACAATCGGATCGACAAGCGGGACGCCGATTTCCTTTACGATTTCGCAGCCGAACTCTTCTCGCGCCGTACGGATCTACCCCGCGGCGGATTGGGCGCCTATCGTGCGAATGCCTTCCATGGTCCGTTCCTGCACATTGACGGGCGCGGCAAGCGTGCGCGCTGGGGCCGGTAGGACTTTCGGAACCAAAGAAAAAGCCGCCCCGGCACATCACCGGGGCGGCTTGAATTTGGGATGAGGCGGCTTGTGAACCCGCCGTCTAGTCCTTGAGGCTCTTGACGATTTTCTCGACCATCTGCTTGGCATCGCCGAACAGCATGGTCGTGTTGTCCCTGAAGAACAGCTCGTTCTGGACACCGGCATAGCCCGATGCCATGGACCGCTTCAGGAACAGGACCTGTCCGGCATCCTCCACGTTGAGGATGGGCATGCCGTAGATCGGCGAGGTCTTGTCCGTCTTCGCCGCCGGGTTGGTCACGTCGTTTGCGCCGATGACGAAGGCTACGTCGGTGGAAGCGAAATCGTTGTTGATCTCCTCCAGTTCGAACACTTCGTCATAGGGCACGTCGGCCTCGGCCAGCAGCACGTTCATATGGCCGGGCATGCGGCCCGCGACCGGGTGAATGGCATACTTTACCTCGACGCCTTCCGCCTTCAGCAGGTCGGCCATTTCCCGAAGCGCATGCTGCGCCTGGGCGACGGCCATGCCATAGCCCGGGACGATGATGACACTGTCGGCATTTTTCATCATGAAGCCGGCATCTTCCGGGCCGCCGGACTTGACCGGACGGTCGTCGTCACCGCCGGCAGCGGCGGCCGTGGTTTCGCCGCCGAAGCCACCCAGGATCACGTTGATGATCGACCGGTTCATCCCCTTGCACATGATGTAGCTCAGGATCGCGCCCGACGCGCCGACCAGGGCCCCGGTCACGATCAGGGCCGTATTCCCCAGCGTGAAGCCGATGCCCGCCGCCGCCCAGCCGGAATAGCTGTTCAGCATGGAGACGACGACCGGCATGTCGGCGCCGCCGATCGGCACGATCAGAAGGATGCCGATGACGAAGCTCAGCAGTACGATGGCCCAGAACAGCCAGGCTTCCTGCGTTACGCAGAATCCGGCGACCAGAGCGACCAGCAGGATGCCCAGCCCCGCATTCAGCGGATGCTGACCGGCAAAGATCAGCGGTTTCGAACTGATCACGCCCTGCAGTTTGCCGAAGGCGATGATCGACCCGGTGAAGGTGACGGCCCCGATGGCCGTGCCCAGGGACATCTCGATCAGCGAGGCCACGGCGATGTCGCCCGCGGTACCGATATTGTAGGCTTCCGGCGCATAGAAGGCGGCACCCGCCACGAAGACGGCGGCCAGGCCGACCAGGCTGTGGAAGGCGGCGACCAGTTGAGGCAACGCCGTCATTTCGATCTTCCGGGCAATGACCGTCCCGATCGTGCCACCGATCAGAATCCCCAGAATGATCCATTCGTAGGACAACACCGACGGCATCGCCAGTGTGGTGACGACCGCGATGGCCATCCCCACCATGCCGAAGCGATTGCCGTTTCGTGCGGTTTCAGGGTGACTCAGCCCCCGCAGTGCCAAGATGAAACACACTGCGGCAACGAGATATGCGTAACCGGCCCATTCCATTGTCGGTCTCCTTTCCCGCCGCGCTTAGCGCTGTTTCTTCTTGAACATCGACAGCATCCGGTTCGTCACCACGAAGCCGCCGAAGATGTTGACGCTGGCCAGGACCACGGCAATGAAGCCGAAAACCTTGGACAGGTTCAGGTCCGTCGGGCCCGCTGCAATCAGCGCGCCGACGATAATGACCGACGAGATGGCGTTGGTAACGCCCATCAGCGGCGAATGCAGCGCCGGCGTGACCGACCAGACGACGTAGTAGCCGACGACGCAGGCTAGGACGAAGGCCGTGAAGAGGTGCAGGAACGGCGTGCCGGTGGCCGCTTCGGCCGCGGCGACGGCGCCGGTCGGGTCCATGGCGGCAACCTTGTCGGAAAGGGCGGCGGCCTGATCGGCAAGCGCCTGCGCCTGTTCCTTGAGGGTGGCCGCGGTATCGCTAAGGGTCTGTTGATCCATCGATCAGCCCTCCTTCTTTTCGGTGCCGCCATCGGCGGTCTTCGTTTCTTCCGGACTCGCTGCGGGCGCCTCCGCCGACTTGGCGGCGGGGGCCTTTTTGGCGGCCGCTTTCTTGGCGGACTTCTTGGAGCCGGACTTTTTCTTTGCCGCGCCGGATTTCGATGCCGCCTTCTTGGCCGGTGACGCGCCGACCGCGTCCTTCACGCGATCATGGACGATCTCTCCGTCGCGACAGACCAGCGTGCCGGCGACGACCGTATCTTCGGTATCGATCGTCAGCGCGCCGCTTTCCTTGTCGATCATCGGTGTCAGGAAGTTCAGCAGGTTGCGGGCAAAAAGCTGGCTCGTCGTTTCCGCCAGACGGCTGGGCACGTTGTCGTGGCCGACCAGCGTGACGCCGTGTTTGGTCACCACCTTGCCGTATTCGCTCAGCGGGCAGTTCCCGCCGGTTTCAACGGCCAGGTCGACGATCACCGCGCCGGGCTTCATCGACTTCACATGGTCCTCGGTCACCAGCACCGGTGCCGGGCGGCCCGGGATCAGGGCCGTGGTGATGACGATGTCCATCGTCTTGATCTTCTCGGCGATCAGTGCGGCCTGCTGGCGCTTGTAATCGTCCGACATTTCCTTGGCGTAGCCGCCTTCGGTCTGGGCCTGCTGGAATTCCTCGTTCTCGACGGCGAGGAACTTGCCCCCCAGGCTTTCCACCTGCTCCTTGGTGTCCGGGCGGACGTCGGTTGCCCAGACGATGGCGCCCAGGCGCTTTGCTGTTGCGATGGCCTGAAGCCCGGCGACGCCGACCCCCATGACGAAGACGTTGGCCGGGTTCACGCGCCCGGCGGCGGTCGACATCATCGGCAATGCGCGCCCGTAGTACTGCAGGGCATCCAGCACCGCCTTGTAGCCCGACATGTTCGCCTGACTGGACAGGATGTCCATCGATTGCGCCCGCGTGATGCGCGGCACCAGTTCCATGGCAAACAGCGTCACCCCCTGGGCTGCGAGCTTCTTCACCATGTCGCTCTCTGTCAGGGCGTATGCGTGGCAGGCGAGCGCCTGTCCCTTGGCAAACAGTTTGATTTCGTCATCGGTCGGGCGCGCGATCTTGAGGACCAGATCGGCCCCCTTGATCGTTTCGGCCGGAGATTTGGCAATCTGGGCGCCCGCTTCCTTGAATGCGTCGTCCGAAATGGAGGCGGACTCTCCGGCGCCGCTTTCCACCGTGACCGTACAGTTCAACTGGATGAACTTGGCCACGCTATCAGGCGAGGCGGCGACGCGCTTTTCCCCGGCGCGCCGTTCCTTCAGAACCGCGATCTTCATGGGATTATCCTTTTCCCCTTAACTGCACAGTCGGACCATCGGCGCGTTTTGTCGCGCGGCTGGCCCGAATTTCGCGAATGATAACGGGGATATGGACACCAATCGAGAAAAGAAAAGAGCAGTTTTGTAATTTGTTGTATTGAAGTTTTGTATCATTCTAATGAATGGCGTCTATCATGCGCCGCCACAGCGCGTGGATCACCGGGCCAATCCGGACCCGGCGAGTGCCGCTTTCTGCCGCGCTTCCAGACGGTTGGCATCGAAGTCGTCGATCAGTTCATGGAATTGCCGGTGCCAGTTTACTTCGGCCTTGAGATGCATGAAGACCGAGCCGAGCCCGATCGCCGCCCGGTCGACCAGAACGAATTCCCGCGGTGGCTGGACGCCGCCGAGCCGAACCAGTTCCTTTTGCACCTGCCCGGCAATCTTGGCGCCGAACTGGCCGCTGTCGGATTCCTGGATGCGCTGGACCTTGTCCTCCATCAGCGGGCGATACAGGAATCGGGCCCAGATGTTCAGAACATCCAGGAGTTCCTTCGTGACATTCTCGAACCCCCAGCTTTCGTACGCGTACACGGCTAAGTCCATATCGTCGTCGCGCAGAGCCCGATACAGATCGATGACCCCCTGAACGAAGCTGGGCGGGAAAACACGGATGCAGCCGAAATCCAGAAGATTGATCGACCTTTCATCGGCGCGCACCGTGTAATTGCCGAGATGCGGGTCCCCATGAATGACACCGTAATAATAGAAGGGGACATACCACGCCCGAAACATCGAAAGCGCCAGTTCGTTCCGTGTCTCCAGTGGTGCCTCACGGAAATCCATCAGCGGCCGCCCGTCGAGCCAGGTCATCGTCAGAAGCCGCTTGGTCGACAGGTCTTGGACCGGTTCCGGGATATGCACCCGATCTTCCTCGGCCAGCATGTCCGTATAGAGGCGCATCGCGTTGGCTTCGCGGGTATAGTCCAGTTCTTCACGCAGCCGCTCCGACAGCTCCTCATAGATCCGGCGGGTGGAGATCGCCTTGTCGTAACGTTCGTAGATCGAAAAGATCAGTTTCAACTGCCTCAGATCCGCGTCGATGGCCGAGGCCATGTCGGGGTATTGAAGCTTGCAGGCCAGCTGCGTCCCGTCTTCCAGCCGTGCGCGGTGGACCTGACCCAATGACGCGGCGTGGGCAGCTTCCTTTTCGAAGGTGCCGAACTTCTTGGTCCAGCCCGGTCCCAGTTCGGAACTCATGCGGCGCCGGACGAAAGGCCACCCCATGGACGGAGCGTTCGACTGCAACTGGCGCAGTTCTTCGGCATATTCCTTGGGCAGGGCGTCCGGGATTGTCGCCAGAATCTGAGCAACCTTCATCAGCGGTCCCTTCAGGCCGCCAATTGCCGCCTTGAGCTGACCGGCGTGCTGGTCCTTGTCCAGTTTGACACCCAGATAGCGGGCACCGGCCA
The DNA here is from genome assembly GCA_033344895.1 of Alphaproteobacteria bacterium. Taxonomy (NCBI): domain Bacteria; kingdom Pseudomonadati; phylum Pseudomonadota; class Alphaproteobacteria; species Alphaproteobacteria bacterium. The sequence continues at coordinate 2,854,388 of JAWPMN010000001.1, forward strand.
GACGCGCACCCAGCCCGGCCATGGCGCCGCCGACCTGGGCGACCCGGCGGACCTGCCCGGTGAAACTGGCGTCGTCATTGTATCTTTCAGATGTGTCGTCGGACATGCTGCCCCTCGTTTTGCGACCGGGTGCGACGCAGGGCAGGGACCCTGACCGCCGGTTCAGATATCGTTCGCGCGCATCCACCGGGCAAGGGCATCGGCCGTCGCTTGCCAGGTTTCGTCCAGCATCATGCCATGCCCGGCCCGGTCCAGAATGGTCGCCTCGACGCCCAATTGCCGGGCCGTGGACCGAATGAAGGCCGGCGGGATCAGACCGTCTTCCTGCGCGCCCATGACGCACAGGGGAATACGTCCGCGCAGGCGATTCGGATCGACACGGATGGTGCCGTGCATTTCCGCGACGGCACGGGACGACTCACCGCCCATCTGGGGCATGTATCGTTCGACCCTTTCCGGCGGCACACGATCCGAGAACAGCGCCTGACGCAGACCGGACATGCTGACCGCACCCGGAGCTCCGGCCTGGGCCATGCCGATTTCGAACATCAGCATCGGGTTCCAGGTCGCGAGGCTCATGGACGGGCCGATCAGGCCGCCGGGCGGGACCGAGGCAAGAAGGGCCAGCCCTGCCACCTCCCGGGTTTCGGCATACTTCATCGCAACGAAACCGCCCATGGAATGCCCGATCAGCATCGGGGAAACGTCAAGGTCGCGCACGACCGATGCCAGGTCCGAGACGTAATCCGCGATGCCGTACCGGTCGAGTTGCGCCTGTCCGTCGCTGTCGCCATGACCGCGAAAGGAGGGCGCGTAGCATCGATAGCCCAGCGTTGCGAAATAGGGCAGGAACCGTTCCGACCAGCACCAGGCTCCGGCAAAGGCACCATGCAGAAAGACCAGGGGCGTCGGTCGGACCGGCACGCCTTCCGGTGGTCGAGCGGTCAGGATCTCCAGATTGAGCAAATCGGAGTTCAATGCGGGCTCCTTTCGTGTCGGACGGGACGCTAAACCGGCTCGACGCGCCGGCAAAGGCGGGGCCGGCGATGTGCAACCGATGGGCTTCGGACCGGTAGGCGGGCTCGCACGGTGCTCTTGTTGAAGGCCGGTCAGGGCAGCGGGCAGGCCTTGAAGGCAGGCAGGGCCTCGCAACGCGCGGTGAAGGCCGACAAGGCGGGCGCGATCGTGTCCGCATCGAGCTTCGGCCGAACAGCCCGAACGAAGCTATGCGCGACGGCGGCCGCGATATCGGCATGACTGACGCTGTCCGTGCCGGCCAGCCAGTCCGCGCCCGCCGCCGCCGCGATGCCGTCCAGATGCTTCAAACCGGCGACGACCTGAGCGTCATTATGGGCTTCCCAGGGCTCATGGACCTTTTCCTCCGGATGAAAGCGGCGCTCATAGAACGCCCATTGCGCCTTCTCCATTACACCGACGCCATAAGCCGCGATCTGCAGTACTTCACGGCGCTTCGTGCCCGCCGCCGGGGCCAGAGCCCTTTCCGGACCGGCAAGCCGGTCCAGCTCATCCAGGATGGCCCAGCTTTCGACCAGGGAACTGCCGTCATCCATCACCAGCGTCGGCACCCGGACCAGCGGATTGTGCGCCCGCACCGGCTCCGGCGTTTCGAAGATGCGCAGACCGTCATGCTCGAACGGCATGTCCAGAATGTTCAGGGCGATCGCCACGCGCCGGGTGTAAGGGGACAGGTAGACGCCATAGAGCTTCATTCGTTCAGCCTTTTCCGTAAAGCGCGTTCAATCGATCCGCATATTTCTCGCGAATGATGTGCCGGCGAATTTTCATCGACGGGGTCAGCATGTCGTTGTCGACGCTGAACGGCTCATCCGCCAATGTGAACTTTCGGACCTTCTCGATCGGGTTCAGATCCTTGTTCGCATCGTCGACCGCCGCGCGTATCGCCTTGCGCAGATCGTCGTCCTGCATCAGGTCCGCCCAGCCTTCCCCTTTCTTGCGGTTCTTCGCCCGCCATTCGCGCAGCCAGTCGGCATCCGGGACAATCAGGGCGACCAGGTGCGATTGCTTGTCGCCATAGACCATGACCTGGGCAATGGATTGCTGCAGGCTGAGAATGCCCTCGACGCGTTGCGGAGAGATGTTGTCGCCACCGGAATTGACGATGATGTCCTTCTTCCGGTCGGTGATCCGGATACGGCCCAGCTCGTCCATCTCACCGATGTCGCCGGTATGCAGCCAGCCGTCCTTGATCGTCTCCGCCGTGCGGTCGGGCTGGTTCCAGTATCCCAGCATGACAAGTTCGCCACGCACGAGGATCTCACCGTCTTCGGCGATCTTCACATCGACCCCGACAAGCGGCGGTCCGACCGTGGTCAGATCGTTGATATCCGGCCGGTTCACCGAGACAACCGGCGCCGCTTCGGTCTGGCCATAGCCTTGCAGCACGCGCAATCCCAGGGAGACGAAGAACAGCCCGACATCGTAGTTGAGCGGTCCCCCACCGGAAACGAAGGCCTTGAGGCGTCCGCCGAACCGCGCCTTGACCTTGCGCCGGACCAGCAGGTCGAGGAAGAAGTCCTGGATTTTCTCGACAAGGCTCAGCGATGCGGGATCTTCATATCGTTTCGATCCCAGTTCGATGGCCTTCAGGAGCAGTTTTTCCTTCGTTCCGCCGACCTTCTCCGCGCCGCGCAGGATCTTGCCGCGCATGTTTTCGTACAGGCGCGGCACGGCGGTCATGATCGTCGGCTGGGTCTCGATGATATTCTGCGCCAGCTTGTCCAGGCCCTCGGCGTAGTAGACCTGTGCACCGATGGAAATTGGGACGAACTGACCGACCGTGTGCTCATAGGAATGACTGAGCGGCAAGAAGGACAGGAATACCTCCGTGCCGTCGTCGAGACCGGGCAGCGTCCGCAGAAATTCATCCGCTCCCATCACATTGCACAGCATGTTACCGTGGCTCAGCATCACCCCGGTCGGCACACCGCCAGTCCCGGACGTGTAGATGATGGCCGCCATGGCGTTCCGGTCCAGGCTGCGTGCGCGTTCCGCCGTTGCTTCGACGCTGGCCTCTTTCTGGCCCTTCGCCATGCCCAGCAGGTCTTCCCAGCCGTAGATCCGCATGCCCTGCGGCACGGCGCCCGGCCATTCCATGACCACCACCGTTTCGATGCCGACACGGGTCGCGGCCGCCATGACCGGCTTTGCCAGTTGCGCCGTTGAGCAAACGGCGATCTTCGCGCCGGAATCCCGCATCACATGGATGTGGTTCTCGACCGTGTTGGTCGTATAGGTCGGGACCGCGACGGCACCCAGGGTCATGATCGCCAGGTCGGTGATCATCCATTCCGGGCGGTTCTCCGCCACCAGCATGACGCGGTCGCCCGGCTTCACGCCGGCCTGCTTCAGCCCATAGGCCAGCTTCGCGACCCGTTGTGCGGTCTGGGCCCAACTGGTCGGCCGCCAGCGCCCGTCCGACTTCGCCCACAGAAATGGTGTGTCGCCCCAGCGCTTCGCCTGATCGAAGAACAGGGTCGGCAGGTTCGGAATAGACGCATAATCCAGCATCGCCCTCGGCTCTTGTAATTGGATGTTTCCCCGGCGGGACGGACAGTCGGCATTCTTTCGATGCCTTGTTCCGGTCCCCAAACAAACATAGATACGGATGTGAAAGAAGGAGACAAGTACGATGCCTGATACGCATGCCGCCGCCGACCTGCCCGTCTGGGACCTTACCGACCTCTATCCGGCCCCTGATTCGCAGGAACTGAAACAGGATGTCGAAAAGACAATGGCCCGGGCGCAGGCGTTCGAGAGCCGGTTTTCGGGAAAGGTCGATGGTCTGACAGGGGCACAGCTTGCCGAAGCGATCACCGAATATGAGGCGATCGACGAGGTGCTGTCGCGGGTCATGAGTTACGCGCAGCTGCTGCATGCCGGGGATGTCACCGACCCGAAGATCGGTCAGTTCTATCAAACGATGCGCGAGAAGGCGACGGAAGCGAATGGCCATCTGCTGTTCTTCACTCTGGAACTGAACAAGGTTTCGGACGAGGCGCTGGACGCCCGACTGGCGGAGAGCGAGGCGCTGCGACGCTATCGGCCGTGGCTGGATGCGCTGCGTCTGTTCCGTCCGCATCAGTTGTCCGACGAAGTGGAGCGCCTGCTGCTGGACAAGAGCGTTGCGGGCAGCGGCGCATGGATGCGCCTGTTCGACGAGACCTCCGCCAGTCTGCGGTTCCCGTTCCGGGAGGAATTGCTGACCCAGACGGAAATCCTGCACAAGATGCAGGATCGCGATGCCGCCGTCCGCAAGGAGGCGAGTCAGGTGCTGGGGACCGTTCTCGGGGAGAACATCTCTACCTTTGCGCTGATCACCAATACGCTGGCGAAAGACAAGGAAGTCGAGGACAAATGGCGCGGTTTTGCGCGACCGATCTCGTCCCGCAATCTGGCCAATCAGGTCGAAGACGAGGTTGTGAACGCGCTGATTCAGGCCGTGCGCGACATGTATCCGCGCATCTCGCACCGCTATTATCGGCTTAAGGCGAAATGGATGGGCCGGGACAAGCTGGATTACTGGGACCGGTTGGCCCCGCCGCCGGCCGACGATGATCGCACCTTCACCTGGGACGATGCACAATCGATCGTCATGGATGCCTATTCGGCCTTCTCTCCGGACATGGCAGCGGTCGGGAAGCGGTTCTTCGACAATGCCTGGATCGACGTTCCGCCGAGACCCGGGAAAGCGGGCGGTGCCTTCGCGCATCCGACGGTACCATCCGCGCATCCCTACCTGTTGCTGAATTTCCAGGGCAAGGCGCGGGACATCATGACCCTGGCGCATGAACTGGGGCATGGCGTGCATCAGGTGCTGGCCGCGAAACAGGGCCACCTGATGGCCGATACGCCGCTAACCCTGGCGGAGACCGCATCCGTCTTCGGCGAGATGCTGACGTTCAAGAGCATGCTGGCCGCGACGAAGGATCCGGTGGCTCGCCGCGCCGTGCTGGCGTCCAAGATCGAGGATATGATCAACACGGTCGTGCGCCAGATCGCCTTCTGCGAGTTCGAGCGGCTGGTGCATGACGAACGTCGGAACGGGGAACTCACACCGGATCGGATCGGCGAATTGTGGATGCAGGTCAGCGAGGAAAGCCTGGGCGACGTGTTCCGCTTCGATGAGAATTATCGAAATTACTGGGCCTATATCCCGCACTTCATCCATTCGGCCTTCTATGTCTACGCTTACGCGTTCGGGGATTGTCTGGTGAACGCCCTATACGCGAAGTACGAGTCGGAGCCTGAGGGCTTCCAGACGAAATACATGGAGATGCTGTCGGCAGGCGGGACCTTGCGACACAAGGAACTGTTGGCGCCGTTCGGACTGGATGCGTCCGATCCGGATTTCTGGAAACTGGGCCTGGGCGTCCTGGAAGGGTTCATCGACGAACTGGAAGCGACCTTCTGACCTTAATCCAGGGTCAAGACAATCTTTCCAATGTGATCGGAGCTTTCCATCAGCCGGTGCGCCGCGGCCGCGTCGGACAGAGGGAATGTCTGGTGGATCACCGGCGCGACCTTGCCTGAATCGAGCAGCGGCCAGACATCCCGGCGCAGATTGTCGGCGATGGCGGCCTTCTCCGCGACGGTCTGGGGACGCAGGGTCGATCCCATGATCGTCAACCGGTTCATCAGCACGCGGGTGAAGTCGACTTCGGTCTTCGGCCCTTTCAGGAAGGCGATGAAGGCATAACGCCCGTCGCGGCGCAGCAGCTTGATCCCCTGATCGACATACGGGCCGGCGACCATGTCCAGGATGACATCCAGCCCCGGCCCGCCGTTCATGTCCTTGGTCCACCCCTTGGCCTGTTCCGCCCATTCGCCTTCGCGGTAATTGATGGCCAGATCCGCGCCCAGCTCTAGGCAGGTCCGGCATTTGTCGTTGCTGCCAGCGGTGACCGCGACCTGGGCGCCGAAAGCCTTGGCAAGTTGAATCGCGGTCGTGCCGATGCCGCTGGAGCCGCCGTGAATCAGAATGCGCTCTCCGGCGGTCAGCTTGGCCCGCATGAAGACGTTGTAGTAGACCGTGAAGAAGGTCTCGGGCAGGGCGGCTGCGCGTACCATGTCATAGCCCTCCGGTAGGCGTAGACAGTGCTCGGCCGGGGTGGTGCAATATTGTGCATAGCCGCCGCCGGGCGTCAGGGCGCAGACCTTGTCGCCGATCTGCAGCGATTGCACCCCGTCGCCGAGGGCCGCCACCTCTCCAGCGATCTCCAGACCGGGCAGGGGAGAGGCGCCCGGCGGTGGGGGGTAGGCGCCCGCGCGCTGCATCACATCGGGCCGGTTGACGCCCGCTGCATGAACGCGGATCAGGACTTCGCCCGGTGCCGGCGACGGCGTGGCCATTTGCCCGGCGACCAGAACGTCCGGCCCGCCCGGTTCGGTGATCTCGACAGCGGTCATCTGGGCGGGTACGGACATGGCGAAACTCCTTTGCTGATCCCGGTCTTGCGGACCGACGGGCGGGCGCGATACTGACAGTCCACCGTCACCGCCGCAAGGGAGGCACAGACCATGTTCGACGAAGAAGAGCGCCCGAAGCCGAAGGGCATCCAGCCGATGGACCTGGACACGATGAGCATCGAGGCGCTGGGCGAGTATATCGAAGAACTGGAAGCCGAGATTTCCCGGGTCCGTGAGAAGATCGCGGCCAAGAAGGATGCCCGGGGCGCTGCCGAGAGCTTCTTTAAATCCTGACATTGCGAGGAGTGCGACATGACGGGCACCAACAAAACCTGGGTTCTGGCGGAACATCCGACAGGCATGCCGGACGACAGGACTTTCCGGCTGGAGGAGCGTGAGATTCCCGACCTTTCCGACGGACAGGTGCTGGGCCGGTCGCGCTGGCTTTCGGTCGACCCTTATATGCGGGGCCGAATCTCGAAGCAGGCGAATTATGCCGGCGGCGTTTCCGTCGGTGAAGCTATGCATGGCGGCGCCGTCGCCGAGGTGGTGGAGAGCCGCCATCCCGCTTGGCAGCCGGGCGACCTGTTCGAGACCATCGGGTTCGGTTGGCGCGAATATGCCGCTGTGTCCGGTGACGGCCTGACCCGTGTCGACCCGTCCATCGATGCGCCAGAGCATGCCTGGCTCAGCTATCTCGGAATGCCCGGCCTTACGGCGCTGATTGCGCTGGATACGATCGGCAAAGTGAAAGAGGGCGAGACGGTTCTGGTTTCGGCGGCATCCGGGGCCGTCGGGCAGGTCGTCGGGCAGATCGCCAAGATCCGCGGCGCCCGCGCCGTGGCTGTCGCCAGCAGTCAGGACAAGTTGGACTGGTGTCGCGAGATCGGCTTCGATGCCGGTATCAACTACCGCGAAGTACCGAACCTGGGACGTGCCGTTGCCGACGCCTGCCCGGACGGTGTCGATGTCTTCTTCGACAATACCGCGGGGCCAATCCATGACGCGGCAATGAACAATCTTGCCTTGGGCGCACGGGTCATCATCTGCGGCACGATCAGTCTGGCCGGGCAGTTCGACGCACCGGACATCGGCGAACGCTTCATGCGCAAGATCCTTGTCGCGCGTGCCAGAATGGAAGGCTTCCTGATCTTTGACCACGTAGCCCGGTATCCCGAGGCACGCCGTCAACTGGCGCAATGGGAAACGGACGGGAAGCTGACCTTCAGGACGGACGTACTTGAGGGTATCGAACAGATGCCCACGGCCTTTCTGAACTTGCTGACGTCGCGGAATTTCGGGAAGCAGGTTGTGCGGGTCTGATTCCCGACCTTGTTTTTGCGGTGCAGCAAGTTAGGGTCTGGCGGAACGAACATGCGCCCCGAAGGCGCCAGGATCAGGAGAGTAGAGGAATGTCGCAGACTGGATTGTTGAAGGGCCGTGCGGCCTTGGTGACCGGGTCGACGAGTGGAATCGGTCTTGCGATGGCGCGGGCATTGGCCCTGGCCGGGGCGAATGTGATGCTCAACGGCCTGGGTGACGAAGCTGAAATCGAAAAGACCCGGGCGGCGCTGGCGGCGGAAACCGGCCAGGAAATCCGCTTCCACGGCGCCAATATGATGAAGGCCGAGGAAATCGCGGACGCTGTCGAGCAGACCGACGCGACATTCGGGTCCATGGATATTCTGGTGAACAATGCCGGCATTCAGCATGTCAGCCCGCTGGAAGCTTTCCCGGAGGACAAGTGGGATGCGATCATCGCGATCAATCTGACCTCCGCCTTCCACGCGACCAAGGCAGCGCTTCCGAAAATGCGGCGCGGCGGATGGGGACGCGTCATCAATACCGCGTCTGCCCACGGGCTCGTGGCCAGTGTCAACAAGGGGGCCTATGTCGCGGCCAAGCACGGCATTGTCGGCCTGACCAAGGTAACCGCGCTGGAAACCGCGGAAGAGGCCATCACCTGCAACGCGATCAATCCGGGCTGGGTCCGCACCGAACTGGTCGAAAGGCAGATCGAGGCGAAGGCCGGTGAACTGGGCTGTTCAGTGGATGAAGCCGCCGCCGAAATCCTGTCGGAAAAGCAGCCCTCCATGGAGTTCGTGACGCCGGAGCAACTTGGCGGATGTCTCGTCTTCCTGTGCTCGCCGGCCGCGGATCAGATCACAGGTATTTCCCTGCCCGTCGATGGCGGCTGGACGGCGCGCTAACGAAACCGTATGCCCAACACATATTCGATTTCAGTTAACCCTTTGTTAGGGTTCCAGCCCTATCCTGAGGATGTCTACCCCTCGGCCCCACCCCCCTTGTTCGGGGCCGCAAGACACTCTTAGACCCCCTGTTCTACTTGGCCGCCTCTGGCGGCCAATTTTTTTTGCGGGATTCCTGTAACAATTCATTCGCAAACGAATGATTGTTACCGCCTGTTCACAAAATCACCCACAAGCATGGGGCGGGGGCCACAAGACTGTTGACCGCGCGGAAAAGGCCCGGTACCGTCTCGACCGTGAGGCAAGTTGAACAGGGGGTGCAGGGAGATCGGGGAAAACTCGACGCCAGTACCGTGGGATACGAAAAGACCGCCAATTCGGCGGTCTTTTCATGTCTTATGGTCTTGGCAGAGGCCGGTCCGGACGGGTTAAACTGCGGTCATCAGAGCCGCCGTCCCGGATATTTCCTTCGGTGGATCGGTCGCTTCCGATAAGGAGATTCCGCCGATGAAGCCCGACTTCCTGAAATTCGATACCCTGAGCCTGCATGCCGGGCAGCAGCCTGATCCGACGACCGGCGCGCGCGCCGTGCCGATCTATCAGACGACGTCCTATGTCTTCGATGATACGGATCATGCTGCAGCGCTGTTCAATCTGGAGCGCCCCGGCCACATCTATTCGCGAATCTCGAATCCGACGGTTGCTGTGCTGGAGGAGCGGGTGGCGGCCCTGGAAGGTGGTGTCGGTGCCGTCGCCACGGCCAGCGGTCACGCGTCACTGTTCCTGGCGATCTCCACCCTGATGGGACAGGGCGCCCATATCGTCGCGTCCAAGTCGCTTTATGGCGGGTCCATCAACATGTTCCTGCACACGCTGCCGCGCTTCGGCATCACGGCGACCTTGGTCGACCCGCGCAAGCCGGAGGAGTTCGAGGCCGCAATTCGCCCCGAAACACGGCTGGTCTTTGCGGAGATCCTGGGCAATCCGAATCTGGAGGTATTGGATATCGAAGCGGTGGCGGATGTTGCCCACCGACACGGGCTGCCCCTGATGATCGACGGGACTTTCAACACGCCCTATCTCTGCAAGGCGTTCGATCACGGCGCGGACATCATCATGCATTCCGCGACGAAATGGCTGGGCGGACACGGGGTGGCCATGGGCGGTGTCCTGGTCGATTCCGGCCGGTTCGACTGGTTCGCGCATGCTGACATGTACCCGACCCTTACCGAACCTTACGAGGCGTATCATGGGATCGTCTTCGCCGAGGAGTACGGGCCGGCAGGGTTCATCATGCGTGCCCGGGCCGAAGGGCTGAGGGATTTCGGCGCGGTGCTGAGCCCGGCAAATGCCTTCCACCTGCTGCAGGGGATCGAGACGCTGCCGCTGCGCATGGACCGCCATGTGGCCAACGCCAGAAAGGTCGCTGATTTTCTGGCGGCGCATGAAGCCGTAGAGTGGGTCAATTATCCGGGCCTGGAAAGTCATCCGGACCATGATTTGGGACAGCGTTACCTGCCGAAAGGGCCCGGTTCCATGCTGGCCTTCGGGGTGAAAGGTGGCCGCGCCGCCGGGGCGAAGTTCATCGAATCGGTCGAGTTGTTCAGTCATCTGGCCAATGTCGGCGACGCCAAATCCCTGGTGTTGCATCCGGCCTCCACGACCCATCAGCAGATGACCGCGGAACAACTGGCCGCGGCGGGTATCGGGGACGATCTGATTCGGGTTTCGGTCGGGCTGGAAGACCCGGATGACCTGATCGCAGATCTGAATCAGGCGCTTCGCCGCGCCTACAAACTGGCAGCCGCTGAGTAAGGGGAGCGGATTCTCGATGATCATCGACATGAAGGAAGGTCCGGTACTCGCGAATACCGGCGGGGCCGCGTTCGATCCGAAGAAGCCTGTTGCGATCCTGGTTCACGGGGCCGGGTGCGATCATTCGATCTGGGGCGGTCAGAATCGCTACATTGCCCATCACGGCGCATCCGTGCTGTCCCTGGACCTTCCCGGACATGGCCGGTCACCCGGTCCTGCGATCGACAGTATCGGGGGACTGGCCGATTTCGTGATCCGGGTGGTCGACAGCCTTGAAATCGAGCGGCCGATCCTGATCGGGCATTCCATGGGCGGGCTGACCGTGTTGGAAGCCGCCTCGCGTCTGGGCGATCGATGCGCGGGGCTGGGCCTGTGCGGTGTGGCGGCGAAGATGCCGGTCCATCCGGCTCTGCTGGATGCGGCCAGGAACGACAAGCTGACGGCGGCGGAACTGATCGCCGGTTGGGGCCATGGCAGCCGTGCCCATCGCGGGGGTAACCCCAGCCATGGCATCTGGATGTTGCGCCAGGCGGTCATACTGATCGATCGCATGGCACCGGGCGTGCTGCATGCCGATCTGGCGGCCTGCAACGACTATCAGGGCGCGCTGGAGGCGGCGGCAAAGGTGTCCTGCCCGACGCAACTGCTGCTCGGGCGCGGCGACAAGATGACACCGGTCAAGGTGGCACAGCCGCTGATCGACGCGATTGACGGGGCGGAGGCGACGATCCTGGACGCCGCCGGACATATGATGACGGTCGAGGCCCCGCGCGAGAGCTGCATGGCATTGATGTCGCTGATCCGGAAAGTCGCGGGATGAGCGCGGACCTGCCGACCCGGTCGGACTTTCGGCATCTTCTGGCGATACCGACGCGCTGGATGGACCAGGACCCTTACGGGCATGTGAACAATGTCGAATACTATTCCTTTTTCGACACGGTGGTGAATGAGCACCTGATCCGCAAGGCGGGGCTGGATGTCGTGAATTCCCCGGTAATCGGCCTAGTGGTCGAAACGAAATGCCGATTCATGAAGGAGATTTCCTTTCCGCATACGGTTCACGCGGGCCTGCGGGTGCCGAGGATCGGCAATTCGTCGATCACCTATGAGATAGCCCTGTTCAGGGATGCCGACGCAGAGTGCGCCGCCTTCGGTCACTTCGTGCATGTCTATGTCGATCGCCAGACCCGCGAAACCGTTCGTGTTCCGCAGATGGTACGCGACGCCGTTGCACCTTTGGTTGCCGTCTAGGCTTGCCTCTCCGGCTGATCCGCATGGTTGCGCATATCCGGCGAAATTGTCTGCGAAAATTGTAATATGTCTTGAGCTTCTTGCCGGATCGGATATATCTAGCTTCGGGTGACTTAGTGAGAGGTTGCCCTCAATGCATTATGCGCCTGTTCTGATTGTCGATGACAATGCCCCGACCCGAGAGGTCCTGAAGGCGCGTTTCCGCAATAAATCAATTCCTTGCGTTGAAGCGGGCGATGCGTTTACCGCCATGAACATGCTGGGCGGAGAACGCTTCAGCCTCGTGCTTATGGACGTGATCATGCCGGGGATGGACGGGCTGGAACTGATGCGATGGATGGCCAGCAGCGGCATCAAGGTACCGGTTGTGGCGATGAGCGGTACGGAAATGGCTGCGGGCGTCAGCTATGCGCATCTGGCTGAGGAACTGGGGGCGTTCTGGGGCATCGAGAAGCCGGTTTCGGACGCAGATATCGAGGAGATGGAATCGCTCCGAATTCCCTCCATGGAAAACGGGCGGTATCTTTCCTCGTAAGCCGACCCGGCGATCCATCGAATAACTCGATCATCAGCAGAAGAATGATTCGTTTGCCCTTGTGAACGATCCTCCTCACGCTTCCGGAAGTCAGAAACCGACGGGGGCCGCCATGCCGGACGGAAACTTCGCTTCCTTGCGTGACCGCTATTTTCGGGACGGGTTCGTCACCGGCATACCCATTCTGGATCCGCAGGAGGCGGCGACGTTTCGCCGTGAATTGGAGGTCGCCGAGACCAGGTTCGGCGGGTCCATGCATTATGTGCTGTTTCCCAATCTGATTTTCCGAAGCGCGGACAGATTGCTTCGGCATCCAAGACTGCTGGATGCCGTCGAGGCCATTCTGGGGCCGGACGTCATGGCCTATGAATGCGCCTATATCATCAAGGAGCCGGGCAACATGAAGAAGGTGTCCTGGCATCAGGATCTGACCTATTGGGGGCTGGACACGGATGACATCGTCTCCGCCTGGCTGGCCCTGTCTCCGGCGACCGTGGAAAGCGGCTGCATGCGGATGATCCCCGGATCCCATACCATCGGGAAGCAGCATCATGTCGATCTGCGAGAGGCGGACAATATCCTCTCACGCGGTCAGACCATTCAGAATGTCGATGAGGCGGCCGCAGTGTCGGCGGCTTTGGCGCCGGGTGAGTTGTCGGTGCATCACGGCTGGACGATGCATGCGTCGCAGCCGAACCGGTCTTCGGACCGACGGATCGGGTTCAATGCCGTGTTCATGAAGCCAGGCGTGCGCCAAAAGGTTCAGGCTCGGGAATGTGCGATCCTGATGCGGGGCAGGGACGAGTATGGCTATTACGATGCCCTGCCGCCCGTGCTGCAGGATTTTGATCCAGACCTTATGGCCCTGCGGGAAGAGGTCGACCGGCGCCGTAACGCGACCTGGCAGACGGGCTGAGCCAGCCTAGTCCTCGTCGCCGTTATAGGCTATTTCGACCACCTCGATTTCCTCCGGGCCCGTCGGTGTCTGAACCTTGACGACGTCACCCTCTTCCGCCTTCAGCAGCGCCCGGGCAATGGGGGAGACCCAACTGACCTCCCCGCGTTCGATACGGGCCTCGTCGACGCCCACAATTCGGATCGTCTTTTCCTCTCCGCGGTGATTTTCAAAGGTCACCGTGGCGCCGAAGAATATCTGGTCGCGGTTGGTCTGGCGTTCCTGATAGACGATCTCGGCGATTTCCAGCCGCTTGGTGAGGAACCGTATGCGTCGGTCGATCTCGCGCAGCCGTTTCTTGCCGTAGATGTAGTCGCCGTTTTCAGACCGGTCGCCGTTGCCCGCCGCCCAGGATACGATGTCGACAACCTTCGGCCGTTCTTCGCGCAACAGGTGCTGCAGCTCAGACTGCAGTCGCTTGTAGCCTGCGGGGGTCATATAGTTTTTCGTCCCGCGCGGCAGGGTTGATGCGCCGTCGGGCAGGTCCTCTTCCTCTTCGGAATCGGATTCCTTGGTAAACGCCTTACTCATGGGAACTCTTTACTCGGCCAGGACCAACGTGTCTTTCCGGCGCCAGCTCACCCAGCGACGGTCGCCCGGATTGGTGGTCGCGACGACGGATCGTTCACTGTTCTGCGTCGTCACCGAAAAATCCAACCCGGATTCGGTTTTGACGAAGACATGGCTCTCATTGCCGTAATATGCAACCTGCGTCACGCGGCCTTCCAGGGCGAGGCACTCGTCATCCGACGGCTTCTCCGCCGAGACCATGGCCTTCTCCGGCCGGATGGCGATACCGATCTTGCCTTTTGCCGACCCGTCAAAGGGTAGCCGGATGTCGCCGATACCGTCGATATTGACGGAAATTTCACCGCCCGACGCCGTCTTCACGAACCCTTCGAAGAGATTCATCTTGCCGATGAAATCGGCCACGAAACGGCAGTTCGGATATTCGTAGAGATCACGCGGATGGGCCAGTTGGCGGACGCGCCCGGATTCCATTACCGCAACACGATCCGCCATGCTCAGCGCTTCATCCTGGTCGTGGGTCACCATGACGAAGGTGATGCCGACCTTGGCCTGAAGATTGCGCAGTTCCAGCTGCATGGCCTCGCGCAGTTTGGCATCGAGGGCCGATAGCGGTTCGTCCAGCAGCAGCACTTTCGGACGCTTCACCAGCGCGCGCGCCAGGGCGACCCGCTGGCGTTGACCACCGGACAACTGATCGGGCATGCGGTCGCCGTATCCCGGAAGTTGAACCAGCCCCAGGGCCTCCTCGACCCGTTCCTTGGTTTCCGACGCCGGCACGCGATCCATTTTCAGGCCATAGGCGACGTTGTCCGCGACGGTCATATGCGGGAAGACCGCGTAGGATTGGAAGACCATGTTCACGGGCCGCTTGTTCGGGGCCACATCGTCCATGATCTGGCCATCGATTTCGACTGTGCCGTCGCTGGGCACTTCGAAGCCGGCGATCATGCGCAACAGGGTGGTCTTGCCGCAGCCGCTGGGACCCAGCAGGGCGAAGAACTCCCCCTCCTTGATGTCGATCGACACGTTGTCGACGGCAAGGACTTCGCTGCCGAAGCGTTTGGTTACGGAACGGATGCCGATGATTGTCTTGGCGCCGTCGGTCATTTCTTATCGGCCCCTTTGCTCTGCAGCCACATGGCGATGGCGGTTAGGAAGACGGTGATGACGATCAGAACGGTTGAAGCCGCGTTGACCTCCGGCGTCACCGAGAAACGGACCATGGAGTAGACCTTGACCGGGAAGGTCACGGTATCCGGGCCCGAGGTGAAGAAGGTGATGACGAAGTCGTCCAGCGACAGGGTGAAGGCCAGCAGGGCGCCCGCGACCAGACCGGGCTTCATGTGCGGGATGATGACGTCGCGGTAGACCTGCCAATCGCTGGCGCCCAGATCGCGGGCGGCCTCCTCCTGCTCCCGGTTGAAGCCTGCCAGACGCGCCCGGACGATGACGGCGACAAAGGGGAAGGTAAAGCTGATATGGGCGATGGTGATGTTGCCCAGATTTATGGGCCAGGGCAGATCGTTGGGCCAGCCGATACGGGCAAAGAAGGCCAGCATGGCCACGCCCATGCAAATCTCGGGAATGACGATGGGCAGGGCCATCGTGCCTTCGTAGAGCGGCTTCAGCGGGAACCGGAAACGCCAGAGCAGGATCGCCACCATCGCCCCAAGGACCAGCGAGACGACGGTGGAGACCAGGGCGATCGTCATGGAATTCCCGAAGGCGATCATCAGGTCTTCGTTGCCGAACAGCTTTTCGTAATACTTGGTGGAAAAGCCGCGCCAGACGATGTTGCGCCGACTGTCGTTGAAACTGAATGCCATCAGTGTCAGCAAGGGCACATAGAGGAAGAGAAAGGTCATGACCATGATCGTGACCAGCGGCCATTTCCGCAGATAGTCCAGCGGCCCGGCCGGTTCGCGTCCGAAGAGGGTCTTCTTTGCCATCGCGTCAGCCCTCCAGCCCGTCGCGACCGCCGCGCCGTGCCATCAGCGCGCGGATCGCAAGGGCCCCGAAGGTGATGTACATCAGAAGGAAGGACAGCGCCGACCCGAAGGGCCAGTCATTCGCCGATTTGAACTGGCGTTCGATGATCGTGGCGATCATCGTGCTGTCTGGTCCCCCCAGCAGGTCCGGAGTCAGGAAACTGCCCAGCGCCGGGATGAAGGTGATGATGATACCGGAAATGATGCCGGGCAGCGCCAGCGGCACGACCACATTCCAGAGCGTTCGAAGATGGCCAGCGCCGAGATCGAGGCTGGCCTCCAGATAGGACCGGTCGAGACGCTCCAGCGCAGCATAGAGCGGCAGGACCATGAAGGGCAGATGGACATAGACCAGTCCCAGTATCACGGCCTGGTCGTTGTACAGCAGTTCCAGCGGCTGGTACCGCTCGCCAAACAGGGCGAGCGCAACGCCGCCCATACCGACCAGATTGAACAGCGCCTGGATCTGCGCCTCAATCCATTCCAGCGTGAAATTAACATAGCCGCGCGTGCGAAGGACCGCGATCAGCGCATAGGTGCGGATCAGCAGATTTGTCCAGAAGGGCAGCATGATGCCCAGCAGCAGCAGGCCTTTCCACTGACGGGGCGCATAAACGATGCCGAGCGCGACCGGCAGGCCGATAAACAGGCAGATCAGCGTCGCAATGCCGGCCATCCACAGCGACTTCCAGAAGATCGTCAGAATGTCGGCATTAAAGACACGCGCGTAGTTGTCGAGCGTCCAGGTGATGTCGATTCCGACGACGCCGACCTTTTCGCCAAAACTGAACAGCCAGATCAGGCCGAGCGGTATCAGAAAGAAAAGTACGAGCCAGAAGGTCGGCGGAATGCCGACGGCCCAGAATACCTGTCGGAACTTATGCCAAGGCTCCATGCCGGTCGTGCCCCCTCGTTGACCGGGTTCCGATCGCGGCGCGCAGCATTTCGGACCGCGCGCCGCGGTCGGATATCAATCGGTTTCCCTTACGGCGATCAGGCCGCCAGGAACCGGGTCCAGGCTTCGTCCTGCATGCGCGAGACGTCTTCACCCAGATATTCGCCCCATTCGCACTTGGCCAGCACGTCTTCCGGCGGGAAGACCGAGGGATTCTTGTTGTAGCTGTCGTTGAGCAGCGCGCGGGCGGCCTCATTCGGCGTGGCATACTGGATGTAGTCGGCAATCAGCGCGCCGGCCTGGGCATCCAGAATGTAGTTGATGAACTTGTGCGCATTCATCGGATGCGGTGCGTCCTTCGGGATGGCCAGGTTGTCCGCCCAGATCAGGGAGCCTTCCTTCGGAATGGCATAGTCGATGTCGTCGTCTTCCAGCATGACCTGACCGATATCGCCCGACCACTCGATGGTGACGTCGACTTCGCCGGACAGCAGCAGGTCCTGCCCATTGTCCTCCGCGATCGTCTTGAAATGCGGTTTCTGCTTGATCAGCAGGTCCACTGCCGCGTCGATTTCTTCCTGGGTGCGTGGGTTCATGCCCGTGCCCAGATACATCGACACCATGCCGATCATCGAAGAGCTTTCGGACAGGATCGCCATCCGGCCGGAGAACGCGTCGCTGTCAAAGATCTGCGACCAGCTGGTGATGCCGCCGGGTACCGCGCTTTTGCGATAGCCGACACCCATCGTGCCCCACATGTAGGTCACGGAGTACTTGCGGCCAGGATCGTAGTCCGCGTCGGTGAACAGCGGATTCAGATTCTTCACGTTGGGGATCATGCTGTAGTCCAGCGGCTCCAGCATGTCCGCGGCGATCATGCGCGCTACATAGGTGTCGGACGGGACGATCACGTCGAAGCCCGGATTGCCTTCCCGAAGCTTGGCGAACAATTCGTCATTGTCCGCGAACAGCGACATGTTGGCTTCGATGTCCGTTTGGTTCTCGAAGTCCGACAGCGTCGTTTCGCCGATATAGGTGTCCCAGTTGTAGAAATTGACCTTCGGCTCCTCCCCGTGAGCGGCGGCATGCGCCTTCGGGCCGAGGGTAATTCCGGCCCAGGCCGCACCGGCCCCGGCCATCGTCGCCTGCAGCATGCTGCGACGCGTCAGTCCTTTGTGAAACTTACCTGTCATTCCCTGTTCTCCTCTACTGGTTCCCGGTCCCGGTCGCGGTCGTTGCCACACCGGTTCGCCGGCTTTACCCCTGACTCGTGTCGGGAAGGCTCTAGCGGGCCGACCAATTCGACGAATCAGGGCATTTTCTGGGGTCCCCTGTCAATGCGTTCCGCGGTCCCTCGCGGCTCACATCATCCCCAGGTCGCGCGCCGTGGCGTCCAGACATTCGCGTGTCACGGACATCAGCGCGTCAATCTCGTCCTTCTCGATGATCAGCGGCGGCGACAGAACCATGGCATCGCCGCAGGCCCGCATGATCGCGTTGCGTTTGAAGAAATGGTCGCGACACATGGTGCCGACCTTGCCGGCTGGTTCGAACCGTTCGCGGGTTTCCTTGTTCTTCACCAGTTCAATGGCGCCGATCAGACCGACACTGCGGGTTTCGCCGACCAGCGGATGGTCGTTGAACTCCGCCAGGCGCTTGGCCAGATGCGGCCCTGTCTCGGTCGCCGTCTTTTCGACAAGGCCTTCGGATTCCAGAATTTCGATGTTCTTCAGGGCCACGGCGCAGGCAACCGGGTGCCCGGAATAGGTATATCCGTGGAAGAATTCGCCGCCATGGGCGGTGATCGTGTCGGCGACCCGGTCCGAGACGCCGGTCGCTGCAATCGGCATGTAGCCGGAGGACAGACCCTTCGCCATGGTGATCAGGTCCGGTTCGATGCCGAATGTCTCCAGTCCGAACCAATTGCCGGTGCGCCCGAAGCCGCAGATCACCTCGTCGGCGATCAGCAGGATGTCGTACTGTTTGCAGATGCGGTTGATCTCCGGCCAGTAGGTTTCCGGCGGGATGATCACGCCGCCGGCGCCCTGAATCGGCTCGCCGATAAAGGCCGCAACGTTCTCCGGACCCAGTTCAAGAATCCGGTCTTCCAGCGACTTCGCCGCGTGCAGACCGAACTCGGCCGGGGTCATCTCGCCGCCCAGCTTGTACCAGTAGGGTTGCATGACATGGTGGATCGTCGGGATCAGCTTGCCGCCCTGCTTGTGCATCGGGGCCATGCCGCCCAATGCCGCGCCGGCCACGGTCGAGCCGTGGTAGGCGTTTTCACGCCCGATGATGAAGCGCTTCTCCGGCTTCCCGGCGCATTGCCAATAGTGGTGCACCATCCGGACGTTGGTGTCGTTTGCTTCGGAACCGGAATTCGCGAAGAAGACCCGATTGAAATTCGCCGGCAGCTTCTCCGCCACTTTCGCGGCCAGTTCGATCGACGGCGCGTGGGCGGTCTTGAAGAAGGTATTGTAGTAGGGCAGCTCCTTCAGCTGGCGGTATGCCACTTCCGCCAGGTCGTCACGGCCGTAGCCGACATTGACGCACCACAGCCCGGCCATGCCGTCCAGAATCTTGTTGTTGTGCCCGTCATAGAGATAGACGCCTTCGGCGCGGGTAATGATGCGCGAGCCGCCTTCACCTGCCAGGCCCTTGTAATCCGTGAACGGATGCATGTGATGGGCGGTGTCCAGGCGGACCAGTTCCTCGACGTCGAGGTTGCGGCGAATCTCGGTCATCTCTGATTTCCTTTTAGACTACAGGCACAGGCCGGGCGACCGGCGGGGCGACGTTAGCAAATGTGATCACATTAAGAAAGAGATGTGATCACATTTATGTGCCCGGCCACCGATCGGGTGTGCCGGCCGGATGGTGAAATGCGAACGGCCGCCCCGGATAGGGACGGCCGTTCGTCAGCTAAGGGAGTTTGGTCAAGCGGCCCGTAGTTTTCCGAGGAACCCGTCGACCGCTTCGGACAGCCGTCCCGCGCCGGTGTCCAGCCCTTCGACTTCGTCCATGAGCTGGCGCGCCAGGGCGCCGGTGGAATTTGCCTGTTCCCGGACGGAGTCGATATTGCCGACCACCTGGGAGGTACCGTCAGCGGCGCCTTCGGCATTGCGGGCAATTTCGGATGTAGCCGCGCCCTGTTCCTCCATGGCCGCGGCGACGGTGGAAATCACCTCATTTACCTTGGCTGCGGTTTCGGCAATGCGTTTGATCCGGCCAACCGCATCGTCGGTACTGCCCTGAATTTCGCGAACCAGATTGGCGATTTCGTCCGTGGCCTTGCCGGTCTGGCTTGCCAGGGCCTTGACCTCGTTGGCGACGACGGCAAAGCCCTTACCGGCCTCTCCGGCGCGCGCCGCCTCGATCGTGGCGTTGAGCGCCAGCAGATTCGTCTGTTCCGCGACCTCGGAAATCAACCGGACCGCCTCGCCGATACGTTCGGCGGAACCGGCCAGTTCCTGGATCGCGTTGTCGGTTTCCTGTGCCGAGGTCTGCGCTTCGGTAGCAACCTGAACGCAGGTCGCGATCTGGCGGGTGACTTCGGACACGGTTGCGGACAATTGCTCCGCAGCCGCGGCGACGGCCTGCACGTTGTTACTGGCCTGGGCCGAAGCCTGGGCCGCGCTGTCCGTGGACGTCGACGTCTCGGACGCACTGGCCAGCATCGAGGAAACTGCCTCGCGCATTTCCTTCGTTGCGGTGCCGACCTGGGACAGCACGCCCATGACCGACTGCTCGAAGGTCTTGGCGAGCTCTTCGGTGGCGCGGCGCTTCTCTTCCTCGGCCTTCGCCTCCAGGCGTTGCTGCTCCTTCTGCAGACGTTCTTTTTCGAGCCCGTTCTCCTTGAAGACCTCCACAGTCTTCGCCATCGCGCCGATCTCGTCACCGCGTCCGGTCCCCGGCACGTCGACCGAATTGTCGCCCTCGGCCAGGGTGTTCATGCTGTCCGACAGGCGGGTGATCGGACGAACCACGGTGAAGTTCGTCATGACGCCCATGCCGGCGGCCAGCAGCACGGCTGCCGCGACACCGACACCGATGAAGGCCAGACTGTCCTGCCGAACACTGTCCAGGACACTCGAACCGACAAGGGTCAATTGTTCGCTGGACGCACTCAGATCCTGGGCGGCGGCCCGCATCGTTTCCTCCGCAGCGAGCCCGTCATTTGCGCGGGCCACCATCTCTCCATACTTGGCGAGATAGCGGTCGGCTGACTGAATCATCGTCTGGGACGTCTTTCTCAGTACATCGTCGGGGGTCAGTTCCGAAAGTGTCTGCGCGGATTTCTTCATCGCGCCGATCAGCTTCTCGGTCTCCTGGAGGTTCTTCTCGAATGCTTCACGGGTCGTCAGTTGACCAAAGGATGCCTTCAGTGTCGCAAGCTGACGGAAAACCAGGGTCAGGCGCGTGGCCTCACGCTCAATCGCCTGACGCATCGTCAGTTCCGCAGAGGTTGTCTTCACTTTTTCGGAGGCGGCATCGAAGACTTCGCGTTGCTTGTCCGCGATCTTGGACACGGCGGTGATGAAATCCGCCAGAAGAGCGTCTGCGGTAACCCCGGCGGTCAGGCTGTTCGGATTTTTCACCGCCTTGGCGAATGCCTTGCGGTAATCCTGGGCCAGTTTCGATATCCGGTTGGCGTCCTCCTCCAGCGAGGTGCCCGCGAGCGTATTTTTGAGAGTCACCGAGTCGACGAAGATTTCCTTCACAAGGTCATTCACCGCGTTCGACGCGCCCTCTCGGCCGGTATATCGGAAGATGGCGGCTTCAACACCCGCCCGGCGGGCGAGGTCCTTGAGGGAATTCGTTACATCGACGACCGCGAAAGCGGCTTCCTGTTCCTTGGCAGCGGTCTCTGCGGCGGATTTTGCCCATGTGAGCTGCATTTCCTGGCCGCTAGCGACTGTCGTGGCAGCCTTCAGGACAGTTTGCAGATCCTTGTCCAGTTCCTCGATTGTCTGAACTTGGGTCAGGCGCAAGTCGGTGTAGAAGTTTAGGTTGGCTTCAAAGCTGTCGACCGCTTCCAGCGCGGCGAGCCGGACCGCCTCTGCTTCGGCGTCCAGTCGGCCCTCCAGGCTTGAGATTGCCGTTCGGGTTGCTTCGATATCGGCCAGTGCAGTATCGGCATCCGCGGGGTCCACAGTTCGGCCAAACCGTTCCGTGTTGATCTGCGCACGGGCAAGGGCATTGGAGACCGCGCTGCTGGTTTCAACGACCTGCGTGCCTTCGTTCATCGCACTCAAGCCACGGTAACCGACGAACCCCACCGCCAGAATCAACACCGCCATAAAGCAGAAACCGGCGCCCAGTTTCCACGAAATCCTGATATCGTCGAGTTTCATTCCGTTTCCGTCCCGTTCAAGTCCTGCCGGAGATCTTGCTGTCCGTTTTTGCGGACGACCTTTCTTGATCGGCAACATAAGCTTCAACTTCATAATTAATTGTTAACACATGTCTAGGTACGTGTAGACAACATCCGGCGAATAGACCGGGACATGAAACAATGCGTAATCGTGAATACATAGAATCATGCAAACGTTCCGCGCCTTGAAGCGTGGGGCGTGGGAGGAGGAAATATGCGTGTAAGCCATGTAACGTGCGCGGTTGTCCTGTTTCTTGCGGCGAGCGTCGCCCCTGCGGCAGCCAATGACTTTAAACCTCAGTTGTCGAAGTATATTGAGAACGCTACCTGGATTCAGGACTCGGTCGTAACCTCGGCTGTGGAGGCGCAGAATGAGAAACATGCCGGATTGTCCGACGCTGATATCGAAGCGCTGGATCAGAAATGGCGCGCTGAAAAGGATGCGGGATCCGGCCCGATGATATCGGAGGTCCTGGCAAACGATCTGTCCGCTTGGCTGAAGCAGAAAAAGGACGAAAGCAACGGTCTGATCGCCGAGGTTTTCGTGATGGACAACAAGGGGCTGAATGTCGGCCAGAGTGATCCGACAAGTGACTACTGGCAAGGCGACGAGGCCAAGTTCCAGCAGACATTCGGGGTCGGTCCCGACGGTCAGCTGATCGACGAGGTGGAGTTCGACGATTCGTCGGAAAGCTTCAT
Source organism: Alphaproteobacteria bacterium (assembly GCA_033344895.1). Taxonomy (NCBI): domain Bacteria; kingdom Pseudomonadati; phylum Pseudomonadota; class Alphaproteobacteria; species Alphaproteobacteria bacterium. Next base: position 2,877,088 of record JAWPMN010000001.1, read on the forward strand.
CAGCCAGGTCAGCAGGACCATCACGGATGCGTCCGGCGCCCCGATCGGCGCCGTCACGATCGGCATCAATGTGGAACTGCTCGGCGGCTAGGTCGAAAACGCACAACAGCGTTCCACAAGGAAACGAAACACCGGCTCCGGCTCTCGGGGCCGGTGTTTTGGTTTCGGCGGATAGTTTTCTGTGCCAATTCGCCTCTTGTTCATTATCGTGATATCCGGAAAATCGCTCAAAACAAAAGATGATCCTGAGTCTCAGGGGGAAACGCGACATGGGAAAACTCGACGAAATCTATCGGCGCAGCATCGAGGATCGCGACGGTTTCTGGACCGATGCGGCGGCTGAGCTTGAGTGGATCAAGCCCTGGGAAAAGGTGCTGGACGACAGCCGTGCGCCGCATTTTTACAGCTGGTTCCCCGGTGCGGAATGCAACACCTGTTACAATGCCGTCGACCGCCATGCCGACGGAGGACGTGGCGATCAGGACGCGATCATCTATGACAGCCCGATCACCGGGCGGCAGAAGCGCATCACCTATTCCGACCTGAGGGACAAGGTCGCGCGCTGTGCCGGGGTGCTGAAGTCGCTGGGCATCGAGAAGGGCGACCGGGTCATCATCTACATGCCGATGATTCCGCAGGCCGCGGTTGCGATGCTGGCCTGCGCGCGGATCGGGGCCGTTCATTCGGTCGTCTTTGGCGGCTTTGCGTCGAACGAGTTGGCGACCCGGATCAAGGACGCGCGCCCGCGGGCGATTCTGACAGCGTCCTGCGGGATAGAGCCGGGACGCATAATTCCCTATCAGCCGCTGGTGGAAGGCGCCCTCGATCTGGCGCCGGGCATTGTCGAAAGCATCGTCGTGACCCAGCGCGAAGAAGCCCGATGGGACCTGAAGGACGGCCGTGATCACGACTGGAAGTCCGCTCTGGAGGGGGCGGCCCCGGCGGCATGCGTGCCGGTCAAGGCCACCGATCCGCTCTACATCCTGTATACATCCGGCACGACGGGTCAGCCGAAAGGCGTCGTGCGCGACAATGGCGGGCACATGGTTGCCCTGAAGTGGTCGATGAAGAACATCTATGACGTCGATCCGGGGGAAATCTTCTGGGCGGCGTCGGATGTCGGATGGGTCGTGGGGCATTCCTACATCGTCTACGCGCCGTTGCTACAGGGCTGCACGACCGTCCTATTCGAGGGGAAGCCCGTTGGCACACCGGATGCCGGGACGTTCTGGCGCGTGATCGCGGAGCATGGCGTGACGACGTTGTTCACCGCCCCGACCGCCTTCCGCGCGATCAAGAAGGAAGATCCTCGCGGCGCGCTGATCGGAGAATACGATCTGTCTAAGTTCCGCGCCCTGTTTCTGGCCGGGGAGCGCTGCGACCCGGACACACTGGCCTGGGCGCAGGAGAAGCTGAAGGTTCCGGTTATCGATCATTGGTGGCAGACGGAGACCGGCTGGCCGATGGCCTCGAACTGCATGGGGATCGAACCGTTGCCGGTCAAACCGGGGTCACCGACCCGTGCGGTTCCGGGCTACGACATCCGGGTCATCGACGACAAGCTGAACGAGGTCCCGCGCGGGGAGATGGGGGCGATCTGCGTCAAACTGCCGATGCCGCCGAGTTGCCTGCCGACGCTGTGGAACGCGGATCAGCGGTTCATCGACAGCTATCTGGCGGACTATCCCGGCTACTACAAGACCGGTGACGCAGGCTATATGGACGAGGATGGGTATCTCTATGTCATGTCGCGTATCGACGATGTGATCAATGTTGCCGGGCATCGCCTCTCGACGGGTGCGATGGAAGAGGTCCTTGCCTCGCATCCCGATGTCGCGGAATGCGCGGTGATCGGGGCGGAGGACCAGTTGAAGGGCCAGTTGCCGCTGGGCTTCCTGGTGCTGAAGGCCGGGGTCGACCGCGGTGAGGACGAGATCGTGAAGGATGTGGTCAAGCTGGTCCGCGATCAGATCGGGCCGGTCGCGGCCTTCAAGAACGCAACTGTGGTCAAGCGATTACCGAAAACCCGGTCCGGCAAGATTCTGCGCGGCACGATGGCGTCCATCGCCGACGGCAAGGAATACAAGACGCCGGCGACCATCGACGATCCCGCCATCCTGGACGAGATTGCCGAAAGCCTGCAGGCGATCGGCTATCCTAAGAGGTAGTCTCGGGCGAATTTGCGGGACTTTCGGGGTGACACCCCGTCGTGTCAGTAGCCCCGGGCGGGGTCTACCAGGCTTTCCAATGGCGCGCCCGCGATCCAGCGTTCCAGATTGTCGCCGAAGGCGCGGGTGAGATTGACCTCCCAGCCGCTGATGCTGTCGGCCATATGGGGGGTGACGATAACGTTCTCATGGTCCCAGAGCGGGCTGTCCTGCGGCAGAGGTTCGGTTCGGAAAACGTCCAGAATGGCCGTACCGATCTTGCCGCGGTTCAGGGCGCGCAACAGGGCATCTTCATCGACGACGGCGCCGCGTGAGGCGTTGAGGAATATGACGCCGTCCGCCATGGCGTCGAAAGCGGCGTCATTGATGATCCCGGCAGTCTCCGGCGTCGACGCACAATGGACCGAGACGAAATCCGCGCCGTCCAGAGCCGTCAGGAGGTCTGTCGAGCCATAGACGGTGTCGACATGGTCGGTCGGCCGGGCAGTGCCGCGTGTGCCGACTGTATGCATCCCGAAATACTTCGCGTGCTGTGCCACCAGACGACCGATGCTGCCCAGGCCGACGACACAGAACTTGCGGTCGGTCAGCGGTGGCCATTCATGGCGTTCCCAGTGTTTCGCTCTCTGTTGTTTGGCATAGCGCGGCATGCCGATATTGGCGGACATATGCGCGGCGATGGTGAACTGGGCGAGGAAGGGCGCATTGACTCCGGCGGCATTCGTTACCGTCTTTGCGGCGGGGTCCCATTTCCCGATATGGTCGACGCCCGCGCCGCCATTCGACAACCATCGAACTGACGGAAAGGTGAGAAGTTCCGGAAACCGGTTCTTCGGATACGGCTCCCCGGCAATGGCAAAGATGACGGTCGGCTGGAAGCGCTCGAGAACGCCGGGAACCTTGTCCGGGTCGTCTTCGACATGGATGGCCATATCGGGAAAACGCTGCCGCAGGGGCGGGGCAATCTGATCCGGCACGCTCGTGATCACGAGCACTCTGTGGTCCGATGACATGGTTAGCCTCAATCCGGGGGAGGGACTTAGTCCGGCGCGTATGCCTTGAGGAAAAAGGCGATCGTGTCGTCTACATGACGTTCGATTTCCTCGTCCGACGGGACATCGCCGACTCCAAGGCTCAATCGCATGTGCCAGGGCTCCTTGATCATGGCGATCAGGCGCCAGGCGGCGCGTTCCGTGTCCCGAATGTCGAGGATGCCTTTGTCGTGCTGCTCCTGCAGATAGGTACGAAGGCGGCGGATCAGCGGCTTAGGTCCGTCCTCGTGGAAACTCTGGGCCAGTTCGGGGAAACGTTCGGCTTCGGACAGGACGACCCGGAACAACCGGACACCGTCCTTCGACATCAGAATCCGCAGAAACCGGATGCAGAATGCCGTCAGAACCGGCCTGGGTGACCGATCGTCCATGCCGGCCGCGATATCCTCGTTCAACTCGACGCAGCCGTCATCGCGATCGTCCAGTACGCGTTGTCCGCCGATAATCGCGCAATGCCGGTTCATCACCGCGATGAACAGCGAGGCCTTGTCCGAAAAGTGACCGTAGACGGTTCGCTTCGACACATTCGCGTCGGCGGCGATGGCATCCATGCTGACGCTGCGATAGCCGAACTTCATGAACAGATGCGAGGCGGCATCGATGATCTGTGCCCGCTTTTCCTCGGACCTCGTCATCGGCTTTTCGTCGGTCAGGGCTTGGCCTTCCACAGGCGTATCACTCCGTTTGTCTCACCGCGCTCCCGCAGGGGGAACAGTAAGAGGTTTATCAGATTACTCAATGCGGCCCTCTACGATCGGCCGCCCCCGTCACAGCTAGGCGGCGCTGATATGCGGTCAAGAGTATAGGAAATTTCTTATTGAAAAGTAAACTCGTCCGTGTAGTTTATATAAACGAAACCGTGCAGTTTACATCCTTGGCGCCCCCTGCGCCGTGACTTGGAAGGTAAGGAAAAGAACATGCTTGCGCGCTTCTCGGAATTCGTTCTGCGCTGGCGTTGGGCGATCGTTCTGCTGTCCCTCGTGGCAGCGTTCGGCGCAGCGGCCGGCGGCAGAAATCTCGAGTTTTCCACCAATTACCGGGTCTTCTTCAGTGAAGACAATCCTCAGCTCCAGGCCTTTGAATCCCTGCAGCGGACCTATGTCCGGGAAGACGTCATCATGTTCGTCATCCAGCCGGAAACAGGGACGGTCTTCACGCCCGAACTGTTGTCCGGCATGCGGGACCTGACGGAAAAGTCCTGGCAGATTCCGTATTCCACCCGGGTCGACAGCCTGACGAATTTTCAAAACAGCTATGCCTCTGGGCAGGATGATTTGATCGTCGAAGATCTCGTTCCGGATGCATCGCCGCTCGACAGGGCCGACCTTGACCGAATCGAGCGAACGGCGCTGAGCGAACCATTGCTGCTGGACCGCATTGTGTCGCCGGATTCCAGAACCGCCGCGGTATCCGTGACGGTGAACCTGCCGCTGCAGAGCGAAATGGAAGTGCCGGAGGCGATGGAATACGCCCGAATTCTGGCGGAGGAGTTTCGCGGCAATCATCCGGATGCCCGTCTCGCCATCACCGGCTCCGTCGCGCTGAACAACGCCTTTACCGAGGCAAGTCAGGCGGACATGTCGCTGCTGGTGCCGTTGATGTACGCGTCGCTGTTACTGGTCATGGCGGTTTTGCTGCGGTCGGTTACGGGCACGATTTCCACCCTGCTGGTCATTGCCCTGTCGGCGGTAACCGCCATGGGGCTGGCCGGCTGGCTGGGCATTGGCCTGACGCCGCCTTCGGTCAGCGCGCCGACGATCATCCTGACGATCGCAATCGCGGATTCGATCCACATCCTGATCACGATGATCGGACGGATGCGGGCCGGCGACAGCAAGTATGACGCCATTCGCGAGAGCTTGCGCATCAACTTCCAGCCGGTCTTTCTGACCAGCCTGACGACGGTCATCGGCTTCCTGTCGCTCAATTTCTCGGATGCGCCGCCTTTCCGTGACCTCGGCAACATCACCGCGATGGGCGTCACGGCCGCCTGGATCTACTCGATCCTGTTCCTGCCGGCGCTGATGGCGATCCTGCCGATCCGGGTGAAGCCGTCGCCGGAAGGGGCCCGCACGGCGATGGACCGTTTCGCGGAATGGGTCATTGCCCACCGGACGCGACTGCTGGTCGGTACGACCGCGACCGTCGTTGTCCTGGGGGTCATGATCCCGCGGATCGAACTGAACGACCAGTTCGTGAACTATTTCGATGAATCCCTGGAATTCCGTCAGGACACGGATTTCGCCATGGATAACCTGTCCGGCATCTATCAGGCGCAATGGTCGTTGCCGGCCGGCGGGTCCGGTGCCGTCAGCGATCCCGGTTTCCTGAAGTCGACGGACGGGTTCGCGGACTGGCTTCGCGCCCGACCGGAAGTGGTTCATGTCCAGACGGTTACCGATATCTTCAAGCGCCTGAACAAGAACATGCATGCCGATGATCCGGCTGAGTACCGATTGCCGGATGAGCGCAATCTAGCGGCGCAGTATCTGCTGCTGTTCGAGATGTCGCTGCCCTATGGTCTGGATCTGAACAACCAGATCAATGTCGACAAATCGTCGACGCGTATCGTGGCGACGCTGGAGAACATCACCACGAACGAGCTGCAGGCGCTGGACCGCGAGGCCAAGGCCTATCTGGCGGCAAACCTGCCGACCGGGGAGGCGACCGAGGCCTCGGGCCCGTTCGTGATGTTCGCCTATATCGCCGAGCGCAACATCGAAGGCATGCTGACCGGAACGTTCCTGGCGTTCCTGCTGATCTCGGCCACCCTGACGCTGGCCCTGCGCAGTATTCGCCTGGGCCTGATCAGTCTGGTGCCCAACCTGATCCCGCCTGTCATGGCTTTCGGTGTCTGGGCGATTCTCGTCGGTGAGATCGGCATGGCGTCGTCAATCGTCACGGCAACCAGTCTTGGCATCATCGTCGATGCGACGGTGCATTTCCTGTCGAAGTATCGCCGGGCCAGAATCGAGAAGGGCGCCAGTGCCGAAGACGCCGTCCGCTACGCCTTCTCTACCGTCGGGACGGCGCTCTGGGTCACCAGTGCGATCCTGATCGCCGGTTTCGGGGTCCTGTCTTTCAGCGCGTTCCAGATCAACTCGTCGCTGGGCATGCTGACGGCCATCACACTCGCCATGGCCCTGATCGCGGACTTCCTGTTGCTGCCGGCGGTACTGCTCACCTTGGATCGTGGCCGCAAACGGTCACGCGATGCGTCGATGAACGCCACTCAACCCACCACGCAAGCTGCGGAGTAAACTCATGATCAGACAGTCGCTTTTATCCGCCACGGTCGCAGCCCTTCTGACCCCGACCGCCGCCGGCATCGCCTTTGCGGCGACGCCGGAGGAACGCGGCCATGAAATTGCCGTAGAAGTCGATGCCCGGGATATCGGATTTGAAGACAGCAGGGTCGCGATGCAGATGCTGCTGAGGAACGCCGAGGGGGAAACCTCGACCCGGGAACTCTGGGTCGAGACCCTGGAGGTCCCGAATCCGGAAGAGGGTGACAAGAGCCTCACCTATTTCCTGAATCCGGGGGATATCGAGGGCACGGCATTCCTGAGCTTTACCAAGATTCTGGAGCCGGATGACCAATGGCTCTATCTGCCGGCCCTGAAACGGGTGAAGCGGATCAGTTCGTCAAACAAGTCCGGACCCTTCGTCGGCAGTGAATTCGCCTATGAGGATCTGACCAGCTTCGAAGTCGGGAAGTACGATTACAAGTATCTCGGCGATACCGAATGCGGGGACATGACCTGCTTCATGGTCGAGCGCTATCCGCTGTACGAGGATTCCGGGTACACCCGACAGATCGCCTACATTGACCAGGCCGAGTATCGAATTCTCAAGGTCGAGTTCTACGACCGGAAGGATTCGCTCCTGAAGACGCTCGAATCCAGCGACTGGAAGGAATATCTCGATCAGTACTGGCGCGCCCACAATCTGCATATGACCAACCATCAGACCGGCAAGGAGACCATCCTGGTCTTCCAGGATTATGAATTCCGGACGGGCGTGTCGGAGCGAAACTTCAACAAGTCGCGCCTCGACAACATCCGGTGAGACGCGCGGGGACGGGTATGCGACGCACAATATTGGGCCTGGGCGCGGCGATCGCGCTCGGGATGCCGGCAGGTTGGGCAGGCGCGCAGGAGGCGGAGCTTTCGGGCTCCGTCTCCGCTGAACTGCGGTACTTCCCTGAAGATCCAAAATTCGCCGATCAGGACGACCGGCATTTCGGACCGTCGATTGCGGTGGAACCGGAATTCCGGTGGGAGGGTGGTGATGCCCTGCGCCTGACGGTGATTCCCTTTCTGCGCTATGATGCGGCCGATCCGGACGAACGGACGCATTGGGACCTTCGGGAAGCCAACCTGTACTACGAAGGCGAGACCTGGGATGTGATCGCCGGCTTGGGGAAGGTCTTCTGGGGCGTTGCGGAGTCACGGCACCTGGTCGACGTCATCAACCAGAATGACGGCGTCGAGGATATCGACGGCGAGGACAAGCTGGGCCAGCCGATGGTCAACCTGAACCTCCTGCAGGATTGGGGCACTGTCGGGCTGTTTGTGCTTCCGGGGTTCCGGGAGCGAACCTTTCCCGGCGATTCGGCACGGCTGCGCGGGGCCCTGCCGGTCGATGAGGACCAGACGCAGTATGAAAGCAGTCAGGGTCGGCGCCATGTCGACTTTGCCGCGCGCTACGCCCACTACTTCGGCAACTGGGATGTTGGTGCCAGCCATTTCCACGGTACCAGCCGTGAGCCGCGATTCATTCCGGTCTCGACGCAGGACGGTGCAGCGGTGGCTCCGGTCTATGACCAGATCGACCAGACCGGGATCGACCTGCAGTACACAGCCGATGCCTGGCTGTGGAAATTTGAAGGTATCCGCCACAGTGGATTTCGAACCAGCGATTCGTTTTACGCCATGGTCGGCGGTTTCGAATACACGCTCTACGGCATTGCGGACAGCGATGCGGATCTCGGTCTGCTGGCCGAGTATCTCTGGGATGGCCGGGATTCCGGCGCGCCGGCGACCCTGTTCGACCGCGATGTTTTCACCGGAATGCGTCTTGCCCTGAACGACGTACAGTCGACTGAAGGCCTGGTTGGCCTCGTCACCGATACGCGCAATGGCGAGATGCTTTTCTTCGCCGAGGCCGAACGGCGCATCGGCGATTCCCTCAAGGCCGAACTCGAAGGCCGTTTCTTCCTCAACGCCGATACAAATTCCCCCTCGGCGTCCCTGGAAGACGACGGGCAGGTTACCCTGCGCCTGAACTGGTACTTCTGATCCGCGGCCTTGATCGCGGCCGGGGGTGCCGACGCCCCCGGCCGCCCTTTTCCCTTCCGACTCCCACCGCCATTCGACCGGCTGAGCGTACGGGTGGAGAATCTTCTGGTGTTCCGAAAATTTGGGTTTTTCAGAACCGCGACTCGCCACAGCTTGGCCCCGTCGGCGGCAACAAAACTTTCTTCGAAAAAGTCTTTGCGCCCGTGAATCCCCTATGGCAGTCTAAACCTAGTGCGGTGATACGGACCGATCCACCAGATATCGCGGCTAACACGACATCTGGATAGGCATGGAGAGAGGCCTAGAGCGGTGATCGTCACGGCACCGACGGCGGAGGATCCGCCGGGTCCCGGGCTCTTTGCGGCCGGCATGGAGATTTCGGGGCGGCGGGCCATCCCTTCCGCACCATCGAAGGGGAGAAGACCCATGACCAGTTTGCAGGTCGACCATACCGCACAGCTCGCGAATCCGCTCGATATCCTCGAAGCCATGTTCCAGGCCAATGAATGGCCTTTCGAACGGTCTGACGACGAGGAATTGATCGTCGAGACGACCGGCGGCTGGTGCGACTACCGTCTGCTGTTCGTGTGGCGGGAAGACATGCATGCATTCTACTACACCTGCACGTTCGATCTGAAGATTCCCAGCGATCGCCGCCGTGGCGTGGCGGAACTGCTGGCGCTGATCAATGAAAAGATGTGGATGGGCCATTTCGATCTGTGTTCGGAAAGCGGTTCCCCGACCTATCGCCACACGATCCCGACGCGCGGAATGGCGGGTTTCTCCGTTGAGCAGCTGGAAGATCTGATGGATATCGCCCTGGCCGAGTGCGAGCGCTTCTATCCGGCATTCCAGTTCCTGCTCTGGGGCGGGTATCAGCCCGAGGAAGCCGTGCAGGCAGCACTGCTGGACTGTCAGGGAGAAGCCTGACCGGTCGCGCCTGTCTCAGGCGGATCTTCTTTCCTGATCCCCCGCGTTTCAGGGCGCGGGGGATTTTGCGTTCCGATGGGGCGCTTCCAAATTGACATCGGATGCCACCTATGGCGAAAGAACCCCACCATCTGATCGGGGAGTGGGCGGATGTTCTTTGAGAAGCTGAGCCTCAGGCAAAAGATCGCGCTTCTGGCGCTGGCGAAGCGCATGATGATCGCCGATGCCAAGGTGCGCGTGGAAGAGGATGCGCTCTACCAGATTCTTCGAAACGAGCTTGGACCGGGTGTGGATGCACCGACACAGGACGTTTTCGGCCCGATCGACGTATCTGAATTCGATGACCGCCATTCCCGACTTGTACTGTTGCTTGCACTCGCCATCATGGCGTTCATCGACGACAACTTCCACCCCAGCGAATCGAGCGTCCTGTCCCAGGTGACAGAACAGTTGGGGTTCTCCGAGGAATTGGTCGCAAGGGCCATGGACATTGCGGAGCGACAGGGGGCGATCGTCGTCGAAATTGAAAATCTGTTCGGCACGGCCGGGTGACCGACCCCCCGACATCGAAGTCCAAAGGAGTATCCCATGACGCAGACCCTGACGAGACCCCTCATTCTGATCGGATGCGGCAAGATGGGCGGCGCAATGCTGAGCGGCTGGCTCGAATCCGGTATCGCCGGAGGCGGTGTCTATGTCGTCGATCCCATGGGGGGCGGACCGTTCAAGGGGCGTGATGGCGTCACCGTCGTGGCGGGCGCGGACGAGGTGCCGGACGATCTTGATCCGGAGGTCATCGTTCTGGCGGTGAAGCCGCAGCAGATGGATGCATTACTGGCCGATTACAAACGCTTCTCCGGGTCGTCGAGCCTGTTTGTGTCCATTGCGGCCGGGAAGACCATCGGATACTTCGAGACGCATCTGGGGGCGGACGCTGCCATCGTACGTGCGATGCCGAACACGCCCGCCGCCATTGGCCAGGGGATCACGGTTGCTTGCCCGAACGGGAATGTCAGTGCGGATCAGGTTGCGCTGGCCGAACGGTTGCTGCGTGCCGTCGGGGAGGCGGCGAGCGTTGACGACGAACGCCTGATTGATGCGGTGACCGCGCTCAGCGGGGGCGGACCGGCCTACACCTTCCTTTTGATCGAATGCATGGCGAAGGCCGGTGCTGCCGCCGGGCTGCCGCAGGATCTGGCGGATCGGCTCGCTCTCGTGACCGTTGCCGGGGCGGGACAACTGGCCCTGTCCAGCGAAGAACAGCCGTCGAAACTGCGCGAGAATGTGACCAGCCCGGGCGGGACGACCCTGGAAGCGCTGAAAGTGCTGATGCGGGAAGGCGACGGCCTGCCGGACCTCATGGTGGAGGCGATTGCTGCCGCCACGCGCCGGTCCAGGGAACTGGGCAGCTAACGGACGGGCCCTGCTGCCGGGCTTGGCTACAGGGCCTGATTCAGGACAATCGGGTCGCGCAGCCAGCCGTCCTCATAACGGATGCCGGACAGGTTTCCAAATTTCCGCTGGCGGTCCAGTTCGGATTCCAGCTTTTTCATGCGCCCCTTGCCGAAACGGATTCCCGGTTCGGGCCACAGGGCGGTGATCTGCAGCGCGTCCGCGTTTCGATCCGCCTTCATGTCGATGCGGCCGACCATTCTGTCTCCCTCGAGAATGGGGAAGACATAATAGCCGAATGTCCGCTTCTCGGCAGGCACGAAGACCTCGATCCGGTAGTCGAATCCGAACAGGCCTTTCAGACGTTTACGGTCGCGCAGGACCGGGTCGAACGGGTTGAGGATGCGCAAACCGGGTGGCGGCGCGCCGGTGGAGCGCACGGCGGCGACGAGGTCCATCCGCCCGAACAATGTGCGCTTCCGTCCGTCGATCTGTTCGACGCAGACTGGCTCCACTCCCTCACCGAGATGCCGGTCGCACCAGCGTTTGGCATCGTCCGTCGTGATCAGGTCCCAATAGCCCGCGATTTCGCCTGCGGTCCCGAATCCAAGCCGATGAAGCGCCTCCCGGCATGCCCAGTCGACAAGTTCGTCATGGTCCACGGGCGCCTCGCGATGCGGTGCCGGAATCACACGATGGGTGAGGTCATAGACCTTCTGGAAACCCTCCCGGCGGCAGATCGCCAGTTCTCCAATCCGCCAAAGATATTCCAGGGCCGTTTTGGAGGGGTGCCAGTTCCACCAGGCTCCGGGTCCCTTGCGCTCGTCTGGCGAGAGTTCGCGGGAAAGCACCGGACCGTTTGCCTCGATATGGCTCAGGACCTGTGCGGTTTCGTTCAGGAAATCCGGGCCGTGCCAACGGGTATAGCGATCCGACAACAGTCTTCGGCGGTTTTCGAAGCGCCGCATCCAGTACGGATAGAATGCCGACGGGATGACCGATGCATCATGGGTCCAGTTTTCAAAAAGCTGCCGCTTCCGCTCCACCAGACGCTTCAACTGAAGCGGCCGGTAGCCGGTGGCGCGGCTGGACAGGATCATGTGATGGGCGCGTTCCAGCATGTTGATACTGTCGATCTGAACGAAACCCAGCCGACAGATCAGATCCATCAGGGTGTCGTCATTCATTGGCCGGCGGTGCGATTCACCCAGGCCCTGAAGCCCCAGAATCAGGTGACGGCCCTGCTCGGCGGTGATGGTCGGCAGGGCCGTCATGCGGACTTCTCCATGAAGATGACAGGCAGGTCGGCCCCGGGCGCGGGCATGACGCCGCGTGAAACCGGACTGTATCCCAGGGCCGCATAGAACCCTTCCGCATTGGCGTTGGATCGGACAGTCAGGTGCCGGCGGCCGGCTGCGCGGGCGGCCTGTTCCACCCTTTGCACCAACCGCCGGCCCAGTCCGGCTCCGGCTGTGTCCGGATGGACGAAGACCTTCCGAATTCGGGCGGCATGGGACGAATCCGGCACGTCACACCAGCCGGCGCTTCCCAGCAGACGCCCGTCCTCATGCCATGCAAGAAGGAGATTGTTGGCGGCGAGGGTCCCTGCGTAACCCGGGTCGCGAATCAGAAGAATATGCGCGCGTATCTGGTCCGGTGTGTGGAAGGGGCCGGCGAGCCCGGACCAAGCGGTCTCGTGCAACCGTCGCACCGCTTCGGCGTCTTCCACCCGGTAGGCGGCGAACCGAATGGCCGTTGAATCGATCACGTTTCCGTCGCCGCCCCGCCGCGGCGTCGGCGCCTCGGGCGCAGGTCGCTTTCCGACACCCGTCCGGCGGCAATGCGCCGCGCGCGCAGCGCCTGGACAATTTCGTAACGGCGCTCGTTGGTTGCACCGCCCCATTCCGCGATTTCTCCCGTCGTGCGCATGCAGCCGGAGCATCGGCCTGTCGCAGGATCCAATGCGCAGATACCGATGCAGGGGGAGGGGATGTTGGGCAGGGCTGCCACGAATTCGTTCCAGTTTTGTTTGACCCTGTCCAGCTAATCGGGCTGTCGCGGGAATTCAAGTCGATTCACCAGCAAGGGCGGTGATTGCCTATATTTCGATGATTCTAGAAATACCGTTGACATCGATCTGAGATCGCCGTAGTTTTAGGGCATGAGTGAACTGGAACAGACTGCGGCCTGCTTGGAGGCCCTTGGAAACCCCACACGGTTGGCGATCTACCGCCTTCTGGTCCGTGCGGGTGAAGAGGGACAGAGTGTCGGCCGAATTCAGGCCGCCCTGTCGGTTCCGGCTTCGACGCTGTCCCATCATCTGAAGCATCTGGAGATGGTCGGAATGGTTTTGCGGCGGCGGGAAGGGACCACTCATACCTGCGTTGCGAATTACAGGACGATGAACAAGGTTCTCGGATTCCTGACGGAAGAATGCTGTGCCGACAGCGGCATCGCCCCCACACAACCCCACAGCGCCCACAAGATAAGCGCCTGACGCTTTGGAGAGCGACGATGACGGATCACGCCCAAGGTACTTCGCCCAACTATTTCGATGTTTCTGGAAGTATCGTTTCCTGGCTTCGATCCCTGCCGAGGGACCGGGTTGTCTGGGCGTTCGCTGCTCTAATCGCTGCGGTCTTTCTGCTGGCGACGGATGATGCGACGGCGCTCCTCGGTGCGACCGGCAACAGCCTCGCGGAAACCGGGCCCTTCATTGCCGCAAGTATTCTGATCGCCGCCTACGTTAAGGCGACGGGTGCGGATGCCCTGATTGCCCGCGCCCTGTCCGGGCGACAGGAAAGCGCGGTCCTGACGGCGGCCGTCTTTGGAGCCTTGTCGCCGTTCTGCTCCTGCGGGGTGGTGCCGTTGATCGCGGCGCTGCTGGCTGCCGGGGTGCCGCTGGCACCGGTCATGGCCTTCTGGCTCGCCTCACCGGTGATCGATCCGGAAATGCTGGTCCTGACCTGGGGCGTGCTTGGGGCGGAAATGGCGATTGCGAAGACGCTTGCTGCCATCGGGCTGGGATTGCTCGGCGGAGGCACGGTCATGGCAATGCAGCACATGGGCATGCTCTGCGACGTTCTGCGCGACGGTGTGGGCGGGAAATCCTGCTGTGGCACCAAGCCGTCACCGGTCGCGACCGGTCAGGGCTGCGGCCCCGCCAAGGATGAGACGCCGCGTTGGGCGTTCTGGACGGAAGGCAATCGTCGCATTCAGTTCGTCGAGGAGACCGGGACGATGGGCTGGTTTCTGGTCAAGTGGCTGAGCCTTGCCTTCCTGATCGAGGCGATGATGATCGCCTGGGTTCCGATGGAGCGGATTGCGGGCGGCCTGTCAGAACTTGGCCCGTTCGCTGTTCCCGCCGCGGCGGCGGTCGGGGTTCCCGCTTATCTCAACGGATACGCTGCGATCCCGCTGGTCCGCGGCCTGATGGAAGTGGGCCTGCAACCCGGGGCCGCGCTGGCCTTCATGGTCGCGGGCGGCGTCACCTGCATCCCGGCCGCGGTCGCCGTCAAAGCATTGGTGAAGATGCCGGTTTTCCTGATGTACCTCGCCATAGCGGCCATCGGTTCCGTTGCCGCCGGCTTCGCCTTTTCGGTCTACTTCATGATCTAGGCGTTCAGGTAGTTCCAGACCCGTTCGGGCGTCAGCGGCATGTCGATGTCCTGGCGCCCGATTGCGTCTGCGACGGCATTTACGACTGCGGCCGGGCCACCAATGCTGGCGATTTCACCGGCGCCTTTCATGCCCAGAATGTTGATCTCCGTCGGCGTGTCGGCCGAATGCAGATCGAAAAACGGCACATCCCCGGCGCGGGGCAGCTGGTAATCCATGAAAGACCCGCTGAGCAACTGACCGGTATCCGGATCGAATGCGGTGCGCTCGTACAAGGCCTGACCGATTGCCTGCGCCAGGCCGCCATGAATCTGACCTTCGGCAATCATCGGATTGACCCGACGGCCGAGATCGTCGACCGCTGTGAACCGGTCGAGTTTCACGAAACCGGTATCCGGATCGACCTCGACTTCCACGATATAGGCACCATGCGGGACAGTCTGGATTTCGTGATCGCTTTCGGCGGTGCCACCGCAAAGATTCTCGCGTTCCTCCGGCAGGTCGGCGGCAATTTCCGTCAGGGTGACGCGGCGGTCCGTGCCGACGACCGTGAAACCACCCGCGCCGTACTCCAGGTCCACCTCGGCGGTTTCCAGCCGCTCGGCGGCCAGTGCGCGAGCATTGTCCAGCATGACATCGGCTGCCTTCATGATCGTCACGCCTGCAATCGGCAGAGAAGACGATCCGCCGGTCCCGCCGCCGGTCTTGATTTCCGCGGTATCGCCCTCGACAACGCGAATGCGGTCCATCGGAATTTCCAGCTTGTCGGCCAGCAATTGCGCAAACGCGGTCTCGTGCCCCTGGCCGGATGCCTGGACCCCGGTCAGGACAAGGACACTGCCATCCTGTTGCAGCAGCACTTCGCTGCGTTCGGATGCGCTGCCGCCGGTCAGGTGCAGGTATAGGCCGATCCCGATACCGCGCTTCAATCCCCTGGATTCGCTTTCCGCCCGCCGGGCCTCGAAGCCTTGCCAATCGGCCGCGTCCGCACCGGCATCCATGACCGCTTCGAAGCGGGCGGAATCGTAAATGAAGCCATTGGCGGCCTGATAGGGCATCTTGGCTTCAGGCACCAGATTGCGGCGCCTGAACTCAAGCGGCCCCAGCCCGGTTTCCCGCCCTGCCTTCTCAATCAGGCGTTCGACCAGATACTGCGCCTCCGGCTTCCCGGCGCCGCGGTAGGCATCGGTCGGGGCGGCATTCGTATAGACGGCCGAGACCCGCACATGCAGGGCCGGGATGTCATAGACATGACCCAGTGTCTTGGTGAATCCCTTGGTCAGTACACCGACACCCAGCGCAGACGCATAGGCGCCCATGTCACCGATCGTGTCGACCTTCAATGCGGTGATCCGGCCGTCGGCGTCGATTGCAATAGAAGCCTTCCCGGCCTGGCCCCGTCCATAGGCGTCGGACAGGAACGCCTCGGACCGGCTTTCGACCCAGCGTACGGGGCGCCCGAATGCCTTGGACGCGGCAAGCACCAGTGACTGTTCGGGATAATTCATCAGCTTGATGCCGAAACTGCCACCGACATCGCCGGTCACCACGCGGACGGCGGCAGGGTCGACGCCAAGCGTCGCGGCCATCATGTCGCGCATGAAATGTACGCCCTGCGTCTGGGTGAACAGGGTGTAGCCGCCGTCCTTGTATTGCCCCAGGGCGGACCGTGTCTCGATCGGCGCGACGGAAACCCGGTCGCTGCGCTGGCTGATCTCGACGATCTGGTTTGCTGCGGCAAAGGCGGCTTCGACCACATCAGCATCGCCCTCCTCCCAGACAACGGCGGTGTCGGTTGAGTGGACCGGATCGGTGACGGCGGGCAGTTCATTGAAATCCGCCAGAATTGCTTCCATCGCGTCGTGGGCGGCGGATTCCGACTCTGCGACGATGAAGGCGATCGGGTCACCGACGAAACGGACCGTGTCCCGCGCCAGCAGGTCGCGGACGGGGGCGCGGAAGGGCGTGCCGTCGCTGCCGGCATGGGCGGCCTTGCACGGCATCGGCTTGCAGCCCAGTCGGTCCAGGTCGGCAGCAGTCAGAATGCCGACGACGCCCGGAATTTCGGCTGCGTCGGCGACATCCAGCTCCGTGATACGGCCATGCGCGACCGGAGACCGGAAAACGACGGCATGCAGCATGTCCGGCAGGCGCAAGTCTTCGACAAAGCGGCCTTTGCCGGTCAGCAGTCTTGTATCCTCAAGGCGCGGAATCGATTTGCCGGACCAGTCGCTCATGTCACACTCCCGTTTTCGCGTCGGTCCGGTTTAGCAATGTGCAACCCGGGCGACAAACCGGAATAGCGACCGATGGCCCGAAGCGGCCCTGGCAAAGAAATTGAATGCCCATTCCAGAAATCTATATTGGAAGGGTGAAAGAGGAGTCTGAACAATGGGTCGCGTCAGAGCTTTCGATCCGGATGAAGTACTGGACCGTGCCATGCGCACTTTTTGGCAGCATGGCTACGACGCCACGTCGATCGACGATATCGTCAACAGCACGGGTGTGAACCGCGCCAGTCTGTACGGTACTTTCGGGGACAAGAAGCAGATCTTCCTCAAAGCGTTCGAACGCTATGTCGCGGCCAGTACCGTGGCCAACCTGGATGCCGCCACGACGCCGGGCAGCGCGCGACCGGCCCTGGAATCGCTTTTCGAACGTCTTGTGACGCGATCCTGTGACGGGCGCCATGCGGGATGCATGATCACTAACACCGCCACGGAATTCGGCAGTCGCGATCCGGAGGTCCTGGACCACGCTCGTCGGGCGCTGGCGCGAATCGAGAACGCGCTGGACCGCCTGTTGCGACGGGCACAATCCTTCGGTGAATTGCCGGATGATGTGGATGCCCGTGCTAAAGCCCGCCATCTCATGGCGACCATGCAAGGGCTACAAGTCATTTCGAAGATCAATTCCGACCCTCGCATGCTGAAGCAGATCTGCGATCAGGCCGTCGACGCCGCCTTCGAATAACTCTCACACGACTGTGAACGCCCAGGCGGCATTTTGTATTGGAACAATCGTTCCACAATCACCACCTCCCTGACCGAGGCATCGGACGGCGGTTGGCCGTCCGGGTTCAATCGACAAGGAGTTTCAAGCATGAGCGATAGTGTCATCCATTCCATCGGCAGTGCCCCGGAAGGCTCCAAGCCATTGCTCGAGAACGTGCAGGCGAAGTTTGGCTTTCTGCCGAACATTCTGGGTGCGATGGCCGAAGCGCCGGCAACCCTGGAAGGCTACCTGACGCTGTCCGGTATTTACGACAAGTCGTCCCTGTCACCGGCCGAGCGCCAACTGGTGCTTCTGGCAATCAGCCGCGAGAACGAATGCCACTTCTGCGTCGCGGCCCACAGCGGCGGTGCCAAGAAGGCAGGACTCGACGAAGCGGAGATCGAACATGTTCGTGAGGGCGAGGCGCTGAACAATCCCAAGCTGGAGGCCTTGCATGCCTTTGCGACGGCGGTCACGGTGAACCGTGGGCAGGTCGGTGAAAAGGCGCTGCAGGACTTCTTTGATGCCGGGTATACCCGTCAACAGGCCTATGAAGTCGTGTTGGGGGTGGCAGTCAAGGTCATGACCAACTATGTGGATGCCATGGCGGACGTGCCGCTGAACGACCAATTGTCTGCGATGAGATGGGTTCCGCCGCGGCAGCGTGCTGCCGAATAGGCGACCGCCACATCGTCAAAGGCCTTGTGAACGGACCGGCGCAATGCCGGTCCGTTTCGGCTTTTCTTCGGGAAGGCCTCTGATACAGTCCGCGACCGAGATTCCGCACCCAGTTCCAAGGGAGACAGAACATGCCCGCATTGACCGACTTTTACATCGACGGCGCGTGGACGGCCCCGTCCGCCCCCAGGACGCTCGACGTCATCAATCCGGCGACGGAAGAAGCCTGCGCGACCATATCCCTGGGCTCTAAGGCCGATGTCGACCGCGCCGTTGCCGCCGCCAAGAAGGCCTTTGAAACCTGGGGCCGGACGACCCCAGCGGAACGGCGCGCGTATCTGGTGAAGCTGGTCGAGGTCTATGAACGCCGTGCGGAGGAAATGGCGCAAGCGATTTCCAAGGAAATGGGCGCGCCGATCGCCATGGCGCGCAATGCACAGGCCGCGTCCGGCACGGGCCATCTTCGCGCCTTCATTCAGGTCATGGACAGCTTCGCCTGGGAACATCCGCTGCGTGACGATGCCCCGGGTGAATACATCGTTCATGAACCGATCGGCGTTGCCGGGCTGATCACGCCGTGGAACTGGCCGATGAACCAGGTCACGCTGAAAGTCGGCGCAGCGTTGGCCGCGGGCTGCACCATGGTCCTGAAGCCGTCGGAAATCGCGCCCCTGTCTTCAATGCTGTTTGCCGAATTCGTCGATGAGGCCGGCATTCCGAAAGGCGTGTTCAATCTGGTGAACGGCGACGGCCCGAATGTCGGTGAGGCGATGAGCACTCATCCGGATATCGACATCATGTCGCTGACCGGGTCGACCCGTGCCGGGATCGCCGTGACCAAGGCGGCGGCCGACACGGTCAAACGCGTGTCGCTGGAACTGGGCGGCAAGGGCCCGAACATCATCTTTGCCGATGCGGATATCCGCAAGGCGGTCAAGGGCGGTTCCATCGGTGTTTTCTACAATTCGGGACAGTCCTGCAACGCGCCGACCCGCATGCTGGTCGAGCGTTCGGTGTATGACGACGCCGTGGAAATTGCCCGCGAGACGGCCGAAGCCACCAAGGTCGGGGAGCCGTCGGAAGAAGGTCGCCATATCGGTCCTGTCGTCAGCGCAGCCCAGTTCGAGAAGATCCAGGGGCTGATTCAGGCCGGTATCGACGAAGGCGCCCGTCTGGTCGCCGGCGGTGTCGGCCGCCCGGAAGGCGTGAACCGCGGTTACTTCGTACGGCCTACGGTCTTCGCCGATGTCACGAACGACATGACCATCGCCCGTGAAGAGATTTTCGGCCCGGTTCTGTCCATGCTGCCGTTCGATGACGAGGAAGAGGCGATCCGGATCGCCAATGACACGGTCTACGGTCTGACGTCCTACGTCCAGTCCGGCAGCCAGGCACGGGCCCAGAAAGTTGCCCGTCAACTGCGGGCCGGCATGGTGATCATGAATGGGGCGTCGCGCCCCGGAGGCAGCCCGTTCGGCGGCTACAAGCAGTCGGGCAACGGCCGCGAAGGCGGTTCCTGGGGCCTGCTCGAGTTCCTCGAAGTGAAGGCGATTTCAGGCTGGGATCCGAATGCCTGATCGCAATTGATCGTTCGGGAAAAGCGCGGAACTTCGGTTCCGCGCTTTTTCTTTTGGGCAGACGCCCTACATTTTCCTTCCCACCGGGAGGGATTATGTCCGACAAGAACCTGAGCGAAAGTCTCTACGAACTGGCTACCGGCGCCGATGAGGCACGTGTCTGCAAGGACATTCCAGACAGCCAGTGCAACGATCAACCGGTCAATTTCGTCCTGCAGGTCGTCGCGCAGGCGTTCAGCAAGACCGGTGACGCGCTGGCGGATGCAAAGGTTGTCCTGCCCTGGCTGATCGGCGCGGTCGGTGCGCCCGTCTTTCTGATCGGTTTCCTGGTGCCGGTCCGGGAATCGCTCGCTCTTCTGCCGCAGATCTTGGTAGGCGGGATCCTGCGCCGTTTTGCGATCCGGAAATACTTCTGGGCGATTGCCAGTGTTGTGGAGGGCGCCTGTATTCTGGGCATGGCGCTGGTTGGTCTGTCCGGTATGGAAGGCGCCGTGGCCGGCTGGACGATCTTTGCCCTTCTGGTCGCATTCAGCCTGGCGCGGGGCGTTGCCTCCATTGCGGCCAAGGATACGCTTGGCAAGACGGTCTCAAAGACGCGGCGTGGCCGGGTCAGCGGATATGCCGGAACCGCCTCGGGGGTCGTTGCCAGTCTTGTCGGCTTCTACCTGGCACTTGCGCCGGAGGAAGCGCGGCCGGACTGGGTGCTTTACGGATTGCTGGTCGCGGCCGCGGCGACGTGGCTGGCCGGCGCGTTTACCTATGCCCAGCTGAAGGAACAGCCCGGCGCGACCGAGGGCGGACAGACCCTTCGCGATGTCATTGCCGATCAAATCAGCACGCTCCGCTCCGACAAGGAATTGCAGCTTTTCCTGGCGGCCCGCACCTTCATGATCGCGACCTCCCTCATGGGACCATTATTTGTCGCCATGGCGCAGCGGGAAACCGGTCAGGACCTCACCGGGCTGGGTTGGCTGATCCTGGCATCAGGCCTGGCCGCCGCGCTGAGTTCGAGCTTCTGGGGACAATTGTCCGATGTATCCAGCCGAAACACCATGGCGCTCGCTGCCGGATTTGCCGGCCTGCTTGGTCTCACGGGTCTGGGCGTCGCGGCCTTGAGCCCGGCGGCGGAGGGGGCAGTCGCCTTTTATGCCGTTCTGCTGTTCTTGCTGGGGGTATCCCATTCGGGCGTCCGGATTGGCCGCAAGACACACATCGTCGACCTGGCCGGTAAGGACAAGAAGGCGGAGTATGTCGCGCTCAGCAACAGCATCATCGGCGTGCTGCTGCTGGTGCTGGGATTGTTTTCGGGCGCGACCATGACCTTCGGACTGGAGGTCGGGATTGTCGCGCTGTCGATCCTGGCGCTGGTCGGGGCCGGGACGGCCCTGACCATGCGGGATGTCCAGAAGGATTAGCCCTGCTTGTGGGAGTCTGCGAAGGCTGCCTTCTGTTCCGGAGAGGCCTCCGTCTGATATTTGGCCTTCCATTCCCCGAATGGCATGCCGTAGACGATTTCGCGTGCGGCGTCCTTGCCCAGCTCTATGCCGCGTTCGGCGGCCGCCTCGTCGTACCAACGGCTCAGGCAGTTTCGGCAGAAGCCGCTCAGATTCATCAGATCGATATTCTGCACGTCGGTGCGTTCGCGCAGGTGGTCGCGCAGGCGGCGAAACGCGGCGGCTTCCAGTTCGATCCGCGTCTGGTCGTCGATTTTGTCGCTCATTTCTGTCCTCCTGATCGGAACGTTTCGTCAGATACCGAGGTAATCGGTTCTTTCGGCTGTGCAAGCCACCGCGTCAGAGCAGGTCGACGATTTCCCCAACATTTTCCAGTCTGAACACAAACCGCTCACCCGAGGCCTCATCAAATTCGGATCGGGCCATCTGGTCCTCGAAACGATGGCCGTACAGGTGCAGATTCAGAATCGGCTCCGTCCCTTCCACCTCGATGGCATGGATGCCGTCGGGCATCATGGAGACCGCGTGCCCAGGGCGGACCATCAGCGTGGCGCGGTGGTCGATCGGATCGGCCGGGTCGCCGGTTTCCTCGTACATGCGGTGACTTTCGCGTCCCTGAACGCCGCCGATAATGGCCCAGGAGCCGCCATGATTATGCGGGCGGTAGGCCATGCCCGGCTTTGCGCAGCTGACATAGAGCGCGTAGCGTCCGTCATCGTCGCACTGGATCAGATAGGTGCTTTCGATTTCGTCGCCGGGGGGCAGGGGATAGGCGTCGTGGTTGAAGAGATCACTGCGGTCGCACAGTCGGATCAGCACCTGCTTGGCCTGTTCCAGCCGGTCGACGGTCACGTCAGGGTCCAGAATGGCGCGGATGCCTGACATGGCCTGGGAGACGGCGGCATCTCGATCCTGCTTGCCCACGCTCATCCTCAGAGATCCTTCACGGTGGCCTGAATCAGCCAATCGGTGACGGCCTTCAGCGCGTCTTCCTCGGACTTTCCGGCCTTGATCGCTTCGCGATAGGTTCTGACCTGATTATGTGCGCTGGTGCCGCGTTTCAGGATTGTGCGGGTATGCGCCACTTCGTCGACGCAGCGCAGCCGGTCGGCGTCCTCCGCCGTCAATTCGATAATCTCTTCCAGCAGGTCGGGATAGGAGACCGTTTTCGTTATGCCGAAATCGATCAGCCCCTCGTCGAAACCGTAGCGCTGTGCCCGCCAGCGGTTTTCGCGGATCAGCATATTGGAATACTTCCGCCAGCGCTGGTTCTTGCGACGCAGTCTCTGCAGCATGGAAATCAGACAGGAATAGATCGAGGCGACTGCGATGCCGTCATCCAGACGCGTGCAGATGTCGGCGATGCGCATTTCCAGCGTGGGGAACCTGAAATGCGGGCGGATGTCCCACCACAGTTTCGACCCGTCCTCCAACGCGCCGGATTCCACCAGGGCCTCGACATGCTTCTCATAGTGAGACCAGGAATCGAAATGCTCCGGCAGGCCGGTTCGCGGCAACTCATCGAAGACCGACAGGCGGTAACTCTTCAGGCCGGTGTCGCGCCCCTGCCAGAAGGGGGATGACGTGGTCAGGATCAACAGATGCGGCAGGAAATAGGCGATCTGTCCCAGCAGGTCGATGCGGTGCTCGTTGTCTTCCACACCGACATGGACATGCATGCCGCAGATCACGAGGCGCCGCGCGACCTCCTGCAGATCGTTTGCCAGCATGGCGTAGCGCTGCTTGTCG
The DNA here is from genome assembly GCA_033344895.1 of Alphaproteobacteria bacterium. Classification (NCBI taxonomy): domain Bacteria; kingdom Pseudomonadati; phylum Pseudomonadota; class Alphaproteobacteria; species Alphaproteobacteria bacterium. The sequence goes on from JAWPMN010000001.1 coordinate 2,900,000, forward strand.
GTGTGCTGCAGGCGCAGCCACTTCGCCGTCGGATGCGTCGATGCGGCGATGGGGGCCAGACCACGCTTGCCGGCCGATTCCGCCACCTCGGTGCGCAGGGTCCGCAGCCGGTCGCGTGCCTCCTGAAGCGAATGACAGACCGCGGTCCCGACTTCGACCTGTGCCTTCAGGAATTCCGGCGTCGCCATGCCGATCTCGTCGGTGATCGCGGCACGGACGTCCTCGATGATGGCTTCCTGAACGTCCTGATCGCTGACCAGTTCGCCGGTCGCCGGATCGACCAGCAGATATTCTTCCTCAATGCCGACGGTGAAAGGCGGCGGATCGATCTGGCTCATTGGAGGATTTCATCCCGGCTGATGTTGCTGGCCCATGCTGTCGGGCCGCCGGGGGCGCCGTCAACCCTGAAACCGGGTGAACAGGCTGGGGTCGCCCAGGACTTCCTTCAGAATGGTGCCCAGCAATTCTCCGAATTCCCGCTGGCCGGCGGCATCGCCGATCAGGTCCTGGCGGACTTCGAACAGGACATTGGGACGGCCCTGGGGCAGGGCATGCCGTTCGACCGTATGGCCGTAGGGATCCATGCCGGAATAAGGCTTGTTGTCGCCGATGGTGAGATCCGGGCGGTGTGCGGCCAGACGCTGAAGCACGCGTTCGGCCATGCGCCGGTCGCGATTGGACAGCACACCGATATGCCAGGGACGGCGCTCGTCGCGGTACAGGTCGGTGCAACTGTGCATCGAGATCAGCGCCGGCACGGGCAACTCAGTGCATTTCCGTTCGATCGCCTGAGTGACTGCATCGTGATAGGGCCGCTGCAACTCCTCGATCCTTGCCGCCCGCTCTGCCGGGGAAAGGCGACGATTGCCGGGGATAACCGCCCCGTCATAGATCTCGCGGATGCAGGTGAAATCGTCTTCCGGTCGGTTCAGGTCCACCACCAGCCTGGAAAACCCGCCGATGATGGCTGGCATGTCCAGCATGTCCGAGACGACCTCGGCGATGCCGCGCGCCCCGATGTCATAGGCGATGTGTTTTCGCAGGGACGCTTCCGGCAGGCCGAGGGACCCGAGCTTGCGCGGGACGGTGTTGGAGGCGTGGTCGCAGACAATCACGCCCGGCCCTGTTCCGTTCCTGTTGCGCACGGTTACGGGCGCCGGGTCCTCGGCGGTCAGTAGCTTCTCGGAATGGAGCGTAGAAGTCGGCGCACACTGCATGGCGCGCGCATCATACTGGCCGCGACGGAATTGAAAAGCTCGGTGGCGAGGCACCGAATCCCGCGCTAGTTTAAGGGCTCTCGACACGATGAAACCGGGGCCGGTACATGCCCGCACAGGCATTCGACGACAAGGAGCGCGAGCGCTTCCGCAAGATCGTAGGCGTTATGGAACGCGCCACGATCGACGGGGAACGTGCGGCCGCGCGTGAGGCGGCGGAGCGCATGGCGGCGATTCACGGCATGTCGGTCGAGGAAGCGATCGAGGAGACCCATCCCGAGCGCGACGACGGTCGGATCAGCGCAGAGGAACGCAAGGCAAGACGATCGGATTTCGAGGCCTGGGCCGCTGCGCGGATGCGGATGTCCGAGGCCTATGAGCGGGCCGAACGCTATCGCTATGAGATGGCCAAGCGCGAGGCGGAAGCGCGCGGACTGGACAAGGAGCGGCCTGGGCGCGGCCCCGCCCGGCCACGCACGACATCGACATTCCGTCCCAGTCGCTACCGGGCGTCGGAGGAAGATCGTTTCCGCCTGATCGCCGGGCTGCTACGGGATGGTGCCAGCCTTCGCCGGGTCGCCGATCTGGCCGATGTTTCGACCAATGAAGTCGCCAGGATCTGGCTTCTGATCCGCGGATGATCACCGGGTCCTGAGCGGGTTCGAAAACGGACAGTCGAAAAAGGGGCCTGCCAAGGCGCGCCCGAAATGATAGGGTCTTAGGCCTTGGGAGAGGCGTTACCTTGGGGGATACGCGCGTGCCGGATACATCGCACATGCTGGATCGGCGTGAGCGCGTGGCTGATCGGGTAGCCACGGAGATACTGAAACTTATCGCAAGCGGCGATATCGAGCCGGGCCAGAACCTGCCCGCGGAGCGGAAGCTGGCCGCCATGCTGGAGGTCAGCCGCGTGTCCGTTCGTGCTGCGCTTCAGACGTTGAAGGCGCAGGGATTCCTGGACGCGGTTCAGGGCGGCGGCACACGGGTCGTGTCCCAGGCGGCAATTTCCGACCCGGCCCTGGCCGAGCTCGTTCGGCTCGACAAGGGCAACATGCTCGATCTGATGGAATTGCGTTGCGAGATCGAGGTCTGGGCGGCCCGGCGGGCGGCCGAGAATGCTACGGAAGCCAGCGTCGCCGCTCTGCGCGAGACGCTGGAAGCGATGAAGCGAAACTGTCCGGACAAGGCCGCCGCGGATGTCGCCTTCCACATGGAGATCGCGCGAGCGTCGGAAAGCGTCGTCTATCGCCATCTGCTCGGGGTGGTGCGTGGCACATTGGCCGAAATGTTGAAGTATCACCGCACCGAACTGTTCGCGACGGCGGAAGATGATGCCACCGTCATTGCCCACCATGCCGACATCGTCGACGCAATCGAAGCGCGTGATCCAGAACGCGCGGCCATGGCGATGCGACGCCATGTCGTCTGGGCCCGGGATCACTATACGCGGCGCAGCGACACCCACTGAGTCGGCGATTTCAATACGCGCTATACGATTGTTCTTGCCAGTTCCGCTTTTTCTGGGCATGCAGCCATCATGGCTGGTTTCCTGCATTCAAGACTGTTCGAAATGGTGGCAGTGATCGGAACGATCTGCGCCTTTTCGTTCAGTGTCGGGTTCGTCTATCCGGTGATTGCCCTATCATTGGAGGCGGATGGATTCGACGAGGCGGCAATCGGCATCAACGCGACGGCATCCGGCCTCGGCGTCTTCGTCGCCGGGTTCCTGGTGCCGCGCATGGTACGGCTGTACGGGACCTTCGGGTTGCTGGCGGGCAGCACCTTCCTGGCCATCTTCACATTGATGCTCTTCCCGGTGATGCCGGACTATACGGTCTGGCTGATTCTGCGGTTCGTCCTGGGGATCGCCGTTACGGCGTTGTTCGCAGCCGGTGAGGCTTGGATCAATGCCATCGCGACAGAGGAGAGCCGGGGGAGAACCATGGCGATCTATGTCGCGGCGATGGCATCCAGCTTCGCCATCGGTTCGCTGGCCGTGACCTGGACGGGATACCAGGGCTTTGTTCCATTCGTGACGGCCGGATTCCTGATCGGCCTGTGTTTCATGCCGGTGTTGGCCTTCCGCAAGAAGGATCCCCTGGCGGAGGCCGAAGATTTGAGCGAGCACGGCGATCTTGTCATGCAGGTGTTGCGACAGGCGGCGGTGCTGCTCATCGTGGTGGCGCTGTTCGGGATACTGGACGGGGTCATTCTGGGGCTTCTGCCTTCCTATTCCCTGTCGGCCGGCGTCCCGGACGCGGAGGCCTCCCTGCCGCTCGCGGCGATGGCGGCGGGCGTTGTCCTGTTCCAGTTGCCGCTGGGCTATCTCAGCGACAAGATGGCGCGAACCCGCCTGCTGACGATCATCCTGTTCCTCGTTGTCGGGGCCGCGGCCCTGGTGCCGTTTGTCGACCTGACGCATTGGACAGGGCTTGCCTATATGGTGCTGTTCGGCGGGTTGTCCTTTGCGCCCTACACGCTGGCGCTGGCGATACTGGGGGAGCGGTTCCGTGGCCGGCGGCTTGCAACCGGCAGTGCCCTGTTCGCCATCATGTGGGGGATCGGTACTACGGCCGGTCCGCTGGGTTTCGGGCCTGCGATGGAGTATCTCGGCTCGGCCGCCCTGCCGTACGGTCTGGCCATTCTGTTCCTGATTACCGGCGCCGTATCGCTGTTGGATCGCACACCGTCTCCGGCCCGGGCCAAGGCCTGAAAGGCCCCGACCCGGGTTTCCGTCCAATCAAGGCGTCATGGGGGCGCTGGCGCGAACCAGCTTTGCCAGCGATTGAGACCATTCCTCGATCGGGGGCGGGTAAACCACGATCGTGCCGGTGTCACCGCGGCGCAGAACCCGTCCCTGTACCGGGATTTGAACGTCCCGCCACAGGGTCGAGAAGATGAGCCGCAATGCCAGGCCCTGACCGGGCACGACCCATCCCGGCGCGCCGGCAATCCGAACGCCGCTTTCCGATATATCGATGACTTGCGCATTTGCCCGATCAATTTGGGCTCGGGTCCGCTGAACGCGGTGGCGCCGGTGACGACGCCGATTTTCCTGACCCGCGGGCTTGGGCTCGCGGACATATTTCCAGATCATCGCAATGCCCCTCCTAGGCCGATGCTCCAACGCCGCCTTCTGGCGACGAGCAAAGGCTAGAATCACCCGAATCCGGATACGAGACATTTTAGATAAATTTGGGAAAATCCCGACGTTAACTGATATTTATATCACAAAATCAATGAGTTCCGAGTGCTCAGGCACAAGTTGTGGTACGCGCTTGGCGCCGCCACCCCAAATAGGACGGGTTGGTCCAGTGGTTGAGTCCGGTGCTCAGTGACCCACCAGAATCGGTATCTCGGACTACTCCGCCGGTTCCGGCTCGGTTCTGGGCCGCAGATGGGCGTGCCAGCGATGTTCCCAGAGTTTGAACCCGCGCGAGATCAGATAGACCAGAATCATGTATAGGATCGCCGCGGTCAGGAAGCCTTCCAGGTAGATGTAATACTTGCCGTTGACGAAGCGGCCGGCGCCCAGAATGTCGATCACCGTTACGGTCGAGGCGACAACGGAGCCGTGCAGCATGAAGATCACTTCGTTCGAATAGGCGGGCAGGGCGCGACGGAAGGCGCTGGGCAGGATGATCCGGCGCAGCATGGTATAGCGCGACATGCCGGCCGCCTTTGCTGCCTCGATCTCCCCGTAGGGCGTCGCTTCGATCGCCCCGCGAAAGATCTCGGTCGTGTAGGCGGCGGAGTTGAGCGAGAATGCGATCAGGGCGCACCACCATGCCTCCCGCAGCACCGGCCATGCGAAGCTGTCCCGAACGACCTCAAACTGGCCCAGACCGTAATAGATCAGGAAAGTCTGGATCAGCAGCGGCGTGCCGCGCAGGAAGTAGGTATAGCACCATATCAGCGGGCTGAAGATCGGATGCCGCTCCGCGCGCAACACCGCCATCGGGATCGACAGCAGGCCGCCGATCAACAGCGACAGGGCGACCAGGGTGACCGTATTCCAGACCCCTGTGACGAATGCCATGTAATTGTCGACGACCACCGTGTAGTCGAAAACGGCGTTGATGATGAATTCCTGGATCGGGGAGATTTCGGTTTCGTCGTCCATGCTGTCCCCCTAGGCGCGCCGGACGCCGGCCGAATAGCGGCGCTCGAGATAGCGCAGCACGATTTCCGATACAGCGGTCATGACCAGGAAGAACAGCAGGGCCGCGAACAGGAAGGTGAATGGCTCACGCAGTTTCCGGCCGATGGCATTGGCATTGTAGACGATGTCCTGCAGTCCGATGAGGCTGACCAGGGCGGTGGTCTTCATCTGTACCAGCCAGTTGTTGGTGAAGCTGGGAAGCGCGTAGCGCACCAGTTGCGGCCATATGATGCGCCGGAAGATCAGCGGCTTGCTCATGCCGCAGGCGATCGCGGCTTCGATCTGGCCGGTCGGGATGGACAGATAGGCACCCCGAAAGGTTTCCGTGTAATAGGCACCCATGATGAATCCGATCGTGCCGATGCCGGCTGTCATCGGATCAATCTCGACATAATCCCACAGGCCCGCCCATTCCCCGAACCGGTTCAGAATGATCTGACCCTGGAAAAAGACCAGCAGCATCAGCACCAGGTCTGGAATGCCTCGAATGACGGTTGTGTAGGTTTCGGCGGCACCGCGGGCTGCCGCATTCTTCGAAAGCTTTGCCCATGCGCCCAGCAATCCGAACAGCGTGGCCAGGACCAGGGACAGGAGGGCAACCTGAATGGTCAATGCCCCGCCCTTGTAAAAAATCAGTTCCCGATATTGCCAGACATCTTCCATGGGGCTCAGCGGGCGCTTTCCGAATGAGGGTTCTGAAAGGGTCGAACGAATTCAGTTTCTGCGAAAACCGAACGGGGCGCGTATCGGATACGCGCCCCGGCCGGAAAAGCGATTATCCTCCGTAGATGTCGAAGTCGAAATACTTCTTGCGGATTTCGTCGTAGGTGCCGTTGGACCGGATCGTCGCGATCGCGTCGTTCAGCTTGTTACGCAGGTCGTCCTCGCCCTTGCGGACGGCGATACCGGCGCCTTCGCCGAAGTATTCCGGATCGTTGTGGTCCGTGCCGAAGAAGGAGTAGCCCTTTCCGGCATCGGTCTTCAGGAAGCCTTCGTCGATCGCCAGAGAGTCCGCCAGGATGGCGTCCAGGCGGCCGGCGGTGAGGTCGAGGTAGACTTCATCCTGCGTGCCGTAGCGGACGATTTCCGAGTTCGCGTAGGTGGAAGTCAGATAATCGTCATGGATCGTGCCGCGTTGCACGCCGATCCGCTTGCCGGCCAGGGCTTCGGCGGTGTCGGAATCGAACATGCCGTCCTTGGCCGCGAACTTGGCGGGCGTGTTGTAGTACTTGTTGGTGAAGTCGACGACCTTCTTGCGATCGGCGGTGATCGACATGGAGGCCACGATGGCGTCATACTTCTTGGCCTGCAGGGCCGGAATGATGCCGTCCCAGTCCTGTTCGACCAGGGTGCACTCGACTTTCATCTCGGCGCAGAGCGCGTTGGCGATGTCGATGTCGAAACCGATCAGATCACCGCTTTCCGTCTTTTCGGAGAACGGAGGATAGGCCCCCTCGACGCCGATACGCAGCGAGTCTTGCGCCTGCGCGGAACCCAGACCCAGCGCGAACGCGCCGGCCAGGACCGCGGATGCCAGTGTGTTGAAACGCATATCCTTGTACTCCCTTGTTGAAGTGCCCGAAACCCGTACCGGGATATGTCCGGATCGGGAATTCGTTTGGTTCTGGGCGCGTTCGGGCGGGACCTCCGTCCCTACGCGACCATATCTTCCGCAGCGACCCGCCGTTACTCGCGCGTTTTCGCCAGGAATCCCTTGAAACGCTCCGACTTCGGAGCGCCGAACATGTCCTGCGGGATGCCCTCTTCCTCGATGCGGCCCTGATGCAGGAATATGACCTTGTTCGAAACATCGCGTGCGAATGACATCTCATGCGTGACGACCAGCATCGTCCGGCCCTCATCGGCCAGATCGCGCATGACCTTCAGCACCTCGCCGACAAGTTCCGGATCGAGCGCCGAAGTCGGTTCGTCGAAAAGCATGACATCGGGGTTCATTGCCAGGGCCCGCGCGATTGCCGCGCGCTGCTGCTGGCCTCCCGAAAGATGGGCGGGGTAGTAATCCTTCCGCTCGTAGATGCCGACCTTCTCAAGCAGCTTGCTGGCGCGGTCCACGGCTTCGGACTTCGAAATGCCCAGCACATGAACCGGGGCCTCGATCACATTCTCGAGGACCGTCATGTGGGACCACAGATTGAACCCCTGAAAGACCATGGCCAGTTTCGTGCGCAGCCGCTCGACCTGTTTCCGGTCGGTCGGAACCGGCTCGCCATTGGCGCGCGCCCGCATTTCGATGGTCTCACCATTTACGGTGACACGACCGGAATTCGGTGTTTCCAGCAGATTGATGCAACGTAGGAAGGTGCTTTTTCCGGAACCGGAGGAGCCGAGTATGGAGATGACGTCACCCTTTTGGGCCGTCAGCGATACTCCCTTCAAGACCTCGACGGAGCCGAAGCTCTTGTGGATGTCCTCCACAACCAGCGTGGCGTTCGCTTGCGACATACCGACCTTTTTGCCCCTGAATTACCCCGATCCACTCCCGATCACGGTCCCCCGACCGACAATCCCTGACTGCAGATCCCCGATCCCCGGGTCCGGATATTCGTGCTCCGGATCGCGGTTTGCCCGCATTTTTGCCCGTCGGCTATGGTGCCGTCAGGCTCGGTTCGCCTGCATTGGGGCGGAGTATGGAAGGTTTTTGACGGCGTCACAACACGCAATTCCATCCCTGTGCAGCTGGCCTGGTTGCCGCTTCAGGCGTTTGAAATTGACCACTGATTCGCGATTCTTGGGAACAAAGAGTGTAAATTTACCATGATGGTGGGCTCCCAAGTCGGATCAATGGGATATTTATAGGAGACTGCTGGTCCATTCGGGAGGCACGGAGTCTGTTCTTTCGATTATTTTTGCAGATCGCTGTCATTTGCGGGGAATTTGCTTGTGCATGCGTTGCGGTGAGTTGGGCGCGCATTTAGTATATCCTGTGCTTGATACTAAGTATTGATAGGTAAAGCGCTGTCATTCCCAAGGGAGAGTGGTGTGGCGGCAGGACGTTGAAGTCGGCCGAAGGCGAGGGGAGCGATGCAGGCAACCAAAGGCAAAGACCAGACGCAGGGGCGGCGGAAGTCGCTTCGGGCCATGCTGGCGACGGCCGGGACCACCCTCGCCGCCGCGTCGTTGTTTGCGAGTGGGCCCGTGCACGCCATTTCGCTGGCGGACGCCGTGCGGTCGGCGCTCCAGACCAACCCGGATATCGGGATCGTGGCGGAGAACAAGCGCGCGGTTGAGTACGAGCTGGATCAGGCGCGCGGGCAGTATTACCCGGTCGTGGACTACACCGGGTCCGCGGGCTACGAAGCAACCCGGGACGGTTCGTCCTTTGCCCGCGGTGAAGCCGAGGGCAGCTTCGGCATGCCAACTTATTCGTCCAGCCTGACCCTGACCCAGATGATCTTCGACGGCCGCGCGACCGATGCCGATGTCGCCCGTCAGGAAAGCCGCGTTGTTTCCGCAACCCGGCGGGTGCGGGAAACCTCGGAATTCATCGGTCTGGATGCCATTGAGGCCTATCTGGAATCGCTGCGTCAGCGTGAACTGGCGGCCATTGCGGAAGACAACGTTCGCCAACACGAATTGACCCTGGAACTGGTCGAGACGAAGGCAGCCGGTGGGGCAGCCACCACCGCCGATGTCCAGCAGGCCGAATCCCGGCTCGCGGCCGCGCAGGCCACGCTTACCGAGGCGGAGGCCCGGCTACGCGACGCGGACGCCACCTATGTCCGTGTGATCGGGGAATCCCCGAAGGAACTGGTGCGGCCGGTGCCGCCGATGTGGGCGCTGCCGCAGACTCTGGAAGATGCGGTTGCCATTTCGCTGCGCAACAATCCGACTGTCGCGGTGACACGCGCCGATCTGGAAACCGTCCGCCAGGAATACCGCTCCGGCAAGTCGGCTCTCTGGCCGACGGTCAATCTGGAGCTGAACGGAAATGCGGCCCGGAACGAGGATGGGTCCCGCGGGGCGGACCTCAGCGCGTCAGCCCTGATCCGTGTGAACTACAACCTTTACCGCGGCGGCCGGGATACCAACCGCGTGCAGGAACTGATCCACCGGATCGGCGAGGCGCGCCAGCGGCACAATCGCGCGCTTCGCCTAACGGAAGAGGAAATGCGCCTGGCCTGGAACGCGCTGACCAGTTCGCGCGACCGGCTGGCGGCGCAGCGTCGCGAGGTCGAGGCGAACGACCGGGTGCGGGAAACCTATCGGCAGCAGTTCAATGTCGGCGGGCGCAACCTGCTTGAATTGCTGGATGCCGAAAACGAGCTGTTCATTGCCAAGGGGAACCTCGTCACGACCGAGTTCCTCGAACTGTTCAGCATCTATCGGATTCTCGCGACAGGCGGCACGTTGATGGCTGCCCTGGATGTGCCACAGATCGGCGAGGGACGCAGTGAGCTTGACCCGTCCCCGCCCGAGGGCGTGAAGCTGGAGCGGTCTTTCGGGGCAGGCGCCGGCGGGCAGCCCGGGGGCGGTACCGTGCTGGATCCGGACCTCGACCCGCTTGGCCCGCTTGATTCTTCCGGTCCGCTCGATCCGCTGGCGCCGTTGGACCCCAATGCGCCGCTCGATCCGTTGGCGCCGCTCGACCCGAACGCATCCGGTGGATCGTCGGATTCACTCGATCCGTTGGCGCCCCTTGACCCCAACGCCCCCCTCGATCCGCTGATTCCGCTCGACCCCAATGCGTCGCTGGATGAGATTCCGGTGGAACCGGTCGTGCGCTCCGAATCCCTGCCGCCGCCGACCCCCACCGCCAAGCTCGATGGGCCGGTGGTCGATGCGGCTTCCTACAAGTCGACGCTGCAGGGGCCGCCGAGCTTTACATCTGATAGCGGTCAGGTGGCGCGGGAGACGCATCGGGCTCAGCCGATCGGTCCGGCGGTATCCATACCGTCGCGCGCCGTCAGCGAGACGCCTTACTCACTCTTTGACGAGTAGACACGCCAGCCAACGGTTTGTTGGGGCGGGTGAGAAGGGCGACCGACCGCGAGTCGGCGCTGTCCACGCAATCCTGTCCCAGGGCGGCTTGCGCCATGTCTTGTGAGGCGGAGCTCAAGCTCTACCAGAGAAACACTTCCTTGGATTTTTGCTGCTTGTGACCTTCTTGGCGACCGGTCCCTGCTGTCTGGACAAGCTGCGATGCGCCTGCCCGGCGCGTCGGGAATGCACCATGTACCAAGGGGGATCAGTCGGAATCCGGTAGCCGGATACCGATGAGGAACCCTGCTCCGGGTGGGTGATCAGAGTCCTATTCCCTAAAGGGCATTCGAAAAAACCTCTATTTTTCAATATACAAACAATTTTAATAAAAAATCTGTAAAAGTTTAGTAGGTTTTTGTGGATATCGGAACGCCCCTGTGAGCAATCTATTAGCGGAGAGATGTACGCGGGCCGGGAATCCGTCCGCGGGTCGCCTCATCCCCGAATTGGCCCTGCAGCGCAGACACAGTCTGGCTGATCGGGGGGCGGGGGAAAAGACGGCGGCGAAAATCGAGAGAAGGACTGAAAGACATGGCTGTCGATGGTCAAATTCCGAAGCTAGGCTACCAGAATGGGGCGGACGATCAGTTCGACTTCATCAGCGACCAGAATCCTGCTGCGGCGGATGCGGTGACGATCCCGCAGCCGGCGCCGGGGGAAGCGGTGACGGTCACCGTTCTGCCGGGGCAGGCGCTGCGCGTCGAATTCGACGTCGAGGGGACCACGGTCAACGGCGACGGATCTCAGATCACGCTTCAGCTCACCGATGGCAGCACCGTGGTCCTGCAGTCGCCGGAACCGGGGGCGTTCACGGCCGACCCTCCGCTGCTGCTGACGCCGGAAGGCGCTTTCGATCAGGCCCTTGCTCTCTATGGTTATGACGGGTTCGGCAGCCAGACCCCGAATACCGAGGGCCAGGCCGACCCCGACAGCATCTTTCAGTTCGGTTCCGACAGCGATGCGCAGCTGACCGGCAATGCAATCACCATCGAAAAGCCGGGCGCCGGTGACAGCCTCGTCTATGAGATCGGCCCGGGCCAACCGCTTCAGCTCACCTTCGACCTCGACATTGTCGAAGACATTCTGCAGACGGATGACGATATCATCCTGACCTTCGCGGACGGCGCGCAGATCACGTTTTCGGCGATGGTCGATGCGGCCTTTTCCGATTCTCCGCCAATCCTGCTGATGCCGGATGGCGGCCTGATGTCCGCCGAGGAACTGCTGGACCTGGGCTCCGACATCAACGCGCTGGCCGATGCTCTGCAGGGCATCGATTCCGCTGCGGGCAATGCGAATATCGGCCCGGTGACGAGCTATGGCGATGGCAGCGGAGAGGATTTCTCCGGCCTTTCATTGCGGCAGATTGTCGAGCAGCCGATTGCAGTTTCGCCGCCGCCCCCACCGCCGCCTCCCCCGCCGCCACCGCCCCCGCCCCCGCCTCCTCCTCCGCCTCCGCCCCCGCCGCCGCCGCCCCCGCCGCCGCCGCCGGCGGACCCGGATACCGTGCCGCTGGCATCTCCGGCCGATTTGGCTTTGGACGAGGATGATTTGGCCGCAGGAACGGATCCGGTGAAGGAGCCGACTGCGACCGCCTTGAATTTCAATGTCAATTTCGGCGCCGATGGTCCGTCAACGACCGTCAGCCCGCTGGCATTCAACAATGCGACGAAGACGGAACTCGCCAACCTCGGTTTCGAATCCCAGGGGCAGAGTCTGTCCTACGATATCTCGGCCGATGGACTTACATTGACGGCGTCCGCCGGTGGAAACACCGTGTTCACGGTGACGCTGTCACAGCAGTCGTTCAATCCGTCGACGAATATCGCTCAGTACAAGGCGGAGTTCGAACTGCTGGGTCCTGTCGATCATCCGACAGCGACGGCCCAGGATGTCATCGCTACCAAGACGGGCAATCTCGAGCATCTGATCGTCACCGTTACCGACGGCGACGGCTCGACCGCCAACGCCCGCTTCTCGGTCTCGATTACCGATGACGTGCCGGCGATCGATTCCACCGCGCTGGTCACCGGTACCGGTGTTTCCGGCATTGTCGATGAAGACGATCTGTCGCCGGAAGGGTCGGATCAGTCTCACTCCCTGTCGACGACCGGCAGCCTGAATTTCGGCGACGGCAAGCTTTATGACATCGATTACGGCGCGGATGGTGCTGGTGCCGGCGCGCCTACTTCCCTGACGGTTTCGGACCTGAATTTCAGCTTCGATACGTCGACCCTGCCGACCGGTCTGACCTCCAATGGCGACGCGATCACCTATTCTCAGACCAATGGTGTCCTGACGGCATCGGCCGGCGGCCGGACCGTGTTCGAGGTGTCGGTCGATTCGGTCAATGGTCAGTACACGCTGACGCTGCATGACAATATCGACCATGCCTCCGGCAATGGTCAGAACGAGACGGTTCTGACCTTCAAGCTCCAGGGCACGGTGAAATCCAGTGTCGCGGCGGATGCGGTCGACGGTGATGGCGACGCGGCCTTCGCCGCTGATGCTGTGGCCATGGTCCGTGACTTCAACGTCTCGATTGTGGACGACGTACCTGTTGCGGCGGATGACGACGGCGGCAGCACGAAGGCGGGCGGTGCGGATCTGACTGGGAACGTTCTGACGAACGATCTGTCCGGCGCGGATGTGGACGGTGCGCTGACGGTGACGGGCTTCACCTATACGCCGGTCGGTGGCGGTGCCGCGGTTGCGGGCAGCTTCGGCACGCCGGTCGATACGCAGTACGGCAAGCTGACGCTGAACCAGGACGGCAGCTATACGTTCGAGCCGAACGATGTTGTGGACTTCAACGGGGCCAATTCGGTCACGGAAGGGATCACCTACACGATCACGGATACCGATGGCGATACGGATACGGCGGTACTGGATCTGACGATCACCAAGGGCCCGTCGATCACGGTTTACCCGCCGCTGTCGGGCGATCCGAATCTGGGCACGGATGGTGCCTTCGTCGATGAAGACGACCTGACCCTGGCGCAGGGCGACAGCGATGTCGGGACCGACGGGACGGGTGCGTCCGAGGTATCGGGTTCGATCACGCTGGATGTCGGCAATGCGGGCTTCGGGTCGCTGACGATCGACGCGGCGCCGTCGCTGACGGCGATGGGGCTGACCTCGAACGGTCACGCGATCAGCTATTCGACGAACGGCACGACGGTAACGGCGACGGCGAATGGCGAGACGGTGTTTACCGCTACGCTGACCGGGGATCAGACGAACGGCTTCGGCTGGACCTTTGATCTGGTGGGCAATCTGGACCACCCGTCGGGTGCGGGCGAGAACGTCATCAACGATCTGGAATTCACGGTCACGTTGACGGATGGCGACGGGGAGACGGCGACCGGGTCGTTCACGGTCGACGTCATCGACGATGTCCCGGCGGTCACGAACAACCAGGCGGTTGTGGGCACGGCTGTTACCGGGTCCGTCGATGAAGACGATCTGGCGGACGGTACGGACGACACCAAGGAAAGCCTGTCGACGGGTGGCGATCTGGGGCTGGCCGGTGGCCGGGATCTGGTGACCATCGACTATGGCGCGGACGGTCCGGCTGCAGGGGCTCCTGCGGCTCTGGGCTATGGCGACATGGACTGGACTGTGACGGGCCCGACGGGTCTGACCAGCCAGGGCGACGCGGTGACCTACAGCTACGATGCGGGCACGGACACGCTGACGGCGGAAGCCGGTGGTCGCGAAGTGTTCACGGTCGAACTGAACGCCGACGGCAGCTACACCTTCACGCTGAAGGACTCGATCGATCATACCGATGCGAATAGTCAGAATGTCGAGGGTCTGAGCTTCGGCGTCTCGGGCGTGCCGAGCCAGGCGGCCATCGACGCGGTGAAGGACTTCGATCAGGACGCGGCGGACGCACTGTCGGGTCAGACGATCACTCAGAGCTTTGGCGTCGACGTCACTGACGATGTGCCGGAAGCGATGGCGAACCAGAGCGCGGTCGGTACGGCTGTCACCGGGTCCGTCGATGAAGACGATCTGGCCGATGGGACGGACGCGACGAAGGAAAGCCTGTCGACGGGTGGCGATCTGGGTCTGGCCGGTGGCCGGGATCTGGTGACCATCGACTATGGCGCGGACGGTCCGGCTGCGGGGGCTCCGGCCTCGCTGGGCTATGGCGACATGGACTGGACGGTGACGGGCCCGGCGGGTCTGACCAGCCAGGGCGATGCGGTGAGCTACAGCTACGATGCGGGCACGGACACGCTGACGGCGGAAGCCGGCGGGCGCGAAGTGTTCACGGTCGAACTGAACGCCGATGGGTCCTACACCTTCACGCTGAAGGACTCGATCGATCATACCGATGCGAATGGTCAGAACGTCGAGGGTCTGAGCTTCGGCGTCTCGGGTGTGCCGAGCCAGGCTGCCATTGACGCGGTGAAGGACTTCGATCAGGACGCGGCCGACGCGCTGTCGGGTCAGACGATCACGCAGAGCTTCGGCGTCGACGTCACCGACGACGTGCCGGAAGCGATGGCGAACCAGGGTGCGGTCGGTACGGCTGTCACCGGCTCCGTCGATGAAGACGATCTGGCCGATGGGACGGACGCGACGAAGGAAAGCCTGTCGACGGGTGGTGATCTGGGGCTGGCCGGTGGCCGGGATCTGGTAACCATCGACTATGGCGCGGACGGTCCGGCTGCGGGCGCGCCTGCGGCTCTGGGCTATGGCGACATGGACTGGACGGTGACGGGCCCGGCGGGCCTGACCAGCCAGGGCGACGCGGTGACCTACAGCTACGATGCGGGCACGGACACGCTGACGGCGGAAGCCGGCGGGCGCGAAGTGTTCACGGTCGAGCTGAACGCCGACGGCAGCTACACCTTCACGCTGAAGGACAGCATCGATCATACCGATGCGAATGGTCAGAACGTCGAGGGTCTGAGCTTCGGCGTCTCGGGCGTGCCGAGCCAGGCTGCCATCGACGCGGTGAAGGACTTCGATCAGGACGCGGCGGACGCGCTGTCGGGTCAGACGATCACGCAGAGCTTCGGCGTCGACGTCACCGACGACGTGCCGGTGGCCGTCGTGGATGTTTCCGGCGTTCAAGGGGCGGAGTCTGTCTCGGTCGATGAGGACGATCTGGCCGACGGCAGCGACGCTACTAAGGAAAGCCTGTCGGCGACGGGCAATCTGGGCTTCGGTTCCGGCGATCTGATTAACATCGATTACGGTGCGGACGGCCCGGCTGACGCGAATGCGCCGACAGCGCTGACGGCCGCCGATCTGACCTTCAGTTTCGACACGACGAATCTGCCGACCGGGCTGACCAGCAATGGCGATGCCATCACCTTCACGCAGTCCAATGGTGTTCTGACGGCCACGGCCGACGCCGGAGGCACGGACGAGCGGCCGGTCTTCACCGTGTCGATCAACGCGGCGACCGGCGAATACACCTTCACGCTGCAGGACAATATCGATCACCAGACTGCCAACGGTCAGAATGTCGAGGCCCTGACTTTCGACATCGTGGGCGTGCCAAGCGCGGCGGCCCTGGCCGGAAAGGATTTCGATCAGGATGCGATCGACGGGCTGGCCGGTGCGAAGCTGACGCAAAGTTTCGGTGTCTCGATTGTGGACGACGTACCTGTTGCGGCGGATGACGACGGCGGCAGCACGAAGGCGGGCGGTGCGGATCTGACTGGGAACGTTCTGACGAACGATCTGTCCGGCTCGGATGTGGACGGTGCGCTGACGGTGACGGGCTTCACCTATACGCCGGTCGGCGGCGGTGCCGCGGTTGCGGGCAGCTTCGGCACGCCGGTCGACACGCAGTACGGCAAGCTGACGCTGAACCAGGACGGCAGCTATACGTTCGAGCCGAACGATGTTGTGGACTTCAACGGGGCCAATTCGGTCACGGAAGGGATCACCTACACGATCACGGATACCGATGGCGATACGGATACGGCGGTACTGGATCTGACGATCACCAAGGGCCCGTCGATCACGGTTTACCCGCCGCCGTCGGGCGATCCGAATCTGGGCACGGATGGTGCCTTCGTCGATGAAGACGACCTGACCCTGGCGCAGGGCGACAGCGATGTCGGGACCGACGGGACGGGTGCGTCCGAGGTATCGGGTTCGATCACGCTGGATGTCGGCAATGCGGGCTTCGGGTCGCTGACGATCGACGCGGCGCCGTCGCTGACGGCGATGGGGCTGACCTCGAACGGTCACGCGATCAGCTATTCGACGAACGGCACGACGGTAACGGCGACGGCGAATGGCGAGACGGTGTTCACGGCGACGCTGACCGGGGATCAGACGAACGGCTTCGGCTGGACCTTCGATCTGGTTGGCAATCTGGACCACCCGTCGGGTGCGGGCGAGAACGTCATCAATGATCTGGAATTCACGGTCACGTTGACGGATGGCGACGGGGAGACGGCGACCGGGTCGTTCACGGTCGACGTCATCGACGATGTCCCGGCGGTCACGAACAACCAGGCGGTCGTGGGCACGGCTGTCACCGGGTCCGTTGATGAAGACGATCTGGCGGACGGTACGGACGCGACGAAGGAAAGCCTGTCGACGGGTGGTGATCTGGGTCTGGCCGGTGGCCGGGATCTGGTGACCATCGACTATGGCGCGGACGGTCCGGCTGCAGGGGCTCCTGCGGCTCTGGGCTATGGCGACATGGACTGGACTGTGACGGGCCCGACGGGTCTGACCAGCCAGGGCGACGCGGTGACCTACAGCTACGATGCGGGCACGGACACGCTGACGGCGGAAGCCGGCGGTCGTGAAGTGTTCACGGTCGAACTGAACGCCGATGGGTCCTACACCTTCACGCTGAAGGACTCGATCGATCATACCGATGCGAACGGTCAGAACGTCGAGGGTCTGAGCTTCGGCGTCTCGGGCGTGCCGAGCCAGGCGGCCATCGACGCGGTGAAGGACTTCGATCAGGACGCGGCCGACGCACTGTCGGGTCAGACGATCACGCAGAGCTTTGGCGTCGACGTCACCGACGACGTGCCGGAAGCGATGGCGAACCAGAGCGCGGTCGGTACGGCTGTCACCGGGTCCGTCGATGAAGACGATCTGGCCGATGGGACGGACGCGACGAAGGAAAGCCTGTCGACGGGTGGCGATCTGGGTCTGGCCGGTGGCCGGGATCTGGTGACCATCGACTATGGCGCGGACGGTCCGGCTGCGGGGGCTCCGGCCTCGCTGGGCTATGGCGACATGGACTGGACGGTGACGGGCCCGGCGGGTCTGACCAGCCAGGGCGATGCGGTGAGCTACAGCTACGATGCGGGCACGGACACGCTGACGGCGGAAGCCGGCGGTCGTGAAGTGTTCACGGTCGAACTGAACGCCGATGGGTCCTACACCTTCACGCTGAAGGACTCGATCGATCATACCGATGCGAACGGTCAGAACGTCGAGGGTCTGAGCTTCGGCGTCTCGGGCGTGCCGAGCCAGGCGGCCATCGACGCGGTGAAGGACTTCGATCAGGACGCGGCCGACGCACTGTCGGGTCAGACGATCACGCAGAGCTTTGGCGTCGACGTCACCGACGACGTGCCGGAAGCGATGGCGAACCAGTCTGCGGTCGGTACGGCCGTGACGGGTTCCGTCGATGAAGACGATCTGTCGGACGGTACGGACGGGACGAAGGAAAGCCTGTCGACGGGTGGTGATCTGGGGCTGGCCGGTGGCCGGGATCTGGTAACCATCGACTATGGCGCGGACGGTCCGGCTGCGGGCGCGCCTGCGGCTCTGGGCTATGGCGACATGGACTGGACGGTGACGGGCCCGGCGGGCCTGACCAGCCAGGGCGATGCGGTGAGCTACAGCTACGATGCGGGCACGGACACGCTGACGGCGGAAGCCGGCGGGCGCGAAGTGTTCACGGTCGAACTGAACGCCGACGGCAGCTACACCTTCACGCTGAAGGACAGCATCGATCATACCGATGCGAATGGTCAGAACGTCGAGGGTCTGAGCTTCGGCGTCTCGGGCGTGCCGAGCCAGGCTGCCATCGACGCGGTGAAGGACTTCGATCAGGACGCGGCGGACGCGCTGTCGGGTCAGACGATCACGCAGAGCTTCGGCGTCGACGTGACCGACGACGTGCCGGAAGCGATGGCGAACCAGGGTGCGGTCGGCACGGCTGTCACCGGATCCGTCGATGAGGACGATCTTGCGGACGGTACGGACGCGACGAAGGAAAGCCTGTCGACGGGTGGGGATCTGGGGCTGGCCGGTGGCCGGGATCTGGTGACCATCGACTATGGCGCGGACGGTCCGGCTGCGGGGGCTCCGGCCTCGCTGGGCTATGGCGACATGGACTGGACTGTGACGGGCCCGGCGGGCCTGACCAGCCAGGGCGACGCGGTGACCTACAGCTATGATGCGGGCACGGACACGCTGACGGCGGAAGCCGGCGGGCGCGAAGTGTTCACGGTCGAACTGAACGCCGACGGCAGCTACACCTTCACGCTGAAGGACAGCATCGATCATACCGATGCGAATGGTCAGAACGTCGAGGGTCTGAGCTTCGGCGTCTCGGGCGTGCCGAGCCAGGCTGCCATCGACGCGGTGAAGGACTTCGATCAGGACGCGGCAGACGCGCTGTCGGGTCAGACGATCACGCAGAGCTTCGGCGTCGACGTCACCGACGATGTGCCGGTGGCTACCGTTCATCAGAATGCGGTCGGCACCGCCGATACCGCGGGCGTGGACGAGGATGATCTGTCCGGCGGCAACGAGCTGATTTCCGGTGCGGACAGCCTGACGGTCGATGTCGCCGACGGGGATGGCAACGATCTCGTGAGTTCCGGTGATCTGGGGCTGGCGGGCCGCGATCTGGTCACCATCGATTATGGTGCGGACGGGCCGGCAAACGGCGCGCCGACCGCCCTGCAATACGATGATTTCGACTATGCGATCAGCGTCACCAGCCCGGCACAGCTGACCAGCCAGGGCGATGCGGTTTCCACCAGCCAGAACGGCAATGTCCTGACTGGTACGGCGGGCGGACGCGATGTCTTCACGGTCACGCTGAACGGGGACGGTTCCTTCACGTTCGAACTGCTCGACACGCTGGATCACGAGGCAGGTCAGGGGCAGAACAGCCTGAACCTGCAGTTCGGTCTGACCGGCACGGTGAAGGATTCCGTTCTCGACGCGATGGATTTTGACAAGGATGCGGTCGAAGGCCTCGACACCGCAACCATCACGCAGAGCTTCGGCGTCGATGTCACCGATGATATCCCGGTGGCCAAGAACGACCCGACGGTCTTCGCGATCGAAGGCGGATCCACGGTAGCCGGCAACGTGCTGGCCAATGACAGCTTCGGCGCGGACAGTGAGGGCGCCAGCCTGACCGCCTTCCGCTATACCAATGCGAACGGCGAATCCGCTACGGCACCGGCCGGCGATACCGTCACGACCCAATACGGTCAATTGACGGTCAATGCGGACGGGACGTGGAGCTACACGCCGAACGACGAATCGGATCATGCCCCGACCGGGGCGCCGTTGATGGATGGCTTTACCTACACGATCGTTGACGGCGACGGCGACACCGCCAGCGCCGAGCAGCCGATCAAGGTGCGGGACGATACCCCAACCATCACGATTAACCCGCCGCCTCCGGGCGATCCTAACCTGGGCACGGACGGTGCCTTCGTCGACGAAGATGACCTGACGCCGGCTCAGGGCGACGGCGAAACCGGCACAGATGGCAGCGGCAGCAGCGCGGTCTCGGGGACTCTGACCATCGATGGCGGCCAGGACGGCATCGCGTCTGTCGAATTGTCGGTTCCGCCCGAACTCACCGCCATGAATCTGTCTTCCGGCGGGGTCGGTCTGGTCTACTCGACCTCCCAGGATGGGCAGACGATCACCGCGACGGCCGGTGCCGGTGGGGCAACGGTCTTCACCGTGGCGCTGACCGGGAACGCGACGGACGGCTATGGCTGGACCTTCGACCTTCTGGACAATCTGGATCATCCGACGGCCACGGCCGAGGATGTGATCTCCGACATCCCGTTCACCGTGACGGTGACGGATGGCGATGGGTCTACCGCGTCCGGTACGATTGAGATCGACGTGATCGATGATGTCCCGGAAGCCCGCGATGATGGTGTCTATCGCGTGCAGCAGGCCGGTGGCACGACCAGCAATGTTGTCGAAGGCAACCTGCTGACCGATAACGACACGGTCGGCGCCGACAGCGAAGGCGCGGCCATCGTCGAGATTTCCTATACCGACGAGAATGGCGCGACGCAGACCGCCGCGGTCGATGCGACCAACGGTGTCACTGTCGATACCCAGCACGGGACTCTCACCGTCAACGCCGATGGCAGTTGGAGCTACACCGCCGACGGCGATGTGCAGAATGTCGGTGGTCAGGATGTCCGTGACGACTTCACCTATACGCTGCAGGACGGCGACGGTGATCAGGACACGGCCAATGTCGCGGTGGCGATCGGTGACGATGGGCCGAGCATCTACTTCCCGCCGCCGGGCGGTTCGGGCGAACCGACGGCGAAGGGCGGCGGCCTGGTTGACGAAGACGATCTGAACCAGCCGGGCGACCTGGTCGACGGGTCTGATCAGAGTGACCCGTCCCTGGTGACGCGTCCGGTTGCGGTGGACTTCGGCGAAGACGGGCCGGCGGCGACCGATCCGCTGGTGCTGCAGGATCCGAATGCGGCGGGCGACCCGACGGGTCTGATCGCCAAGGGTCTGACTTCCGGCGGAACGGCGCTGACCTACAGCCTGTCGGGCAACACGATCACCGCGACGGCGGGTGGCGACACGATCTTCACGATGTCGCTGAACGGCAATCCGACGGACGGTTTCACCTACACCTTTGATCTGGTTGGCAATCTGGACCACCCGGCGGGTGACGGCGAGAACCTGATCGAAGACATTCCGTTCGGTCTGATCGCGACCGATGGAGACGGCTCCACCACGACGGGCGTGATCGAAATCGATGTTCGCGACGATGTTCCGGACGCGAAAGACGATGGCGAATACCGTCTGGATCAGGCCGGGGACAGCACCGGCAACACTGTTACCGGCAACCTGCTGATCGACAATGACACGCAGGGTGCGGACGGCGCGACGATCACCCAGATTTCCTACACCGACGAGAGCGGCAACACGGCGACTGCCGTGGTCGATCCGGTCAACGGCGTCACCGTCGATACGCAATACGGAACGCTGACCGTCGGGGCGGGCGGCGCCTGGACATACACGGCCGACACCGACATCGTGAATGTCAGCGGTCAGGATGTCGAAGACGACTTTAACTACACGTTGACGGATGGGGACGGCGATTCCGATACGGCGACCGTTCACCTGGTGGTCGGCGACGATGGGCCGAGCATCTACTTCCCGCCGCCGGGCGGTTCGGGCGAACCGACGGCGAAGGGCGGCGGCCTGGTTGACGAAGACGATCTGAACCAGCCGGGCGACCTGGTCGACGGGTCTGATCAGAGTGACCCGTCCCTGGTGACGCGTCCGGTTGCGGTGGACTTCGGCGAAGACGGGCCGGCGGCGACCGATCCGCTGGTGCTGCAGGATCCGAATGCGGCGGGCGACCCGACGGGTCTGATCGCCAAGGGTCTGACTTCCGGCGGAACGGCGCTGACCTACAGCCTGTCGGGCAACACGATCACCGCGACGGCGGGTGGCGACACGATCTTCACGATGTCGCTGAACGGCAATCCGACGGACGGTTTCACCTACACCTTTGATCTGGTTGGCAATCTGGACCACCCGGCGGGCGACGGCGAGAACCTGATCGAGGACATTCCGTTCGGTCTGATCGCGACCGATGGAGACGGCTCCACCACGACGGGCGTGATCGAAATCGATGTTCGCGACGATGTTCCGGACGCGAAAGACGATGGCGAATACCGTCTGGATCAGGCCGGGGACAGCACCGGCAACACTGTTACCGGCAACCTGCTGATCGACAATGACACGCAGGGTGCGGACGGCGCGACGATCACCCAGATTTCCTACACCGACGAGAGCGGCAACACGGCGACTGCCGTGGTCGATCCGGTCAACGGCGTCACCGTCGACACACAGCACGGATCACTGACCGTCGGGGCGGACGGCGCGTGGACTTATACGGCCGATACGGATGTGGTGAATGTCGGCGGCCAGGATGTCGAAGACGACTTTAACTACACGTTGACGGATGGGGACGGCGATTCCGACACGGCAACCGTCAACATCGTGATCGGTGATGACGGACCCGGCATCTACTTCCCGCCGCCGGGCGGTTCGGGCGAGCCGACGGCGAAGGGCGGCGGCCTGGTCGACGAGGACGATCTGGCCAAGCCGACGGATTCCGTCGACGGCTCCGACCAGAGCGATCCGTCTGTGGTCACGCGTCCGGTTGCCGTCGATTTCGGCAATGACGGGCCGGCGGCCAGCGATGCCCTGCTGTTCGAGGATCCGAACACGGCGGGCGACCCGTCCGGCCTGATCGGCAAGGGGCTGACCTCCGGCGGACAGGCGCTCAGCTATACGCTGGATGCCTCGGGGACGACGATTACGGCGACCGCGGGCGGCGATACCGTCTTCACCATGTCGCTTTCCGGGAATCCGGTCGACGGATACAATTATTCCTTCGATCTGGTCGGTCAGCTCGACCACGCCACTGGTTTGGGCGAGAACTTGATCGAGGGTATTCCCTTCGCGCTGATTGCCACGGATGGCGACGGTTCGACGGCTCGCGGCATGATCGAGATCGACGTGCGCGACGATATGCCGGAAGCCAAGGACGACGGTAGCGTCAAGGCGGAAGAGGGCGGTGCCCCGATCAACGGCAACGTCCTGACGAATGACGTGGCCGGTGCCGACGGCATCACGCTGACAAGCTTCACCTATAACGACGTCAACGGCGACCCGCAGGTAGCCAATGCCGGCGACACGGTGTCGACCCAGTACGGGACATTGACGGTCAATTCGGACGGTTCCTGGACCTATCAGGCCAACCAGGACGTGCCGAACAACGTCGAAAACGACGTCATCGATCCGTTCACCTACACGATTATCGACGGTGACGGTGATACCGATACCGCGACCCAGCGGATCGAGATCGGCGAAGACGTCCCGACCATCACCTTCAAGGAGCCGGGCCAGCCCGACGCACCGACGGGCAACCGTTCGGTCGACGAGGACGATCTGGGGACCCAGCCGGGTGATGTCGACAGCGGCACCGACCAGACCGGCGTGTCTTCGGTCAGCCAGGACATCAATATCGACTTCGGCGATGACGGCGCGGCGGCGACCGATCCGGTGGTCCTGCAGATTCCGCAGGAACTGGTGGATATGGGCCTGACCTCCGACGGTCAGTCGATCTCCTACACCCTGTCCACCGACGGGATGACGATTTCGGCTTCCAACGGAACCGACACCGTCTTTACCATGACCCTGACCGGCAATCCGACGGACGGCTACAGCTATACCTTCGATCTGACCGGCAATCTCGACCACCCGACGGGTGCCGGCGAGAATGTCATCGAGGATCTGCCGTTCGATGTCGTCGTCACCGACGGCAACGGGTCTGAAGCGGTCGGTCGCATCAATATTGATGTGGTGGATGACGTTCCGGAAATGACGCAGGTTTCCGGCCCGATCGCCGCGCAGTCCGTGACGGTGGATGAAGATGACACAGCCGACGGTACCGACGGCAGCCAGTCGACCTCGGCTACGGGCGCACTGGGGCTCAGTGGCATTGCCTTCACGGCGGCGCTCGGTGCCGATGCTGACGGGGCACAGGCTTCCGGCAGTGGCGTGACCTACGATCCTGCGGATCTGACGATCACGGGCCCGGCGGGGCTGACCTCCAATGGCGAGGCCATCACCTACAGCCAGACCGGTAACGTTCTGACGGGGTCGGCCAATGGTGAGACAATCTTCACCGTCACCCTGAACGCCGATGACAGCTATACGTTTGATCTGCAGGGCAGCATCGATCACGCGGCGGGCAGCGGCGAGAACACCATCGCCCTGAACTTCGGGGTTACCGGCACGGTGACATCGAACCAGTCCGTGACCGATGGGGACGGCGATACGGTTTCGGCCGGTGAGGTCCAGATCAGCCATGGTTTCCAGGTGAATGTCGTCGACGATGTGCCGGAAGCGATGGCGAATCAGTCTGCGGTCGGGACGGCCGTGACGGGTTCCGTCGATGAGGACGATCTGGCGGACGGTACGGACGCGACGAAGGAAAGCCTGTCGACGGGTGGTGATCTGGGTCTGGCCGGTGGCCGGGATCTGGTGACCATCGACTATGGCGCGGACGGTCCGGCTGCAGGGGCTCCTGCGGCTCTGGGCTATGGCGACATGGACTGGACTGTGACGGGCCCGACGGGTCTGACCAGCCAGGGCGACGCGGTGACCTACAGCTACGATGCGGGCACGGACACGCTGACGGCGGAAGCCGGTGGTCGCGAAGTGTTCACGGTCGAACTGAACGCCGACGGCAGCTACACCTTCACGCTGAAGGACTCGATCGATCATACCGATGCGAATAGTCAGAATGTCGAGGGTCTGAGCTTCGGCGTCTCGGGCGTGCCGAGCCAGGCGGCCATCGACGCGGTGAAGGACTTCGATCAGGACGCGGCGGACGCACTGTCGGGTCAGACGATCACTCAGAGCTTTGGCGTCGACGTCACTGACGATGTGCCGGAAGCGATGGCGAACCAGAGCGCGGTCGGTACGGCTGTCACCGGGTCCGTCGATGAAGACGATCTGGCCGATGGGACGGACGCGACGAAGGAAAGCCTGTCGACGGGTGGCGATCTGGGTCTGGCCGGTGGCCGGGATCTGGTGACCATCGACTATGGCGCGGACGGTCCGGCTGCGGGGGCTCCGGCCTCGCTGGGCTATGGCGACATGGACTGGACGGTGACGGGCCCGGCGGGTCTGACCAGCCAGGGCGATGCGGTGAGCTACAGCTACGATGCGGGCACGGACACGCTGACGGCGGAAGCCGGCGGTCGTGAAGTGTTCACGGTCGAACTGAACGCCGATGGGTCCTACACCTTCACGCTGAAGGACTCGATCGATCATACCGATGCGAACGGTCAGAACGTCGAGGGTCTGAGCTTCGGCGTCTCGGGCGTGCCGAGCCAGGCGGCCATCGACGCGGTGAAGGACTTCGATCAGGACGCGGCCGACGCACTGTCGGGTCAGACGATCACGCAGAGCTTTGGCGTCGACGTCACCGACGACGTGCCGGAAGCGATGGCGAACCAGTCTGCGGTCGGTACGGCCGTGACGGGTTCCGTCGATGAAGACGATCTGTCGGACGGTACGGACGGGACGAAGGAAAGCCTGTCGACGGGTGGTGATCTGGGGCTGGCCGGTGGCCGGGATCTGGTAACCATCGACTATGGCGCGGACGGTCCGGCTGCGGGCGCGCCTGCGGCTCTGGGCTATGGCGACATGGACTGGACGGTGACGGGCCCGGCGGGCCTGACCAGCCAGGGCGATGCGGTGAGCTACAGCTACGATGCGGGCACGGACACGCTGACGGCGGAAGCCGGCGGGCGCGAAGTGTTCACGGTCGAACTGAACGCCGACGGCAGCTACACCTTCACGCTGAAGGACAGCATCGATCATACCGATGCGAATGGTCAGAACGTCGAGGGTCTGAGCTTCGGCGTCTCGGGCGTGCCGAGCCAGGCTGCCATCGACGCGGTGAAGGACTTCGATCAGGACGCGGCGGACGCGCTGTCGGGTCAGACGATCACGCAGAGCTTCGGCGTCGACGTGACGGACGATGTGCCGGTGGCTGTCGTGGATGTTTCCGGCGTTCAAGGGGCGGAGTCTGTCTCGGTCGATGAGGACGATCTGGCCGACGGCACCGACGATACGAAGGAAAGCCTGTCGGCCACGGGCAATCTGGGCTTCGGTTCCGGCGATCTGATCAGCGTCGATTACGGTGCGGACGGCCCGGCTGACGCGAATGCGCCGACCGGCCTGACTGCGGCGGATCTGGACTTCACCTTCGTCAATCTGCCGACGGCGCTGACCAGCAATGGCGATGCCATTACCTTCACGCAGTCGAACGGTGTTTTGACCGCTACGGCCGATGCGGGCGGGGCGAATGAGCGCCCGGTCTTCACTGTGTCCATCGACGCAACGACGGGCGAGTACACCTTCACGCTGCAGGATGCGCTGGACCACCAGGATGCCAACGGCCAGAACATCGAAGGGCTGACCTTCAACATCGAAGGTCGTCCGAACGCGGCCGCCCTGGCCGAGAAGGACTTCGATCAGGATGCCATCGAAGGGCTGGCGGATGCGGTGGTGCCGCAGAGCTTCGGCGTCGACATTGTCGATGACGTGCCGGTGGCGACGGTCAACGAACTGACGACCAGCGGCCCGACCATCAAGACCGGGCGGGTCGATACCGAAACCTACGACGATCCGGATACCGGCTTCACCGTTTCGGCACGCCAGATCGACGGAAACGGCAACCTGACGAGCCTGTCGGCGAACAACATCTCGGTCGGCAATTCGACTGCGGGTCCTGGCCTGGGCGTCAAGGGATCACCGGAATCCGGTGTCGCCGGGCAGCTCGGCTACGATCCGACGGAAGCGATCTCCGAACAGTTGGTGGTCGATTTCGACTATGACGTCACTGGGGTGACCTTTACCGTCGCGAACCTGTTCAACAACGAGTTCCGCGAGGGCGAAGGCGTTGAACAGGGTCATTGGGCCGCCTACAAGGACGGTCAACTGGTTGCCGAAGGTGATTTCACCGCCAATGTCGGCAGCAATCAGGGCAGCTATGACATCAACCTGCCGGAAGGCGTGACGATCGACCAACTGGTCTTCTCCGCGACACCGTATGCCCAGGGCATTCCGGATGGGGAGGACGGTCAGACGACGACCCAGGACAGTTCCGACTACTGGATCACCGGGATCGACTTCACCTATATCGATCCGGACGGCACGGGCACGGGCGGGTCCGAGGTTACCGGCCAGACGGTCGTGGTGGACGAGGACGATCTGTCCGACGGTTCCGACACGGACAAGGAAAGCCTGAGCGCGATCGGCGACCTCAACCTCGCCGGCGAAGATCTGATTTCCATCGATTACGGCGCGGACGGTCCGGCCCCGGGTGCACCGACGGCGCTGCAATACGGCGATCTGAACTTCAGCTTCGACATGGCCAGCCTGCCGACCGGTCTGACGGCCGCCGGCGACGCGGTTACCTTCACGCAGGATAACGGCGTCCTGACGGCTATCGCCGATGCAGGCGGGGCTGATGAGCGCCCGGTCTTCACCGTGACGCTGAATCCGGACGCGACCTATACGTTCCAACTGATGGACCAGCTGGATCATCCGCAGTTCACGGCGGAAGACGTTCTGACCTTCGACTTCACCATCCTGGGCGTTCCGAAGGACGGAGTCGGCGGTACCGATTTCGACCTCGATCCGGCTTCGCTGGATGGTCTGGTCTTCGAACACGGTTTCTCGGTCCAGGTCGTCGACGACGTCCCGGTGGCGGTCGACGACAATGCCGGCCCGGTCGAGGAAGGCCAGTCGGTCAGCGGAAATCTGGTGGATTCGAACGACATTCCGGGTGCGGATGGCGCATCGGTCACCGAAATTGCCTATACCGACGAGAACGGTGCACCGGCCACGGCCACGGTCGATCCGGTCAACGGCGCCACGGTCACCACGGCGACTGGCAGCCTGACGGTTCAGGCCGACGGCAGCTACACCTTCACGACGGCGCAGGACGCGGTCACGGGCTCGCAATCGGTGACCGAAAGCTTCACCTACACCCTGACCGACGGGGATGGCGACCAGGATACGGCGGTCCTTACGGTGACGATCACCGATGATGACGAGCCGACGATCGAGATATCCTACCCGGGTGCCAATGCGGACAGCGCGGTCGTGGACGAAGACGATCTGGGCAGCGAGGCAGGCGACCTGGCCGACGGTTCCGATCAGAGCCAGGTCTCGTCCGTCAGTGGCGGCCTCAACATCGATACCGGCGATGACGGCTTCGGCTCCATCGCCCTGTCGATCCCGCAGGAACTGCAGGATATGGGCCTGACCTCCGGCGGTGAGGCGGTCAGCTACACCCTGTCCGGCGACGGTCAGACGATCACTGCCTCGGCGGATGGTCAGGATGTCTTTACGCTGACCCTGACCGGCAATGCGACGGACGGATTCGGCTGGACCTTCGATCTGACCGGACAGCTCGATCATCCTGCCGGCGCGGGCGAGAACACGATTGCCGGCATGCCCTTCGGCGTGACGGTGACCGATGCCGATGGCGACGCCGCCAGTGCCACGATCCGGGTCGACGTTGTGGACGATGTCCCGGTCGCGAACGATGACGGGACGGTCACGCTGTCGGAGGGCAACGAGACGGTCACCGGCAATGTTATGTCGAACGATGTCGAGGGCGCGGATGGTGCGGTCGTTACCTCCTTCACCTACACGGCGGAGGACGGCACGACGCAGACCGGTGCTGTCGGTGTCCAGGTGGACACGCAGTACGGCACGCTGACGGTCAATGCCGACGGCTCCTACACCTACACGAGCGATGCGGCCGAAGATCACGTCGACGGTCAGCCGCTGACGGATTCGTTCACCTACACGATCACGGATGCGGATGGCGACACGTCGTCGGCCACGCAGGCCTTCACGATCGAGGATGACGGTCCGACGATCGACCCGCCGACGCCGGAACCGCCGAACCCGCCGGAACCGCCGCCCCCGGGCGAGCCGCCGGTAGGTGAGGAAGATCCGGATCATCCGGAGATCGGCATCAATGCCGGGCGCGTCGATGAAGACGACCTGGCCGATGGTTCGGACACGTCGAAGGAGCCGACCACGGCAACCGGCACGCTGACCATCGATGGTGGTGCGGATGGCGTTGCCTCCGTGGAGTTCACCAATACGGCGCAACTGCCGAGCCTGACTTCGGGCGGTGTGGCGATCGAGTACACGCTGTCCAATGACGGTCAGACGATCACCGGTTCCGCAGGGGGCGAGTCCGTCTTCACGATGGCGCTGACCAATGGCGGCACGGGCTACAGCTTTGAAGTGCTGGGCACGATCGACCATCCGGAAGGCCAGGATCAGAATGAAGTCGACCTGCCATTCACGGTTACCGTGACGGATGGGGACGGTTCGACGGCCAGTGCCACTTTCCATATCTCCGTTGTGGACGATGTCCCGACGGCGGTGGATGACGCGACGGTCACGCTGTCTGAGGGCAACGAGACGGTCACCGGCAATGTTATGTCGAACGATGTCGAGGGCGCGGATGGTGCGGTCGTCACCTCCTTCACCTACACGGCGGAGGACGGCACGTCGCAAACCGGTTCTGTCGGTGTCCAGGTGGACACGCAGTACGGCACGCTGACGGTCAATGCCGACGGCTCCTACACCTACACGAGCGATGCGAATGAAGCGCATACGGACGGCCAGCCGCTGACCGAAGGCTTCACCTACACGATCACCGATGCGGATGGAGACAGTTCTTCGGCGGTCCAGGCCTTCACGATCAAGGATACGGGCCCGACGATCGACCCGCCGACGCCGGAACCGCCGAACCCGCCGGAACCGCCGCCCCCGGGCGAGCCGCCGGTTGGTGAGGAAGATCCGGATCATCCGGAGATCGGTATCAATGCCGGCCGTGTGAACGAGAATGACCTCGCGGACGGTTCCGACACCGACAAGGAAAGCACGACCGTCACGGGCGAGTTGAACATCGACTACGGCAATGACGGTCCGGGTGGTGTTGCGTTCACCAACGAAGGCGACCTGCCGGCGCTGACGTCGAACGGTGTCCCGATCACCTATTCGAACGATGGTGGAACGATTACCGGCATGGCCGGCGGCACGACCATCTTCACGATGACGCTGACGGGCGGCGGTACGGGCTATGCGTTCGAACTGACCGGTCAGATTGATCATCCGGAAGGCGACGGTACGAATGAAGTCGACCTGCCGTTCACGGTGACGGTGACCGACAGCGACGGGTCGACGGCGTCGAACACGTTCCACATCTCGGTCGTGGACGATGTCCCGACCGCAGTGGATGACCCGACCAAGACGCTGCAAGAAGGCGGCGAATCCGTCTCCGGCAACGTCATGGATAACGACATCCGCGGTGCGGACGATCCGGTCACGGTGACGGAGATCACCTATACGGATGAAAGCGGCCAGCAGGTGACGACGGCGGTGGATCCGGTCAACGGGGTCACGGTCGACACGCAATACGGCTCGCTGACCATCGCGTCGGATGGTTCGTATACCTACACGTCCGATGCGAACGAGACCCATACGGACGGCCAGCCGCTGACCGAAGGCTTCACTTACACGATTACCGACAATGACGGCGACAGTTCTTCGGCGGTCCAGGCCTTCACGATCACCGATGATGGTCCCACGATCACGCCGCCGACGCCTCCGACCTCGCCGCCCCCGGGTGACGAGAATGATCCGTCCATCGGGGCCGGTGAATTCCTGGTCGACGAAGACGATCTGGGCAGCGAAGCGGGCGATCTGGCGACCGGCTCGGACGGCAGTCAGGATAGTTCGACCTCCGGTACGCTGGATATCGACGGCGGAGCTGATGGCATTGCCAGTGTTGTGCTGAGCATTCCGCAGGGCCTCGTCGATATGAACCTGACGTCCGGCGGGACGCCTGTGACCTATACGCTGTCGCAGGACGGTCAATCGATTACCGGTTCTGCAGGGGGCGAGTCTGTCTTCACCCTGACGCTGACGGGCAATTCGACGGACGGCTACGGCTTCAACTTCGACCTGACCGGGGTGCTGGACCACCCGACCGGCCAGGGCGAGAACGTGATCAACGATCTGCCCTTCGACATCACGGTGACCGACGGCGACGGCGGCACCGCGACGGCGACGCTGGAGATCGACGTGGTCGACGATGTGCCGACGGCGCATGACGATGGTGTGGTCACGGTGGGCGAGTGCACCACCGGCGGCGGTGGCGATTTGCCGGAAATGGATCACGATATTTCGAATATCGTGCTGTATCTGGCCGACAACACGACCGGCGACATCATCAAGGTGAAGATTGAAGCCTTCGATGAAATGGATGGCGTGCGCGACCCGGATCACCTGCCGATCCAGCAGTTCGTTGACACCAACTACCCGAATGCAACTCTGGTCGCGGGCCTGACCGTCAAGGCCGGTAACAATGCCACGCCGGGCTATGGTCCCGGTGAAGGTGAGCTGTTCATCACCGATGACGGCTACACAGCGGCGAACCTGCCGACCGCGGCCAAGGCCGACGTGGAATGGGACGCATCGGACGCCTTTGACGGCATGTATATCGGCCCGAATAACCCGAGCCTGCTGTCCGACGGCACATCCGTCTCGGTCACGGTCGGGACGGATCAGGGCTCGGCCAACCTGATGGCGAATGACGAGCTGGGCGCTGACGGTGCGGCGATCACGAGCTTCACCTATACCGGTGAAGACGGTCAGTCGCATGTTGCACAGGCCGGTGAGACGGTCGATACGATCCACGGCACCCTGACCGTCAATTCGGACGGAAGCTGGAGCTACACGGTCGATCAGCAGGTGGCGAATGACGCGGGCGATGCCAGCGATACCTTCACCTACACCCTGACCGACGGCGACGGCGATACGTCGACGGCCAGCCAGACCATCGTGATCAAGGACGGTTGCATCGGTATCGATCTGGGTGCTGCCGCGACGGCGACGCTGGACGAGGACGATCTGACCACGGCGGCCGGCGATTCGGTCAATGGCACCGATGGTACTCAGGCGTCGACAATCACCAAGTCCTTCGACGTCGAATACGGCGCCGACGGGCCGGCGGCGACCGACCCGATCGTGCTGTCCGTTCCGCAGGCCCTGCAGGATATGGGCCTGACTTCCGGTGGCGATGCGATCGCCTACACGGTCTCGTCGGACGGTCTGACCCTGACCGCCAGTGCGGACGGCGAGACGGTCTTTACCGTTTCCCTGAGCGGCGATCCGGCCAGCGGGACGATGTCCTATACGTTCGACCTCGTCGGGCAGTTGGACCATCCGGCCGGTGCGGGTGAGAACGTGCTGAACATGCCGGTGGCGATCACCATTACCGACAGCGACGGCAGCCAGGCTTCGGGCACGGTTTCCCTGTCTGTCGTGGACGACGTGCCGGCGGTTGCCAACGACGCGCCCGTCATCGGACAGGCGGAATCCGTCTCGGTCGATGAGGATGATCTGGCCGACGGCACGGACGGAAGTCAGTCGACCTCCGTCTCCGGCGATCTGGGCTTCGGTTCGGGTGACGTCATCGCCATCGATTACGGCGCGGACGGGCCGGCAGCGGGGGCCCCGGCGGGCATTGCATACGGCGATCTGGACTTCACCATCGAAGGACCGGCGGGCCTCACCTCTCAGGGCGACCCCGTCACCTATACCCAGAATGGCAATGTGCTGACCGCCGAGGCGGGCGGCCGCACGGTCTTCACGGTCGAACTGAATGCCGATGGCAGCTTCACCTTCGATCTGCAGGACAGCCTCGACCACGCCGACGGCGCGGGTCAGAACGCCATGGATCTGGGCTTCACGCTGACCGGCGTGCCGAGTGCCGAAGCGATTGCCGCGGCGGTCGACGGCGACGGCGACCCGGTCCAAGGGCTCGATACGGCGAGCGTGACGCAGTCCTTCTCGGTCTCCGTCGTTGACGACGTACCGGTCGCGACCGCCAACGATCTGACCGGCGAGCCGGAGATCGTGACCGTCACGATTACCAAGGACAACTACAACGAAACCGATGCAGGGTTCACGGTAACGGGCCGCCAGATCAATTCCGACGGTACTTTGACCGACAAGTCGGGCGACCTGGTTTCGACCAACGCCAACCCGCCGGGCTTCGGTGTAACGGGGGCCGCATCGGGCGCCGATTCCGAAATCGGTTACAGCAACAGTCACGGCATCTCGGAAGAGCTGCATATCGACTTCGATCAGCCGATCACGGAAGTGACGATTGCCTATTCCTGGATGCACAGCGGGGAAGACGGGACCTACACCCTGTACCGCGACGGGCAGCCGGTGGGTACGGCCACGGTGGACGGTGTCACCGACCAGATCGACGCGGCCTTCACTGCCACGGCCGACGATGGCGGTCCGTTCAACAGCATCGTGTTCACGGCGCCGAGCGGCGGCGGGCATGACTTCCTGGTCCATTCGGTGCAGTTCCAGCAGACGGTGACAGGCGGCGGCGTCGTTGCCGAACAGGTCACGCTGGACGAGGACGACCTGATCGACGGGTCCGATCTGGACAAGGAAGGTCTCACGGCGAACGGCAACCTGAACCTCGCGGGCGAGGAACTGGTGACGATCGATTACGGCGCGGACGGTCCGGCCGACGGTGCGCCGTCGGGTCTGGGCTACGGCGACCTGACCTTCACCATTGACGGCCCGGCGGGCCTGACGTCGCAGGGTGAAGCGATCACCTACGACAACTCGACCCCGGGTGAGCTGGTTGCGACGGCGGGCGGCCGCGAAGTGTTCACGGTGACGCTGAATGCCGATGGAAGCTTCTCCTTCACTCTGAAGGACACGATCGATCACGCCACAGGCGACGGCGAGAATGTCCAGGCGTTGAATTTCGGTCTGACGGGCGTGCCGAATGCCGGCACGATCACCGACTACGATCTGGATCCGGCGACCTTCGACGGGGTGCAGTTCACGCACAGCTTCCAGGTCAATGTCGTGGACGATGTCCCGACGGCGTTGGATGACAGCGCCGGTCCGGTCGAGGAAGGCCATTCGGTGTCGGGCAATGTCATGACGTCGAACGACACCGAAGGCGCCGATGGTGCGACCGTGACCTCCTTCAGCTATACCAACGGCAGCGGCCAGACGGTCGATGTCGCGGTCGATCCGCAGAATGGCGGCACGGCAACCACCGACGCAGGCACGCTGACGGTCATGGCCGACGGCAGCTACACCTTCACGGCCAATGGCAATGTGGTGAGCGGCGGTGACACGCATGTCGAAAGCTTCGGCTACACGCTGACGGACGCGGATGGCGATACGTCCTCCGCGACCCTGAACGTCACGATTACCGACGATGATGAGCCGGAAATCGAAATCTTCTATCCGGGCGACGACGATCCGAACATGGGTCCGGACGGGGCTTTCGTGGACGAGGACGATCTGGGCGTCGAAGCCGGCGATACCGACCAGGGCACGGATCAGAACCAGCCTTCCTCGGTGAGCGGCGACATTCAGCTTACGCTGGGCGAAGACGGCTTCGGGTCGATCGCTCTGTCGGTTCCGCAGGAGCTCGAGGGGCGGAATCTGACTTCGGGCGGCCAGCCGGTGAGCTACGAAGTGTCCGGCGACGGTATGACGATCACGGCCTCGGCCGATGGCGAGACCGTCTTCACCATGACCCTGACAGGCAACGCGACGGACGGCTTCGGCTGGACCTTCGACCTGACGGGCAATCTCGATCATGCCGCGGGCCAGGGCGAAAACCTGATTGCCGATCTGCCGTTCACGGTCACCGTGACCGACAGTGACGGCGACGCGGCGTCCGGTTCGATCCTGGTCGATGTGAAGGACGATGTGCCGGTCGCAACCGCGAATACCGTTCCGGTCGGCGGCAATGAAGAGCAGATCATCCAGGTCACGAATATGGGCCAGGAGAGCGCGGCCTATAACAACACCTACGGGTACTATGTGAAGGGCCCGAACGGTGAGCCGACCGAAGGCAAGATCATCTTCGCCAACACCAAGCAGGATATCGGTGAGACCTACACGATCGAAGGTCACGATCCGGCGGATGTCGGCTTCTTCGTGATCTCCAATGGCGCCTCCCTGAACGGGGGCATCTCGAACGGCATGACCGTTACCTTCGAGCAGGACAACAGCGGCGAATGGCATGCTGTGGCCGATGGTGGCCGCCTGTCGGGCCAGGGCGATCCGGTCCTGTTCGACGATCCCGCGCTGAATGAGAACAACTTCGATTACACGGTCGACAACCAAGTTGCCGGTAACCAGAACTGGGAGGACATCCCGGGTGGCGGCGACAAGGACTTCAACGACGTCAACATCAATGTCGAGGTCATCACCACGACGACGATCCCGACGGTCGATGAAGACGATCTGGCCGACGGCAGCAGCCCGGATGCCGGTGCCCTTGCGGTCAACGGCAACCTTGGCCTGGTGGGCGAAGAGCTGATCAGCATCGATTACGGTGCGGATGGTGCCGCCGATGGCGCGCCGAGCGGCCTGGGCTACAGCGACCTGACCTTTACCATCGAAGGTCCGGCGGGTCTGACCTCCCAAGGCGATGCGGTCACGTATCAGCAGAATGGCGACGTTCTGACGGCCACGGCCGGTGGGCGTGAGGTCTTCACGGTTGAGCTCAATGCCGACGGAACCTTCACCTTCACGCTGAAGGACTCCATCGACCACCAGAGCGGTTCCGGCCAGAATGTCCAGGCGCTGGCCTTCGGACTGATCGGGATCCCGACTGCCGCCGCGGCGGCCTCGGCCGAGGATTTCGACTTCGATCCGGCCAGCTTCGACGGCGTGCAGTTCACCCACAGCTTCCAGGTCAATGTGGTCGATGACGTGCCGCTGGCGGTTGACGACAGCCAAGTCACGCTGGACGAAGGCGGTGTCACCGTCACCGGTCAGCTGATGGGCAACGATGTGGAAGGTGCGGACGGCGCGTCGGTTACCTCCTTCACCTACAGCGACGTCAACGGCGACACGCAGACGGGTGCGGTCGGGCAGGAAGTCCAGACCGAACACGGTGCGCTGACCGTCAATGCCGACGGCAGCTACACCTACACGTCCAACACGTCGGTCGACAATCCGAACGGTGATGCCGTGACGGATGCGATCACCTACACGATCACCGATGCGGATGGCGACACGTCCACGGCGACGCACAGCTTCGAAATCGAAGACACGCTGCCCGAATTGTCGCTGCAGATCGGCCCGGCGGAAGGCTATGAGGATCAGCCGATCGGCCTGTCCATCTCCGCCGATCTGGCCCAGGCCAACAATGCGGTGACCGTGGGGGTCGAACTGAACAACGTGCCGACCGATGCGGTGCTTGTGACCGGGACCGGTCAGACCCTGACGGGGGCGGGCAGCTATACGCTGACGCCGGACGATCTGGATGGTCTGACGATCCAGGCCGGCCCGCACTCGGCCGACGATTTCGGCATCACGGTGACGGCGACGGCGACCCATACGGTCACCGGCGAGACCTTCACCACCGACCCGATGCCGCTGCCGGTGACGGTCCACGAGATCGCGGACGGCCCGACCCTGACCGTCACGGCCGATGTGGTCGCGGAAGGCGATGAAGGGACCGACGACATCCTGATCGGCGGCGCGGGTAGCGATACGCTGCTGGGTGGTGCCGGTGACGACACGATCGAAGGGCAGGGCGGCAACGACCTGCTGATCGGGGACGAGTATGACGGCATCATGTCCGCCGCGCTCAACATCGATGTCGGCCTGATCGACCAGGACGGCTCGGAAGTGGCGTCCCTCACCCTGAGCGGTCTGCCGGCAGGCGCCGCG
Organism: Alphaproteobacteria bacterium; assembly: GCA_033344895.1. Taxonomy (NCBI): domain Bacteria; kingdom Pseudomonadati; phylum Pseudomonadota; class Alphaproteobacteria; species Alphaproteobacteria bacterium. The sequence goes on from JAWPMN010000001.1 coordinate 2,936,984, forward strand.
CTGAACTCCGACACTGGAGCGATCACGGTCACCAACGGCTCGGCCGAGCTGACCGTGGCGGATCTGCAGGGCCTGACGATTACCTTCCCGGCCGGAACAGACGCGTTCGACATCCAGGTCGCGGCGCGGACGGTCGACACCGATGCGGATAACAACACCACCGACACGTCGGCGGATGTAATCCAGACCATCAGTGTCAGCCTGCCGGGCGGCGATGGCTACGGCGACGACACGATCACCGGCGGCGCCGGCGACGATACGATCTACGGCAACCGGGGCGACGATATCCTGCACGGCGACGGGCCGGATGCCTGCCCGCCGAACCACGAGATCGTCAGCGGCACGCAGCAGGTCTTCGTGACCGATCGTGGTCCGTTCGTCTCCATCGGGGATGACAGCGGCAACGGCGATATCGGCGAACCGGGCGAGGCTGGCCATGTCTCCGAAGGTGGCTTCACGGTGTCCGGCACGCTGGCCGGCGTCGGGACGGGTGTGGTGACGTCGATCACCTACACGGCCGAAGACGGTCAGGCGCTGACGGCGCTGGTCGATGCCACCAACGGTGTCACGGTCGACACGCAGTACGGGATGCTGACGGTCAATGCCGACGGCAGCTTCAGCTACACGTCCGACCATGATGAAGATCACGGTACCAGCGGTGACCCGCTGCCGGATCCGTTCTCCTTCACCGCGACGGTCCCGACGGGCGAATTCGGCGAAGGCGAGATCACCGCGGACAATTACAACGAAACCGGCGCCGGCTTCACGGTGACCGCGCGTTCGCTGGACGAGAACGGCAACCTGACCGAAGCCTCGGTCGACAATGTCTCGACCGGCAACAGCACGGCCGGTGCGGCCTTCGGTGTCCGCGGCAATACCGGCGGGCCGGCGGGTCAGCTCGGCTACGATGCGGAAGAGCAGGCCTCCGAGGAACTGATCGTCACCTTCGATCAGGACGTCAGCGGCGTGACCTTCTCCGTGGCCAACCACTACGAGACGGAAAGCGGCGGCGAAGTTGGACATTGGGTTGCCTACAAGGACGGCAATGTCGTCGCCCAGGGTGATTTCATCGCACCGGACGGCCAGAACCAGGCCACCCTTTCGCTGGACCTGCCGACCGGTGTGACGATCGACCAGTTGGTCTTCTCCGCGAAGCCCTATGCCGGCGGTCAGTCCACGACATCCGACAGCTCCGATTACTGGATCACGAACATCACGTACCAGTACGGGACGGCGCCGGGCGGCGATGAGACCTTCAACGACACGCTCTACGGCGAAGAAGGCAACGACCAGCTCTACGGTGACAAGGGCAACGACATCCTGCGTGGCGGTGCGGACAGCGATACCGTCGACGGCGGTACGGGCATCGACGATGTCCATGCCGGCTCGGAAGACGATGTCGGTCTGTTCACCGTGGGTGAAGGTGGTGTCGGCGAGCGGTATGACGGCGGCACCGGGACGGATACGCTGCGGATCAAGTACACCGACGCGGATCTCCAGAACCCGGCCATTGTCGAGGAACTGCGTGAAATCCAGCAGTTCATTGCCGACAATTCCAACCCGCTCACCGATAGCGGGGCCGAGCGGACCTTCGAGGCCCTGGGCATTACCGTCCAGGATTGGGAAGACGTCGTGCTCGACGGCCCGCCGCTGCCGAACCCGGTGGATGCGAACGACGACACCGACTCCCTGATCGAGGGCGGTCAGACGACGACGGGCAACCTGCTCAGCAACGACGAAACGGGCGGCGGCCAGATCACCTCCTTCACCTACACGAAGGAAGACGGCACCACCGGCACGGCGTCCGCGGGCGACACGGTCGATACGATCTATGGCGAACTGACCGTTCAGGCGGACGGCAGCTACACCTACACGTCCGACCCGTCGGAAGACCACAGCGGCGGCGATCTCAACGAGACCGTCACCTATACCGTGACCAACCAGTACGGCAGCGACGATGCCACGTTGACGATCAATGTCGGCGATACGGTCCCGGATGCCGTGGACGATGCCAACAGCACCGTCGAGGGTGGTCAGGCGATCACCGGCAACCTGCTGAACAATGACGATCTGGGCGCCGACGGCTCGACGCTGACCTCGTTCACCTACACGGACGCGAACGGCAATCAGCAGACGGCCAGTGCCGGTTCCACGGTCACGACCCAGACCGGGTCACTGACGGTTCAGGCAAACGGCGCATACAGCTTCACGGCCAATGACAGCGTGGTGCATGACACCGACGGCCAGATCGAGCAGGAGGTCTTCTCCTATACGATCACCGACGGTGACGGCGACACCGCGTCGGCCACGGCGACGATCGACATCGCGGATACCAATCCGGAAGTCGACGCCATCGCGGCCCCGGCGAACGGTCTGGAAGATCAGTGGATCCAGCTCAACATGGACAGCGCGCTGCTGACCAGTGAAGGGCCGGATACGGTGTCGATCACGATCACCGGTGTGCCGGAAGGCGCGCGCCTGAATCCGGGGACGGAAGTCGAGCCGGGTGTCTGGACGACGACGGCGGCGGAGCTGCCGAGCGTCTGCATCCTGCCGCCGGAAGACTTCTCCGGTGAAATCGACCTGACCCTGACGGTCACCACGACCGATGTCGACGGTGATACCGATACGGACAGCGAAACCTTCACGGTCTTCGTCGCCCCGGTCGTCGACGAGATCGATCTGGCCGTCCAGGACGCAACGGCGGTGCCGTGCAACGATCCGAATGAGCCGGGCGAAGGCCTGCGTGTGACGAATATGGGTCAGGAAAGCGCGGCCTATCACAACACCTACGGCTACTTCGTCATCGGTGCGGGCGGCGTCCCGACGGTGGGTCAGATCCTGTTCGCCAACACGAAGCAGGAAATCGGTGTCACCAAGGAAATCGAAGGCGTCGACCCGGACGATGTCGGCTTCTTCGTGATCTCCAACGGCGCCAATCTGAATCCGGGTCTTGCCAACGGAACCGAAGTGACCTTCCAGCAGGACGGCAGCGGCAACTGGGTCGCCCATACGGCGAACGGTCCGCTGTCCGGTCAGGGCGATCCGGTCATCTTCTCGACCCCGGGTCTGAACGAAGGCAACTTCGATTACACCCAGGACAATGCCGTTGTCGGCAATCAGAACTGGGAAGACATCCCGGGCGGCGGTGACAACGACTTCAATGACGTCAACATGAACGTCGAGCGCTACACGATCGACGCGCCGTCCAACGACGCGGACATCACCGGCACTGACGGCAACGACGTCCTGGTCGGCACGGCGGCGGATGAGATCATCACCGGTGGAGACGGTGACGACACCATCACCGGCATGGGCGGCGACGATACCCTGCTGGGCGAAGGCGGTCGCGACACGATCTACGGCGACGGCGGTCCGGATGCGGGTGAGGGCGGCGTGGTTGTGGTCGGCCAGCCGAGTGTGATCTTCCAGAGCTCGTTCGAGCAACTGCCGGATGATGTCCAGCAGTCGAATCCGAGCTACTTCGCGCAGAGCATCGACGGCTGGCACACCACGGCGGAGGATGTCGAGATCTGGACCGATCAGATGGTCCGCGATCTGGGCGATCAGCCGGACGGTACGACCTCGGCGGCGGATGGTGACAACTTCGTCGAACTGAACAACGTTCCGAGCGACGCGTTCTCCGACTCCGACGGCATCTACCGCGATGTCCCGACCGAGGCGGGCAAGGTCTACGAACTGACCTTCAGCTATTCGGGTCGTCCGGGCTATGACGATACGGTCAACCAGATGACGGTTTCCGTCGATGGCGTCGATCTGGGCGAATACGCCCACGATATGGAGCACGCGACGGATCACGACTGGCAGACGGTCACCGTGAAGTTCACCGGAACCGGCGAGCCGATGCGGATCATGTTCCAGGAATCCTCGGAACACGATCAGAGCTACGGCCGTGGCATGTCGCTGGACAACATTATCCTGACCGATACCGGAACCAAGGTGGTCGACGGTATCGAAGGCGACAGCTTCAACGACACGATCTACGGCGGTGCCGACAACGACTACATCGACGGCCAGCAGGGCAACGATGTGATCTACGGCGACGACCCGATGGGGCTGGGCTATGACGGCTGCTTCACCGCGCCGGTATCCATCGCCGTCGGTGACAACGACATCGACGGGTCCGAAGTCCTGACGGTTGAAATCGGTGCCATCCCGCAGGGGGCGACGCTGTTCAACACGGCCGGCGATACTTTCTCGGGCTCGCAGGTTCACGTCCTGACGCCGGATCAACTGGACGGGTTGCAGATCCGCGTGCCGAACGGTACGGGCGACTTCACCCTGACGGTCGAAGTCACCTCGTTGGATACCGATCCGGATCGCGGTGAAACCGATACGGGCACGGTCTCGGCCACGATCGATATCGACATTCCGGACACGTCGGGCGGAACCGGCGTTCCGGGCGACGATACGATCCTGGGCGGCAGTGGTGCCGACACGATCTACGGTCAGCAGGGTGACGACGTCATTTATGGCGATCAAGGGCCCGGCATGCAGGCGCCTGGCGGCGATCCGGAACCCGAACCGGAACCCCAGCCGCAGGAAGTCACTTTCGGTCTGTCGACGCCGAGCTATTCCGACGATCCGCTGAACCTGTATCCCAGCAACGGCGACTCCTATGCCCGGGGCTACACGGATGGCGGCGACTATGTCGTGAAGATCGGCGGCAAGGACGATTGCGACATCTGCAACATGGCCGGTGGCTACACCACGAACTTCACCGTGGATGAGGCCGCGACCGACGGCACGCTGACCTTCAGCTACCGCATGACCTTCGACCGTGACTACGAGTCGAATGAATACGGTGAGGTCTGGGTCGCCATCGACGGCCAGAAGGTCATGCTGAACGGCAATGACTATGTCCAGAAAGTCAGCGGCAACGGCAATGGCGGCGATGATTTCGACAGTGGCTGGCAGACGGTCACGATCGATATCGGCAACCTGTCGCCAGGGGCGCATTCGGTCACGCTCGGCGGGTACAACAACGCCAAGACGACCCAGAGCGAGGAGATGACGGTCCGCTTCACCGATATCGAAGTGACCGGCATGGTCGGCGGTACCGGCGATACGGGCGATACCGGCTCCGACGTCAACGCCATCTTCCACTTCGGTCTGGATGACGTGACCTGGAGCAGCAACGAGACCGTCACCGACAGTGTCAGCGGCCTGACCGGCACCGCCAAGGGCGGCACCGGCGCGACCGGCGGCACCGATGGCGGCGGGGCCCAGTTCGACGGCGACTGCGATTATATCGAAGTGCCGCACAACGCCGCGATGGAAACCCAGACCGGGACCTTCACCATCGACTTCCTGGCGTGGAACAACGGGACGCTGGCTTCGAAGGACTCCAGCGGCTACGACGACGGCGGCCATTTCGATATGGAGGTCAACAGCGACCGCGAGGTGAAGCTGCGCTTCCAGACCGAAAGCGAGAGCTTCTATCTCGAAGGCGGCAACATCGACTATCAGAACTGGCACAATGCCACCGTGACCTGGGACGGCACGACCGTGTCGCTCTACGTCGACGGCAACCTGGTCGACAGCGTCGCTTCCGACTGGAACATGGCTGCCAACCAGAACCCGTGGACCTTCGCGGCGTCGCAGACGCATAGCGGCGATGACACCGCAAACAACCTGCGGGATTACCTGAGTGGCAAGATCGACAGTCCGGCCCTCTTCGACGGCGCGCTGAGTGCTCAGGAAGTGGCCGCGATGGTCAACAGCGGAACCGGGTATTTCATCGAGAATCTGGGCAGCGGCTCTGGTGCGGAGAGCGTGGACCTCGACATCGAAGGCACCAATATCGACACGGCCGCGGTCGTGGCGAGCTGGGATGCCGCCGGTGTCAATCTGGAGGCGCTGCGGTACGACGCGGGGACCGACAGCTACAGCAATGCGTCCTTCTCGACGAAGAATGTCGGCTTCACCATCACGTCGAACCACACCGACGACACCAGCCTGCACGGCAGCTACAGCTACGCCGGCATCTCGGTCGCGGGTGGTATCGATGGCGGTGAGATCGACACGCAGGACGGCAGCGACGCCACCGGAACCGAAGTCATGCGGATGACCTTCGATAATCCGATGGCCTCTGTGAAAGTCACCGTCTCGGCCCTGTTCGACGGGGAGACCCAAGATACGGCGGATCACGGTCCGTTCGATCCGGGCTACCTGGAGCAGGCTCGCTGGACCGCCTTCGGTCCGGATGGGCAGACGGCGACCGGTGTCATCGATGGGACGGTGAACGGTCTGGCCAGCGCCACGATCGATACCGGCTTCCCGATCACGCGGATCGAGTTGGCTCCGGTGGATGACGGGGCGGGCCAAAGCGGCCACAACTCGGACTTCCTGCTGAAGGCGATCGAGGCCGAACCGGTGGTAACCGACGGTCCCGACACGCCGGATGGTTCCGTGTCCTATGACGACGTCATTCACGGCGGCACGGGCAATGACCAGATCCATGGCCAGTACGGCAACGACATCCTTCAGGGCGGTGCCGGCAACGACATCGTCGCGGGCGGTGCCGGTCGCGACTGGATCATGGGCGGCAGCGACAGCGGGTCCGCTTCGACAGGGCCGCAGGCGATCACCGTCACCTTCGAGGGGACCGACGCGGGGTATTCGAACTCGGTCGGCTACTATGTCCTGGATGATGAAGGAACACCGGAAACGGGTGAGGTCATCTGGGCCAACCTGCATCAGACCGATGTCGGTTCGACCCACACGATCCTGCTCGACGGTTTCGACCAGGACGATGTCGGCTTCTTCCTGATCCCGGATGGCGGCGACAAGAATGCCGGTCTGACGGACGGGACCGAGGTGACCTTCGGAGAGAACCAGGACGGCTCCGTCACGGTCTATGCCGACGGTCAGGCCCTGCAGGGTCAGGACGCGGACGCCTACTTCTCGAATCCGGCCAGCCTGAACGTCGACGGCCAGGACCACACCCAGGTCACGGAAATCCTCGACGGTGTCGGCCTGACCATCAACAGCGATGGCAAGGACGGCGTCCTGAGTGCTGACAATGTCGGCTTCTCGGGGCAGCAGGTCACCGCCGAAGTCGGCTTCAAGTCGACGGAGCTGGGCGACAACTTCACGCCGATCCTGTCCTATTCGGCCGGCCGGAATAACGGAAACGAGTTCACCATCGGGGCGCAGAACGGTGTCCTGACGATCCTCGTCGCCGGTGTCTCCGTGGCCACGAACATCCTGGCTTCCGGGCTGTTCGATGGGGACGAGCACATGATCTCGGCCAGCTGGGACGGCAGCAACGGCAACCTGAAGGTCTATGTCGACGGCGTCGAAGGCTTCTCGACCACCGGCATTGCCCAGGGCGAAACGATCCAGGGCGGCGGTACGCTGGTCTTCGGGCAGGAGCAGGACAGCAATGGTGGCGGTTACGACAGCGACCAGGTGTTCTCCGGCACCTATACCCAGGCCCGTCTGTTCGACGATCTGCGTGACCCGGTCGAAATCGCCGAAAGTGCCGGCGAAGCGCTTCCGGACGATGCCGACAACGTTGTCGCGGATTATCGCTTCGGCGGCTACGACAGCGGCAGCAAGTCGGTCGAAGATGTGTCGGGCAACGGCAATGACCTGACCTACGAGACGGTGGACGGCTTCCCGGCCTCCAGCGATCCGGAGGTTGTCGTCGGTGGTGCCGGTGAGACGCTGATCGGCTTCGAGGACCTGTTGAATGGCGGCGACCAGGACTTCAACGACGCCATCCTGTCGGTTCGTCCGGCACCGACGGCGGCGGACTTCCAGGCTGGCGACCAGCTCTGGGGTGGCGAAGTCGGCGGCACGGGCGATGGCGAGAAGGATGCCTTCTTCTACGCCCGCGGCGACGGCGTGGACACGATCCACGACTTCGAAATGGGCACGGACCAGCTGTTCATCAGCGGCTATGACCGTGGCGAGATGACGATCGTCAAGGATGGCGACGACACGATCATCAGCCTCGGCGATGGCGGCGCGATCAAGCTGGTCGGTGTGGATGCGGATCTCTTCGGGACGGACGAGAACATTGCCTCCTACGACGCCGATACCGACGGCAGCGGGGCATTGAACATCGACGAACTGATGGAGTTGAGAGATGACGTGCTGGCCGATGGTGGCGAGCAGGGCGACAACACCGCCCCGCCTGCTGCCGGAGATGCCGGTATCGTTATGGTCGCACCGGTTGAACCCGGTCTGACCGACGCCGGCGGGAACGAGGACCCTCAGAACGGGTAAGTCCCGGTCTCGCTTAACACAGTACCCCTCGTTACGAGACGGCGGTGGCCCCAGCCCGGGCCCCGCCGTTTCACGTTCGCGCCGCAAATTTTTCCGCGGCCGGGGTGAACTTTGGCCTGAATCGTGCTTAAGTGATCGGGGCGGTGCGCCTTCAAGCGCCGCATTTTGCGTGTCGGAGGCGCGGTGCCTTGGGAGTGGCGGTTCGATAGATGGCGAGCGAGACGGATCACGACGCGCGGCGAAAGGCCAAGCGCCCGCCCGCCTATACGGCGGAAGATTCCAGGAAGGGCGTTGAGACCACGCCACCGGATCGGGTCGACGTTGACTCCGATCCGCGCGGTGCCGGGCTTCTGGCGCCGGTGGATGATGGCCGTTCCGATCCTCACGCAGGCCGATCCGACCGGGATTTGTTGTCGCCCGAGGCACTGCAGCGCCATATCGATACATCCAACGCCGCCAATGATACGGCGCAGGTCTTGCGCGAAGCCGCGCGGGAAGGTTCCGAAGCGGCGGGCGTTGCGCCGCGGCGCCGTGACCGCGATGGCGCCCCTCCCGCGGGCGAAGAAGAAACCGAATCCATGGCCGCCGAACGCCGCCAAACGGAACGCCGTTCGCGCGGAAGAGACGGCAAGGATCGCCGAAAGGGCGGCACAGGGTGGCAAATTCGTCCCACCCCCGGCACGAAGGATGACCCGCTTCTCGGCTGTCTGACCATTCTTTGCACTTTGCTGGAACGGAACATCTCGTCCGAGGCGCTGACTTCCGGCCTGCCGCTGGTCGATGGCATGCTGACGCCCGAACTCTTCCAGCGCGCAGCGGAGCGCGCGGGGATTTCCTCGCGTCTTCAGCGTCGCGACCTCGATCGCATCACGAAGCTTTCTCTCCCTTGTGTCCTGTTGCTCAGCCGGCAGCGCGCCTGCGTACTGACCGATATCAAGCGCAATGAGGGGCGTGCGACCATCATCCTTCCGGAAATGGGCGCCGGAACCCGGGACGTCGATTACAAGGAATTGACCGACGAATATGTCGGTTACGCCCTGTTCGCGCGGCCGGAGTTTCAGTACGACCGACGCGCCCAGGACGATCGTGTCGCCGATCCCAAGGGTTGGTTCTGGGGGACGCTTTTGTCGTCCTGGAAGCTGTATATCGAAGTCGGCATCGCCGCGATCATGATCAACTGCTTCGCCCTGGCCAGCCCGCTCTTCGTGATGAACGTCTATGACCGCGTGGTGCCGAACTTTGCGGAAGCAACGCTATGGGTCCTCGCGCTCGGCATATCCATCGTCTACGGATTCGACTTCCTGCTGAAGCTCATCCGCGGCTATCTGGTCGACGTCGCCGGAAAGACGGCGGATACCAAGATCGCCTCGCGCCTGTTCCAGCAGGTGATGGGCATGAAGATGGCAAACCGGCCGCCATCGGCCGGGGCCATGGCCAATACGATGCGGGAATTCGAAAGTCTGAGGGAGTTTTTCACGTCCTCGACCATGACGGCGCTGATCGATTTTCCGTTCATCTTCCTGTTTCTGGGTGTCATCGCGCTTGTCGGAACGCCGCAAATCGTTGCGATCCCGGCCATCATGGTATTTGTCGCCATTCTGGTCGGCCTGGTCGTCCAGATACGGATGCGCAAGATCGTGCAGGAGACCACCCGCGAGGCGCAGCAGAAGCACGCAATCCTGATCGAGGCGATATCCGGCGCGGAGACCATCAAGTCCACGGCCTCCGAAGGCCGAATGCAGCGCAGTTGGGAGACCTTCGTCGGCAAGACGGCGGGCTCCGCCATGAAGGCCACGCGCTATTCCCAGTTCGCGACAAATCTCAGTGGCCTGTTCACCCAGTTTGTCACCGTCGTCGTCGTCTTCGCCGGGGTCTATGAGATTCAGGAAGGCAACATGTCGGTCGGTGCGCTGGTGGCCTGTACCATGCTGTCGGGCCGCGCTATGGCGCCGCTGTCGCAGATTGCAGCCATCGCAACCCGGTTCAACCAGGCGCGGGAGTCTCTGATCGCGCTCGACAAGATGATGCAGACGCCGGTCGAACGCCCCGAGGGGCGGACCTTCGTACACCGGCCGGAATTCAACGGCACGCTGGAATTCAAGAACGTCAGTTTCACCTATCCTGAGGCCAAGACCGCCGCGCTGAACGATGTGTCGTTCAAGATCGAGGCGGGGGAAAAGGTCGGCATCATCGGGCGGATCGGGTCCGGGAAGTCGACCATTGAGCGGCTGCTGCTGGGACTCTACGACCCGGATCAGGGGTCCGTTCTGGTCGACGGGACCGACGTTCGGCAGATCGACCCCGCGGACTTGCGGCGTGCGGTCGGTGTCGTCCCGCAGGACATCTATCTTTTCTTCGGATCGGTGAAGGAAAACATCTCCATCGGCGCCCCCTATGCCGATGACACGGCCATTCTGCGCGCGGCGCGCATTTCGGGTGTGGATGAATTCGTATCCCGGCATCCGCTGGGCCTCGACCTGCCGGTTGGCGAGCGCGGCATGACCCTGTCCGGCGGTCAGCGCCAGGCCGTCGCTGTGGCCCGCGCGCTGCTGCTGGATCCACCGATCCTGCTGCTGGACGAACCGACAAGCGCGATGGACAACACGACCGAAGGTCGGTTCAAGGCGCGGCTGGGCACGGTTCTGACCAACAAGACCCTGATCATGGTCACGCACCGTGGGTCTCTGCTGACCCTGGTTGATCGGTTGATTGTCATGGATGGCGGTCGGATCGTCGCCGACGGTCCGAAGGAAATCGTCATGGAAGCCTTGGCGTCCGGGCGGATCCAGGCCGCGAAAGTATAGACTTCTGACCGCGTTGGGCCCAAATTCAGGGGACGAATCGAGGACGGACGAAACAGATGTCTGCTGGAAGTTGGGATGACGGCATTTTTGAAGCCGAAAGCAAGTCGGGTGTCGGTCGCGGCGCGCGGCTCTGGGCGCATGTTCTGCTGTTTGCCATTGCCGCTTTCTTCGTCTTTTTCCTGACCTGGTCCTATTACGCGGTTCTCGACGAAGTGACGCGTGGTGAAGGCAAAATCATTCCGTCCGGACAGACCAAGGTCGTGCAGCACTTCGAAGGCGGCATCGTGGCCGAGATTCCGGTGCGTGAAGGCCAGATCGTCGAAGCGAACCAGGTTCTGATGCGCGTTGAAAACCGCTTGGCCGAGGCCGAACTGGCCGAAAAGACGAAGCAGTTCCTCAGCCTGCAGACGCAGGCGGCGCGGCTTCAGGCCGAAGCCACCGGTGCCGAGAGCATCAATTTCCCCGAGGACGTTCTGCAGCGGGCCCCGGACCGCGCCCGGGATCAGATCGACGTTTTCCAGACCAATCTGGCGGAACTGCAGGGCAAGATCCGCATTCGTGAAACGCAACGGACTCAGGCGCTGCAGGAACTGCGTCAGAAGACGGCGCAGGTCGCCCAGATCGAGAACCAGTTGGCGATCGCCCGCGAGGAACTGGCACTGGTCCAGCCGCTGGTGGCCAGTGGCGCGGCCTCCCAACAGGAACTGCTGACGTCACGACGGACGGTGGTTCAGCTTGAGGCGGAGCTGGAAGATGTCCAATTGTCCATTCCGCGCATCCGGTCTCAGATTCAGGAAGCGACAACGACGATCCAGCAGGAACTCTCGGCCTTCAGAGCCAAGGCGCAGCAGGAACTCAGCCAGGTTCGCGCTGACGCCGAGCGGCTGCGCGAGGAACTGAGCGCCGGCCAGGATCGGGCGCGCCGAACGGAAATCACCTCGCCGGTCCGCGGGACGGTCAACAAGATCCTGATCAATACGATCGGCGGGGTCGTCAAACCCGGGGATCCGGTGGCGGAGGTTGTGCCGCTGGAAGACTCGCTGCTGGTTGAGGCGCGCATTCGTCCATCCGACCGTGCGCAGCTGTATCCAGGACTGCCCGCGGTAGTGAAGGTCTCCGCCTATGACTTCTCCATCCATGGCGGACTGGATGCCGAACTGGTCGATATCTCCGCCGATACCATTCTGGACGAGGATGGTGAGCCCTATTACCGCGTTCGACTGACCACCAACGAGACCAGTCTCGGCGAGGACAAGCCGATCATTTCCGGCATGACGGTCACGGTCGATATCATCACCGGCGAAAAGTCCGTGCTGGATTATCTCTTGAAGCCGATCCTCAAGGCGCGGGACAACGCCCTCAACGAACGTTAACAAGTGGACGCCCGGCTGGCCGGGCGCAGAACAAGAAATTCACACGGATCGTGGGGGACGGTATGGCGGGTCGTTTGAATGCCTATACGGATGAAGAACTGACGCTGGGCGGCGCCGCTGACGGACCGCTGCGCGGCACAAGCTTTGCCGTGAAGGACCTATACGACATCGCAGGCACGGTCGCGCAATGCGGCAATCCGGATTGGGGACGAACCCATGGACCGGCCGTAAGCCATGCCGAAGCTGTTCGCCAGTTGCTTGCCGCCGGCGCCTCCGTGCGCGGCAAGACCATCACCGATGAGTTCGCCTTTTCGATCGTCGGCGAAAACCATCATTTCGGGACGCCGGAAAACGTGAATGCGCCGGGCCGCGTCTGCGGCGGCTCGTCCAGCGGATCTGCTGCCGTAGTCGCCGGTGGCCGTGTCGATTTCGCTCTCGGGACGGATACAGGTGGGTCGGTGCGGGTCCCGGCGAGTTTCTGCGGCCTTTTCGGTCTTCGACCAACCCATGGAAGGGTATCCCTCGAGGGGGTGTTTCCGCTGGCACCATCCTTTGACACCGCCGGTTGGTTCGCCCGTGAACCGGGATTGATGCGGCGCATCGGCTCGGTATTGCTGACCGGGAAGGCAGGAAGCACGACGCAGCCTTCAAGACTGGTTTATCCCACGGATGCCTGGGAGCAGGCGGACCCGGAAACCCGGACCGCTCTTGGCAAGGCGCTGAAGAAGTTCGAACGCCGTTTCGGCCCGGCCGAGCCGATCCGGTTGAGCGAAAGTGACGGTCTGGAACGCTGGTTCGAGACCTTCCGGGTCGCTCAGGGCGCCGAGATTTGGCGCACGCTCGGCGCTTGGATCGAAGAGGTACAACCGGAAATCGGGCCGGGAATCAAGGAACGGCTCGTATGGTGCTCCGGCATTGATGCCGACGCCCGAAGAGCGGCGGAGTCGGAACGCGATCGGATCACGGATCGTGTGAATGAGGTGACGCGGGACGGCGCCGTTCTGGTGATGCCGGTTGCGCCCGGCCCAGCGATTCCTGCCGGTCAGGCGGCAGTCGCGTCCGATTCCGTTCGCGCCAAGATCATTCGCCTGTCCGGGATCGCGCCGCTTGCCCGCGTTCCGCAGCTATCCATGCCCGTCGCCAAGGTGGATTCCATGCCGGTGGCACTGTCCCTGATGGGCGCGCCGGGGGCGGACGATATGCTGTTGGCGATGGCGGATGCGTGCTGCGGAAACGCCGTGGACGGCATTGCCCCATTGTTGGACTGACCTCTCCCGGGGGGGCGTCAGACCGGAAACTTCACTAGGGAGTGAAACGGCACGTCGATTTCCTGGGCTCCGCCCAGCCCGTCCAGTTCGATGATGCAGGCCACGCCCGCGACTTCGCCGCCGACCTTTCGAATCAGGTCGACCGCCGCGCTCATCGTGCCCCCGGTCGCCATCAGGTCGTCCAGGACGACGACGCGCTGACCCGGCTTGACCGCGTCGTTCTGAATTTCGACAGTGTCCGTGCCGTATTCCAGTTCATAGACGTGGCTTACGGTCTTGCCCGGCAGTTTGCCCTGCTTGCGAACCATTGCGAAGCCGAGCCCCAGTTCCAGGGCGAGCGGTGCAGCGGTAAGGAAACCGCGGCTTTCGATCCCGACCAGGAGTTCCGGCTCCCAGGTCCGACAGACTTCGGCCAGCTGGTCGACACAGGACCGCCAGGCTTCAGGATGTGCCAGCAGCGTGGAAATGTCGTAAAACAGGATGCCGGGCTTCGGGAAATCCGGCACAGTTCGGATATGTTGCGCAATGTCCATCGCTGCCTCTAAAGTCCGCATTAGCTGGGGAGTGAAACGCGCGCATCCTATAGACGTTACCATGGAGCTGCAACGCGTGTGGCAGAGGGGATGACAATGGCTGCCGACGGTTGGATGCGCACCGAAAGCGGCGAAGGGGCACTGACCGTCCTTGCCGGCGGGTCCTGGACAGTGACAGGCTCCGCATCTCTCAATGAAGTCGTGGAAAGCCTGAATACGGGGGCGGCCCGGCGGGTCGTTTTCGATCTGTCCCGGATCGAGCGGCTGGACAGCGCCGGGGCCTGGCTGCTGTTCAGGACGGCATCGCGCCTGCGGGAAGAAGGTATCGAGGCGGATTTCACCGGTGTTTCTTCAAAGCATCAGCCGCTGCTGGACATCGTCGCGGATCGCCAGAACGGGGATGCGGCGCCCGACCCTCGTCCGAACGCCCTGTTCCTGCTGCTGGAGAGAACCGGGCGCGGTACTGTCGAGGCGCTGACCAAGGGCATGGAGTTGCTGAACTTCATCGGCATGGTCACCCTGGTATTCTTTCGCGCATTTGCCTCTCCGGGGCGGTTCCGCCCGAAGGCACTGGTAACCCAGATCGAACAGACCGGCCTCAATGCGCTGCCGATCGTGGGGCTGCTCTCCTTCCTGGTCGGGGTTGTGCTCGCCTATCTGATGTCGGATCAGCTGCGCCAGTTCGGGGCGGAGGTCTTTACCGTCAACCTTGTCGGTTTATCGATGCTGCGCGAAGTCGCCGTTCTCATCACGGCCATCATGATCGCCGGGCGTTCCGGGTCCGCCTTCACCGCTCAGATCGGCACGATGAAGGTCAATGAGGAGATCGACGCGATGGGGACGCTGGGCCTCGACCCGATCGAGGTTTTGGTGCTGCCACGTATCATAGCCCTGATGATCACGCTGCCGGTCCTGACGTTCTTCGCCGATATCATGGGGGTTCTGGGGGGCGGCGTGATGACCGTGCTGGCCCTGGACCTGACACCGACCCAGTTCGTCACCGCCCTGAAGAACGCTGTCGAACTGAACGATTTTCTGGTCGGCATGGTGAAGGCGCCGGTACATGCCTACATCATTGCGGTAGTCGGTTGCTACGAGGGTCTGAAAGTGCAGCGCACCGCAGAGAGCGTCGGGCGCCAGACGACGACTTCGGTCGTGGAATCGATCTTCCTCGTCATCGTCGCCACCGCCCTGTTCTCCATCCTGTTCTCGGCCCTGGGGATCTAATGCGGTGACCGACGACGACATCTCCATTCGCATTCGCGGACTGCGCACCCAATTCGGATCCCAAGTGATCCATGACGGGTTGGATCTCGACGTACGCCGGGGTGAGGTCATCGGCGTCGTCGGCGGCTCGGGGACGGGCAAGTCGGTCATGCTGCGTGAGATCATCGGACTGCAACGACCAAGCGGCGGTCAAATCGAACTGCTGGGCACCGATGTCTGGAATGCGAGTTTCGCCGAGCGTACGCAAATGCGCACGCGGATCGGTGTTCTGTTTCAGGATGGCGCCCTGTTTTCGTCCCTGACCGTCGCCGAGAATATTCAGGTGCCGATGCGCGAGCATCTCGACCTCCCGAAAAACCTGATGGACGAACTGGCCGCCTTGAAGATCGCGATGGTCGGACTTCCGCCGGAAGCCGGGTCGAAGCTGCCGTCGCAATTGTCGGGGGGCATGCGGAAGCGGGCAGGGCTGGCGCGCGCCCTGGCACTGGATCCAGATGTCGTCTTCCTGGACGAACCGACGGCCGGTCTGGACCCGATCGGGGCCGCCGCCTTCGACCAGCTGATCCGCTCGTTGCAGGCCAGTCTGGGGCTCACCGTCTATATGGTGACCCACGATCTCGACAGCCTGGCCGCGATCTGTGACAGGATTGCAGCCCTTGTAGACAAACAAGTCACGGTCGGTACCATGGCGGAGCTCATGCGCGACGATCATCCGTGGCTTCAGGAATATTTCCACGGACCGCGCGCCCGGGCTGCCGGCGGCGTTGCGGCCGAATAGACGGGGGACGGCCTAAGCGTATGGAAACACGTGCCAGTTTCGTCATAGTCGGGGCCTTCGTCCTCTCGTTCTTCGTTGCCATTGTCTTGGCGGTCGTATGGCTGGCGGATGTCGACATCGACGACGATGTGGTGCTGTACGACATCTTCTTCGAAGGGTCCGTTTCCGGCCTGTCGGTCGGCAACCCGGTCCGCTATGGCGGGATTCCCATCGGTATCGTGACGGATATGCGCATCAGTCAAGACCGGTTCGGTGAGATTCAGGTAATCATCGAAGTGCCAGAGGACACGCCAATTCGGCAAGATGCGGTCGCCAGGCTGGAGTATCAGGGGATTACCGGCGTCGGGTTCATCCAGATCGACGGCGGAACCGAATCGGCACCGCCACTGACCGCCAAAACGGGACAGGAAAGAGCAGAAATCCGTTCCGAGAAGTCCTCCCTTCAGCAGGTTTTCGAATCGGCGCCGGAAATCATGGCTGACCTTGAGGTCCTCGCGGAACAGGCGACGAAACTGCTGAACGATCAGAATGTTGCCCATATCCAGAACACGCTCGCCAACATCGATCGGTTCTCGAACGCCCTCGGCGACAGTTCCGAGGATGTCGCCCTGATCCTGCAGGAAGGTGCCAGCACGATGGAACAGTTCCGTCGGACGGCGTCCGAAGCGGAGCGCTTTGTCGGTGCCTTCGCGGACCGGTCGGAATCCCTGGCCAGTGCTACGGAAACGACGGTGATGGAGGCCCAGGCCCTGGTCCTGGACATGCGCGCCTTCACCCAGCGCCTCGACTCGCTGGCGATGAAGGCGACGCCGGTGCTGGAAAATGCGGACGCCATGATCCAGGGATATGCCGATCTGGGGGCAGACATGCGCGGCGAGGTAGCCAGACTGGCGTCGCAGCTTTCCGACACGCTGGACCGAATGGACGGCATGATTGGTAAGACCGACACGCGAATCGCCATGCTTCTGGAGCGGGCACAGCAATCGCTTGCCAATGTCGATACGACCCTGAAGACCGCCGACAACCGGATCAACGACGTCGCGGATACTGCGGAGGCAACGCTGACGGATTATTCGGATCTGGCCGGTTCGGTTGCCCCGATGGTCGAAAATGTTGCCCGTGACGCCTCTTCCGCCGTGGCCAATTTCAGTTCGATTTCCGCTGATCTCAGACTGGCGGCGACGAACATTGCTGCCGCGGCGGACGAAGCAAAGAACCTGATTGCGGAGAACCGGGACCCGGTTACCAGCTTCACCAGCACGGGCCTGTATGAGTTTACGCAGCTTCTGGCCGACATGCGGACGCTGGTCGCATCGCTGAGCCGCATCACCAATCAGATCGAACGGGATCCGGCACAGTTTTTCTTCGGAGACTCGCAGCAAGGATATGAGGTCCAATGACGCGTTCCCGAGACTTTTCAGGCTTCTCGAAGATGCATGTGCCGACCCGGCGTCAACTGGGCATCGGAATGGGGGCGGCGTTGCTGCTTGGCGGCTGTTCCGTCGCGCTTCCCGGAAGCGGCGCGCCACCGCGTATCTACGTCCTAACGCCGAAGAGCACATTCGGTGAGGAGATTCCCAACGTCGACTGGCAATTGCTGATCGAACCGCCGCAGGCGGCGGCCGGCATATCGTCGGCACGCATTGCCTTGCGTCGATCGCTGATCGAGCTTGAATATTTCGCACGGGCCGCCTGGACCGATAGCGCGCCGGCCATGATCCAGACGCTCATGATCGAAAGCTTCGAAAACTCCAACAAGATCGTGTCGGTCGGCAGACAGGCCATCGGTCTGCGCTCGGATTTTATCCTCAAGACCGACCTTCGGGAGTTCCAGGCCGAATTCATGGACGAGAACGGCAATCCGTTGCCGTCAGGATCGCCGCCGAATATCCGCATTCGGATGAATGCCAAACTGGTCAAGATGCCTCAACGCACCATCGCCGGATCGCGCACGATCGAGTATGTCCTGCCGGCGCCGGGATCGTCCATGGTCGACATCATTGCGGGGTTCGATGAGGCCCTGGGGAAGACCCTGAAGCGGATCGTCGGCTGGACGCTTGAGGAAGGACAGCGTATCTACTCCGCATCGGGTGACTGAGGTCTTAACGCCGGGAGCAGCGATCATGACGCATGTATTCCATCGGGCCTGCGGCGCACCGCCGCCAACCGCCGTGAAGGGCGACGGCTGCTATATCGTCGATGCGGACGGCAAGCGCTATCTGGATGCATCGGGTGGGGCTGCGGTCAGCTGCCTCGGCCATTCTCATCCCAAGGTGATTCAGGCGATCAAGGATCAGGTCGACGCCATCGCCTTTGCTCATACCGGCTTTTTCACGAACGATCCGGTGGAGAAGCTGGCGAGCTTCCTGGCGGAACGCGCCCCGGGCGACCTCGACTATGTCTATTTCGTCTCGGGCGGGTCCGAGGCCATGGAAGCCGCCTTGAAGCTCGCCCATCAGTACTTCTGGGAAAAGGGCGAAGGTCAGCGGCGTCACTTCATCGCCCGGCGCCAGAGCTATCATGGCAACACGCTGGGGGCGCTGGCCGTCGGCGGCAACATGTGGCGGCGGGAGCAGTTCGCGCCGATCCTGATCGACGCCCAGCATATCTCGCCCTGTTATGCGTATCGCGAAAAGAAGGACGGTGAGAGCCTGGAAGAATACGGCAGACGGGCGGCCGACGAACTGGAAGCCCGCCTGCAGGAAGTCGGGCCGGAAAATGTTGTCGCCTTCGTCGCGGAACCGGTGGTCGGTGCGACGGCGGGGGCGCTGGTCCCAGCGCCGGGATATCTGAAGCGAATCCGCGAAATCTGTGACCGTCATGGCATCCTGCTGATCCTGGATGAGGTCATGTGCGGCATGGGACGGACGGGCAGTCTCTTTGCCTGTGAGCAGGAAGGCGTTGCGCCGGACATCTTGGCGACAGCAAAGGGGCTGGGCGCCGGGTATCAGCCGATCGGGGCCACGCTTTGCACGCGTGAGATCTACGACACGATCCGTGACGGGTCGGGTTTCTTCCAGCATGGTCATACCTATATGGCGCATCCCACCGCTGCCGCAGCCGCCCTCGCGGTGCAGCAGGTGATCGAAGAGGACAACCTGCTTGAAAATGTTCGAAAGCGGGGCGTGCAGTTGATGGAGCGTCTGACGGCCCGGTTCGGCAACCACCCGAATGTTGGCGACATACGCGGCCGGGGCCTGTTCATCGGTCTTGAACTCGTTGCCGACCGTGGAACGAAGGAGCCGCTGGATCCGGCGCTGAAGATTCATGCGGCGATAAAGAAACATGCCATGGCACGCGGGCTGATGTGCTACCCGGGCGGCGGCACGATCGATGGCAAGCTCGGGAATCACATCCTGCTGGCGCCGCCCTTCATCATCGATGACAGCCATGTCGAGGAAATCGTCGAGAAACTGGGCGGTGCGGTTGATGATGCCCTGGCCGGTGCCGGGCTGACCTGATCCATGTCTTCGTCGGACAAGACCGCAGGTCTGCCACCGCTGATTCTCGCGGTCGCACCCAATGGTGCGCGCAAGACGAAGGCCGACCATCCGGCATTGCCCATGGGGGCGGACGAGATCGGTCGAACCGCGGCGGCCTGTCAGGACGCCGGCGCGTCGATGATCCATCTGCATGTGCGCAACGCCGAAGGCACCCACACGCTGGATGCCGAGCTATATCGAGATGCCATAGCGGCGGTTCGTCGTGAAGCCGGGGACGGAATGATCGTTCAGGTCACATCCGAAGCTGTCGGCATCTATGCCGCCGAGCAGCAGCGTTCGATGGTACGTGACGTTCGGCCGGAGGCAGTATCACTGGCAATCCGGGAACTGGTGCCCGATGCCGATAGCGAACGCGACTTTGCCGAATTTGCCGATTGGATGCGTTCCGAACGTATCGCGCCGCAATACATTCTGTATGACGACAAGGATGTGCGCCGATATGCCGATCTGCGCCGCCGTGGTGTAATCACCGATGAGGCGCCTTTCGTTCTGTACGTGCTGGGTCGGTACAGCAAGGGGCAGACATCCGAACCCTCGGATCTGCTGCCGTTTCTGACTGCCGCTCAGGATGAGGCGTTGCAGGTACACTGGGCCGTTTGCGCCTTCGGGCCCAAGGAAGCGGCCTGTGCGCTGACGGCGGCTGCCCTGGGCGGAAACAGTCGAATTGGGTTCGAGAACAATCTCTACCTTGCGAATGGAGAGGTCGCACCCGACAATGCGGCCCTGATCGAGCAGGTCGCAAATCAGGCGGAACTGGTGGG
Organism: Alphaproteobacteria bacterium; assembly: GCA_033344895.1. Lineage (NCBI taxonomy): Bacteria > Pseudomonadati > Pseudomonadota > Alphaproteobacteria > Alphaproteobacteria bacterium. The sequence continues at coordinate 2,957,487 of JAWPMN010000001.1, forward strand.
GCGGGAACTCGCCGGTCCGGCAGCGGCCCGTAAAGTACTAGGGATGAAATAGGGGGAACGATGTTGGGCATTCGGAAAACGGCGCTGGGCGCGCTGACGGCCATGGGACTGGCTCTCGGCGGGCTTGCCGCGGGCAGCGCGTCGGCGCAATCGCCTTCGACGAGCGTCGATCTCGCCATTCCGGGTGCCGGGGAACGGTTGCTGATCGGCGGCGGGCTGCCTTTCGGGCTTTATTTTCCGATGGCCGGAACCCTGTGCCGGCTGATTGAAACCGGCGCAAATCCGCAGCCCTGCGCTGTCGCCAGCCTGTCCGACAGTGCGGCGGCCATCGATGCCCTGACCTCTGGTGAGATGCCGTTCGCCATCGTGCAGAGCGACTGGTTGCACCACGCGGTTCATGGCACCAGCCGCTACCAGGAAACCGGCCCGTCGGAGGACCTTCGAGCCGTAGCCGCCTTCTATACCGAAGCCTTTACAATATTCGTCAAGGCAACCGGACCGATTGCCAGTCTGGAAGATCTCGAGGACAAGCGCGTGAGTGTCGGTCCCTCCGGCAGCTATCGCGGTATCATGGCGGATGTGGCGCTGGACGCGGCCGGGCTGGACCGGGACGATCTGGCCGAAGCCAGCGGTGAACCCGTCGTCGACGCGATTGAACGGCTTTGCGATGGGCGAACGGATGCCGTTGTGGTCATGGCCGTGCATCCTGCCGAGCTGTTGACCTCGGCCGGGCGCCGCTGCGGGATCGCCCCGCTTTCCTTTGCGGACGGGGAAGTTTCGGAGATGCTGGGCGCCTTGCTTGGCTATGCCGAAGTGATCATCCCGGCAAAGACCTATCCCGGCCAGACCGTGCCGGTGCGTACGGTCGGACTGCGACCGGTCCTGGCGACGACCGTTGATGCCGACCCGGCGTTGGTCGGGGCGCTGACGACGGCGATCACGCGGGGGCTGGACCGACTGAATGCGTCGCATCCGGCCTTTTCAACAATCCGTGTCGAGGACCTGACGACCGCGTCATCCTTCGCTCCGTTGCATCCTGCGGCGGCTCAGGCGCTCGGGGCAGGCGGGCAGTAGTCGCTCGTCCTCTCTCAACCTTACCGGCAGGCAGTCCGCGTCGATTGACGTCATTCGGGCGGCACGGCATACTTTTTCCAAGAAGAAGATAATTGACCGCGAACTGGCTTCATGGGGACATACCTCAGAGGCAAGAAATGCGGGTAAGGAACAGGGTGAACAATCTCGCCGACAACGCCTGGGCAGCAGGCGGGCATCTTGGCATCCGCCGCCCTTTATGCCGGATCTCTGGGATTCTGGCGCTGGTAGTGATCGGCCTTGTCCTGGTCGGCACCCTCGCCATGCCCGCCCATGCGGCGCAGAGATTCGTGGTCGTCGGTACTGGCGGCGTAACGGGCGTCTACTTTCCCGCAGGGGGCGCTCTGTGCCGTGTAATCAATAATCAGCGCAAGGACCACGGCATTCGATGCTCCGTCGAGGCAACGGCGGGGTCGGTTTACAATGTCGGCGCCGTCATGGACGGGGATCTGGATCTGGCGATCGTCCAATCCGATGTTCAGTTTCAGGCCTATCGCGGCGAAGGACCCTTCGCCGGCGCCCCGCAAAGGGATCTCAGGGCCCTGTTTTCGCTGCATCCGGAGGCCTTTACCGTTGTCGCCCGCGCCGGATCCGGCATCACCGCATTGCGGGACCTGGAGGGGAAACGGGTCAATATCGGGAATCCGGGCTCCGGTCAGCGCAGCGTAATGGAAACTGTGATGGCGGGTCTGGGCTGGACGATGGCCAGTTTCGCTTCGGCATCCGAACTGACATCCCGCAACCAGGCGCAGGCGCTCTGCGACGGAGAGGTCGATGCCATCGTCTTCATGGTCGGCCATCCCAACGCGTCCATTCGCGAAGCATTGTTTACCTGCGACAGCTATCTGGTGCCCGTCGATGGGCCGGAAGTCGCGGCGATTCTTGCGGATGACCGGAATTTCGGTCCCGTCGAGATCGATCTTGCATTGTATGGCCGGTCGGGAGAGCCGGTGCCAAGCTTCGGCGGGCTGGCGACGGTTGTCGCCTCCAGCCGGACAAGCGACGATGATGTCTATGCCATGGTGCGTGCGGTGTTTACCGATCTGGCAGGGGTAAAGGTGCAGCACGACGCGCTGGCACGGCTGGAGCCGGAGACGATGGTAGCGGAAGGGCTCTCCGCGCCCCTTCATCCCGGCGCGGAGCGATACTTCAGGGAGGTCGGGCTGGTGCAGAACTAGCCTGACGCGCCCGCAAGGAATGCGCGTCGCCGATTGGCGGCGGGTGTGGAAAGGGGTTGGCCGCGGCGGAGACTGCGCCAACCCGCAACGAGAAAGAGAACCGGGGGGCAACCCGCAGACTGGTACAGGGAAACCCAAAGAGTGATTACAAGAAGGGAGTTCATAACATGATGATCAAGAAGCTGGGCGTGACGGCCGCTCTCATGGGCGCCGCCATGTTCTCCACCGCCGCGACCGCCGAAACCAATATCGTGATCGGCACCGGCGGCGAAACGGGCGTTTACTATCAGGTCGGCGGCGCGATTTGCCGTCTGGTCAACCGCGGCACGTCGGATCACGAAATCAAGTGCACGCACACGACCGGCGGGTCGGTGTCGAACATCAACGGTATCCGGAATGGTGATCTGGATCTGGGGGTTGCCCAGTCCGACTGGCAGTACCACGCCTATAACGGCACGGCGCCGGACAAGTTCCCGGAAGGTGCCTTTGAAGAACTGCGCGCGGTGTTTTCCGTCCATCCGGAGCCGTTCACCGTCGTGGCCCGCGCCGATTCCGGCATCAAGACGTTCGAAGACCTGAAGGGCAAGCGCGTCAATGTCGGCAATCCCGGTTCGGGTGCCCGTGCGACGATGGAAGTCGTGATGGAAAAGATGGGCTGGACGATGGACAGCTTCTCGCTGGCGTCCGACCTGAACTCCAAGGAGCAGGCGGCCGCGCTGTGCGACAACAAGGTCGACGCGATCGTCTTCACGGTCGGCCACCCGGCCGGCACCATCAAGGAAGCCACGACGACCTGTGATTCCGTGCTGATCGACGTCAACAACGACGTCGTCCAGAAACTGGCGTCCGACAACGCGTACTACGCGATGACGACGATTCCGGGCGGCATGTACAAGGGCACGGACAACGACGTCACCACCTTCGGCGTCGGTGCCACTTTCGTTGCGTCCACCGCGACCAGCGAAGAGACCGTCTACCAGGTCGTGAAGGCCGTCTTCGACAATTTCGACCGGTTCAAGAAGATGCACCCCGCATTCGCGAACCTGGAAGAAGCGAAGATGATCACGAACAACCTGTCCGCTCCGCTGCATGACGGCGCGGTCAAGTACTACAAGGAACGGGGCTGGATGTAATCCGGCCTTGTCCAAGTAGCCGATAAGGAGGGCGCTGCGGTGCCGGCCCGAAGCCGGTCCGGCGCCGCAGCCCCTTCATCTTTTTATTCGTTCGTCAATTTTTGGAAGCGCGAAACGCGTCGGGAAACAAAACGCAGTCGGTCGAGCAGGGGGAATAGGGCATGAGCGAGCAGAACAGCGGTTCGGGGATGAGCCAGGAGGAGTTGGACGATCTCGTCGCCTCCACCGATACGGGCGGCCGAAATCCCTCCAACAAGGGCATTCTGAAGGCGATGGCGATCATTGCCTTCCTGTGGGCGCTGTTCCAGGTCTGGATTGCCTCACCGATTCCCTATGAAGTCGGTATCGGGGTTTTCTCCAGCCGGGAAGCGCGGTCGATCCACCTGGCCCTGGCCCTGATCCTCTGCTTCATGGCCTATCCGGCCTTCAAGCGGTCGCCACGATCGTATATCCCGATCACGGACTGGATTCTTCTCATTGCCGGGGCATTCGCGGCCTTCTATCTGTTCGCCGCCGATCTGGCGATTGTCGGAGAGATCTTCGGCACCCGCCTGAGCGACCGACCCAACAATCCGAATACGTTCGATATCGTCGTCTTCTGCGTCGGCATTGTCTGCCTGTTCGAGGCGACGCGCCGCAGCCTTGGGCCGCCTCTGGCGATCCTTGGTATCCTCTTCCTGCTCTATACCTATTTCGGGGAGTATTTCCCGGGGCTGCTGGAATGGAAGGGCGCCAGTTTCGGTGCGATGGCCTATCACCAGTGGCTGTCGCAATCCGGCGTCTTCGGCATTGCACTGGGGGTGTCGACCGATCTCGTCTTCCTGTTCGTCCTGTTCGGCGCGCTCCTGGATAAGGCCGGGGCGGGCAGCTACTTCATCAAGGTCGCCTTCTCCCTGATGGGGCATCTGCGCGGCGGTCCGGCCAAGGCGGCCGTCGTCGCCTCCGGGATGACCGGGCTGATTTCCGGCTCGTCGATCGCCAATGTCGTGACCACCGGGACCTTCACGATTCCGATGATGAAACGGGTCGGCTTCAGCAACGAGAAAGCCGGCGCAGTCGAGGTCGCATCCTCGGTGAACGGGCAGATCATGCCGCCGGTCATGGGCGCGGCTGCCTTCCTGATGGTCGAGTACGTCAATATTCCGTATTTCGACGTCGTTAAACACGCCTTCCTGCCGGCGATCATCAGCTACATCGCGCTGGTCTATATCGTCCATCTAGAGGCAATGAAGCAGAACATGCAGGCGCTGCCGCGCGCGACAGAGGCCAAGCCGGTGAAACTGCAGATACTGTCCTTCCTGATGACTGCGGCGATGTTCGTTGCCATCGGTGGCGGCGTTGCCTGGCTGGCGGATGCCTATCTGGCCCTGCAATCGGCCCCTGAGCTGATGCTGGCGGCTGGTGTCGCGCTGGTCGCGCTCATCGCGCTGTGCAAAGGGATTTCCGCTTCCGCGTCCGAAGGGACCAAGGCAGCGGTGTTCTCGACCTTCACGATGGTGGTCGGGTACTGCATCGTCGGCGGCTTCTTCCTGATGTATCTGCTGGATGCGCTGGAACAGGGGCTGGACGGCGCCGGGCTGGGCTTCCTGCTGCCCTGGATCGTCGGGCTGCTGCTGATCCTGGTCTATGCCTTCCTGGTGCGCATCTGCGCGACCTATCCGGATCTGGAACCGGACGATCCGGATTCCGAGATCGTGTCTCTGCCGCTTCCAAAGCCGACCATCATGTCGGGCCTGCACTTCCTGCTGCCGGTTCTGCTGCTGATCTGGATGCTGATGGTGGAGCGCAAGTCGCCCAGCCTGTCGGCCTTCTGGGCGGTAGCCCTGATGATGTTCATCCTGATCACGCAGCGCAGTCTGTTTGCCTTCTTCCGCGGACAGACCGGCGGCCAGCTTGGGCAAGGTGTCCGGGATCTGGTCGACGGCATGATCGCCGGTGCCCGGAACATGATCGGGATCGGCATCGCCACGGCCGCCGCCGGTGTGATCGTCGGTTCCGTCTCGCAAACCGGTATCGGCAGCGCCTTGGCGGATCTTGTGGAACTTCTGTCCCAGGGACAGTTGATCCTGATCCTGATTTGGACGGCGATCCTCAGCCTCATCCTGGGCATGGGCCTGCCGACGACGGCGAACTACATCGTCGTGTCGTCGTTGCTGGCCCCTGTCGTGGTCGCGCTGGGGCAGCAGAACGGATTGGTCGTTCCGCTCATCGCGGTGCACCTCTTCGTCTTCTACTTCGGGATCATGGCGGACGTAACCCCACCGGTCGGACTTGCGTCCTTTGCGGCTGCGGCCGTGTCCGGCGGGGACCCGATCAAGACGGGCTTTGTCGCCTTCTTCTATTCCATGCGCACGGCACTGCTGCCGTTCCTGTTCATCTTCAACACCGATCTGCTGCTGATCGACGTCGGGCCGACGGAGGCGGTCCTTGTCTTCGTGGTTGCCACGGCGGCGATGTTGATATTCACAGCCGGATTCCAGGGCTACTTCCTTGCTCGATCTCGGATTTATGAATCGGTGCTGCTGATCCTGATTGCCTTCTCGCTGTTCAGACCGGGCTTCTGGATGGACATGATCATCGAGCCGACGAACAGCGTCCCGCCGGGCAGCATCGTCGAGCAGTTCGAAAGGGCAGAACCGGGGACAGAATTGCGCTTCCAGGTCGATGGGCTGGATAGCGTCGGCGAGCCGCTATCCTTCACCGCAATCGTCGAGGTCCCGGAAGGGGAAACCGGCGAGGAGCGGATTGCCAATTTCGGGCTGGAACTGCTGATCGACGGCAACGATGTGACGATCGACAATGTCTCATTCGATTCCCCGGCCGATGAGCAGGGCGTCTTCGACTGGGATCAGAAGATCGTCGATGTGAAGGTGCCGGCTGATCAACCGCCGAAGGAATTGATCTGGATTCCGGCGCTTGTGCTTCTGGGCTTCGTCGCGCTGCTGCAGTCGCGTCGCCAGAAATCCCTGGCCACCGCATAGGGAGGGAAGGATATGTACAAGAACGTTCTGCTCGCCGTTGATCTCGGCGAGGACCTGTCTTGGCAGCGGGCGCTACCGGAATCCCTGAACCTGTTGAGCGGTCAGGACGGGGTGCTCCATATCATGACGGTCGTGCCCGATTTCGGTATGACGATCGTCGGCTCGTTCTTTCCCGCCGATTACGAAAAGAAGGCGCTGAAGGAGGCTAACGAGCGCTTGCACGCCTTCGTGGCCGACCACGTGCCCAAGGGCATCAAGGTACAGCATATCGTGAAGCACGGCTCCCCGGCGGAGGAAATCCTGGAAACGGCAAAGCAGGTGCCGACCGATCTGATCGTGATCGGGTCGCACCGGCCGGGTATGGATCACGCGCTGCTGGGATCGGTCGCGTCCAAGGTCGTGGCGCGGGCGACCTGCTCGGTCCTGATAGTGCGGGAGTAGAAGAAGCCGAACGACGGTCAGACGGCGCGGTGGATCAGATCCCCGTGCCGTTTTCCGTATCTTCGAGGAAAGGCGGCGGGTCGACTTCCAATTGCGGGATCGGCAACAGCGGGTCCGTCGCTTCCGACAGTTCGAGATCAAGTCCGGTCATCGGCGTCGCGGGGGCCGGCGCCTCGGAAATGTCGGTGTCGTCCATGGGCATTTCACCCATGGTTTCTTCGCTTTCCAACGGAGGGGGCGGTTCCGCAGCTGCGGTTTCCTGTTCGATCTGGAGCGACGGCTCGAGGCTTTGCTCATTCTCCTCCAGCGGGGCCAGAGGGTCGAGCGGCGCGTTCGGATCAAGCGGCTGCAACGGGTCCAGCGGGGCCAGCGGATCGAGCGGTGCGAGAGGATCCTGAGATATCCCCGGCTGCAGAGTGGCGTTCGGATCGAAACTCGAAGCCGGCGGCGGGGCCAGTGGATCAAGCGGAGCGGAGCTGTCGGTCGGTGACAGGATCGCCCCGGGATCCAACGGTGCGCCACCATCGGAAAGGTCGTTTTCCGTGATCGGCGGCGACGGCTCGGGCGCGTTGGCAGGCATCATGCCGTCGTTCAGCAATGCCAGGTAAATCCGGTCCGCAGAGGGGGCTGCGCAATCCTGACACACCGTCAGAGCGTCGGCTCCCGGACCCTTCGTGACGCCGATGATAGAGCCGTCCGGGCCGATCATGGTCTGGCGCCAGTTGCCGCGCCCGAAGGTGTAACCCTGGCTCATCTTTTCGTAGAGCATCAGTGGTTCGGCCACCAGCCGGCCGTCTTCGGCAATGGAAAATCCGGCGGCCGCTACGGTCGCGCCGACCGGCAGGTCCCGGTCCAGCCACAGGGTCGTTTCTTCCCCCACAGCCCGATCATTGCCGTAGACGACAAGATAGCGGGATCCGATCTCGTCGTATTTGAACGGCGCGTAGGAGGAGCGCTCCCATTCGCCAAAGATGCGCGCAAGGACGTGTTTCGATTGGGCGTAACCGGCCAGAAGCTGCTCCTCGAAGCAGGCATAGGCGTCGTCCAACGCGTCGGGGCTGGGACCATTCATGCCGTCGCCCTGCGCCTCCATCGCGTGATGTCGGACGTAGCAGGCTTTTTCGTTGGCCATTTCATCAGCCTGAAGGCCAGCTGTGGCTGTCAGTCCAATGGCCAGGGTTCCGGCCCATGCAATGCAGCGCGCCGATTTCGGCCTGCGCGTTCCATTGTTGGAAAAGCCCATGATCTGCCCTCGCTCCGAATTAAACCTGCCCGGTGGAGTCGATAGACCGATTCGCACCCGATTCGGAAGGATTTTCTTGCGATTTCCGGTTGGTTCGAAACCAGTTCAGGCCGATGGCGCCGAACACGATCCATGCAATAGCCAGAAGGCTGCCGCCGACGGGGACAATCGCGATGACTGGCCGGAAGCCCGTCAAGGCGAGGACCAGAAGGCCGCCGCTGAAACAGATCAGGCCGATGCTGAACAGGACCCCCGCCGCAGTCACCAGCCTGCCGGAGTTGCGCAGGCCGATTAGCGCGCAAAGTGCCAGGGCAGGGGCATGAAGAAGCAGGTAGGTTCCGCCGGTTTCGATCCATTCGATTTCCTTGGGCGCCAGGGTGTCCTGAAGCGCATGGGCGGCCATGGCGGAAAATGCGACGCCTGCGGCGCCCGCGAGCCCTGCCAGAAACATGAAAAGTTGCGCCATCCAAGAGGCTCCGTTTCGTTGCCGATGCCAGACGCCTACCGCGATTCAGTCTGTTGGGATCGCGAAATCATGCCCATGAAACCAGACCTATGAAATCAAACCAGGCGTGGAAAACAAAAGGGCCCGCATCGAGCGAGCCCTTCTTGATCTGCGATCTAACGGACAGGTAGTCGTACTGTCGGTCAGGCGAACTGATCCACCAACTGACCCAGCGCCCGCGTCTGTTCGGACTGCTGATCCTGGTTGCCGTTGACCGTCGTTGAGTTCTCCTCGTCCACGGCCTGCTGATTGGTGCCGTTCACGCCACCGACCTGCGTGGACTGAGCCACGGCCTCGATACCGCCAACCGTCGCATCATCATTCGCGGGCTGCGCGTCGTCCTGCGCCCGGACAAGGAATTCCTGCGCGGCATTGCTCAGGACAACCGCGTCTTCCTGATCTTCCAGGGCGGCCTGGGACTCGCTCTCTTCCTGGGCGGCAGCTTCCTGAGTCCGGGCCTCTTCCTCGGCCGCAGCCTCTACACGCTGCTCTTCCCGGGCGGCTTCCTGAGACCGGGATTCCTCTGCGCGCCTTTGCGCCGCGGCCTCCGCGTCAAAGAAACTGCGGGTCGTGCCCGGATTAAATCCGCCAATTCCACCGATGTCGGCCATACCGTCACCTCATTATTCTGCGAATGCCAAAGGAGCCGTTGGTCCTTTCGTTCGCGCTACCCTGATACCGTGAAGTGCCAGATGGCACTCATCAGACATCTGGATACTCGAAAATATAGGTTAATTCGGCGGAAAACTCAAGGTTTAGGCAGCATTTGATCTAAACCTCAGAAGGAGGGCCCGCTTCAGAATTACATCCTGTCCCGTCGCGGGTCGAAGGCATCCTGCAGACCGTCCCCCAGGAAATTGAAGGCGATCACCGCCGTCAGGATGGCCAGTCCTGGCCAGAGCGCCAATTCGGGGGTCGCGAACAGATAGTCCTGCGCATTGGTCAGCATATTGCCCCAACTCGGGGTCGGCGGCTGAATGCCCAGGCCGAGGAAACTCAGCACGCTTTCCAGCAGGATGATCTTTCCGACGGACAGTGTCGTTGCGACGATGATCGGTGACAGCGTGTTCGGCAGAATATGGCGCCGGATGACATAGAGCGGCGGGGCGCCCTGGGCCCTGGCCGCCACCACGAATTCGCGTGATTTCAGGCTCATCGTCTCGGCGCGGACGAGGCGCGCGACGGTGGGCCAGGCCACAAGGGAGATGATCAAAACGATGAGTGCCAGCCCGGAGCCGCCGTCGACCCATCCGAGCCCAAGCTTCTTCAGATCGACCGCCGACAGGACGATCAGCAGCGGCAGCAGCGGCAGACTGATGACACCGTCTGTACAGCGCATCAGCAGACGGTCCGCCCATCCACCGAAATAGCCGGCAGCAAGACCGATCATGGTGCCAATCACGGCGGCCGTTACAGCGGTGGTCAGCCCGACGCTCAACGAAGCGCGGCTTCCCAGAATGAGACGGGCAAGGATATCGCGCCCGGCCTCGTCCGTGCCCAGTGGATGGCCCGGTCCGGCGGGCTGATTGCGGGCGAAGAGGTTCGTTGCGTGCGGGTCCAGACCCAGCAAATCGAGGATCCAGGGGGCCAGCAGGGCAACCGCGATCAGAAACACCAGAGCCGCACCGGATGCCATGGCCATCTTGTTGGCCAGGAAGCGGTTCCGGATGCGCGTACTGCGCCGAATGCCGACCGTCACGACGTTTCCTCCTGATGTCGTGAGACGATCCGGGGGTCGAGGGCCGCATAGGCCAGGTCGGCGGCGATATTGGCCAGCAGGGTGAACGCAGTGGCGATCATCAGGCCGATCAGGGCCAGATTGTAATCGTTGCCCATGATCGCCTCGTAGATCATGACGCCCATGCCCGGCCAGCCGAAGATCGCCTCGGTTATCAGCGCGCCCGAGAATAGGGTCCCGAAACTGAGCGCGATGACCGTAACCATCGGCAGAAGCGCATTGCGCAGTGCGTGCCCGAACAGGCGGCGCGGGGCCGATGCGCCCTTCGCCCGTGCCGTCCGGATATAGTCCTGCCCCAGCGTCTGCAGCATGGCGCCGCGCATGAAACGGGTGAAACCGCCGATCTCCGCCAGGGTAAGCGCCAGAACCGGCAGCATCATGTAACGCAAGGTTTCCAACAGGCCGCTACCGGGTTCCGCGGTGCCGCCCGCCGGCACCCAGCTTATGGGAACCGCGATATAGGCGATCAGCATCAGGGCGAGCCAGAAAGGCGGCACGGAAATTCCGGCGAAACTGATCAGATTGATCCCATAGTCGGAGAGGGAATTCGGCCGGGAGGCCGCCAAGATTCCCAAAGGAATGGCGAGCAGAAGCGCCAGCACCGTGCTGGTTCCCAACAATTGCAGTGTGGCTGCCAATCTGGGCAGCAGGATGTCTCCGACCGGCTGCTGATACAGCCTGGAATAGCCGAATTCCCCCGACAGGGCGTTGCCGAGCCAATGGCCGTAGCGTTCCAGCAGGGGGCGGTCGAGGCCATAGAGCGCCTTGAGGCGGGCGATGTCCTCGGCGGTAATTTCGGGGTCGTCCGCGAACATCAGGTCGACGGGATCCCCGGGCATGAGTCCGATCAGGACATAGCTGACAAAGGAGACGACCAGCAGTACGAGCAGGCTTTCCGCCAGCCGTCTTGCCGCGTAGTTCAACATCCCGCCGTCACTCCGTCAGGCGCCATTCCTCGACCCAGAGAGAGGACGGGAACTGGTGGCCGGTCGGGCGCAGCCCCGTCAGGTTCTTGGGCAGAATGTAGGGTTCCGCCCGGAAATACAGCGGCAGGACCGGCAGATCCTCCGCATACCGTTTCTGAAGATCGGACCAGAGCGCGCGTTGATCTTCATCCGCGCAGTCGGTTTCCAGCCGGTCGATCGTCTGATCCATTTCAGGTGAGGCATAGCCGGGATAGTTCTGACCCTGCCAGGCGTTCTGTTCGGTCGGAATCTGGCTCGAGTGCAGGGTGGTCAACGGGACCGATTCGGGCGCGCTGAGCCATGCATACATCGCCACGCCTTCAAATGCCCGCTTGGTGACCGTCTCTGAAAAGAAGACGCGCGGCGGCTGGTTCTTCAACTCGGCTTCGATCCCAATGGCACGCCACTGGTTCTGGATCACCTGCTGAACCAGTTCGCGGGTCTTGTTTTCGGCCGTCGTCTGGAACGGTATCGTCAGACGCTGTCCGTCCTTCTCCCGGATACCGTCAGCCCCCGCTTCCCAACCAGCGGCCTTCAACAATTCCACGGCCTTCTGCGGATCGTAGTCATACTTTGGCACGTCCGGATCGTACCACTTATCCAGCGGATTGACGTTGCCGTGGGCGACCGGCTGCTTGCCCTGAAACAATTGCTCGCTGATGGCCTTGCGATCAATGGCGTGGATCAGCGCCTGCCGGACTCGGAGATCGGCCAGGGCCGGGTTGTCCAGATTGACGTCGATATGTTCGTAGACCAGGCCCGGACGATAAATGAACTGGAAGTCGTCGCCGTTGCGGCTTTCGAAGGACAGCGCCTGATCCACCTGAAGTCCCAGTTCGCCCGCAATCATGTCGATATCTCCGGCCAGCAGGTTGGCAATCAGGGCGGAGGTGTTCTGGATCGCGCGGATCTCGATCTCGTCAAAATACGGTTCCGGGCCCCACCATTCGGGATTGCGCTCCAGCAGGATGCTCTGGCCGACGGCCACGCGGGCAATGCGGTACGGTCCGAACCACAGTCCCGGGTTGGTGGGATCGGCGTCATAGGCCGTGCGACGGCGATAGGATTCCGGGTCGGCTTCATAGATCGGCCGTTCGATATGGCTCGGTAGCAGGGCCAGGCCGGAAATGCTCTCGAAACTGCAGGTCCGCTTGTTCAGATGCAGGGTGAAGGTCTTGTCGTCCTGGACGTCGACCCGCTCGATCCGCCGAAAGAGCTCGGCATTCAGGGCGCCGGTCTGCGGGTCCTGGCCGATATCGACGGACAGCAGGACGTCGTCGGTCGTGACGGGCGTCCCGTCCCCCCAAACGGCGTCAGGGTGCAGCGTATAGGAAATCGCGATCCCCGGATTGCCGTTCTCCGCGGTTTTCCAGACCGCCGTGCCGTCCTCCACAGAGGGCAGTGCGGTACAGACCAGGCAGATCGGTTCCCAGTCCTGATCGTAGGCCGTGATCGGACGACGCGTCATGGCCAGTACATAGGCCTTCGCCATCATGGTTTCGAAAACCGGGCTCAGCGTTGCCGGATACTGGCTCAGGCCTATTGTCAGCCGCTCCTTGGTCGCGGCGGCTGCGCCGGAGGTCACCAGCATCATCGATAGGGCGGCGCCAATCAGCGCTACGCCAAGACGCTTCCTATTCGTCGCCATTCGGCCTCCCGTGCCACGTCAGTCCTCCTTGCCGCCATGGGCCTTGGACCAGCCCTTGGGATCGTGAAGGAATGCTTCCACCTGCTCTGCCTGACCTTTGGCAAAATAACCCTCTTCCTTGGCACAGGCGAGGACGTCCCACCATGTCGCGAGGCTGTGCAGCGAGACACCGGAATCGGCCAGCATCTTCTCGCCTTCGGGGAAGATGCCGTAATGGAAGATCACGAAGGTATGGCCGCAGGTCGCGCCGGCTTCGCGAATGCCCTCGACGAAGGACAGTTTGGACCCGCCGTCGGTCGCCATATCCTCGACCAGCAGAACGTGCTGACCTTCCTCGAGGTTGCCCTCGATCCGGGCGTTCCGGCCGAATCCCTTCGGCTTCTTGCGGATGTAGCACATCGGCAGCATCAGGTGATCGGCGATCCAGGCCGCGAAGGGGATGCCGGCGGTCTCACCGCCGGCGACGACATCCAGGGATTCGAAGCCGACCTTCTCCTCGATCGTTGCCGCTGCCATCTTCATCAGCCGCCGTCGGGCGCGCGGGAAGGCGATCAGTCTGCGACAGTCGACATAGACCGGGCTGGCCCGGCCACTCGTCAACGTGAACGGATCTTCCGGACGGAACAGAACCGACTGTGTCTCGATCAGGATGCGGGCGGTGATGCGGGCGGTCGACAGGGGCATGCGTTTCGGCCTTGTTGGTCAGAAATCTGGATCGGATCAGGGTTTCGGCAAGGTCGGTTCGGACGGTTGGAAGACCTTGCCGGCCAGGATGTAGCGGATCGTTTGCACCGTTACGACCGCAACGGCAAGGGCGGTGACGGCAAAGACCGCGACGGCAAGCACGCGGGCGGTCTCGCTGTCGGCGACGTCGGCATAAAGCGTGCACGCCACGGAAAGGGCCGCCAGCGGGAAGGTGTAGGACCACCAATTCAGGCCGAAGGGCAGGCGCAGCAAAGTGGGGACCTGCGGCAGCAGCATCAATAGCGTGAACAGGGCGATGCCCAGAAACATGAGCGCCGGCCCGTCGACAACGCCGCCGTTCAGAACGGCGTAGGCTATGAAACAGAGGGATGGCGGCGCGATCAGGATGAACAACGACGGCCGCAACGGCCCCTCCAACTGGCGCTCGAACAGCAGGCGGTAGAAGACGATCGTGAACAGGATTACCCAGAACAACAAGCCGACCGCGAACATCATCCAGCCGATATCGGTATAACCCAGGGGGGCACCGACAATGGGAATGACCAGATTTCCGACGATCGGGATGAACCAAACCGGGGCGACGTGACTGATCTCGACATCCCGGGAAATCCAGCTGGTGAAGATCACCGCGGTAACCGCCAGATTGGCGATCGCCGCGACGGCCCATATCACGGTGGCCGCGGCGGGAAGACTGGTCACCAGATTTGTCGTCAGGATCATCGCGGTCATGGTTGCCGCCGCGAAGAAATTGCCCTGTACCGGATGCCGGATCTCTGCCTTGACCGCCTCAAAATGGCGCACGGTCTTCACCCCATACAGGGCGACCAGTGCGACAAAAACCCCGCAGGCAATGCCCGCCAACACGATGGAAGGCGTTTCGCCGAAGCCGAAAGCAACCGACATTTCACGCCACGCGGTGGCAAAGCCGGCTATCCCTAGGCCAGCGCCGAAGAGGTTTGCCGGCATGTGCTGAAGGCTCGCGGGGATATGCAGCGCGTCGCCGCCCGACGCGGGCCTGCCGTCTTTCCTGGCCGATGGGGCGGGCCGGTCCGCATCCGCAGGCGTTGGTTTCGCTGACTGGGGAGATGCCTTTTGCGCTGCCGCCTTGGCCTTCGCCTTCTTGGCGCCGGCTTTGCGTTTGGCCGCCTTCCGGGGTTTGGCTTTAGCCTTGACCGTTACCGCCGGACCGTTGCCCCGTGGCGCCTCGGCGGCATCGTCATCGGGATCGCCCTGCGCGGTCACGGAACGGTCATCGGGCGTCATGGTAACCGCTTGATTCAGTGATTAAACCTGCTGTCACGAAATGCATCGATGAACTGCCCCCATGGCGCAATGTTAACGTCCGGAACCAGGATTTGGAAAGGGCCGATTGTTCCGTCATCGTCGCTTCAACAGGAAATCCTTGGCCGCGTTTATCTTGGCCGCCAGATAGGCCGACCCGCCGGCATCGGGGTGAACCTGCTTCATCAAGCGGCGGTGTGCCGCCTTGATCTCGCTTTCCGTGGCACCGGCTTCGAGGCCCAGTAGCGACAGCGCCTCCGATTCCGTCATGGGGCCGTCGGCACGGTCCGACGCCTGTTCGTCGCCGGCGTCCTGCCGTTGCCCGCCATCGCGCCAGTCGGCGCCGTGCACCCGGTCCAGATAGGCTTCCAGCAGACGCAGGGATTGGGCATCGCCCGTCGTTCGGATTTCCTCGTAGAGGGATCGCCCCTCGACCATCGACAGTTCCGAAAGCAGGGCCCCGGCGAACTGTCCTTCGCGAATGCGACCGTCCATCGCGCCGGTGTCATGATCCAGATGCATGTCGAAGAATCGGCAGGAAATCTCCGAACGTTGCCCTGCGCTGGGACCGCGCATCGTCTTCCAGATGTTGCGTAGCATGCGGAACCGGCTGATCCAGGGCAGCAGCGCCAGCAGACCCGCCCATATCAGATGAAAATTGCGGGTCAGAAGAACCAGCAGGACAACGCCGACGGCAATGGCAAGGGCGGTCCACTTGGCCCCCTTGAGAATGGATTTCGGCTTGGCGGTGGTGAACCAGTTCACGAACAGCAGCCCGCCTACCAGAACGGCAAGGCCCAGGAAGAAGAAACTCATCGCGATGTGTTTCCTTTTCGACGGCCGGACATTTGCTCGATCAGCGCGACAGCCTCGCGACCTCGACCGGAACGGCCATAGTCTTCCAGCGCCTTCATGCCGCCCGCCGCATAGACCGCGACGGCGGACAGCAGGGATTTCAGCGTCTCTGCGCTGCTCAGGTCGAAGGGACACCAGGCCCCGCCTGTCAGACGCGCGATCTCCCGGAAAGCCCGCTGCGCCACGGGGTCAGGGCCTTCCTGGAACAGGAAAACCGGAACGCCGAGCAACCCGATTTCGCCTGCTGTATGGCAGACCGCGTCGATATCTTCCTCGAAGGCGTCGCCGACGAAGACCGCTGCGCCGATTCTGGATGCTTCGGCCTGCCGTTTGATATGCGCCAGAATCTTGCCGATCTGGGTTCTGCCGGCATGACAGCGAACCTTGCTCATCTGGCCGGCGAGCCCCTTTGCATCCGGCTGCCACTTGCCCGCCTTGCACTCGCCGAAGCCCCGGAAAAACACCAGTTGGACATCCAGCCCGCCAATGGCGCTGGTGGCCTCGAACATTTCGCCCTGAATCTGACAGGCAGTATCCCAGGTCGGCTCCCGGCTCATCGTCGCATCCAATGCGAAAATCAGCTTGCCGCGCCCGGATGTGGCCGGCGCAGGGGTATTGCGTACCTTTTCCAGAAAGGCGTCGATTTCGGTGCCGGACGTCTTGGATCGTGTCGGGGGTCTTGCCATGCCGGTATTATGCCATGCGTGCGTGCGGGACTCACGTCCCGCACGGTCAATACGCAAACAATCTCACCCGGGACCACCGCTTCGGGTCACCGGACATGATTTCGTTTACGCCGAAATAGCTTCCGTCCGAGCGGATGGAGAAGAAGACCGGAAAGACGGGCACGGTCACATTGGCGGATTCCGCCGCCGCACTCTTGAGGGTCAGCATGTTGGCGTTGTGAGCCGCCAACCCATCGATCAGGGACTGAGGGTCGCCGAAGAAAGTCGGCAGAAACCCGGGATGGGTGGTTATGTTCAGGCTGTTGTCGCCGGGAAAATACATCGGAATGTCGACCGGCAGCGACAGGATGGTGCCGTCCTCGATTTCCATGACCACGCGATAGGAGCGGCCGTCTTCGATGGCGGCGCGTAAGGGCTCCGTCCGGTCAGGCTCTGTGCCATCCCAGATTGCCTGACCGTCTTCCCGCACCAGAAAGCGGAAATCCGAATAGTGATGCAGCGGGGCGATCCGAACCCGTCGTCCGCCTTCCTCCAGCGCATGCGTCATGGGACGGATGGCATAGGACGCGTAGACCGGGGCCGAGTTGGTATAGGCCAGGACAACGGGATCCGGCAGTCCGGTACGGATCACGTATGGCTGGTTCGTGCCGCTGGTCGCGCCCCAGAACAGGTCGTCCCGCGTGACGAGGTGGGTCAGCGGGTAGCTTTCCCGATACGCGGGAAGAGGGTTGAAGTACCGGTCGCCAAGGGAGTCGTCAGGCGACATGACCGGCACGATCCGGCAGCCGTCGAGAATTTTGCGGGTCGCGTCTGGCAGGGAATAGTCGAACATGCCGGATAACAACACGGTTCGCGTGGCGGCGCCAAGTGCCGCCGTTCCGTCAGGCGCCGATGGCTTCCGCCTTGTCGAAGCCGATCGCAGCCATCAGGTCGCGAACTTCCTGCCGGGCGGCCAGATGGGACATGTTCATCTTGATATCCGTGCCCGGATTGCGCAGGTCCAGCAGCGTCAGGCCGTCCAGGAACAATTCCCGGAAGATGACACGTTCGGAAAACCCCGCGACGAGGCGATAGCCGATCCGGCCGCTGAGCTTTGCCAGCGCTTCGTCCATGGCGCGCTGGTTGCGGGAATCCAACTGGCCGGTGCGGTTCCGCATGACGATCCATTCGAAGGTCCGGTTCGACTTGTCGCGCCGGGCCTTCTGCATCTTCACCTGAAACACCATCTCGGCGTATTTGCTGGGCCGGACCATGGCGTAGGTCTCGGGATCTATGGTGGCCAGAACGTCCAGATCGACGAAGCTGTCATTCAGCGGCGTGATCAGCGTGTCGGAATAGGAATGGCCGACGCGGCTCAGGAAATTGTCCGTGCCCGGGGTGTCGATCACGATGTAATCGTGCCGCGAGGACAGATCGGTGACCGCCTTTTCGACGGCATGGGCATCATGTGCGCGCGCCACGTCGACCGATGCGACGGTCGACGGTTCGATGGCGCGATGGGTCGGCATCGGAAGCTCGGTCCCGGTACGCGCCATGTAGGACTGCCGGTTCTCGATATAACGCGACAACGTCCCCTGACGGGCATCCAGGTCGATGCTGGCGACTTTCGCGCCGCTGGACATCAGCGCCGCGATGACATGCATCGTCGTTGTCGACTTTCCGGATCCGCCCTTCTGATTGCCCACGACGACGATGCGCGCGTCACCCCGTTTCTTGGGGGCGGGCGCCGCCGAACGTGCGGCGTCCTGTTCATTGTTCCGGTCCGGTACTGTACCCTGTTCGGCCATTGTGCCCTTCGAATTCGATGTCGCTATCCGCAATGCGGGCGCCGACTTGATTGTCGGGTTGGTCGCAGCCTTCGCCGGAACAGCCTGCTCCGGCCGTCGGATCAGGCCGTGCCGAACCATCCAATTTACGCCGGACCATGCCATCTCGCCCCGCTTTCGAAAACCTTGCGGCCCCCCGGCCGTCTCCGAAAATTCCAACCCCGGTCGCCCATTCCCGAAAGCGCCGCATGCTGGACTCGTAAGGTTTCTCACCTCACTCTGGGCGTCCCGGATGTTTGATACAAGCGCCTCAGGTTGGAGCCCCTGATAGTAGCATGCAAAATTTGACTAAAATACTATTGTTTTTAGCGGCTTGCGCGGTTGCGCCGGGCTGCGATGAAATTGGTTGGAATCCGCTCGATCCGGAAAGCCCGGATACGTTTTCCGCGAATCGGACCGTTGTACCGGCACCGCCAGTCCTGTTGCAGATGGACCTGCCGACGCTGAACGACAGCGCATCCTTCTATGACGAGCGACGGGATCTGGAGAACGCGCTTCTGCTTCGTCGGCGGACATGGCGCGGGCCGCCAGGCAATGCCGTGGAGGCGTCGCTGATCGAAATCCGGCATCTGGAGTATGTCCCCATCGGTGCGCCCCCGCCGCCGTCGGGCGCCGCGCAATACTGGGATCGCCTGAAGGCCAGGTCGCTAGATTTCCAGGTTCTGTATGAAAGCCGAAATGCCGTCGGGCCCGTCTTGTGGCGGCGCTTTCTGATGGGGCCGCAGATATGCGTCCTCTTCACCCAGGGCGTTGCACCGGAAAGTGACGCGATCACCCGGCAGCTTCTGGGCTATTATTGTGCCGCCCCGGGGGAACCGTTCACGGACGGTCAGGCGGAAACGGTCATACGTGCCGTCCGGGTTCAGGAAGGGGATCCGGCATTGACGCCCGACGGGTGATCTCGGGCTTCTCAATTTTTCCGGTGCCATCCAAGGTTTTGCCATGGGGATGCCGTTTTTTCCGTCGAATGGGAGACCAGACTGACCTTCATGCTGACCAAAGGATTGAAAATGCTCTTGCGCTGGAGCGTCCGCGCCCTTCTGCTCGTCCTGCTGCTGTTGATCGGCCCGGCTTATGTCTATTTCTCCAATGATTTGGACCAGAGGAACTGGTCCACCGCCAGTCGGGTCAGCGCCGGGCTGGCCCCCTT
Organism: Alphaproteobacteria bacterium; assembly: GCA_033344895.1. NCBI lineage: Bacteria > Pseudomonadati > Pseudomonadota > Alphaproteobacteria > Alphaproteobacteria bacterium. The sequence goes on from JAWPMN010000001.1 coordinate 2,976,914, forward strand.
ACCGGAGGACGAGGCCGGGGCTGTCATTCAGGTCTATGCGGCGCGCGCCTACGGGTGGCGTGGGGCTTTCGCGGTTCACACCTGGATAGCCACCAAACGGCCCCATGCCGACAGCTACCGGACGCATCACGTGATCGGCTGGTATTCCGGAAACAAGGTACGCAGCCGGCAGGACATCCCGGATCGCTACTGGTATGGATCCGCGCCCAGCCTGATTCTCGACATGCGGGGGGAGGGGACGGATCGGCTGATCGACAAGGTGGAGCAGGCGATTGCCGATTATCCCTATGCCGGGGAGTATCGCGCCTGGCCGGGCCCGAACAGCAACACCTTCATCGCCTGGATCGGGCGATCCGTGCCGGAACTGGAGCTGGAAATGCCGCCGCTGGCCGTGGGCAAGGATTATCTGGGGCGCCATCGGTTCGCGGCGCTGACGCCAAGCCATACCGGATTGCAGTTCAGTCTGGCCGGCGTTCTGGGACTGACCGCGGCGGCACGGGAAGGGGTAGAACTGAACATTCTCGGCCTCAGTGTCGGTGTGGATCCCCTCGACATGAATATCCTGGTACCGGGCATCGGGCGGGTCGGCCGCGATCCGAATCCCGTTCGGCCATGACCGGAAATCGCGTCGCATGCCGCGGCTGGTATCGCCGTTTGGCTTGCCGCTCAGGGCTGTATGACTACAGTGTGTGCACTGCGGAAAGTTCGGAAATAGACCAAGCGACATGAGTATCTGGGGAAAAATCGTCGGCGGTGCCGCCGGCTTTGCGATGGGTGGCCCGCTGGGCCTGCTCGTCGGGGCCGTCGGCGGGCATTTTGTCGACCGTTTGCGCCCGGATCAGGAACCGGACCCGGAGCGCGCCAAGCGGTCAGTCGGCTTCACCATCGCGGTCATTGTCCTGGGGGCCAAGATGGCGAAGGCCGACGGTGTGGTGACGCCGGACGAGGTCGATGCCTTCAAGGAGGTCTTCCAGGTTCCGGAATCGGAGATGAAGAACGTTGCCCGGGTCTTCAACCAGGCCCGCAAGGACGCGCGCGGCTTCGAACCCTATGCCGAACAGGTCGCCGGCATGTTCCGCAATTCTCCGGAGGTGCTGGAGGAATTGTTGTGGTGTCTGGCACATATCGCCAAGGCGGATGGCGTGATCCATCCCGGCGAACTGGAGTTTCTAAGCAGCGTATCCGAGATCTTCGGCTTTGATGGCGCGACCTTCGAACGGGTTACCGCGCTTCAGCTCGACGGCGGCAACGCCGATCCCTATCAGATCCTGGGGGTTGCCGCCGGCGCCAGTGACGAGGAAATCCGTAAGGCGCATCGGGCGCTGGTGGTCGAAAATCACCCGGACAAGCTGATTGCGAAAGGCATGCCCGAAGAGTTTGTCACGGTCGCAAACGAACGTGTGGCAAAGATCAACGCGGCGTATGACCAGATTCGACAGATGCGCGCCGGGGCGGCGCAATGAAGCCGCTGGATTTCGCGACGGCGATCTTCGTAATTCTGATCTGGGGTCTCAATTTCGTAGTCGTAAAAGTTGGCGTTCAGGAGATACCGCCCTTTCTGTTCATGGCGATGCGCTTCGTCGTGGTGGCGCTGATCCTGCTGCCTTTCATCCGCTGGCCGAAAGGTCAGTTCCGGCCGTTGCTGGCCTATTCCGTCGTATTGGGGGTTCTGCATTTCGCGATGATGTTCAACGCGATGGCGATGGCCGATGCCGCGACTGTCGCGCTGCTGAGCCAGTTGAACACGCCCTGGGCGGTGATCCTGGCGGCAATCGTGTTCAAGGACTATCCCGGGTGGCGGCGCATTCTGGGCATCGTGATCGCCTTCGTCGGTTGTGCCATTATCGCCGGGGAACCGCGGTTTGAGGGGGGGCTGCTGCCGGCGTTGCTGGTTGTCGGCGGGACCTTCCTGTGGGCCGTTGCGGCCGTTCAGGTCAAACAGATCGGTGAAATCGGTCCCTTCGCCCTGAACGGCTGGATGGCGGCCATGGCGGCACCGCAATTGCTGGCAATCTCTTTCGCGGTCGAGGACAATCACTGGGAGATTCTGTCGACTCTGTCCTGGCTGGGCTGGGGGGCGATCTTCTTCCAGTCGGTGATGGTCGTGATTGTCGGCTATGGCCTGTGGTACGGGCTGATTAAACGTTATCCGATCAGCCGGGTCATCCCGTTGACGCTTCTGCTGCCGGTCGTCGGCGTGGCCAGCGGCGTCCTGATTCTGGATGAGGCACTGACACCCTACATGATCGTCGGTGGAATTCTGGTCATGATCGGGGTCGGCATTGTGACCCTGCGTCAGGCCGTGCGCGGTGCGCCGCATCAGCCGAAGGTACCGTCGTGATGCGGGTTGTCGACACGCCATCGCCGAATTTCGGTCCCCGCCGTGGCGTCGAACGGCCGACCATGCTCGTCCTGCATTACACTGGAATGCAAAGCGCGGAGGAGTCGCTGGCGCGTCTCTGCGACCCGACTGCAGAGGTCAGCGCGCACTACCTGATCGAAGAAGATGGAACGCTGCATCGGCTCGTCGATGAGTCGCAGCGGGCCTGGCATGCCGGCCTGGCCTTCTGGCGCGGCGTTCGCGATGTGAATTCGCTGTCGATCGGTATCGAGCTTCAGAATCCGGGCCATGAGTTCGGCTATCGCACCTTTCCGGAGGCGCAGATCGACAGCTTGAGCGCACTCTGCCTTTCCATACTGGCCCGTCATCCGATCGAGCCGGCGGGTATCGTCGGGCATTCCGATGTTGCACCTGACCGCAAGACCGATCCGGGCGAACTGTTCCCCTGGCGGGATCTGGCAGGGCGCGGGATCGGGGTCTTCCCTGATCTGGGCATGCCGACAGATCGCTCGTTGCCGGAACTGCTTGCCGAGATCGGCTACGACCCGGACGCGAATGAGTGTATTGCCGCTTTCCAGCGACGCTTTCGTCCAGACCGTATCGACGGCCGCGCGGATTGCGAGTGCGCGGCCATCGCCGCCGCCTATCTGAAACTCATCAGCAATGACACGGATGCCGAGGGAGGCAGACACCGATGACCCGAACCATCGACTATTTCTACAGTCATGTATCGCCCTGGACCTTCCTGGGCCATCGGCGGTTGATGGATATTGCCGCCAAGCATGGCGCGACCATCGCCTACCGGCCGATCACCGTAGCCGAGATATTCCCGAAGACCGGCGGCCTGCCGCTGGCCAAACGCCCGCCGGAGCGCCGTGCCTATCGCATGGTGGAACTGAAGCGCTGGTCCCGGCATCTCGGCGTGCCGATCAATTTCGAACCGAAATTCTTTCCGGCGGATGATCGACCGGCCCTGTATCTCGCCCATGCCGCCCGGGAGGCGGGAGCGGATGTCGGCGAACTGTCCCATGCCATCCTGAAGGGCGTCTGGCAGGACGAACGCAATGTGGCGGACTGGGACGAACTGAAAGCCATCGCTACGGATCTTGGATTGGACGGTGCCGGGCTGGTCGAACAGGCGCAGTCCGAGAAGATCCAGGCGGCCGCGACGGCCGAATGCGAGGCGGCGCTCGCCGCTGGCTGCTTCGGGGTCCCGTGGTACTCCCTCGACGGCGAAGGCTTCTGGGGACAGGACCGGCTGGAACTTCTGGATGCGACGCTGGGTGGCCGCTGACGTCACGGTCAGAGCGGCGACACATCGACATAGACCCGATAATCCGCAATCCGCTCGTCCTGGAAGGTCAGGATCGTTGCAAAGGGCAGGGTCAGTCTGGAACCGTCAAGGCGAACATAATGGACGTTGCCGTTACAGATCGTCGTTTCGTCGACAGTCCAGATTCCGGCGATGTCATGGCTCATGTTTTCAATGGTTCTGAAGAAGGCCTCATTTGCATCCAGGACTGCATTCAGGCCGACGATCGGGTCATGGTTTCCCAGGCGAAACACGATGGTATCGGTCAGGAACCTGGCCAATCCGGGCGCGTCGCGACGGTCGACCGTGCTGTAGAGGGCATGTACCAGGTCGTTGCGGTCCGGTTGTCGGGTCTGATTGTCAGTCATAGCGGTTCTTCTCCTCGGGTTTGTCGCTGAGATACTGGATGAATTCGAATTGGAAGCCGGCCGGATCGACGAAGTAGACGTTACGTCGGAACGGATGGTCGAAACCGTCGATGTCGATTTCATACCCGGCGCCTAGAAGACGCTTCAGGACGGCGTCCAGATCGTCGACTTCGAACCCGATATGGGCGAGGCCGGGACTATGTCCGGATAGGTCGCGGTTGGGGCCTTCGCCATTGTCGTTCAGGGTGACGTATGTGTCATCGTCACCGACATGGGACCAGTGACGTGGCTTCCCGCCCCAGGTCTGGGTCCCGGTCCCGCGGATGCGCCATTTCGGGAACGCGGTCATCAGGAAATCGGCGGTCGCCGCGATATCGCCGACAACCAGATTGATATGCTCGAGTCTCTGCATCGGGTCCTCCTTTGGTGTCAGGCCGATGCGAGGGAATTTAGTTGTTTCTAATTGAACTATAATCCGTCAGTTTTGAATTTTACCGTTGAGTGAAAGTTGACGATGATATGCATGATCCGATTGGGGTGATCCCGGTCTTCGTGGCCGTGGTGGAGCAGGGCGGTTTCGCGCCAGCAGCCCGCATTCTCGGTGTCTCGAAATCGGCGGTCAGCAAACGCATTTCCCAGGCCGAGGAGCGCATGGGGGTGCGTCTGTTGCATCGCACAACCCGGAAACTGAGCCTCACCGAAGCCGGCGAACGGTATTATGCCTATGCGGTGGAGGCTTTGGCCGCAGCGCGCCTGGCTGAGGATTCTGTTACCGAGATGCAGTCGACGCCGCAGGGGCGATTGCGCCTGAACGTGCCGATGTCCTTCGGGCGCCTGCATATCGCCCCGATTATTCCCGATTTTCTGGACCGGTTTCCGAAGATCGATGTCGATATGGTCATGGACGATACCGTGGTCGACATCGTGGCCAACGGCTACGATATCGCGCTCCGTGGCGGAATGCTGGCAGATTCAGGCCTGGTGGCCCGTCGCATCGCCCCGATCCGTAGCGTCCTTTGCGCCGCGCCGTCCTATCTCGACCGGATGGGCACGCCAGGCGTGCCGGCGGACCTCGCCTCGCATCACTGTCTGCACTACTCGAATGCAAGCGATGGTCGGGAATGGAACCTGCTCGGCCCTGCGGGAAACGTGCAGGTCGCGACCGCCGCGCGCTATTGCGTCAACAACAGTGAGGCCCTGCTGTCCGCAGTACTGGCGGGGGCCGGGATCGGCCGGTTGCCGACATTCGTTTGCGGGGAGGATCTGGCCGCGGGGCGTCTTGTTCCGCTCCTGACCGAGTACGGCTTTTCGGAACAGGCCCTGTATGCGGTTTTTCCGGCACGCCGTCACATGCCGATCAAGGTTCGCAGTTTTATCGAGTTCATGCGGGAGCGGTTCGGTGGAGACATGCCCTACTGGGATGCAGCGCTTCCGGCGATCTAGATCCGCCCGACGCAATCCGTCATAAGATCGAAGAACCCTTGAGCGTTCAGTCGGGTCATGACGGACGTATTGGCCGGCTTGCCCGTCACGCGGTGAAGGTCGACGACACAGCGACCCAGATTGAGGCTGCTTTCGCAATCCACATCGACATGGCAGTCGCAGCCGGAGAACAGGTCCGGCTGTAACAGCCAGGCAATGGTGCAGGGGTCGTGCAGAACCGGCTTGCCGACCCGCCCGTGATAGGCAGTCATCATGGCGGCGAGGCTTTCCCCGACAGGCGGGCCGGCCGCTGCGAGAGCGGCGATGCGTGCCGGGGTGATCTCCGCCTGTCGGGTTACATCCAGCCCCATCATGACGCATGGCACACCGCTGCCCAGGACGATCTTTGCGGCATGCGGATCGCAGGCGAAGTTGAACTCTGCCGCGGGTGTGACATTGCCCGCCCCGAAGGCAACACCGCCCATGAAGACGATGCGATCCAAGCCCGCCAGCATGTCCGGCGCCCGGATGATCGCCAGGGCGGCGTTGGTCATGGGCCCGGTCAGCACCAGTGTCCCCCTGGCGCCCGTCATGCCGCGCCGGCAGAAGGCATCGATCGCTTCGATTGCGTGTCCGGCGCGGGGCGGTACGGAGGGGGCCGGCAAGGGGACGCCGCCGATTCCGTCGGAACCATGCACATGCGCCGCATCGACCGGGGACGACATCATTGGGCGCGGGCAGCCGGCATGGAGCGGAATGTCCTCCCGCCCGGCCAGCGCCAGGAGGCCGCGGGCGTTGCGTGTGACGGGGGCGATCCCGACATTGCCCGCGACCGTGGATATGCCTTCCAACTGCAACCGGTCGGCGGCGCCCAGGGCCATGAACAACGCGGCGGCATCATCCAGTCCGGGATCGCAATCCAGCCAGATTCGGGTCTTTTCCACGGTTCGGTCCCTCGGTCGTTCCGGTATCGGAATTATCATTCGATGCCCCCGGACGCACGAAGATTTCGTCCTTTCGGCAGTGCTTCGAGATATTCGGTCTTTCTTTCACGTCACCGCGATTCCGCCTTCCGAAAGTCCCGATATAGGACCATATTGGGAGTAATAATATTTCACGCCTTGCCGTGAATGACCGGGCGGTCCCGGCGGTTCAGGCAGCGAACGAGGAGGACATCATGAGCGTTTTTTCATCCGGGAGCTTCGACAATCACGAACATGTCGCCTTCTGCAGCGATGCGGAATCCGGCCTGCGCGCGATCATCGCGGTTCACAGCACGGTTCTGGGGCCGGCCCTGGGCGGTTGCCGCATGTGGGCCTATGCGACCGATGAAGAGGCACTGACGGATGTCCTGCGCCTGTCGCGCGGCATGAGCTTCAAGAACGCACTGGCTGACCTTCCCTGGGGCGGCGGCAAGTCGGTGATCATCGGCAATGCCCGGACCGACAAGTCGCCGGCGATGATGCGTGCCATGGGCCGCTTTGTCGAAAGCCTGGGCGGGCGCTACATCACGGCCGAGGATGTCGGCACCTCCCCGGACGACATGTTCGAGATCGCCAAGGAAACGAAACATGTGCGGGGCGTGAAAGGGGTCGGCTTCGACCCGTCCCCGGGTACGGCTTATGGCGTGTTCAAGGGCATCGAGGCCAGCGTTCGCGAACGTCTGAATGCGACCGATCTGAAGGGCATCCGTGTGGCGGTCCAGGGGCTGGGCCATGTCGGCTACGATGTTGCCCGTCAGCTTCATGAGGCCGGCGCGGAACTGACGGTCACGGATATCGACCGTGCCGCGCTTCAGAAGGCCGAGACCGAACTGAACGCCAAGGCGGTCGGCCTGGACGAAATCTACGATGCCGATGTCGACGTCTATACACCCTGTGCGCTGGGGGCTTCGATCAATGACGATACCGTCGACCGCATCAAGGCCAAGGTCGTCGCCGGTGCCGCGAACAACCAGCTTGCCGAAGACCGCCATGGCGACCGCCTTGCCGAGCGGGACATCCTCTACGCGCCCGACTATGTCATCAATGCGGGCGGGGTGATCCATATCTATCACGAAGGTCCGACTTTCGATCGCAAGGCGGCCTTCGACCATATCGGCGGCATCGCGAACACCCTTTCACAGATTTATGCCCGCGCGAAGCGGGACGGTGTCGCGACCCATGTCGCCGCCGACCGCCAGGCCATGGACCGCCTTCGGCCGGTCGCACACGCCGCAGAATAGGAGTTTCCGTTCCTCCTGGTGAGTACCCGACTGACCCGCCTGCGCCGAGACCGGTGCGGGCGGGTTTTTCTTGTTCGAAATTGGGGGCGAGCGCCTACAGATTCCGTCACGGAACATATTTCTTGAAATTGCGACGCATTCTCCTTGCAAGGGGGAGGGCGGCATATTAAGCAGGGGCGGTGCTAATGACTCTCATTAGCGAGGGTCAACCCATCCGACAGAGAGGGACGAGATGAGGAAGCAAATCTTTGCGGGTACTGCCGCCCTGACCATGACGCTGCTGGCCGGCTCCGCGCTGGCGGACGACAAGGTGTATGCCGGCTTCCCGATCACCGTTAAGGGCTATTCCGGCGACAAGACGACGTCGGTTTCCTATTCCGGCCAGATCGGCCGTCACGTTTTGCACGACTCGCTGAAGAAACTGGCGAGTAAGGGCAATGGCGCAGCCGATGCCGATCTGCTGGCCGTGCTGAACGCCTATTATTCTGGCAAGGGCGCGGATCGCGCAATCATCGCGCCGGCCACAAAGGGCGCCTTCGTGATCAAGCAGACCACGATCGGCGAACTCAGCGATACGAACCTGTCCGGCAAGACCTATGGTGGCACCGTCACCGGCATGCCGAACAATCTGACCGGCGAAGAACTGGTCAATTTCTGGATCGAGAAGGCCGCTGCGGCGGATGGCGGTGTCGACCTGGATAACGGGTACAACTATCCGCAGCTGATCTCCAAATTCATCATGGGCGCGGTGTTCTACAACCAGGTCGTCGATGGTTACCTGGACGAGAACCTGTCGGCGGAAAAGAAGCCGAACGACCAGCCCTATAGTGAAGGCGCTGCCTATACCGGCAAGGAGCATTCCTGGGACGAAGGTTTCGGCTATTTCGGTGCGCCGGCGCACACGCTGACGCTGACCGCGGATCAGGTCTACGCCATCGCCAAGATGAAGGAAGAGGCCTTCGCCGATGCCGACTACAACAAGGACGGCGTCATCGACCTCAAGACCGAGATGGCGTTCGGACCGGCCTATTATGCGGCCGGCTTCGACCGATCGACGGCGGGCAAGGAAAACGCCACCAACTATCTGCACAGCATCGTTCAGGCCTTCCTGGACGGACGCAAGCTGATCACCGCCGCCAATGGCGAGAAGCTGACCGACGACCAGCGTGCGGAACTGCGTGGCCATGCCGCCGTGATCGCCGCAAACTGGGAAAAGGTCCTGGCAGAAGCGGTCTTCAAATATGCCGGGTCGGTCTACAAGGACCTGACCAAGCTCAAGGCCGTGGTCGAGTCCGGCGGGGATACGTCGGAAGTCATGGCCGATTACATCAAGCACTGGGGTGAGTTGAAGGGCTTCAGCCTGGCGCTGCAGAGCGGCAAGGAAAACCTGGGTGAGGTCGCATCCCGCCTGAACCGTTTGATCGGTTTCGGTCCGTTGCTGCCGAATGCCAGCCAGGTCGTCGACGTCGACAGTGACGGCAACTACCTGCGCGACCAGGGCTCCGCTATCGGTGAATACATGCTGCACATGCTGAAGGCTCAGAAACTGATGGTCGACGCCTTCGGCATCACGGCGCGCAACAATGACGTCATGGGCGACATGGCGGGATTGGCCGACGCGCTCGGTGGCGGCGCCAGCGCAGAAAACGACTAAACCCAATAGCCCTGCGCCGGGGATAGGCCCCGGCGCAGGTTTTACTTCGGGCAGCCATGCCGACAGTCGCGACGGATTATTTCGAACAGTTCGCGGGTCTCTTCATCGATCCGACAAAGCGCATTTTTGTCGGCTACCTCCTGGCCGCCGCCGTGATCGGATTCGGTGTTCTCTGGATCAAGACCCGTCGGTCGCCGCGGGCGCTCCTGTCCCACCTGTTCCGCCGTTCCGTCTGGCTGTCCGGATCCTCCAGGGCGGATTTCCAGCTTTTTGCGATCAACCAGGGGATCATGATGGGGCTGGCGCCCCGACTGCTGTCGACGCTGACGGTTGCGACCCTGCTCTTCGAAAGCCTGCATGTCTGGTTCGCCGGACGGCCGGCGCTCTGGCTCGGCGTGCCGGTCTGGGCGGTGGCCCTGCTGTTCACCCTGACGCAGTTCCTGGTGGATGATGCATCCAAATACATCCTGCACCGATGGCTGCATCGCTGGCCGGTTTTATGGGCTTTCCACAAGGTGCATCATTCGGCCGAGACCCTGACGCCGTTCACGGTCTTTCGCACGCACCCCGTCGAAGGTGTCCTGTTTGCCCTGCGGTCCGCGCTCAGTCAGGCGGTCTGCGTTGCCGCCTTCGTATTCTTCTTCGGGGATCGCGCGACCCTTACGACGGTTCTGGGGGCGAATGTCTTTCTCTTCGCGTTCAATGCGCTCGGTGCCAATCTACGCCATTCCCATGTGCCGTTTTCCTATCCCGCCTGGCTGGAGCGAATCCTGATTTCGCCACGCCAGCATCAGATCCACCATTCCGACGCCGTGCGGCATTTCGACCGAAATTTCGGCGCGGCGCTGGCGATCTGGGACTGGATTGGCGGAACCCTGCATCTTTCCGGCGCGCGCCAGCGCATCCGTTTTGGCCTCGGTGACGGGGCGACGGTTGATCACCGGCTTCGCACCCTCTACCTGTCACCCTTCATGGAGGCGGCGCAAAGCCTTCATGCGTTCATGTGCAAAGGATGGACTGCAATGCAAAACATCGTTTCGACCCGGGCCCTGACCGCGTTCCGTCTGGGGCTCGCCGCGCTGGTTGCGGCCGCGGCCATGCTTGCGCTTTCGCCGATGCGCGCATCCGCCGCGCAGGAATTGAACATCTATTCCCATCGCCAGCCCTTCCTGATCGAACCGTTCATTGAGGCCTATACCGCCGAGACCGGTACGAAGATCAACATCGTCTATGCCTCCAAGGGCCTGGCGCAACGCCTGCAGGCCGAAGGCGAACTGAGCCCCGCGGACGTCATCCTGACGGTGGATATCGCCCGGTTGAGCGTCTACGCCGACAAGGACCTGTTGGCGACGGTCGAGTCGGATGTGCTGATGCGCAACATCCCGGCCCATCTGCGCGATCCGAAAAACCGCTGGTTTGCCTTTTCCAAGCGCGCGCGGGTCCTGGCCATCCGCAAGGGAGCCGCCGACGCGGACAAGCTGACGACATACGAGGATCTTGCCTCCGATGTCTGGGAGGGACGCGTCTGCTCCCGACCGGGCAGTCATGTCTACAACCGGGCTTTGATCGCCTCCATGATCCATGCGAATGGCGAAGCGGCGGCGCAGGAATGGGCGCAGGGTGTGGTCGACAATCTGGCGCGCCGTCCGCAAGGGAATGACCGGGCGCAGGTCAAGGCGATCTTTGAAGGCGTCTGCGATGTTGCGATCATCAACAACTACTATTTCGGCAAGCTGAAATCCTCCGAATCGCCGGAACAGCGCGAATGGGCCGATGCGGTCGACCTGATCTTCCCGAACCAGGAAGGGCGCGGCACGCATGTGAACATCTCCGGCGGCGGCGTCGCGATTCACTCCAAGAACAAGGATGAAGCGGTTCGTTTCCTGGAGTTCCTGACCTCCGCCGAGGCGCAACGCCTTTACGGAGAGGTCAATTACGAGTATCCGGTAAATCCGGAAGTGCCCGCCTCCGATGAGCTGAAATCCTGGGGCACGTTCAAGGAAGACGACATGCCGATCGCGACGATTTCGGATTTGGCGCCTCAGGCTCAAATGATCATTGATCGGGTGGGATGGTAGACTCGACGGCGGCTCAGGCAGTTTCTCACGGCGCCGGCAGTCGGGGTGCCGTATGGACTTGGGCCGCCATCTTACTGTGCCTGCTCTGCGTCACGCCGATCCTGTCGATCTTCGTCGCGGCCGCCGGTGACACCGGCGGATTGTGGAGCCACCTCTTCAGCACCGTTCTGCCGCGCTATGTGGTTAACACGCTGGGCCTGATGGTCGGGGTGACCCTGGTATCGCTGGCCTTTGGCGTGCCGGGTGCCTGGGCCGTGTCGCGTTACGACTTTCCAGGGCGACGGCTGTTCGAATGGATGCTGCTGCTGCCCGCGGCCGTGCCTGCCTATCTGATCGCCTATACCTATACCGATTTCCTCGAATATGCTGGTCCGGTGCAGGGCGGCTTGCGGGAGGTATTCGGCTGGGCGAGTGCCCGGGACTACTGGTTCCCCGAAATCCGGTCGCTGGAAGGCGCGTCGCTGGTCATGGGGGCGGTGCTATATCCCTATGTCTATCTGATGGCGCGCACGGCCTTCAGCCTGACGCCGGCCTCCTTGTTCGAGGCGGCGCGGCTGGCGAACCGCAACCTGTTCTGGTCCGTCGCGCTGCCCATCGCCCGCCCGGCCATTGTCGCGGGGCTGGCCCTGGTCCTGATGGAGACGATTTCCGACTTCGGCACGGTCGAGTATTTCGCGGTCGAGACCCTGACATTGGGCATTTTCAACGTCTGGCTGGGGATGAACAGCCTGACCGCCGCCGCACAGATTGCCAGTCTGGCCTTCCTGTTCGTTCTGGCGTTGCTGGTGATGGAACGCTACGCCCGGTCTCGGCGGCAGTATTCCGACACCGGGCGCAAGGCGATGCCGATGGCGTCGGTACGGCCCGGTGTCAGTGCTTCGGTCTGGTGCGTCCTGGTGTGCCTTCTGCCCATCGTGGTGGGGTTCGTCGTTCCGGTAGGGGTGCTGCTCAGCTTCGTTCTGCGCGGGTATTCCCTGTCGCTGGAGGACGCGGCGCTGGATGCGGTCCTCAACTCGCTGCTGGTCGCGGGATCGAGCGCGGGCATCGTCATGGCGGTCGCTGCCCTCATCGTCTTCGTGTCGACCTATCGCGGCGGGCGCTGGATGCGCATCATGGCGGCGATGGCGTCGGTCGGCTATGCATTTCCGGGGACCATCCTGGCGATCGGTGTCGTGACATCGGTCGGTGCGCTGGATACTGGCATTTCAGCGGCCGTGGAGGCCGTGACGGGGGTACCGTCCGGGGCCCTGCTGTCCAGCGGGGTTGGGCTGGTCATCTTTGCCTGCACCGTGCGATTCATGGCGGTCGGCTACGGTGCGATCACCACCGGCGTGCAGCGGCTGCCACCGAACATGATGAATGCCAGCCGCGTGCTGGGGCATGGTTTCGCCAGCAGCTTCCGCCACGTCATTCTGCCGCTGGTGCGGACGTCGATCCTGGCGGGCGGCATGCTGGTCTTCGTCGATGTCATGAAGGAACTGCCGATGACACTGCTGTTGCGGCCGTTCAACTTCGAGACCATGGCGACGCATGTCTATCAGTACGCCAAGGACGAACTCCTGGAGGAGGCGGCCTTGCCTGCCCTGATGATCGTCGCCGCCGGGATCGGGCCGGTCGTCCTGATGAATGCGGCGCTGCGCCGGATTGGGGCGCGTTAGAGGCCGGCCAGGAAATCCAGAAGATAGGACCGGTCTTCCCGCGTCAGATTGACGAATGCATGGCGTGCCCGCGCCGCGTCGCCGCCATGCCACAGGATCGCTTCCTCCGCGCCGCGTGCCCGGCCGTCATGCAGCAGCGGTGCGCGCGGATCGTCCGCCAGAACGACGCCCAGTCCCCATAGCGGCGCGGTCCGCCATTCGTTGCTGGCGGCCGCGCCTTCCGGCAGTCCGTCGTCCAGGCCTTCGCCCATATTGTGGCGGCGCAGATCGGTATAGGCGTTCAGACGCTCCGGTCCGGTCCGCAGCGGGATCTCCGGAATGTGGCAGGACCCGCAGCCGATCTTCATGAAGAGCATTTCTCCACGAGCGTTGCGGTGCTGCGACGGCGCGGGGGGCGGCAGCAACTCGGTGAACAATGTCAGCAAGTTCAGGCGGACGCCGCCGACTTCGTCAGGGTTGTCACCACATGTCGCCGACTGCGAAGGGCAGACCGGTTCCGGAAAGTACAGGCTGGTGATCCCCATATCCTGGGACAGCGCAGAGGCGTTCTGCGCCGCGAGACTGGGCATGCCGGCCTTCCAGCCGAAACGCCCGGTATCGTCGGGGCCGGGCACCGCATGTGCAAAGGCTCCGACGCCGTGAAGCGGCTGGGCGATGCGGATCGACCAGCGGGCATCCGGGCCCGGATCGGGGATGATTGTCAGATCCGGTTCACGCAGCTCATAAGGGGTGCCGTCCGGAAACCGCCCCTTCGTATACCGCCATTTGAGGGAGAGTTCCGCTTCCGGTTTTGTGCCCGGTACAGCCCGGTCTTGGATCTGGTGTCCGAAGACCGGGTGCGGTGAGACCTTGCCATCCTCCGCCACCACACCAATGCGGACCAGCGCCGTGAGAAAGTTCTCCCCGGGACCGCCCGGCGGCTTCCCGCGGCCGCCGGCGCTGTGACAGGAGGCGCAGGATATCCTGTTGTAGAGGGGGCCGAGACCTTCCAGATCGTCCGGGCCGTCGGTTCCGGAAGGGCGCCAATGGCCGTTGAAGATCAGCCGTCCGGACTCGTAGGCCGCGCGCAGATCGGGGCCGACCCCTTCAGGCGGGGCCAGCGGGTCGGCCACGGATTGCGCATTCAGGGCCGACGACCCGGTCGCGCAGAACAGCAGCAGGGACAGGATGATGGGGAAACGCGGCACGACTCTGGTCTCAAGACGCCGAACATGAAAGTGCCGGCCGCGCCGCGTTCCTCGGTGTCCGCCGGGCCTGCTTCGATCAGGCCTCCAGTGTCATGAGGGACGCATTGCCGCCGGCGGCGGTGGTATCGACAGAGATGGTGCGCTCTGCGGCGAAGCGATGCAAGTATCGTGGACCGCCCGCCTTCGGACCGGTGCCGCTGAGACCTTCACCGCCGAACGGCTGGACACCGACAATTGCGCCAATCTGGTTGCGATTTACATAGGCATTGCCGACTTTCAGGCGCCGAAGGACGCGGGCGACCGTATCGTCGATCCGGCTGTGCAATGCACAGGTCAGGCCGTAGCCGGTGCCGTTGATGGCGTCGACGACGGCATCCAGTTCCGACGCCTTGAAGCGGACAATGTGCAGGATCGGGCCGAAATGCTCCTTGTCCAGCGCGTCGATGCCGGAGATTTCGAACGCGGCCGGGGCAACAAAGGTTCCCTTGTCGCATTCCGGACCCAGCGGTGTTTCGCCGACCAGTTTGGCGGACTTCCGCATTTCGGCGACATGGGCGTTCAGCCCCGCCTTGGCCTCGGAATCGATGACCGGGCCGACATCGGTGGACAGCCAGGCCGGATCGCCGACCTTCAATTCCTTCATGGCGCCGGCGATCATCTCGATCTGCTTGTCTGCCACGTCTTCCTGGACATAGAGGCAGCGCAGAGCCGAGCAGCGCTGACCGGCGCTCTGGAAGGATGAAATGATGACGTCGCGCGTAACCTGTTCCGGCAGGGCGGAACTGTCGACGATCATCGCATTCTGGCCGCCGGTTTCGGCAATCAGCGGCACGATGGGGCCGTCGCGCTCCGCCAGTTTCCGGTTGATCAGCCGTGCCGTATCGGTGGAGCCGGTGAAGGCCACGCCGCCCAGTCGCGGGTCGGACAGCAGGGCATTGCCGATGGTCGGCCCATCGCCCGGCAGCAGGTGCAGGGCATCGACCGGTACCCCGGCGGCATGCAGCAGCTTCACGGCCTCATAGGCGATCAGCGGCGTCTGCTCAGCCGGTTTTGCCAGCACCGCATTGCCCGCCGCCAGGGCGGCAGAAATCTGGCCGGTGAAGATCGCGAGCGGGAAGTTCCAGGGGGAAATGCACAGGAATACGCCGCGTCCATGCAGGGCGATCGTATCCGTCTCCCCTGTCGGGCTGGGCAGGACCGTCGGTTCCGCGAATTCCATGCGCGCGCGGACGGCGTAATAGCGCAGGAAGTCGACGGCCTCCCTTAGTTCCGCGATCGCATCGTTCAGGGTCTTGCCTGCTTCGCGCATGACGATGGCCATCAGACGGGGGCCGTGTTGCTCATACAGATCGGCGGCCCGTTCCAAAGCGGCGGCACGCTCCGTCGCCGGGGTGTCGTCCCACAGCGGCTGGGCCCTCAATGCCCGTTCGAAGGCCTCCTTCGCGGTGTCGGCGCTGGCATCGGTCACTTCGCCGATGCGACGGCTGCTGTCCGCCGGGGCATAGACGGTCCGGGCCTCGCCCTTGACCGGGGCACCGCCGACCAATGGTGCGGCCAGCCAGGGATCGTTCGACGACCGGTTCATTTCATTGCGCAGGCGCAGAAGGGTCGGGGCGTCGGTGATGTCGTGCCCCTCGGAATTCTTGCGGCCCTCGCCGAACAGGGCTTCCGGCATCGGAATCTGCGGATGGCGCACGGGATTCAGCCGTTCCGCCTCACGCAGCGGGTCCGAGACGATTTCGGCAATCGGCAGTTTCTCGTCGACGATGCGGTTCACGAAACTGGTGTTCGCCCCGTTCTCGAGCAGGCGCCGGACCAGATAGGCCAGAAGATCCTCGTGACTGCCGACCGGGGCGTAGATGCGTACCGGATAGCCGCCGCTGCCGGCCTTGCCGACGACCTGATCGTACAGCGCGTCGCCCATGCCATGCAGGCGCTGGTATTCGAAATCGCTGCGATTTCCGGCCATTTCCGCAATGGCGGACAGTGAATGGGCGTTATGGGTCGCGAAGCAGGGGTAGAAGGCGTCTCTTTCTTCCAGCAGCAGCCGTGCGCAGGCCAGATAGGACACATCGGTCGATACCTTGCGGGTGAAGACCGGATAGTCGGACAGGCCCAGCTCCTGCGTGCGCTTGATTTCCGTGTCCCAATAGGCGCCCTTGACCAGCCGCACCATCAGGCGGTGCTTGGTGCGCTTTGCCAGATCCGCCAGCCACTTGATCAGCGGATAGGCGCGCTTCTGATAGGCCTGCACCGCAAGCCCCAGCCCGTCCCAGCCAGCCAGCGAAGGGTCGCTCGCCACCGCTTCGATGACGTCCATGGAGATGTCCAGCCGGTCGGTTTCCTCGGCGTCGATGCACAGGCCGATATCGTACTCCTTGGCCTTGCGACACAGGTCGATGACCCGCGGGGTCAATTCGTTGAAGACCCGTTCTTCCTGCCCGAATTCGTATCGCGGATGCAGGGCGGACAGTTTCACGGATATGCCCGGTGCCTCGATCACGCCGCGGCCCTTGGCGGCCTTGCCGATCCGGTCGATGGCGTCGGCGTAGGATTTGAAGTAGCGCTCCGCGTCCTTCATCGTCCGGGCGGCTTCGCCCAGCATGTCGTACGAGTAGCGGTAGCCGCGGCTTTCGAAGCTCTTCGCCCGGTCCAGGGCTTCTTCGATCTTGCGGCCCATGACGAACTGTCGTCCCATGACGCGCATCGCCTGGGTGACCGCCTGGCGGATGACCGGCTCACCCGAACGGTGGACGAGCTTCCGCATCGTCGTGCGCCAGTCGCGCTCGCCACCCTGCTCATCGACATTGACGACGCGGCCGGTCAGCATCAGTGCCCAGGTCGACGCATTGACGAACCAGCTCTCCGAGTGGCCCAGATGGGATTCCCAGTTGGCGCCGCCGATCTTGTCCTTGATCAGCGCGTCGGCCGTTTCGGCATCGGGAATGCGCAGCAGCGCTTCCGCCATGCACATCAGAACCACACCTTCGCGCGAGGACAGTTCGTATTCGTGCATGAAGGCATCGATGCCGGAGGATTTCACCCGATCCTTGCGCACTTCGACGACCAGTTGCCGGGCCCGTTCCTCGATCCGGTCGCGGGCCGACGCACTCAGGCTTGCCTGTGACAGGCGTTCCTCAAGGCAGGTCGGCTCGTCCATGCGATAGGCATCGCGGACGGCCTGTCGCAGATCGGACATGTCGGCGTGGCGTTTGGCTTGATCGTCGGTCAGCAGCATATCGGAATCTCCAGTCTGTCGGATGGGCGGAATCTACCGCCGTTTCAGCCGAATGTGCTTCTGATTTTCAGGTTTAAACGATATATCCTGTAGTGAAACGCCATTTTGATAGTGAGTTATGCTATGAATGCCGACTCGGCGCGCCCTCTGGACCGCATCGACCGCAACATCCTTCGGGCGCTTCAGGCCGATGGGCGCCTGACCAATGTCGCCCTGGCAAAGCAGGTCAACCTGTCGCCGACACCGTGTCTGGAGCGTGTTCGGCGGCTGGAACGGGAAGGCTACATTCGCGGCTATGCGGCGCGGCTGGACCCGATGCGCCTCGACTCGGGCCTGACCGTGTTCGTCCAGGTTACGCTGGACCGGACGACGACCGATATCTTCGATCAGTTTCGCGATGCGGTGACCGGCGTGCCCGGCATTGCCGAATGCCACATGGTTGCCGGCGGGTTCGACTACCTTCTGAAGGTCCGGGCCAAGGATATGGATGCCTTCCGCCGTTTTCTGGGCGATGTCCTGAATGGACTGCCGGGTGTGATCTCGACCGCGACCTATGTCGCGATGGAAACCCTAAAAGAAGGCGATGAGGTGCCGATACCCGGATGACGATGGGCGTGAAGCGCTGTATCGTCCGGCGCCATGTGCGGGATAGCAGGTTTCTTCGATACAGGTAGACGGACCGATGCGCGGCGGCTGACGGAAATTGGCCGTGCCATGACCGACGCCATGCCTCATCGCGGGCCGGATATGGGCGATGTCTGGGCGGACGAATCGGCCGGAATCTGCCTCGGCTTCCGCCGCCTTGCGATCATCGACCTGTCGCCCGCCGGTCACCAGCCGATGCATTCCGCCGACGGCCGATACGTCCTGACCTACAACGGCGAGATCTATAATTACCGCGAACTGGCAGATGATGTCGCAGCGCGTGGGCACAGTTTCCGGGGATCGTCCGACACAGAGGTGATGCTGGAACTGTTTGCCCGGGACGGGGTGGCGAAGACGCTGCCGCGTCTGATCGGCATGTTCGCCATCGCGCTGTGGGACCGGCAGGAGCGGCAACTGACGCTGATCCGGGACCGGTTGGGCATCAAACCTCTGTATTTCGGGCGTCAGAACGGCCGGGTCTTCTGGGGATCGGAACTGAAGGCGGTCCGCGCCCATCCCGAATTCGAGGCCGCGGTCGACCCGCTGGCGATGGACGGATATCTGAAGGGCAATGCCGTTCCGGCGCCGAATTGCATTTACCGCGATATGGAGGCCCTGTCGCCCGGTGGTTATGCGGTTATCGGGGCGGATGGCGAGATATCCCGCAAGGCCTACTGGTCGATGGCCGATGTCGCGCGCCAGCCCGTTCAATCCATCGACGATCGCGACCTGATCGACCGCACGGAGGAATTGGTGTCCGACGCGGTCCGCCGGCGCATGGTGGCGGATGTGCCGCTGGGCGCGCTTCTGTCAGGCGGGGTGGATTCCTCCACCGTCGTCGCTCTCATGCAGAAGGCGTCCGACAGGCCGGTCAAGACCTATACGATCGGTTTCGGCGCGTCGGACTATGACGAAGCCGACCATGCCAGGGCTGTTGCGACGCATCTCGGCACGGATCACACCGAACTGAGCCTTTCCGCCGACGATGCCCGCGACCTGATCCCGAATCTTCCGGACTGGTTTGACGAGCCCTTCGCCGATTCATCCGCGCTGCCGACTTATCTGGTCTGTCGGCTGGCACAACAGAGCGTGACCGTGGCATTGAGCGGCGACGGCGGCGACGAGGTGTTTTTCGGTTACAACCGACACCGGGCGCTAAATGCCATGGAACGCCGGTTGGGCAATGTTCCCAATCCGCTGCGGCGCCTCGCCGGCTGCGCTCTGGCCGCGCCGGGGCCGGCCCTGTGGGATGGGATAGCGAAGGCGATTCCGTCGAAGTACCGGCCGCGCATGGCGGGAACGAAGGCCCAGAAACTGGCCCGCGCGCTGGCCGCCGGATCGGCGGATGATCGATATCTGGATCTGATCACGCATTGGCCGGAGGACCTGACCGGTCTCGGCCGCACAATGGAGATGCCGGACGGTGCGCCGGATCGTGATGCCGCGGCGCGGGCAGCCTGGGCCGATACCGTGGGATACCTGCCGAACGACATTCTGACCAAGGTCGACCGGGCCAGCATGGCGGTCAGTCTGGAAGCGCGGGTTCCGTTGCTGGATCACCGGGTGGTGGAATTCGCCTGGACCCTGCCGACACACGCGAAGATCCGCAACGGCGTCACAAAATGGCCGCTGCGTGAGGTTCTGTACCGGCATGTCCCGAAGGACCTGGTAGATCGCCCGAAATCCGGCTTCGCCATCCCGCTGGGCGACTGGCTTTCCGGGCCGCTGCGCGACTGGGCTGAAACCCTGCTGGCCGAGGACAGGCTCAGGGCCCGCGGCTGGGTCGACCCGGCACCGATCCGCAGGGCCTGGCGGGATCATCTGAACGGCCGAGGCGCCAGGGCCGAGGCGCTTTGGGGCGTCTGCATGCTGGAAGCCTGGGCGGACCGTTGGGTCGGCCGGGCATGAGCGGGTCGCTGACAGGGCGAACGCTTCTCTACCTCGTCACGGAGGACTGGTATTTCTGGTCGCATCGCCTGCCGTTTGCCCGGGCAGCGCGGAAAGCCGGTGCCCGTGTCATCGTCGCCAGCCGGATGGCCGGCCATCGCGACAGGATCGAAGCCGAGGGGTTCGAGCCGGTCGATATCCCCTTCGATCGATCGGGCCTGAATCCGGTCCGCGATCTTGGGACCTTTCGCGCGATCCTGGCCCTTTATCGGCGGGAAAAGCCGGACCTCGTACATCATGTTGCCATGAAGCCGGTGCTGTATGGCGGGGTGGCGGCGGTGCTTGCCGGCGTGCCGGCCGTCATCAACGCCATGGCCGGGCTGGGGTTCCTGTTCATCGCCGAAGGCATGAAGATCCGGCTGATCCGGCCGATTGTCGAATGGGCCTTTCGAAAACTTGGCAATAGACGCAACGCGACCCTGATCGTCCAGAACGGGGACGATGCAGACCTGTTCGCCGACCGGATCGGCGTGGCGCGTGACCGCATCCGGATCATTCGCGGCTCCGGGGTCGACATCGACCGATACACGGCCGGTCCGGAACCGGATGGCATTCCCGTGGCCGTCTGTGTCAGTCGCATGCTGTGGGACAAGGGGATCGGGGAACTGGTCGAGGCTGCACGCATCCTTCAGCAGCGCGGCGTTCGGATCCGCATCCGGCTGGTCGGTCCGACCGATGCGAACCCTGCCAGCATTCCCGTCGCGACGTTGAAGGGCTGGCAGGAGTCGGGACTGGTCGAGGTCACCGGACCGTCTGATGACATTCCGGGGGCCTATCGCGATGCACATATTGCCGTGCTGCCGTCCTATCGCGAGGGGCTGCCGAAATCCCTGTTGGAGGGCGCGGCCTGCGGGCGTCCGGTCGTGGCGACCGATGTGCCGGGATGTCGGGAGATCTGCCGCGACGGTCAAACCGGAATACGGGTGCCGTTGAAATCCGTCACGCCCCTGGCGGACGCGCTGCAGCATCTGGCCGAAGATGCCGAATTGCGGCGCAGGCTGGGCGCGGCGGCACGACAGTTGGTGGAACAGGAATTCGCCGAAGCGATCGTCGTCGGCGAAACTTTGGCGCTTTATGAAGAGGCCTTGCAGGGAGAACGGAAGACATGAGCCATGATTTGAGCGGTAAGCGGATTCTGATCAGTGCCGGCGGCGCCGGGATCGGCCGCCTGATGGCGGAGACCATGTCGGATGCGGGCGCGAAGGTCTATGTCTGCGATATCGACGAGGCGGCGCTGACCGACCTGTCCAGGTCCCGTCCCGAAATCGGGCAGATCCAGGCGGATGTGTCGGACCGGGCCGACGTCGATCGTTTTATCGACACGGGATTCGCATTCCTGGGCGGGGTCGACGTTCTGGTCAACAACGCCGGAATTGCAGGGCCTACCGGCGCGGTGGAGGATATCGATCCGGCGGATTTCGAGCGCACGTTGCAGATCAACGTGATGGGCCATTTCCTGTGCACACGGCGGGTTGTCCCGCTGCTCAAGGCCAATGGCGGTGGGGCGATCATCAACCTGTCCTCCGCGGCGGGTAAATTCGCCTTTCCGCTGCGGACCCCCTATTCGGCATCGAAATGGGGCGTGGTCGGTTTTACCAAGTCGCTGGCGGCGGAGCTGGGGCCGCACAACATTCGCGTCAACGCGATCCTGCCGGGGGCTGTCGAGGGTGAGCGGATCGACCGCGTGATCGCCGCCAAGGCCGCGGCACGGGGCGTGCCTTTCGAAGAAATGAAGCAGACCTATACCGGTCTTGCCTCCATGAACCGTCTGATCCCGCCGTCGGATATCGTTGCCATGGCGATGCTGCTTGCGTCGGACGATTGCGGCACCCTGTCCGGTCAGGCGCTGAGTGTCGACGGGGATACGCAATATCTGCGCTGATCGCCGGTTCTCACGAAGTCGGGAGCGATCCTGATTTGCATTCGGTACGGATCGGCGCGACCATGGTGTTTTCCATGAGGTTTAGGAAAGCGCCATGACCGATACCCGACCTTGGGAGGATCAGTTCGACGTGGAGCGGATCGAAGTCGTCCAGGAGACGCCGACCCTCCGCGTTCTGGAAATGACACTGGCACCCGGGGACAAGGTCCCCTGGCACTGGCATTCGGAAATCATTGACCGGTTCTACTGTCTCGGCGGGACGGTGGAGATAGAATCCCGCGCGCCGAAGGCCATGCATCGGCTGACGGCGGGGGGAACCTGCGCCATGGACCCGAAGGTCGCTCACGAAGTGCGCAATGCCGGTACCGACACGGCCCGGCTGGTTCTGGTGCAGGGGATCGGACCCTACGACTATCATCCTGTCGGCCACGAATGACCTGGAGGCGCGTCGATGAAGCTTGAAGGCAGCTGCCATTGCGGCGCGGTCCGGTTTGAAGTGGAAGCGCCACACCCCTATCCCTACAATCGTTGTTACTGCACGATCTGTCGCAAGACCCAGGGCGGGGGCGGCTATGCCGTCAATCTGGGGGCCCGTCACGAGACACTTCGGTGCGAAGGAGCGGACTCCCTGACGGTCTACCGGGCCAGGAATGAGCGCCATGAGGACGGCCTGAGCCCGCTGCGACGTCATTTCTGCGGCAAGTGCGGCTCCAGCCTCTGGTGTTATGATCCGCGCTGGCCCGACCTGGTTCATCCCTTCGCATCGGCCATTGATACGCCACTGCCGACGCCGCCGGAATATGTCCACCTGATGGTCGATCACAAGGCGCCCTGGTGCCGCATCGAAGGCCTGGCGGGCGACCCGCAATATCCCGAATATCCCGAGGAATCGCTGGCCGCGTGGCACGAAAAGCGCGGCCTGACATGCTGACGCGGCGGGCGGTCGCATTCATCCTTGGCCTCATGGCGGCAACCCCGGTCCAGGCCGAGGAAGCGGCGCGCAGTCTGCGCGGTCTGTCGCTGGGTATGACCCGGGCGGAGGCGCTGGAGACGTTGGGGCATTTCCGGTTCTTTTGTGAGCCCGCGATCCAGACGGGCTATCGTCGGCACCACGGGACGCTCTGCCGGTATCGGGAATACCATTTCGGTATCTTCTTCACGGTTCGCCCGGACGACGACCGCCTCTACCGCATCGAGGTTGAGGACAAGTATCCCAACGGATTCGACCTGAAGGAAGTGGATGCGAAACTGACGGCGCGTTTCGGGACGCCGGACGTGTCGAAACGGAATGCCATGTTTTCCGGATCGTACCTTCGGGTCTGGGAGCCGGACCTGACGGCGCGGCTGGAGGATTATGCCCAGGATACGATCCGGCTTGTTCTTGAAGACCCCGCCGTGGACGAGGACCTGCAGCGTCAATGGTTCGACGAACTGGCGTCAGAATGAGACACCGAAGACCCGCCCAAGCAGGACGATGGCAATGGGCAGGGTCACAAAGGATATCAATGTCTGCAGGGTGACGATTGCCGCCATCAGCGGGGCGTCACCGCCCATCTGGCGCGACAGGGTGAAACTGGACGCCGCGGTGGGCACGCAGGCGAAGATCATCGCGATCAGCGCCGGCAGACCCTGCATCCCAACTGCCAGGATCGCGACATACATCGCCGCCGGGAAGGCGACGAACTTGCCGGCCATCGACAGGACGACCGGCAGTGTGCTGGCCTTCATCTGCTTCAGGCGCAGGTTCGCCCCGATGCACAGCAGCACGATCGGCAGGGCGGCCCCGCCCAGAATGTCGGTCGTGTCATGCAGGACCGGCACGAGACCCGCCCCGGACAGGTTGAACGCAACACCGAGCAGGACAGAGATCAGCAGCGGATTGCGGGCCAGATCGCGCAGGATCGCGCGCACGACACTGCGTTCCTCCTTCTGGGGCAGCATGCCGACCATCAGGGTCACGACGACGATGTTCGTGATGGGAATCAGGACGGCGGTGACCAGGGCGGCCAGTGCGAGGCCCTCCGTTCCGAAAATCCGGTCCGCAACCGCCAGCGCAATGAAGGTATTATGCCGCGCGGCGCCTTGCAGGACCGAACTGGCGACCGTGCCCGGCATGCCGCACAGGCGCGCGGAGACAAGGCTGAAAACGACGGCACCGCCAAAACCGGAAAGAATGATCGCGGCGTAAGAACCGAACATGCCGCCGGAAAGCTGGAGCGTCGACGTTGTATGGAACAGGAGGGCCGGGAATAGGATCCAATAGACGATCTTGTCGTTCAGATTCCAGAATTCGACGGAAGGGATGCCGTTCCGACGCAGCAAATTGCCAAGCACGATCAAAAGAAAGATCGGGGCAATGGTCCATATGATGTCCAGCATGGCCGACCGCGTTTCCCGCCGATGTTGCGATATTGGTGTCGTAGGCGGAGTCAGCGGTCACGTCTACCGGTTCGGCGTCTGCTAAAAGGCAGATCCTATAGATGACGATAGTTCTATAGATAAAATTAATTCCAAATGAGAATTTTGGTGCCAGGGGTGTCCCACGAAGCGAGCGCACGTGACCTTTCGGTGACAGCGAGGGCCGGGAATGCCGGGATGCTTGCCCAGACGGGTCGGCGTGTGGCAATACGCTGCGGACCCCGGTTCCGCCGCTTCAGGCATTCCTGCCGCATTCGGGAGAAAGTCATGCCCGCACCCGTCAGAAAGGCCGTCTTTCCGGTCGCCGGTCTCGGTACCCGTTTCCTGCCCGCCACCAAGGCGATTCCGAAGGAAATGCTGACCCTCGTCGACAAGCCGCTGATCCAGTATGCGTTCGAGGAGGCCGCCGCGGCGGGCATCGAGGAATTCATCTTCGTCACCGGGCGCGGCAAGCAGGCGATGGAAGATCACTTCGATCTGGCCTTCGAACTCAAGGCGACCCTCGAGGCGCGGGGCAAGACCGCTGAACTGGATCAAATTCTGGCGTTCCTGCCGGATCCGGGAAGCATCAAATATGTTCGCCAGACAGCGGCATTGGGGCTGGGGCATGCGATCTGGTGCGCAAGGGACATGATCGGCGATGAACCCTTCGCCATCATTTCGCCGGACGATCTGGTTCTGTCCGAAACCCCGTGTATCAGGCAGCTGATCGACGCCCATGCCGAAACCGGCGGGAATGTTGTCGCGGTCGAGGATGTGCCGCGCGAGCAGACGAACCGATACGGCATCCTGGACACGCCGAATGCCGCCGACCGGCTGGCCCGGATCGACGGGCTGGTGGAAAAGCCGGATCCGAAGGACGCGCCGTCGACCCTGTCGATCATCGGCCGCTACGTCCTGGACGGGGAAGTGTTCGACCATCTGGCGCGGCATGAGAAGGGCGCCGGCGGCGAAATCCAGTTAACCGACGCCATGGCGAAGCTGATCGGGCATCAGCCGTTCCATGGCCTGCGCTTCGAAGGCGAACGATTCGACTGCGGCACCAAGACTGGTTGGCTGGCGGCGAACATCGCCTTTTCCCTGGCCCGGCCGGATCTGGCCGATGCCACCCGTGAGACCCTGGCGCGCTTCCGCTGAGGCGCCGAATTCGACCTGCCCCGGCAGGGAGAGGTAGGAAGACAATGATGCGTATCGCAATGATTGGGACCGGTTACGTGGGCCTCGTTTCCGGCGCGTGTTTCGCCGATCTGGGCCATACCGTGACCTGTGTCGACATCGACCCGGAAAAGATCCGCAAGCTGGAAGCCGGGGTCATTCCGATTTACGAACCCGGTCTGGACGAATTGGTGAAGCGCAATGTCGAGGCAGGGCGTCTGTCCTTCACGACCGAGGTTTCGGAAGCCGTGCCGGGCGCGGATGCGGCCTTCGTTGCGGTCGGTACGCCGCCGCGCCCCGAGGACGGCCATGCGGATATGCGTTATGTCCACGCGGCCGCGGAAGCGATTGCGGCCTCGATGACCGGATTTACCGTGATTGTCGACAAGTCCACGGTGCCGGTCGGCACGGCGCGCGAAGTGTCCGAAATCGTGGCCCGTATCCGCAATCCGGAGGAATTTGAGGTTGTCTCGAACCCGGAATTCCTGCGCGAGGGCGCTGCGGTCGATGACTTCCTGGAACCGGACCGGGTCGTGGTCGGCGTCCGCAGCGAACGGGCGCGCGGAGTGATGGAAGGCGTTTACAAGCCCCTGACCGACCGCGGTGTTCCGCTTCTGGTGACCGATCCGGAATCGGCGGAACTGATCAAGTATGCCGCGAATGCCTTCTTGGCGACGAAGATCGCGTTCATCAATGAAATCGCCGATATCTGCGAACGTACCGGCGCCAATGTGCATGAGGTGTCGCGCGGTATCGGCATGGATACGCGGATCGGTCCGAAATTCCTGATGCCGGGACCGGGCTATGGTGGGTCGTGTTTCCCGAAGGACACGTTGGAACTGGTGGCGACGGCGCGGCGCCATGGGGCGCCAAGTCGCATCGTCGAAGCGGTGGTCGAGTCCAATGACCAACGGAAACGGTCCATGGCGGAACGCGTATCCCGCGCCATGGGCGATACGATCACCGGCAAGACGGTTGCGGTGCTGGGCCTGACCTTCAAGGCAGAGACCGACGATATGCGCGAAAGCCCGTCGATCGACATCGTCGCCGGCCTGCAGGAGCAGGGCGCGAAGGTCGTCGTGCACGATCCCAAAGGGATGGAAACAGCGAAATCCCTTCTCTCAGGGGTCGAATGGGCCGATAATGCCTATAGCGCCATGCAAGGCGCGGACGCGGCTGTGATCGTTACCGAATGGACCGCATACCGCACATTGGACCTGGATCGGGTGATCAAGACCTTGGCCCGGCCGGTGATCGTGGACTTGCGAAATCTGTTCGATCCCGATGATATGGCGGCCAGGGGGTTCACCTATGCCAGCGTCGGTCGAGTGACCGCCGAAGGATAGGTCTAGGAGGGTTGTAGGATCATGTCCGTTGCGGGCCATCGTTTTGACCCGAGCATTCTGCGCGAATACGACATTCGCGGGATTGTCGGCAGCACGCTGACGGCGTCTGATGCCCTGGCACTGGGGCGTACCATGGGGACGATCGCCGTCGCCGGTAGCGGGCGTATCGCGGTTGTCGGCTATGACGGCCGGATGAGTT
The DNA here is from genome assembly GCA_033344895.1 of Alphaproteobacteria bacterium. Lineage (NCBI taxonomy): Bacteria > Pseudomonadati > Pseudomonadota > Alphaproteobacteria > Alphaproteobacteria bacterium. The sequence continues at coordinate 3,003,988 of JAWPMN010000001.1, forward strand.
CCCCGATGCTGGAGGAAGAACTCTGCCGGGGGCTCGCGTCTTGCGGGCTGTATGTCCTGCGTATCGGACTGGTGCCGACGCCCTGCCTTTACTTCGCCGCCAAGATGCTGAAGGCGTCGTTGGGCATCATGGTGACAGGATCTCACAATCCGCCAGAATACAACGGATTCAAGATGGTCCTGAACGGCATGCCGTTCTACGGCAGTGAAATCCGCCGGCTGCGCGATCTGGCATCGCGCGGGGTCTGGGCCCGGGCGTCCGGCGGTACGGTGGAGACGGACTCTTTGGGGGCGTATACATCCCGACTGGCCCTTGATTACACGACCAAGAAGGGGCTGCGCGTCGGGTGGGATCCCGGCAACGGGGCGGCCTGTCCGATCGTTCTGCGTCTGGCGCACCGCCTTCCGGGTGAGCACATGCTGATCAACGAGACGGTGGACGGCACCTTTCCGGCGCACCATCCGGACCCGACGGTCGAGGCCAACCTGGCCCAGTTGAAGGACCTGGTGCTGACGGAAAAACTGGATGTCGGCCTGGCTTTCGATGGTGACGGCGACCGGATCGGTGTGGTGGACGACAAGGGCCGCGTGATCTGGGGTGACCAGCTGCTGGCCCTGTTGGCCCGTGATGTCCTGAAGCGCATGCCGGGGTCTGCGGTTCTGGCCGATGTGAAGGCCAGTCAGGTCCTGTTCGACGAGATCGAGCGACTGGGCGGAAAGCCCGTCATGTGCCCGACGGGGCATTCGATCATCAAGACGAAGATGTACGAACACAACGCACCGCTGGCCGGGGAAATGAGCGGGCACATCTTCTTCGCCGACAAGTATTACGGCTATGACGACGCCCTTTATACGGCGGTTCGCTTTCTGGCCATGGTCGCGGAGAGCGGCAAGAAGGCCTCCACGCTGCTGGACGAATTGCCGAAGATGGTCAACACACCCGAGATCCGGATCGATGTCGACGACAAGCGGAAGTTCGACGTGATCGAAGAGGTACAGACCCGGCTGCGCGACAAGGGCGCGGATGTTGATGACATCGACGGGGTCCGGGTCTCCAGCACAGGGGGCTGGTGGCTGTTGCGGGCGTCCAATACGCAACCGGCGCTTGTCGCGCGCTGCGAGGCACCGGATGATCAGTCCCTCGGCTTCCTGAAGAAGGAATTGAGCGAGCAATTGTCGCTGAGCGGCGTGAAGCTTCAGAAAAACAGCCCGCTCGCCGGCTGATCCACCATGACCCTGTCAAAGCCGCGCGGCATCCTGTTCGACAAGGACGGCACGCTTCTCGACTACCACGCCACCTGGATGCCGGCGAACCGCGCCGTGGCCCTGGAATTGGCGGAAGGCGACGAGGACCTGGCCGCGCGCCTGCTGATGGCCGGCGGATGGGACCCGGCGGTGGACCGCATCGTCTCCGGCTCACCGCTGGCCGCCGGGGATCTGGACGATATCGCGCGGCTGTGGCTGCCCAGCCTGCCGCGCCCGCGGCCGGTTGAGGCGGTGATCGAGTTTCTCGATGAAGCCTTCCCGCGCTACATGGAGCCGACCGCGGTCTGTCCCCTGGCGGATCTGATGGATGTGCTGCGTGACATGGATCTGGCGCTGGGCGTGGCGACGGCGGACAGCCGGAACGGTTTGCAGAAATCCCTGGAACCCTTCGATGTGATGGACCGCTTCGTGTTCATGGCCGGGTTCGACAGTGGACACGGCCGCAAACCGGGGGCGGGTATGGTGCACGGGTTTTGCGACGCCGCCGGCATTGCACCGGACACGGTCTGGGTCGTGGGCGACAACCGCCACGATATGGAAATGGCCGCCAATGCCGGAGCGACCGGGATCGGGGTGCTGACCGGCACTTCCGACCTTGCGGAGCTGACGGCCGCAGGTGCAGCCACGGTCCTGGCATCCGTCGCGGACCTGCCCGCCCGGATCGGGTGATGATCAGCCCGCGTCGGTTCGCGCGATGCGGCTGAATGCCCGATCTGCACTGCGGGTGTCGTAGTAGAAGCGCCAGACCACGCCCGCCGCGCATGCCGTCAGCCCCAGTGCCGCGCCGTACCAGATGCCGACGCCCCCCAGACCCAGCTCGAAAGCCAGGTAATAGGAAGTGGGAACGCCCAGCACCCAGTATCCGATCATCGCCAGGACCATCGGGACCATGGTGTCATTCATGCCACGCAGGACCCCGCTGCCGGAAGCCTGCAGGCCGTCGACAATCTGAAACAGGGCGGCGATGGCGAGGAACAGCGCGCCATACTCAACGATCTCCGACCGGTTCGGGTCGTCTGCGGCCAGGAACAGCCCGATCAGAAATTCCCCGGCGGTCCAGAACAGGATTGCCGCACAGATCATGGAGACGACGGTCAGGTCGAAAATCGTCCTGCCGCGCAAACGTACCGCCTGCAGATCCCTGGCACCCGCGGCCAGGCCGATGCGGATGGTCGCGGCCTGGGACAGGCCGAAGGGCAGCATGAAGGTTATCGAAATGATCTGAGTGGCGACCTGGTGGGCGGCCAACTGGGTAACGCCGACCCACCCCATCATGATCGCCGTTGCGGCAAACAGGCCATGCTCCAGAACGGATGTCCCGCCGGCGGGAAGGCCGATCGCCATCAATTGCCGGAATCGCTGCCAGTCCGGCCGCCAGAACCGCGCGAACAGATTCAGCCGCGCGAAGAGCGGTGCACGGCTGACATAAATCGCGGCGACTATGAAGATGTAGACGTCGACGATCAATGTGGCGACGCCCGCGCCTTCCAGGCCCATGACCGGTCCACCCAGCCCGCCGAACATGAAGACCCAGTTCAGCAGGGCATTCAGCGGCACCCCGGACCAGACGACCAGCATGGCAGGGATGGTCACCCCGTAGGAGGCCATGGTGAGGCGCAACGGAACATTCAGGAAGACGACGATCAGCGCCGCGCCCATCCAGTTGAGATAGCTCTGTGCCCCCGCCGCGATCTGTGGCTCCTGACCGAGCGCTATCAGCACCGGCTCCGCATGGCCGAGGATCAGGGCGAAGGGCGTGCCCATCATCAGGCCGGCCCAGAGCCCCTGCCGGGTGCTGCGACGCACGCCGCGGTCATCGCCGACCGCCACGGCCTGGGATGCGAGGGAGGATACGGCACCCAGGACACCGATCCCGAACAGCAGGAATATGAACCAGGCATTCAATGCCAGCGCCGCCGAAGCGAGCGCCTCCTCACCCAGGCGGCCGATCATCAGGGTATCGACCGTTTCCATCGCGATGACGGCGATCATGGTCATGATCATCGGTCCGGCGAGCGACAGGGTCGCGCCGGCTTCTGCCCACCGACCGTTGGCCGGCGTGCCCGCATGAAGTGAGTTCTGCGTCATGACCGGGCTTATCGCCCATTTCAGGAGGAAGGGGAAGCGCGCTCTTCCGCGTCTGTGGGAACGCGACCCGGCCGTGTCGCAATCCAGATACCGACGCAAAGAAGGAAGGATCCGATCCCGACATATCCGAACGGATGCAGGTCGGTGGTCCAGAGCATGATGGCCATGCTGAGCGTCATCATCGCGCAGGAAGCGATCTTGGCCCTTAAGGGAATGACACCGTACCGGCTCCATTGGCGCAAGGGCGGGCCCCATCGGGGATGGGTGTAGAGCCAGTCATGGAAGCGTTGCGAGGATCGCGCAAAACACCACAGTGCGAGCAGCAGGAACGGCACCGTCGGTACCAGCGGCAGGAATGCCCCGACCAGCCCCAACCCGGTGAAGAACAGGCCGAAAATCAGAAAGACGAAACGGGGCATCGGCCAGCCAATCCAGGCAGAGTTGGATCCTGCAACGTCAGCCCGCCCGAATACGCGGAATCAGGCTCGGGCCGGCTTCTCCGCGGTGTCGGTCCGGTCCGCGCCAAGGGCGGACAGGGCGGCCTCGACGATCCCTGCCGAATCCAGCCCGGCTTCGGCCACCTGCGCAGCCGGCTTGTCCTGATCCAGGAAGACGTCGGGCATGTACAGCGTACGGACCTTCAGGCCCTGAAGCAGATCGTTTCGCGTCAGAACGTCCATCACCTGAGCCGAAAAGCCGCCAATGGATCCTTCTTCCACGGTTATCAGCACGTCGTGCGTTTCGGCGAGCCGGCGAATGAGCTCGGCGTCGACCGGCTTCGCAAAGCGGGCGTCGGCGACCGTCGTGGAGAATCCGCGTGCCGCAAGATCGTCGGCGGCGGAAAGCGCATCCTGCAGTCGGGTTCCCAAGGACAGGATCGCGACCGTCTTGCCTTCCCGCAGGATCCGGCCCTTGCCGATCTCGAGTGCCGTCGGGGTCTCGGGCAGTTCGATCCCCGTGCCTTCACCGCGCGGATAGCGGATGGCCGAAGGACGGTCGTCGATGCCGGCGGCCGTGGCGACCATATGCGCCAGTTCCGCCTCGTCCGACGGCGCCATGACGACAAAGTCCGGAAGACAGCACAGATAGGCAAGGTCGAAGGCGCCGCAATGGGTCTGGCCGTCGGCACCGACATAGCCGGCCCGGTCGATCGCGAAACGCACCGGCAGTTTCTGGATGGCGACGTCGTGAACGACCTGGTCGTATCCACGCTGCAGGAAGGTCGAATAGATCGCCGCGAAGGGGCGGTATCCCTCGGATGCCAGACCGGCGGCGAATGTTACCGCATGCTGTTCGGCAATTCCCACGTCGAAGGTGCGTTCCGGATGCGACTTCTCGAAGATGTTTACCCCGGTGCCCGACGGCATGGCGGCGGTGATCGCGACGATCTTGTCGTCGTCCTGGGCCAGCTTTGCCAGCACCTCTCCGAAGACATTCTGATAGGCCGGCGCGTTCGGCTTTGGCTTGTGCTGGGCACCGGTGACGACGTCGAACTTCGCGACGCCGTGATACTTGTCGGCGGAGTTTTCGGCGGGTTCGTAGCCTTTGCCCTTTTGCGTCACCACATGGATCAGCACCGGCCCGGCGTCGCGCGCCTCGCGCACATTCTTCAGAACCGGCAGCAGGTGTTCCATGTTATGGCCGTCGATCGGGCCGACGTAATAGAACCCCATTTCCTCGAACAGGGTCCCGCCGGTGACGAAGCCGCGGGCGAATTCCTCTGCCTTCTCGACGGCGCGCTCGAACTGGCGCGGGAACCGTTCGGCGATGTGTTTGCCGATCTCGCGCAGGCTCAGATAGGATTTCGACGACAGCAGCCGGGACAGATAGGCGCTCATCGCGCCGACAGGCGGGGCGATGGACATGTCGTTGTCGTTCAGGATGACGGTCAGGCGCGAATTGGTCGCGCCGGCATTGTTCATGGCTTCATAGGCCATGCCCGCGGACATCGCGCCGTCGCCGATCACGGATACGACATGGTTGTCGCCACCCTTCAGGTCGCGCGCCACCGCCATGCCGAGACCGGCAGAGATGGAGGTAGAGGAATGCGCCGCGCCGAACGGGTCGTACTCGCTTTCCGCCCTCTTGGTGAAACCGCTGAGGCCTCCGCCCTGACGCAGCGTGTTGATGCGATCGCGCCGCCCGGTCAGGATCTTGTGCGGATAGCACTGATGCCCGACATCCCAGATCAGCCGATCATCGGGGGTATTGTAGACATAATGCAGCGCGACGGTCAGTTCGACCACACCCAGCCCTGCGCCGAGATGCCCCCCGGTCTGGGATACGGCGCGAATGGTGGCCGTGCGCAGTTCATCCGCTACCTGGCGCAGTTGGTTGACATCCAGCTTCCGCAGATCGGCCGGAACGGTGATTTGGTCGAGTAGGGGCGTGGCGTCGGTCACGGTATCGCTGCCTTGCCTTGTAGCAATTGTCACGTTTCAGCAAACACGTAGCTCGTTATAGGGGGCTTTTCCAGCCATTTCCGGCGCGGCATCACGGCGCGCCGGGGGCAAAACCATGGCGGTTCAGTGCTTGCGCTCCACCACGAACCGCGCCAGGTCGCGCAGCAGGTCGGCCTTGTCACCGAACGGTTTCAGGTGATGGGCGGCCTGGTCGGCCAGGCGGTTGGCCTGATCGCGGGCGCGTTCGACACCCAGGATCGACACAAAGGTCGCCTTGCCCTGCTTGACGTCCTTCCCGGCCGCCTTGCCCATGACCTCTGCATCCCCTTCGACATCCAGCAGATCGTCGGCGATCTGGAATGCGAGACCGAGGTCGTGGGTGTAGCCGCGCAGCGCCTCTCGCGCGGCCAGGGGGGCACGGCCCAGGATCGCGCCGGCCTGACAGGCGAAGTCGATCAACCGTCCGGTCTTCAAACGCTGCAGGCGGGTGATGCCGCCGATATCCAGGCCGCCGTCCGCGGCTTTGAGGTCGATCATCTGGCCACCGACCATGCCGTGGCCGCCCGCCGCCTTGGCCAGTTCCTTGACCAGTTCGGCGCGCACCGCCGGGTTCGAATGGGTCGAATCCGACGCCAGAACCTCGAAGGCGCGGGTCAGCAAAGCGTCCCCCGCGAGGATGGCGGTCGCTTCTCCATAGCGCTTGTGCACCGTCGGCTTGCCGCGGCGCAGGGCATCGTCATCCATGGCCGGCAGGTCGTCATGCACCAGCGAATAGCAATGCACCATTTCCAGCGCCGCACCCGTCCGCAGTGCGGCGTTGCTGGCGACCCCGAAAAGACCCGCGCTTTGCGCGGTCAGGAAGGGCCGGATCCGCTTTCCGCCGTCCAGCGTGGCGTACCGCATCGCTTCCAGCAGTTCGCGCTCGGGTGCTTCGTCCTTCGGCAGCAAACGGTCCAAGACGTCTTCCAGGCTGGCAGCAAGGTCGGCCATGGCCCGCGCAAGATCGGTCATTCGATGTCGTCCTCAAAAAATGGGTCGGTACGGATGCCGGCATTTAAGACCGGCAACGTGGTCAGTCAGTCGATATCCGCCGGTTCGGCGCGGGCTGCACCGTCCGGTCCGATGGAAATCTTGTCGATCCGCGCCTTCGCGTTCTTCAGCTTTTCCTGGCAGTGCTCCTTGAGCCGCGAACCGCGCTCATAGGCATCGATGCTCTCTTCAAGCTTGATCTCGCCGGATTCGAGCTTCCGCACGATCGCTTCCAGTTCGCTCATGGCCTCTTCAAAGGAGAGCTTTTCGATATCCGGAGAAGTCGCTTCGGTCATGCCAATCCTGTTGCCTTGGGGTTTCGCTGGAACGGGGAGTGTAGGGCGCACCGGCCCTGCCGTGCAACCGACGCATGGGGGGCTGCCGGGCACATCGTGCAGCATGGTTGCAAACGGACGGATCCGGTTCCACTCTCGCTGACGCGTCAGAAATTCAACACCGTTTCAGAAAGCCGGTACCCATGCGGACCCTGCTCTTTACCCACCCTGCCTGCGCCGGACATGACATGGGCGATGGCCACCCGGAACAGCCGGCTCGGCTCGCGGCCGTTCTGGCGGCGTTGGAAGGTCCCGGGTTCGAGGAGCTGGAACGGCGCGAGGCGCCGGAAACGGACCGGGACCGACTGCTTCTGATGCATCCGGCGCGCTATGTCGACGCCCTTTTCGACGCCTTTCCGACCGAAGGAAGAGTCCAGATCGACGCTGATACGGCGGTCAGCGTCGGATCGCGCGAGGCGGCGCTGCGGGCGGCCGGCGGGGTTGTTGCCGCGGTGGACGCCGTCATGAAGGGCGAGGCAAAGCGGGCCTTCTGCGCCGTGCGGCCCCCCGGCCATCATGCCGAACCCGATCGCACGATGGGGTTCTGCCTGTTCAACAATGTGGCGATCGGCGCAGCTCATGCCCGGGACGCCCATCATCTGCAGCGGGTCGCGGTGATCGACTTCGACGTTCATCATGGCAACGGCACCCAGGCAATGTTCGAAAACGAGCCGATGCTTTTCTATGGCTCGACCCACCAGATGCCGCTTTACCCCGGAACCGGTCGTGTTTCGGAAACCGGCGTTGCACAGAACATTGTCAACGTGCCGCTTCCGCCCTATGGCGGGTCCGACGAGTTTCGTGCCGCCTATCGGGACATCGTTCTTCCGAGATTGTCCGAATTCGGGCCGGAGCTACTGATCATTTCCGCCGGGTTCGATGCCCATCGTGACGATCCGCTCGCCCAGGAAAATCTGGACGAGGCGGATTTCGAATGGGTGACCGACGAGTTGGTGCGGGTCGCGGAGAGGACGGCGGAGGGCCGAGTCGTATCGGCGCTGGAAGGTGGCTATGATCTCGACGCTTTGGGCCGGTCCGCGGCGGCACATGTGCGCGCGCTGATGCGTTAGTACATATATTATGCCCTAAATGTTCTCTTTTTGCTCGCCAAGCCGGACGCGATGGCGCATATAGCGGCGGTTGTCCTATGGGGCACGGCACATGCAATTGGATAAATCGGACGGATCGATGATCGGCGTGATTGAAAATCGGGGCCTTCGGGCGGGTATGGGTGTTGCCGCGATCTGGCTCGGCATTGCAGCCTGGTCCGTGCCCGCCATGGCACAGAATCAGGGCGCGCCGGTCGCAGTCGATTCCGTCGTGGAGGAACCCCTGTCACAGACCGTGCCGGTGCTTGGCCGTCTGGTCGCGGTACAGCGCGGGACCGTGGCTGCCCTGGCGCGCGGCCCGGTGCTTGAGGTTCATGTCTCGGTCGGCGATCGCGTCCATGAAGGGGACGTGCTGATCACCCAGTCGATGGACCGCCTGGAACGGTCGCGCGACGTTGCCAAGGAAGCGGTGGACGCGGCGCTGGCCGCGGTCTCGACCGCCCGGGCGCAGCTTCAATTGGCAGAACAGGAGCTGGCTCGGCTGGACAAGCTGAAGGGCTCGGCCGCGTTTTCTTCGGCTCAGCGGGAAGACAAGTCCTTCGAGGTGTCGGTTCGCCGCGCTCAGGTCGGTGAAGCCAATGCTGAAGTTGCGCGGGCCCGGGCCCTGCTGGCAGAAGCGCAGCTGGATGTCGATCTCGGCATCGTTCGGGCGCCATTCGATGGCGTCGTGGTGGAACGGCATACCGTGCGCGGCGCCTACATGAATGTCGGCGATCCGGCGATCACCCTGATCAATGACGGGTATCTGGAGGTTGAAGCCGATGTTCCCGCGCAGCGGGTCGCCGGTCTGCAGATGGGCCGCGAGGTTCGCCTGCACTTCGGCGCCGGTCGGACCTATGGCGGTGTCGTCCGGGCGGTCGTTCCGGAAGAAAATGCCCTGACCCGTACGCGGATCGTCCGTTTCATTCCGGATTTCGATGGGGAAACCGCCGTGGCGCCGGCTGCCGGGCAGACGGTCACTGTCGACCTGCCGGTCGGCGAGGCCCGCAATGTCGTGACGGTGCACAAGGACGCCATCATGCCGCGCGGGCAGCAGAATATGGTCTTCGTGGTCAACGACGACCGGACCGTTGCGCCCCGCCCCGTGCAATTGGGCGAAGCGGCCGGCACACGGTTTGTGGTTCTCGACGGGCTTCAGCCCGGAGACCTTGTCGTCGTCCGCGGCAATGAAAGACTGCAGCCGGGACAGCCCGTAATCTGGCCCGGCGCGGAGGAATCCGGGGCTGAGGCCCGCAGTGGCTCGTCCGGTTAAGACCGGGCTACGAGGGTTATCATGGATCTGATCAGAGTCGCCATTTCCCGGCCGACTGCCGTTGTTGCCGCTGTCCTTATGGCAGTGATGTTCGGCTATGTTGCGCTGACCACCATCCCGATTCAGCTGGCACCGGACGTCAACAAGCCGGTGATCACGGTGACGACCAACTGGTTCGGCGCTGCCCCCGCGGAAATCGAACGCGAAATCCTGAACGAACAGGAAGACGTCCTCTACGGGCTCGAAGGCCTGGAGAAGATGATAGGGACTGCCGAACACGGCAAGGCGGAGATCGAGCTTGAATTTGCCATCGGGACCGACATGTCCCGAGCCCTGCTGCTGGTCTCGAACCGGCTTGATCGGGTTTCCAGCTATCCGCCGGAATCGGACGAACCGACCTTGGATACCGCCGGATCGGAAGACAACGCCATTGCCTGGTTCCGCCTGCTTCGCACGGAGGGCAACGAACGGCCGATGCATACCTTCGGCGATTTCGCCGAGGATTATGTCAAGGCGCGGCTGGAGCGCGTGCCCGGCGTCGGAGGTTCCGATGTCTATGGCGGCGGTGCCGAAGAAATGCAGGTCATCGTCGATCCGGTTCGGATGGCGGAGTTCAAACTGACCGTTTCCGATGTGGTCAACACCCTGCGGGCGGCGAATGCATCGATCACGGGCGGTGATGTGGACGAAGGCAAGCGTCGCTATATCGTGCGTACCGATAACGAGTTCAGCAATGTCGATCGCGTGCGTCAGGTCGTGCTGCGAACCTTCACGGACGAGAGTACGGGCCGCGTCGCACGCGTCACAGTCGGTGATATCGCCGAGGTGACGTTCGGCCACAAGGATTCCGTCGCCTATATCCGGTCCAACGGGATTCAGGCCATTGCCCTGAACGCGACCCGCGAAGTGGGCGCCAACGTCATCGAGACGATGGTCGGCATTCGCGCGGCGGTGCAGGAGCTTAACGACGGGATCCTGGCGGCGAACGGCCTCTATCTTGAGCAACTCTACGACGAGACGGTCTACATCAATTCCGCCATCGATCTGGTGACCGGGAACATCTTCTATGGCGGGATGCTGGCGGTCATTCTGCTGCTGGTCTTCCTGCGCTCCATCCGCGCCACCCTGGTTGTCGCTTTGGCAATCCCGGTTTCGGTCATTGCTTCCTTCGTTGCCATGGCGGCGCTCGGTCGGTCCTTGAATGTCGTTAGTCTCGCCGGGATCGCCTTCGCCGTCGGGATGGTGGTCGATGCGGCGATCGTGGTGCTGGAAAACATCTACCGTCATCGCCAGGACGGCAAACCGGTGGCCGAGGCCGCCTATCTGGGCGCCAAGCAGGTCTGGGGCGCGATCCTGGTGTCCGCCCTGACGACGGTGATGGTGTTCATTCCGATTCTGGTCATGGACCTTGAGGTAGGCCAGTTGTTCCGAGATATCGCGGTGGCGATTTCCGTTGCCGTCATGTTGTCGCTGCTGGTTTCGGTAACGGTCATTCCGGCCCTGTCGAGGGGGCTGCTGAAGTCCGGTATCAGCGACCCGAACAGCCCGCCTCTCAAACTGCCGTTGATCGATCATTTCGGGCGCGGCTTCGTCGCCGTGGTCATGGCGCTGACCCGCGCCGTGGTCCGAAATCGTCTGCTGGCGGCGGTTCTGGTGATCGGCATGACGGGGGGAACCGGGTTCATCACATACAAGCTCCTGCCGGATCTGGAGTATCTGCCGGAAGGGAACCAGAACTTCATTTTCGGCATGGTCTTCCCGCCGCCGGGCTACAATCTGGACACGATGCGCGACATGGCGGGGAGGGTCGAAGCTGCTGTCCGGCCGCTTTGGGTCGAGACCGGCAAGCAGGCCCAGCCCGGCGTGGAAGAGGCAGAAAGCGTCGAAGTGGACGAAGACGCACCGCCACCGATGAAGAACTTCTTCTTCGTTGCGTTGAATTCCCTGACTTTCATTGGTGCCAATACGACCCAGGAACAGGCGCCACGTGTCGCGGAACTGATGCCTTACCTGCAACGCCCGGTATTTGCGGAGCCGGGTACGTTCGGATTCTTCACGCAACCGTCCATCTTCGGACGTGGCGTTGGGGGTTCCCGATCGATCGACATCGATATTCGCGGGCCGGAATTGCCAGAGGTGATGGGGGTTGCGCAGCGCGCGATGGGCATGGTTTCGCAATTGTTTCCGTTCGAGCGCGGCAACCAGATCCGGCCGATCCCGGGGCTGGAGCTCGGCGAACCGGAAGTGCGCGTCCTGCCGGATCCGATCCTGTTGTCGGACAACGGGGTTACCGCCACCGAACTGGGGCAGACCGTCGACGCGTTCAATGACGGATTGCGGGTGGCGGAGATCACGGTCGGCGGCAAGTTGATGGACCTGATGCTCAGCGGCGACGCGCGCGGCATTACGACGACACAGGGCGTTGCCAGCCTGCCGGTCGTGACGCGATCTGGCACGATCCTGCCGACCAGTTCGCTGGCGGAGGTCGTCGTGACATCCGGGCCGACGCAGATCCGCCATACCGAGCGGGTCCGGACCGTGACGCTGCAGTTGCGGCCGCAGGACGACATGCCGTTGGGTGTTGCCCTGGAGAAGCTGCAGACCGAGGTGATCGCTGTCCTCGCGGCGCAAGGACTTCCGGCCGGCGTCGAAATCGGTCTGTCGGGGACGGCGGATAAATTGAACGAGACCTGGGCGGTCATGCAGTTCGACCTGCTGCTGGCGCTGGTCATCGTCTATCTGGTGATGGCGGTCCTGTTCGAAAGCTTCTTCTATCCGCTGATCATCGTGCTGTCCGTGCCACTGGCCATGGCCGGCGGCGTCGGCGGCCTGACGGTGTTGAACCTCTATATCAGCCAGCCGATGGACATGCTGACATTGCTCGGCTTCGTGATCCTGATCGGCATCGTGGTGAACAATGCGATCCTGATCGTACACCAGACACTGTATCACCTGCGTGAGGAAGGCCTGTCACCGGAGGAGTCGATCATCGAGGCCACCCGGAACCGGATTCGTCCGATCTTCATGTCGACGCTTACCAGCGTGTTCGGCATGACGCCGCTGGTCGTTCTGCCGGGCGCCGGGTCGGAGATCTATCGCGGCCTCGGTTCCGTGGTCGTCGGCGGGCTTTCGCTTTCGGCGGTCCTGACGCTGACCATCATTCCGCCGCTGCTGGCGCTGTTCCTCAAGACACTGGAGGGCGGCAACCGCGCAGCGGAGGAAAAGAGCCGGACGACGAACAAGGAACTGAATCCCGCGGAGTGATCACTGCGCGGGAGGAGGCTCCACCGGGTTCCCGCGGGCGATCCATCCCGATGCACGCCCGCGGCCCAGCATGCCTTCCTTGATGTTGTAGACACTGGTGAAGCCGCTTCGGGCCAGGAAGGTACTGGCCCAGGTGGACCGCACACCGGAAGCACAGATCAGGGCGATGGGCGTGCTCTTGTCGCCGTCGACACTATCCAGAACCGCAGCGAGAAAGCCCGCCGGGCCGTCCGGATGGTGCATGCTGATCGCACGGGCCCCGCGGGGAATACCAGTGTCCTGCCATTCCTGCGGACGCCGTATGTCAACAATGGTGATCGCCCCTTCATTCTGCAGTTGGAGGGCGGTCGGGGCGTCAATCACGCCGTCCTGAGCTGCCGCGGGACCGCTCAACATCGTACCCAGGTAAAGGATCGCCACAGCTTTAAGCAAAATTCTCAACATCGTCGTCTCGTGCAGCACAGTGTGTTTAGGCCCGGTTTTCATGCATTTGATGACATTCTGCGGCAGGAACGCATAGTCAAGAGGTCGTGAAGTACGCTACGGAAAACCGGCGCGGAACCGCGCCTCTTGGCGTAAAACGGCTTGGAGCGTATTGTATAAGGGTAATTGTCCCCTGCAGAAATACTCGCGGGCGCACGTTGATTTGAGAAAGTCGCTGATATGGCCGAGAAACTGACCGCTTCTGATGTACAACGGCTTCTGACCGATCCGTCGACGGACAATCGGGCTCTGGCCGCGGACAAGATCGCTGCCCAATTCGGTTCCGGCGCATTGAGCGCATCCGAAAGGCAGATTGCCGAGGATATCTTCCGGGTCATGGTGAAGGATGCGGAGGAACGCGTCCGTGCTGCCCTGTCGAAGCACCTGAAAGACGCGCCGGATATCGAAAGCAATCTGGCGAAATCATTGGCCAACGACCTGTCCGACGAAGTCGCCCTGCCGATGATCCAGTTCTCGGAGGCCCTGACCGACGCGGATCTGGTGGAGATCGTCAGCACGCAGGGCGGTGCGCGCACCAAGGCCGTGGCAGGGCGCCCAACCGTTTCCTCGAAAGTCTCTGACGCAATCGTTGAGCACGGGGACGAGGAGGCCGTCGTAACCCTGGTTTCCAACTCGGGCGCCGAGATCAGCGAAACGGCCCTGGACAGGGTGGTGGAAACCTATGGCGACCGGCCGCAGATACAGGATCCGCTGGTACATCGCCCGACCTTGCCTGTAACCATCGCCGAAAAACTCGTCGCACGGGTCGCCGATCATCTGAAGGACTATCTGGTCCAGCACCATGAACTGCCGGAGCAGACCGCGACGGACCTCATCCTGCAGAGCCGCGAGAAGGCGACGCTCGGCCTGTCCGGCCAGGGCAATTCCGAACAGGTTGCGGCCCTGGTCGAGCAATTGCAGAACAATGGCCGTCTGACACCGTCGATCATTCTGCGCGCGCTCTGTGTCGGCGATCTCGGTTTCTTCGAACATGCCCTTGCCTCGCTGGCCAGCGTACCGGTCGCCAATGCCCGCATGTTGATCCACGATGATGGCGAACTGGGGCTGAAATCGCTGTATCAGAAGGCCGGCATGCCGCCGGCGCTGCTGCCCGCCTACCGGTCCGCCCTGGATATGGTTCACAGCGCGGAGATGGAGCGGACGGACGACGATCCCGAACATCGCATGCGCCGCCTCTTGGAGCGGGTGCTGACCGAACATGAAGAGATTGTCGAAGAGTTCGGCGCCGATAATGTAGACTATCTGCTCGCCAAGTTCGGGCGGCTGGCACAGGCATCGAAGGCCGCGTAGGAGATTGTCGTAGCACCGGCTCTGGTCATTTGGTCGTCCTTGCCCTAAACCGGCCCGGCGACACGAGAGGAGCCCGAGATGACCACCGATACGACTGGCCTTTCACAATTGGGGCAGGCCGCGCCCAACCCGACAGATCCCGCTGAGGCCGTATTGGAACGTGTGCCCAATCCGCATGCCGATACGGATTATGTGGCGCGCTTTACGGTGCCGGAATTCACCTCGATCTGCCCGGTCACCGGGCAGCCGGATTTTGCCCATCTGGTAATCGATTACATCCCCGATCAGTGGATCGTGGAGTCCAAATCCCTGAAACTATACATGCATTCCTTCCGCAACCACGGCGCCTTTCACGAGGATTGTACGGTCGGTATCGGGCGCAGACTTGTGGCGGAACTGTCGCCGCGCTGGCTGCGTATCGGCGGTTACTGGTATCCGCGCGGCGGCATTCCGATCGACGTGTTCTGGCAGCATGGCAAGCTTCCGGCGGGCGTCTGGGCGCCGGACCCCGGTGTCGCGCCCTATCGCGGGCGTGGCTGACCGGCAGGTCTACCAGGGGGCGGGCACGAACAGCACGACGGCCCCCACTCCAACCAGCACGGCACGCACCGGCAGTTTGAACGGCGCAATGAGCCCGAAGGAAATGGCCGCGAGCGCAATTGCCAGCTTCACGGATGCCAGGACTGCCGCGGTCGGGTTTTCGGACAGGTCGATCAAGGCCGGATTCGCGATCATGCCGAGCGGGATCAGGTAGAGACCGACGCCCAGCCCCATGGCGGAAACGGCGACTTTCAGCCAGTTCTCACTGACCATTCCGGCGGCAATGAAGACCGCGCCACAGACTGGAGGCGTGATGGTGCTCAACAAGGCGAACCAGAACACGAAGAGATGCGCCTGAAGCGGCGCCAGGCCCAACTCCATCAATGCCGGTCCCGCCACCGAGATGCAGATCACATAGGCTGCCGTCGTCGGAACCTCCATGCCGAGGATCAGGCAGGCCAGCGCCGTCAGCAGCAGGGCCGGCCACAGCATGCCACCGGACCCGGACAGGATCAGGGAGGTGATCTTGACCCCCAATCCGGTGATGCCCAGCACACCGATGATGATGGAGGCACACAGGATGATCGATGCGATGGTGGCGATCTGACGCCCCGCGGACAGGCAGGTTGCCTCGATACGGGACAGGGTTCGCCGCCAGTCCAGGGACAGTTTGCCGTCCGTCACCAGCAGGACCGCCCCGGCCAGGATGGCGAGACATGCGGCATATTGCGGCGTGTAATCGCCCACAAACATGCCCCAGAGCAGGATCGAGAAGGGCACCATGAAGAAGGCGGCGGTGATCAGGACCGCGCGCATGGGCGGCCGGTCCTCGGCTGCCAGGCCGGACAGTTTGTGGCGCAGGGAGAACGCATCGATCCCGAACCAGCAGGCCGCGAAATAGAGGACGGCCGGTAGTAGGGCGGCAGCCATGATCTCGGTATAGGGCGTGCCGGTCAGTTCGACCATGACGAAGGCCCCGGCGCCCATCAACGGCGGCATGATCTGGCCACCGGAGGAGGCGACGGCCTCAACAGCGCCCGCGAGCGAGCGGGGATATCCCAATCGCGTCATGGCGGGCAGGGTGATCGCCCCGGTTGAAGCGACATTGGCCGAAGCCGAGCCGGAGATCGAACCGAACAGGGCGGAGGAGATGACGGAGACCTTGGCAGCCCCGCCGCGCAGCCGACCGGCGACCGCGGCGGCGACATTCATGAAACCCTGGCCGGCTTCCCCGGAATTCAGGACGGCGCCAAAAATGACGAAAATGGCGACGATGGATACAGAGACACCGGTGAGCTTGCCCCAGATTCCGCCTTCGGCGATGGTCAGCGTTCCCAGGAAGCTCTGCAGCGGTGTACCCGGGTGACCGAATTCGCCCGGAATGTGCTGGCCGAACAGACCGTAAAGCAGGGCCAGGGCCGCGACGAGCGGCAGAGGCCAGCCGATGGACCGGCGCGCCATTTCCAGGACGGTGACAAGCAGGACGACGGAGACGGCGATCTGGAAATTGCCCTGCAGGAAGCCGTACTGGTCCGACAGGACATCATGCTGCCAGGCAATCCAGAAGCAGGCCGCGAGGCCGAGGCTTCCAAGAACGCAGCCGACGATCCGCTGTACCGTGGTCTCCGCAATGAACAGCATCGCCCAGGGAAGGGCGAGCGCCATATGCAGTGGGCGCGATACCAGGTTCGGGATCAGGCCTGAGAAGATCAGCCAGAGATGAAAGGCGATGGATACCGCACCGAGGGCGGCCCAGATCATCCGCGCGGATGCGCTCATGCTTCGGTCCTGTGTGAATAAAAGAAGCGGCCGACCCCCGTTGTGCGAAGAGCCGGCCGAACTTCGACGTCACTTACATGTGGGCGTCTTGAAGCGGGAAGCCCTGTTCCTTGTAGTATTTCAGCGCGCCGGGATGGATCTTGCCGGAAATGTTCTCCAGCATGTCCGCGGACACGCCGTTCCACCAGGCGGCATCGGCGCCCATCTTGGCCTTCTGATCCCAATAGGTCTTGGTCAGTTGGTATGCGGTGTCATCGTCCATGTCGGTCGTCGTGTAGGCGACCACCGGCAGACCGGTCGTCACGATATCGGTGTCCTGACCGGCATAGGTTCCGGCCGGGATGACGACGCGCAGGCGCTTGGTTTCCGCGATCTGGTCGTCGCTAAGCGACAGCACGGTCACATCCGATCCGGCGGCGGCCTCGATGACGTTCGGTGCCGGGAAGGAGCCGGCGGTGACGAAACCGTCGATCTGGCCGTTCTTCAGGGCCGGCACGGCGTTGGACAACTCGACATCGGCCAGGTCGACCTTGCCTTCAAGGCCGAACATCTTGAGGTACTTCTCACCTTCGCGGGCGCCAAAGCTGCCCTTGCCCAGAAGAACCGTCTTGCCTTCCAGCCCTGCCAGGTCGGAGACGCCGCTGTCGCTGCGCACCACGAAATGCATGGTCAGGGACGGGATCGGAAACAGCGCGCGGATCTCATCGAAACGCGGGTTCGACTTGCCTTCGAACATGGCCTTGCCGCCCTGGGCGAGACTGACCAGCGCCGGCGGGGTGGTGAAGACATAGTTGCCGGTACGGGCCGCGGATTCCATCACGTTCTGGACGGAGCCCTGGCTTTCCTCGACGGTCACGATGATGCCGCCGTCGGTGCCGGCCTTCATGGCCTCTGCGATCTGGACCGCCATCTGGTAATAGGAAGACGACGAACTCGCCGACTTGTACGTGACCCGGGTTTCCGCCTGGGCCGCCGCAAGCGGCAGCGCGGTCATCAGGCCGATCGCGGCCAATTTGCCAAACAGTTTCATGGGACCTCCCTCAATCGCCGTTATGGGCGGGGCCGCCTGTCGGTCCGCCGCTGGATCAATCACTAATCCAGCCGCCGCATGGGGGCAAGAATTGGGGCGCGGACCCACCGGCCAATCAGTTTGGAAACAGGCGCTCGTCGGTGGGTCAGATATACCCCTCGGCACGCAGGCTGGTATGGCCGGACCGGGATATGATGATGTGATCGTGCAATTGAATGTCGATCTGCGCCAGGGCATCGCGCACGGCGGCGGTCATGTCGATATCGGGACGGGACGGGGTCGGGTCGCCGGACGGGTGGTTGTGGACCATGATCAGCGCGCTTGCGCTCAGCTCCAGAGCGCGTTTGACGACCTCCCGGGGGTATAGCGGCGTGTGATTGACGGTGCCGCGCTGCTGGACCTCATCCGCGATCAGCCGGTTGCTGCCGTCCAGAAACAAAAGGCGCGTCTGCTCGACGGCGTCGCGCCCCATCGCGGCGCGGCAATAATCGATCACCGCCTGCCAGGATGACAGCACATCCATCCTGTCCAGGTCCTGCCGGATCAGCCGCAAGGCGGCCTGCTGAACGGTCTTCAGTCCGACGACCGCATTCTCCTTCAACCCGCTCTGCGCCATCAGGACGGCGGGGTCGGCGGACAGGACGCCGCCGAAGCTGCCGAACCGGGCGATCAGGTCCTTCGCCAGCGGTTTCACATCCTTGCGCGGAATTGTCTGACACAGCAGCAGCTCCAGCAGTTCGTAATCCTGCATGCTGGCGCCGAGATCATTCAAAAAGCGAGCTTTGAGGCGCTTTCTATGCCCCTGGTAGTGGGGCGGGTCAGCAGAAACCGGCGGATCGACGGGGTCGGTCACGGCATGTCCTTCGGGCCGGTTTCAGGCGTCAGACGTAGGGCGGGCGATCCCAGCCCTTTGGCGAGGCGGTAAAGATCTCGTACCCGTCGGCGGTCACGCCGATCGAATGCTCGAACTGGGCCGACAGGGACCGGTCCTTGGTCACCGCGGTCCAGCCGTCGTTCAGCGTCTTCACAGGATACCGGCCGGCATTGATCATCGGCTCGATCGTGAAGAACATGCCTTCGCGCAATTCGACCCCGGTATCGGGTTCGCCGTAGTGAAGGACGCTGGGCGCGTCGTGAAACACGCGGCCGAGACCATGGCCGCAAAAATCGCGAACCACCGAAAAGCGACGGGATTCGGCATAGCTCTGAATGATGTGGCCGATTTCGCCCAACCGCATGCCGGGGCGCACGGCCTCAATGCCCTTCATCATGGATTCATAGGTCACGTCGCACAGATTGCGCGCCTTCACGGACACCTTGTCACCGACCAGGAACATCCGGCTGGTATCGCCGTGCCAGCCGTCGAGGATGACCGTAACGTCGATATTGATGATATCGCCGTCCTTCAGAAGCTTCGCGTCATCGGGAATGCCGTGGCAGACGACGTGATTCACGCTGGTGCAGATCGACTTGGGAAAGCCGCGATAGTTCAACGGCGCCGGGATCGCCCCGTGATCGGTGATGTATTCGTGGCACAGCCGGTCCAGTTCGCCGGTGCTGATGCCGGGCTGGACATGGGGCGTGATGAAGTCGAGCGTTTCCGCGGCAAGGCGTCCCGCCTTGCGCATTCCTTCGAAATCTTCCGCATTGTGCAGTTTGATGCGGCCGGCTTCGGTATCGTAGAGCATTTCGGTCACTGTCTCGTTTCTGGCGCTGCCGGAAACGGACCTATATCCGTAGCGGCAACGCGGACTTCAGTTTTATGCCGTGCGGCGTGACGGCGCAATCATAGCATACCGCTTCAACTCCGGCATCCCGCGCCTCTGCGAAGGCGGCGGCATAGGCCGGATCGATATCGGATGCAAGGCTGAAATGGGCACAATCGCCCCGCTGGACAAGGTAGAACATCACGGCACGACCGCCTTCCCGGGCGATATCGGCCAGTTCCGCCAGATGCTTGGCGCCTCTCTCGGTACGGGCGTCGGGAAATTCGGCCGCTTCGGGATTTGGCCCGTCAGGACGGCGCAAAGTGACGCTTTTCACTTCGACATAACAATCGCTGCGATCCGGATCGGTCAGAAGCAGATCGATCCGGCTGTTTCGGCTGCCATACTTCACCTCGCGACGAAGCGCTTCGTATCCGTTGAGCTCGGGAATGGCGTGGCGGCCGATGGCGTCCTCGACGACGCGATTGGCCAGATTAGTATTGATACCGACCGGCACCGGTGCCCCGTCGATGACCTGGGTCGCGATCTCCCAACGCCAGTTCAGCTTTGCCGTCGGGTTCCGGTTGGCGGACACCCAGATCGTCGTGCCCGGTTCGGCCAGTCCCATCATCGAGCCGGGATTGCCGCAATGGGCGATGTCTTCGTCACCGCCGCCGAACCGGATGTCGGCGAGGAAACGCTTGTAGCGGCGGAGAAGCTGCGCCTCCACCAGGGGCTCGGCGTATTTCAGGCTCATCCCTCGGACCGGGCGCGTTCGATCACCGCTTCCAGCTGCTCACCCGGCACGAAGCCGCCGACGAACTGCTTTCCGATGACCATGGCCGGCGTCCCGCGTACATCCAGGGATTCCGCGACCGAGCGGGTCATTTCGATGTATTGTGCGATCCGCGGGTCATCCATGTCCGACTTGAGTTGGTCGATGTCGAGACCGACCTCGTCCGCCTTCGCGAAGATGACATCGTCACTCAGGCGTCCCTGAAATTCCATCAGGGCGGTATGGAACTCCATGTAGAGGTCTTGCTTCTGCGCTGCCAGCGCCGCGCGGGCCGCGACCAGGGAAGCCGGGCCGAGAATGGGAAATTCAACGAAGACGAACCGAAGCGACTCGTCCTTTTCCATGACGTTGCGCAGGCTCGGGAACAGGCGCTTGCAATAGCCGCACTGGTAATCAAAGAACTCGACCACGGTGACATCCGCGTCCGCGGCGCCGACCACCGGGGTCAGCGGGCTTGCGGTCAGCGTCGGCACCAGCCCGGAAATGGCCTCCTGGCGGCGAAGCTCGCCGGCCATGGTCTCGCGCTGCTCCAGGACCTGCATCGCCTCGAGAATGATTTCCGGATTCTTCAGAAGGTAATCGCGGACGATGGATTCGATGCGTGCCCGTTCGGCGGGATCGATCGCATCCTGCGCAATGGCCGTACCGGACCAGCAGAGCGAAACGGCACATGCCGTCAGGAACAGTCGAATGGGGCGAAACACGATATCGGTCTCCGTCGAAATTCTGTGCAGGTCACGGTCTTTGTCATAAGCGCTGCAGCACGCCCGGCCAAGGGGGAAAGGGCGACCCCACGCCATCGTCATTGCCGTTGAACGGCGTTTGGCGCCGGGTCAGCGCCCACCTTACTTGCCGTCGGCGCGATACGAGATGTCCTGTGCCTGAAGCCAGGATGCGGATCCCTCCGGAAGAGTTTCCATGGCGCGCTTGGCCAGTACCTTGGCCTGGGCTTTCTCTCCGGTGCGGAGCGCAACCTCCGCCTGGGTCAGGTAAACCATGCCGGTATCGCCCAAACGTTGGTGCGCCTGCCCCTTCAGGTTCCAGGCACGGATCATGTTCGGTTCGTAGCCGACAGCGACATTGGCATTGTCGAGGGCTTCCGGCAGTGCATCGGGATTGCCGCTTTCCAGGAGAACCTGGGCCAGGTTGGCCCGGATCAACGACGCCCAGGGCAGAATTTCCACAGCCTTTCGGTAGGCGTCCGCCGATTTGGTCAGATCGCCTGCCCGTCGATAGATGTCGCCTTTCGTCTCCCAGAAGAACGGGTCTTCGGGACTCTCGCTCAACAGGACATCGATCTCCGCCAGGGCCTTGTCGGTCTTGAAGAGCTCCATATAGGCGATGGACCGGGCATAGCGGGCCGGCGGGGACGTATCGGAGGGCGGGAAACGGTCGATCGTGTCCTGTGGCTTCAGATAGCCAGCCAGCTTGGCGCGCATCCGGGCGTGGACCAATTGGAACTCAAAGGGCAACTCGTTACCGGTCGCCTTGGAGTTCTGGACATGATTTTCCAGAAAGGTGATGCGGTCCTGGGTCAGCGGGTGCGTCCGTGTGTAGGGGTTCGCCCCGGCACTGTACAGCTTGTCCTGTTCCTGCAGCACCTTCATGAACTCGACCAGGCCGCGGGATGAAATACCCGCATCGTCCATATAGGTGACAGCCGCCTGGTCCGCGGCTTGCTCGTTGGCGCGGGTGTATTGCAGGAAGGAGCGTTCGCCGACCTGCTGACCCAGCAGCGTACCGGCCGCCGCGGCCTGCCCGTCACCGGTCGCGAGTGCCGCCCCCAGACCAAGCAGCATTCCTGCAATTGCCATGGTCTGGGCGTTTTCGATGTTGTCCTTGAATTGTGACAGATGCCCGCCGGTGATGTGACCCAGTTCGTGCGCCAGCACCCCGATCACCTGGTCCGGCGAATCGGCTCGGGCCAGCAGCCCGGTATTGACGAAAATACGCTGTCCGTTCGCGACAAAGGCGTTCAGGCGGTCATCCTTGATCAGATGAATGCGCACCGATGATCCGTCTACACCCGCCGCTTCATAGATGGGTTGCAGGTAGTAGCGGATCGTGTTTTCGATCTCCGTATCCCGGACGAAGGAGATATCGCGGCCTTGCGCATGGGCGGCCGATCCGGGCACACTCGCGCCCGCGGCGCCGACAGCGCCAGCCAACATCAAGCTGAACAACGCGGCGGCGCGGGTGCGTTGCAGCCGTTCGCGCCAGGAATTTAGGAGGGTCCGCATCCTTGTTCGATGCTCCAACCGTGAGAAAAATGACCGTCTCGGCGGCCTGTAAGACCCTTAACGTAGTGTGCCCGGCCGGTCGGTTCAAACCTGCATTCGCCGCGTTGCGCGCAGGGGTTGTCCTTTCCGGGGTCCTTGCCCTGTCGGCCTGCGGCGGCAGTTCAGAGGAGCCGCAATACGGTGATATCGGCTATATTCAGGGATTCTACGGCGGCCTGGCTGTCGACGAGCCGATTGCGGCCCTGATCGGCCGGGATATCCTGACCTCCGGCGGATCGGCGGCGGATGCGGCGACGGCGATCTCTTTCGCGCTGTCCGTCACCTACCCGTCGGCGGTGAGCATTGGCGGTGGCGGGGTCTGCATCGTCAACGATTCTCGTCTGGGCCTCAGTGAGGTCATTGACTTCATTCCGCCCGCAGGCACAGGCGGTCGTGGCGATCGTCCGTCCGCCATCCCGACATTGCCGCGTGGCATGGCGGCGCTGCACGCCCGCTATGGCCGTTTGCCGTGGCGCAGCGTTGTGTCGCCGTCCGAGCGACTGGCACGGCTGGGTTTCCAGGTTTCACGCGCGTTTGCCAAGGAGCTGGCCCGGGCGGCCGATCCGTTGTACCGCGAACCCAGTGTGCGTGCTGTTTTCGCGCCTAATGGTCGATTGCTTGGGGAAGGCCAAAAGCTGATACAGCCGGATCTCGCTGGAACGTTGGGGCAGATCCGCGCCGGCGGGGCGGGCGTCGTCTATTCCGGTCGACTGGCGCGCCGGATCCTGGAAGGCGTGCACGAGGCGGGCGGCACCCTGTCCTACGAGGAATTGAACAGCTACACGCCGGAGCTCCGTCTTCCCATTATCGTGCCCTATGGCGATGACGAAATGCATTTCGCACCGCCGCCCGCGGCCGCCGGGCCGATGCTGGCCAATATGTGGCGTCTACTTGTCGAAAGTGACTTCTATGCCGAGGCAAGTGAACAGGAGCGGGCCCATATTCTGGCGGAGGTCATGAAGCGGGCCGGGGCAGACCGAAAGAACTGGATTGCGCCCGGTTTCACCACTTCGATCCCCCTGGAAGAGGTCGTCGCGCCGAACCGGGTGCGCGGCTTGATGGCCGGTTACGATGCGAACCGGGCGACGCCCGGGCGCGAGCTGGACCCGCAGGGACGACAACTGGTGGAAGTCATATCCGGGACGGGCTTTGTCGTGTTGGATTCCGGCGGCATGTCGGTCGCCTGCAACCTGTCGCTCTATAATCCATTCGGTACGGGCCGCATTGCCGGAGACACCGGCATTCTGCTGGCCGCCGCGCCGGGTCTGCGCGGGCGCAATCCGCTGGGGCTGGGCCCGGCGATCGCTGTCAACAGCAACAATCTGCGTTTCAAGTTCGCCATTGCGTCCGGTGGCGGTCCGCTGGCGCCGGCAGGTGTCATTCAGGTCATGGCCGATACGCTGCTCGCCGATGTAAAGCTGGATCAGGCAATCGCGAAGCCGCGCATTCTGGCCGTGGATTCACCCGACACCGTGCTGGTGGAAACCGAGAATGGGGACGACCTGGCGGCCGATTTGCAGGCGAAGGGACACCCGGTCTCCCGTTTGACGTGGCAGGGCAAGGTCAACGCGGTCCATTGCCCGCTCGGCATTCATCCGGACCGGACCAGGGAGGCTGTCTGCGGCGTGGTCCATGATCCGCGCGGGAATGGTCTGTCGCCCTATTCGGAAGGTGCCAACTGACCATGGCAGGCTTGAAGGTCGGGAGCCGGGGCAGCATTCCTGCCTTCATGGTGATGGAAGTCATGCGTGCTGCCGTAGAGCGGGAGCGGTCCGGCGATGCGGTTTACCATCTGGAGGTCGGCCAGCCCGGTACATCCGCGCCCCGCGGTGTGATCGAGGCGGCACACAGGGCGCTGGATACCGACAGGATCGGCTATACGGTCGCGCTGGGAATTCCGGAGCTGCGGGAGGCAATTGCCGGCCACTACCAGTCGGAATACGGCCTGACGGTGCCGGAGGATCGCATCGTCGTGACGACGGGGTCCTCGGGTGGATTTATCCTGAGTTTCCTGGCGGCGTTCGATCCTGGCGATCGTGTGGCCCTCGCGGCGCCGGGATACCCCTGTTATCGTCACATTCTCAACGCGCTAGGCATCGATCCGGTCATGCTGCCCGCCGGTCCGGACGAGCGGTTCCAGCCGACACCGGCCCTGCTGGAGCGGGCCATGCAGGACGGGCCGGTCCACGGTCTGATCGTTGCGTCGCCATCCAATCCGACGGGAACCATGCTGGACCGCGAGGCCCTGTCGGAATTGCTGGATTTTTGTGCCCGGCACGGAATTCGGGTCATCTCCGACGAGATCTATCACGGGATCACCTACGGCATGGCGGCCACGAGCGCGGCGGAGCTGGATGCCGGCGCCGTCGTTGTAAACAGTTTCTCGAAGTATTTCTCGATGACGGGTTGGCGGCTTGGCTGGTTGGTCGTGCCGGAAGACCTGATCCGGCCGGTGGAATGCCTGGCGCAGAACCTGTTCATCTCGCCGCCGACACTCAGCCAGCGCGCAGCCGTTGCGGCCTTCGACTGTCATGAAGAATTACAGGCCAATCTACGGCGCTACACGGACAATCGCGCCCTCTTGCTGCGGGAGCTGCCGCTGGCAGGGTTCGGCGATTTGGCGCCCTCGGACGGGGCCTTCTACATCTATGCGGATGTCGGCAACCGCACCAATGACAGCCAGGAATTCTGTGCCCGCATTCTTCGGGAAACCGGGGTCGCGATCACGCCGGGTCTGGATTTTGACGCCGTGCGAGGAAATCGTACCGTGCGTTTTTCTTTTGCTGGCACGACCGAAGAAGTCGCCGCTGCCGCCGAGGCATTGAAAAACTGGCGATAGTCGGGTGGCGGGACTGCGTCAGCTGGCGCGGAACGGATTGCCGATAACGACCCGGTAGAAGCCTCGATTGTCGTCCAGCCCTGCCAGTTTCAGATGGATGAACACCGGTCGACGGCGATCCTGGTCCGGCCAATAGCTGAAGTACCGGCCCTGGTTCACTTCCGGTCTCAAATCCCGGAACAGGGTGTCATTGCTTTCGAAATCAGTCGTGACGAAGCCGGCATGTCCGGCCGGAACACGCTCCTGAATGGAGCGGCGCGCCGTTTCGAAACTGGCAACCGCTGTTGAGACCGAAGCGATCGGGTGGCTGTCGATCTGGATCGCGACCAGTCGGTCCGATGCCTTGCGGTCGAACTGGGCGACCACGACCTTCGCGTCCTTCAGCCAGGTGTCGACACGCAACTTGCACGCCGTGAAATCGTCGCCGATATCCTTGCAGACCTCGATCCGGTCCCGGACGCTGGCCAGATTGTCGGACCAGCTCAGCCCCATCATCAGATCGCGATACTGCGGCTCGCTGGCGGCGAGAACCAGGCGTTCCTCCAGATCAGCCCGTCCGGATTCCCGGGCGAAGTCAGAGGCCAGGCGACCATCGGCGGATACGATGCTCGGATTGGCGCCGAATGCCATCAGCATATAGGCCGTTTCCGGATCGCCACGCAGCGATGCCCGCATCAACGGGGTCAGACCGTCGGACAGACCGTTCGGATCGGCGCCTTCCTCCAGCAGCACACCCAACATGCTGGCCAGTTCCGGCCGGTCGGCATGCTGCACGACCCGATGGATCAGTTTCGGGGGGATCGATGCACCGTCATCGGCCAGCAGTCGCACGATGTTCGCCTGCCCGTTCAGCGCGGCCTGTTCCAGGGCAGTCCGTACGCCCGATCCGAAACCGTCTTCCACGGCGTATTTCGCATCGTCCAGCGAGAAGCCGGGCGGCGGGGAGCCGAGAAGGGCGACGACAGTGCCTTCATTGCCGGCATCGATGGCCGACTTCAGACGCGAGGTGAAGACACGCGGATCGGTCGGCGCCGCCGGCGGTGCGGGCTTTGGCGGCGGCATGAATACCCCGGATTCGCTTCCCACATTCGCCACCTGCTGCGGCGGCGGAGCGGGG
The DNA here is from genome assembly GCA_033344895.1 of Alphaproteobacteria bacterium. Lineage (NCBI taxonomy): Bacteria > Pseudomonadati > Pseudomonadota > Alphaproteobacteria > Alphaproteobacteria bacterium. The sequence continues at coordinate 3,030,612 of JAWPMN010000001.1, forward strand.
GCATCCCGATCAAGCGTCTCGTTGATGGCGGCGGACAGGTCTTTGGCCGCGTTTGCCATCTCCGGGGTGACCGATACGTCCGGCGGGGGCGTGTCGGGGATGCTGAATTGCGCGACGGGGGCGGAAGAAACCACGGAGGTGGCCGGCTTCGGTGCTTCAGAGGTTTCTTCGATTGCGGGTTCGAGTGCCGGCGGCGCCTCCATGGCCGGAGATGGTGCCGGGGCAGGCGCCGGGGCGGGTGGATCCAACTGCGCGGTCACGAGCTTCTTGTCGGGCTCTGCCGGCGGCGGGGCCGTGTTGCGCGTTGCCAGCAGCAGGGCGTCGCGCTCTGCGCGGACCTGTTCCAGCCGGGCCAGTACATGCGGGTGGCCGGCGGCGATCTCCATCGGGCCGACGGAGCATCCGCGTTGAGGATCGAAGGATGCGCCCCGCTCGGCCAGCAGCGAAGCGGCACGGACACGCCCATTGGCGGAGGCAACGGCAAGCGGCGTCAGGCAGCCGTAAACGCCCCCCGCCAGATCGACCGGCGCTCCGGCGTCGATCATGCGCTGCAGCGCCTGGCTGCGCCCTTCGGCGGCGATCCTGTGCAGTATCGACCGACCATCCTTCGTCGGAAGGGTCGGATCGGCACCCGCCTGCAACAGCAGGCTGACGGCGGCGAGATTGCCGGCCCGCGCGGCGCGCAACAGGGCCGGATTGCCCTCGCTATCCAGAGAATTCGGATCGGTCCCTTCCGCCAGTCGCGCCCGGACGGTCTGCAAATCGCCATTGGCGATGGCGTCGATCAGGGTCGTCTTAGGCAGGAAATCGCCGACCTGTCCCGATACGCCGGCAAAGAAGCGCCCCGCGAAATCCGGGTTGATCGCAGACAGGGCAAGACCCGTCGCCAGCGCTCCGGCGAAGACACCGCTCATCAACGCAACGCGGTTCGGGCCCGTGCCGCGCGAATCCGGTTGCCCCGCGGCGGTTTGCCGACGTGCCGCCCCGAAGCGTTTCAGACCGAACCGCCGCGATCCGCGTTCCGCCGACGCGTCCCGGCCACCCGGATCGGCGGTAAGGCCGCTGCGGAGTGGCGGCTGGGACGTTTCGGCATCCGGCGTGCGGCGTACCGGCAGGGCGTCTTCACTTCGCTTTTCCGTCGGTGCGATGTCTTTTTCATCCAGGTCGCGCGGAATCTTCCATCCGCCGGCCATGATGTCGTCGTCCAGCGGGCCGCTATGGACCGTGACATGCGGCACGAAGGTTGCCTTGCGTCGCTGTGACTTGGGTGCGGCTTCGGCCGAGGCCTCCGAGGAGGCGGGAGTGCCGGCTACAGGCGGACGGCCAAGCGCGGCATGAGCGCCTTCCTCCGGGAAAGCCGCACCGACATGATCCTCGACATCAGGGGCCCAGGGCGTTTCACCGGTGAGCCCCAGCCGACCCTGCATGTTTTCCGGCTTCGGCGTCGGCCAGAACTTCAATTGCGGATGCGGTTCCGAAACGGTCTCTTCCGTATCGGTCGCCGGGATCGGGTCTTCGGGCGAGAGATCCGCGGTGTCGGACTCGAGGGCCTCTTCGCTGTCGTCTGCGGAGTCAGCGTCGCGTTGGGCGCGCAGCATCGGGGAATCGATGACCTGGCCGTCCCGAATGGTCACGATATTCGTGTAATCGGTCTCACCGGTAATGGCGTTGACCTGGGCCTGGATCAGACGCAACTCGTCATAACGGTCTTCACTGATCAGCGCGCCGAGACGCACGATCGCCGTCTGGTCGCTGTCCAAGCTTTCCAGGTTCTGCCAGTAGCGCCCTGTCCGGCCTTGTATCCAGAAAGTCCGTTCCACGGTTCTTCGTCCGCCCGTCTTGTCCTCGGTCCGGCCGCGTCGGCGCCGGTATCCTGCCCCATCTCCGCGTCTCTGCGGGTACGGCCATACCGACACCGAGGACGCGATCTCCTCAGCTGAAAGCTACATGTTGTGGCGGAAACCACGCAAGGTTCGGATATATCGCGGCAGGGGATGGAGCCTGAAGACCTCGGATATCCGGGGATTCAGTGGCTGGAGTGACGGTGTGCGGGGAATTCCGTCCGGCGCGTCGCAGGGCCGTTTTCGCGAATCGGGTCCCCGGCGGTGCCTGGTCAGCGTCGGCGGGCGCGGGTGACTTCGACCCCGACGAAGGCGGCGTTGGACAATGCTTCGGGCTTTTCAACGCGCACGCTGGCGGACAGGACACGTTCGTCCTCAAGGCACATTTCCGCAATCCGGCTGGCCAGGGTTTCGACCAGTTTCACGTGGCCCTCGGCCGCCATCTGCTGGATTCGTTCCGCGATCTGGGCATAGCAGGGAACGCAGTCATAGTCGTCCGCATTCCAGTCTTCCAGAGGCAGGGCCTCGAGATCGAGGTTGATGCGGATGGGCTGCATCCGATGATGTTCGTGATCGAAGACGCCGATGCTCCAGGCGATGTCCAGGTCGCGAACCGAAATGCGATAGGTCACGTCCTGCGGGGCCGGGGCCTGTTCCGCCACGGTATAGGAGGCCTGGGCCAATTCGGAAATCACACGCATCCTCTTTACCTCTCCCCCTGAACGTCTCGTCCGTATTCTCTGTCCTGCCTTTGCGGTCCGCGCCGTCCGGACGGGCTTGGCAAAGTCCGGCGCGCGGGCTAATTCCGCAGTCACAGCGGCACACTACCCATACCGGGCCCGAAGGCAAGAAAAGCTCGGTTTCAGGAAAGTTGAAGATGTCCAGAACCGTCCTTAACGAAGCCCCGCAGCGATGCCTTGTAATGGGTATCGTGAATGTGACGCCGGACTCCTTCTCCGGCGACGGACTAGGCAAAGAATGCGACATCGTGGCCGCTGCCGTCGCGCAGGCGCAACATTTCGTTGAAACCGGGGCCGATATTCTGGACATCGGCGGCGAAAGCACGCGTCCCGGCGCCGAGCTTGTCGCGGAAGATGAGGAAACCGCGCGTGTGGTTCCCGTGATCCAGGCGATCCGCGACGTTCTGCCTGATGTCGCAATATCGATCGATACGTATAAGGCGCGCGTCGCGGCGGCTGCGCTGGAAGCCGGGGCGGACATTGTCAACGATGTCTGGGCGTTGAAGGCGGACCCCGACATGGCGCGCGTCGTGGTCGAGGCGGCATGCCCCGCGATCCTGATGCACAATCGCAGCAAACCGGGCCATGCCGATATCGATCGGCGCCTGGGGGGGAGCTACGTCGCGCCGGATTATGGCGACAATTTCCTGGAATGCGTGCTGGACGAGATGCGGCGGATGATGGCGGATGCGGTCGAAAGCGGACTGGACCCGGCGCGGCTCTACGCCGATCCCGGCGTCGGGTTTGGCAAGACGCCCGCTCAGAACATGGCGCTGATCGAGGCGATCGACCGGGTGCGGGACATCGGCTACCCGGTCCTGCTGGGCGCCAGCCGAAAGAGCTTCATGGGGCGTGTTCTGGATCTGCCGGCCGGTGACCGGCTGGAGACGACGCTGGCGACGACGGCGCTCGCCGTGACCCGCGGGGCTGCCATCGTTCGCGTCCATGATGTCGCCGAGAACGCCAAGGTCGTGCGCATGACCGAGGCAATGCTTACCGCCGGTCGTGCCGCCCGAGCGAATTCGGAAGATGCCGCATGACCCGGGTTGTGGTTCTGGCTCTGGGAAGCAATCTGGGCGATCGGGAAGGCATGCTGGCGACGGCGATCCGGGAACTCCGGGCCCTGTTGGGACCCGTAACCCTGTCCCGGGTCTATGAGACTGCACCGATGTATGTCACGGATCAGCCCGCCTTTCTGAACATGGCGCTATCGGCAGTGACCGATCTGGCTCCGTTGGATCTGCTGGACAAGGTAAAGGCATTGGAGACGCGGATCGGACGGGTACCGTCGGTGGTGAACGGGCCGCGCGCCATCGATATCGACATCCTGTTTCATGGCGACGCCGTTCTTGAGACGGAAAGACTGGTCCTGCCGCATCCGCGCATTGCGGAGCGGGCCTTCGTGTTGGCGCCATTGGCCGATATCGTGCCGGATCACCCTGTCCCGACTACCGGGAAAAGCGTTCGGGACCTGTTGGATGTGGTGCCGGGTCGGGACACGGTCGTGGTCGTCGACAAGCCGGAAATCGCCTGACGCCGGGCCGGCGGACGAGCTATGCGCTGGCTGCATGCCTGAGTCCTGAACTTTGCAGTTCGGTTATGTGTGCATTGCAATAATGTGTCGCACAGCACCGGGAACGGGATGGCCCGGCGGCTGGTTCCAGATTAGCGTTGCGATCCACTCACGGCGGCTTCGGCCGCCCGATGGGCTTTCGTTAACCGAATTTTGAGAACCGCCTGCCTAGTCTCCGTTCCGCTACGGTAAATCGAATGACACATGCGCGGTCCGGTACAGGGCACGCGCCACCGAACTGAAGGACCGAATGACATGACCAACACCACCGATATCCGCGGCCCCTGGGTCGAAGGCGGCCATCAGATCGCCGCGCTGCGCAAGGCGCGTGAGATCACCAAGGCCGAACTGGCCGAACAGGCCGGGCTGCCTTCCGTCGCCTGGATTGCCGACGTCGAAGCCGGCCGCCGCCCGGTTCCGTCCGTGTTCTACAAGGCCCTGGGCCTGCAACTGGGCATGAGCGCGTCCGAATTCGCTGCACTGTGCCTGAAGCATTACGACCCGAAGGCCTACGAGGCGCTGTTCGGTGCCGAAATCCCGGCGCTGAAACTGGCTGCCTGATCCATTTCGGGATCGACTTGCGGAAAGGCCCCACCGGATGCACCGGCGGGGCCTTTTGTCTTTCCCGGGCCTTTCCGAAAATGATCAGGACAGCGGACGCATGCCGCATCGGTCGACGATATCCGCGATCGCCTCCGCGGTGCCGCGTCCGGATTCCTCGGTTACCGAAAAGACCCCGCCGGTCAGTTGCGGATAGGCGCGCATGATTTCTATGACGCGCGGATCCGGCGACAATTGAAAGCCGGCGGTCGGGATGTAGACGGATGAAATACGGATGTCGCGGCGCAGGGCCTCGGTCGTGATCTCCCGCGCGTTGACGTCGTCGACCCCTTCGTCAAAGGAATCGTCGAAGCCGCCAGGCAGATTGTCCGTGATCAGGACCAGAATGCGGCTGCGGGCCTGCCATTCGCCCCTGAAATCGCCCTCCTGCGCCCGGTCGGCGGCACTGAGCCCGACGACAGCGGTGCGCAAGGCCTCATCGCTGGCCTCCGGGCCGCCATTGCCGCCTTCCGCTTGCAGCCGCCGGATCGCCCAGGTGATCGCATCCTTCGCCTTCCCGGGATCGGCGACGGATCCCAGATCGACATCGACGCGTACGGTGTCGCGAAAACTGACGAGGCCGAGGCGAAAATCGCCCGCCGATACGAACGATACGAGATCGATAAGCCGGATCGCCTCCCGCTTCATCTCGCGGATGGCGGCCGCCATGGAATGCGTCGTGTCGATGGCGATGACCAGATCCGTCGCGCCGCATTTCCCTTCTCGGCCCGTTCCCTTGACGGCACCGGTCTCCTCATCCGAGCCCCAAAGGAATGCCGATGACGGGGCGGCCGGAACGGCGGTAGCCGCCAGAAAGGCTGACAGGGCAAGGATCAGGCGCTTGTTCATCACCTGGATGTTAGGTCGCGATGGGAATGGGTTCAATTGAAAGGCTGGCAGCGCGGCTTGTCACATTCGCGTTATTGCGTGTGTTCAGGGCAGGGCCAGTACGTAGACGCGGCATTCGGAGGTCCCGTCCAGTCTGAACAGATAGGCCTGTTCCGGGCCGCTCAGCCTTTCCGGATCGTAGAGGTTGAGGCCGTTGCCCTGCGCATAACCGTAGCGGACGGGCGGGGCATTTTGCTGATCCACGATCACGTAGTACTTGCCCTGCCGTCGCTGATTGAAGCGTAGCCGTGAACAGGCGTCGGAAAGCGTATCCGAAAGGTTCCTGGGCAGTTCCCGGGCGTCGACAGGGAAATTGATCTGCGATCCGTCCGTGCGCGATCGCACCTCGCCATGGGGCTCGGGCTCCACGACCTCCGGAATTCGGCGCAGGAAATCCCGGGCCTGGTTTTGCCCGTAGGCAGCGGCAGGCAGCATGAGGGTGATCACAAGTCCGATGAAGGCAGGGTGCAACACGGTATGGTCCTAATCCGCCGGTTGATCGGGGAAGGTCTTGGCCGCCGTGTCATAGTCTTCCGTCTCCAGCAGATCCATCAACTCCGCCGCCTGGTCCGGGCGGGCGCCCTGTAGAAACGGTCCGCCGGGCAGCAGCTTGATGGTCGGGCCGATATGACAGCGACCCAGGCAGTGGACGGTTTCCATCTGTATGAAATCGCCGCGCTTCTCCAACTCATTGCGAAGTGCCTTGGCCAGTTCCTTCGATCCCCGTGCACCACAGGACGGCAGGATGTCGCCCGCCCTCAGATTGGTGCAGATCCGCATTTTGGTGTAGCGACGTTCCATGGGCAATTGAGCTCTATACCGTTCCCTTGTTCCCGCGCGGAACCAGCGTTGTTGCACTGCAGCTATTGTCCCGGCGGGATCGTTACCCCATGTTCCCATCCAACTACAGAGACCTGAGTAACATATAGGAGCGAGTCGCGACATGAGCGAATACGAGTACGACCTGTTTGTCATCGGTGCCGGTTCCGGCGGGGTCCGGGCCAGCCGCATGTCGTCTTCGCTCGGCGCGAAGGTTGCCATTGCCGAGGACCTGCATCTCGGCGGCACCTGCGTCAATGTCGGCTGCGTGCCGAAGAAGCTGATGGTCTATGCCTCGCATTATCACGAGGATTTCGATGAGGCGGCAGGGTTCGGCTGGACGGTCGGCCCGCGGGCCCACAACTGGTCGAAGCTGATCGAGGCGAAGAATACCGAAATCTCCCGCCTGAACGGCATCTACGGCAATCTGCTGAAAAATGCCGGTGTCGAACTGTTCAACGGTCGCGCGACCGTCACCGGGCCGCATGAGGTCGAGGTCGATGGACGCCGGATCACCGCCGAGCGCATTCTGGTCGCTGTCGGCGGCTGGCCGTCCGTACCCGACATTCCTGGCAAGGAGCATGTGATCACGTCGAACGAATTCTTCTATCTCGACGATTTGCCGAAGCGGGTCATCGTTGTCGGCGGCGGCTACATTGCCGTCGAACTGGCGGGGATCTTCAACGGGTTGGGCGCTTCGGTGACACAGCTGTATCGCGGCCCGCTTTTTTTGCGCGGTTTTGATGAGGATATCCGTCATTTTACGGCGGGCGAGGTGCGCAAGAAGGGCATCGACCTGCAGTTCAAGAAGAACATCGCCTCGGTTGAGAAGAAGACCGATGGCGCCCTGGTTGCGACGCTCGAGGACGGGACCGAGATGGAAGCGGATACCATTCTCTATGCCACTGGGCGAACCCCTAAGACGAAGGATCTGGGGCTGGAAGCGGCCGGCGTCGAGATGACGAAGTCGGGCGCGATTGTCGTGAACGACGATTACCAGACCACTGTGCCGTCGATCTATGCGCTGGGGGACGTCATTGACCGCGTCGCGCTGACGCCTGTCGCCATCGGAGAGGGCATGGTTTTCGCCCATAATACCTATGGCAAGGGTGGGCGGAAGATGAGCTATCGCGACATTCCGACGGCGGTGTTCAGTCAGCCGCCGATCGGCACGGTCGGCCTCACCGAAGAAGAGGCCCGCAAGGAATACGGCGAGATTGAGATCTATCGTTCCGAATTCCGGCCGATGAAACATACGCTGTCCGGCAGCGATGAGCGCAGCCTGATGAAGTTGATCGTCGACAAGGCCAGCGACCGGGTCGTCGGCCTGCATATGGTCGGCCCGGAAGCCGGTGAGATCACCCAGGGCTTCGGTGTCGCCATGAAGGCGGGCGCGACGAAGGCGGACTTCGATGCCACGGTCGGCATTCATCCGACCAGTGCGGAGGAGTTTGTGACGATGCGCGAGCCGGCGCGGCCGACCAGGGCCGCCGCCGAATAACCCGGCCGACGCTTACAGGACGCAGTGCTTGGCGAACTCCGCGGCTTCCTTGGCCGTGATGTCCTCGGCATTGCGTTCCTTCATCATGTCGCACCATTCCTGGCTGCCGACCTTCGGCTCGCAGCCCGCCAGCACCAGTGCGGCCAGGAAAACGGTCCCGATTACCAGCTTGTTCTTCATCCGCTCGATCCTTCTTCCTTGTTCGCGTCCGGGGGCTGAAGATCCCAGCGCATGCAGTTTTGTTCGGCGAACCCCCGCGCATCCTCGGCGGTCCAGTTTGTCAGCGGCTTGTCCCGGATTGCCTGGCACCAGCGCTTGTCGCCGGGCATCGGCGGGCCGGGACGCAGGGCTTCCCATACAAGATAGGCCGAAACAGCCCCGATTCCGGCCCAAATGGCAATTTTGACGCCAGGTTTCATGTTTCCATCCCGTTCCCGGTTTCTGCCGAAGGTTCCAATCCGGATCGGCGTGAATGTGGGAAAGTTGTAAATACCTCAATTTCCCGAATAACCGGTGGAAAACCTTGCGGTGACCGCGTAAAACAGGCCCCCGCCCCGACCATGATTCGGCATAGGGCCGTCCGCCGGGGAAAGAGAGAACTTTGGAGTTTAGGACAATGGCACACGGAACCTGGAGCCCGGAAAGCTGGCGCACAAAGCCGATCCTGCAGGTGCCGGAGTATCCCGACGCATCGAAACTGCAGTCGATCGAGGCGGAACTGGCCTCCAATCCGCCCTTGGTATTTGCCGGCGAGGCGCGGAAGCTGAAAGCGTCGCTTGCCGAGGTTGCGGAAGGCCGCGCATTTCTGCTTCAGGGCGGGGATTGTGCCGAGAGCTTCGCGGAATTCTCTGCGAACAATATTCGCGACACATTCAAGGTTCTGCTGCAGATGGCTGTGGTGCTGACCTTCGGGGCGGCTTGCCCGGTGGTGAAGGTCGGCCGCATGGCGGGGCAGTTCGCAAAACCGCGCTCGGCGCCGACCGAGAAGCAAGGCGACAAGGAACTGCCCAGCTACCGCGGCGATATCGTCAACGGGATCGAGTTCACCGACGCCGATCGTGTGCCGGATCCGGCGCGCATGCTGCGCGCCTACCATCAGGCCGCGTCGACACTGAACCTGTTGCGCGCCTTTGCGCAGGGCGGCTTCGCCGATCTGCATCAGGTGCATCAGTGGAATTTGGATTTCGTTGCGGACAGCGCCCAGGGTGAGCGTTATCAGGCCCTGGCCGACCGCCTAGACGAAACGCTCAGCTTCATGGCCGCTTGCGGCCTGACGTCGGAGCGGGTGCCACAGATCGCGGAGACCGAGTTCTACACCAGTCATGAAGGTCTGTTGCTGTGGTACGAGCAGGCGCTGACCCGCCGCGACAGCATCACCGGAGGCTGGTACGATTGTTCGGCCCACATGATCTGGATCGGGGACCGTACGCGTCAGCCGGATGGGGCCCATATCGAATTCTGCCGCGGGGTCGAAAACCCGATTGGCATGAAATGCGGCCCGTCGACCGATCCGGACGAACTGATCCGTCTGATCGACATTCTGAACCCGAAGAACGAAGCGGGTCGCCTGACACTGATCGCACGTATGGGGAGCGACAAGGTGCAGGATCACCTGCCGGCCCTGCTGCGGCGCGTGAAGCAGGAAGGCCGCAAGGTCGTCTGGTCCTGCGATCCGATGCATGGCAACGTCATCAAGTCGGAAAGCGGCTACAAGACGCGGCCGTTCGACCGGATTCTGGCCGAGGTTCGTCAGTTCTTCGATGCGCATGAGGCCGAAGGTACGCATGCCGGCGGCGTGCATTTCGAAATGACCGGTCAGGATGTCACCGAATGCCTGGGCGGTGCGCAGGCAATTTCGGATTCCGACCTGTCGGCGCGTTACCACACGCATTGTGACCCGCGCCTGAACGGTGCTCAGGCGCTGGAACTGGCCTTCCTGATCGCCGAGGAACTGAAGGCCGGTCGTGCCGCGGGACGCCTGCGCCCGTCGGAGGCTGCCGAGTAATCATGGGACGCCGCGGGGGCGCTGGTTCCCGCGGCGGACTTCCTTCCTTTCATTCCTTGTCGTGGGGGCAGGGGCATCATGCCGGATCGTAAAGAGGTAGACGCCTTCGTCCATCGCTGGACGGACGCTTATTTCAACCGCACCCGCGAGATTGTCGAGAAGTTCGGCGATTGCAGGGTGACCTATGCCATCTTCATGCGCCGCCCTGTCGTGTCCGCCCCGCGTCTGGCCATCGAATGGTTGCGCCGAACCGTCGAGGAAAGAGGCAGCACCGTCGATATCGATCTGCGATACGAGGAAGGGCGCTGGGTCGGTGCCGGGGAACCGATCATGTATGTGACGGGGTCTTTTCGGGCACTCTGCGACCTTGAAACCCTGTTGCTGCAGAAGATCGGCCCGCCCTGTGTCGCGGCCTATAATGCGTTCACCATGTGTCAGGAGCTGCCGCAGACGGCCTTTCTGGCCATGGATGCGCGTCACTGCGCCGGTACGGAAATGGCGGAAATCATGGCCTATGCCGCTTCCGTCGGATCGGACAGGGCGAAGCGCAAGTCCGGCGCCGTGGGGTTCAGCGGCAATGCAACGGATGCCACTGCGCACTATTTTGGCCAGAGCGCGGGTATGGGGACCATGCCGCATGCGCTGATCGGCTATGCCGGCTCCACGGTCCGTGCCGCCGAGATGTTTCACGAGGCCCATCCGGACAAGATGCTGATCGTTCTGGTCGACTATTTCGGCCATGAGGTCACCGACGCGCTGGCGGTCTGCGAGCGTTTTCCGGAACTGGCCCGCGCCGGCAGTCTTGGGGTGCGCCTGGATACACCGGGCGGGCGCTTCTGCGAGGGGCTGGACCCGGCGGAATCCTATGCCGTCCTGGACCGAAACGCGCCACGTTCGATCCGCGGGTATCGCAACGAAAACGAGCTGCGGCACCTGATCGGCCCCGGCGTGTCTGCCGCCGCCGTCTGGCATATGCGTGAGGCGCTGGACCGGGCCGGGTTTGTGAATGTGAAGATCGTCGCATCCAGCGGCTTCGGTCCGGAGAAATGCAAGGTGATGGCCCTGGCCGATGCGCCGCTCAATGTGATCGGGACCGGCAGCTATCTGCCCGACCGCTGGTCGGAAACCTACGCGACGGCCGACATCGTCGAGTATGACGGCAAGCGCCGCGTCAAGGTCGGGCGCGAGTTTCTGCTCCGCAAGCCCGGACCTGCGAATGGTGAAAAGGGGTCCGATCAGCCGTGAACGGTTTGTTCAGCAGACGTGTCCGGGAGCCCGGCGCCCTGAACGAAAAGGCGTTCCGTGATGCATTGACCGGGACCGAACTGCGGGACCTGTTTGACTATTGGTGGCGGGGTCGCGCCGACGCGCCGTTTCCCCGACGGTCGGATATCGATCCGCTCGATCTACCGAAAGCACTGCTGCCGCATCTCTATATCCTGACGCTGGAGCCGGATGGCGGCTATCGGTTCAGGTTGGCCGGGACGCGGATGGCGGAAATCTTCAGGAACGATGTCACCGGAAAGCGTCTCGACGCGGTTCTGGAGGGGCATGACCTCGACAATGCGCTCCGCTCCTACGGGCGGATCGTCAAAGGGGCCGTGCCCTGGTATTCGCGGGTTATCTACAAGGTCGACGGCGAAAGCGGCATTCTCTATCAGCGCCTGACCTTGCCGCTTGGCGAGGACGGCAAGGTCACGCATCTTTTGGGCGGGCTGACCGTGCACCGCGAACTTCGCATATATGAGGAGTTCTACGAGTCGCACGGCCGGCATGCCCTGGATGTCGAGGACCGGCTGGAGGCCGTGCTGAAGCCCTAGCGCGGGGCGTCCTGGCCAGGTTCCTGCGGTGTCCGGTCCACGTCCGGTGTTGCATCCGTTGCTTCGTCCGACTTGACCTGCCCTGTGACCGCCTGCAATCGCGCCTGCGCCGGATCGCCGTTTTCGACCAGATGGACGACACGCTGCGCATAGGGGATAACAATTCCTTCTTGCGGGAACCGACGCAGGATTTCCTTGCGGACATCGCTGGCGATCCAGACGACCCAGAGTATGTCGCTGGTAAACAGCCGGATTTCCATATCGATCCGGCTTTCGCCGACATTCATGACCAGCGCGACCGGCTCAGGATAGCGCCGGCAACGCGGATGCTCCCGCGCGATCTCCAACAGGATATCGCAAACCTTGTCGATGTCGCTGTCCAGGGCGACGCCGATCGGAATGTCGACACGGCCGATCTTGTCCTTATGCGTCCAGTTCTTCAGGGCCTGGGACAGCAGGTCCGCATTGGGGACGATGACGCTCGCCTTCTGCCAGGTTTCGATCTCCGTCGCCCGCATGTTGATCTGCTTGACGAAGCCTTCATTGGAGCCGACGACGACCCAGTCGCCGACCTTGATTGGACGCTCGATCAAAAGGATCAGGCCGGACACGAAATTGTTCACGATGTTCTGAAGGCCGAAGCCGATCCCGACCGACAGTGCGCCTGCGATCAGTGCGATATTGGTCAGATCGACACCCGCGACCGCGACTGCCAGAGCCGCCGCAACAACGAAACCGACGTATCCGATGCCGGCCGTGATCGAGTGACGCAGGCTCTCTTCGATCTCGGTTTCCGGCAGGATCTTTTCCGCCAGGCTGCGTTTCAGGGCCCGAATCAATGCCAGCGCGGCGATGAAGACGAAAACCGCCAGCAGGATGTCGGTCAGCGAGATCGTCACATTTCCGATCTGAAGGCCGCTGAGGGCGATCCGCATGCCGTGCAGCATGTCGGATTCGGAAACGCCCCAATTCGGCGCGATGATGCTGAGACCCAGAATGAAGATGGCCACGTCCAGCAGGAAACGGGTGACGAATTTCAGCCGGCTGCGTGTCTTGTGACGCACGGCCAGCCGATCCCGGACGACCGTGCTGCCCGTGACCAGGCCAATGACCTCCCGAAACAGGCCACGCAGGATGTAGAGGATCGATACCAGAATGGCCGACCCCAGAAGATTGTTCAGAAGGTAGTCGCCCAGATTGATGTAGCCGAGTGCGGGCGCGAGCGTTCCAACCAGTGTCAGAAGGACCAGAAGGGCGTGCGTCGCCTTCCAGAACGGCCGCCGGACGGACCGAACGCCTTCCTCCTCCTCATCCGTTTCGTCGGGGTCCTCCGTTCGATCCTGGGCGATTTCATCGTCGGTCTTCCAAAGCGAGGGGCGCAGCAGAGCGAGCGTGAGCAGCCCCTGCGCAAGGCACATGCCGAACGTCCAGACAGACTGAAACTCGACGGATAGTACGTCCGACAGCTGCGGCACGGCGTCCCCTGTGCGCAGCACGAACTCGTCGACACAGAACAGAAGCGCCAGGGGACGGATGAGGTGCAGAATCTGCTGCCCTTTCTCGGGCTCCAGTCCGGTCAGGCGCCAGCTCGGGTCTTCCGGGGAAAAGACCGAATGGGGAAGGGCGGTTACCAGAACGAAAACCATCAGGCTTTCGGCCGCGAGTCTCAGGATGGTTCCGAAATCGCTTTGAAAGGGAGAGCCGTCCGCCTGGGTGCGCAGAATGATCACCCCCAGGATCGCGGCGGGCAGAATGCCCCGGGCGACGCCGTCGGCGATGGCCGCCAGCAGTCGGCGACTGTAGGGCGGCGGTTCTTCGACCGGATAGGGACCGAACCGCCGCAGAACGAAGGCGCGAAGCCACCAGGCAGCGGCGACGCCGACCAGAAAGAACGCCGCGGCGGTCAGGAACCCGCCGCTGCGTTCGTCATCCGGCAGGGCCTGCCACCAACCGACGGCGGTCAGGGCGATGTTGGCGACATATTGCGCAACCGTATCCGGGACGGTCGCAATCGTGTCGGGCAGATAGGGCAGAGGCCCCTGTTCCATCAACTGCGCGGCGAGGCGCGTGCGCTGTTCCTGACCGATGCGGGCTACAAGATTTGTCGCCCGTGTGATGGCCAGATCCGCAAGGGAGACCTGCGACTTCGCTTCCGAAATGGACTCGTTCAGGCGCGACCGTTCCTTGGCAACAGGGTCCGGCTCCGGAACGGCATTTTCACCCTCCGGAGGTGGTCCCAAGGCCTCCAGTCGGGCATTCAGTTCGCTGAGGGTCGCGGCCGCCCGATCCCGTGCCTGGGTTGCCTCGTTGATGACCTTGTTGAGGGTTTTCTTGACCGGCTCGCCGGCCTCGGCGGACAGTTCGGTGTTCTTCAGAAGCTCCTCGATCACGTCCATATCGCCATTCCAGTCGGAGGCGCGTTCGCTGAACGGTGTTTCGGGGTTCTGGGCGCGCACCGACTCGACCGGCGAAACCAGGACGGCCAGGGCCAGAATCAGAAGGGCAAGGAGGCGACAAGCCATCAAGCTTCTCAAAGGGTTGGATTGCAACGCAGCGTCGGGATGGACTGTAACACAGCGCTTCGTTATGAACAGGGCTATGCCGGAATCAGCCATGCTCCCCGATATGGATACCGATCCAGAACTGAGCGCCCTTCTGGGGTATCGTCAAAGCGTCGAAGATTGCCTTGCCGATCGGATCGGTACGGGCGGTCTGAGCGCGTCGACTCTGGAGACGCTCCTGGGGCGGCTGACCCCGGCTATTGAGCGACTTCAGGCGGCACATGAATCCGGGCAGGTGCCTTTCCTTCGATTGCCGGCCGCCCGCGCCGATCTGCAGGCGCTGGAACCCTATGCCGCCCATTATCAGCGTCGGTTCGACGATGTCCTGATTCTGGGTACCGGGGGCAGTTCACTGGGGTCGCGGGCTCTGTATGAGATGGCGGACCGGGAGGCGGACCGGCTGCGTCGGGCGCCGCAACTTCACATCATCACCAATGTGGACCCGTTTGTCTGGGACCGACTGATCCGTCGCCTGGACTACCGTAAGACGGGGATCGTCGTGATCTCCAAATCGGGCGGCACCACGGAAACCATGATGCAGTTCCTGTCGCTTCTGCCGGTTGTGCTGGAGCAGTTGGAAGCCGACGAGCTGCACCGGCACGTCACCCTGATTACCGAGCCCGGCGACAACCCGTTGCGGCGGCTCGGCGCGCGTTACAAGATTCCGGTTCTGGATCACGACCCGCGCGTCGGTGGTCGGTATTCGGTGCTCAGTGTCGTCGGGATGCTGCCGACGATGATTGCCGGCCTTGATGCGATCGAGACACGCGAAGGCGCCCAGAAAGTGCTGGAGCAGGCCCTTGCATCGAAGGACAACCCCGCGGCCTGCCCCGCGGCGGTCGGCGCGGCGGTCAGCGTCGGACTTCAGATGGACCGGTCCATCGCGGCGACGGTCATGCTGGCCTATTCTGATCGGCTGGGATCCTTGGCGCGCTGGTATCGCCAGCTCTGGGCCGAAAGCCTCGGCAAGAAGGGCCAGGGCACGACGCCGGTTTACGCCACCGGTCCGGTCGATCAGCACAGTCAGCTTCAACTGTGGCTCGACGGTCCGGCCGACAAGATGTTCACCGTCATGGGGGGACCCAATGACCTTGGCGGCGCGGGAATAGATCCCGCGCTGGCAGACGACCCGCGCCTGGAATACATGGTCGGACGTTCCATGGGCGATCTGATGGAGGCGTCCCGGCGCGCCACTGCGGAGACCCTGGCGCGACGCGGTCGACCGGTGCGGCGCATCGAAATGGCCCGCATTGACGAAGGGTCGATGGGTGCCCTGATGATGCATTTCATGCTGGAAACCGTTCTGGCGGCGGATCTCATGGGGGTCGATCCCTTTGATCAGCCCGCGGTCGAGGATGGCAAGGTGCTGATTCGTCGCTATCTGGCGGAGCGCGGAGACGCGTCGTGAACGCCATCCCGCAAGCCGTCATACGCCGCCTTCCGGAAACTCTGGTCAACCGGATCGCAGCCGGTGAGGTGGTCGAGCGTCCTGCGTCTGCGGTCAAGGAACTGGTGGAAAATGCGCTGGATGCGGGCGCAACCCGCATCGACGTGACCATTCGCGACGGCGGCAGGGCCCTGATCTCGATCGCCGATGACGGCCGCGGCATGACGCCGGAAGAACTGAAGATCGCGGTGGAGAGGCATGCCACGTCGAAACTGCCGGACGAGGACCTGTTCCACATCACCACATTGGGTTTCCGGGGTGAAGCGCTGCCCTCCATCGGCTCGGTCAGCCGTATGGCGATCACCAGCCGACCGCACGGCGCGGAGGAGGCCTGGCGGATCGAGATCGAGGGCGGCAAGGTCCTCGAACCGAAACCGTCGCCAGGGGGGATCGGCACCACGGTCGAGGTGCGGGACCTTTTCTACAGCACTCCGGCGCGTCTCAAGTTCCTGCGCAGCGCCCGGGCGGAGAGCGGTGCCGTTGCCGATGTCATGAACCGCCTGGCCATGGCGCATCCTTCGGTCGGGTTCTCCCTGACCGATGATGGCCGTGAGAAGCTTCGCCTCAGCGCTGCCCAGGGAGAGTTGCTGGACCTGCGCCTCAAGCGTCTGGGGGCGATTATGGGCCGCGAGTTTCAGGAGAATGCACTGGCCATCGATGCGGAACGCGAAGGCTTCCGACTGACAGGCTATGCGGGAGTGCCGACCCTGAACCGCGGCAATGCGACGATGCAGTTTCTGTTCGTCAACGGCCGCCCTGTCCGCGACAAGCAACTGATCGGTGCGGTTCGGGGCGCGTATCAGGATTTCCTGGCCCGGGACCGGCATCCTCTGCTGGCACTGTTCCTGGAATGCGAGGCGCGGGCAGTGGATGTGAACGTCCACCCGGCGAAGAGCGAGGTAAGGTTCCGGGAGCCGGGCGTGGTGCGCGGCCTGATCGTCAGCGCGTTGAAACATGCCTTGGCGGAAGCCGGGCATCGGGCCTCGACCACGGTGTCGGCCGCCGCGCTGGGGGCGTTCAGACCATCACAACTGCCCGACAACAGGCAGGGAAGCTTCGGCGGTGGCTATGCCTATCGGCCGCCACCCCCGCCCGCGCCGGGTCTGGCGGAACGGTCCTACGACTTCCAGCGCCCGGACGGGTTCGCCCCGGCCGCGCGGCCGTCCTACGACCCGGGACCATCTTCCGCGGAGCGCATCGACCCCGAAACCGGGGAAGTTACGGCGCCCGAGCGCCCGCTGACGGAGTATCCGCTGGGGGCGGCAAGGGCGCAGTTGCACGCGACCTATGTCGTCGCCCAGACCGAGGACGGCATCGTCATCGTCGATCAGCATGCAGCGCATGAGCGTCTGGTTTACGAGACAATGAAAAAGGCGATGGATGAGGGCGGTGTGCCGCGTCAGGGGCTGCTGATTCCGGAGATCGTCGAACTGGACGAACGGGCGGCGGAACGTCTGGTCGAACGGGCGGAGGATCTGGAAAAGCTGGGCCTGGTGGTGGAGGCCTTCGGTCCGGGGGCGGTCGCGGTGCGCGAGACCCCCGCTTTGCTGGGTGAGGTCGACGCGCGCTCGATGATCCGTGATCTGGCGGATGAACTGGAATCCCTGGGTAACACCTTTTCACTCAAGGAAAAGTTGGAGGAAGTCTGCGGCACCATGGCCTGCCATGGCTCGGTCCGCGCCGGGCGGCGGTTGAATACCGAGGAGATGAACGCCCTGCTGCGCCAGATGGAAGCGACACCGCATTCCGGCCAGTGCAACCACGGCCGCCCCACCTATGTCGAACTGAAACTGGCCGATATCGAAAAGCTGTTCGGCCGACGCTAGGGCAGGGCTGAGGGCTTCGGTCGCACCAGTGGGTATTTCCTTTTCCGGGCCTGTGCGCTCCGTTATGACGGTGACACATCAAATAGCCCAAGGCTGACGCCTGACCATGTCCGCAATCCGCCCAATCCTGCCGGTCGTTCTGGCCACGATCTTCAACATCGTTGGCATGGGCATGGTCGTGCCGGGCCTGCCGTTCCAAGTCACCTCTCACGGCGGTGAGACGGGTGTTGCCCCGCTGATTTTCTCTGCCTTCTCCGCGGCTGCGGTGTTGGGGGCGCCGGTCTGGGGGTGGCTGTCCGACCGGATGGGACGCAAGCCGGTGCTGCTCGCTTCCGCTCTGACGACGGCGTTGTCCTACCTGTGGCTGGCCAATGTCGACAGCCTGACCGAACTGTATGCCAGCCGGATTTTCGCCGGTCTGATGGCCGGTTGGTTCGCGGCGTCGGCCGCTTATATCGCCGATGTCACCGCCCCGGCCGACCGTGCGAAGGGCATGGGCATGCTGGGCGCTTCCTTCGGGATCGGCTTTACCATCGGCCCGGCGCTGGGCGCCTGGGCCGTGGGGGGCGCCGATCCGGTCTATGCGCTGCCTGCCTATGCCGCTGCCGGCTGTACGGTGGTCTGTGCGCTGATCACGCTGGTCTTCGTTCGGGAACCGGCCCGTCATGCCGCCGAACAGACGGTGCGTTTCGCAACGAATGTGCTGCGCAACGGTGATGTTTCCAGGCTTCTGGTCCTGCACTTCACCGTCCACCTGGTCTTCACGGCGATGGAAGGGGTTTTTGCGATCTGGGCTGCGGCCAATTTCGGTCTTGGTGCGCGGGAGGTTGGGTATTACCTGGCCTTCGCCGGACTTGTGACCGTTATCGTTCAAGGGGGTGTCGTCCGCCGGGTGGTCCCGATCCTGGGCGAGGGGCGTGTGATCCTGATCGCGGTGGGATCGTTGATGCTGACGATGGTGACGGTGATCGCGGTCACCGACGTCTGGATGATCCTGATCCCGATGGCGCTGCTGGCAATTGGTATCGGGCTGCACAACCCGGCAATGCAGAGCCTGCTGAGCCAGGTTTCGCCGGATCACATGAAGGGCGGCACGATGGGCAATGCGCAGAGCGCGCAATCCCTTGCCCGCGTCGCCGGTCCGGCCTGGGGGGCCGCCGCCTTTACGGCTTTCGGTTCGGAATCGCCGTTCCTGCTGGGCTTCGTGATCCTGGCTGGTGCTTTCGTCTTTGCGATTTTCCTGGCGCGTCGCTTCCCGAAGGAGGCCCTTGCCTCGAATGAGGTATAAATGCGCCGGAAATTTGCCTGAAGAAATACTGAAAAATTCACCTATATTATTGATTTTAAAACGGTTTTAGTTCCCATTCCGGATTGCGCATGATTACATTTCCCGTTCCTGGAGGAGCGGAGGGATGATCGTTTCCCGACTACTGGCAAAGATACCCAAACGGGTTCGCGCGTTCTGGCAATCGACATCCGGCGGCACATTGCCGCTGGCAGCCGGCATGATGCTCACACTGGTCGGATTTGCCGGGCTGGCGCTGGACGGGGCGCGTCTGATCTATGCCAAGGACGTATTGCAGCGGGCGGTGGATGCCGGAGGACTGGCGGCGGGTCACGCGCTGGACGTCGACGACATGAACGCCGACGGTCATGACTTCTTCAATGCCAATGTTGCCGCGGGCGGGGGCATCTTGCGCAACACCGCGATGACAATCGCAACGTCCGACGACAACCGGGTGCTGACGCTGAACGCCTCGGCTCAGGTGGAACCGACTTTCATGTCGGTCTTCGGCTTCGGGGCCATCACCGTGTCCGCGTCGACCGAGGTGACGCGTGAGACCCGCGGCATGGAACTGGCGCTGGTGATGGACAATACCGGATCGATGCGTTCCGGCGGGAAGATTACCGCGATGAAGGATGCGGCCCGATCGCTCGTCAACAATATCTACGGCGAGGAGGAGGTGAATCCGAATCTCTGGATATCGCTCATCCCCTATACGGCGGCGGTCAATGTCGGGGCGGGCCGTGACGTCTGGTTGGACAGTGACGGCCAGGATGCCATCGACAATGGTGATTTCGGCCCGACGGGCTGGAAGGGCTGCGTCGAGGCGCGGAGCGGAATGGGCGACCGCACGGACGACCCTCCTGCGGACAACCCATTCCCGATCTTCTTCTATGCCGATGCCAGCGACAATGACTGGATCCTGTCCGGCGGCAGCTACGATATCGATGAATCGAACGGGGCCCAGAACAACGGGACAGGTCCCAATCTGGGCTGCGGTCCGGCCATCACCCCCCTGACCGCCGCGAAGGGACCGGTGATCGCCGCAATCGACGAAATGCTGCCATGGCACCGTGGCGGCACGACATCCAATCTGGGGCTCGTATGGGGGTGGCGCACGCTGTCTCCGCGCTGGCAGGGTTTGTGGGGCGGCGCAACGCCTGCGGAACTGCCGCTGCCCTATGACGAGCCGTTCATGGACAAGGTCATCGTCGTCCTGACCGACGGGCAGAACCAGTTCTATGACCACAATGGCGGCGGGCCGGAAGGGTCGGACTACACCGCCTACGACCGGCTGAATATCTTCGGCTATGAGACGCTGGATCAGGCCCGGGCGGAGATCGACGACCGGTTCGCGGAAGTGTGCACGACAATCAAGCAGTCCGGGATCAAGATCTTCGCGATTACCTTCGGCTCGACGCCGAATGCGTCTACACAGGCGTTGTACCGGAACTGCGCGTCCAACAGCGCCTTCTACTTTCACGCGCCGTCCAACGATGAATTGCAGTCGGTCTTTGACACGATCGGCCGTCAGCTCAGCAATCTGAGGCTGTCACAATGATCCGGGCATTCGTGAAATCCTCCGACGGCACAACCTCGGTTGAACTGGCCCTGGGGTTTCCGGTCCTGCTGTCCTTCGTGATCGGTGTGATCGAGATTGCGAACCTGATCTTTCTCAGTGTTTCGCTGGAGAATGCGGTGCTGCATGCCTCGCGGTTCGGCATTACCGGTTCGACGACGACCGGCGTCACCCGCCTGGAGCAGGTTCGCTCGATCATCGAGGATCAGACCTTCGGGCGCATTCCACCGGACGATCTGGTCATCGACACGCTGGTCTTCGATCAGTTTGCCGATATCGGAAAGCCGGAACCCTTTGCAGACGCCAACGGGAACGGCAGCTACGACGCGGGAGAAAGCTATTCGGACGTCAACGGAAACGGAAGCTGGGATGCGGATATGGGAACCGCGGGGCTGGGTGGAGCCGGTGACATTGTCCTGTATCGCGTCCGATATACCGCACCCAGCCTGACCGGTTTCATGGATTGGGCGACGCAGGCAGTGCAACTGACGGCCGCCGTCGCCGTGCGCAACGAGCCTTACTGATGGAACAGGTTGCTGCCTTCCTGCGTGATCGGCGGGGATCGGCCCTGATCGAGGTCGCGTTTTCGATTCCGATCCTGATGGTTCTGCTGACCGGGATCGTGGAGATCGGCTTCTTTCTGATGCTGAATCAGAAACTGCAGCACACGGCGGTGTCGATTTCCGATCTGACGACGCGGGACGAGGACATCGATCAGACAACCATGGACGACATCTTCAACGCTGCGCCGCTGATCATGGAGCCATTCGACATGACGTCGAATGCGCGGATTTATGTGACGGCCGCCGGAAACAACAGCGATGGCAACGCAACGATCTTCTGGCAGCGCACAGGGGCCGGAAGCCTGATGCAGACCTCCGGTATCGGGGTCGAGGGGGGCACACCGACCCTGCCGCCGGACATTCCGCTACGGGACAACGAAACCCTGGTCGTCACCGAGGTCTATTACGAGTATCAGCCTGTCTTCTTTTCGGTCATCGACCCGGTTCGCCTGCGCCGTACCGCCTTCTACCGCCCTCGCATCGGCGCCTTGCAGTCGATCGGAAACAACTGAGGGGAAGCCGGATCGCTGTGCGGTGTCTGCTGCAACGCGGGGTGGGGTGGTTCAGGCCGCCGCACTCTTCGCCGGTTCGAAGCGCAAGGCGTCGAGATAGGCCTTCACCGTCGCATCGAAGCCCATCCATAACGCATCCGCCGTAAAGGCGTGACCGATGGAGACTTCGTCCAGGCGGGGCAGGGCATGCACTAGCGCAGGCAGATTTTGCGTCGTCAGGTCGTGCCCGGCATTGATCAGCAATCCGGCCTTCACCGCCGCCTCTGCGGATCGCACATAGCGCCGCAGTACAGTGTCCCGTTCGTCGGTGTCATAGGCATCGGCATAGGGGCCGGTATAGAGTTCCACCCGGTCGGCGCCGAGGCTCGCGGCCTTGTGCATCGCCGGTTCGGGATCGTCGGTGGCGTTCATGAACAACGACACCCGACAGCCGATCCCCTTCAGGGTCGCGATTACCTGGCGCAGGCGGGCTTCCTCCGCGAAGACGTCCCAGCCATTGTCCGATGTCGCGGCTTCGGGCGAGTCGGGCACCAGCGTTGCCTGATCCGGCCGAACCCGGTCGACGATCGCCAGATAGTCGTCGAAGGGATTGCCTTCGATATTGAATTCTGCGCCACGCGAGTCCCAGCCTTCCTCGCGAATCATCTCCGCCAGGTTGAAAACGTCGCTGCGCCGGATGTGGCGCTCGTCGGGGCGCGGATGCACCGTCAATCCGTGAGCGCCTGCCTTCAGGACCGTGCGGCCGGCCTCGACAGGATCGGGATAGCCGACATGGCGCTGATTGCGCAGCAGGGCGACCTTGTTCAGGTTTACGGACAGTTTTGCAGCCTGTCTTTTCATGGCACCGAATTCCAGTTTCTGACTTTTACGCGCGGAATGGCACTAATGTAGTGTCTTCTTGCCGAATATCGACAGGTCCATTTATGAAGTTTCCGCGTAGGCCGCTGGAACCGCACTTCCTGCTGTCCAAACCGCGTCGAATACCCGATAAGAGGGCATGGTACTTTCCGACAATATTCGAGGGGCCGCCCTGATGGCGGCAAGCATGGCGGCCTTCGTCTCGAATGACGCGCTCATGAAATTGGCCTCATCGGATGTATCGCTGTTTCAGGCCCTGTTCATCCGCGGTCTGATCGCCACGGTGGCGATTGCCTGCATTGCCGCCTGGCGGGGCCAGATTTTCGCGCGCTTCGAACGCCGTGACTGGAAGATCCTATCGCTACGACTGATCGGCGAGATCGGGGCGACCCTGTGCTTCCTGACCGCGCTGTTCAACATGAAGCTGGCAAACGTCACGGCCATCCTGCAGGCCCTGCCGCTGGCGGTGACATTGGGGGCCGCGGTCTTCCTGCATGAACCGGTCGGCTGGCGGCGCTGGACGGCGATTGCCGTCGGATTCATCGGCGTTCTGGTGATCATTCGGCCGGGGTCGGAAGGGTTCAATAGCTATTCCATGCTGGCGGTGCTTTCGGTCGCTTTCGTCGTGCTGCGCGATCTGTCCACGCGTCGGTTGAACGCCCATGTGCCGTCGATTTTCGTCGCCATGATGACCTCGATTGCGATCACCACCATCGGCGGGCTGATGTGCCTGACGTCGGAGTGGCGGCCGATCGAGGTTGAAACCGTCTGGCCTCTGGCCGGTGCTGCGGGATTTCTGGTCTTCGGCTATCTGTTCAGCGTCATGACCATGCGCGTGGGCGAGATCAGTTTTGTCGCCCCCTTCCGCTATACCATCCTGATCTGGGCGATCCTGCTGGGCATTTTCCTGTTCGGTGAGTATCCGGACGAGTGGATGCTGGTCGGCAGTGCGATCATCGTCGGAACCGGTATGTATTCCTTCTATCGCGAACGCATCCGCGGTCGGTCGATCCCGCATCGGAACCGTCGCCCGTAGCGCGGCGACCCGACGTAACATCACCCGAAAAAAGATGCCCCCTCCCGGATGGAAGGGGGCAGGGATCACCTGCTTGGCCGGTAGAGGGTGGGACGTCTGAACTACGCGGCTGTTCGGCAGGTGTTGAGGACTTCTGCGACGGTTCTGCCCAGGGCTGCAGGGTTGGGGGCGACGGTGACCCCCGCATCCTTGAGAATCTCGACCTTTTCCTGGGCGCTTTCCCCGAAGGCCGAAATGATCGCACCGGCATGCCCCATGCGGCGGCCTTTGGGGGCCGACAGGCCGGCGACATAGGCGATCACTGGCTTGGTCATGTGATCGCGAACGAATTCCGCGGCCTCGGCTTCCTGCGGCCCGCCGATCTCTCCGATCATCATCACGGCGTCGGTATCCGGATCCTGTTCGAAGAGTTCCAGGATATCGCGGAAGGAAGAGCCGTTGATCGGGTCACCGCCGATCCCGACGGAGGTCGAGACACCGATGCCCAGCTCCTTCATCTGGCTGGCGGCTTCGTAGCCCAATGTGCCGGAGCGGCCGACGATGCCGACGCGGCCCGGCTGATAGATGTGGCCGGGCATGATACCCATCATTGCCCTGCCGGGAGAGATCGTCCCGGCGCAGTTCGGCCCGGCCAGGATCATCCGGTTCTCGGCGCGGTATCGGCGCATATAGCGTTTCACCCGTATCATGTCCTGCGCCGGAATGCCGTCGGTGATACAGACACAGTAACGGATGCCGGCATCGGCCGCTTCCATGATTGAATCCGCGGCGAAAGGCGGTGGCACGAAGACGATGGAGGCCTCGGCGCCGGTTTCCTCGACCGCGCCGCGAACGGTGTTGAACACCGGCCGATCCAGATGCGTCTCGCCGCCCTTGCCGGGCGTTACGCCGCCGACGACCTGGGTGCCATAGTCGATCATTTCCCGGGCGTGGAAGGTGCCGATGCGCCCGGTGAAGCCTTGGACGAGGACCTTGGTGGTTTCGTTCAGCAGGATGGCCATTTCTCGTCTCCTCAGGCGGCGCTGAGGCCGCGCCAGGCATTGACCGCCATGCGCGCGGCATCGGCCAACGTGTCGGCTACCAGGATCTGCAGCCCGCTTTCGGCCAGGATTTGACGTCCCTCTTCGACATGTGTGCCCGACAGGCGGACCACCAGCGGGATGGACAACTCCAACTCCCGCACCGCCTGGACGACACCCTCCGCGACCCAGTCGCACCGGTTGATCCCGGCGAAGATGTTCACCAGCAATGCCTCGACATTGTCGTCGGCCAATACCGCTCTGAAGGCCTTCACTACGCGTTCCGGTGAGGCGCCGCCGCCGATATCGAGGAAGTTGGCGGGCTCGCCGCCTTCGATCTGGATCATGTCCATGGTTGCCATGGCCAGCCCCGCACCATTGATGATGCAGCCGATCCGGCCGTCCAGTCCGACATAACTGAGGCCGCGGTCCGCGGCGTAGGTTTCGCGGGCGTCTTCCTGCGACTTGTCGCGCAGCTCCGAAATGCGGGGCAGACGAAACAGCGCGTTGTCGTCGAAAGTCATCTTGGCGTCCAGCGCGACCAGATGCCCGTCCAGACCGACGACCAGCGGGTTGATCTCCACCATGGTCGCGTCCAATTCGCTGAAGGCCCGGAAACAGCCGATCAGGATCTGTGTCATCTGTCCGATCTGGGACGGTTCCAGTCCAAGACCGAAGGCGATCTCCCGGGCCTGGAACTCGCACAGGCCCACGGCCGGGTCGACGCTGACCCGCAGGATGGAATCCGGCTCGCTGGCACTGATCTCCTCGATTTCCATGCCCCCGGCTGCCGAGGCCACGACCATGACGCGTTCAGACTTTCGATCCAGAACGAGGCCCAGATAGATTTCCTGTTCGAAAGCCGTCGCCTCCTCGACATACAGGCGATAGACGGTCTTTCCCCGCGGCCCGGTCTGGTGGGTCACCAGCTTGCGCCCCAGAAGATCATCCGCCGCATCCCATATTTCCCGATCCGTGGCACAGACTCGGATGCCGCCCGCCTTGCCGCGCGCGCCTGAATGGATCTGCGCCTTCACGACCCATTTCTCCCCGCCGACTTCCCGCGCCCGATAGGTCGCCTGCTCGGGGCTGTAGGCCAGACCGCCGCGTGGCACGGGCACGCCGAATTTGGATAGCAACTCCTTGGCCTGATACTCGTGGATGTCCATGACGTGTCTCCCGGTTGGGTGGCCTACTCGGCGGCGGCGGCCAGGACGGCGGGCGCAGTTTCGCGGTAATGGTCTATGGCGGCACCGACGCCGGACCCGGCTTGCAGTTCGACACCGCAATCGCGCAGGGCGATCTCCGCCGCCGCGATGCCGGACAGGATCTTCACCTCGTCCAGCGCCCCAAGATGGCCTATGCGGAAGACCCGCCCTGCCACCTTCGAAAGGCCGACGCCGAAGGATGTGTTGTACTTGTGATAGGCCGTACGGACGACATCGGCGCTGTCGAAGCCTTCCGGCACGATGACGGCGGTAACGGTGTCGGATGCGATCCCCGGTCGGGCGGCACAGATATCGAGGCCCCAGGCGGTCACCGCGCGGCGGACCCCCTCGGCCAGTCGGCCGTGCCGGGCCCAGACGTTTTCAATGCCTTCTTCCGCCAGGATGTCCAGCGAGACCCGCAGACCGCGCAAAAGCTGTGTGGCAGGCGTATAGGGGAAATAGCCGTCCTTGTTGGCGCCGCCATGCCAGGCGAAGTCGAAATAGCTGCGCCGGCACTGTGCCGTCTCCGATGCCGCCATGGCCTTGCGGCTGGCGCAGACGACCGACAGGCCGGTCGGCAGCATCAGGCCCTTCTGAGAGCCCGCGATGGCCAGGTCGACGCCCCATTCGTCCATGCGGAATTCGATACAGGCGATGGAACTGATTCCGTCGACCATCAGCAGGGCCGGGTGATCGGCAGCGTCCAGGATCCGTCGGACGCCCGCGACATCGGACGTTACGCCCGTCGCCGTCTCGTTCTGGCACACAAGGACGGCCTTGATTGTTTCGGCGTCCGGCTGGGTCAGGCGTTCCTCCAAACGGTCCAACGGGAAGGCTTCGCCCCAGGGCATTTCCCATTCCTCGGTCTCGAAGCCGAGGTCACGGCACATCTTGGCCCAAAGCATGGAGAACTGGCCGAAACTGGCGACAATAACACGGTCGCCCGGCGACAGCGTGTTGGTCAGCGCTGCTTCCCAAGCGCCGGTGCCGGATGACGGAAACAGAAAGATCTCCCCCGTCTCCGATTTGAACAGTGCCTTCAGATCCCGAAACAGCGGCTTCGTAAGGTCCGGAAAGTCCGGCGCCCGAATATCCTCCATCGCCAGGTTCATGGCGCGCCGCACGCGGTCGGGAATATTGGTCGGACCGGGAATGAAGAGATGTTTCGGTTCGGTCATCAGTCGGCTCCTCGAAGAACGGGTCGCAGGCGGATTCAGGACGTGCCGGGCTTTCGATCGTAGAATTCCGTCTCGACCGTTCGCATGGCATCATGGAAGGCGAAGGGGTCGGCCGGCTCCGGTCGACCGGCTCGACGTCTGGCCAGATAAAGGCGTAGCGGATTGGGGTGGTCCCCATCGAACTCGACTACGGTATCGGGCATCGGCTTCGTCCTTTCGGAAAGGAATGAAGCGGATGGGGCCCCGGCGACCCTCGGCGGCTAGGCGTCCTGCACAGCCGCGTCGGATCTTCCCATCCGCTTCTGAGGGGTAAGGTCGGGGAATTCCGGTTTTCCCGGAACATTCCGATGGATAGCCGATTGAATTCTTTTGGGCGGGGCCGGAAAGGCCAGAACGGGTAGGTATTTGCCTACCCGCGCGTGGATACGCGGTGCTTCGCCGGGTTGCCGGAAGTTCTGCTATTCAAAATCCCGACGGCGTTCGACGAACAAGGCGACGGCCATGGCCCGGTTGCTGACGTCCAGCTTCTCGTAGAGGTTCTTCAGGTGAAACTTCACGGTATTGCCGGAGATGCCGAAACGCCGGGCGATCTGCAGATTGGTCCAGCCTTGGGACAGCGCCTTCAGCAGTTCGCGCTCTCTCTGGGTCAGGTCGGCGAAGGGGTCGCTGTAGAGGGCGCGGACGTCGATATACGGGAAGCTGATCCGTCCGTGCGAGACATCGATCAGCGTGTCCAGAAGGAATTCCGGTGGCTCGCTCTTGGAGCAGAAGCCGAACCCGCCGAGTGCCATGACCCGCTTGGGAATCGCGGGGTGGGGAGACCCGGTATAGACAACGATCTTCTTGCGCGTGCCGGAGCCGCGCACGACTTTCAGCACCTCGTCGGCCCGCATGTCGGGCAACAGCCAGCCGATGACGCCCAGCTCGGTCGGTCCGTTCAGCAGCGCGTCCAGGAAGGCCTGCCCCGAATCGAAACAACCGCGGCATACGAAACGACCGTCGTCGTCGCAAAGGCCGCTCAGCCCACGCCTGACCAGCGGGTTCTTGTCCGCGATCATGATGTCGATGCGCCGTTCCATCCCCATGAACTCCGCTCGGTGACCCCGACTCTCCCGGAACACGCCCGGTGAACCCGGCATTTTCCACGGAATTGCCCGAACGAGTGACGGAATAGCGACGCGTTCTCACACAAACGGCCCAAGTTCCGGGGTGAACCCGGAAGTCACCAGCCGTTGCAACGAGACCAGACGGATGTGGGGGCGCCGTTTTCCAGCACGGTGTAGTCAGGATAGGCGGCGGCTGTCATGCAGGCGTGGTTGGGCAGGACACGAACGAGGCTGCCGACCGGCAAACGATCGAACAGGGCCTCGTCGGGCAAGACCAGATGGCCATGTTCCTGACTGACGGAGGTCACGAAGACGCCGGGGATGGGGTCGCCGGTCTCGTCGCAGACTTCGCCGTAACCGACTTCGGGACGAAAGGCGTTTGCGCCCCTGTCCTTCGACAGGGCGAGGCCGCCTGCGTCGATCAGGATCTTTCGCGCCTCGCGGTTATGTCCGATGACCGTCGACAGAACGCTGAGTGCAAGCTCTTCCCGCCGACAGATGCCGCGGGATTGTTGATCCAGATCGAAAAAGACGAAGACACCGGCGCGGTACTCGGTCAGGCCCGTGGCGTCGCGACTGAACAGCGCCGTCGGGGTCGACCCGGCACTGACCGTCGAAACTGTGTGGCCGGCCGCGCGCAATCGGTCGGCGGCCCGGACGACGGCCTGACGCTCCTCCTCGGCGATGCGCCGGATATCTTCGATATCGTCGACGCCATAGGAATGTCCGGCATGGGTCAGCACGCCTTCCAGACGGGCACTGCCCGATGCGGCCAGGACGTCCGCCATGGCCATCAGCGTGTCGCCGCCGGGCGCCGTGCCGCCGCGACTGTCGCCGCAATCGACTTCGATCAGAAGCTTGAAGGCCGCACCGTGCTCCGCGACGGCCCGTGCCGCGTCGACGGTGTCGGCGATGATCTTCAGATCCACGCCCCGGCCGATCAGCGCTGCGGCCCGGTCCAGTTTCCCTGGCGCGATGCCGACCGCATAGGTGATATCGGTGAAACCGTGGTCAGCGAAGTATTCCGCTTCCTGCAGGGTCGATACCGTGATCCCGCGCCTGCGGCCCGCGGTGGCCAGTTCGCCTACGGCGGCGGATTTCGCCGTCTTGAGATGCGGCCGCAGAGCCACCCCGAGGG
Source organism: Alphaproteobacteria bacterium (assembly GCA_033344895.1). Taxonomy (NCBI): domain Bacteria; kingdom Pseudomonadati; phylum Pseudomonadota; class Alphaproteobacteria; species Alphaproteobacteria bacterium. The sequence continues at coordinate 3,059,715 of JAWPMN010000001.1, forward strand.
CATCCACTGCGGCCGTCATCCGGGCGATATTGGCCTCCAGCCGCGACCGGTCCAGAATCAGCCGGGGTGTTTCCAGATCCGAAAGACCGCTCATCGCTCCCGGACCAGAAGCCAGACAGCGTGGATGCTGCCCGGCAGCCAGCCGAACAGGCAGAGAACGATGTTCAGGATGAACTGCAGGCCAAGGCCGTCCGTCATCAGGGCCGAGATCGGCGGCAAGAAGATTGCGAGTAGAACGCGCAGAATGCTCATGTCGATTCCTCTGTCTTCTGATTTCCGGTTGAGGTTATGCGGCTTCGCGTGTCAACGCCAGTGCCGCAAGGGTTGAATTCCGTTTGGCGGCATCGTGTTTTGACTTATACTTATTTGCATGTACTCCGTCGATTTCACCGCACTTGTAGAACTCGCTTCCGGGCAGGAGGCTGTGCCATCGGATGCGATGAGCGCCAATCCGCCCCGTTCCCTTGCGTTCAATAACGCCCTGGAGCTGGCTGAGTTCCAATCGGTCCACGAATTGGTGTCGGGCATGTCGACGGAAGGTGTTGTTGATTGGGACCAATTCGACATCGGACCTTTCGGACCTTTGATGCCATCCATCGCCACGCTGGACCATTTCAAGACCGACCTGGGGGAGGACGACTACGTCTACCGCTATGTCGGTCGGAACTTGGAGACGATCGCCAAGCGCAGCCTGCGCCATGTCAGCCTGCGGCAGGTGCTGGTGGGAAAGAGCCGCGATGCGATCTTGACGGAATACGGTGCCACGCTCGCCGGACGGGTACCGCGGGCCAGCACCGGCAATGTCGATGTCTCGGACATGGTCTGGGTGCGTTATCTGCGATTTCTCTATCCGGTCCGCACAAAGACAGGAATCGACAGGCTGCTGCTGTTCATGTTGTTCGCTGCGCCCTAGTCGGGAACCCGGTCAGGCTGGCCGATCCCGGAGGCTTAATTGCCCTTACGGATCAGCCCAAAACGGTTTCGATCCGGCCCAATCCATCGAACTCGCCGACGATCTGGGCGCCCAAGCGCCCCTCGAAGACCTTCGTGACGACACCGGTCGATACCCAGTCGCCGACACGCAATCCCTTGCCCCTGCTGTTCAGCGCGTTGGCCAGCCAGTGCAGAACTACCAGCGGTCCGCCCAGAGCGGCCGCGCCGCTGCCGGTTCCGATCTCCTGACCGTCCATCGAGACCCGGACCTGTGTGGCGGCCAGATCGATCTCCCGCCAGTCAGCCCGGCCGCGACCATGGGTAAAGGCATGATTGGCTGCGCCGTCGGCGATCAGCCAGTTGGCGTCGACGCCGAAACCGCCCGGAAGGCGGCGGTCGATGATCTCGATGGCGGGAAAAACGGCGGCAACGGCGTCCGCTACCTCAGCCTCGCTATAGGACTTGTCCCGCGGCGGCAGGTCGGCGCTCATGCGGAAGGCGAACTCCACCTCGACGACATTCATCGATCCGTCGGGTGTCGGTATGCGGTTCGGCGCCGGGTAGATCCAGCGGTCGAACAACGGGCCATAGAATGGCTCATCGACTTTCAGCATTTTCTGAACGTCGGCATTGGTTGCCCCGACCTTCCAGCCGGCGACCGGCAGCCCCAACGCGGCGATCATGTCGTTCTGCACGGCATAAGCCTTGTCGGGATCGTTAGGAACAGGGCCCGTCGACGCCGCCAGCTTGGTTCCATTCAGGCGGGCGTCCGCCAGGGCGGCGCCGATTGAGACGTTTTCGACGGTTGTGGTCATGTATCGCTGTCCCGGTTCAAGGTTTGCGCGGCAATTTCGTCCTCGGAAACCGGCTCGCGCGCGCCACGTTCCCAGATGCCGGAGGCGCCGCGCAGCCATCTGGCGCGATGCCATGTTCCGGAATCGTCCTGTTCCCACCAAAAGATCGGTGCGGTGAAGTCCCCGACCCAGGCGAAGTAGAGCAACACGGGTTCGTCACCGGTCGTCAGCGAATGGGCGCGTTCCCGAGGCGTGATCGAGTAGTCGCCCGCGGCAAGCTGAAATGGCGCGCCGTCCACGCCGTGGCGCAGTGTCAGTGTGCCGCCGAGGCAGAAGTACAGCTCGGCCGCGACATGGGTGTGCAGGGGGTAGTGAATGTTGGGGGCCAGCGAAAACAGGCCGCCCCGCATGCGCTCGCATCCCAGAATGCCCAGCGCCCCGTACAGATGGGCCGCGTGCATTCCGCTTTGAAGCGCCGGATCGACATCCGGATGCTCGCTCAGAACGGTCTTCCACGCGGCCAGTCGAGCGATGTCCGGCAAACTTTCGGCCAGGGGCTGTGAGACCGCCACTTTCGGCAGGGCCGCGTCGAAAGAGGGCGGTGGTTCCGGTGGAGAGTCGACGGGCTGTTCTTCAAAGCCGTCCCGCATCCCCTGAATCAGCGGGGCCAGGAACGGGAGGAGGGTTATATCCTCCCGCGCCCGGCCGCGCAGTTCTTCGACCAGCGCGGCGGTGAAACGGATGCGCGGGTCTTCGAGGGTCATCGGCTTCGGATCAGCTCAGGTTTCCGCAGGCTGTCTGGATGCGCTTGCACGCTTCCTCCAGGGCTTCCGTCGACGTGGCGTAGGAAATCCGGAAATAGGGCGACAGGCCAAACGCCGCGCCGTGCACGGCGGCGACGCCCTGATCTTCCAGCAAGTAGGCGATGAAGTCCTCATCGGTCTCCAGCACCTTGCCGGACGGTGTCTTGCGGCCGATCACGCCCGCGCAGGACGGATAGACGTAGAACGCCCCTTCCGGCGTCGCGCAGGAAAGGCCGTCGGCCTGATTCAGCATGCCGACAACCAGATCACGACGTTCCTTGAACACGGCATTGTGCTTTTCGATGAAGGAGTGATCGCCATCCAGTGCCGCGACCGAGGCCCACTGCACGAAGGTCGCGGGCGACGTCGTCGACTGCGAGTTCAGCATATTGATCGCCTTGATCAGGTCCTTGTTGCCGGCCGCATAACCAAGGCGCCAGCCCGTCATGCAATAGGCCTTGGAGAGGCCGTTCAGGGTCAGCGTGCGGTCGTACAGTTTCGGTTCGACCTGCGCGATCGTCGCGAACTTGAAATCGTCATAGGTGATGAATTCGTACATGTCGTCGGTCATGACATGGACATGGTCGCAGCCCGGCTCCAGCAGCACGGCGGCCAGCGCCTTCAACTCAGCGGCGGTATAGGCGGCGCCGGTCGGGTTGGACGGGCTGTTCAGCATCAGCCATTTCGTCTTCGGCGTGATCGCCTTGCGCAGCATGTCCGGCGTTAGCTTGAACCCGGTTTCAGCCGGGCAGTCGATCAGCACCGGGTTGCCTTCCATCAGGGCGGCGATATCGGTGTAGCTGACCCAGAACGGCGCGGGAATCAGGACTTCGTCGCCCGGGTTCACCGTTGCCATCATGGCATTGAAGATGGTCTGCTTGCCGCCTGCGCCAACGGTGATCTGGCTGATATCATAGTCCAGTCCGTTGTCGCGTTTCAGCTTGCGGGCGATGGCCTCACGCAGTTGCGGGATGCCCGGGGGCGGCCCGTATTTGGTCTTGCCCGCCGCGATCGCGTCGTAAGCCGCCTTCTTGATATGCTCCGGTGTGTCGAAATCGGGTTCCCCCGCGCCCAGGCCGATGACGTCTCGGCCGGCGGCTTTCAGCTCGTTCGCCTTCGCGGTGACGGCGACGGTCGGGGAGGGCTTGATCCGTTTCAGACGGTCCGCAAGAAAGGCCATGACTTTCTGGGCTCCTGTTTTCTAGGGATTTCGATGCGCGAACGGCGCAAACCTACGCCCGTCTTTGCCATGCTGCAACGCCATAGAGATTGAATTTTCGTGCGGCCGTTCGAGGCGAGGTCCGTACATGTTGCCTTAATGCCGCCCCAAAAGAACCGCACCAGCGCCCTTGGCCGCCCCCGACCGCGCCGCGATCGGCGGACAGCATCGATCGTGACCCCAATCAATGGAGGATCGGTCAGATGCAGGTTCAAACTTTCAGCTATCCAACACAGGCGCACCGGACAGCGACGCGCGACCGCATCCTGGTCCGCGCGGTTTCGGTCCTGTGTTTCGCGATCGTCCTGGCGGCGGTATGGCTGGCGCTTACCGCACAGGCCCGGGCGGAAAGTGTCTCTTCCGATGACGGTCTTTTTCTGCGGCCGATGACGCAGGCGGCGGAGGATCAGACCTACCGGGCGGCCCCGCGCCTGGCCCAGACCATCCGTCTGGATATTGCCGGCGTCGTGGCGCGGGGATCAGTGTCGCAGCTCTTCCGAAACGACAGTTCGAGCTGGGTCGAGGGCCGCTACAAGTTTCCGCTGCCCAGCGACGCGGCGGTCGACCGGCTGCGCATCCGGGTGGACGACCGCGTCGTCGAAGGGGTGATCAAGGAACGTGAGGCGGCGCAACGAACCTACGACCAGGCACGGGCGGCCGGTCAGACGGCGGCGCTGCTGTCCGAGGAACGGCCCAACCTGTTCACGATTTCTCTGGCCAATATCGGTCCGGGAGAGGTGATTGCGGTGGATCTTGAATTCCAGGCCAAGGTCGAGCGTGAAGGGGATGCGTTTGAGTTCCGGATGCCGCTGGTCGCCGCCCCGCGCTACCTGCCGGAAATGGAACTGTCGTCCATCGACCACCCGGCCCTGCGTGCGACCATTGCCAAGCAGCTTGAAGAGGCCGCGCGTCTGGGTTTCCCGATCGACCTGTCGCGGCAATCCAATCGGACGGCGCTGGAAGTCGCGCTGGATGCGGGGGCTGAAATCGCGTCGCTGGAAAGCCCGACCCATGACCTCGTCGTCTCGCGCGAGGTGCAGAAATACCGCATCGGATTGCGTCTCGGCGACGTGCCGGCGGATCGTGACATCGTCCTGCGTTGGTCGACGGAACGGGGCGACATGCCCGGCGCCGCCCTGTTTCACGAATCCAGCAACGGTATGGACTACCTGCTGGCCATGATCAGTCCGCCGGACGCCAGGATCGCCGAAGAAATGGACCGCCCGCGTGACATCACCTTCCTGATCGATACCTCCGGTTCCATGGGCGGGGAATCGATGCGTGCCGCCAAGTCTGCCCTGGCGGAGGCGGTGATGGGGCTGGGACCGGCAGATCGGTTCGACATCATCGAGTTCGATAGCCGGTTCAGCCGCCTGTTCGGCAGATCCCGGGCCGCGGACCGCACCGCCGTGGAGGACGCTCTGCGCTTTGTCTCCGGCCTGGTCGCCGGTGGCGGGACGGAAATGGCTGGGCCGCTACGTGACGCGATGAGCGACCGTGCCGATCCGGGTTACCTGCGCCAGGTCGTGTTCCTTACCGACGGACAAGTCGGAAACGAAGACGCCCTGTTCCGCATGATCGAGGCCAATCTGGGCGACGCGCGCCTGTTCACCGTCGGACTGGGCAGCGCACCCAATGATTGGTTCATGCGCAAGGCCGCCGAACTCGGCCGCGGCCAGACCGTGTCCATCCCGAACGGGGACAATGCGGCGGAGCGGATGGCCCGGTTCTATCGCGAGATCGAACAACCGGTCGTGGTCGATGTGGCGATCTCCCCCGGTGCCGGGTCGGCCGAGATCTATCCGGACCGCGTGCCGGATCTGTATGCCGCCAAATCCCTGATGATCCCGATTGCCGTGGACAATTGGGACGGCAGTCTGACCGTTTCCGGCACGACGTCGAACGGGCCATGGCAGGTCCGCCTGGACCGGAGCGACCTGCGCCCCGCGGCCGGTGTCGCCAAGCTGTGGGCCGAGGGCAAGGTGGAGGCGATCCAGGCGGACCTGCAGGGCGGCGAAATGGATGCGGAGACCGGCCGCCTGGCGGTTCTGGATGTCGCGATCCCGCATCGCCTCGCGACCCGTTTCACAAGCTTCGTCGCCGTGGATGCGACGCCGCGCCGGCCGGAAGGCGAAGTGCTGCGCGAAGGCGTCGTGCCGAACAACATGCCTGACGGCATGACGATGGGCAGCCTGACCGGCCCGGCCGGGGCGACGGGCTGGGAAGCGGATGTCCGTATCGGCCTGATGCTGATTGCGGGATCGCTGTTGCTGCTGCTTCTGTCGCGCCGGCTGTCCGGCGCGCGTAACCGGAGGATCGTGTGATGATGCGGATACGCTGTGCAATTTTCCTGGCCGGCATCCTGGCGGCCATGGGGGTATGGCAGATCGGGCAGTCTGCGGTGGTGCTCGCCAAGGCATGGCTCGCGCCGGTCCTGATCGAACATTCCTGGGCGAAGGCGGAAGCCGGGGCGACGGGGGATGCGCTGCACCCCTGGCCCTGGGCGGATATGGTCCCGGTGGCCAAGCTTCGCTTCCCCGACCTTGCGGAAGAGCGGATCGCCTTGTCCGGCGGCAGCGGCAGCGCCATGGCCTTTGGGCCGACCCAGATCCCGCAGGCGCCGCTGCCGGCCTTTTTCGGGCATCGCGACACGCATTTCACGGTCCTGCGCGATCTTGATGTCGGGGACGAGATCGAATGGCAGGCCATCGGGGAACCCGCGCGATCGTATCGAATCCTGGAAACGGCGGTATTGCACAAGGACCAGATCCGGGTCCCGGCGTCGGAAGACGGCGGAATGATTGCCCTGGTGACCTGCTGGCCGTTTGATGCGGTCGATACGGGGGGCGCGATGCGCTATGTCGTGCTGGCCCGGCTTTCAGAAAACCCGGGCGTGGGCCAGCTGGCAGCCCTGCCGGCCTCACAAGTCGATCAGACCGCGAAATCCTCTTCGCCGTAACCCTGATAGAAGGCAAGGGCGGTCATGTCGGCATGTTCGATCCGGAACCGCGCCTGGGCCCGGACGATGGGCTTCGGGTGAAAGCCGATCCCCAACCCGGCGGCCAGCAGCATGTCCAGATCGTTGGCACCGTCGCCGATGGCCGCGCCGCCGTCCAGGCCGACGCCCTGCTTCTCGCAAAGCGCCGTCAGGATTTCCAGTTTCGTCGGGCGACCGACGATGCGGCCGGTCAATGCACCGGTGAATGTGCCGTCGGGGGCGATCTCCAGCGTGTTGGCGGCGTGCTCCTGAAATCCCAACTCGGCATGCACGACCGACGTCGTGAAGGTGAAACCGCCTGAAACCAGGGCGCAATGCGCGCCATGCGCAGCCATCGTCTTGACGGCACGTTCGGCCCCGGCGGTGTGAACAACCTTTTCCATCACGACCGTCATGGCCTCGCGCGCAGGATAGCCCTTCAGCAAGGCGACACGGGCGCGAAGACTTTCGACGAAATCCAGTTCGCCGTCCATCGACCGCGCAGTGATCTCGGCGACCTTGTCCCCGATGCCCAGTTCGGCCGCCAGGGTGTCCAGCGTCTCGATCCGGATCATGGTGGAATCCATGTCGGCGACCAGAACCTTCTTGCGACGGCCGCCGGAATGCTGAACCGCGCGGTCGATCCCGGACAGGATGTCCAGATTGTCCAGTGCCGCGGCGACCGCATCGGTCTTCGCACCGTCCACGACGAACTCTGCCGCCCAATTGGCCGACAGGGTGCGGATTTCGGTTGAAGGGACGCCACCGGCCTGCGCCGCCGCGTCGCGGGCGGCGTCGATGTGGTCCGATGTCAGCGAAGTCGTGTCGCGGTCGGCGACGAGCGTAACGGTGATTTGCATGATGCCATGCGGTTACCGGACAGATCGATGCGCGGCAAGCGCCATTTACAGGACGCGTTGCCGCAACATGATCCCGATCGCCCTAGTAGACGCCGTTTCCGTCATCCGGCGGGTCGTCATTGCCGCTATAGATACCGCTGAAGACACCGCCGAGAAGGGCGGCATTGTCATCGGCCGGCGCATCGTCGTCATCGTCGCTGTCTTCGGCATCATCGTCGTTGTCCGACGCGCCTTCGTCGTCGGATTCCTCCGGATGCAGGAAGTTGTCGAGCAGGTTCTGGGTGTCGTCCACGGTTTCGCCCAGGTTCAACTGCTCCATCATCGACGGTTCGTCGTCATCTCCGACGCCTTCATCGTCATCTCCGACGCCTTCATCGTCATCTTCACCCAGCGCGATATCGTCTTCGCCATCGTCATCGGCGACATCTTCAACGACTTCGTCGTTGGTATCGTCGCCAAAGCTCAGGCCATTTTCGACCGTCAGCGGGCTGTTGACCGCACTGTCCTCCGGCAGATCGTCCCCGCCGAACATGGGGCCGTTGTCGTCGTCATCCAGCGGGTCGTCGTCGCCAATTCCTCCCTGCGGTAGTTGTGGCGCGGCGAGATTGAACACTTCTCCATCACCTTCGCCGGAATCATCGTCGCCCGATGTCTCCGCGCCAGCCTGGGCGGAAACTGGGCCGGTATCGTCGTCTGCATCATCATCGGAGCCGCCGCCCTCCGGGGCGTCGCCGGCAAGCACCGTTTCGACATCTTCGACGGGGTCGTCCAGCGTTTGGACCAGCGGACTGTCATCGACGCCCTGATCGACTTCTTCGCCGTCCGGCGCGTCGCCATCATCGTCAAGCGGCGCGGCAATGGCGCCTACACTGTCATCATCATCGTTGTCGGATGATGAGCCGGCGAGAGCGTCTCCGTCATCCGAGGTGTCGTCCAACTCGTCGAGTGTCTGAACCAGCGGTTCGTTGGCAACGGCATCTGACTCGTCATCCACCGACCCGTCGTCATCGCCTGCTGGCGAGATCGCGCCAAGGATAACGCCGTCATCATCCTCGTCGTCGCCATCGTCTTGGTCAGACCCGCCGGCGACAAGCTGCCCGGCGCCGCCAACGACGTTGTCCATGGAATCATTCAGATCGTCGAGCGTCTGGACAGGCGGTCCTTCGACGCTGTCATCGTCATCATCTGCTGACGTCGCGGCGCCTAGGCTAATGCTGTCGTCATCCGCATCGTCGACGTCATCATCGTCTTCGGACAATTCCCCGGCGACAAGCTGTCCGGCCCCGCCGATGACGTTGTCGAGGGAATCATTCAGATCGTCGAGTGTCTGGACGGGCGGTCCAACGATGCTGTCATCCTCGTCGTCGTCATCATCCGACTCATCGTCGTCGTCTGCTGTCGGTGCGGCGTCGAGGCTGTCATCGTCATCTTCGTCGTACGACTCATCGTCATCGTCTTCTGATGGCTCGACCCCAAGGCTGATATCGTCATCACCCTCATCTTCGTCATTGTCATCCGATGCGCCGGGTCCGGTTGCCCCGTCGAACAGGTCCGGGTCGAGAACGGGCTGCGGCGGGGGCGGCGGTTCGGCGAGGATCGGATCCGGTCCCGGCTCGGGGATCGGGTCGATGCCTAGGGTGATGTCGCCATCCGGATTGGTCAGGCCCGGCGGCAGATCGGGCGGCAGGACACCAAGCCCGATATCCGGATTGTCTTCGGCCGCGTTCGATGGCGGAGTCGGCAGTTCCGGGCCAGGGATCGGACCGGTCTGCTCGATATTGCCCAGCGCGTCGATCACGCCCGGGTTCAGATCCGCGGCGATGATATCGTTCTGGAAGGTGTTGGGGGCATCGCGGACGCCGTCCTCTTCCTCCTCTTTCTCCTCCTGCCGGCTCCGGGCCTGTTCGTAAATCCGCGTGGCGTCAGCCAGGGAGATGTCCAGGTCGATCACGGTGCCGCTGGGGCCGACGAACTTGCCGGCGGCCAGGTCGGACGCGCTGATCTCCACTTCGGTGCCGTCCGCCATGCGCACGACCGCCCGGTCCCCGCCGGCGGCGACGTCGATCTCGGCGACCTCCTCGGCGGCGCGATCCATTTCGGCCTCGTTCAGCGCCGCAAGGTCCTCTTCGGAAAGCTCCAGCTCCAGATCAGCCATGTCGACTTCCTCAAGGATGTCGACACCGCCAACCGTTTCCGATTCAGCGACGTCGATTTCCTCGGAAATGTCGATGTCGTCGGCTGCCCCTGTCGGGTCGGCTGCCGCCTCCTCGACCGCGTCCGATCCGCCGCCATCCTCTTCATTGTCGGAACGGGACCGTCCGCCCGAGGGATCGGCGCCGATGGCACGAACCGTGTCGGCAATATCGGCGCGCAATTCCGTCGGGTCGATCGTGCGCGGGGCGGTCGGCGCGATATCGCTGCCGCCGATGTCGACGCGCTGAAACGCATCGAACATGATCTGCAGGCCGGACTGGTTGAAAACGGCGATTTCCCCCAGCGTGCCGTCGGTATCGGGCAGCAGGGTGACTTCCGTCTGGCCGTCGGGCCCGACATCGCCCGCCACCGTGGTGCCGCGCACGCCGATCGTGGCGACCGGAGTCTGGACCGACATTGCGTCGTCGCCGGTCTTGGCGATCATGCCGCTGACAAAGGCGAAGCTGCCCTCGGCGACATCGATCAGCGATGTCCCGGTACCGGCAACTGCGTCGTAGACGAAGGTGTCCAGCTCCATTCGCCCATCCTCGCCCAGCGAGAAACGGCTTTCGTCCTGGAAGCGGATGCCGACGGTGGAATCATCGCCGGTGGTCAGGATGTCGTCCTCGAAGACGGGATCGCCGGCGCTGAGTTGCTCGACCGTTCCATCCGCGCGTTCGACCGTCACCGTGCCGGTGGAGGTCATGACGAAGCCGATTGGATCGCCGCCTGACTCTCCGCTGGCCTGGACAATCTGATTGCCCGAACCATCGTATAGGACGTCGTCGCTCATCGGCTCTTTCCCAACTTGTGCTTGAACAGTCTCCGCTTTTACTGTCGATCCCCGACCTCTATGGCGGTACAGTTACATGCACATTTCCAAACATCAGTGATGCCTGTCACATCTGGACCAGTTATATGAACCATTCCGTAAACGTAGCGTTAATTTTTGCCGGAATTCTGGGGGTTTCGCTGTTTTTTGGCTCAAATACCACTGATGCGGAGTCGCTGGAGTCTTTCCACGACTGTGACGGTTGTCCGGAGATGGTGGTGATGCCGGTCGGCCGGTTCATCATGGGCCGAAATGCCCCCGACCGGGAGGAGGAGGGCCCGCCGATTCAGGTCGAAATCATTCGTCCCTTTGCGATTGGCCGCACGGAAGTGACCTTCGATGAATTTGCGTTATGCGTCGAGGAGGGCGGCTGCGCGGAAATGCCGTTCGACCGGCGCTGGGGCATGGGGGATCGGCCGGTCATCTATGTGACCTGGCAGGATGCGATGGACTACGCCGCCTGGCTGGCGCGAAGGACCGGGAAAGCCTATCGGCTGCCGACCGAGGCCGAGTGGGAGTTTGCCGCCCGTGGCGGCCGTCCTGCGCCCCGCAATGTCGAGGGGCAGGTAAACTGCTACGAATGCTGGGACGGATGGTCCCACAAGTCGGAACCGGTGGCGCAGTTTCCGCCCAACGGGTTCGGCCTCTACGACATGCTGGGCAATGTCATGGAATGGACGCTGGACTGCTGGCGCCCGCGGCACGACGCGCCGCCGATACCGCAATCGGCGGAGTGTGAGGAGCGAACCCGGAAAGGCGGATCGTGGTATTTCAAGCCGTCCGTCGCGACGCCGACCTATCGATACGGTGCGAAGGTCCAGCACAAGGGCTACGACATCGGATTCCGCGTGGTGGTGGAACTGGAATGATCGTCTGCCCCGTCGTTTTCGGCCCCACCGCTTCCGGCAAGTCGGCCGCGGCGGCGGCGATTGCGCAGGCCTTTGACGGCGTCGTGATCAATGCCGATTCCATGCAGGTCTATCGCGACCTGCGCGTGCTGACGGCGCGGCCGTCGGAAACCGAAGAACGCGTTGTGCCGCATCGGCTGTATGGCGTTCTCGACGGCGACGAAACCTGCTCGGCAGCGGATTGGCGCGACATGGCGGTGCGGGAGATCGAGGCCGCGTCGGCCTCGGGGAAGGTGCCGATACTGTGTGGCGGGACCGGCTTCTATATCAGGGCGCTGACCGAAGGCCTGTCGCCGATGCCGGTCGTGCCCGAGGCCATTCGGACCCGTGTGCGCCAGGAAGTAGGGGCGGCACAAGGCACATCCGCCTGGGACCGGCTGGAATCCATCGACCCGACCGCTGCGTCCCGGATCGAACCGATGGACCGGCAGCGGATCTCCCGCGCCCTGGAGGTCTTCGAAGCCACCGGCAGGCCCTTGAGTGCCTGGCAGGCACTGCCGCCCGACGGGCCTCCGCCAGGGGTCGTATTCCTCAAGATCGCGCTGTGGCCGCCGCGCCCGGAACTGGTCGCGCGCTGTGACCTTCGGTTCGACATGATGATCGCGCAAGGGGCGCTGGCGGAAGTCGAGGCCCTGCTGGCGCGCGGTCTGTCGACGGAAAGACCGATCATGCGGGCCGTCGGGGTGCCGGAACTGGCCTCCCATCTTCGCGGCGAACTGGACCTGGAGGATGCGGTGGAGGCGGCAAAGGCGGCGACCCGGCGCTATGCGAAGCGCCAGGTGACATGGATGAAGAGACAGTTTGTTGCTGAATTTGTATTCAAGGAGACATTTTCGGGAAGTTTAGAGGGTGCAATTTTTTCATTTATTGAAGAAAACGGGTTGATTCGGGTCTGACACCTCCCTATTGTGCGCTGCACGCGGACGGGCCCGGCCGTAGATCGACTGGGCCCGTTGGCGTCTGAATATCCTGGCGATGTCTGGTTGGGCCCCGCATTTTGGGGGCTTTCTCAACAGGGCACTTTGGGTAGCATCCTACCGACGCCCGCCTCGCGGCGGACGACGGAAAACTGTCGGCCGGAAATCCCGGTCGGCGTTGTGAAACAGACGAATGCGATTGAAGGACGCGTGAAACGATGTCGACAAAGCAAATGACCGGCGCAGAGATGGTGATCAAATCTTTGGCGGATCAGGGCGTCGATGTCGTATTCGGCTATCCGGGCGGCGCGGTACTACCGATCTACGACGCGCTGTTCAAACAGAACCACATTCGCCATGTCCTGGTGCGTCACGAGCAGGGTGCCGTGCATGCCGCGGAAGGATATGCCCGATCCACCGGAAAGCCCGGTGTGGTGCTGGTGACGTCAGGTCCCGGCGCGACCAATGCGGTGACCGGCCTGACCGACGCCTTGATGGATTCCATTCCGATCGTATGTCTGACCGGACAGGTGCCGACCCATCTGATTGGCAACGACGCCTTCCAGGAATGCGACACGACGGGCATCACCCGGCCGTGCACCAAGCACAACTACCTTGTGAAGGACGTCAACAAGCTGTCGCGCACGATGCATGAGGCCTTCTATGTCGCGACTAGCGGCCGTCCCGGCCCGGTGGTCATCGACCTTCCGAAGGATGTGCAGTTCGCGACCGGCACGTATGAGATGCCGAAATCGGCCGCGCACAAGACCTACAAGCCGACGGTGAAGCCGGCGCGCGACCGGATCGAGGCGGCGGTGGATCTGCTGCTGAATGCCAAGCGGCCGATCGTCTATGCCGGCGGCGGTGTCATCAATGCCGGTCCGAACGCGTCGCAGCTGCTGACCGAATTCGTGCGCATGACCAACTATCCCTGCACGCTGACGCTGATGGGGCTGGGCGCATTTCCGGCCAACGAGCCCCAGTTCCTGGGCATGCTGGGCATGCACGGCACCTACGAGGCCAACTGGGCGATGCACGACTGCGATGTCATGCTGGCCGTCGGATCGCGCTTCGACGACCGGATTACCGGGCGACTGGACGCGTTCGCGCCGAATTCGACCAAGATCCACATCGACATCGACCCGTCCTCGATCAACAAGAACGTGCGTGTCGATCTGCCGATCGTCGCGGATGCCGGCTATGCGCTGGAAGACCTGATCAAGGTCTTCAAGGCGCGTCAGAAGAAGAACGACGCCGCCGCGATGGATCGCTGGTGGGGCAAGATCGACGAGTGGCGCGCCATCGACTGCCTGAACTTCAAGACCAATGACGACGTCATCAAGCCGCAGGAAGCGATCAAGCGCCTTTATGAAAAGACACAGGCAGACGGCCGTGACACCTTCATCACGACCGAGGTCGGCCAACATCAGATGTGGGCGGCCCAGCACTTCCATTTCCAGAAGCCGAACCGGTGGATGACCTCCGGCGGCCTGGGCACGATGGGCTATGGTCTGCCTGCCGCCGTCGGTGCGCAGATGGGCAATCCCGACGGGCTGGTCATCGACATTGCCGGCGAGGCGTCGATCCTGATGAATATTCAGGAACTTTCGACGGCGGTTCAGTACCGTCTGCCGGTCAAGGTCTTCATTCTGAACAACCAGTATATGGGCATGGTGCGTCAGTGGCAGGAACTGCTGCATGGCGGCCGCTATTCCGAAAGCTATTCCGAGGCCCTGCCGGATTTCGTGAAACTGGCCGAGGCATACGGGCTGAAGGGACTGCGGGCGGAAAAGCCGGACCAACTGGAAGACGTCATCGACCAGATGCTGGCCCATGACGGCCCCGTCATCGCCGATATCTGCGTCGACAAGGCGGAAAACTGCTTCCCGATGATCCCGTCGGGCGCGGCCCATAACGACATGCTTCTGGGCCCGGTCGAAGAGGGCAAGGATGCAATCGGTGCGGCCGGCAAGGTCCTGGTGTAAGTAGAAGAAGGCGGGTGGATTATGCCGGAAGGAACATTTGGTATGGCGAAGTCTGGAACCGTGGGTCAGCCGGGGGCGGCCTATACCTTCGTGAAGTCGGACGAGACGGTGCGGCGGCACACATTCGCGGTCATCGTCGATAACGAACCGGGCGTTCTGGCCCGAGTGATCGGGCTGTTCTCGGGCCGCGGCTACAACATCGAAAGCCTGACCGTGTCGACGGTGACGGAGGACGAAAGCGTCAGCCGGATCAACATCGTCACGACCGGGACGGAGATGATCATCGAACAGATCAAGGCGCAGCTTGAACGCCTGGTCCCGGTTCACAATGTGCACGACCTGACGCTGGAAGGCGCCCATGTCGAGGTCGAACTGGCCCTGGTCAAGGTCCGCGCCAAGGACCATAACCGCAGGGAAAGCCTGCGCATCGCGGACGTCTTTCAGGCCAAGGTCGCGGATACGACGCTGGAAAGCTTCGTCTTCCAGATCGAGGGCACGACCGACAAGGTCGACAGCTTCATCGAACTGATGCGCGCCCTGGGCGACACTGAAATCGCCCGCTCCGGCGTCATCGCCATCGCCCGCGGCGCGGGGATTGTCGAGGTCTGATCCGGGCGACGAATCCTAGAAAACAAGTTTTCAGTGCTGAAGCGGCGAGACTCATGGGTCTCGTCGTTTTTCTTTGTTTGCGTGCTGTACAACGAAAGGGCGAATAAATACACGTTCTGGAATAAATCTTAAGGTATTAAATTTTAGAATATGATACCCTGAGAAGCAAGGTGCGGGGGAGGCACCTGAAAGACGAAACAGGGGGGCAAGATGAGACAGCAAGGATTCTTCAGGTCGGCACACATTCTGCGCGCGACAATTCGGCCGATTGCGGCGGGTGCGTTAATGCTGCTCGCCGCCGCATGTGCCGGACCCACAAACGAGCAATTTGCAGCGGTTGCACAGTCCGGGATCACGTTTACGACCCAGATTCCGTCGGTGTACCGGTATCAGATCGAACGTGAGATCAATGAGGAGTCGGCACTATTTGAACAGTCGCGTGCCGGTGTGGTCGGTTCGCCGTCGGCGCTGAGCGCCATGCGAGACTCGCTGGAAAAGCAGAATGCGATTTTCTTGAAGCGGCGACTGGTTCTGGCAGAACTCTCAGCCCAGTCAAAGGCGCTCAGAAAGTACTTTGTCGCGCTGAATGCTCTTGCCCTCGGTGCCGAAGGCGACGCCGCCGCCAAGGCAGCTGCCGATGCGGCACAGGGGGTTCAAGGTCTCGTCAATCGAGCTAAGGGGCTGGAAGTCGGCGGAAAGGAAATCCAGATCAACGGCATCGACATATCCCAGATCATATCCGGGGTTTCCTCTCTGGGGATCGATCAATTGCGCAACGCCAAGCTACGCGAGAATCTCGAGAAGTACGGGAACAACGTTCTCGCTCTCATCGCGGTTCAGCGCGAAGCCCTGAAGGAAATCAACAAGACCAATGTCGAGACCGCCCAGGAGGATGCGTTAGCGACCTCTGTCGCCGAATTTGGCGACGCGTCGAGCGCTCTACCCGCGAACTGGGGTGAGAACCGCATCAAGTCGCTTCTCTACGAGGCGCCGGCAAATCCGGTTTCCTCCGCCTTGGCGTCGGCAATCGCCCTTGAAGATGCGGTCCGGGCGCTGGCGCGCAACGACGCTACTTCTCTTGATCAACTGGAGAACGCGGTCGCGCTGACGTCGGCGATTTTCGAGGTACTGGACATCTGACGGGAAAAGGCGGGTCGAGACCCGCCCAACCGTATTGAGGGGGAGCAGACATGCCAAATGGAGTGAACGCAAACATTATTTCCGAAGCCGAGGCCGCTGCACAGAACGGCCGGCTCGACGCGGCGCTGACAATTCTGATCAAGGCCAGGGCATGGCTGAAGCAGGATCAAAACATCAGCAGTTTGCCGGCGGACGAACAACCGAAGGCACTGGTTCTGCGTATGCAGATTGGTAACGCTATTCTGGAGCTCAAGAACCGCCAGATCGAAGAGCTGATCGGCGAAAGTAAGGATGACCTGGACCGTATCGAGGATGCGACCAAGGAGGTACAG
Organism: Alphaproteobacteria bacterium; assembly: GCA_033344895.1. Classification (NCBI taxonomy): domain Bacteria; kingdom Pseudomonadati; phylum Pseudomonadota; class Alphaproteobacteria; species Alphaproteobacteria bacterium. The sequence continues at coordinate 3,076,217 of JAWPMN010000001.1, forward strand.
GAGACAATCGGTGACATTCAGCAGGCCGCCCGATTTCTGGAGGCTCTGACCAAAATTGTTGGACTTGTAACCAAGCTGTTCTGAACGGGGCACCAAAGATGCCCGGGCATTCCGAAAAAAGACGCGGAAGCAGGTTGCTTCCGCGTCTTTATCTTTTCAGTGCCTTTGGGTCGATCAGATCAGGCCGTCGGCGATCATGCGTTCGGCGATCTGGACCGTGTTGAGCGCGGCGCCCTTGCGCAGATTGTCGGAAACAACCCACATCGAGATGCCGTTGTCGATGGTCGAATCCTCGCGGATGCGCGAGATGTAGACGGCGTCTTCACCGGCGCATTCTTCCGGCGTGACGTAACCTTCATCCGCGCGGTGATCGACCACGACGCAGCCCTCGGCATTGCGCAGAAGTTCGCGCACTTCGTCGGCGCTGGCTTCCTTTTCCAGTTCCAGGTTCACGGCTTCGGCATGGCCGATGAAGACCGGAACACGCACGCAGGTGGCGTGAACCTTGATCTTGGGGTCGAGGATCTTCTTGGTTTCCACGACCATCTTCCACTCTTCCTTGGTGGCGCCGTCATCCATGAAGACGTCGATATGCGGAATGACGTTGAAGGCGATCTGCTTGGTGAACTTGTGACGTTCCATCGGATCGTTCACGTAGACCGCGCGGGTCTGGTTGAACAATTCGTCCATGCCGGCCTTTCCGGAACCGGAAACCGACTGGTAGGTCGACACGACGCAGCGCTTGATCCCGAAAGCCTCATGCACCGGCTTCATCGCCACGACCATCTGGATGGTCGAGCAGTTCGGGTTGGCAATGATGTTCTTCTTGCCGAAATCCTTCAGCGCATGCGGGTTCACTTCCGGCACGACCAGCGGCACGTCGGGATCCATACGGAAGTGCGAGGTGTTGTCGATGACGACGGCGCCGGCCGCAGCGGCTTTCGGTGAGTATTCCGCGCTGACCGATGCGCCGGGGGAGGAGAACACGATATCCGTGCCCTTGAAGTCGAAATGTTTCAGCGCCTGGGCCTTCAGCACCCGGTCTTCGCCATAGGACACTTCCTTGCCGATCGATGCTTCGGATGCCAGCGGCACGATCTCGTCCGCCGGGAAGTCCCGTTCAGCCAGAATCTTCATCATCTCCTGGCCGACATTGCCGGTGGCACCGACGACCGCAATCTTGTAACCCATCTGTGTTATTCCTTTCTTTTTCTATGCGTCCCGCGGGCGGCGGTCCTCATTCTCAAAGTGGCTCTGGTTCAGAGTCGTCCTGGCCCGCATACGCTTCGGGCCGGGGTGACCCCGGCCCGATGAAGCGATCTCGCTATAGTCGGTTGCGCGGGGTCCGCCTAGACACCGGTCGTGGTTTTCGTGGTGGTTTTGGTCGTCATCATGTCGACCGTGGCGAACTTACGCATTCCGACTACGTCCTTAAGACTTGCTCCACCGATTGGAAGCGGCGCAACCTTAGTCCTGCATATATTGCACCGCAAGAGATAATTCCAGTATGGTGTGGGGGCATGACGGTACACATCGACGCAGCTTTCGACGACGCGACCAAGACAGTCAGTTACATCGTTTCCGACCCCTCTTCCGGTCGGGCCGCCATCGTCGACAGTGTGCTGGACTACGACCCGGCTTCGGGAAGAACCGGGACGGAAGGGGCCGACGCCCTGATCGCCAAGGTCGAAGCCGCGGGGCTGACGGTCGACTACATCCTGGAGACCCATATCCATGCGGACCATCTGTCCGCGGCGCTCTATCTGAAGGAGCGGCTGGGAGCGCCGATCTGTGTCGGCGACCGTGTGGGCGTCGTTCAGGAAACCTTCCGCGATGTCTATAATCTGGGCCGGGGCTTTCCCTGCGACGGATCCCAGTTCGACCGGCTGCTGGCCGACGGTGAACGCCTGGCGCTGGGAACACTGGAATTCGAGGTGATGCATGTCCCGGGGCACACGCCGGCCTGCGTCGCCTATCGCATCGAAGATGCGCTGCTGACCGGGGATACATTGTTCATGCCCGATTTCGGGTCGGCGCGATGCGATTTTCCAGGTGGCGATGCCCGCGAACTCTATCGTTCCGTCTCGCGCATTCTGTCGCTGCCGCCTGAAACGCGCCTGTTTCTGTGCCACGATTATGCACCGGGCGGCCGCGACTATGTCTGGGAAACGACGGTCGGCGAGCAGCGCGAAAAGAACATCCACATGCGGGACGGGACGACGGAAGACCAGTTCGTTGCCTTCCGGGAGGCGCGGGACCGCACCCTGACCATGCCGGTCCTGATCCTGCCTTCCGTCCAGGTCAACATCCGCGCCGGGCGGATGCCGGAACCCGATGACAACGGCACTTCTTACCTAAAGATTCCCCTGAACCGCTTCTGATGGCGGCAGATGTCCGGTCTTCATCCAGAACCGGGCACCGTCACGTCCACCGTTGACAGAGAGCTTTCCGCCGGCTGGAAGGCGGATCCAGCTGTGCACGGGCAGGGTTTCGCCGTCGTGGAGAAGCGTCCCTTGCAGGATCAAAAGCTCGGCACCGCCGGGCAGGTCTTGTTGCAACTCTTCGGCAGGGCCGAGTTGTTCGACCGTCACCGTTTCCGTTCTGAAGTCGTGCAGGGGCAGGCTATGACGCCCCATCGCGCGAACGGGCGCACCGGCCATGCTGTCGTCGACGTCGATGGTGACCGGTGTCAGGTCCTCAGGGTGGAATTGCCGCAATTTCACGAAGATCGTGCAGCCGTTCGGCACGTCGGGACGGTGTGCACTGCCCGGCGGATTTCGAACATAAGTCCCTGTCGGGTAGCACCCATGCTCATCGGCAAAGACGCCGTCCAGCACGAGAAACTCTTCGCCCAGATCATGACGATGAGGTTTGAAATCGCTGCCCGGACGATACCGCACTATCGAGGTCGCCCTGGCCACCTCGTCGCCGATCCGGTCCAGCATCTGGCGATCGACACCGGCTTGCGGAGAGTGGATCCACTCCCGATCCGTCGGGCGCAGCACAACCGTTCGATTGAAATCGGCATTCACTTTCATCGGCGATCTCCCATCTGTTGGTCGGCTGTGACGGGTGAAGTCAGACCCGATTCCATAGTCTTTCACGGATATTACAAACCTATCCATAGATAGGTTTTTGCGTCGCTTGAACAAGGCAGACTGCAGCGCTAATTTACCGATTGATAGATAGGAAATGACGGTCCGATGAAGCGCGGCGAAGCACGGGAACGCATTCTGGATGCTGGCGAGTCTCTGGTTCGGCAGCACGGACTTAACGGTGTCAGTTTCAGGGACCTCGCCGATCAGGTCGGTGTGAAGAGTGCGAGTGTTCACTATCATTTTCCGACCAAGGATGACTTTCTGCTGGTCCTGTCCCAGCGGTATTGCCGCAGATTTCTGAGCGCTGCCGAGGAAGCCTTGTCGACCGGGGCGTCGGTTCCGGACAAGGTGCGCGGATATTCGAACCTCTTCCTGACCGCCTTTGCCCAGGACGGCCGCATGTGTCTGTGCGGCATCCTGGCGGCCGAGGCGGCGGACTTGGCGGACCCGGTTCGAAAGGAAATCGCGACCTTCTTCGATGCCAATATAGGGCTGTTGAAAGGGGTCTTGGGCGACGCGTCAGAGGCGCGGTTCGTGTTGACGTCTCTGGAAGGGGCCATGCTGATGGCCCGGGTGGAGAAATCGCCGCAGCACCTGGAAAGCACGGCCCGGGACCTTGTCGACCGTTACCGGAGGAAGGGGTGAGCGCGCCGGATCCGGATCGCCGGTATCCGATGCCGGGCGTGCCGCGCCTCGGGTTTCTGAAGAACTTTATCGACAATCCCCGAATTCTTGTCGGGGACTATACCTATTACGACGATCCGGCCGGCCCGGGACGGTTTGAAGATCGGGTGCTCTATCATTTCGATTTCGAAGAAGACCGGCTGATCATCGGCAAGTTCTGCCAGATCGCGGCTGAACCGACATTTCTGATGAACGGCGCCAACCATCGCACCAATGGCATTTCGGCCTTTCCCTTCGTGATCTTCGGCGCGGATTGGACCGGCCGCTTCGACGGCGAAACCGATTTTCCGAGCCGGGGCGATCTGGTCATCGGTAACGACGTCTGGATTGGGTACGGCGCGACCTTCCTGCCCGGTGTGACGGTGGGGCACGGCGCCATCGTGGCGGCCCGTGCGGTCGTGGCCACCGATGTCCCGCCCTACACCATCGTCGCCGGCAATCCGGCGAAACCCGTCCGACAGCGCTTTTCCGATGGTGATGTGGAAACGCTGTTGCGGCTGGCATGGTGGGACTGGCCGGTCGACCGGATCACAGAGGCGATCCCCTTGATCTGTGCCGGGGATGTCGCGGCGCTGGAAGCCTTCGCGTCACGGGCCGGCCTGGCGGGCAACGGTCCTTAGAGTTCAGCGCCGAGACAGTCGGGTGAGATGCCGGTCGTGGAGCCGCGGCAGCAGAAGCTGCGCCGCCACCGCGCCGATCAGGGCCAATGCCATGTCCTTCTGCGCATCCCAGATATCGCCCTGACTGCCCAGAAAGTCCGCCGCACCATCGGCCGCGATCTCGGCGGCAATCCATTCGATCAGTTCATAGGCCGCGCTTATGCCGAGGACGGACAGGGTAAGGATTGCGAACAGCCAGCCGCCGCGCTTCAGCGGGGTCAGGCGCAGCAGCAGTTCACGGGCGGCAATGGCGGGCACGAACCCCTGGGCAAAATGGCCCAGCCGGTCATAGTGGTTCCGGCTGAGGTCGAAGGCATCGCGCGCCCACTCGCCGACCGGGACCAGCGCGTAGGTGTAGTGGGCGCCGACCAGCAGGATGACGGCATGCAGCCAGATCAGGACATAGAGGACAGGCGTCAGCGGAAAGCGTCGCCAGGTGGCAGCAAGGATCGGTACCGCCAGAAGGACCGGGGCGGCTTCCATCCACCAGGTTGCCCGATCATACGGGCCAACCCAGGACCAGATCAGCACCGGTACAAGCGCCGCACACAGGGCTGCGGGCAGGAGCGGTGCCGATCTGCTGGGGGCCGACATCAGGCTGCCAGCTTGTCCAGTTCCGCGACGACGGCATCGCCCATCTGGCCGGTCGACACGGCTTCGCAACCCGGTGTCATGATGTCCAGCGTGCGCTTGCCGGTGTTCAGGACTTCTTGAGCCGCCTTTTCGACCAGATCGGCATCCTCACCCAGATCGAAGCTGTAGCGCAATGCCATGGCAAAGCTCAGCAGCATGGCCATCGGGTTGGCCTTGCCCTGGCCGGCAATGTCGGGGGCCGAACCGTGCACCGGCTCATACAGTGCCTTGCGACGGCCGGTCGCGTCCACCGCACCCAGGGATGCGGACGGCAGCATGCCCAGCGAGCCGGTCAGCATTGCCGCGACATCCGACAAGAGGTCGCCGAACAGGTTATCCGTCACGATAACGTCGAACTGCTTCGGATTGCGAACAAGCTGCATGGCGCAGTTGTCGGCCAGCACGTTGCTCAGTTCGATATCGTCGTAACCGCCTGATTTGTGAACCTCGGCGACGGTCTGGCGCCAGAAGACACCCGTCTTCATGACATTGGCCTTTTCCGACGACGCCACCTTCTTGTTGCGCTTGCGGGCCAGGTCGAAAGCGACCTCGGCCACCCGCACGATCTCGTCACGGGTATAGGACTGCGTATCGATGCAGCGCTCCTGACCTTCCCAGGTCTGCATGCCGCGCGGTTCGCCGAAGTAAACCCCGGCAGTCAGTTCACGCACGATCATGATGTCCAGGCCGCGTACGACTTCGGGCTTCAGGGTCGAGGCATCCAGCAGCGCATCGAAGGTGACGGCCGGACGCAGATTGGCGAACAGGTCCATCTCCTTGCGCAGGCGCAGAAGCCCGGCTTCCGGCCGCGCGTCCCAGCCTAGATTGTCGTATTGCGGGCCGCCGACAGCGCCGAACAGGACGGCATCGGCGTTTTGGGCCTTGTCCATGGCTTCGTCAGTCAGCGGGGTGCCGTGCGCGTCGTAGGCCGCGCCGCCGACCAGGTCTTCCGTGATGTCGAAGGTCACGGCGCGGCGCTTGTCCATCCAGTCGACGACCTTGCGAATCTCGGAGCAGACCTCGGGACCGATTCCGTCACCCGGCAGCATGAGAAGCGTTTTGTTGGAAGCCATGTCGGCACTCTCCCTGAAATATTCGGAAATTGTTCCGGCGCGGTTTTACCGTCCTGGAAAGCCAGAGAAAAGTGACTTGTCGGCGACGCCGGGTCGCAAGACTTGCGAAATGAGCATTGTCCGCGGCACCCGCACCCGGGCACACTAGGCGAACCAAGCAATCGGACTGGAAATCATGAGCGACAAAGCAAGCTATTCGGGGCGCTGCCTGTGCGGGGCAATCCAGTATGAGGTTCGCGGCCCCATGGACGATGTGCATATGTGTCACTGTGGGCAATGCCGTCGTCAAAGCGGCCACTTCACCGCCGCCACCGGTGCGGCGCGACGCGACTTCACTCTCAACGACCCCTCCGGCGCGCTGGTCTGGTTCGACTCCTCGGACTTTGCGAAGCGGGGGTTCTGCGGGCGCTGCGGGTCGAATCTGTTCTGGGACGATGGCGGTGCCGCGATCAGCATCAACGCCGGCAGTCTGGATTCGCCGACCGGCCTGCGCACCGATTGTCACATCTTTGTCGCGGACAAGGGCGATTACTATGAGATCGCTGACGGGCTGCCGCAGTTCCGTCGCTCGGCGGAGGAAGGCTGACACGTGGCCGGGGACCGGGGCGGATTGGCGGCTTTCGACCTGATACGAGCAATGCCGGAAGACGCAGAGGCCGTTTCGGACCTTTACCTGACGTCACGTGCGGCCATGATGCCTGACTTGCGCCCGGTCCATGACGATACCGCGACCCGACGCTGGATTGCGTGCTGCATGATACCGGATCTTGAGGTCTGGTTGGCGCGCGAAGCGGAGAGCCGTTCGATTCTCGGAATTCTGGCGTTGGATGGTGATTTCATCGACCAACTCTACGTGCACCCTGACCGTTTTCGGCAAGGCATTGGCCGCGGCCTCATCGAACATGCGAAACGGTGTCGCCCGGAGGGCCTGTCGCTGTATTGCTTCAGCCGGAACAGTTCCGCCCTCCGTTTCTATGTGGCCATGGCGTTCGAGCTGGTGCTCGAAAGGGATGGTCGTTTCAATGAGGAAGGGGAACCGGATTGCCTCTACCGCTGGCGTCGCAGCCCGTAGTGCAATGTCAGGCGCGCCGGCGTGAGGACAGACGCTCCTCATCGAGGCCGTATCGGTAGATCTCACGCTGCGTAGGAGGGGCATTTTCAAGGTCGCCGTCGCGACCTGCTGCGACAGTCATGGTGTCGGCGAGCGACCTGGACTGATCGCCGACCTGTCCGACCAGACGCCCTAGGCGGCCCATCTTTCGGTCAAATGCGACCATGCGTGCCCGCAAGGCCCGCATCTCGTGATCCAGGTCAGAAATCGTGCCGTTGAACTCTTCCTGCGTCTCACGCATGCGTTCGATCGCATCGGTCAGTGTCTTCATCAGGTGCGGCCAAGGCTTTCTGTCATTTTGCAGCATCACTGAAACAATGTGCTTGCTGTGATTATCTTGCTGGCAACCTTCGAATGCCAAAATTATTAAGTGTTTCGGGCGGTACTTCGATAGTACCAAACGAAATATGTTCAGATATCGAACGAAATTCCCTTTAGTGTTGTTAAAAATTCAGCGTAAAAACCGTAAGAAAGTGAAGCTGTTCATTTCGGAACAACTTGCCTATAGCACCATGATCAACTTCCTCTCGTCGGAAACCCCATGTCAGATTTCCTGTTGCTTGTCGGTCCGCTGGTCTTTTTCGCATTCAATGTGCTGACCCCAGGGCCGAATGTGCTGAATACGATCGGGACCGCCCTGGGATCGGGCAGGGCGGCGGCCTATGGCTGCGCGGCGGCCTGTGCCGTCGGGGTGTTGGGCTGGGCTGCGGCGGCACTGCTGGGGGCGGGCGCCCTCTTTGCCGCTGTTCCGGAACTGCGGGACGGACTGACCGCTTTCGGAGCGCTGGTGCTGTTTTACTTCGCCTATCGCTATCTGCGGCGCGCGTTCGGCCGTGCCGATGCGGTGCAGCGGATCAGCGGGGTGAGCCCCCGGGTTGCCTTCACCCAGGCCTTTCTGGTCCTGGCAACCAATCCGAAGGCCCTGACAACCTGGATCGCGCTGCTGTCGATCTTTCCCGCGATTTCGGTCTCCTGGGTCAATATGGTGGCTTTCGGGCTGGGCTGCGCCGCGGTCGCCGGTGGCGGGCATGCCGTCTACGCCACTGTGTTCTCCACCAGCCATGCCGCGCGGCTCTATGCGAAGGCGGCGCGGCCGGTCAACGGATTGGTCGGCGCGGGTTTCACCCTCTATGCGTTGAAGCTGCTGGCCGGGGTGTTTCCTGCCTGAACCTGCTGACAATCCGTGTCAGCAGCCGGATGATAGTCTGGCCCTACCGAACGCGAAGAAGAGGTGCGCCATGTCCCTGTCCGACTACTCATCCCCCTCCGGCACGCTGGAGCCGGTTTGGACACTGGAAATCCAGACCCTTGCCGAGGATGTCGACCGGATCCTTGACGCCGTGATCAAGGTGCATCCGCTCGCTTACGGACGCTATCGCCGCAATGCCAGTGTCAGTGCGGTGGGCTATGAGACATCGCAGCCGATGGCCGGGTCCACGACGGATACCCATGTCGGTGGTTTCACGCCGGGGGATACGGAGGCCTATCCGATGGTCGAACTGAAGATTTCGATAGAGCGTGACCAGTCGGCCCTGGAGAAGGTGATGGCGGCAATCCTGGAAGTTCATCATTACGAGCAGCCGGTGATTTTCGTCCGGGAGGCCTGGGCGAGCCGGGCTGCCTATGATCCGAATCGCGACAACCCCCATCGCTGGTGGAATGACGGCCGTGGCCTGCCGGAGAGGATTCGATGAATTCGCTCAGCCGAACCGGTCGAAGTCGCCCTTCGCTTTCGCCTCTTCTATCTTTCGCAGTGTCTCGGCGTCATCCCGGTCCCGGCGGTCCATTGAGTTCGCAATCCGCTCCCGGCCAGCATGGCCGCCTATCCACCAGATGAAGAAATAGCCTGATGCCGCAGCCACGATGATCGTCAGCAGGAACTTTACGAAGAACGGCAACCAGGTCACATCGAAGACAGAGAAGAATATCCAGCCGCCGATGCAAATCGCGAGAAAGGCCATACCGGCCTCACGCCAACCGCTGGAATGTTCCGGGTGGTTGATATCCCGCATTGCCGCTTCATCGTCGAGCCGGTTCATCCTTGCCTCTATCTGCGTGCCGATCGAAGAATAGCACAGGAAGCACAGTTCAGGTTTCTGAGCGGATTACAGTGTGTTTTTCAGCCGTGCGATGTGATCCGCGCCGATGCCGCAGCAGCCGCCGATGATTCCGGCGCCTGCCGCTTTCCAGGAACGGGCGAAATCGGCATAGAGCTCGGGGGTAAGGTCGCGCCGGACTTCGCTGACGCCTTCATTCGCGGCAGTATCGTCCGTCTTCGTCGCGAAGGCGTTGGCGTAGACGCCGATCAATCTACCGGCGGCCTTGTGGGCCGCCTGCGCGACCGCCTGTTCCATCACTTCCGGCTGGGAACAGTTGAACAGCACGGCTTCGACAGATGCCGCCTTCGGGTGGGGCAGTATGTGCCCCAACCAGTCGCCGATACTTTCGCCGGACCGCAGGACCGGCTCCCTGTCGTCGAGTGTGCAGGAAATCCAAACCGGCTTGTCATGGGGCGCGCAGAGTTCCAGGGCGACAAGGCTTTCAGAGATGCTGGAGATCGTTTCCGCCAGGAACAGGTCGGCGAAAGGGGCCTGCGGGTCGATGATTTCGGGCCATAGCTGTCGCGCGCCGGCCGGGTCGAACTTTTCGGGCTCGTAGGACCCGAAAAGCGGCGGAACGGATGCCGCGACCCGGACCGGGCGGCCTGCGGCATCCGCTGCATCCCGGGCCAGTTTTCCGGCGAGCTCCGCCAGGCCGCGCCCGTCCTTGCGGAAGCGGGCATCGCCCAGATGGAACGGCACGACGGCATAGGCATTGGTGGTGATGACGTCCGCGCCGGCTGCGGCAAACCGGTCATGGACCCGACGCACAAAGTCCGGCGCCTCGATCAGCGACAATGCGGACCATTCCGGCTGGCGGAACGGGGCGCCCATGTCGATGAGTTCGCGGCTGATACCGCCGTCAAGAACGATCATTCCCGTATTCCAAATCATCCGGACCCTGTTGCCGATTTCCTGCGAGAGCAAGGACCTTCACGGGGCCGGAGACTTCCAGAAACAACGTCGTGCTCCTGCTTCCGCAAGAGCACGACGTTGCCATCAAGGCGCCTTATTCCGCCGCCTCCGCATAGGCGTCCATCGGCGGACAGGTGCAGACCAGATTGCGGTCGCCGGCGACATTGTCGACGCGGGCGACGGGCGGCCAGTACTTGTCGTCGCGGGTGGAAGGCAGCGGGAAGAACGCGGCTTCCTTGGTGTAGGGCTTCGGCCAGGGCGTTTCCATCAGCAGATGATGGGTATGCGGTGCATTGACCAGGACGTTGTTTTCTCTGTCGGCCTTGCCTTCCTCGACTTCCCGGATTTCCTCGCGGATGCGGATCATTGCATCGCAGAACCGGTCCAGTTCCCGTTTTGCCTCGCTCTCCGTTGGTTCGATCATCATCGTTTCCGGCACCGGCCAGGACATCGTCGGGGCATGGAACCCGAAATCGACCAGACGCTTGGCAATGTCCTCGACCGACACGCCGCAGGTTTCCTTGAAGGCGCGGCAGTCGACGATGCATTCATGGGCGACCGTGCCGTTCCGCCCCGTATAGAGGATCGGGTAGTGATCCTTCAGACGGTGGGCGATGTAGTTCGCGTTCAGGATCGCGACCTCGGTGGCCTGACGCAGGCCCTGCGGTCCCATCATCCGGATATAGGCCCAGACGATCGGCAGGATGCTCGCCGACCCCCATGGTGCGGCCGAAACCGGCCCGACCGGCCCGACATGGCCCTTGTCCTCATGGGCGTAGGGGTTCAGCCCATCGACCATCGGGTGTTCCGACAGGAAGGGCGCCAGGTGACGGCGGACGCCGATCGGGCCCATGCCCGGACCGCCGCCGCCATGCGGGATGCAGAAGGTCTTGTGCAGGTTCAGGTGGCTGACATCGGCGCCGAACTTGCCCGGTTTGCAGATGCCGACCATGGCGTTCAGGTTCGCGCCATCGACATAGACCTGCCCACCGTGCTCATGCACCAGGGCACAGATATCCTCTACCGTTTCCTCGAACACGCCGTGTGTCGACGGGTAGGTGATCATGATCGCGGCGAGGTTGTCGGTATGCTTCTCCGCCTTTTCCTTCAGGTCGGCCATGTCGATGTTGCCGGCCTCGTCGCATTTCACGACCACGACCTTCATGCCGGCCATGATCGCGCTGGCCGGGTTGGTGCCATGGGCGGAGGACGGGATCAGGCAGATGTCGCGCTGCGTGTCGCCACGGCTTTCGTGGTAGCGGCGGATCGTCAGCAGTCCGGCATACTCGCCCTGACTGCCGGCATTCGGCATCAGCGAAATCGCGTCGTAGCCCGTGATCTCGCACAGCCAGGTTTCCAGATCCTCGAACATCTGCTGGTAGCCCTGGGCCTGATCCAGCGGTGCGAAGGGATGCAGATGGGCGAAGTTGCGCCAGGTGACGGGAATCATTTCCGTCGTGGCGTTCAGCTTCATGGTGCAGGACCCGAGCGGGATCATCGACCGGTCCAGCGCGATATCCTTGGCACAGAGCCAGCGGATGTAGCGCAGCATCTCGGTCTCGCCGTGATACAGATTGAAGATCGGGTGAGTGAGGTACTCGTCCGGCGTCCGGCGCAGGATATGCGGGATCACGTCGTCCGCAACCTCCCGATCCAGGGCGCCGATGGACAGCGGCTCGTCCTTGTTGCTGGAAAAGACCGCCAGGAGCCTGTCCAGGTCCTGCCGTTTGGTCGCCTCGTCCAGGGAGATCCCCAGCGTATCGCTGTCGACCAGGCGCAGGTTGATACCCGCAGCCTTGGCTTTAGCCAGAAGACGCGGCGCCTGACCGGGCTGGCGGACCTGAATCGTGTCGAAGAACTTCGAATGGACGATTTCGTAGCCCCGGCGGCGCAGCGCCTCGGCAACGATCTGGGCCTTGCGATGGATGCGGCGCGCAATGCGGTACAGCCCGTGCGGACCGTGATAGACCGCATAGAATCCGGCGATTACCGCCAGAAGGACCTGCGCCGTGCAGATGTTGCTGGTCGCCTTCTCGCGGCGGATATGCTGTTCGCGGGTTTGCAGCGCCATGCGCAGCGCCTTGCGGCCCTCGGCATCGACGGACACGCCGATAATACGGCCCGGGGTGTTGCGCTTGTGGGCCTCGCGGGTTGCGAAGAAGGCAGCGTGCGGCCCGCCATAGCCCATTGGAACGCCGAAGCGCTGGGCCGAGCCTACGACGACATCGGCGCCGTATTCCCCCGGCGGCTTCAGCATGACCAGGGCCATGAGATCGCTGGCGACAATGGCCAGTCCACCCTTTTCCTGGACCTTGCGGATCGGTTCGGAGATGTCACGAATCCGGCCTGACGATCCGGGATACTGGATCAGCGCGCCGAACACGTCGGCCTCGTCCAGGTCGGTATCGGAATCACCCTCGATCACCTCGATGCCCAGGGACCAGGCGCGGGTGCGGATCACCGCCAGTGTCTGCGGATGGACATCGTTATCGACGAAGAAGGCGTCGGATTTGGATTTGGAAACGCGATGTGCCATGGCCATGGCCTCCGCCGCCGCCGTCCCCTCGTCCAGCAGCGAGGCATTGGCCAGTTCCATGCCGGTCAGATCGATCACCATCTGCTGATAGTTCAGCAGCGCTTCCAGGCGACCCTGGCTGACTTCCGGCTGATACGGCGTATAGGCGGTGTACCAGCCCGGATTTTCCAGCACGTTTCGTAGAATGACCGGAGGCGTGATCGTGCCGTAATATCCCATGCCGATCATGGTCGTGCAGACCTTGTTCTTGTCGGCGATGGCGCGCAGGGCGGAGAGCGTCTTGCGCTCGCTGATGGACGGCGGAATGTCCAGCGGATCGTCGATGCGAATTGACGGCGGCACGGCCGTTTCGATCAGTTCATTCAGGGACTTGTAGCCGAGTTCGCCCAGCATCTCCTTGATCTGCGGCTTCCCGGGCCCGATGTGGCGGCGGATGAAGTCGTGATGCACTTCCAGATCGTCGAGGGTCAGACGATCGTCATTGTCATGGGCCATGGTGCTGTTTCCTCTGCTACGCTGTCCTGTCCGCGAGGGCGCATGCCCTCGCGGTCCCGCATCGTGCGTTTTCCGGCGTTACCCCCTGAACTACGGGGAAACGCGCCGGGGCGATCAGTCCTCGATAAATTCCTTGTAGTCGGACTCGCTCATCAGATCGTCCAACTCGCTCTTGTCGGCGATGGTCATCTTGAAGAACCAGCCATCCCCTTCAGCGTCCTCGTTCACCGTACCCGGATTGTCGCTCAGGGCTTCGTTGACCTCGGTGATCTCGCCGCCAATCGGGGCGTAGACCTCACTGGCGGCCTTCACGGATTCGACAACGCCTGCTTCGTCGTCCTTGTTCAAGGTTGCGCCGACTTCGGGCAGTTCGACGAAAACGATATCGCCCAGTTGCTCCTGCGCGTGGTTGGTAATGCCGACGGTCGCGGTATCGCCGTCGATTTCCACCCATTCATGCTCTTCGGAATACTTACGTTCGGCCATGATCCCTCTTCTCCCTGATCTTTGGTCGATGGTGATGAACTCTAACCCCGATAGAAACCGGGGGGAACGAAAGGCAGTTTCGCGACCTTGGCCGGCATGGCCTTACCGCGAACCGACAGGAAGATCTCCGTGCCGGGTTTGGCCAGATCGGCCGGGACATAGCCCATCGCGACCGGACCGCCGACGGTCGGACCGAAGCCGCCGCTGGTAATCACACCGATGGCTTCGCCGTCGGCATTCTGAATTTCGGTGCCCTCGCGCGCCGGCGCCCGGCCTTCCGGCTGGATGCCCACGCGTTTGCGCGACACGCCGTCGGCAATCTGGGCCAGGACGATGGCGGCACCGGGGAAACCGCCCTCTGTGCGGCGCCGCTTTCCGATGGACCATGTCAGCCCGCCTTCAACGGGCGTCGTCGTGTCATCGATGTCATGACCATAAAGGCAGAGCCCTGCCTCCAGGCGCAGGGAATCGCGCGCCCCGAGGCCGATGGGGGCGACGGCCTCCTCGGCCAGCAGCGCACGGGCCAGCGTCTCGGCATCGGAATCGGGCACGGAAATCTCGTAACCGTCCTCCCCGGTATAGCCGGATCGACTGATCCACAGATCCGCACCTTTCCAGTCGATGCGGGTCTGGCTCATGAAGGGCATGGTTGCCAGTTCCGCGCCGAACAGTGCGGCCGCGACGTCCGCCGCTTTCGGACCCTGCAGGGCGATCAGCGCGCGATCTTCCAGGCGTTCAACGCGGACGCGGCCTTTCAGCGCATCGCCAATCAGGGTGAGGTCCTGATCCTTACAGGCGGCGTTGACCACCAGATACAGACGGTCTGTTCCGAAGGAGTCGACCGGGCGCGTCACCATCAGGTCGTCCAGAATGCCGCCCTTGTCGTTCAACAACTGGGAGTATCGCTGGCGGCCGGGCTCCAGGCCCTGAACATCGGCCGGAACCAGCGTCTCCAGCGCGATGGCCGGATCCGTGCCGTCCTCGGCAATCAGCCATGCCTGACCCATATGCGATACATCAAACAGGCCCGCGGCCTCCCGCGTGTGGGTATGTTCCTTCAGAATGCCCGCCGGGTATTGCACCGGCATGTCATATCCCGCGAAAGGCACCATCTTGCCGCCCAGTTCACGGTGCAGGGCGTTCAGCGGCGTTGTCTTGAGCGACTCTTCGGTCATTGCCGTCTCCCGATTTCACAAACAAAAAAAGACGCGGCCGAATCGCTTCGACAACGCGCCCCTCTGTCTCGGAACCTGAGAGAGTCGCCAACGCGCTACGGCGCGGGGCTTACCCCGTCGGTGGGAACGGTCACCCGTTCCACTTTCCAGATCGTCCTCCGCGCCGCGGTCCTGGTGCCTGAGAGTTTCCGGGGCGGTTGCTCCTTCGGCGGCCGTGCTATGGGGCACAACACTCTCCCACAGGCGTCATCGGACTATGTCGCCTGCATGCTAGACGACGCCGCTTTTCTGTCAAGGTTACGCGATGGTTGCGGTGCCAGAAAAAACTTCGCCCTTTTCATTTCGAGGTCGATATGGAAAGTCGATGCCATGTTGAGCCACATCGAAGACGCCGGGAATGATTACCCTTGGGCCAGGACCATTGGACTGACCCAGGCCAGGGCGGTTATGGCGCTCTGGCAGGCCATGCCCATGCCGAAACCGCGCCGGAACCTGGACCCTCTGGCATTTGGCGGTCGGGTCCTGCCGCATCTCAATCTGTTGCGGCGGGTAGGGCAGGGGCATGCCGTTGAAGATGTTCGCTACGATCTGGTGGGCGGTGTGGTCGATGACGCCGTGCCGCGGCTGAGGCCGGGCGCGATGGCGCTGCATGGCGCCGGTCCGGACAACGACCGGATCGTGTTCTTCCGCTTCTATTCCGAATGCCTGACCAGACAGATGCCGGTCTTCTTCACCGGACAGTACCTGTCGGAGAGCAAGGTCCGCACGCATCTGCTTTGCTTATGCCTGCCGCTGGATCTGCGCGAAGGCGGGCCCGCCGAATCGATCCTGGTGGGCGCCTGGTTCCTTCCGGCGCAGGGTGCGTTTCAAAACGGTCCGGTTGGCAATTTCGAGGAGATTCCGCTGGAGACTCTTTGCCGCGGCAACGCCTAGCGACCGCTTTCGGAGCGATTGTACTCCAGTTCTTCCTTCGACAGCTTGAGGCCGAGGAATACCAGAAACTCCTTCGAGGTCTGATCCAGTTCCTTCGGAATCTGGATGGTGACAAAATCAGAGCTGACGATCGACGTCCTGTTGCCGACAAATTTCAGCGTCATAGGCAATTCGCGGCGCTGGAGTACGTCGCGGTCCCTGTTCGTAACGGCCAGGAAGACTTCGATCTGCTCTACTCCGTCGCGATCCGCCGGCCCGCGTACACCGCGAATGGCAATCGGGAAGGTCATCTCGATTTCATCCTCGTCCACGGTACATTCCCCGGACAGGAACTTGATCTCCGCCTGCATCACCACATCGGTGATATCCCGACCGGGCCCGTCCGCGAATCGTGTCACCCGTTCGGTATCCAGCGGAATGCGGATGGTCGGGCAGGCGATGATCTCGTCGGGCGGACTGCTGCAAGCCGCGGTCGCGAGTGCAAGAGTGCCGATCAAGACGGCACGTGCCGCATTTCTTCCCATCCGCATGAAACGAACTCTCCTAGATTTTCGAATGGCTACCGTCGCATAACGGTCCGTGCGCCGACATTCTGCAACCGCAAAAATAGACCAGCCTTGTCCTCTCCGCCCTGTAAGGGATCGGTGACGTTCCGGCCCCGGCATGACTGCCGTCGCAGAACGGTTGTTTAGAGGATCGGCCGCATGCACACCACATATACGTTTGACCTGCCTGCACCATCACCGGAAACGGCCCAATTGCCGGGTGTTTTCGCTCCGGCATGACAACATCCTCCGGCATCGGGTCCCTGCCAGCGTCATACGCGATTCGCCGGTCGGCACGCTAATGGAGGCGCCCGGCAGGAACAAGGCTGTGCCAGCCTTCCCGGTTGACGGATGAGGCCGAAAGGGCGACGTAAGGGAACGCGCAATTCCGGATGGGCGAAGATGACGGCGACGAGACGGAAACTCACGATTCGACTGGCGGGGCCCCGCGGTTTCTGTGCCGGTGTGGACCGTGCGATTCTGATCGTCGAGAAAGCCCTGGAGAAGTTCGGGGCGCCGGTCTACGTGCGCCACGAGATTGTCCATAACAAGTTCGTGGTCGAATCCCTGCAGGCAAAAGGCGCGGTTTTCGTGGAGGAACTGGACGAGGCGCCGACGGACAGACCCATCGTTTTTTCGGCGCACGGTGTTCCGAAATCCGTGCCGGCGGATGCCGAGGCGCGCCAGATGATTTATGTCGATGCGACCTGCCCCCTGGTCAGCAAGGTTCATCGTGAGGTGGAACGCCATCACCGGGCCGACCATACCGTGGTGCTGATCGGCCATGCCGGGCATCCGGAAGTCATCGGCACGATGGGGCAGGTGCCCGAGGGCCGCATCGTACTGGTTGAAACGGTCGATGACGTCGCCGGATTGGATTTTCCGGAGGACACGCCCCTGGCCTACGCCACGCAGACGACGCTGTCGGTCGACGATACGGCGGCCATCGTGGATGCGCTGCGGGCCCGCTTTCCGCAGATATCCGGCCCCAAGCGCGAGGATATCTGTTACGCCACGACGAACCGCCAGGCTGCGGTTCGGGCTTTGGCCGCGGAATCGGATGCCGTTCTGGTGATTGGGGCCCCGAATTCGTCGAATTCCCGACGCCTGGTGGAAGTGGCCCGCGTCGCCGGATGTCCGAAGGCAACCCTGGTGCAGCGGGCGACGGATATCGATTGGTCATGGATGCAGGGCGTGCGGAATCTGGGCATATCCGCGGGTGCGTCTGCACCGGAGGTGCTTGTCGACGAGGTGATCGCGGCGTGCAGGGAGCATTTTGACGTGACCCTGGGCGAGGTGATTGTCGCCGAGGAGGATGTCGAATTCAAACTGCCCCGCCTGCTGGCGAGTTGAGCGGAGACGGTTTGTAGCATGGCTGTTTATACGGATGTATCCGACGAGGAGATGTCGGCCTTCGTCGCCGATTACAAGATCGGCGATCTGGTATCGGCGAAGGGAATTGCCGAAGGGGTGGAAAACTCCAACTACCTGATCCGGACGACCCAGGACACCTACATCCTGACCCTCTACGAGAAGCGGGTGAAGCGCGAGGATCTGCCCTTTTTCATCGGCCTGATGAATCATTTGGCGGAAAAGGGGATTCCCTGTCCGCGGCCGATCGAGATGCCGGATGGCACCGCCTTGCGGGAACTGAACGGCCGTCCCGCCGCCGTCACCAGTTTCCTGGAGGGGATGTGGACGCGGCGCATCCGGCGCGAACATTGTGCCCAACTCGGTACGGCACTCGCGGGCTTTCACAAGGCCGGTGCCGATTTCGACATGACGCGGCGCAACGCGCTGACTGTCGGCGACTGGCGGCCCTTGTTCGAACTGTCCGAGGCGCGGGCGTCGGAAGTGCACGAGGATATGGCACCGCTGATCCGGGACGAGCTGGATTTCCTCGAGGCGAACTGGCCAAAGGATCTGCCGGTCGGTGTGTGTCACGCGGATCTGTTTCCGGACAATGTCTTCTTCATCGGCGACCGTCTGTCCGGAGTGATCGATTTCTACTTCGCCTGCACCGATTTCCTGGCTTATGACCTGGCCATCTGCATGAATGCCTGGTGCTTCGAGCGGGATCGAAGCTTCAACGTGACCAAGGCGCGGGCATTTCTGTCGAACTATGCCGCCGACCGGGCGCTGACGGATGGCGAGTTCGCGGCGCTACCGGTCCTGGCGCGCGGGTCCGCCCTGCGCTTTCTGCTGACCCGCCTTTATGATTGGCTGAACTGCCCGCCGGGCGCTCTGGTCAGACCGCACGACCCGATGGAGTATTTTGACAAGCTGCGCTTTCACCGGACCGTCCGGGATCCGGCCGCCTATGGGTTGGACCGGTCATGAGCGACGCAAAGACGGTGGAAATCTTCACGGACGGTGCCTGCAGCGGCAATCCCGGCCCCGGAGGCTGGGGTGCAGTTCTGCGCTGGGGCGATACCGAGCGGGAACTGAGCGGCGGCGAAGCCGAAACGACCAACAACCGCATGGAGTTGATGGCGGCGATTGCGTCCCTGGAAGCCCTCAAGCGCCCTGTTCGGGTCCGGATCACCACGGACAGCACCTATGTTCGCGACGGGATCACCAAATGGATCCACGGCTGGAAGCGCAATGGCTGGAAGACAGCGGCGAAGAAGCCGGTGAAGAATGCGGATCTGTGGCAGCGACTGGAGGCCGCCGCCGCGCGGCATCAGGTCGAATGGGACTGGGTCAAGGGGCATGCCGGCCATCCCGAGAACGAGCGGGCCGACGAATTGGCGCGCCAGGCCGTGCCGGGGCGTTAGACGACGATAGACGAGACAAGCCATGCTGCTGCCGGATATCCAGACCTTCATGATTTTCGCGGCGGCATCGCTTGCACTCTACGTCGCGCCAGGACCGGATATGATCCTGATTGCCTCCCGCTCGATGGGCGGTGGATTTCGTGCCGGCTTGTGTGCGGCCGTTGGTGTCAATCTGGGGATCACCATCCATATGCTCGCCGCGGCTTTCGGACTCGCGGCCCTGCTGACGGCGGAACCGGAGATTTTCAGGATGCTGACCTGGATCGGGGCCGCCTATCTGGCCTATTTAGGTTTCCGGGCGATCCTGACCGCACGGAAGCGTATCGCCGTCGAGGCACAACGTCCGTCCCGGGCCGTTGCGATGATCCGCCAGGGACTGCTGGTGAACCTGCTCAACCCGAAGATCGCCGTTTTCTTCCTGGCCTTCCTGCCGCAGTTCGCCGATCCGTCGCGCGGTGATCCGACGCTTCAGATTCTGTTCTTCGGTGCGCTGTTCAATGCGGGCGGCTTTCTGTTCGTGATCGGACTTGTGGTGATTTTCAGCCGTATCGGCCCGTGGATCAGATCCCGCCCTGCGATCTGGCGCTGGCAGCAGATATTGTCCGGCTCCGTCCTGCTTGGACTGGCTGTCAACCTGGCCTTGCCGGAGCGGCGTTAGAGACAGAAACCCGCCCCCTGCCGATGGCAGGGGGCGGGCGTCTTCTTAGGCGTCTGCTACGATGCGGCGTAGGGCCTTGTTCAGTTCCTCGACACCGGATGCGGCGCGGGTGGCCCCTTCCTTGACGCGGGCGGACAGGCTGCCGACATGTGTCGACACGCTGGACACTTCGGAGATTTCCCCGGTGACCTGCTTGTTTCCGTCCGCCGCGGTGCGGACATGCGAAATGATGTCGCTTGCCGCCTCGGCCCGTTGCTGGACCGTCAGGGAAATGCTGTCCGCAATCTCCGCCATTTCCAGAATCTGTTCGGTCACCGCGTTGATTTCGGACACCGCCTTTTCGGTCCGGGACTGAACCTGGCCGATGCGGTCTGCGATTTCGCCGGTAGCCTGACCGGTTCGGGTCGCAAGCGACTTCACCTCGCTGGCGACGACCGCGAACCCTTTTCCGGATTCCCCGGCTCGCGCCGCCTCGATGGTGGCATTGAGCGCCAGCATGTTGGTCTGCTCAGCGATTTCGCGGATCAGTACCACGACCTCGCCGATCTTCTTGGCGTCCTCCGCCAGGGACTGGATCGACGTGGCGGCGTCCTTTGCCGCGTTGGACACCCGGTCGGTCGCCTGACCGGAACGGCCCGCCATCTCGCGCACTTCTTCAAAGGAATGCACGACTTCTTCGGTAAGGCCGACGACGGCTTCCGTGCTTTCCGCCGCGGCGCGTGACGCATCCGCGACCTGATTGGCGCGGCTGGTCGCGTCCTCGGCGGAACGGGCCATGTCGTCCGCGACCTCCAGCAGGGTCTGCATGCTGGCCTGGACATCCGCGACGGTGCTGTCGGATTCCGAATTCAGGCGATCCGCCATCTTGCGCAGGCGTTCCTGAATTTCCCTTCGCCGCTGCTCTGCCTTGGCGTCTTCTTCGGCGCGCAGGGTTTCCAGTTCCATCCGGCTGGCGCGAAGTTCGACCAGCGCGGCGGCCATGTCGCCCATTTCATCCCGGCCGGCTGTCGGAATGTCGACATCGGTTTCGCCGTTGCCGATCCGGACCATCGTGTCGGCCATTCGCTTCAGCGGCCGAAAGACAACCATCTTGAGTAACGCGAAGGCCACGACCCAGAGCACCAGAAGGACGCCGACGATCACGATGATCGAATTGATCCGCGTCTTGTCGACGGCGTTGAAGAATTCGGTCAGGTCCCGTGTCAGTTCCGCCCGTGCCCAGACGCCGCCGGTGGAATCGGGAATTTCGACGAGGACGGACGTCGCATCGGTGGTTGCAGCCGTATCGGCATTCCCAGCCTCTGCATCCGCCGAGGGATCGCTGTCGGCTTCTTCGCCAGCCGCCGCTTCCGAGGAAGCTGTTTCCGCCTCGGCGTCATCGACGGGGCCGGGCAGTGCCAATGCATCATCCAGAATGACGGCACCGCTGCCGTCGAACAGACGTACATGGCCGCCGACGGCACCGGCAATCCCTTCCAGCGCCAGTGTCGGGTCGGTGACGATTTCCAGGAAGGCACTGGCCTTGAAACCGCCGATCGGGGCGATGGTGCTGTGCAGGGGACGTCCCGTCTCATTGCTCCACAGATAGGTCGAAACCTTGCGCATCTCGCCCTTGTCGCGGGCCGCCAGGACGTCCCGGATCTGCTGGTTG
Source organism: Alphaproteobacteria bacterium (assembly GCA_033344895.1). Taxonomy (NCBI): domain Bacteria; kingdom Pseudomonadati; phylum Pseudomonadota; class Alphaproteobacteria; species Alphaproteobacteria bacterium. Next base: position 3,097,745 of record JAWPMN010000001.1, read on the forward strand.
GTGATTACGGAATCCTGTGTCCCCTTCTCCGAATAGGCGATGGGCTGCATGTCGGTCGACAATATCGTGACGCTGACGAGATTGACTTGGCCCTGAGCCACCAGCGCGTCGCTGTGAAACGCGTCGGATTCGATTACCATGCGGGGAACGTCATCCTCCTTGAACGCCTGGTTCAAGGTCGGTGTGCGCGCCCAGGCGCTGGTTATGGAAGACATTTCCTTGGAATAGGCGCCATTGATACGATCAAAGATGAGAATGCCGAGGGTTTCGCCGGACGTGTTGCGCAGCATTTCGATCGCCTGCCTGCTGGAAGCATTGGTGCTCCATAGGGTTGCGGCGGCGCTGGCGATGCTGACCAGAATGCCGACGGCGATCAGAACCGTCCGAATTGTTAAGTAACTTCTCAGTCCCGCGGAGCTTTTTTCTGGGTCCGTCACGAAATCCGTGTCGGCCGTTACGCTGCTTACGGACATTTGTATTTTCCCTGTTCAGGTATTCGGGTCCGATCAAGGGCCACCATCCACGACCCTCGTCTACCGGCATAATGCGGTTCTATTAATGTTCGGTAAAGACCACGGTAAAAGTGTAGGAATTCATTTACCGAATGGCGGTCAGAGGCGGGACCGGGCCTCAACCTTGATGCGGTCGACCATGGCCACGAAGCCGTTACGCCGGTTCGGCGACAGATGGCTCTCCAGACCGAGACGACGAAGCGCCTCCGTCGCGTCCAGATCTTCGATCTCCTTCGGCGGCCGGCCGGAATAGAGTTCAAGCAGGACGGCGATCAGCCCTTTTACAATGAAGGCATCGCTGTCCGCCCGGAAATGCAGGACCGGTGGGGCGGTGGACTTGTCTTCCTGACAGGTCATCCAGACCTGGGACATGCAACCACGGACCTTGTTTTCCTCGGTCTTCTCGGCTGCAGGCATTTCAGGCAGCTTCTTGCCCAGATCGACGATGTAGCGATAGCGCTCTTCCCAGTCCTCGAAGAGTTCGAAATCTTCCACCAGATCGTCGATCGTGCGCGCCATGGCCACCCCGGTTTTTCGATTGCCTCAGCGGGCGATATAGGCGTTTGGGCCCGAACGGTAAAGGGCGGGCCTAGTCGCGCCGGGACGGTGCAACATCAGCAAAGCGATAACCGCCCCGAATGTCGCCCATCCATGCCCACAGGATCAGAACCGGCGTCTCACCGGTCCACATGGCATGGCGTGCCCCGGCCGGAATTGACAGGAACCGTCCGTTATCTGGACGGCAGGGTCTGCTCGGCGCCACATGATAGACGGCGTCGCCGGACAACGGCAGATAGACTTCGTCCGCATCATGCGAATGGCCGGGATAGTGGGTCGCGCGGTCGACGATCATCAGACCCAGCATAAGACTGTCTGATGGAACGCGATGTCCAGGGCCCACGATGGTGCTGAAGGCGTGGTGCCGGTTGTAACGGCCCAATGCCGGGTCGGAGGGGGCCCGGTGCCAGTTCAGATCGGCCTTCATGGCCGCGACGGCGCCGCGCAGATAGGCCGTTTCGGCAGGGCCACGGGAAAGGCAGCCGTCCAACTGCGCCACCATGGGTTGGCGGGAGGGGCGCCATCGTGCCCGGGCCGGTGAGAGCCGCGCAATCTCATCAATCAGGGTGCGACAGAGCCGGCCCCCATTGCGTCTTGCCGCTTCGGATACTGTTTCCAGAAAGGCATCTTCCGGCTGCGAAGGGCGTCCGGTTCGAGGGTCCAAATGCAGAGAACCGGGCACGTTCCGGGTCTTTCCTATCGTGTTTATGCCATGGACAGGGCGCCGGGCGCATCTGGAGGCGGGCGGCCCGAAAACCATGCTGTGTGATCATACGGAGGAGAATTATGCCGCCTTTCTCCGCAGCCACAAGACGGAGAAAACTTCCCGTTAACGGAGAATGATATGCGGTATCATAATATTTCTTGCGATCTAGAGGGGGTAAATCTATCTTATAAATTGTCTGAGAAGAGAAAAAGCCATGAATCTGCCGCTCAGGTTGTGTGAGGTGATGGGGGACCTTCGTTCCGATTACGGACTGTCCGATATGGAGTAGCCACTGCTTCGGGAGGTCTTCGAAATCTGGTGCGGTCTGCGCGACGGCCGCCGCATTCCGCATGTCTCGGCGCTGGATCCTGTCCACTTTCTGCGCTTCAGCAGCAATCTTGTGGTTTGCGACGTTCTGGACGACGGAGACGTTGAGTTTCGGATCGCCGGCGAATCCGTGACGTCGGTGCGCGGCGCGTCCCTGCGGGGATTGCGGATTTCCACAGTCACGAAACAGACGGGCAAGAACCCCTCCGTGCTTCAATTCCTAGACGCGGCCGAGCAGGTAATGCCCGCCTATTATGACGGGCCCGCCTATATATTCGACAAGACCTTCCTGCGTTGTCAGCGGATATTGCTGCCATTTGCGGATGAATCTGGCGCCTGCCGGAAGCTACTGGGCGTGCTGGTATTCGGTTCGGCTCTGTCGCCCGTCCCCGATGACAATGCGACGCCGGTAAGCTGACAGCGCGAAAGAGGTTTCTCGCGACCTCAATTGCCGTGTTGTTCGTTGGTGGAATCCCGATTGGCGTCGGTTTCCTGCGGCGCGCCTCCTCCCTCGAAGACCTTACGAAGGAAGCCCGGCGCGATGACCGATAGCGGGTTTACCGACACGCTGGGATCTTCCGCCGGTCCGGACATCGAATAGGCCGCGCCGATCAGACCATCGCCGACCAGCATGTCGATAATCGGTATCTGTCCCAGTGTCTGGGAGAAGATTCCGGAAACGGCCACATCGCCGTTCAGGTTGATCGTGTCCTGAAGCCTGTCGACCGACCCTTGAAAGGTAATGCCGATCGAACTGCCGCGGGCTGCGCCGTCGGATATCTCAATCACTTCGTCGGATATGCTGAACCCAGCGGATAATGAATTGAAACTGATCCCGTCCTGGCTCAGGGCAGACAGGATTCCAGTTACCGAAATCACCTCCAGCAGCTTGGCCAGTCGGGGGGCCTCACGGACCTTGAAGTCGCGAATGTCGATCTTTCCCTTCAGCGGCGCATCGGGCCCGTCGCTGAAACCCGTGATCTGCAGGGTGCCGCCTTCCAGACGCCCGGTGACATCCGCGATGGCCAGTGCCAAACCTGTATCCTCCGCCAGGACGGTCAGGTTCTTTCCGCCCTTTTCGTTCGGCACGTAGTCGACATCGATCCGGCGTCCTTCTCCGACGAAGCCGGTCAGGGTCAGCAGGTCGATCTGATCGCCGCTGACACTAAGGCTTAAATCCGCATCGCGAATGTCGCGTTCATGGCCGGCTGTCATGCGCTGGAACCGGCCGGAGAACTCTACCTTCGGAGTCAGAACCTCTTCTTTTGCTTCCGGGTCTTCGTCTTCCTCCAGGAACGGACCGATATCCAGTTGCGGGCCGGACAGGGTGACCCGATAGATGTCGCCGACTTTTCCCAGAGTTCCCGAAACATCGGTGGCGCCCAGCTTTACCCGGTTGAACCGGGCCGCGGACACGTCGTTCAGCCCCTCCGCCAATTCGACACTGGCGTCGATCCGATGATGATCCTTGCCGTCCAGAACCAGTGTTTCGATCCGCGCGGTTCCGTCCTGCCGGAACAGGGCCTGCAGGAAGAGGTCGCTCGGCCGGCCGCTTTCCTTCGTCCAGCCGAGATCCGCAATGGTCAGCTCCGCTTCGGAGAGGTTTGCCGTCAGGGCCAGGCTGCCGTCACCGGATCGGTACTCGGCATAATTCACGCCGATACCGACACGACCGGCAGCATAGTCACCGAGCGGCAGGCCGAAGCGTTCTAGCTCTTTGAGGTCGGTAATGCTCGTTACCGAAAGATACCTCAGCCGGTCGCCGACGCCGCTGAAGTTCTCACGCCAGACGGCTGAGGCAGGGACGCCGTCGACTTGGACATTCCCTGTGACGTCAAGGCGTCCGGGCACCAGGGCCAGGCGCGCCTCTTCGGCGGTTATGGTCGCGTCCAGATCGTCCCGACGCATGGACAGATCGCTCAGCAGCGCATCAGCCTCATACTCGACTTCGTCCGCTTTCAGATCGGCAAGCAACGGGAACCTGAAGCGGACCTGGGTTTTCGCGTCGCCCTGAATGCCGCCGGCGTCCAGTCCGATCTGCGAGATGAAGTTAAACGGCTCGGTATCCAACAGGTTCAGAGCGGTGGACAGCGGCGTGTCGATGTTGAGGGCAATGTCGATCTTCTCCTGATCGGTATCGAGATCAGTAATCTCGATCCGCCCTCCTGACAGCGTAGCATCGTTCACGGTGCCGCTTTCCACATCGATATCGAAACGCGTTGGACCGAAAGTGGCCAATCCGTCGACCCCGATCACCGGCTCCAGGGGACGCAGATAATGGACCTCGCCGTCCAGCAGACGGATGCTGCCGGATAGTGATGCGAGTTCCAGCCTGTTCGGATCGAAGTCCGGCAGATGCGCCTTCAGTGCGATACCGGCCTGGGGTACATTGCCTTTGGGAATGTTCTCCAGCACCCATTCGCGCGGATTGGGCGCGAGGTCGGCCGGCCAGAACTCCGAAAGTTGTCCCATTTCCAGATCGAGCGCGAGGCCATTCACCGAGATATCCGCCCCGGCTTCCGTCGGTGTCACGATTGCGCTGGCGGTAAGCGACGGATTGTCGAAATCGAGAAACAGTTCCTCCAGAACAATCGGTTCGTCCGGCCCACCGGAGCGTACGGCGATCCGGCCACGTTTCAGCGGTGGCAGGGCGAAGGTCTCCGGCACCGTGATGCTGCCCTCGCCAAATGTCGCATTCAGGCTGCTCGATCGCAGTTCACCATCAGGACCGATGGCGAATCTTATTGCTCCATCCAGCGTGACATCGGTGCCGGTAAGCATGCCGAGGGCCGGCGCCGTCTGGGCCGCGACCTTTGGATTCACTCCGGAGAACTCGAGCGTTCCTGCAAGGTCCTCGTTCGAATCATCGTCCAGCGGCGTTTCGGCATTCAGGGCGAAGGATCCGATTTCGGACGTCAGTTCCGCAATCAGGAAACGTGGCGTTCCGTTAGGTGCGATTGATGCCTGAACAGTGCCCGTGATCGGAACGCGCGGAAGATAGGATACGGCCGTTTCCGCATCGTAAAGCCCACCGAGCCAGACCGCTGTATCGAAGGCGTCAAACTCGGCCTGCAGATCCGCCTGCGGCAGAGCGGTGCCGATCTCGGCGGTTACGTCGACATTGCCGGCCGCGCTCTGGAGGTCGGCGCTGACGCGTTTCAGATTGCCGTCCAGATCAAAGGACGCACCCGCCGAACCGCTGATCGTCAGATCGGGCAGGTAGAACACGAGGTCGGGCACATAGCGTATGGGAAGATCGGTATCCAGCGTATCGAAATTGACCGTGAAATCGATGCGATCGATGACAGGCAGCACCCGCAGCGTGGCACCGATCAGGGCATTTTCAGTCGGAGTTTCAAGCGATCCGATCAGGCGGGCATTCAGGCCGTCTTCGGAACGGACGACGTCCAGACCGGCACTGTGCAGCCACAGCGTTTCGCCAAGCGCCCGGTCAATGATCCGGATTTCAGTCTGAACCATACTGAATCTCTGAAGGCCGCCCAGCAGAGAATTTTCGTCGATGCCCGACGTCAGGGTTTCCAGCACGGATTGCGGCAACAGTGCATCATCCGACGGGGAGGGGACCGGCATCCAGTTCGCATCGGGGCGTACCGCCGGCGCAGCCTCCGGGTCACCTTCGTCGCCGGTGATACCGGGAAGATCCCCAACGGCCAGAGCGATGCCACCGTCCGGATCGCGCAACAGCGTCAAGGTCGGGCGCAGAAGTTCCAGGGTTGTTAGGCGTACCTCACCCCCCAGGAGGGCCTTGAATGACAAGCCGACTGATACTTCCTGAAGTACTGCCAGGGGCGGGTTGTCCGGTTCCTGGATTCGGACGTTGCCAGCGACGACGTCGACTGCGCGATCCCACCCGCCCCATACGACCCTGGTATCCTCGACCGTGATGTCATAGGGGCCGCTACCGTCGTTCAATGCGTCTTCAAGGATCGGGGTCAGAGCTGAAACCGAAACGGGGCCGGTGGACAGCGCGTAGATTCCCGCCCCCGCCAGCAGCACCAGACCCAGGAACAGGGCGGCAACGGCTTCCAAGACGATCCGCACTGTGCGCCTATTCATCCTGATCATATGGGTTGAATGCTCATCTTCTCGGGCCTGATCGGATTGACCATCATAGACGCTTCGCGCAGGTTTGAAATCTTCGGCTAGGGAAGATTTCAGTGATGCACAGCGTACCGCTTTTCGACAGTTTCGATCCGACCCGCTTTCCCCTTCCGGTCGACGCGCCGGACCTCGAGTTTCCAAATCCCGGTGGTGGTGATGTAACGCCCGGGACCCCGATGACGTTCCTGGAAAATGAGTCCGTCGTTCATTTTCTGCGTTTTATCTGTTGCCATAGCGGGTATCTGGCCACCCTGGTCCGGCGCGAGCCGGAGACGGTCGCTGCCATCCTGACGGAGGGGCCCGATGTCGCCATAGACCGCTGTCTGTCGGCGCTGCCGGACCTTGATGCCGAGGACCTGAGCGAGAAGGACTTTCTGAGCGGCCTGCGTCGCGCAAAGCGCCAGGTCGCCCTGACGGTGGCGTTCGCGGATATCCTTGAGGTCTGGCCACTTTCGCGGGTGACGGAGACCCTGGCGGATCTGGCGGAAAGCGCCCTGGAACGATCCGTTCGCAGAGCCTTGCGGCAATGGCGGGGTGTGCCGGGGACTGATGGCTACACGATCCTGGGCATGGGGAAACTGGGCTCTCGCGAGTTGAACTATTCTTCGGATATCGACCTGATTGTTCTCTACGACGCCGAACGCCTGGCGCCCGCGGATCCGGACCGTTTGCGGCAGGATCTGGTTCGGGTCACGCGCCAGGTCATGCGTTTCATGGATGAGCGAACGGGCGACGGATATGTCTTCCGCACGGACCTGAGGCTGCGCCCGGATCCCAGCGCCACGCCGCTGGCCCTCAGCGTTCGCGCTGCGGAAAGCTATTATGAAAGCGTCGGTCAGAACTGGGAACGCGCAGCCATGATCAAGGCGCGGCCCGTCGCCGGCGACAGGGCGCTCGGTAAGGAGTTTCTGACCCATATCCGACCCTTCGTCTGGCGGAAGTACCTCGATTTCGCCGCGATCCAGGACATTCATTCGATCAAGCGGCAGATCAATGCCCATCGAGGCGGGGCGTCCATTGCAGTCGATGGCCACAACATCAAGATCGGGCGCGGCGGCATCCGGGAAATCGAATTCTATGCCCAGACGCAGCAGTTGATCTGGGGCGGCCGACAGCCGGATTTGCGAGTCAAGGCGACCTGTGCGGCGCTGGATCAATTGGCGGTACATGGTCATGCCGAACCGGAGACAGTCCGGGAACTGAAAAATGCCTATGAATTTCTGCGGCGTCTCGAGCATCGCCTGCAGATGGTTGCGGATCAGCAGACGCAGACCGTGCCGGACACGGAGGACGAAGTCGCGGCGATTGCCCGTTTCATGGGCTATGGGGAGACCGACGAGTTTCGGCGGGCGCTGCGCAGCCATCTGGAGACGGTCGCCGGGCATTATGCACGGCTCTTCGAAGAGGCCCCCGATCTCGGCGGCGGCGGGTCGCTGGTCTTCACCGGAACGGAAGACGACCCGGACACGCTGCAGACCCTGGCCGAGATGGGGTTTGAGCAACCGTCCCACATCGCCGGACGCATCCGGGTCTGGCATCACGGGCGATATCGCGCGACCCGCAGCGTGCGCAGTCGCCAGATCCTGACGGAACTGATGCCGCGTCTGTTGCAGGCGTTTGCAGACACGGCCAATCCGGATGATGCGTTCCTGCGTTTCGACAGTTTCCTGTCCGGCCTGCCGTCCGGCGTTCAGCTATTCTCATTGTTCCAGATGCATCCGACATTGCTGGATCTATTGTCGGAAATTCTGGGCAGTGCGCCCAGATTGGCAGAAGTTCTTGCCCGCAAGCCGATCCTGCTGGATTCCGTCATCAGTGAGGATTTTTACGAACCCCTGCCGCTGGAACGGGAGCCGGATGAGGAATTGGCCGCCGCATTGGAACTGGCCCAGGATTTCCAGGACGTGCTGGATGCCGTGCGACGCTGGACGAATGACAGGAAGTTTCGTGTCGGCGTGCATTTTCTGCGCGGACTGGCGGATGGCGATCGTGTCGGGGCCGCGCTGAGTGCCGTCGCGGAAGCGGCCCTGTCCGCCATTCTGCCGCCGGCGGAGGATGAATTCGCAGATGCGCATGGCCGGGTAACCGGGGCCGGGCTGGCAATCGTAGCCTTTGGAAAACTGGGCGGCGGAGAATTGCTGCCGATGTCCGACATGGACCTGGTCTTCGTCTATGATGCGGACCCGGACATTGAGGAATCCGACGGGCCGAAGCCGATTGGGCCGCAGGTCTATTTCCTGCGCCTCTGTCAGCGGCTCGTTACCGCGATTACCACCGAGACGGGGGAGGGCCGGCTGTACGAAGTGGATGGCAGATTGCGACCGTCCGGAAATGCCGGGCCGCTGGCGACCCAGTTCGAAGGTTTTGACAAGTATTACCGCGTCCCCGACGGCGAGGCCTGGACCTGGGAGCATATGGCGCTGACCCGCGCCCGAACGGTTTACGGTACGGCGGATCTGCGCGCGAAGTTGGAGAAATCGATCCACAACGCCCTGATACAGAAGCGCGATCCCGCGAAGTTGTTCATCGACGTCGATGACATGCGGGAACGGATTGCCCGGGAGTTCGCCCCTAAAACGGCCTGGGACGTCAAGTATCGTCGTGGCGGATTGGTCGATGTTGAGTTCATCGCCCAGGCCCTGCAGCTTGCCCATGCTGCGGAAAAACCGGAAGTGCTGTCACCGAACACGGCCTTGGCGCTCGAGCGGCTGCATGACGCCGGCTGCCTGCCAAAGGACGCTTTTGAGGACCTGCGCTCCGCGCTGGCCCTTTGGCGTGGCATGCAGGCCGCGATACGGCTGACGGCAGCGTCGGGACGCTTCGATGCGGAAAACGCGCCGGAAGGGCAGAAGCGCGTGCTGGCCAGGGCCGCAGGGGTCGATCAGTTCGACGATCTGGCGCCGCTGATGGAACGCGCCGCGGATCGGGTGTCCAGGCACTATGCCGCGCTCATCGCTGATCCGGCGTCAGCGTATCGAGAGGAACGTCAGGAAAACCCGGCCTGAGCCGCAGTCACGCCTCAAAATGGTCGTTGAAGGCTGCCATCGTCTGAGCCGGATTTTCTTCGGCCAGAAAATGGCCGGCCTCGACAGGCTGTCCTGACAGGGTTGTCACTTTGCTGCGCCAGGTCTCCAGCACGTCATAATTGGCATGCATCGGTGCCTTGGCCCCCCACAGGACCAGCAGCGGGCATTGAACCCGGCGGTCCAGATCCGCTTCGTCATGCTCCAGATCGATCGTGGCGGCCGCCCGGTAATCCTCGCAGGATGCATGGATCGTCTCCGGACGGGAAAAGGCGGCCCTGTATTCCGCCATTGCGCGCGGATCGAAGAATCCCGTCTCGCCGGCGCTCCAGCCGCCGAATTTGCGCTGCAGATAGAAATCCGGATCGGCGCCGATCATCTTCTCCGGCAGCGGCGCCGCCTGCGCCAGGAAGTACCAGTGGTAATAGGCGTGCGCCACCGCGTGGGATGCCGTCTTGAACAGTGTATGGGTTGGAACAATGTCCAGCACGGCGGCACGCTCCACCGCTGCCGCATGGTCCAGGCACATCCTGTGCGTGACACGCCCCCCGCGATCGTGACCGGCGACCTGGAAGGTATCATGACCCAGCGAGGCCATCAGGGCGACGAGATCCGCCGCCATGGCCCGCTTGGAATAGGGCAGGTGGTGATTGTCGGTCGGCGGCTTGTCGGACGCGCCGTATCCCCGGAGGTCGGGTATGACAACGGTATGCCGCTTTGCCAGATCCGGGGCGAGCTTGTGCCACATGGCGCCCGTCTGGGGGTATCCGTGGATCAGCAGAAGCGGTCGCCCCGTGCCGCCGATGCGGACATTCAGTTCCAGATCCCGGGCCAGGTCGTGATGGACGGCAATGCGCTCCTGCCGGAATCCGGGAAACAGGTCGTCGGTCATGCGGGCATCCTCTCTCAGCGGGCTTTGCGGGCCCCTTTCGCGGTCGCCAACATCATGCCGGGCAGGACCAGCGCCGCGCCGATCCAATGATATGGCTGCGGAGTCTCGCCGAGCAATGCCCAGGCAAGCCCGGCATTGTAGATCGGCACCAGATACATCAGAAGGCTGGACCGGCCGGCGCCCAGAACCCGTTGTACATAGGCATAGACCTGATAGGCGCCGAAGGATGCCACGACGGCCAGGAGCGCAATCCATCCGGCCGTTTCCCAGTTCCAGACCGGTACCTGGCCCGTAGATGCTTCCCACAGCGTGAATGGCGCCAGAATGATGACCCCGGCGAGTGTTGTTGCTCCGAACCGGGTCGACAGACCCATCTCGCTGGGGCGGTGTCGCAGAAGTACGCTGTAGACCGCCCATCCGATCATCGCCGCCAGTATCCAGAGGTCACCAACGGTGAAGGCGAGATTGAGCAGCACGTCCAGGTCGGCCCGGCACACGATCACGATGACGCCCAGCAGGCTCAGCACAATGCCGCCGATCTGGAGTCTGTTCACCGCTTCGCCGTAGATCATCGCCGCCAACAGGATGATGAGGACGGGCGAGGCAGAATAGATCAGACCGATATTGGTTGCCGATGTTGTGTCGGCGCCGATATAGACGAAGGCTCCGCAGACCCCCATTCCGAGCGCGCCGAGCACCGCGAGATCCTTCCATTCCCGCAGGATCGCGCCGCGCCGGACCCAGAGCCGCGGGCCGACGAGCGGCAACAGCAACAGGAAGGTCGCGCCCCAGCGCAGAAAGGATAGATGGACCGGCGGTATCAGGTCGGCCGTTGCCTTCGCGACCAGCAGGTTGGTGCAAAACAGGGCAGGTGCGACAAACAGCAGAATTCGGGCGAACTGGTCTTCGCCGAAACCTGCAGTGCGGGAGGGGGAGTCGGTAAACTGGACGGGCTGTGACATAGGCCGTTTGTAACGTCTTGCTGCGCTGCGGTGTACGGGAAAGGTTTCCGAGTACTTGTGACGCTACGTCACGAAGTGGGCCGGTGATCAGGCGAACCGATCCGGGTGATCCGTAAAAATCGCCTCGCAACCCCAGCTGAACAGGCGGTCCGCGTCGGCCGGGTCGTTCACCGTGTAGACCCGGAACGGGATGCCGGACTCTCGGAACTGCGCTGCCCGGGCTTCCGTCAGCTTCTTGATGCTGACATGAACCGCCGATGCGCCGAGGTGGTCTTGATGAACCTGCCAGTCGTCCGGAATTTCCCACCACAGGATCGCGCGATCGAGCTGCGGGGCGGCCTTCTGCGCCTCTTCCAGGGCATCGAGCGAGAAGGATGACATGACCGGCGGCGGCAGCGTCCCCGGCCACAGTTCGGCGGTGCGTTCCGCGACGATCCGGCCCGTGATCCGCTCATATCCTTTTACCGGTTTGATTTCCACATTGCCCCCGAGCCCCAGGCTGGCCAGGGCCGCCACGGTTTCGTCCAGCGTCGGAATCGGGACCTTCGCGAATTCCGGCGAGAACCATGAGCCCGCATCCAGTCTGCGAATGGCGGCAAGATTGGTCTCTGAGACCAGTCCCGTTCCATTGGTGGTGCGGTCCAACTCATCGTCATGGTGCAGGATCACCACCTGGTCCCGGGTCAGCATGCAGTCGAACTCGACCCAGTCGCAGCCGAGTTCCTTGGCCTTCCGGAAGCCGGCGACAGTGTTTTCCGGCGCATGACCGACGGCGCCACGATGACCGATGATTCGGGGAATGTCGGTGCGTTTGGGCGACGGTGTCATAGGTCAGAGGTCCCGGTAACGATCATCGGGCAACTCGTACACGCCGTTGCCGATATGACAATAGGTCAGGTCACGGTCCTCGCTTCGCATGCGCCAGGTGATCAGGCGCTGCGTCATCTCCAGCATCGGTTCGCGATAGGCCGGGTCGTCTGCGCGGTTGACCAACTGTGCGGGGTCATCCTGCAAGTCGAAGAACAGCGGCGGCAGCGCAGCGAAGTGGACATATTTGTAGCGGTCGGTCCGGATAACGGCGATGCCGCATTCATCGGTCCTCAACCCCAGGGCCGTTTCCGCCGATTGAGCGGTCGGGTCCCCGAAATCGTACTCGAAATGAACTTCATCACGCCATGCTGCGGGCGTGCCGCCGGTCAGCCACTGCGTCAGCGGATAGCCGTCGACCTGGCGCGGAATTTCGGCATCGAACAGGTTCAGAATGGTCGGCATTACGTCGACGGACTCGGTGAAGGCATCGATTGTTCGGCCCCGGCCGGCATCTGCCTCCGGTCGCGGGTCGCGGATGATCAGCGGGATGCGATAGCTCTCATCGAAGAAGCCGGTCTTCGAGAACATCCAGTGGTCGCCCAGTTGCTCGCCATGGTCGGAGGTCAGGATGATCAGCGTCTCGTCATAGGTTCCCTGTGCCTTCAAATGGTCCAAGATGCGTTGGAAATTGTCTTCGACCTCGTTGATCATGCCGTAATAGGTCGCGCGGATCTGGGCGATTTCCGCATCGTCCATTTCCGCCGGGTTGATGTCCCGGCCGATCACCAGCCCGCTGCCCTGGTTTGCGCCCTTGCCGTGGCTGTGGATGCGATGTCTCAGCCAGGGATGCAGGGCGCCTTCCGCCTCCGGTGTTTCCGCACGGACAGGGGGCGGCGCATCCTTGGCGTCGTATCGCGCGTTGTAAGGTTCCGGCGACACGAAAGGGGGATGCGGGCTGATATAAGTGACATGGGCGACCCAGGATTGACCCCGGCGGGAGTCCAGATAGTCGATCACGCGATCGGTCAGAAACGCGGCGTTGCTATCCTCCGCCTTGAAGGGGGCGGGGGCGAAACTGTAACGCTTGCCCGGGACCGGCCGGGCCGGATTGAAGACATCCCAGGGATCGGCAGGCAGGTCGTAGCCCTTGGCAGCCAGATCGGCGAACCATGTCCCGAAATCGTCGTCCAGGCGGCAAATCCGGGTCATGCCCGGCAGCACGCCCTCATAGCTGTTGAAGATCGGATCGCGATGATCAGCGCCGCGTGGGTCCGGGGATATGTCGGTATAGCCGAACAGGACCGGGTCGTAGTTCAGCTTGCGCAGTTCCAGTGCGACATTGGTGAAGCGCCGGTCCAGGGGCGTTCCGTTTCGCAGCGAACGGTTCTTGTGCAGATAGGTTCCGGTCAGCAACGCCGTTCGCGCCGGACCGCAGGGACAGGTTACCGTCCAGTGATTGCGGAACAGCACGGAATCCCGTGCAAAGGCATCCAGTTTCGGTGTCTGCAGCAACGGGTGTCCCATCGCCGACAGGCAATCCCATCGCCATTGATCGAAGGTGACAAGTAGTACGTTTTTGATCGCGGCCATGGTCGGTTCCGGAAAGGATGGGGGCGGGCGGCGTGAAAGGCCGAACCACACCATGAAACGGTTTCGGAATTATGACCCCGAATTGGCGGGCCGGGTCAAATCCCGGCGCGCGGTGCCAGGCTGACGATGTAGGCGATATAGCCGACCAAGATGACGGACCCGCTGATCCGGTTTATGCCGCCCCGCGCGAGCATCAGCGCGGCAATCGTCAGCGTCGCGGCCAACATGACCCAGATATCGATCGACTGGATGTCCGGCTCGAAGGTCAGGCTGGAGACCAGGGAGGTGATCCCAAGGATCGACAGGATGTTGAAGACGCAGGACCCCATGACATTGGCGATCGCGACATCGGTGTGGTTGCGCATCGCTGCGACCGCCGTGGCCGCCAGCTCCGGCAATGACGTGCCGAGCGCGACGACGGTCAGGCCGATCACCGTCTCCGGCACGCCGAAATCCTCGGCAATTCCGATGGCGCCTGTGACCATCAGGTCGGCGCCGAGGACGAGCCCGACCAGCCCGAGGATCGTAAAGACCGCGATAACCGGCAGTTTGGTCGGGGCGTTTTCAAGCTCGTCCGCTTCCTGCTCGTGCAGGTCACGCGACGCCTGATCACGCTTGTCGCGGATATAGGTCACGGTCAGGTAGGTGATCAGGGCACCGATCATCAGGATGCCGTGCCACCAGACGATGGCGCCATAGATCGACAGACCGACCAGCACCAGGGTCGCAGCGACCATCATCCCGGCATCGCGTTTGGCGGCACCGATGGTACAGACGAGCGGCGCGATGACGGCACCGACCCCGAGGATCAGCAGCAGGTTGGAGATGTTGGAGCCGACGACATTGCCGATGGCCAGCCCGCTCTTGTCAGCCAGGGCGGCCTGGACCGTCACCACCAGTTCGGGCGCGGATGTCCCGAAACCGACCACGGTCAATCCGATGATGGCCGCAGAGACCCCAAGGAACCGTGCAAGCCCGACCGCACCGCGAAGCGTAAGCTCGCCCCCGACAAACAGGATTGCGAGCCCGGCGACCAGGTAAACGATGTCCAGCAAGTTGAAACCCCGCGACTGTGACCTGCATAGGACGGTTGTTCCGTCCGGCTGAGTACTTGCGACGCCACGGACCCGTGGGCCGACGCCGCCCCCCGGCTCATGGATATGCGGTTTGATCCGGGAAATACAAGCCTGAAAACCGACCAGTGTAGTTGGCTGGAGGGCACGGAGGGCGGGAAGTCAGAATCCGAATTCCCGATGCCGACGCAGGACCCTCCTCACGCTACCCGAACAGCGCGTTGGGAAGCCAGAGCGCGATGTCCGGGAAAATCGTGATCAGCGCGACCCCAATGATCATCAGAACGAAGAAGGGTGCGGCCGCAACGGCGATCCTGTTCACCGGGATGCCGGTCAAACCCTGCAGGACGAACAGGTTGAAGCCGACCGGCGGCGTCATCTGGCCCAGTTCGACCATCAGGACCAGAAACACCCCGAACCAGATCGGATCGAACCCCATCGCCATGACCGGGGCCAGGGTGATCGGCAGGCTCATCACCACAATGGAGATGCCGTCGAGAAACAGGCCCAGCACAACGTAAAACACCGCCAGAATGATGATCAGGCCGTAGGGACCGATATCCATTGCCGCAATCGCCGTCGCGACATCCTGCGGCACATGCATGTAACCCATCGCGGTCGACAGGAAGGCCGCGGCGACGAGAATGGAGCAGACCATTGCAGAGGAGCGAACGGCTCCCATCAGGCTGTCCTTCAGCATGGTCCAGGACAGTTGCCGCATCGCGCCGGCGAGGATAAGCGTGCCGACGACCCCGACGGCGGCGGCTTCCGACGGGGTGGCAAGGCCGGAATAGATCGCGCCCAGCACCACCACGATCAGGCCCAGAATCGGGCACAGATCGGTCAGGGCGGCGCTCATCGGGACCTTTTCGCCTTCGCCGTCCTTCGGGGACAATGCCGGGTTCAGGCTGCACCGGAACGCGATATAGGCCGAATAGAGAAAGGCCACCAATACGCCGGGCAGGACACCCGCCGCGAACAGGCGTGAGATCGAGACTTCCGCCAGAACGCCGTAGATGATCATCACGATCGACGGCGGGATCAGCAGGCCGAGACTGCCCGCACCGGCCAGGGATCCGATCGACAGGCCCTGATCGTATCCGCGCCGCTTCAGTTCGACGGAGGTAATCTTCCCGACTGTCGCCGTCGTTGCTGCCGAAGATCCGGAAACCGCCGCGAACAGCGTCGACCCTGCGACATTGGTATGTATCAGCCCGCCCGGCACCTTTGCGACCAGCGGCGTGAGGCCGCGAAACAGCCGGTTGGAGATGTCGGTTCGCAGGATCATCTCCCCCATCCAGATGAACAGGGGGATGGCGGCGAGTTCCCATGAACTGGCGCTTCGAAACAGGATCTTGCCCAGGATGACACCGATGCGGTGCGGCGGGAAATCCAGGATCAGCATCAGGCCGGTTGTCGAAACCAGCAGCAGGCCGATGAAGACCCAGACGCCGCTGCCCAGGAAGAAAAGAATCAGAACCAGGACGACAAGGCCGGAGATCAGCGCTTCCATTATTCGGTCTCCACGCTGTCGATCGGCGTGCCGCCGGCCGCGATCCGCAGGAAATAGACGAAGAGTTGCAGCATCAGCAGCACGAGGCCGAGCCAGACCGCCCCGACAGGAATCCAGAGCGGCACTTCGGCGATGCTCTCGGACACCGATCCCCGCGTCCACTCGCGCAGGGCGTTCTTGCCGACATACCAGGCACAGAACCCGGCCATGACGAAGCTGACCGCGATGCAGAACAGTTCGACCCAGCGCCGGGCACGTCCCTTGATCCGGGTGATGGCCAGATCGACGCGGATCAGAGATCCATGATCCAGCGCGTGCGCCAGCGACAGGAAGGTCATCGCCGCCACGGCGTAGCCCACGAATTCATCCAGCACGAAGGTCGAACTGGCGAAGATCGAACGCAACACGATCTCGTAGGCGATATGAGCGACGATATAGACGAGAAGGAGGGCGGCCACGGCGCCGGCGGCGCGGCTGACGGCCGTTACCGCCCGGTCGATTGTCTTGATCACGGGACCGCCCCCAGTCTCGTTCGGATTTGAAGCTTAACCGGTGAACCGGCTTCTTACTTCATGAACGCGTCCAGGATCGCCTGACCCTTTTCGCCGGTCTTTTCCAGCCATTCCGCGCGCGCCTTGGCGCCGGCTTCGTTCAGGGCACTGAGATAGCCGCTGTCCACACCGGTGACGACGGTCAGGCCGTTTTCCTTCATCGTCGCGTAGTTTTCCGCAACGCGTTTCTCGACGGCGGCCCAGACATAGTCTTCCGCGGCCTTGGCGGCTTCGGTGACGGCGGCCTTGTGCTCGTCGGACAGGTCGTTCCAGACATCCAGATTGATGTGGACCATGTTCAGGGGCATGGCGTAGTTCACCTCGGTGAAGTGGCTCAGCTGTTCCCAGAACTTGGCGTTGGTGCCGCCCTCGGCGGAGGTCAGAACGGCTTCGATACCGCCGGTCGACAATTGCGGAACGACATCGGCCCAGCTCAGCTGAATCGGCGCAGCACCGGCTTCCTGCAGGGTAATCGTGCCGTTTGCGTCATAGGTACGGATCTTCAGACCGGCCAGAGCTTCGGTGCTGTCGACGGCCTTGTTGGCCCAGATGCCCGACGGCGGCCAGGGCGATGCCCACAGCAGCTTCTGATTGTTGTTCGCGAAGATCGCGTCGTATTCGGCGCGCGCCGCGTCGAACAGCTTGCGTGCCTCCGTCGGCGTCTTGGCCAGGAAGGGCAGGGACGGCAGCAGGAACATCGGGTCGATGCCGCCCAGCGGACCGACATAGGTGTCGGCGATCGGCAGGGCGCCGTCGCCCACGGCGTCCAGCTGATCCTTGGACTTGAAGCCGATGGAACCGCCGAAATGGTGCGTGATCGTGATGCCGCCGTCGGTCAGCTTCGACAGGGTTTCGGAAAACACCTTGTCGCCCTCGGCGTGAATCGATGTGTCGTTGTATTCGTTCGCCATGTCCCAGTTGATGCTTTCGGCCTGGGAGGCGCCCCCGAACGCAACCGGGGTAATGGCCAGCGTCGCCGCGGCCAGGATCTTGGAGATCTTGCTCATGATATCGTATTCCCTGTTCTTGTCGCACACCGCCGCCGACCGCTCATTCGGCCGGGACGGAGCCCGATCGTCCCTTTTGGTTGCGGGCTTCGAACGCCAGTCTAGGCGAGCCGCGCAAATTCCGCCACTGCCGTCAATCGGATCGAGTCTGACGCTCGTTTCCGGGTGAAGGCGACATAACGTTAACAATATATCGATAAATTGTCAACGTTATTTTAATTCCGTGCGTCTCGGGCGCAATTTTGTACAAGCGCGGCGGGGGCGGCTCGCCTAGATTAGGGGAATCATGAGCGCGATTTCACAGGAACAGGCGGTCGACCGGAGCTCCTTGAGCCGGCGGGACCATGTTTGCTTCTGGCGCGACCCGCGCTGGGACGACCTGGAATGCCTGCATGCCCGGTTCCTGAACCATGTCTATTGCCCGCATATCCATGAAACCTTTGCCATGGGCGTCATTCTGGACGGCATCGAGCGCTATACGCTGAAAGGCGTGCATTATGCCGCCGGGGCAGGCGACATGGGGCTGGTCAATCCGGGAGAACTGCATGACGGCTGCCCTGGGGAGGATGGCTATCAATACCGCATGTTCTATCCCACTGAGGCGCTGATGGCGCGGATCGCGACCGAGGTGACGGGCAGGCCCGTCGACCGGGTCTATTTCCGCCAGGGTCTTGTGAAGGACCCGGATGTCTACGCCCTGCTGACCCGCGCGCATCTGTCGATGGAATATGCCGAAACCAATCTGAAGCGCGATTCCGACTTTCTGGAGGCCGCCGCCCTGCTGATCGAACGGCATGCCGACACCAGTCTGCCGCCGATCCAGGTCGGCAGGGAAGTCCGCGCCATCGCCACGGTTTGCGACTATGCCGAGGACCGGCTGGAGGAGGAGTTGGATCTGGACGAACTGGCCGGTCTGGTCGGTTTCAGCCGCTTCCAACTGATCCGCGTCTTTCGGCGGGAACTGGGCATCACGCCCCATGCCTGGATCATGAACCGCCGCGTCGCCCGGGCCAAACAGCTGATGGCCGCCGGCACCCCCCCGGCCCAGACCGCCGCCGCCTGCGGCTTCTACGACCAGGCCCACCTGACCCGCAATTTCAAGGCGGTGACGGGGGTAACCCCGGCGAAGTATCGGACAGCCTTCCTGCGGTGACCAGCACACCGCTGCCATTCAGGGATATGCCAACAAAATTGGCAGCAAGTCTGCTTAGTCAAGTTTTAGCCAGAAAGGGAAATGATTAAACCTCACTCGCGACGCGCCATTGATCAAATTTGTAAGCTGCCCATGGCGTGTGCTGTTCGTGGACTGATGCCAAATAGTGGAACCACGAGAGCCGTATTAGCGCTTTGAATCAACCCACAGTTTTTCATTGAATAGGGAGTGCCCAAAAAGCAAATGTCCGAAAAAATACCTAATAAGAATTTTCATAACAAATAAATTTCCAATCGAAAACAATAGGAAGTCCATGAATAGAGTTTCTACATTTATTGAATGAGAATTCTGCTCATTGATAATGTTGTAAAAATTTATTGAATAAAACATGAAGAAAAGGTAAGAAGCTAACGGAACATGCAAAACAATAAATAAAAATACGAACATGGCAAAGAAGTGTCTATGATAGAATCCTGATGCCATAGGATTCATGTAGAACAAGCAACGGCACATACCAAGTATCCCGATAAACACGTAAACAATATTAGTCGTAATGTAGAAAATGTAATAAGATGAGAAATTTAGAAAGAACCTTCCTTCTCCATTTACTGGAAATAGAAACCCAAAAAAATAGAACTCTCTTTCGGTGCTAAAACTAAATTGAAGTTCCTCTGAAAAACGGGAATTATATACTTGACTGAACATGCTCTAATCCCCAGATATCAGGGGAAGGGAGAAACTCAATGACTTCACCGCTCTGGAACATTGTCAGCATGGACATCCCTTGCACGGCATGTGGCAAGAAGCGCCCGAAGCTCGTCGACGAGTTGATACACAACAATTCCGTTCGGTGCTCCTACTGCCGGAGTGAGATCGACATCAGCTCTGAGGGGTGGCGATCCGCCATAGAGGAACTTGCTGAGAGCCTCACCCACGTCAGGCGACTCCCGCCCGTAGGTGACTAGTTCACGAAATTCGGACAACGCCTCTCTCGCATCTGGAACATAAGTCATGAACATCACCGATCCTATTTTCACCGACGAAGACAAGGCCCGCGCGTTTCTCGAAGCGCAGCGTTGGCCTAACGGCGCGACCTGCCCGTTCTGCGGTGAGTGCGAGCCGGTTAAGTCGCTCCCCGCCGAAGGCTCCATGGGCAAGGGCTGGTATCACTGCAAGTCGTGCCGCAAGAAGTTCACCGTGCGCGTCGGGACGCTGTACGAGCGCTCCCATGTGCCGCTGAACAAGTGGCTTCTGGCGACCTTCCTTCTCACGTCCTCCAAGAAGGGCATGAGCGCACATCAGCTTCACCGCATGCTGGGCGTCACCTACAAAACCGCTTGGTTCATGGCACACCGCATCCGCGAAGGAATGCGCGACTTCAACCCCGGCCCCATGGGCGGACAGAACAAGGTGGTCGAAGCCGACGAAACCTATGTTGGCGGCAAGGCCAAGAACGCGAAGAAGGGCAAGCCCGTTCCCAAGAAGGAAGCGGTGTTCTCCCTTGTCGAACGTGACGGCAAGGTCCGCTCGTTCCACGTACCTTCGGTTTCCCGCAACACCTTGCGCCCGATCCTCGTTTCCCAGATCGACCGCAAGTCATACCTCATGACCGACGAGGCCGGTGTGTACCGCTCCCCCGGTCGTGAGTTTGCCGGGCACGGCACCGTGAACCATTCCATCGATGAGTACGTTCGCGGCACCTTCTGGCATACAAACACCATCGAAGGCTATTTCGCGATCCTCAAGCGCGGCATCACGGGCGTTTACCAGCACGTCAGTCAGAAGCACTTGAAGCGTTACCTTGGCGAGTTCGACTTCCGCTACAACGAGCGCGACCTGACCGACACCGAGCGCACCATCGCGGCGCTCAAAGGCATCGAAGGCAAGCGCATGACCTATCGGCGGACTGGTGAATGGGGAACCGCCTAAGAGGCTCCAAACCCGTCGCCAGTGGCGTGGGTTTCTCGCCCTAACCCGTTGGCTTAACTCACGAAACAATGAATCGTAAAAGTTGAGTCGAATGTCTTGCATTTCGCGTCAGAATCGACGGAGACTCGATTCGCCAAACGAATAAGGACCGGGCTGCAACCCGGTCCTTATCTCGGAAACCCCATCGACATAGGAGCCTAGGGGTTTATTAGAAATGCAAGAGCATCCCAACGCGATTCTTTCTATCTGGTCAACCGGCTCCTATCAACCGGTATAGGAGATGATACCATGAGCAAGAATAAGCGCACCATTGTCGACGCCCGCGCAGACGCGGACGGAGACATCACCCATGTGCGGTTCAAGGACAACCAGCGCTTTACGCCTGTCGGGGTTGCTATCCCGATGGCAGAACGCGGGGAGATCAAGAACACGCACGTCGTTCACCCGAACGATGGCCGCAAGGACCACCTGCGCACCAACGCCGATGGAAAGCGGAAAAACAACCTCGATGACATGGCTGGCGACGACTAGAGCCGCCCTCTGAACTCGCGCTCCATCACGACGCCGCGTCGGTAATCGTCTAGATTCCGGTAAAGGTCCATCGTGATGGAGCCGTTTTCATCTGCCGCGCTTACGGGCTTGGCGATCATCAGCTTTCCGTTCAGGACTGCGAAGAAATCACCTTTCGCCAAACCCGCCCCCACGACCGCCTTCTTGTGCGGGCGCGGCGGGGTTTTCAGGAAGTGCTGGACAACCTGCTTGAACTCTTTGTCGTCGTTCCTTTTTTGATCATTCACTGCACTGGAACTCCAAATGGCTAAGAAAAAAGATATGGGCAGTAAGCCCAAAAAACCACCGACTCCGAAAACTGTACATGCTTGGGACGCCCCGCCGCCGCCAAGAGATGGCGACCCCGATAAGGAAACCGTCTTTCAGGCCGTTGGCGAGGCGCTGTCCGCTTGGGAGGGGCTTGAGGAACAATTTGCAGGCATATTTGCCACCCTCATGAATCCGGATCATCCACTAGCGGCAAAACGCGCCTACGGCTCGGTCATGTCCTTCCGCGGAAGGGCGGAACTCATTGAAGCTGCGGCCAGCGCCCAGTTTTTCCTCCGACAGGATGAACAACTTTCGAGCGCGCTATCCTCTCAAATTGTCACCGCCAGGAAATTTTCGCCCAGACGGAATGAGATCGCACACGGCAGGGTGATTCCCTACTTCTCCATGGCGTACGGACCGTTCGGCTACCGCACCGCGCGAAAAACTCCGTCTGGCTACGTTCTTTGCCCTACCGACCATGCAACGAACAAGCGTGAACTGAACGAACCACGCATGCTCCTTGAAACCGCCCATGAGGCCCCGAAGTACGCCTACTCATCCAAGGAAGTCCTAGCTTTCGCGGCGCACTTTAGAGCAGCCACCGATGACGTGCGCGAGATTCGCTTCAAACTATTCCGTCACGTACTGGATACGCAGAAATCATAGCGCGGAACACTTCAACAGCAAACGCCTCACCGGTATTCTGGCTGGTGTCAAAGCAGTCCGCCAAAATGCGTCCGCCCGCTGCCTTCATCTCGGGCGTAACCTCGATTTCGTCAGTACCGGCCTGTCGTTCTGTAGGTGTGTTCATCGATCCGTTCAGTCAAGTATATAATTCCCTGAAAAACGGTAAGAGATGGTGCAGTTTTTCGCTATATCAGCGCATTCAGTCACCTTGGTCGGAATGAAAAAGAGAATATTGTCAAGTAAGAATTCCGATATAACGTACCCATTGTTAAAGAATAGAGTGTAAGCTAAGTATATAAGTGATGTCAAAAATGAAACAGACCATATCAAAAGAAGAAAGCGGAATTCATATTCTACTGTCAGAACACGGCAAAGGTCCGCGCATTTTTTCGCTATTGTTAAAGCGCCGTGCAGTGTCACTACCACCCTCTCAGAGTCAGAGGAACTTCGCGGTTACGCTCGCGTCCATCTGTACATTTTGACATTCCCCAAATGATAGAATTTTCAGGCTTATGTAATCGGAAGATTCCATTATGCGTAGCGTAATTCGATGCTGTATGACTTGGCAAGAATATCGATTATATGAGCGTCCGTTCCGGGTCACGAACGGAGGTCTCGGTTGGTGGCGCTTACGGTCTGCTGCTGGGATGCGAGCGGACCAATCGTTTCGTAGTCGGCGGGCGCGCCTGCGGTCTGATCCTTGGCGCTCTCTCCCAAACCCCGGCCAATCCGCGGGCCGTCCCGCCGTTCTGTGCGATCTAAATGTCCTCTCCGGCCAAGCTGTCGACCACCCCGCAATTTCCTACAATCTTTTCCGCCGCCGCTGTCGCATACCTCTCATCGTGACGAGGTGTTCGCGACAGGGAGTGATCGATGTTCTGGGCTGAGTTTCGGCGCGGGTTTCTGGATATCCTGCCGTTGATGGCGGGGGTGATGCCCTTTGCACTGCTGTTCGGGACCCTGGCGTCCCAGAAAGGGTTGAGCCCGGCGGAGATCGTGCTGATGTCCTCGACCGTCTATGCCGGCGGGGCGCAGTTCGTGTCGATCGATGTCTGGTCGACGCCGGTCCCGGTTCTGGCGGTTGTGCTGGCGACGGGGCTGGCCAACGCGCGATACTTCCTGATGGGCGCGGCGTTGCGGCCGCATGTGACGGGCCTGTCCTGGCCGGCGCGGCTGTGGTTCGTCGGCATTCATTCCGACGAAACCTGGGCGCTTGCGCTGAAGCGGACCCGGAAGGCGCCGCTGACGCCGGGCTATGTGCTGGGCCTGACCGGGCTGTTCTATCTGAACTGGCCGTTCTGGTGCCTGGTCGGGGCGCTGGTCGGCGGGCTGATCGACGATCCGGCGCGCTATGGGGCGGATTTCATGTTCGTGGCCATGTTCCTGTGCCTGATCCGGGGCATGTGGCAGGGCCGGATCTCGCTGGTCGCCGTCGGCGCCTCGGCGGTGGCCGGGCTGGCGGCGCAGCAATTGCTGCCGGGCCATTGGTACATCTTCATCGGCGCAGTCTCGGGCATGTTGGCCGCCGCCGCCGTCTGGTCCCCGGGGGGAGGGCGCGACGAGACCTGCGACGCCAAACTGGAGGCGCGGACATGAGTTTCGATCCGATTCACCTGACCGCCATCCTGGGCATGGCCGCGGTAACCCTGGCGATGCGGTTCGGCGGATATCTGCTGGTGCGCTACGTCACTGTGACCGGGCGCGCGGCGGCGGCGATGGAGGCGATGCCGGTCGCGGTGCTGACGGCGCTGGTTGTCCCCACGGCGCTGGCAACCGGACCGGCCGAGACGATTGCCGCCGCCGTGACGCTGTTCGCCGCATGGCGCCTGCCGATCATTGTCGCGGTGATCATCGGAACCGCGGCTGTGGTGGTTTTGCGCCTTGGATTGTCGTGACGTCGGGACCTAAGCGATAGACGGTTTCCCCGGTGTTCTGTCGTACCATGGGCCGCGGCCCTGCCGGCGGGCATTTCGGATAATCCTTGCTCCGTTCTGAGAACCCGTGTAAGCGCACAGTGTGCGCAATTTCATAAAACCGTAACAAAACGGTCACGGTTCTCAGAGGTGGTTATGGTCGCGGCGACAACGGGTACGGAATTTCTGCTTTGGCTTCTGGGCGGCGTTGCGCTGCTGCTCTGGGGGATGCGGATGGTGCGCACCGGCGTGCAGCGGGCCTTCGGTGACCGCCTTCGGACCATCGGCGGCCGTGTGATCGGAAACCGCTTTCAGGCGTGGGGGGTCGGCCTGGCGGTGACCGTCCTGTTGCAAAGCAGCACGGCGACCGCGCTTCTGATGTCCTCCCTGGCCAACCGATTGGCGGTCCCGACCGCCATGGCGCTGGCGGTCATGCTGGGGGCGGATGTCGGAACGACGCTGGTGGCCCAGGTCTTCGTGCTCGACATCTCCGCCGGGATTCCGGTTCTACTGTTCCTCGGGATCGTCGGCTTCCTGGCCCTTGAATCCAGAATTCACCGAAACATTGCCCGGGCCGTGGTCGGGCTGGGTTTCCTGATGCTGGCGCTCAATATCATCACCGGACAGTCCGCCTTCATCGGGGAGAGCGACATCGCGGCGCTTGTCATCGTCGCCCTGTCGCAGGAGCCGCTTCTCGCGGTTCTCGCTGCGGCGGTCTGTGCCTGGACGATGCATTCCAGCCTGGCCGCGGTTCTGCTGATTGCCACTTTGGCGGCCGGCGGATCCATGCCGGTTGAGGCAATGGTGGCGCTTGTCCTGGGGGCCAATCTGGGGGGCGCCGTTGCCCCCTTGATCGCCAGCCTGGGCGGCCCGGTATCGGCCCGCAGGGTCGTTGTCGGCAACTTCACCTTCAAGTTGACCGCTTGCGTGCTGGCGCTGTCGGCCCTGTCGCCGGCATCTGCCGGGATCGCCGCATTGCAGATCGGTCCGGCCCAGGCTGTCGTGCTGACCCATCTGGCCTTCAATCTGGGCATTGCGCTGTTGTTCCTGCCCTGGGTGCGCAGTGCGGCCGCCCTTCTGGAGCGGACGGTGAAGGAGCCGCAATCTGACGAGGGCGTGGCGTTGCCGGTCGTCAGTCATCTGGACGAAACGGATCTGGAATCGCCATCCCGTGCCCTGAACAACGCGGTGCGGGAAACCCTGACGCTGGGCGGTTACGTCGAATCCATGGTGACCGGGGCGGGGACCGCCCTGCGTACGAACGACCGTCTGCTGATGGATGAGGCCGGGGCGGCGGATGACCGGGTGGACGCCGCCTATGAAAGTGTGAAGGCCTATGTGACGCGGCTCAGGACCGTACCGCTGGATCCGGCGGAAAGCCGACGGGCCAGCGATGTCCTGTCCTTCGTCACCAACCTGGAGCATGCGGGGGATATCGTCGAATCGACGCTTGCCGGGACTGTTCGGAAGAAGGCCAAGCGCGGCCTGCAGTTTTCCCAGGAAGGGCAGGAGGAACTCGACGCCCTGATCGCGCGGGTTCAGGCCAATCTGCGTCTGGCAATGAATGTGTTCCAATCCGGCGATGTCGATCTCGCCCGTGCCCTGCTGTGCGAGAAGGAGGCGTTCAGCCAGTTGGAGCGGGAAGCGGTTGAACGGCATTACGGTCGCTTGGAAGAGGGGCGCAGCGCGTCCATCGAGACCTCCGCCCTGCATCTGGACGTGCTGAGGGACCTGCGGCGCATCAACTCCCATCTCAGTTCGGCGGCCTATCCGATCCTAGCGGAAGCGGGGGAATTGCGCCGGACGCGCCTCAAGAATTCCGCTCTCAGGAAAATGCGCCCGTCCGAAACGGTTGCCGGTGCGGAACCGACCTTCTCTTGACATCGGCTGGTGACGGGACGCGGCGCTTACGGCGTCGCGCCGTCCGGGAAGACCTGTGCGTAGGCATAGGCGATATAGTTGCGCTGGATATAGCCGACGGCGATCGGGTCACGGCGTGCCATGGCCCCTCGGACGGCGTCGATTTCTTCTACCAGATCGGCGGCGACCTCGGCCCCCAGGGTCGCGGAAACGCTGTACCAGGCGCGGGCCGTCTGGAAGTAGAGGCGGTGCCAGTTATCCCGCAGCGCATAGTTGCCGATGAGTTCGGCCAGCAGAAAATGCACCTCGTGGTTCAGGGAAAAATATCGCCTGACATCGAAATCCGCCCGCAGGACCCGGGCCCTGATTCCGAACTGATCCATGGCTTCGACATGGGCGTCTTCGATCGGATGGGGCGACATATGCCCGAACAGTTCGGCGATCTTCAGGCGCATCTCGTAGGCCTGTCGCGTCCGGTCGGCATCCAGGTCCGTCACGAAGGTGCCGACACCATTGCGGCTTTCAACGAGCCCGAGCGCGCCGAGGCGCTGCAGCGCCTCGCGGACCGGGGTCCGGCTGACACCGAACTCCGCCGCCAGATCGGCCTCCCGCAGGGCTGTCCCGGGGGCAAGGTCCAGCAAGCAGATCCGGTCACGGATCTCCGCATAGATATCGGCAGGGCTGGTCCGCTTGGCCTCGTCCGGCATGTCAATGATCCCTGAAAAGACGTCCGTATCCCTGAATCCGATCATCGATCCCGGCGGAACGCAGGCAATGCCACATCATCGCCTGATTCGAACAGATCACCGGCTTTCCCGCCCTCTGCTCGATCTCCTCGACGACGTCCAGCGTGCGCAGTGCACCGCAACTGACAAAGATCGCCTCAGCTTCCGGCCGGTCGACGGACAGGGCGAAGTCGACGATGTAGTCGGGCGGCACTCGGACCATGTCGCTGTCCTTCTCGATGCGCAGACCCTTGATGGTCAGTACGTCGAACCCGGCCGCGTTGAGGTAATCGGCTTCGCGCGAATCAATGTCGGCGAGATAGGGCGTCGCAACGGCGACGCGTGTGACGGACAGGGCGCGCAACGCGGCGATCACCCCGCTGATCAGGGAGGTCGGTATGGCACCGGGGGCGCCCTTTCGGATTTCGGCGAAAACCCGCTCCTCGCCAATTACAAGACTGCCGGAGGTGCAGGCGTAGCAGCAGACGTCCAGGCTGCCGTCAGGCAGCAGTGTTGCCGCCGCGTCGGCCAGCAGTTCCGCCTGTGCCGCCAGGGTTTCCGACGTGATGCTGTCCGGGATTGCCGCCCGACAGAAATGCACGCCAACGCCCTCCGGCCGCAGTTGGAACATGTCGTCTTCAATCGTCTGCTCCGTCGCCAGCAGGATGAAACCGATCTTGGCCCGGTGGTGTCGGCCACGGTCGAAAGGAATGTGCGCTACCATCGCCGTCTCTCCATCTGTATGCAGCACTGTCGATACTAGGGTGAATTTTCCGCGTTTGATACAAAAAACACTATAGCTGCATACAGCAATATGCTAACGCTCCATGGACAGATTTTTTGAGGGGGGACGGGAATGCCGATCCATTTTACCGAGGAAGAGTTCACCGCCCGCCAGGCGCGGGCCGTTGCATCGCTGCGGATACGGGGCTTGGACGGCATTCTGCTGTTCGCGCCGGAAAGTCATTACTGGCTCACGGGGTACGACACGTTCGGCTTTGCCATGTTCCAGTGCATGGTTCTGACCGCGTCCGGCGATATACAGCTGCTGACACGCATGCCGGACCTGCGTCAGGCGCAACAGACATCAATCCTGACGGACGCGCAGATCCATATCTGGACGGAGGTCGAAGGCGCCGATCCTATGGCCGACCTTGTCGAACTGGCCCGCAGACTGGGGCTGTCGGGCAAAAAACTGGGGGTCGAGACCAAGACGCCGGGCCTGAACCACTACAACGGTGCGCGCGTGGCCGCACTGTTCGAAGGGGTGGCGGAACTGGTTGAGGCGTCCGACCTGATTACCTGGCTGCGGCGTGACAAGAGCGACCAGGAAATCGCCTATCACCGCCGGGCGGCCGAACTGTCCGACGACGCGCTGGATGCCTGCCTGGAACTCGCCGCGCCGGGTGCCTTCGAGGGCGATATCCTGGCCGCGATGCAGGGCGCTGTCTTCCGGGGGGGCGGCGATTATGCCGGCAATGAATTCATCATCGGTTCGGGCCCGACCGCGTTGCTGGTCCGTTACCATGCCGGCCGCAGACATCTCGACCCCAAGGACCAACTGACCCTCGAGTGGTCGGGTGCCTATCGCCGCTACCATGCCGCCATGATGCGTACCATCGTCGTGGGCAAGCCGACGCCACACCAGATCCACATGCACAGTGCCGCCGTCGAGGCGTTGGAGGCCTGCGAAGCGGCGATCCGCCCCGGACGGCCGATGGGCGATGTCTTCGATGCCCATGCGGAAGTCTTTGACCGCCGCGGGTTGAAGCATGCCAGATTCCAGGCCTGCGGCTACGGCATGGGGGCGATCTACAACCCGATCTGGGTCGACTTTCCGATGTTCTATCACGGCAATCCGCTGCTGATGGAGGCGGGGAATGTGTTCTTCCTGCACATGATCCTGAATGATTCCGAAGCCGGATTTGCGATGTCTTACGGTCATTCGGTTCTGGTGAAGGAGGACGGGGTGGAACGCTTGTCCCGGCATTCATTGGACCTGTTACAGGTCTGACGCCGACATTTTCTATCAATCATCGTTGACAATTTATCGATAAATTGTCTTTGATGGTGTGCCAATGTAACGGAGGATATGGGTATGACGGCGTCACGCGAAGCGGAACCGCGCAAAGAAGGCTGGCAGTTCTGGATCGACCGGGGCGGTACCTTCACCGATGTTGTCGCGCGCGCGCCGGACGGCACGCTGAATACCCACAAGCTGCTGTCGGAGAACCCGGAAGCCTACAAGGACGCCGCCGTTCAGGGCATCCGCGATCTGCTGGGCCTGAAGCCGGGCGATCCGATTCCCTCGGACAAGATCGACGCCGTGAAGATGGGGACGACCGTCGCAACCAATGCGCTGCTGGAGCGTAAGGGCGATCGCACATTGCTGGTTGTCACCGAGGGTTTCCGAGATCAGTTGCGCATTGCCTATCAGGCTCGCCCGCGCCTGTTTGACCGTAACATCCTGCTGCCGGAAATGCTGTACGAGCGCGTCGAGGAAGTGGTCGAGCGCGTCGACGCCAAGGACCAGATCCTTACGCCGCTGGACCTCGACGATTTGCGTCCGAAACTGCAGAAGGCCTATGACGACGGCATCCGCGCCGTGGCCATCGTCCTGATGCATGGCTATCGCGTGCCGGACCATGAGAAGAAGGTCGCCGCGCTGGCGCGGGAGATCGGCTTCACCCAGGTATCCACGAGCCATGAAACCAGCCCGCTGATCAAATTCGTGGGGCGCGGCGACACGACCGTGGTTGATGCCTATCTTTCGCCGATCCTGGGCCGCTACGTGCAGCAGGTCGCCGGGGAACTCGGCGATGTCCGGTTGCAGTTCATGCAGTCCAATGGCGGCCTGACCGACGCCAAGCTGTTCCAGGGCAAGGACGCGATCCTGTCCGGTCCGGCCGGCGGTATCGTCGGATCAGTGAAGACGGCGGAACAGGCCGGCTTCGACAAGGTCATCACCTTCGATATGGGCGGGACTTCCACCGACGTCGCCCATTACGACGGTGAGTATGAGCGTGCTTTCGAAACCCTGGTCGCCGGTGTTCGTATGCGCGCGCCGATGATGCTGATTCACACCGTGGCTGCCGGCGGGGGGTCGATCTGCCAGTTCGACGGCGCCCGGTTCCGTGTCGGCCCGGAAAGTGCCGGCGCCAACCCCGGCCCGGCCGCTTATCGCCGTGGCGGGCCGCTTGCCGTTACCGACTGCAATGTCATGCTGGGCAAATTGCAGCCGCAATTCTTCCCTGCCGTCTTCGGTCCGAACCAGGATGAGGCGCTGGACGCCGCGCCGGTGCGCGAGAAGTTCGAGGCGCTGGCGAAGGAGGTCGAGGCTGCGACCGGTCAGAAGCGCTCACCCGAGGAAATTGCCGACGGGTTCCTGAAGATCGCCGTCGAAAACATGGCGAACGCGATCAAGAAGATTTCCGTTCAGCGCGGCTATGATGTCACCGAATACGCCCTGCAGTGCTTCGGCGGCGCAGGCGGGCAGCATGCGTGCCTGATCGCGGACACGCTGGGCATGACGAAGGTACTGATTCATCCTTTCGCGGGTGTCCTGTCCGCCTATGGCATGGGCCTGGCCGATATCCGCGCTATGCGCGAACGGTCGGTCGAACAGCCGTTGAATGACGGCCTGCTGACGCGTCTGGAAGACGAATTGGGTGCCATGGCCGAGGAAGCCGAGGCGGAACTGCTGAAACAGGATGTGCCGTCGGAGCGGATCGAACTGCTGCGCAAGGTACATATCCGCTATGACGGGTCGGACACGGCTCTGGAAGTGCCGTTCGGTCCGCTCGAGGAAATGGCCGAAGCCTTCGAGGCTTCCTACCGCTCCCGCTTCGGATTCCTGATGGGCGGGAAGGGGCTGGTCGCCTCCGCCCTGTCCGTGGAAGGCATCGGCCGGACCTTCGATCTGGCGTCGGACGATCTGGCGGCGCGCGCCGCCTCGCCGGATCCGGTTGAGACGGTGACGACGTATATGGCCGGCGATTTCGTCGAAACACCGGTCTTCGACCGCGACCGCATGTCGGCGGGGCAGAAGGTGAAGGGCCCGGCGATCCTGATCGAACGCACCGGCACCAATGTCGTCGAGCCGGGCTGGGAAGCCGAGATGACCGCCATCGGCAATCTGGTCCTGACCCGCGTCGAGGCGTTGCCGCGTCAGGTCGCGATCGGCACCCAGGCCGATCCGGTGATGCTGGAAGTGTTCAACAACCTGTTCATGTCCATCGCCGAGCAGATGGGCTACACGCTCCAGAACACCGCCTATTCGGTGAACATCAAGGAGCGACTGGATTTCTCCTGCGCGGTCTTCGATGCTGAGGGGAATCTGATTGCCAATGCGCCGCATATGCCGGTGCATCTGGGGTCCATGGGCGAAAGCGTCCGGGCCGTCGTGCGCAACAATGAGGGCACGATCAAGCCGGGCGACGCCTATGTCCTGAACAACCCCTATAATGGCGGCACGCACCTTCCCGACGTTACCGTGGTGACCCCGGTCTTCCATGAGGATGGCAGCCGCATCCTGTTCTTCGTCGCCAGCCGCGGGCACCATTCCGATATCGGCGGTCGCACGCCGGGGTCCGCCCCGCCGGATTCCGCGCATATCGACGAGGAAGGCGTGCTGATCGACAATTTCAAACTGGTCGATCAGGGCACCTATCGGGAGGACGCGCTGCGCGAGGTTCTGGCATCGGCCAAGTACCCGGCACGCAATCCGGACCAGAACGTCGCTGACCTGCGCGCGCAGCTGGCGGCGAACGAGAAGGGTGTCCAGGAATTGCGCAAGATGGTCGGCCATTTCGGTCTGGACACGGTTGAGGCCTATATGGGGCACGTCCAGGACAATGCCGAGGAATCCGTGCGCCGGGTGATCGATGTCCTGAAGGACGGAACCTTCGAATATCCGATGGACAACGGCCAGAAGGTCAAGGTCGCGATCACCATCGACAAGGCGAAGCGTGGCGCGACCGTCGACTTTACCGGAACCAGCCCGCAGGGCCCGAACAACTTCAATGCTCCGGCGGCCGTCTGCCGGGCGGCGGTGTTGTATGTCTTCCGGACCCTGGTCGAGGACGACATCCCGATGAATGAGGGCTGTCTGAAGCCGATCGAGATCATCCTGCCGGAAGATTGCATGCTGAACGCGCGCTATCCCGGGGCGGTGATCGCGGGCAATGTCGAGACCTCGCAGATCGTCACGGATACGCTTTATGGCGCACTGGGGGTCATGGCGGCGGCCCAGGGGACGATGAACAACTTCGTCTGGGGCAATGACCGCTATCAGTATTACGAAACCGTCTGCGGCGGCTCGGGTGCCGGTCCGGATTTCGACGGGACGGATGCGGTCCATACCCATATGACCAACAGCCGCCTGACCGATCCGGAAATTCTGGAATGGCGTTTGCCGGTCATGCTGGAGAAGTTCGAGATCCGGCGCGGTTCCGGTGGCAAGGGCAAGCATCGCGGCGGCGACGGCGTCCGCCGGATCGTGCGCTTCCTGGAGGATATGGACGTCGTCATCCTGGCGAATCACCGCATTGTTCCGCCCTACGGCATGGCCGGGGGCGACGATGGTGCGGTTGGCCGCAACTGGATCGAGCGCACCGACGGCCGTCGCGACGAGATGACGGCAACGGACATGCGCGCGGTACAGGCGGGCGATGTCTTCGTCCTTGAGACGCCCGGTGGCGGCGGCTTCGGCAAGGCCCGGGCCGAGGCGGCGGAGTAGGCCGACGGCAGGACATCTATCAGACCGGGAGTGATCAGCCATGGCCAGAAACCGCATCGTATCCTCGGCGCATCTCGTCTCCGACAAGGCGGCGGAACTGAGTGAGTACGAATACGGGCTGATCGTCGCCTGGCATGCCTTTCAGCGCTGGGTATCGCGCTGCATGGCGGCGGCAGGCTATGGCGACCTGGGCTCCCTGGATGTCCTGGTCCTGCATTCGGTCAATCACCGCGACCGTCAGAAGCGCCTGGCAGATATCTGCTTCACCCTGAATGTCGAGGATACGCACACCGTCAACTATGCGCTCAAGAAGCTGCTGAAGGCCGGGCTTGTTGAATCCGAAAAGCGCGGCAAGGAGGCCTTCTATTCCGTAACCGAGGCGGGGCAGGAGGCCTGTCGTGTCTATCGCGAGGTGCGGGAATCCTGCCTGGTCGATGCTTTCGAGGCGCTGGGCGGTCTGGATGCCGAGGAAATCGCCGACACCGCCCGGACCTTGCGTGCCCTGTCCGGCCTGTACGATCAGGCAGCGCGCAGCGCGACGAGCCTGTGACCGTGATGGGGGTACGCCCGACAACCCTGGCCGGTATGCGGGCGGCTCTGGCCGGGTTTGAGACTGCAGAGGGTTTCCGCAAGGGCCTGGCGTTCAAGCCCAGGCCCACGGATGTTTTCATATCGCCCTATTCGAAATGCGGCACGACCTGGATGCAGCAGATCGTCCATGGTCTGCGCAGCGGTGGGGACATGTCCTTTTCTGAAATCACGGAAGCCGTGCCCTGGATTGAAATGGCCCACGACCTTGGCTTGGACCCGGAGGTACAGCGTTTCAAGCCGCGCGCCTACAAGAGCCATCTTTCCTGGTTCGATATCCCGAAGGGCGGGCGCTATATTGTGGTCTTTCGCGACCCTGCGGACGCCTGCCTGTCGCTCTACAAGTTCTTTGAAGGCTGGTTCTTCGAGACCGGCAGCATTCGATTCGAGGCCTTCGCACGGGACTTCTATCTGGGGCGCGGCGATGATCACGGATATTGGGCCCATGCCGCTTCCTGGTGGGCGCAGCGGGACCGCGATGATGTGTTGTTGCTCTGTTTCGAGGATTTGAAGGACGATCTGCCGGGCGCCGTCCGGACGGTGGCGCGATTCCTGAACCTGCCGGAAAGTGGCCCGACCTTCGACATCGCCGTCAAACAGGCAGGTTTCGATTTCATGAAAGCCCATGGCGGGCAGTTCGATGATCACCTTGTCCGCGCACGCCGGGACGCCGCCTGCGGTCTGCCGCCCGGCGGTTCCGCATCGAAGGTCAGCAAGGGCGTCGCCGGGGCCGCCAAGCCGATCATGTCCGACGAAACCCGCGCCGCGTTTGATGCGGAATGGCGGCGAAGGATGGGCGAACCGTTCGGTCTGAAGGATTATGCGGCCATTCGGGCAATGTTAAATTGAGTTTTTTCTTTATCTAATCAATGATTTATCGCCTCATGGCATGATCCAGACAAAATATAATTTCTTTTCCGAGTTTATAGCTATTTTTTATTTCTGGGTAATTTGTAGTGCCAGGGGCGACCCCTTCGTGAACAAATGTATGTCTCCAAGTTATTATGTTTCCATAGCTTGACTTTATGCTGCCAAAACCATCCTTTAGGAACTGTTTCTCTTTCTTTTCTAGCATCTTTTCAAATTTATCAACATACTTTCGACCAAACATATTGACGTGTTCATTCTTCAAATCTTTTATTTTAATTCTTCCGTTTATCCGATCAAAGTGACCTCGTGAAAAGCTCCCTAATATCTTATGTTTTTTGTCTGAGAAGGAAAAAAATATATCTTTAATTGCAAGTTCATAAACTGTTACAGCCGCAGTGGTTACAAAGCCAAGATATCTGCTTTGTATAAACGGATCGCCAATTCCAACCATTACAGAGTCTAAGTGGTCCAAATATTCTTCTACTAGTCTAAATCTTTCAGTATAAAGTGTCATTTTTCGAGATACCGTCTTGCGATTTCAAGTCTAGAACGAACAACAGAGGCGTCACTAGTGTTAAAGAAAATACACTCTCTATAAACTTCATCATTGATAAGGTTGTTGAAACGAACATTAATGTCTTCAGGGATATTGTCACCCATATTGAGAAGTGTTGTTAGAACAGAATCCATGGCTGCCAAATTAATGGGGCCCCTAACATTGAAGGGTTTTTCAGGAAATTTATCACTTATGATTTCCAAAACATATGGAAACCTAGATAAGAACTGAGAGTATTTTGAAGAATTTCCGCTTTTGTTGTTTTCCATGGAAATATTCAGAAATTCTTTCATTGGTTTTTCATATTTATCTCCTCGATCAAATAGAGAGAATACTCTTAATATCATTTCCACATCTCGTTTTGTGTTTATCTATTGTCTTTTTCCCTATTATTTTCCTCCAGATGGCGTTCTGATTTAACTCTTGAAGTGAATCAACAATCGGTCCATGAAAAACACAATTCCGTATTTCTTGAGGGCGTAAAGGGGTGCCTCCGGTGTTAAGCCGTTCGAAAATGTAAAACATACTGTCCGAACTGTTGGCTGGAGATAGTTGCCGAATATTGACCGCGCGAAGCACGGCGTTTTTTAGGCGCCGTTGGTCCGATTGAGTTAAATCTTCAAATCTCAAATTTGCGTAAGGGCTATCTTCAGGAAGCCCTGTAAGACGAAAAACGCGCCGTTTCCCAAGGTTTTCGTAGCCAAAATAACCATCAAAGAAAAATATTATTGATAGCAATCTCTGCTGCCCATCAATTACCAAGTTTTTATTCGTAGAATCTATGTAGAAAAAGACCTGAGGAACTGGTAATCCTAGAAGAAACGACTCTACTAAAAGGGAGGATTGCTTGATTGTCCATACGAAATTCCTTTGGAATTTAGGTATCGTTACATCTTTTTCATTCCACATCTCGTATATGACGCTTAGAGTTAGGGGTTTATCCCCTTGACGCAAGTATGTTGACTTCCTATATATTGGTCATCGATGGAGGACACGATGACCAAACTGACCGTTCGAGATTTCTTCGCCCGCTTCCCGGACGACGATGCGTGCCTTCATCATGTGATGGAAGTTCGCTACGGTGCGCGGCATGAGTGCGAAGCCTGCGGCAAGGAAAGCACCTTCCATCGTATCGCCAAGCGCAAAGCCTATGCCTGCGCGGCCTGCGGCCATCATATCTATCCGTGCGCCGGTACGATCTTCGAAGACAGCCGCACGTCGCTGCAACTCTGGTTCTATGCCATCTACCTGTTCGTGACGACGCGCCACGGCGTTTCCGGCAAGGAACTGCAACGGTCGCTTGGCGTCACGTACAAAACCGCGTGGCGCATGGGCCAGCAGATCCGCAAGCTGATGGGCGATGCCGACAACTTCGAAATGCTGCGCGGTCACGTCGAACTGGACGAGGCGTATGTCGGTGGCCGTCGCCCCGGCAAGCGCGGTCGCGGTGCCGAAGGTAAGACCATCGTCATGGGCCTGAAACAGCGCGATGGCCGGATCGTTACCGAAGTCATCCCGAACGTGAAGAAAACCACACTGCGGGATGTAACGCTGCGCAACGTCGAGCCGGGAACGACCGTCTCTACCGACGAACTGATGTCTTACGGCTTACTGGACGACGACGGGTACCAGCACGGCGCGGTGAAGCATGGTGCGAAGGAATACGCGCACTACGACTACCGTCACGACGCGGTACACCACACGAACCACGTTGAAAGCTTCTGGCGGCTGTTCAAGAAGTCCATTGCCGGGACGCACATTCACGTGTCTTCGAAGTACATGCGCCGGTATCTGGACGAGTTCACTTTCCGGTCGAACCATCGGAAGATGGAGAACGCGATGTTCGATCTTCTGATTTCGCGGGTCTGATGGTGGACGCTAAGGCGTCCATCAATTCAGACTCATCGACAGGACCGACGCCGCGCGCCTCTTCCTGAGCGATGAAATCCTTTAATCGTCCGGCCCGCCTCGCGGCTCTTAAGCTCAACATCTTCTCAACCCTCATGGATCACAACACGCTGCAGAAGCTCAGTATCTGCATCCCAGTCTATCACCCTGCAGTCCATGCTGAGAATGTTATGCATCGTACCAAGTGACGCCTTGTCTCGGACCATTGCCACTCGCTCCGGCGCCCCCTCTGATGCCTTAACATCTCGAAACTTGGTCGACGCCGCGTAGATGGAATTTCGATGATTGGCCACCGCCTCGAACACAGTCCTAACGTAGCTAGAGTTTACCATCGCGTCGAACGGCCAGTGGGTATTTGACGCCCCAACGATATCAACGTCCCGCGATACGTTCTTGGCCGAAAATACACGAACCAGCTTCGCATAGAGCAGGTCGCTGTCGTTTTCTTTCCTAGCCTCATCGACCTTCTGCGCTGCCAGAACAACGGCCTCGCACGACGCATTTGCAACAGACAGCGCGGCCCATGCAAGATTGGCTCGCGGCACATTTGTCACAGAAAATGCATGTTTGATAAACGCCAAGCCTAGCCGTTGAGCCACTTCACCCGCTTGCCGGACGAAGGAGGTTGCCACGCCCATTGCCTCCGCCTCGTCATACGCCAGGGCATAGTCGGACACCAGATAGCTATCTGTCTCCGTAAGGGGCGGAATCTTCTGGATTCGGACGGCGACACAAGAGCCATTGGGGTAAAAGACAGGCAGACGAATGAAGCAAGCGCCACTATCGGTCTCAATCACCGAGACATGTCGCGCAATCTCGTCTGCCACCGCCCCACAGATCGATGTCTTTGCTTCCGTCATAAGAATAGGTCGCCTTCTGGGCCCTCCGCCCAAGGATTGGGGACGTATTCAGCCAGGCCGTTGATTCTAAAGCATTTTGATGTTAGCGCAAGCAAGTCGGAAAAGGTGGCCGGATCAGGGCTAAGTGCCTCAGCAATCGGCAAATTGTTGGTTAGAAGTCTCCGCTGGTCGGTCAGCCAGTTACAACTAAACAGGTGCCTGTGGCTACCATACACGAACGTCTTGTGCAGATGTCCGCACGGACCCTTTGGAACATTCTTGTGGTATCCTTGGATCGGGCGCCACTCTATCCGGTCTATAGCACGGTCTGTGCGTCCGTCTTGCGGATACTCCAGCTGCAACAAGACGTTGGCGTTCGGTAAGTCCGCCCGGGCCTTTCCACGAAACGCGAGCCCTTCGCGCGGCATCCCTTCGCCGGTCTCCAGCGACAAAACAATCTGAAGGCAGCCATCCCCTGTCGCGCTCCAGCGCTGGGGGATCGCCACGCTTTTCTCAACTTCGAAAACTGTTGGCGTCTCTCCTGACATGCATGGATAAAACCACAACATGCACTAGAAATGCGACTCCCAACTTAACTTGCTCTCAGGGGATAAACCCCTAGAGTTAAATCAGATGGATATGTTGCTATGTCAAATGTGACATGCTTTCCTGTAGAATCAGACTCGCGTTCAGCATCTTCATCAATTACAATTTCGTCATCTTGAACATCTGACATTTTTTACTCTCCAACTGGGATTTGAAACGGTAGCATCTAGATGCGGCGTGTAGACGCCTTGCTGAATCGACCATAGGTTATCGTTTGTTTCGTCATTTGTGAAACGAAACTATGGATGTTGGGGGCAACCTAGGAGTTAATAAGAGCCCGGACGAGTGCCCTAACTAAGTATAAAAATCATAAGCTTGGTTTGGCTAGGCGCTTGATGGTCAGTTTATGCAGGTTTGCAAAGCTAGAACAACAGGTTGCTAACGGAAGAGAACCGTTCTCGTTGCCATCATTTTCATAAAGGTTTTCTATGCACGTGCCGCCTCTCGTTATCCTTGATGTCCAGGATGCCATCGACCAAACGGTTTGGAACGGCAAGAGCAATCCGGACTACCTGGCCGTGATTCAGCGCCTGCTGGCGCATTGGCGGGGGAAGGGCTGGCCGGTGGTCCATGTGAAACATGACGAGGCGACCCCGACTTCGACCTATCACACCCATGGCCCCTGGAATGCGATCAAGCGCGAGGTCGCGCCGTTATCCGGAGAGTCAGTGGTGGCGAAGACCCAGAACTGCGCCTTTATCGGCACGGATCTGGACGGGGTGTTGAAAGGGCTTGGCGCGGACGGCTTCGTGCTGACCGGGGTCGTGATCCACAACAGCATGGACGCCACGGTGAGGGTGGGGAAGGCCTTGGGCTATCGCATCCTTTTGCCCTCGGATGCGACCACGGCTGTTCCGGTCAGGGGCGCCGACGGCACAGTCTGGGACGCGCAAACCGTCTCGGACCTGACCCTGGCGATCCTGGACGGTGAATATGCGGAAGTTCTGACATCCGGCGCCGTCCTCACACGGTTCGCATAACCCGACAGTCAACCCAAAGCCGTGTTCCTGCGAAAGCAGGAACGTGCATCGTTCCGGTACGGTGCCTGGGGAAGGAAGGCTCCTGCTTTCGCAGGAGCACAGCTTTACAAACTCAGACGACCTTCAGAAGCGCGTGCTTCTTCTTGCCCATGGACAGTTTCACGACGCCGTCGATAGCCGAGTCCGAACCGAGGGTCAGGCTGTCGTCTTCGACCTTTTCGTCATTCACGCGGATGGCGCCGCCCTTGATCTGGCGGCGGGCATCGCCGTTCGACTGGGTCAGGCCGGCGCGGGTCAGGGCATTCAGAATGCCGATTCCGTCCGCCAGTTCAGCCGCGGAGACCTCGACCGTCGGCAGATCGTCGCCCAGGCCCCCCTGTTCGAAGGTCTTGCGTGCGGTCTCGGCGGCGGCTGCGGCCGCTTCCGCGCCGTGGCACAGTTTCGTCGCTTCATTGGCCAGGCGGATCTTCACGTCATTGATGGCGGCGCCTTCGGCCTTTTCCAGTTCCGCGATCTCGTCCAGGGGCAGGTCGGTGAACAGGCGCAGGAATCGGCCGACGTCGGCGTCCTCGGTATTGCGCCAGTATTGCCAGTAATCGTAGGGGCTCAGCCGTTCGGCATTCAGCCAGACGGCGCCACTGGCGGTCTTACCCATCTTCGCGCCCGACGCGGTGGTCAGCAGCGGCACGGTCAGACCATAGAGCGACGCATCGTCGGTCCGGCGTCCCAGTTCGACTCCGTTGACGATGTTGCCCCATTGGTCGGAGCCGCCCATCTGCAGGCAGACACCGTAGCGCTTGTTTAACTCCACGAAGTCGTAGGCCTGGAGGATCATGTAGTTGAACTCCAGGAAGCTGAGCGGCTGCTCCCGCTCCAGGCGCAGGGCGACGCTGTCGAATTTCAGCATCCGATTGACCGAGAAATGACGGCCGTAATCGCGCAGGAAGGGGATGTAGGCGAGCTTAGACAGCCAGTCGTCGTTGTTGACCATGATGGCGTCGGTCGGCCCATCCCCGAAGGTCAGGAACTTCTCGAACACCTTCTTGATGCCGTCGATATTGCGTTGGATGTCGTCGTCGGTCAGCAGCTTGCGCTGTTCGTCCTTGCCGCTGGGATCGCCGACCTTGGTCGTCCCGCCGCCCATCAGGACGACCGGCTTGTGGCCGTTCCGCTGCAGCAGGCGCAGCAACATGATCGGGACCAGGGAACCCGCATGCAGCGAATCCGCCGTGGCGTCGAAGCCGATATAGGCGGGGATCGGACCTTCCAATGCGCGCGCGTCAAGCGCTTGCATATCCGTGCACTGATGCAGGAATCCGCGGTCGCGGACGGCCTTCAGGAAATCCGAACGTAGCTGTTCCATGGTCGTAAAAACTCTGATTTGTCGGTTGAACGCGGCGCGGGATAGCATGAACCTGCGGACCCGGCAACGAGGGACGCCGACTGACCGTTGAATGCGGTGGGGAAGAGAAGATTGGGGAGATGGTTATGGCCAGGACGATGATGGCGCTGGGCTTGATGAGCGGCACGAGCTTCGATGGCATCGATGCAGCCCTGATCGAAACCGACGGCGAGTCGGTTCTGTCCACCGGGGCCAGTCTGACGCATCCCTATGACGAGGCATTCCGGGCGCGTCTTCGTGCCGTGCTGAGGGCGGAAACCAGGACCGCCGCCATCGACACGCTGGAACGCGATCTGACGGATCGGCATGCGGATGTCGTACAGTCGCTTTTGTCTGCAGAGGGCCTGTCGGCCGCCGATATCGACATTGTCGGTTTCCACGGTCAGACCATCAACCATCGGCCCGACCTCGGCTGGACCTGGCAACTGGGGCTGGGCGGGCGCCTCGCCAAGCGTGTCGGGATCGATGTGGTCTACGACCTGCGTAGCGCGGATGTGGCGGCCGGGGGGCAGGGCGCACCGCTTGCGCCCGTCTATCATCGTGCGCTGGCCGGGCGGCAGACCATGCCGCTGGTCGTGCTCAATCTGGGCGGTGTCGCGAACATCACCTTTCTGGAAGGTGCCGACGCGGACCCCGTTGCCTTTGACACCGGGCCGGCCAGCGCCTTGCTTGATGACTGGATTTCCCGCCACGGCGCCGGCGCATTCGACGAGGACGGCCGCATATCGCTGGCGGGGCGGGTCGATCGGGCGGCATTGGCGGCCCTGATGGACAATCCCTATTTCGCCCGCCCCTATCCTAAGTCGTTGGACCGGGACGATTTTGATCCGGCGCCGGTCGCGGGACTTGCATTGGAAGACGGTGCCGCGACGCTGGCGGCCTTTACGGTGGAAAGCGTGGCGCGGGGGGTGGAGATGCTGCCGACCGCGCCGATGCGTCTGCTGGTGACGGGGGGCGGTCGTCACAACCCAAGTTTCATGAACGGACTGGCGCGCCGCCTCGGCGTTCCGACCGCCCCCGTGGAGGAGGCGGGCTGGGACGGCGACGTACTGGAAGCCCAGGCCTTTGCCTTCATGGCTGTGCGCAGCCGTCTGGGGCTGCCGATCAGCTTCCCCGGCACCACGGGGGTGCCCCGTCCGATGACGGGCGGCCGCTTCGCACCCGGGCGCTGACGGCCTGGGCCTGCGCAATCAGCCGCGGAGCCGCTGATCCAGATAGCCGCTGACCGTTTCCTTCAGGTCGTCGACCTTGTTGGTGAAGAAATGGTTGGTGTCGGCCATCAGGTCGTAGTCGATGGTGATACCCTTCTGCGCGCGCAGCTTGTCGACCAGCTTGTTCACCTGCTCCGGCGGGACGATGTCGTCGGAATCCCCGTGCACGATCAGACCCGATGACGGACAGGGCGCCAGGAAGGTGAAATCGTACAGGTTCGCCGGCGGCGCGATGGAGATGAAGCCGTTGATTTCCGGCCGGCGCATCAAAAGCTGCATGCCGATCCAGGCGCCGAAGGAGAACCCTGCGATCCAGCAGTCGCGGGCATTCTCGTTGTAGGTCTGCAGCCAGTCCAGCGCGGTTGCCGCATCCGACAATTCCCCTTCGCCACGGGAAAACACCCCTTGAGACCGGCCGACGCCGCGGAAATTGAACCGAAGGCAGGAGAAGCCCCGCTTCGCGAAGGTATGATACATCTCATAGACCACACGATTGTTCATCGTGCCGCCATGCTGAGGATGCGGATGCAGGAACAGCGCGATCGGCGCGTTGTCGTCCTGTCCGTGTGTATAGCGGCCTTCGAGACGTCCCTCTGGACCGTTGATAATGACTTCCGGCATCAGTTCACCCCGGTAGGAATAAAGACGGTTTGCCCCTGCAATTCCGGCCCATCGCTTTAGACGTCAAGGCCTTGGGACACAAGTGTTATCGCGGCAAAGTGTTCGGCGGGCTCCTTGACGCCGTTTTTGCCTACCGTATATGTAGGGGGCGCTTCGGTGCGGGAAAAGCCGGTTCCGCAGGTAAGGGGGTGGAACCGGTCGGGTCGGAAACCGACCTTCGGGAGGGATCGCGAATTCTTTCCGGATGGTGCCCGACCCATGGAGAAACGGAGCTTCGCGACCACGCTGCACCGGCACTAGGACCGGTCGGCCGGAAAGGCACGGACCAGAATGTTCCAGACCATACGTTCCGATATCGACGCGATGATCTCGCGCGATCCCGCGGCCCGCTCCCGGATTGAAGTCGCACTCTGTTACCCGGCCTTCCATGCCATCATGCTGTACCGCGCCTCCAGCTGGATGTGGCGGCGCGGATGGCGCCTGTCGGCCCGCATGGTATCGCAGTTCGCCCGTTGGACGACGGGCATCGAAATTCATCCCGGCGCCACGATCGGCCGCGGCTTCTTCATTGATCACGGCATGGGCGTCGTGATCGGCGAGACCGCCGAGATCGGCGATAACGTCACGCTGTATCACGACGTCACGCTGGGTGGTGTTTCCCCTGCGGAGGATTCCGACGGACAGCGCTGCACCAAGCGCCACCCGACGCTGTGCGATGATGTGATCGTCGGGTCCGGCGCGCAGATCCTGGGCCCGATCACGGTCGGCAAGGGCGCGCGTGTCGGTGCCAACGCCGTGGTCATCAAGAATGTGGCCGAGAATGCAACAATGGTCGGTATTCCGGCGAAACCGGTCACCGGCAAGGCGGCCCGTGCCACGGGGGCGTTTTCACCCTACGGGACGCCGCTCGGCGACCTGCCGGATCCGGCCGCGAGAGCCATCGAGGGCCTGATGCAGCAGGTCGAGACGCTGAAGGCGCAGATCGGCGACCTGGAAGGACGTCTGGCCGAAGCCGAGAAGCGGCCAAGCTTCGGATTCTCGGTCGACAATGACGAGGGCACATCTCGCCAGCCTGCGAAAAAGTAAGCCTGACATTCGAAAAATGCGACGTAACGGCGCGGCCGAGGTGGAAACACTTCGGCCGTCTTTACATAGTGGTTGCAGGCACTAAATTTGGAAATGTCAGCGTTTGCTGATTGTTGGTAATAACCGACCGATATCGCTCAGGGATGGGAGGGGACGCGATCGGGTCGGGCGCAGGACTGGCTATGCCGACAGGCTGGCCGGG
Organism: Alphaproteobacteria bacterium; assembly: GCA_033344895.1. Classification (NCBI taxonomy): domain Bacteria; kingdom Pseudomonadati; phylum Pseudomonadota; class Alphaproteobacteria; species Alphaproteobacteria bacterium. Next base: position 3,141,083 of record JAWPMN010000001.1, read on the forward strand.
CCGCGAACGGCGGAGGATATGCGTGAGACTGAGCACTAAGGGACGCTATGCGGTGATGGCCATCGTCGATCTGGCGTCCATGAATGCGGATCGACCGGTGCCTCTGGCCGATATCGCGGAACGGCAGGACATCTCCCTGTCCTATCTGGAACAATTATTCTCGAAAATGAAGCGGGGCGGAATCGTTCGCAGCGTGCGCGGGCCCGGCGGCGGCTATTCGCTGGCCCGGTCGCGGGACGCGATCAGCGTTTCGGACATCTTGCGATCCGTGGACGATGAGACACGGCTGAGCCGATGTGTGCCGGCGTCGCCGTCCCGGTGCCGTCCGGGCGACACGCGCTGCGCCACCCATTCGCTCTGGGCCATGCTGTCGGCGCGCATGGAGGCGGTGCTGGACGGGGTTTCCGTTGCCGATATCTGTGACGGAAGGCTGGAGGTCGACTCTCTGGTGACTGCAGCCCAGGCCGTCGGCGATACGTGAACGTATAGAGCCTTTTCCCGCCGTCCCGGTCGTGAGACAAAGCGGCATGCGCCAGGCACCTGTCTATCTGGATTACAATGCGACCTGCCCGATCCTGCCAGAGGCGGAACGGGCCGTTCTGGCGGCGTTGGCCGCCGGGGGCAACCCGTCCTCTGTCCATTCCTTCGGGCGGACCGCGCGCGGAACCGTCGAGGAGGCGCGTCGCAAGGTGGCTGCCTTGGTCAGCGGCGATCCTGCGCAGGTGGTTTTCACATCCGGGGCCAGCGAGGCGAACATGCTGGCGCTGCGCGGGTTGGCCGGCGGGCGCGCCCTCGTTTCCGATATTGAACATGACAGCGTGTTGAACGCCATCCCGGAGGCGAAGCGACTGTCGGTCTGTGCGGATGGACGGCTCGACCTCGCCGATCTGCAGGCTGTGATCGCTGAAGGGGATCTTGTTTCCGTTATGGCGGTCAACAACGAGACCGGCGTTGTTCAGCCCCTGACCCGCATTGCCGAAATCGTGGCGCAGGCCGGCGGCCGGCTGCATGTCGACGCGGTGCAGGCGGCAGGACGTCTGCCGCTGGACATGGTGGCTTTGGGCGCGACGTCGGTCAGCCTCAGCGCCCACAAGATCGGCGGCCCGCCCGGCGTCGGTGCCCTTGTGCTCGGCCGTGGCGTCGCCCTGAAAGCCATCATGCCGGGCGGCGGGCAGGAACGCGGACGCCGGGGCGGCACGGAGAACACCCCGGGTATCGCAGGTTTCGGCGCCGCGGCGGACCGCGTTCTGGCTCAGCGCGAAACGGAGCAAGGTCGATTGGCTGACCTGCGAAACCGCCTGGAGATCGGGCTTTCGGAAGCCGGTGCAATACTCATCGCTCCATCATCGGAAAGGGTGGCAAATACGGTCTGCGCTGCCCTTCCGGGGGTTCCTTCCGAGAAGCAGGTGATCGCGCTGGATCTCGCCGGATTTGCCGTCAGTGCCGGATCCGCCTGCTCGTCCGGAAAGGTCAAGACCAGCCATGTACTCAACGCCATGGGTCTGCCCGAGCGGATTTCAGGGGCATCCATCCGCGTCAGTATGGGCTGGCGCACGACGGCGGAGGAGATTGAGGCATTCGTCGCCGCCTATGGGGCAATGGCGCGGCGTCTAGGCCAGTCCGCATCCGTCGCAGGCTGAACAGGAGCGCTGTCATGTCCAGCAACCGGCCCGAAAGACCGATCTATCTCGACTATCAGGCGACGACCCCATGCGATCCGCGCGTTGTGGATCGAATGATGCCCTATTTCAGTGAGGTTTTCGGTAACCCCCATTCGGCGGACCACCGCCATGGCTGGGATGCGGAATCGGCCATAGAGGCGGCACGCGGTCAGGTGGCGGAGTTGATCGGCGCGAAACCGCGGGAGATCGTCTTTACGTCCGGCGCGACGGAATCGAACAATCTGGCGATCAAAGGGGCGGCGCGTCACCGCCGCGCGACCGAAGGACGGACCCGTGTCGTGACGGTCGCCAGCGAGCACAAATGCGTTCTGGAGAGCGTGGCGCGGTTGGAACGCGAAGGGTTCGATGTCACCTATCTGCCGGTGAGGCCGAACGGGTTGCTGGATCTCGCAGTTCTGCAAGAGGCCCTGGATGAGCGTGTCGCCGTTGTGTCCGTCATGGCGGTGAACAACGAGATCGGTGTGATCCAGCCGCTTGAGGAGATCGGCCAGATGGCGCGGGCGGTCGGTGCCTGGTTCCACAGTGACTGCGCCCAGGCCTTCGGCAAGATCCCACTGGATGTGGATGCCCTGTCGATCGACATGATGAGTGTCTCCGGCCACAAGATCTACGGGCCCAAGGGGGTTGGCGCGCTGTATGTCCGTTCGCGCAAGCCGAAAGTTGTGCTGGAGGCGTTGATGGACGGCGGCGGCCAGGAGCGGGGACTGCGGTCCGGAACGCTGCCGACGCCTCTATGCGTCGGCCTTGGTGCGGCGGCGGAAATCGCATCGCGTGAAATGGCGGAAGAAGGCGACCGTCTGCGGGCGCTGCGGGACAGCCTTTGGGAGAGGTTGCAGCAGGACCTGCCGGGTCTGACCGTCAATGGCGATCTGGAACACCGCATACCGGGCAATCTGAATCTGACCGTCGCGGGGCTGGAGAGCACCGAATTGCTCGCAGCGCTCGATGGATTGTCGGTCTCGGCCGGGTCGGCCTGTTCGTCCGGCGCACAGGCCGCCAGCCATGTCCTGCAGGCCCTCGGCCACGATCCGGCAAAGATCGCTGCGGGTCTGCGCATCGGTTTGGGGCGATTCACCACCCGCTCCGATATCGATGCCGCCGCCGAGATGCTGCGTGATGCGATCTCCGGTCGCTGATCGATTGACTTAGTTGGGCGCTTGGCCCAAATAGCCCGGGTCGTCGCGCCGCCGAACTGCCACGAGAGGACGTTTCATGCCGAAAATCACCTTCGTTCACCGCGATGGAAGCGAAACCGTCGTCGATGCCAAGAATGGTCTGTCGGTGATGGAAACGGCTGTCGACAATGACGTCGAAATTGAAGCGGCCTGTGAAGGGTCGCTGGCCTGCGCGACCTGCCATCTGGTGGTGGAGGACCAGGATTGGTTCGACAAGCTGGATCCGCCCAGCGAAGACGAGGAAGATATGCTCGACCTTGCCTTTGGTCTGACCAAGACGTCGCGGCTGTCCTGCCAGATTCGCGTGACGGACGAGTTGGACGGCATCCGCTTCCGGGTTCCGGACGAAACCTGATCGGCCGCCTTTTGCCGCCTACCGAAGCCCCGCATTGCGGGGCTTTTTTGCTTTGTGCCCCTCGGCCCGGTTGCTAGGCTTCATCCTTTGGGACAGGCATATCGCATCCGGGGGAGCGGAAATGGGCGATCACGCGGCGGAAATCGAGACCTTCATGGAGGCCCTGAAGGCCAAGAACCCGGGGGAAACCGAGTTCCATCAGGCGGTGCACGAGGTCGCGCAGACCATCATTCCGTTTCTCGATACCAAGCCGATCTACAAGGATCTGAAAATCTTCGAGCGGATGTGCGAGCCGGACAGGACCGTGATGTTCCGCGTCTGTTGGCAGGCGGATGACGGAACGGTGCATGTCAACCGCGGCTTCCGTGTCCAGGTCAACAATGCGATCGGCCCGTACAAGGGCGGTTGCCGGTTTCACCCGTCGGTCAATCTGTCCGTGCTAAAGTTCCTGGGCTTCGAACAGCAATTCAAGAATTCGCTGACAGGCCTGCCGATGGGCGGGGCAAAGGGCGGTTCGGATTTCGATCCGAAGGGCCGTTCCCATGCTGAGATCATGCGGTTTTGCCAGGCATTCATGTCGGAACTGTTCCGGCATATCGGACCGGATGTCGATGTGCCGGCCGGCGATATCGGCGTCGGTGCCAAGGAAATCGGCTATATGTTCGGCCAGTACAAACGTCTGACGAACAAGTTCGAAGGCGTGTTGACCGGCAAGGGGCTGGAATATGGCGGATCGCTGATCCGAACGGAGGCGACGGGCTACGGCGCTGTGTATTTCATGCAGAACATGCTGGACGTCGCCGGTTTGGGCATGGACGGCAAGACCGTCGTCGTTTCCGGGGCAGGCAATGTCGCCACCCACGCGGCGGAGAAGGCGCATCAACTGGGCGGCCGGGTGGTCACGCTGTCCGATTCAGGCGGTTTCGTGCACGACCCTGACGGCATGACCCAGGAGAAGATCGACTGGGTGAAGGAGCTCAAGAAGAATGGCGGTCGGATATCGGAATATGCCGACAATTTCTCCGGGGCGACCTTCCACGAGGGGAAGCGCCCCTGGCATGTGCCATGCGATTATGCGCTGCCCTGCGCGACCCAGAACGAGATCAGCGAGGAGGATGCAAATGCGCTGATCAAGAATGGCGTGAAGGCGGTGTCGGAAGGGGCCAACATGCCGACGATGGACGCCGCTCAGAAGGCGTTTCAGCAGGCGGGCATCCTGTTCGGGCCGGCGAAAGCGGCCAATGCCGGCGGTGTTGCGGTTTCGGGCATGGAAATGTCGCAGAACTCGGCCCGTATCAGCTGGACCGACAAGGAATTGCGCAACCTTTTGAAGTCGACCATGGCCAATATCCACCAGACCTGCCACCAGTTCGGCGAAGGACACGGAAAGGATGGCGGTATCGACTATGTCCGCGGAGCCAATATCGGTGGATTCGTCAAGGTGGCGGACGCGATGCTGGCCTTCGGCGTCATGTAAAAGGGAACCGAATGAACGCTGGCCGGGATAGGGAGCACACGCCGACGCGACCGTCGGAACCGATCGATCCGCGCGAGATCGACCGCGCCCTGGCCCGAGGCGCGATGCAGAATCGCCGGCTGAACAAGGCCCTGTCGACAGTCACCCGCGAACTGGAACGCGACCCTGGCGCCCTGGCGCGGGTTCTTAGGCGCTGGATCAACGAATCGTAAATTGGCTGAACGATTCAATGGAAGCCGTCACCAGATTCACCTTGCATTGCGGTACTTTACGGCGCATGTTCCGCGCGTGGCGGCCCCGCAGCCGTTAAGAGTGACGAATGACTATGGTGCGATCCCGGCCGAAGGGCCCTGGAACCCGTACCGGAGACGGACTTCCTCTAAGCTTTGTGGGACGTGCGCCCCGGCCATGCATGTGCAGGTCGGGCACCAATGCGTGCCGGAGGACCAATGACTGGCCCCGGCACGACGCTAAGAACGAGTAGGACTACGAGATCATGGCCAAAGGCACCGTTAAATTCTTCAACACCACCAAAGGCTTCGGCTTCATTACGCCGGAAGGCGGCGAAAAGGACGTTTTCGTCCACATTACCGCCGTTCAGGCCTCTGGGCTGGATACGCTGAGCGACGGCCAGAACGTCGAATTCGACATCGAGCCGGATCGCCGCGGACCGAAGGCGGTGAACCTGCGCGCGGCCTAACAGCCCCGCGACAAGGCGAATTCGGGAAAGGGCGGTGCCATCGGGCACCGCCCTTTCTCTTTGTGGCTACGCTTCCTTGTCGATCCGACGATGAAAATCGTCGATCACCCGACAAAAATATGTCACTCGCCTTCGTCGGCGTTCTCGGGCAGGTTGCGCGATAATATGCGGAGGGTGCCATGGCAAAGATCATCGTCTTCACGGACCTGCACATCGTCCCCGAGGGGAAGACCATCATCGGTCTGGACCCGTATGAGCGACTGCTGGCCGGTGTCGAACATGCGTTGCGCGTGCATCCGAATGCCGATCGGATTGTCCTGACCGGCGATCTGACCAACCGGGGTGATACGGAATCCTACGGCCGATTGAAGGAAATCCTGGACCGATCCCACGTGCCGGTGCGCCTGCTGATCGGCAATCACGATGAGCGCAAGACCTTTCAGCAGTGCTTCCCCGATATCGCCCGCGACCCGAAAGGTTTTGTGCAGAGCGCGGAGGATCTGGGCGACTGGCGGATGATCTATCTCGATACCCTGAACGCACCGCCCTATGTGTTCCCGGAGGCCTATAGCGGCTATCTGTGCAACAGCCGAATGGCCTGGCTGGAGGCGCAGCTGGCGGCCGCTGCGGACAGGAAGGTGGCGATCTTCATGCACCATCCGCCGCATGATGTGGGCTTCCCCGGCATGGACGAGATCAAGCTGAAGAATGGGGACGCCTTCTACGATCTGATCGGCCGTTTCGGAAATGTGCGGCACGTCGTCGCCGGGCATGTGCACCGGACCATCTCCGGGTCGCATCGAGGCGTTGCGTTCTCCGTGTTCAAAAGTCCCTGCCATCAGCAGCCGATGAACCTGGATTCGCATGATCTTTCGCTGTCGGTGGATGAGCCAGGCGCCTACGGAATCCTGCTGACCACGTCCTATGGCATGATCGTGCACACCGAGGATTACCAGATCGCCGTGGCGAATGCCCGATCCGATCAGGACGCCCTGGGTGCCGGGGCCGACGCGGCGGCCGAATAGACTTAGAACCCTTCCAGATTCAGGACTTGCCATCCCGGGCATAAACGCTAAATACAAAGAGGACTAATTTGGTACTCTTTGCGCAATCCGCGGGGTGCAGGATCGTGTTTCGGATTTCGAGGATGACGGATTACGGCGTCGTGCTGTTGAGCTACATGGCTCGGCGGCCGGATGCCCTGTCGACCGCGCCGGAACTGGCGGAACGAACGGCCCTGCCGGCACCGACCGTGGCGAAGATCCTGAAGGCCCTGGCCAAGGCCCAGGTCATCAAGGCGCAACGCGGCGCGCAGGGGGGGTATGCCCTGCAACGGCCGGCGGCGCAAGTCACCGTGTCGGAGATCGTGTCCGCCCTGGACGGACCGGTTGCCCTGACGGCCTGCGTCGACGGGTCGACGGACGATTGCAAGGTGGAAAATCTTTGCCCCCTGGCCGGTGGCTGGAACCGCATCAACACGGCGGTCCAGACGGCCTTGGACAGCGTAACCCTGGCGGATCTGATCGCGGACAGCGCGATGGTTCCGAGTTTCGAGGAAAGACCGGTGCGCGCAACCGCGCCGGCGGGACGGTAAGAGATGGCGACGACGGAAACAGTCCAGAAGGTGAGTGCGCTTGAGGCGGAAAAGTACCGCTATGGCTTCACCACGGAAATCGAAATGGATTTCGCGCCGAAGGGTCTGAACGAAGACATCGTGCGCCTGATTTCCGAGAAGAAGGAAGAGCCGGAGTGGCTGCTGGAGTGGCGTCTGAAGGCGTTTCGCATCTGGCAGGACATGCCGGAACCCGCCTGGCAGAAGCCGGACGTGCCACCGATCGACTATCAGGATCTGTACTATTATGCCGCGCCGAAGAAGAAGGACGGCCCGAAGAGCCTGGACGAGGTCGACCCCAAGCTGCTGGAAACCTACGAGAAGCTGGGCATCCCGCTGAAGGAGCAGGAAGTGCTGGCCGGGGTCGAAGGCGCGCCGAAGGTCGCGGTCGATGCCGTTTTCGACAGTGTGTCCGTCGCCACGACCTACAAGAAGGAACTGGAATCCCACGGGATCGTTTTCTGCTCCATTTCCGAGGCGGTGAAGACGCACCCGGATCTGGTGAAGAAGTATCTCGGTTCCGTCGTGCCCTATTCGGACAACAAGCATGCCTGCCTGAACTCCGCGGTCTTCACGGATGGCAGCTTCGTCTACATTCCGAAGGGCGTGAAATGTCCGATGGAATTGTCGACCTATTTCCGGATCAACGCGCAGGACACAGGCCAGTTCGAACGAACCCTGATCGTCGCCGATGAAGGGTCCTACGTGTCCTATCTGGAGGGTTGCACCGCGCCGATGCGCGATGAGAACCAGCTTCACGCCGCCGTGGTCGAACTGGTCGCGCTGGACGATGCGGAGATCAAATATTCGACGGTGCAGAACTGGTATCCGGGCGACGAGAACGGCAAGGGCGGCATCTACAATTTCGTGACCAAGCGCGCGGCCTGCCGCGGGCGGAACTCCAAGGTTTCCTGGACCCAGGTCGAGACCGGATCCGCAATCACCTGGAAGTATCCGAGCTGCATCCTGCAGGGCGACAATTCCCAGGGCGAGTTCTATTCGGTTGCGATCACCAACAACCGCCAGGAAGCCGATACGGGCACCAAGATGATCCATATCGGCAAGAACACGCGCTCGCGCATCATCTCCAAGGGGATTTCGGCGGGCCGAGCCGATCAGACCTATCGCGGACTGGTGCGGGTCATGCCGAACGCGGAAGGCGCGCGGAACTTCACTCAGTGCGACAGCCTGCTGATCGGCGATCAGTGCGGCGCGCATACCATCCCCTATATCGAAAGCCGCAACCCGACCGCACAGCTCGAACATGAGGCGACGACCAGCCGGATCAGCGAGGATCAGCTGTTCTATTGCCTGTCACGCGGGATCGGAGAGGAAGAGGCCGTGGCGCTGATCGTCAACGGCTTCTGCAAGGAAGTCATGCAGACCCTGCCCATGGAGTTCGCCGTCGAGGCTCAGAAGCTGATCGGCATCTCCCTGGAAGGCAGCGTCGGATAAGGATTTACGGAACCATGTCACTGTTGAAGATCGAAAACCTGACCGCGGAAGTCGACGGCAAGGAAATCCTGAAGGGCCTCAGCCTGGAGCTGAACGCCGGCGAAGTGCACGCCATCATGGGGCCGAATGGATCGGGGAAATCGACCCTGTCCTATGTGCTGGCCGGGCGTGACGGATACGAAGTCACCGGTGGTTCTGTCACCTATGACGGCAAGGATCTGCTGGCCATGGCGCCGGAGGAACGTGCCTGTGAAGGCGTCTTTCTGGCCTTCCAGTACCCGGTCGAACTGCCTGGCGTCGCCAACACGACCTTCCTGAAGCATGCCTTGAACGCGCGCAGGAAGTATCGCGGTGAGGCGGAACTGGACGCGCTGGAATTCGTCAAAGCCGTTCGCGGCAAGGCGAAGGAACTGAACATGCCGGACGACATGCTGAAGCGTCCGGTCAATGTCGGCTTCTCCGGCGGTGAGAAGAAGCGGAACGAAACGCTGCAGATGGCCGTGCTGGAACCCACGCTGGCGATCCTTGACGAGACCGACAGCGGTCTGGACATCGACGCCCTGAAGCTGGTGTCGGAAGGGGTCAACGCCCTGCGCAGCCCGGACCGCGCCTTCCTGGTCATTACCCATTATCAGCGCCTGCTGGACTATATCGTGCCCGACAAGGTGCACGTTCTGTCCGGCGGCAAGATCGTCAAGACCGGCGGCAAGGAACTGGCCCAGGAACTCGAAAAATCCGGCTATGCCGAATTCACCGGGGAGGCCGCATGACCGACAACGTCCTGCAGGATCTGCTGCGTCAGCGGGGCGCGCCGGGCCGGTTCGATGCCGGCGATGCGCTGCCGACCCGCAAGGCGGAGCAGTGGAAATACACCGACCTGAAGCGGCTGGAGAAGATCGGCTGGACGGTCTGGCTGGCCGAGGATGAACATGGCGTTGTCCGTCCGCCGGAAACCGGACTGGAGCTCGACGGCGCGATCGAACTGGTTCTGGTGAACGGTTTTCTGGACCGGGATCTGTCGATGCTGGACGACCTGCCTGCCGGCCTGTCGGTCGAGGCTGGCCCGACCGCCGACGCCTGGGGGGAAGGGTTCACGGAACGGCTGAGCGATGCGCTGGCGCAGGAGGAACTGACCATCCGCGTCGATCCGGGCCGGACCATAGAGGCCCCGGTTCACATTCGCCATGTGACCTGGGGTGCCGACAAGGATGCGGCCATCGCCCATGCGGCGCGGGTGACGATCACCGTCGGGGCAGACGCGGAAGCATGTATCGTTGAAAGTCACGTTACGGCCGAAGGGCGCGGTTTCTCCGCCCCCAGCCTGGGCGTCAGCCTGGATCGAGATTCGCGGCTGGGGCTCTACACGCTGCTGTCGGAGAAGGCGCAGTCGGCTCAACTGGCGCTGAGTGACATCGGCGTTGCGGAGAGCGCGGTGCTGGATTCCTTCGTTCTGGCGATCGGCGATGGATTGTCGCGCCGTGAAACGCGTCTGACCATGGCTGGCCAGTATGGCGAAGCGGCGTTGTCCGGGTCCTATTTCGGAACCGGGGACGCGCTGATCGACAATACGACCCATGTCACCCATGGCGCGGAAAACGCGACCAGCCGCCAGTTCTTCCGTGGCGTGCTGGACGGACATGCGCGTGGCGTCTTCCAGGGCAAGGTCCTGGTTCGTGAAGGCGCGCAGGGTACGGATGGCCAACAGCAGCACAAGGCATTGCTGCTGTCGCCCCATGCCGAGGTCGATGCCAAGCCCGAGCTGGAAATCTACGCCGACGATGTGCAATGCGCCCATGGCGCAACCGTCGGCGCCATTGATGCGGATCAGCTGTTCTACATGCGTGCCCGGGGCATCCCGGAGGATCGCGCCCGTGCCATGCTGACCGAATCCTTCCTGATCGAAGCGGTGGAGAAGATCGCCCGTCCGGCGATCCGCGACACCTTCCGGGATCTGCTGTCCGCGCGCCTGAATGGAGAGACGGCATGAACGATACGGTGCTGAAACCGACTGATATTCCCTATGATGTGGAGGCCTACCGCGCCGACTTCCCGATCCTGTCGGAAACGGTGCATGGCAAGCCGCTGGTCTATCTGGACAACGGTGCGTCGGCGCAGAAGCCGAAGGCGGTGATCGACGCCATGCGCGGTGCATTTGAACATTGCTACGCCAATGTTCATCGCGGCGCCTACGATTTCTCCGAACGCACGACAGCTGCCTATGAAGGGGCGCGTGAAACGGTTCGGGCTTTCCTGAATGCCAAAAGCGAGCGGGAAATTGTCTTTGCCAAGAACACGACGGAGGCGATCAATCTGGTGGCCCATTCCTTCGGCCGCGGGCTGCTGAAGGCCGGTGACGCCGTCGTGATTTCGGAGATGGAGCATCACTCCAACATCGTGCCCTGGCAGATGCTGCGCGATGAGAAGGGGATCGAACTGCGTTTCGCGCCGATTTCCGACGAGGGCGAACTCCTGATGGACCGCTTCGCGGAACTCTTGGACGAGAAGGTGAAGCTGGTTGCGATCACGCATGTCTCCAACGTACTCGGCACGATCACGCCGGCGGAGAAGATCGTCGACATGGCCCATGCGGTCGGCGCCAAGGTGCTGTTCGACGGCAGCCAGTCGGTCATGCATATGCCGATCGACGTTCAGGCGATGGACTGCGACTTCTACGTCTTCACCGGTCACAAGATCTATGGCCCGACCGGGATCGGTGTTCTGTACGGCAAGGAAGCCCTGTTGGACGCCATGCCGCCCTTCCTTGGCGGTGGCGACATGATTTCCTCCGTTACACTGGAGAAGTCGACCTGGGCGGAATTGCCGGCGAAGTTCGAAGCGGGGACGCCGCCGATCGTCGAGGCGATCGGCCTTGGGGCGGCCATCGACTATCTCACCGGTATCGGGCTGGAGCGGATCGCCGCGCATGAACGGGACCTGCTGTCTTATGCCATGCAGCGCCTTGCGGCGGTCGACAACCTTCGGGTCATCGGTACGGCACCGCACAAGACGGCCGTGATCTCCTTCGCGATGGGGGAGGCCCATCCCCATGACATCGCCACGATTATCGATCAGCAGGGCGTCGCCGTGCGCGCCGGGCACCATTGCGCCGAACCGCTGATGCACCGCATGGGGGTGGTCGGCACCGCCCGTGCCTCCATGGGCCTGTACAACACCCGCGCCGAAATCGACCGACTGGGCGAGGCGCTGGACAAGGTGAATGCGATTTTCGGGTAAGGACGAGACCGAGATGGACGACGGACGCGACGACAGAGACTACCTGACCGCCGAGAACGAGCCGCAAAGCGGCGCGGATCTGGTGCATCCCTATATGGGCATGTTCGGCGACGGCCCCGCCGCTGAGGAAGGCATGCAGGCTCTCGCCGGTCAGCCGCTGGCGGAAGGTGCTGGAACGGCCTCGCCGGAGACGGTGGAAGCGGCCTTGCGCACGGTTCACGATCCGGAAATCCCGGTGAATATCTATGACCTGGGTCTGATCTACTCCTGTGAGGTCGATGCCAAGGGCGATTGCGACATCCTGATGACCCTGACAGCCCCGGCCTGTCCGGTCGCGGGCGAGATGCCGCAGCAGGTCGCGGATGCGGTGGCGGCGGTCGAAGGCATCGGCGTGGTTACGGTGACGCTGACCTGGTCCCCGCCCTGGCGTCCGGACATGATGTCCGAAGATGCCAAGCTGGCTCTGGATTTATTCTAGAACCATTCCGATATAGAGTAGCCGACGGAAACGCCGAAAGAGGTCCCTGATGTTCGATCCGAGCAAACCCATCGTTAGCCTGACAGACGCCGCCGCGGATCGCGTCCGCTCGCTGATGAGCAAGGCGGGCGACGGCGTGATCGGCCTGCGTATCGGTGTCTCTTCCAAAGGCTGCTCCGGCCTGTCCTATGTCGTTGAATATGCCAAGGACAAGAAGCAGTTCGAAGAGGAAGTGGACGTCGAGGGCGCCCGTATCCTGATCGATCCGGCCGCAACCATGTTCCTGATCGGTGCCGAGATCGATTATGAGGAGAGCCGCCTGCAATCCGGCTTCACCTTCAAGAACCCGAACGAGACGGCCCGTTGCGGCTGCGGCGAAAGCTTCTCGGTTTCCTGATCCGGCAAATCCCTATTCGGTGACCGCCTGCCGGCAATGCGTCTCGCGCAGGATGATGGTTGCCAGCAAACCTATTCCATAGGCGACCAGCAGCGCGCTGAACGCCGCTTGGTATCCTGCGGCGTCATAGACCGGCGCGCCGTTCACCATCGTGCCGTCCCAGTTCTGATCCAGAATGACACCCAGCAGCGGCTGGAACAGGGCGCCGGATCCCACGACGAACATGTTGACGAAACCGAGGCCCGCGCCGGCACGGCTGGGTCGATTGGTCTCCCGCACGCAGGTGAAGGTCAGGATCATCGTGCAGCCGCCGATCCCGTTCAGGACGAACAGGGTCCGTATCGCCCAGGGCGACAGGTCCGGCGTGAAGATCATCGCCGCCATGGCCGTGCCACTGAGGGCGAAGCCGCCATAGATCAGTGGCTTGCGGCGCCCGATCTTTTCCGTTGCCAACCCGATCATCGGTCCGACCACCGCCCATCCGACGAAGATCAGCGAGGCGGATCCCGCGGCATCGGCGGGGGAGAAACCGTGCACCTGAATGAGCCAGGGCACGGCCCACAGGCCGGCGAAGGCCAGCATCGGGGCGGTCAGGGTGAACCCGATGATCGCGCAGCACCAACTGTCACGCCGGGCGAGTACGTCCCGGAAAGCCCCTTTGGATGCGCCGTTCGCGGCCGCCTTGCGTTCGGACGGGATCTCCTCCACGACCAGGAAGATCAGCACGGCGAGAACGGCCCCGACAATCCCGATGCCGATCACGGTCTCGCGCCAGCCGGTCGCTTCGACCACGAGACTCAGCGGTGCCTGTCCGGCGATGGCGCCGCTCATCCCGACACTTTGAAGAATCCCGATCAGGAGGCTGAAGCGCTGGGGCGGGAACCAGGTTGCCGCGATCGACATCGTGCCGACATAGCCGAAGGCGACCGCCGCGCCGATCATCGTCCGGCCGACGGCGGCAGGTGTGATTGACTCGGCGAGCGCGAAGACAAGGCTGCCGACGAGACACAGGGCCATTGCGCCGCTCAGGAGTCGGCGCGGGCCGAACCGATCCATCAGCACGCCGATCGGCATCTGCATCCCGGCATAGGCATAGAAGTAGAAGGCGCTCATCGCGCCGAGGGCCCCGGCCTGAACCTGAAACGCCCGCATCAGGTCGTCCGTCATGACGCTGGGGGCAACCCGCTGCAGGAAGGCATAGCCGAAGCAGGCGCATCCCAGTAGGAAGGCGGCCCAGGCGCGCAGGGAAGGGGAGGATGCCGTGGTCATGCACCGCTGTTACGACATCGCCGGGCCGGTTGAAAGTCTCGCCAACTGCTTGAGGCCGCACGGCCCGTCACAATTATGCGGATCATTCGGCAAAGATCGCGCTAGGCAGTGAAGATCGAGCGGCAGGTCCATCCGAGATAGGCCGCATAGCCGACCAGAAGGGCGCCCCCTTCCAGACGACAGAGCCGCCCGCCGGTCAGCGCGAAGCCAAGCATCGCAAGGGTGGCCGCGATCATGACCCAGATGTCGATCCGTGCAATCTCCACCGGGATTTCCAATGGGTGGACGATGGCGGTGACACCCAGAATGCCCAGCGTGTTAAAGAGGTTGCTGCCCAGAATGTTGCCAAGCGCGAGGTCCGTCTGACGTCGGACGGCCGCGACGATGGAAGCTGACAACTCGGGAAGGGACGTGCCGACCGCGACGATCGTCAACCCGATCAGCGTCTGCGAAAGCCCGGCGGATTCCGCCAGGTCGATGGCGCCCGATACCAGCATCTTGGCGCCGACAAGCGTCAGGACCAGCCCGAAGAAGGCGAGCCCGATTGCGACGGACAGGCGCTCAGGGCCGGGCTCCGCAATTTCGGATTCTGCCCTGTGCAGGTCATAGGCCGCATCCTGGACGCGCCGCTCGCGGGAGATCGTGTAGGTCAGATAGAGGCCCAGCAACAGGATCAGGCCGATCCCGTAGGGCCGATCCGCAAAGCCGACCAGAACGATGCCGAGACAGGCCGCGGTCGCAATGCATAGGGCGAGGCCATCCCGCAGGATTGCGTCGCGCGATGTGACGATGGGGACGATCACGGCCGTCAGTCCCAGGATCAGGAGAATGTTGGCGATATTGCTTCCGACCACGTTCCCGACCGCGATCCCGGGCGAACCGGCGAAGGCCGCCGCCACGCTGGTCACCAACTCCGGTGCGGAGGTGCCGAACCCGACAAGGGTCAGTCCGATCAGCAGGGGGGAAACGCCCAATCGGCGCGCTGTGGAGGCGGAACCGCGCACCAAAGCCTCTCCGCCTACGAAGAGGCAGACCAGACCGGCAACGATCAGAAGATAATCCATGGGAGGGCCTTCACATCCGGCGCGGCCCGGTGCCGCGCATGACCGACGCGGATATCGGTCGTCCTCGTCCGGTTACAAGCCTGTCACCTTAACCCGGATCAAATATATCCGCCCCAGGGAATTTTGCGATTGCGCCTGACCGCGGAAACTGTTGCCGGGTCTTTCCTTACGTGGAAGATTTTGAGGATAGCTGCGATAGGATTCTGTCCAGGGCCTTGCGGTCCTCGGCTGACAGATCGGCCAGCAATGCGCTCTCGAAGGCCAGTGCGTCCGGCACAATCCGCTCATACAAGGCGCGGCCTTCCTGGGTCAGGGCCACGGCGATCAGGCGGCGGTCCCGGTCGGACGAGGATTTTCGGACCAGGCCGGCCGCCTCCAGGCGCTGCAGCGCACGGGTCACCCGATACTTCTCGAGACTGACGCGGTCATGGATGTCGCGGACCGACAAGCCGTCGCGGTTGCCACCCAGATGCGCGAGGACCCGCCATTCGGCCTGACCGATGCCCTTCGGACCGTAAACCCGCGACAGGTCGCGCCCGACCCGGTCGGCGAGAACCGACAGCCGGTAGGGCAGAAACCTGTCGAGATCGAGGGGCATCGCATCTATTGACATTCGTTGCATTTGCAATGAAATCTATGCCGTGAACCTGTCGGGTAGGTCAACCCGCATGAAGGAAGGGGTTTTCGAATGGCCGGCAAGACGGACATGTTGAGCGGTTTCGGGAACGAGTTCGAATCCGAGGCGGTGGCAGGCGCTTTGCCGCAGGGGCGCAACAATCCGCAGCGCTGCCCGTTCGATCTCTATGCGGAACAACTGTCCGGTACGGCGTTCACGGCGCCGAATGCAGAGAACCGGCGAACCTGGCTGTACCGGTTGCGGCCAAGCGTCCGGCATTCCGGCCGCTTCTCG
This sequence comes from Alphaproteobacteria bacterium, assembly GCA_033344895.1. Lineage (NCBI taxonomy): Bacteria > Pseudomonadati > Pseudomonadota > Alphaproteobacteria > Alphaproteobacteria bacterium. Next base: position 3,156,891 of record JAWPMN010000001.1, read on the forward strand.
CGATACGATGCGCCTTACTGGAAATCCGCACCGCATCGACCCGAACATGACCTGCCGCTGGGCCCTTATCGCTGGAATCCCGTCGGGCGAAATTCGGAACCCCAGGACTTCGTGGATGCAATGCGGACCATGACGACGGCGGGGGATGCTGCGGCTCTCACCGGCATGGCCGCCCATGTCTTTGCGGCGGACCGGTCGATGGAAGACCGCTGTCTGATCAACGCCGATGCCGAAATGCTGATTGCCCCGTGGCACGGCCGTATGGAGATCGTGGCCGAGACGGGGCGGTTCGAGATCGCACCGTTGGAAATCGCAATTCTGCCCCGGGGCATGGCGTTCCAGGTGCGTCTGCCCGATGGTGCCGCCAGCGGGTATGTGCTGGAAAACTATGGTGCCCTTTTGCGTCTGCCCGACCGCGGTCCGATCGGGGCGAACGGCCTTGCCAATCCGCGTGACTTCAGGTCGCCGACCGCCTGGTTCGAAGATCGGGAAGCGCCGATGGAGTTGATCATGAAATGGGGGGGATCGCTGCACGTCGCGGAAATCCCGCAAAGCCCGTTCGATGTCGTCGCCTGGCACGGCAATTACGTGCCGGTGGCATATGACCTGAGGCGGTTCAACACGATGGGATCGATTTCCTTCGACCATCCCGACCCGTCGATCTTCACCGTTCTGACCTCTCCATCGGAAGTCCCCGGCACCGCGAATATCGACTTCGTGATCTTTCCGGAGCGTTGGTTGGTGGCCGAGGACACGTTCCGTCCCCCTTGGTATCACCGCAATGTCATGTCGGAATTCATGGGCAATTTGTGCGGTGCCTATGATGCGAAGCCCAACGGCTTCCCGCCGGGCGCCATGAGCCTGCACAACTGCATGATTCCTCACGGACCGGATGCCGGCGCCTTCAAGGCGGCCAGCACCGCCGATCTGAAGCCGCAGAAGCTGTCGGACACCATGGCCTTCATGTTCGAGACCCGATATCCGCAGTTTCCGACCCGTTTTGCGGCCGAAGATGCGCCGCCGCAGACGGACTACGCCGAATGCTGGGCCGGGATCGAAAAACTGTTCCCGGGTAGGTGACTCAGACCAGGGCCAGAACCACGCTCTGTAAGACCAGAACACCCAACCAGTGCAGGCCGTCGATCACCGTCAGCGCCGGCTTGTGACCCTGGAAGCTGTGATTGATTGTCATGGTCGTCATGACGATGCCGATCCAGAGCAGCAGTCCGAGGGCGATTGTCGGGCCCATCCCGCTTTCCGCGCCTGCCAGGATCGACAGCGTCGCGGCCAGGACAAACTGCCCGATGGCGGCAACGACAAAGGGCAGGATGGATTTCCGTTTCTCGATCTCTTCCTTCGTGGTCTCCAGGGCGGCCATCCAGCGGGTGCCCAGAACCGTGTAATAGACCGCGCCGAATACGTAGCCGGCGATGCCGGCTGCCAGCACGCCCAACCAGTCGATTGATCCGATCATTTTCCGATTTCCCCCACGAATTTGTCTTTCCGCGACTATCCGCCAACACCGTAGTGCGGTCCAGCTTGACGAGGGGTTTATGATATCCCAAACGGGCTCGTCCCGGTTTTTCCATGACCGAATGGGGAGGACTAGCGATGAGCGACCAACAGACTTTCGATTACATCATTGTCGGCGCGGGGTCGGCCGGTTGCGTGCTGGCGGCACGCCTGACGGAAGACCCGGAGACACGGGTTCTGCTGATCGAGGCGGGGGGCAGCGATTCCTCCATCTTCATTCAGATGCCGACCGCTCTGTCCATTCCGATGAACATGAAGAAATTCAACTGGTTCTTCGAGAGCCAGCCGGAACCGGGCATGGACAATCGCCGCATGCACACCCCGCGCGGCAAGGTGCTGGGCGGATCGTCGTCGATCAATGGTATGGTCTATGTTCGTGGCCATGCCTGCGACTTCGACGAATGGGAGGAGCATGGCGCGAAGGGCTGGGCCTACCGGAACTGTCTGCCCTATTTCCGCCGGGCGGAAACCTGGAAGGATCCGGACGGTCGGGACGCCGATGAATACCGCGGTGGCGACGGTCCGCTGGGGACCTGCAACGGCAATGAAATGCAGAACCCGCTCTACAAGGCGTGGATCGATGCCGGTGAGCAGGCCGGTTATGGCGTTACGGAAGACTATAACGGCCACCGTCAGGAAGGGTTCGGCCGGATGCATATGACCGTGAAGGACGGTGTGCGCTGGTCGACATCGAATGCCTATCTGAAGCCGGCCCGCAGCCGGTCCAACCTGACGGTCGTAACCGGGGCACTTACACACAAGGTCCTGCTGGAAGGCAAGAAGGCGGTCGGTGTGCGATACGAGGTCGGCGGTCGGATTGTCGATGCGACGGCAGTGCGGGAGGTCATCCTGTCCGCCGGTTCGGTCGGCTCTCCACAATTGCTGCAACTGTCCGGAATCGGGCCTGCCGATGTTCTGAAGTCGGCCGGTGTCGAGGTCGTCCATGACCTGCCGGGTGTCGGCAGCAACCTGCAGGATCACCTGGAAGTCTATTTCCAGTTCCGCAGCACGCAGCCGATTACGCTGAACGGCAAGCTGGATCTGTTCAGCAAGTTCCTGATCGGTGCGCGCTGGTTCTTCTTCAAGTCGGGTCTGGGTGCGACCAATCACTTCGAGAGCTGCGCCTTCATCCGTTCAAAGGCTGGCCTGAAATGGCCGGATATCCAGTACCATTTTCTGCCCGCCGCCATGCGGTATGATGGCAATGCGGCCTTTGACGGACACGGGTTCCAGGTGCATGTCGGACCGAACAAGCCCAAGAGCCGAGGCCATATTCACATCAATTCCGCCGATCCGGCGGCGAAGCCTTCCATCCTGTTCAACTACATGACGGAACAGGAGGACATCGAAGCCTTCCGTGCCTGCATTCGACTGACCCGCGAGATCATGGCGCAGCCCGCAATGGATCCCTATCGCGGTCCGGAAATCCAGCCAGGCGAGGACATTCGGGACGACGAAGCGATCGACGCCTGGGTGCGCCAGAACGCCGAAAGTGCCTATCACCCGTCCTGTACCTGCAAGATCGGGGCGGACGACGATCCGATGGCGGTCCTGGATCCCGAATGCCGCGTGCGTGGTATCGGCAATCTGCGCGTTGTCGACAGTTCGGTGTTTCCGACGATCCCGAACGGCAACCTCAACGCCCCGACAATCATGGTCGGGGAGAAGGCATCCGACATCATCCGGGGACGCGATCCGCTGCCGGCGTCAAACGCGCCGGTCTGGATCGCTCCGGATTGGGAAACGAAGCAGCGCGAGGGTACGGCGGTGCGATAGGTCCGCGCCGATCTCAAACCTCGGAGCAGGGGATCTGGGTAATGTCTTCCGGTTCCAGCGACGGGCGCGAGCTGTCGGTCGGCGAGATCTCGTAGAGGCTGATCCCCAGGATATGATTGGGGTTGCCGTCATTGTCCGCCAATGGTGTCAGCATCCGTTCCGCACGTCGCGTGTCGAGGGCGGATAGACGCTCGCTGCTGGCACCATAGTGAATCAGCGGCACGCCGAGGATGTTGTCCCATCGCTCACGCATGACCGGATAGTCGGCATCCCCGACGACTTCCCGCATGGTCATGCCCTTGATGCTGCGGCCCCAGGCATTGTTGATCTCCTCCCCGGCCAGGCGGACGACATAATCGTCCCGCTCCGTCTCGAAGCGATAGATCCAGAGGAAGGGAAGCAGGCTTCGTACCGCCATTGGGTCGAAAGCGCTGCGTTTTGGGATCAGGGCATCGCCCCGCGCCTCCCGCCATGCCTGCAGGAAGACAAAGATCCGTGGGTCCGCGCCCGCCAGCCGCGCTTCCACAGAAGCGCCCAATGGAGCGATCTTGGTCATGCGGTACTGGTCTCCCGGACAAGCGGCTGCGCTATGTCCAACATATTACAAGATTTGTAAATAGCGACGGGCCAAGTGCCGTTATTCAATGTCGGCACAATGGACCTGATATCCGTTCTGGAGGAGAATTTGAGGAGGGGTATCGTCCACATCACCGAACTGGTAAAGACTGATGCCCAGAACATGGTCCGGCCGGGCATCCACTGCGTCTTCGCCGATGATTGGCAGGACGAGGCGCTCCGCCGAATACAGGCGGTTCTCGAGAAGACGTTCCCCCTTGCCGTAGTGAATGAGCGGAGTGTTCAGGACCTTTCGCCAGATTTCCGTGACGACGATGTAATCCTGGTCGCCCAGGATCCGGCGTGCCTTATGGCCGGCAATGCTGTAGCCCCAGGAGCGGTTCACGTCCTCGCCTGCCAGCTTGCAGACAAAGTCGTCGGTTTCCGGGTCCAGCCGATACAGCCAGATCAATGGCAAGAGACGCGGAACACTCAGGGGGTCGAAGTCCCGCTTTCTCGGGACAATGCTTTCACCGCGCACGGATTTCCAGGCGTCGAGCAACTCCATGATCCGCGCGTCGGGGTCCGGAAGTTCGGATAGCTTCTGTTTCCGTGCTGTGACCTGCCCCGGCATTCCCGATCCTCAATGCGATTGGGCGAACATTCGAGTTACCTTCAAACATGGATACCACGACCGATGACAATGTCATCAGACATTCCGAGGTTTCGACCCTTGGCGAAGGCGGGCCGTCGTGATCCACTTCGACGCGAACGGATCGGAGGGACTACGATGGCCTGGATCAAGACCGTCGCCTATCGGGATGCGGGGGAGAACCTGAAACCCCTGTATGACCGGGTGTCGGGACCGGACGAGAATGTCGACAACATCATGATGGCGCATTCCCTGCGGCCACATACGCTGGAGGGGCATATGACCCTCTACAAGGCGGTCCTGCACCATTACGACAACGAACTCCCAAAGTGGATTCTGGAGGTCATCGGCATTTATGTCAGCCTGCTCAACGGCTGCGCCTATTGTGCCGAGCATCACTATGCGGGCCTGAAGCGACTGATGCGCGACAAGGAGCGCGCGCGGCTCATCCGGGAGGCGCTGGAGGCACGCCGACCATACGAGGCCCTGGACCGCCAGACGGCAAGGGCATTGGATTATGCCGAGAAACTGACCCTCGACCCGCGCAAGGTTTCGAAGTCTGACATCGAAGCCCTGCGGGAGGCCGGGTTCAAGGATGGTCAGATTTTAGAGATCAACCAGGTTACCGCGTATTTCGCCTATGCCAATCGCACCGTTCAGGGATTGGGGGTCGACATGGATGGCGACGTTCTGGGGCGGTCTCCGGGCAATGACGCCGATCCTGACAACTGGAAGCACGAATGAACGACACGTCCAATCCGATCGCCTGCACGGTCGACCTCACGGCACAGGGCCGCAATTGTGGATTTCTGACCGTGCCGCATTCGGTGCACCGGTCCGCCTATGGCCATATCCCGGTACCGATCGCATCCTTCGTCGGTCGAAATGAGGGGCCGTCCGTGCTGCTTATGGCGGGCAATCACGGGGACGAGTATGAGGGGCAGGTGATCCTGTCGACCCTGATCCGGGAACTGGATCCCGCACGGGTGAACGGCAGACTGACCCTGCTGCCGATGGCGAACTTTCCGGCGGCGGAGGCCGGTACACGCACATCGCCTGCGGACGGTGGCAACCTGAACCGGACCTTTCCGGGAAAACCGCGCGGTACGCCGACGGAAATGCTGGCGCATTTCATCGAACATCGGCTGATCGCCGGAACCGATCTGGTCATCGACCTTCATTCGGGCGGCAGCTCGCTGTATTGCGTGCCCTTCGGCATGACGTCCTGGGTGGAGGGCAATGCGCGTAACGATCTACGCCGCCGTGTCATGGCGGCGCTTGGATTGCAGGTGGCGTTGTACCATGCCCCGGACGGGGATGGCTGGTACTCCAGTTCCGCGGCCTGGCGTGCGGGCGCGGCCGGATTCACGCTGGAACTTGGTGGCGGCGGGACGGTCGACCCTGACATTCGCAAGGCTGCGCAGAACGGTGTGCTGCGCGCCCTTCGTGCAGTCGGCAGCTATGATGACGAAATGGCGGCAGGGCCGATTCCGCCGCATCCGCCGGAACTCAGGGATGAAAGCCTCCTCTCCGCCCAGGAGCCGGGCCTCTATGAACCGCTTGCCCATGCTGGCGACACGGTAAAGTCGGGGCAGCTTGTCGCGCGAATTCACTTTCCGGAAACCCCGGACAAGCCGCCACTGGATGTCATCCTGCCCCGCGGCGGCTATATTCTTGCCCACCGCGTGCCTGCGCGGGTGGTGCGCGGCGACGGCCTGTTTCACATCGGACATGCGGAAATGGTGTAAGCGGCGCGGGGCTGATCAGAACAGAACGGTGCTGCTTTCGTCGATTGTCTCCAGCGTCTCATAATGGACGCCTACGGAGTCGCCCTCGACATGCCGGACTTCGAAGGCTATGCGTTTTCGGATTCTGTAGCCCGCTGCCTGCATGTGCAGGTTCGCCTCGCCGCTCGCGCCGACATGGCGATAGGCCTCGGGCAGGATTGCACGGAAGCCGTTCGAACTGAAATCCTGCAATGAACGCAGCCGCCCATCGAGTTCCAGAGTCGGCAGAACCGTCGTCAGCCGCAGTTCCTCGCGGCGATCCATCTTCTGCGCTTCATTCTGATACATTTCCATGACAACCATCGTGACCCGATCCGCAAAATTCCCATTGGGAATGTGAGGATTCTAGGCAGGCTTTGTTAACACGCGGTAAATGGATGCCCAGGGGGCGGTAAGCAAAGGTACGATCCTTCATGCGTCCAGCCCATGATATTAATCTGTTAGATAGATTTTGATTATGTGACAGACTGGCCAAGGGATTCAGGGGAGGGGCCGACATGTCCGTGAACCATAGTCAACTTCGTGCATTTCATCACGTCGCCAATGAGGGCAGTTTCACCCGTGCGGCACAGGCTCTGGGCGTGTCCCAGCCAACCCTGTCCGCGCAGGTGAAGGCGCTGGAGGACGGATACGGCGTCCGCCTGTTCGACCGGCGCGGTCGTCGCATTGCCCTGACACCCCTGGCGCAGGACCTGCTGGCCGTGACCGAGCAGGTCTTCGCACTGGAAGGGGAGGCGGAGGCTTTACTGTCCGGAATACGGGATCCGGCCCGTGGAGCGTTGGCGATCGGCACGGAATCGCCGCACCACGCGATGACGTTCCTGGCCGGATTGAAGACCCGGCATGACGGGCTGGTCCTGTCCGTTTCGGTTGGCGGGGCGCGTTCCGTTTTGCGAGATCTAAGGGAGTATCGCTGCGACGTGGCGGTGCTTTCAAACCCGCCGGACGCGCCGGACCTGTTCGCGGTTCCATTTCGGCGTGACCGGCTGGTGGCGATCGCGCCGGCGTCAGAACCGGAAGGGGACGCCCCGATCCCACTGTCGTTATTGCTGGAGCGACGGTTGATCCTGCGCGAAGCCGGGTCGGTGACGCGCGACGTGCTGCAGGCCGCCGCTGCCGCCCGCGGACTGAAACTACGGCCGCATCTGGAAATCGGCAGCCGGGAGGCGATTCGGGAAGCCGTCGTCGCGGGCCTGGGGGTCGGTGTCGTCTTTGAAAGCGAATTCGGCCGGGATGCGGGACTGCGCAGGATCAAGATCGCCGGTGCGGATCTGACCGTTCGTTATGCCGTGGTCTGCCTGGAAAACCGCTGCCGCCTGGCCACCATCCGCGCCGCCATGGCTGTTGCGGAAATGCTGGCCGACCCGGCGGCAATGTGAGTGGGGCGTTACGCCGTCGGTCTGTCCCGATATGATCGCCATCAGGCTGGCCTCTCGCATGCGAATTCCAGGGGCGACCACGGTATCGCGCGCTTGATTCAGGGGCGCCCTGCCCATAAAGTCGCGCCGCTATGAAATCCGGTATGACCCAAGTCCAGGCGCGCTTTGCGGCGCCCATACGAATTATCGGCCCGACCCCTGCGGGCCGGGGCGCGCGGGTGTCGGGATAAGACTGGTGTCGGTTCGGCCGAAAAGGCCGTTCCGGGCGCCGCCCCGATCCGGAATCTCGATTTTCACGTGACTGGAAGCTGACCCATGAGCGCCGATACGACGCAACCCGTCGATTACAAAGACACGATCAACTTGCCCCAGACCGATTTCCCGATGCGCGCGGGCCTGCCGCAGCGCGAGCCGGAAATCCTGCAGCGTTGGGCGGAGACCGACCTGTGGTCCCGTCTGCGCGCGGACGCCAAAGGGCGCGAGAAGTTCATCCTGCATGACGGCCCGCCCTATGCGAACGGCCATCTGCATATCGGTCATGCGCTGAACAAGATCCTGAAGGACATCATCAACCGGTCGCGCCAGATGACCGGCTATGACGCCTGCTATGTGCCGGGCTGGGATTGTCACGGTCTGCCGATCGAATGGAAGATCGAAGAGAAATACCGCGCCGAAGGTCAGGACAAGGACGCCGTTCCGGTCGCCGAATTCCGTAAGGAATGCCGCGACTTCGCCGACAAGTGGATCGACATCCAGCGCGAGGAGTTCAAACGCCTTGGCGTGCTGGGCGATTGGGAAAACCCCTATCTGACCATGTCCTATGATGCCGAGGCGCAGATCGCGGCCGAGATCGGCAAATTCCTGATGCAGGGCAGCCTGTACAAGGGCGCGCGGCCGGTCTGGTGGTCGGCGGTGGAGAAAACCGCGCTGGCCGAGGCCGAAGCGGAGTATATGGAACACAATTCGACGACGATCTGGGTGAAGTTCCCGGTCGTGAAGCCTGCCAGTCCGGAGCTGGACGGCGCGTCGGTCGTCATCTGGACGACCACGCCCTGGACGATCCCCGGCAACCGCGCCATCGCCTGTCACGAGGAGTTCGACTATGTCGTGCTGGAAGTGACGGAATTGGGCGACGGCGCCAAGGGCGTGGAAGTGGGTGAGAAGCTGGCAGTCGCCAGGGCGCTGGTCGACGCGACCTGCGCGCAGGCGAAGATCACCGGCCACAAGATCGTCGCCGAGCTGAAGGGCGCGGCGGTGCAGGGCACTGTCTGTGCGCATCCCTGGCGCGGCCATGCCGAAGCGAACGGCCATTACGATTTCGACGTCACGGTCTATCACGCGGATTATGTCACCGACGAATCCGGTACCGGCTTTGTGCATATCGCGCCGGGCCACGGTGCGGATGACTGGCATCTGGGACGCAAGCACGGGATCGAGATCCCCCAGACCGTGGGCGAAGACGGCAGCTTCTACGATTTCGTGCCGGTCATGGCGGGTAAGGTCGTCATCACGCAGGACGGCAAGGAAGGCGATGCCAACCCGTCGGTCATGCGCGAACTGGCGATTGCCGGGAAGCTGCTGGCCAAGGGCTCCTTGCGCCACCAGTATCCGCATAGCTGGCGGTCGAAGGCGCCGCTGATCTTCCGTAACACGGCGCAGTGGTTCATCTCGATGGAGAGCCATGGTCTGCGCGACGTCGCCCTGCAGGCCATCGACGATACGGAATTCTATCCGAAGCAGGGCAAGACGCGCCTGCATTCGATGATCAAGGAGCGTCCGGACTGGTGCATCAGCCGTCAACGTGCCTGGGGTGTGCCGATCCCGGTTTTCGTGCACAAGGAAAGCGGCGAGCCGCTGCGTGACCAGGCGGTCGTCGATCGCATCGTCGCGGCCTTCCGGGAGGAAGGGGCGGATGCCTGGTTCTCCAGCGATCCGTCGCGCTTCCTGGGCAACGATTACGAGGCCGACGATTACGAGCAGGTTCGCGATGTCGTCGATGTCTGGTTCGACAGCGGTTCGACCCATGCCTTCTGCCTGGAGCAGCGGGAAGATCTGCAATGGCCGGCGTCGCTGTATCTGGAGGGGTCGGATCAGCATCGCGGCTGGTTCCATTCCTCACTGCTGGAGAGCTGCGGTACGCGCGGCCGTGCGCCCTATGACGCGGTGCTGACCCACGGTTTCGTCATGGCCGAAGACGGCCGAAAGATGTCGAAATCGCTGGGCAATGTCGTCGTCCCGGCGGAAGTGAACGAGAAATACGGCGCCGAGATCCTGCGGCTGTGGGTCGTGTCGGAAGATTATTCCGGCGATCTGCGCATCGGCGAAAGCATGCTGAAGCAGCTTACGGACTATTATCGGCGCTTCCGTAACACACTCCGCTGGCTGCTGGGCTCGCTCGCCCACTTCGATCCTTCCAAGCGGGTCGAACCGAAGGACATGCCGGAGCTGGAGCGTTGGGTCCTGCACCGCATCGCGGAACTGGACAAGCTGGTCCGCAAGGGGATCGAGACCTACGACTTTACCCTGATCTTCCGCGAACTTCATGAATTCTGCGCGGTCGATCTTTCGGCCTTCTATTTCGATATCCGCAAGGATGCGCTGTACTGCGATGCGCCGGACAGCCCGCGCCGCCTGGCGTCGTTGACGGTGCTCGACATCCTTTTCGAAAGCCTTACGGCCTGGCTGGCGCCGATCCTCAGCTTCACGACGGAGGAGGCCTGGCTGGCCAGAACCGGTACGGATGCCGGTAATTCGGTGCATCTGCGCCAGATGCCGAAGGTGCCGGTTGATTGGGCCCTGTCGGAATCGGAGGCTGCGCGTTGGACGAAAGTCCGCAAACTGCGCCGGGTGGTCCTGACCGCGCTGGAGCAGAAGCGCAACGAGAAGGAAATCCGCGCCAACCTGGACGCGGCGCCGGTCATCCATGCCGACGCAGATTTCAAGGCCGCTTTCGAGGGGCTGGATCTCGCGGATATCCTGATCACATCGGGTGCCGAAATCACGCTGTCGGATGCGCCGGAAGGGGCGTTCACCCTCCCGGACGTGCCTGGTGTAGCGGTCGTGTTCCGTCGCGCGGATGGCCAGAAATGCGAACGCTGCTGGAAGGTTCTGCCCGATGTCGGCAAGCGGCCCGATGCGCCCGGCGCCTGTGGCCGGTGTGCCGACGCCGTGGCCGGTGCGGTGCAAGCGGCCGAATAAGATGCAGCGGTTGGGTCTCGTCATTGCCGCGCTGGTCTTCGTGGCGGATCAGGTTTCCAAACCTTGGATTCTGTCCGTTTTCGAAGGTGGCGCGCGTCCGGTCGAAGTGACGCCGTTCTTCAATCTGGTGCTGGTGTATAACCGGGGCGTCAGTTTTGGACTGTTCAGCAATGATTCGGCCTACGGGCCATACATTCTTGCGGGACTGGCCGTGGCAATCGCTCTTGGGATCTGGTGGTTCCTGCTGCGCAAGGCGACGGGCCGATACCTGGCCGTCGCCTGTGGCATGATCGTCGGCGGCGCCTTCGGCAATGCTCTGGACCGCCTGTTATATGGCGGTGTGGTGGATTTTCTGGACTTTCATGTCGCCGGGTACCACTGGCCGGCCTTCAACATCGCCGATTGTGCTATCGTCGTGGGTGCGGTGCTGGTTGCCGCTGACGGCTTGTTCGGAAAGGCGAAACCCCTTACATGATGAGGGGTGTCGGCAAGTATGTTATACTGTCGGCGACATGGCAGCGTTCCATAAACGAACGGATTTGGGACCGACAATGACGGGACCGCGTAAATTGGGTGGAAGACTGGTAACGATCGGCCTGCTGGGCGGGACGATGCTGCTGACGGCCTGTTCGGCTGACACCGGCAAAATTCTCGGGCTGGAAAAGACGACGCCGGACGAGTTCGCCGTTGTGTCCCGTGCGCCGCTGTCGCTGCCGCCGGAATATGGCCTTCGTCCGCCCGATCCCAATGGTCAACGCTTTCAGGATCTGAAGCCGCAACTGGATGCCCAGCGTGCGGTATTCGGCGAAGAAGCCGTTCAGCGTCGCCTGGAGACAGAGGCCCAGTTGCGCCGGGCCGGCGTGACGCCGGGCGAAATGACGCTGCTGGACCGCACAGGTGCTATTGAGGCCAGCCCGGAAATCCGCCTTGTGGTGGATGAGGAAACAGCTGCCCTTGCGGCGGAACAGGAATCCTTCGTGGATGACCTGGTTTTCTGGCGTGAAGCGGAAAAATCCGGTGACGTGATCGATGCCAATGAGGAAACCCGTCGCATTCAGGGCAATTCCGCGCTGGGCGTGCCGGTAACCGAGGGCCAGACGCCGATCATCACCCGCGAAGGCGAGAAATCCTGGTTCGAGTGGCCGTTCTAAGCGCGTTCAAGGCCCGCTTGATTTCGTTTCCATAATTGGGAATTTCTGTGTCGAACGGTGGATGTTTTCGCCGTCCTTCCTATTTGCGTAATCGTTGGTCACAGAACATCGATTAAGAAGGGTAGCGGATGCGGTCCTCGAAAGCCTCGATCGGCGCGGCGGCACTGGTGCTGCTCGCCGTGTTTCAGTCGGCGCAGGCCGAAGTCTTCAATGCGAAGGAGACGTTTCTCGACAACGGCATGCAGGTCGTTGTCGTGGAAAACCATCGGGCCCCGGTCGTAACGCATATGGTCTGGTATCGCGTCGGCGCGATGGACGAGCCTCCTGGCCGCTCCGGGATCGCGCATTTTCTGGAGCACCTGATGTTCAAGGGCACCGACACCCTGGAACCGGGCGAGTTTTCGGCGATTGTCGCGCGTAATGGCGGGAAGGGAAATGCCTTCACCTCCCAGGACTTCACGGCCTATTTCCAGTCGGTCGCCAGTGATCGACTCGATCTCGTGATGCGGCTCGAGGCCGACAGGATGGCCAATCTGGATATCGCACAGGACCATTTCGAGCCGGAAAAGAAGGTCGTTCTCGAGGAGCGCCGTCAACGCGTCGATACGGAGCCGTCGTCGATCCTTTGGGAGCAGACGGCACCGGCGGTTTATCGAAACCATCCTTATGCCAATCCGGTGATCGGCTGGCGTCACGAAATCGAGGCGCTGCGGCTGGAAGATGCGATTGAGTTCTACAAGACCTATTACGCCCCCAACAATGCAATCCTGGTCGTGTCCGGCGATGTCGAGGCGAATGAGGTCTTCGCGATGGCGGAAAAGTATTACGGCGTGATTGCGCCAAGCGAGATCCCCGATCGGCCGGAGTTTCGCGAACCGCCGATGACCGTCGCGACCGAAGTGACCTATCGTGATCCGCGCGTCCGGCAGCCCAGTGTTTCGATCCGGAAACCGGCGCCGTCCTGGAATACAGCGACGGACAAAGCCGAAACCTATGCGCTGGACGTGCTGTCCCAGATCATCGGTGGCGGCAACACGTCGAAGCTTTATCGTGCCCTGGTCATCGATCGCGGCGTCGCGGTCGGCGCCGGCGGTTGGTATGACGGCGACGGTCGCGGTCCCGGTACGATCGGCTTCTTCGTCAGCCCGGCGGACGGTACGACATTGGACGCCGCAGAGGCGGCGCTTCGCGAGGAAATCGCAAAACTGCTTGAAAACGGCGTTACGGAATCCGAGGTCCAGCGCGCCATTGTCCGGCTGCAGGATGCGGCGGCGACCGCGCGCGACAGCCTGAGCGGGCCAGCCATGACCATCGGCCGGGCCCTGGCGACCGGCAAGAGCCTGGAGGATGTCGAGACCTGGCCGGAGCGCATCGGCGCGGTGACGACAGACCAGGTGAACGAAGCCGCCCGCAAATACCTGTCCCGGCCGGGCGAGGTCGTCAGCCGCCTCCTGCCCGCCGACGGCCCGAAGGGAGAAAGCCAATGACCGGCCGCCCCGTTGCCTTTGTGCTCATTGTTCTGGCCGTCCTGACGCTGGGGGCCGTTCATCCTGCCCAGGCGGAGGTCCAGGTCGAGGAGGTCGTCAGCCCGGGCGGGATCACGGCCTGGCTGGTGCGCGACGATACGGTCCCGGTCACGGCCATCGAATTCTCCTTCAAGGGCGGCGGCGCCGGTCTCGACCCGGAAGGAAAGGAAGGGACCGCCAACCTGGTCGCGTCGACAATCGATGAGGGATCGGGCCCCTATGACAGCAAGACCTATCAGCAACGGCTGGCCGATCAGTCGATCCGCATCTCCTTCAGCGCAGGACGCGATGCATTCTCCGGCAGTTTCTACACGCTGAACCGGTATCGGGACGATGCGCTGGAACTTCTGCGTCTGGCGCTGACCGAACCGCGGTTCGATTCGGAGCCGGTGGAGCGTATCCGAAGCCAGATCATGGTCGGCATCCGTCAATCCGAGAGCGACCCGGAAAGCCGGGGAGGAAAGGCCTTGCGGGAAGCCATCTTCGGAGATCACCCTTACGCCGATCCGGTGGAGGGAACAGAGGACAGTCTGGCGGCGATTTCCGTAGACGATATGCGCCGTTTCCTGGGGGAGGCATTGACCCGGGACAGGCTGACGATCGGCGTCGTCGGTGATATTGAGCCGCTGGAGCTTGGCGCGGCACTCGACAGGGTGTTCGGCGCCCTGCCCGAAACCGGCCGGGCGGATCCGACGCCGGATATCGATCCGGAGATCACGGGCAAGACGGTCGTGGTGGAGATGGATATCCCGCAGAGCACGATCCTGTTTGCGCAGCGGGGCCTGCAGATTGATGATCCACAATACTATGCCGGGATGGTGCTGAACTACGTGATCGGCGGAGGATCTTTCAGTTCGGTCCTGACGGATGAAATCCGCGTCAAACGAGGGCTGGTCTATTCTGTCTATTCCTTCTTGCATCCGATGGACCACGCGGCGCTGCTGCGCGGCGGTGCGGCGACCCAGAACGCGCGGGTGGGCGAAACGATCGGCCTGATTCGATCTGTCCTGAAGGACATCCGCGACAACGGTGTCTCCACGGAGCAGATCGCCGATGCAAAGACCTACCTGACCGGCTCCTTCCCGCTGCGCTTTACCAATTCCTCGCAGATCGCCTCGCAACTGGACGCAATGCAGTACCACGGATTTCCGATCGACTACTTCCAGACGCGAAATGCGCAGGTCGAGTCGGTAAGCGATGAGGATGTGAACCGACTGGCCGGTGAATGGCTTGACCCGGACAACCTGTTGTTCGTCGTGGTCGGGAAGCCGGAAGGGATTGGCGGCTGAAGCCAGGCGTTCCCATTAATTCACATGCTCCCGGCAAAATAGTCTGGAAGCGGTGATGTCGGAAATTTTATACTCTGGCGGGTAACGCACAGAGAAAGGGAACTTCCGATGCTTCAGGGGCTCGCCACGATGCCGAACGGTCTGTCCATCCGCCCGGCGCGGCCCGCGGACAAGCCGTTTCTCGAGAAACTTCATCGCGATCAACGCGAGGACTTGAAGATGGTCGATGCGGACCGGGCCTATATCGAGGAACTGCTGGACATGCAGTTGCGGGCCCAGACATCCGGCTACGGCGGCGCCTTTCCCAATGCCCTTTACTTTGTGATCGAGAAAACCGGGGATCTGATCGGGAAGTTGACACTGGACTGGGGCGGGACGGAAGCGCGGGTCATCGACCTGGGGTTCGTCAAGAAGGCGCGCGGCAAAGGCTTTGGTCAGTCCGTCATCATGGCGCTGCTGGCAGCCTGCGGCCCATCCAAGTGCCCGCTTGCGGTCTCTGTCGCGATCAACAATCCTCCGCTCTACCAGTGGCTTCTGGCCCATGGTTTCGTCGTCGCCGACGCGCCGGACGGCGGGTCACATCACATGTTGATCTGGTATCCGGGCGGTGACGCAATGGCTGGCCAGCCCGGCGCCATGACGCAGGCGTCTAAATAGGGACCGGGTCGCGGCGGCCTGGTTTCAGCCGAAAACGACCGACCAGCGTTGCCCGTCGCCCCATTCCGGCGCCGGGACGCCGCAATTCGGTGTGATCGTCACATTTTTCAGAATGCCGAAGCCCTCGTTTTCCAGGGTCACGCAGATCGATTCGCCCGATGGCGGCACAAGATCGGTCATGAAAATCGCCGAGAAGGACGGGCGCTCCCTCAGCCCGAGAATGGGTTCGCCCGAAACCCGGACATGGACCAGACGTGCCTGAATCTCGCCGCCTTCATTGTAGACCCGAAAGGTTTCGCCGATATGCGCTTCGAAGGTCTCCGGTACCACCGCGCCCATTTCCAGTTCTCTGTCAGTCATCTCATTCTCGCAAAGTCATTTGGGGCATCGCCATGATGGTGGCCGCCGGGATAGGATAGTCGGGCGTATCGGAAAGTTCGGTTCCACCATTGCCCGGACTAGAAGCCTCAGAATAACCGTCGCTCAATTGCGCGACGGGTAGATGCCATTCTCGCAAATGCAATAGTTCACGGCCTGAAGCGGGTTCACGATTTGAAAATCCAGGTTGCTGCCCGTTTTTTCCAAAGCGACGGTGCCTGTCACGTTGCTGATGGAGGCTGAGACCCCGCCAAGCGGAACGGAACCAGTCACTTCATTATTGGCGACATACATGTCCGGGAAGGTTCCCAGAGCGGGCTGGCCGCCGACATAGTCGCCGTCCGCAGGGACGCGTTTCGTGGCCGGATCGATGGACGCATCCACTGTTACGGAGATCGTGGAGCCAGTTGCCTCGAATGTAGCGGGATGTGTGTGGACCGCAATATGTGCCGTCGACAATTCTTGGGTCTGAATGCCGTAGCGCGTGCCGAGCGGAAATGAAGTTAGTCCCGCAGCAGCGCCCATCATGTTTGAGCCCACCGGCACCCGTGCCCGCAAATCGGGATAACCGAAAGTGGCCCGTCCGTCGCCACCAAAATATGACCCGATCAGCGAATACAGAGCCTGATTCTGGCTTATGGATACAGTCTGGCCACTGCAGAACGCCCAGTTCACAGGCGCAAAGTTAAATCCGAACGATGCGATCATTCCGTAGAATGCATCCATTGTATCACTCCCCCTTCAATCTGGCTTGCGCGCCCCGGCGTTATGGTCCGCCGGCCTTGGATCGGCTGTCAGTTCCGAGACGGATAGAGGCCGTCCTCGCAGATGCAGAAATTGACGGCCTGCAAGGGATTGACGATCTCAAAAGGGGTCCCGTTGCCCGTGTTGCCGACGCTCACCTCCCCCGCCAGTCCTAAAGATGCGGATACTCCGCCGAGGGAAACCGAGGCGCCAACTGCGTTGCCGTCGACATACATATCCGGGAAAGTGCCCAATTGTGGCTGGCTGGCGAGATAATCACCCGTGTCCGGGGCACGCTTCGTCGCCGCATCGGTTGATGCCTTGACGGCCATGTTCATGGTGCTGCTGGTAGGCGTGAAGACCGCCACATGATCGTGACTGGGCAGGTTGTTCACATTGAGCCTCTGTATCTGAGACCCATACAACTCGCCCAACGGATAGGAAAAAGTTAGGCCCAGCGGGGGGCCCATGGAGGCAGAGCCGACGGCCATGCGGGCCCTCAGATCTGGGTATTTGAAATCTGTTCGACCGTTGCCGCCATAAAAGGTGCTGATCAGCGAATAGAGCGTCGGATTCTGTGAAATCGCCACTGACTGGCCGCTGCAGAACGCCCAATCGCGTGGGGCAAAGGTAAACCCGAAAGTGGCGATCATGCCGCAAAACGCTTCCATTTTCTTACTCCCCCGGTTCCAACTTGCGTGTGTATGAGTGATATGCCCGACGCGCGACCAAGTACCGTGCCCGCCGGAATCAGGAAAATACCGCTGTCAGAAAGGCGGCCTTTCCGTCCTTGCCGACATCGCGGCTCAGTGAGATGCCGGATATCTGACCCAGTTCCGCGTGCCGGAGGTCATAGGCACCATCGTGTAGCGCGAGGTTGTCCGGCGCGGAGAAGACCACGCAAAAGCGGTGACGTGTCAGCAGAGTGTCGCTGTCCGGCTTGTCCGGACAGTCAATCGTCCCTTGGTCGTGGCACTCGATCAGTTCCAGTTCGACCAGAACCTCGTCGGATTGGGCGCCGTCGTCGCTCTTGCCCGCAGATTCGGTTCTACTCGCGGAAAGGGTAGTCTCGAACTTGCTGCCGATGTGGGATTTGAACAACTCCAGGGTGGCATCCCGCAGTTCCAACCGTTTCGTGCTCGCCATATCGGACTCCTCCCGATGTTGCTGTTTCCGCCTGACCGGTCCGGACGGAACCGATCGGGCCGGCGTTCTTGCCACCGAGTCCGAGCGGACGCCCATGCCCAATCATTGGAGAAGACCGCCTGCCCCTATCGGGCGTGGTGGATGCCTTGAAGACGATCCTAGTTTTGATTCCATCATTTTTATCCTTTTGCGAGCATAGCAGGCTGATTCCCGGATCGACCATAAATTTTTATTAAAATTTTAGCACAGCCTTAAACAGTGCTTCTTGTTCAGATGTTTAGGGCGAATTGGTGATCGCCACACATCGCTAAGCGCTGAAATTCAACGAATTTTGCGTCGATATAAAGAGAACGTATTATATTTATCTAAAATACATTGTATAGTCGAATGATCCTCGATATGGTTCTTTCCGCATGGAAGCGGCTGCGTTAACCTGAGGTGAGATTTCGGCAATCGGTTGTAGTTTCCGGCGCCCGTGTATCTCGAAACAGGCAAAATCGTTTAGAGGGTGGGTTGTGCGACGTCTCCGAAGATTTCTGATGAACTCACCCGTCCGTTCCGCGTCGGAGGCGACCGCTACGGCTGCGATGCCATTGGCGCTTGAGCCCCGTTTCATGTTTGACGCCGCGGGCGCCGCGACCGGCGCGGATGCCGCCCAGGATGCTGTTGCGGAAGCGGAAGCTGCCAACCAGGGGGCGTCGGATGGTGCGGTAGGGGACGATGCTGCCGCGATTGCCGATGCAATCGAAGGTCATGTGCCGTCCGACGGGCGAAAGGAAGTCGTCATCGTCGATCCTTCCGTCGCCTCCTATCAGGATTTGCTGTCGGGCATGGATCCGAATGTCGAGATCATCATCCTGAATGAGGGGGCGACGGTTTCGGATGTGGCGTCGGCCCTTGACGGACGAAATGGGATCGATGCTGTCCACCTGATCAGCCATGGCGGTGTCGGCTCCCTCAATCTGGGCGGGGAGACATTGTCTCTCGATACGCTGGAGGCGAATGCCGACGCATTGCGCACCATCGGCGCTGCGCTTTCCGTGGACGGCGACCTGCTGCTTTATGGCTGCAATGTCGGTGCGGATGGGGGCGGCGAGGCGTTCCTGACCGCACTCGCCAGTGCGACCGGCGCGGATGTTGCCGCATCGTCCGATGCAACAGGGGCCGCGGCGCTCGGCGGTGATTGGGTGCTTGAAGCGGCGGTCGGTGACATCGAAAGCGGGATTGCGGTTTCCGCTGAAGGGCAGGCGGCGTTCTCGTCGGTGCTGGCGACGATGGATTTTTCGTCCGGTGTGACAGATAACGGAAACACAGTGGATGTGCTGGTTTCCGGTGTCACCGCGACCTTTTCCCACTCGGGCGTGAATATCGACGTTGCCAATGGCGGCGGCCTTGCCGGATCGTCCGGCGAAGTCGTCTTCAGCAATGCCAGCAACACCAACCCGTTCACTGTTTCGTTCAGTAGCGCAGTCGACATCACGTCATTGCATCTCGGGCGCTTGTCCGGTCAGAACTCCGAAGTAACCATCAGTGTAACGGATGGCAGCGGGAACACGTCTGTCGTGGTTTCCGGTGCCAATTACTCCAGCGGCTCGGTCGTGTCCCTGAACTGGACGGGTGTGACGTCCTTTACCATCGATCACACCGATGCCGGACATGCGATTTCCCCGCTGGTGGACAACATCATCTTCAGCGCCGCGAACGCCGCGCCGTCGCTTGGGGGGACGCCGGCGGATGTGACGGTGACCGAAGACGTTGCGACGGCAATCGATCTGTCCGCCTACAATGTCTCCGACAGTGACGGCGATACGATTACGCTGACTCTTGCGGTCAGCGCCGGGACGATCGCGTCCGTCGACGGAAACGGTACGACTTCGGGGGTGACGGTCGCCAGTTCGGGAAGCGGTTCCATGACCTTGCAGGGCACCGCCGCCAATCTGAACACCTATCTGAACGATACCAGCAAGATCCGCTATACGACCGCATCGAACAGCACGGCTTCCGCGACCCTGACCGTGACGCCGAATGACGGGACAACCGACGGTACCGCGGACACGGTCACGATCAATGTTACATCGGTTAACGACAATCCGGGCGCGACGGGTGTGCCGGCTTCGGTGACCGTGACCGAGGACACGTTGAGCAATGTCGATCTGTCGGCGATCACTTTCTCCGATGTCGACAGCGCCTCGATCACCGTCACGCTGACGGCATCCGCCGGTACCTTCGCAACGCCGGCCGATGGTGCGGGCGTCGGCGGTGGCGTGACCGAGACCCTGGTGAGTGCGACCACGATCACGCTGGTCGGCTCTCCCGCGGATATCAGCACCTATCTGGATTCGCCTAGCAGCATCCAATACACGCCGGCGTCGAATGTCAGTGGCAATGCGGCGGCGACCATCACCGTCACTGCCAATGATGGCGACGGCTCAGGCAATGTCGCACTGGGCACGGTCAATGTGAACGTGACCGCCGTAAACGACAATCCGACGATTGCGGGCCTCCCGGCCTCTGTCACTGTGACGGAGGACACGCAGGGCAATGTTGATCTGTCCGCCGCGACTTTCGCCGATATCGACAGCGCCTCGATCACCGTCACACTGACGGCATCCGCCGGCACCTTCGCGACGCCGGCCGATGGTGCGGGCGTCGGGGGCGGCGTGACCGAAACCCTGGTGAACGCGACCACGATCACGCTGGTCGGCGCCCCTGCGGATATCAGCACCTATCTGGATACGGCAAGCAACATCCAGTATACGCCGGCGTCGAATGTCAGCGGCAATGCGGCGGCGACCATCACCGTCACCGCCAATGACGGCGACGGCTCGGGGAATGTCGCGCTGGGCACGGTCAATGTGAACGTGACCGCCGTAAACGACAATCCGACCGGCTCCGTGCCCGCCACGGTAACGGTTACGGAAGACACGCTGAGCAATGTCGATCTGTCCGCGGCCAGTTTTGCCGATGTCGACGGCGACACGATCACCGTCACCCTGACGGCCTCGGCCGGGACCTTCGCGACCCCGGCGGACGGGGCAGGTGTGGGCGGCGGGGTCACGGAGACCCTGGTGAATGCGACGACGATCACGCTGGTCGGCGCTGCGGCGGACATCAACACCTATCTCGATACCGCTTCCAACATCCGCTATACTTCGGCGTCCAATGCCAGTGGGAACAGTGCGGCGACCATCACGGTCACGGTGAATGACGGTCAGGGCAGCGGCAATGTCTCGGCCGGCACGGTGCAGGTCAATGTCACCGCCGTGAACGACGCCCCGGCATTCAGCGGTCTGGACGGCACCCCTGCCTTTACGGAAGGCGGCTCGGCGGTGGTTCTGGACAGCAATGTCACCCTGACCGATGTCGAACTCGTCGCGCTGAATGGCGGCAATGGCAATTTTGCCGGGGCAAGCCTGGTGATCGTGCGAAATGGCGGAGCGAATGCGGCCGACGCCTTTTCCATTGTCACTGGCGGGAATCTGAGCGTCGCTGGCAGCGACATCTCGTCGGGCGGCAATGTCATCGCCAGTTTCGATACATCGTCCGCCGGCCAAGTGACGATCACCTTCCAAAATAACGGTACGATCCCGACAACCGCGCTGGTCAACGAGGTGATGCAGGCGGTTCGCTATTCCAACACCGCGAACGATCCGGCCGCCTCGGTACAGCTGAACTGGACATTCTCCGACGGCAATAGCGGCAACAGCCAGGGAACCGGCGACAATCCGGGAACGGCCAGCGGGTCGACAACGGTTTCGATCACCAATGTCAACGACGCGCCGACCCTGACCGCAACCGGGAGCAATCCGACCTTTACTGAAGACGGCGGCGCCCAGGATCTGTTCAACACCGTCACGGGATCTACGATCGAAGCCGCAGACAGAATCAGCGCCATGACGATGACGGTCACCAATGTCTCGGACGGGGCGAGCGAGATTCTTGCCTTCGATGGTACGGACGTGGCGCTGACCAACGGGAATTCAGTCGTAACAGCGACAAACGGCCTGACCGTCAATGTGTCCGTGACCGGCAGTACGGCAACGGTCAGCTTCACCGGCGCGACCTTGAGTTCGGCGCAGTTCCAGACGCTGGTTGACAGCCTGACCTATCGGAATGCGTCCGACAATCCGACAACCAGCGGGAACCGGGTCGTTACCATTACCGGCATCACGGATAATGGCGGTACGGCGAATGGCGGCAGCAATTCGGCGGCACCCAATGTGCAGAGTACGGTTTCGCTGACGGCCGTGAATGACGCCCCTGTCATCGGTAATCTGGCAGGCGACAGCACGGCGCTGCAGGTCGGCAATGTCGCGAATATCGACAATGGCGGCAATGTCACGGTCACCAATGCGGATTCCACCAATTACAATGGCGGATCACTGATCATTTCGGATACCAACGCCAACAATACCGCGAATGGAAATTTCTCGGTCGACGGTACCAATGTCACATCCGGCGGCGATACTACGATTTCGGCGGGTGAAACGATCTTGGTGGGCGGGGTGAACATCGGAACGGTTCACGCCACAAATGATGGACAGAGCGGCCGGACGCTTCAGATAGATTTCAATGTCAATGCCACAAACGAACGTGTGCAGGCTCTGATACAGAATCT
This sequence comes from Alphaproteobacteria bacterium, assembly GCA_033344895.1. Lineage (NCBI taxonomy): Bacteria > Pseudomonadati > Pseudomonadota > Alphaproteobacteria > Alphaproteobacteria bacterium. The sequence continues at coordinate 3,179,280 of JAWPMN010000001.1, forward strand.
CCGCTGGGGTGCGGCGGCGGGCAGCGGCGCCCAGACCTTCACGGCAACGCTGAACGATGCGGACGGTACCGCGAATGGGGGCGATCAGGATACGACCGCCAATTTCACGATGACGGTGGGCAACTTGCCCGCGATCGCCAATCTCAACGGCGACAGCGTGACTTTCACCGAAGGCGGCGGCGCCGCGGTGATCGACAGCGGCGGCGACGCCACCGTGACCGATGCCGACAATCCAGCCAATTTCGGGGGCGGGAATCTTACGGTTACCGTCTCCGCCAACGCGGTCGCCGCGGAGGATATCCTGACCTTGAACACCGCCGGTACTGTTGCGCTGGCCGGTACCACGGCGGGGTCGAATGTCTCGGTCGGCGGAACCGTGATCGGTACCCTGGCAAACAGCATTGCGGCCGGGAACAACCTGGTCGTCAATCTCAACAGCTTTGCGACATTGGCGCGGGTTCAGACGCTGGTACAGGCTATTGCCTACAACAATGCCAGCGACGCGCCAACCACCACCACCCGAACCGTGTCGGTGACTTTGACCGACAATGACGGGCTGACGAGCGCAACCAGTTCCACGTCGGTTTCGATCTCCGCCGTCAACGACGCTCCAGTCTTTACCGGGCTTGATGGAACGCCGACGGTCAACGAGCAGACGGCGGTGGTGCTGGATTCCAATGCCACGGTCGCCGATGCGGAATTGGACGCCCTGAATGGCGGCGCCGGCAACTACAGCGGTGCGACACTGACATTGTCGCGCAATGGCGGAGCCAATGCGGAGGATGCGTTCTCAAATTCCGGGACACTGGGGGCGCTGACCCAGGGCGGTAACCTGACGGTCGGGGGCACGACGATCGGCACGGTGACGACGAATTCCGGCGGGACCCTGCTGCTGACCTTCAACAGCAGTGCCACGCGGGCACTGGTCAATAGCGCGATCCAGCAGATCACCTACACCAATACCAGTGACACGCCGCCCGCGAATGCGCAGATCAACTATGTGTTCAACGACGGGAACAGCGGCTCCCAGGGCAGCGGCGGTGCCGGATCGGACAGCGATAACTCGGTGACTGTGACGATCACGCCGGTCAATGATGCACCGACCGCGACCGGCATTCCGGCGTCGGTCACCGTAACGGAGGATGTTCTCAGCAATATCGACCTATCCGCTGTCAGTTTCGCAGATCTGGACGGCAACAATCTGACGGTGACGCTGACGGCTTCGGCCGGCACATTCGCAACGCCCGCGGACGGTGCTGCTGTCGGTGCCGGTGTTACGGAAACCCTGGTCAATGCGACGACCATAACGTTGGCCGGCAGCGCGGCGGACATTGCAACCTATCTCGATACGGCAACCAATATCCGTTACACGACGGCGGCGAATGCAGCAGGCAACAATGTCGCGACGATAAGCGTCGCGGCGAATGACGGTACGGTCAATCCGACCTTGGGTACGATCCAGGTGAATTCGACGGCGGTGAACGATGCGCCGTCGGCAACGGGGGGTCCGGCCGCGGTCACAGTGACCGAAGACACACTCAGCAATGTGGACCTGTCGGCTATCACGTTCTCCGATGTCGACGGCGACAGTCTGACGGTGACGCTAACGGCTTCGGCCGGCACTTTCGCGACGCCCGCGGACGGGGCGGGTGTCGGTGCCGGTGTTACGGAAACCCTGGTCAATGCAACGACCATGACGCTGGTCGGCAGTGCTGCGGATATCAGCACCTATCTCGATACTGCGACCAACATTCGCTACACGACGGCATCGAACGCGGCGGGCAATGCGGTGGCGACAATCACCATCACCGCCAGTGACGGCACGGTGACGCCGACCATCGGAACCGTGAACGTCAATTCGACGGCCGTGAACGATGCGCCTCAGATCGTCGGTGCAAACAATACCGTCGTCTTCAATCCGTCCGGCGGCACGCCGGTCGTGCTCGATGGTGATATGACGGTGACCGATCCCGAACTGGCGGCGGCCGGCGATTTTGACGGCCTCTCGGTCACGATTGTCCGGTCGGGGGGCGCGGATGCGAACGACCTCTTCAACGTCAAGAGCAGTGCAAATGTCACCAAGGTCGGCAACAATCTTCAGGCAGGCGGCAATACGATCGCGACCCTGAACACGACAACGGCCGGCCAGTTGGTCATCACCTTCGACAGCGGCAATGGAACGACCGCGACGGCCGCGCTGGTGAATGAGGTCGTGCAGAACGTGACCTATGCCACGAATGCGGTGGCTCCCACATCCCCGGTCACAATCAATATTACAGCGAATGACGGGGCGCTGGCCGGTACGACGCAGACTTTGACGGCATCCCTGGCGCCGCCACCGCCGGCAGACGATTTCGTGCCGCCGCCAGCGCCTACACCCCCGCCCGGCCCGCCGCCCACGGCGCAGCTGCCGCTGACCCCGCCGCCGCAGCCACCGGCCGATACACCCGTCCGAGATGCTGGAAATGGTGGGCTGAACCCAAATGGGCCGGCCCAGAATGACGGCCGCGTCGGCAGTGCCGTGACCGGTGGGCTTGGTGCACGGAGTGCTATCGAAAATACCGGAACGCCTGTCCGCGTTTCGGTCATGGGGGCCGGAAACGGATTGGTCCAGAATTCCGGCGCCGGACAGCCGGCCGGGGGCACAGGCGGGGCCGTAGGCAGCTTCAGCAGCGCCGGCGGTAGTGGCAACGTTGGAGGCGGTGCCGCCGGTGGTCTGGGAAGTGGTGGTCTGGGAAGTAACGGTCTGGGAGGTAATGGCCTGGGCGGTGGTACTGAGGGTGGAGGCTTCGGGTCCGGCATCAACGGGCTCCAGGATGAGACTGATTCCAACGCGCCGCCTTCGAACAGCCCGGGTGAAGGCGAAGGAAGCGGTGAGCAGGCCGATGCCGGGCCCGACGATCGGGATGCCGCATCCGAGACGCGGATTGCCCAGTCCAGGGAAGCGGCACAGAGTGACGAAGGCGTTCCGGTCGGGGCGCTGGTCGAACCGGGCTTCCTTGGCGAATTGCTGCAAGCCGCCGGGAAGGGGCAGACGCTGGACGAAATTGTAACAGCGTTGGATGAATATCTGCCGCCGGCCGCATAGAGATGGATGGACCAGAAGATTCGTGCGCGATTGCGGTGATCGCACACAGGTTGAAATCGTGAGTGACCACCGAAGACAGCTGCGATGCGGTGGTAGGGAATAGATAGGGGTAGGTTGATGGGTCGAGTTCCGAGTAGGGTGGTCGGAATTGTTGTGTTGGCGGGCAGTCTTGTCCTGGCAGGTTGTTCCGTGGATCTAAAGCCCTTTACGCCGGAAGAAAATGCGGCGCGGGTTGAATCCGACCTGAACGCCCTGTTTGCCGATCAGGAGCGGATTTCGGGACCGATCATGCTGGAAGAAGCGATCGCGCGGGCCCTAACCTATAACCTCGACCATCGACTGAAACTGATGGAACGGGCGGTCGGGGTCCGGGAGCTTGACGTTACACGGATGAGTCTGTTGCCGACCGTCGCCGCCAATGCCGGATACGACGCCCGATCGCATGCCGATACCACATTCAATGAGGCGCGCACATCGACCTCCACCACGTCGGACAAGCGGGTCAAGACCGCTGATCTCACCATTTCCTGGAACGTGCTGGATTTCGGCATCGGCTATATCCGCGCGAAGCAACAGGCCGACATGGCGCTGATCGTCGAGGAACGGCGCCGCCAGGTCATTCACAACATCCTGCAGGACACGCGCGAGGCGTATTGGCGGGCGGCCGCGGCCGAGAGGGCGTTGAGAACCTTTGGCCCGCTGATGGACCGCGTTCGCTCTGCCCTGGACGATGTCGAAGCCCAGGTGGATGCCCAGGTCAACCTGATGGAGGGACTGGTCTACAAGCGAACCCTGCTAGAGACACTTCGCCAATTGGAAGCCCTGCGACGCGACATGCAGGCCGCACGCGCCGAATTGGCGGTCCTGATGAACGTCCATCCGGATTCGGAATTCACGATTTCCGACGCAGAAGGCGCATTGCCCGGCCATGTTGTGAATTTCAGTTTCGATGCCGAGGAACTCGAACTCGCGGCCCTGCGCAACCGATCCGAACTTCGGTCCGAAGCCTATCAGCTGCGGATCAATCGAGAGGAGGCCCGGGTCGCAATGCTGCAGATGATCCCGGGGCTGAATTTCAGCGCCGGCATCAATTATACATCCGACAGCTACAAGGCCAATCAGCGCTGGTACGACGCCAGCATGGCGCTGGCCTGGAACGTCATGAGTCTGTTTCAGGGACCCGCCAACATCGAACTGGCCGAGACCAAGCAGGAGATGTCCAAAGTGCGCCGGCTGGCGCTCAGCATGGCTGTGATCGCCCAGGTCAATGTCGCTCAACTGCGGTTCAACTCCGCCAAACGCGACTTTGAACTGGCCGACGATATTGCCACGGTGCAGGAGCGCATCCGGACGCAGGTTTCCAATTCCCAGCAGGCATCGACGGGGACCGGGCAGGAGGTCATTCAGGCCGACGTTCTGACCGCCCTGACGGAATTGCGGCGCAACCTGGCCTATGCCGAACTGCAGGCCGCTTTCGGACGCGTCGTTGCAGCGTCCGGTGCGGATCCGCAGATTCAGGGCGTGAACGAGAGCGACGGCCTGATGGTTCTTGCAGGCGCAGTCGGCAGGGCCCTTCAGGACTGGGAGAACGGTGAGTTCAAAGCACCGGCCCGCTGGACCGGAGACGACGGGGCGTCGTGATGGCCCGCATCCTTCCCGCGGCGGGTATGGTGGCGGCATGCCTGGCCACTGTTCCGCCTGTCTGGGCGCAGTCTGCTTCCGATGCGATGTCAGCGGTCGATGCCCCACAGGTGCGGGCGCTGGTCGTATCCCGCGATCGCGCCGTCCTGTCGGCCGAAATCGCCGCCAGGATTGCGGACATGCCGTTTCGGCCCGGCGATGCCTTCGATCAGGGGGATCGTCTGGTCCGGTTCGACTGCAGCCGTTTCGTGGCACAGCGCGATGTCGCGGCCGGTGACGTTGCGGCTGCCCGGAAGAGTCTGGAATCGGTGGAGAAGCTTCGTAGCCTGAATGCGGCCGGTCAGTTGGAGGTGGAAATCGCCGCTGCCCAATTGTCGAAGGCGGAGGCGCAGCAGCGCCTGTACCAGTCCGACGTCAATCGTTGCGGTATTCAGGCGCCCTATGGCGGACGGATCGTCGCCTGGCATGCCAATCCGCATGAAGTGGCCAATCCCGGAGAGGATCTGATCGAGATTGTTCGTGTCGGCAGCCTGGAAATTGAAATGATCGTTCCGTCGGGGTGGCTGTCCTGGTTGAAGCCGGCACTGCCCCTGACCGTTGCCGTGGACGAGACCGGCAAGCGCTATGACGCGACGATCACGACAATCGGAGCCGAAGTGGATCCGGTCAGCCAGACCGTGGCGATCCGTGCGACCTTTGCAGATTCGCCGGACGATCTGCTGCCGGGGATGAGTGGCAGCGCCGCCTTTCCCGAAAGCGGCTGACGGTACTGCTTGGGCTGGTTGCTGCTTTTTAACGCCTGACGGGAAGGAATCCTTTAGGTCATGAGCGTCGATGCTGGCCCCGAACAAAAGAACACTGCGTCACCGGGCAGCAATGCGGCCCGGACTACGGCAATTCTGCTGCAATTGGAAAAGGAGGCGCGGGCGGCCGACCGATCCGATACGCTGGCCTTCGTCGCCGTCAATCGTACGCGCACCCTGTTAGTCTACGATCAGGCGGTGCTGTTGGTCGCCGCGGGGCGCAGATTGCGGGTTCGGGCCGTTTCAAATGTCGCCGTTCTCGACCGAAACGCGCCTTTCGTCGATTGGCTGGAAAGCGCCGCCCGGCGCGCCGGCCTCAACAGGCCGGAGGAGGACAAGCCGCGAACTCTGGCGCCGGAGGATTTCGAGGCAAGGGATCGTGATGGGCTGCGCGAATTCTTCCCCGGCCATGTGCTTTGGGTGCCCTGGATTCGCGAAGGGCGGCTGATCGGCGGCCTCCTGCTGCGTCGCACCGCGCAGCCCTGGGCCGACCCCGAACGCCTGCTGCTTCAGAGCCTGTCCGACTGCCATGCCCATGCCTGGGACATGCTGTCCAGGGTTCGTGGCAAGGGGGATGGTCGGCGCCGGATGAAGCGGGCCATTGGCTGGGGTATGGCCGTCGTGGCGCTGGCTTCGCTGGCAATCCCGGTACCGCAGTCGGTGATTGCACCGGCCCGCATCGTCGCCAGGGATCCAGTCGTGATCGCCGCACCAATGGACGGCGTTATCGAGCGCGTAACCGTTGAACCCAATCAGCCGGTTGGGCCGGACGACGTTGTACTGCGCTATGTTTCGGCTGAGCTGGAGGCCGGTCTGGAAGTGGCGGAACGCGCAGTCGATGCTGCGGAGGCCGATCTGCGCCGTGCGCGACAGCAGGCTTTCGGCGACCCCCGCAGCAAGGCAGAAGTTGCGCTGAAGGAGGCGGAACTGGCCCTCAAGGAGGTAGAGCGGGATTACGGCCTGTATCTGCTGTCCCAGGTTGCCGTTCAGGCGGGCGCGGCAGGTGTGGCCATCTTTGCCGATTCCGCACGATGGCGCGGCCGGCCGGTTCAGACCGGCATGCACATCATGCAGATCGCCGATCCGGCGGCCGTGCGTGTCGAGATCGATGTTCCCGTGGCCGATGCCGTCGCCATGGATGAAGGCGCCGAGGTCTCGGTCTTTCTGGATGTCGATCCCCTGCGGCCCTTGTCGGCCCGGCTTGAACGGGCCGCCTATGGCGCGGAGGAGACCGGTGATGGCGTTCTCGCATATCGCGCCTCCGCCGGGTTGGAAGATGGGGAGGAGGTCCCGCGGATCGGCCTGTACGGTACGGCGCGGATCTTCGGTGATCCTGTGCCGCTGGGACTGTTTCTGTTCCGCAAACCGCTGTCGGCGGTGCGTCAGTTCCTGGGGGTGTGACCGATGGCAATCGCCGACTCCGCAGGGCTAGCGGCGGGCGACACCGACGACCGGTTGCCGCCGCTTCGCGATGACCTGAAACTGCTGCCTGCAGCGCCGGACAGGTCGGGACAGCCTGCCTGGACGATCTTCGATCCGGTACGCAACCGATACTTCAGAATTGGGCCGGAAGCTTTCGAGTGCCTGATCCGCTGGTCCGTCGGAAGTGTCGGCCGGCTTGTGGAAATGGTCCGGACACAATCGGTCTATGCCCCGGACGAGGGGGCGGTGTCAAAACTGATCGCCTTCCTGCAAAGCAATGCATTGCTGGTGCGGGCGGATTCTGATGTCGCCGCATCCTTCGGTCGAATTGCCGAGGCCGGACAGCAGGCCTGGTACAAGCGTGCGGTTCACAACTATCTGTTTTTTCGGATCCCGCTGGTTCGGCCGACCCAATTCCTGCGGGCGACCCAGCCCATCGCGGATTTCGTCGCCTGTTCGGCCGTCCGGTACACAATTCTGGCGTTGGGTGTGCTGGGGCTGTTCCTTGTCAGCCGTCAGTGGGATGCCTTCGTGACGACCTTCCTGGGATATCTGAACTGGCAGGGCGCGGTTGCGATCGCCCTGACACTCACCCTGACGAAGATCCTTCACGAATTGGGGCATGCCTACGCAACGACCCGCTATGGCGGTCGCGTGCCGACCATGGGACTGGCCTTTCTGGTGCTCTATCCAGTGCTCTATACCGATACATCGGATGCCTGGCGCATGACGTCGCGCAGGGCCCGTCTGGCGATTGGGACGGCAGGAATTCGGGTTGAACTGGCAATTGCGCTGCTGGCGACCTTTCTCTGGTCCTTTCTGCCGGACGGCCCGGTCCGAAGCGCTGTCTTCCTGTTGGCGAGCGCGACCTGGATTTCCACGCTGCTGATCAACCTCAGTCCGTTTCTGCGGTTCGACGGGTACTACATTCTGTCGGACTGGCTCGACATTCCCAATCTTCAGCCCCGGGCCTTTGCGCTGACGCGATGGTGGCTGCGCGAGGTGCTGTTCGGGTTCGGGCTTCCGATGCCGGAGCCCTTTGCACGGTCGACACGCCGATTGCTGATTGCCTACAGCATCGGTACCTGGATTTATCGCTTCTTCCTGTTTCTGGGGATCGCGCTGCTGGTCTATCACCTGTTCTTCAAGGTTATCGGGATCGTCCTTTTCGTAATCGAGATCGTGTATTTTATCCTGCTGCCGATCATTAAGGAGATCCGGGCGTGGGGACAGTTGCGATCCCATGCCAGACCGACCGTGAACATCGTGGTTTCCCTTTCGGTTCTGGGCTTCCTGATCTGGCTTTTCGTCACGCCATGGCAGACGGAAGTGGCGGCGCCGGCATTGGTTGAATCCCGTGTCAGCTCCGAAGTGCTGAATGCCATTCCGGCCCGTGTTCGATCGATTGAGATCAGGGAAGGGCAGGCGGTAACTGCCGGTCAGCCGCTTGTCCTTCTGGAATCGCCGATGCTGCTTTCGGCGCTGTCCGCCAATGCCGCACGTCAGAAGGCCGTTACTCTGCAACTGGGTCGCGCCCGTACGACCGACGAGGGCCGTGGTGACGTTGCACGCCTTGAAGAGGAACTGCGCGGCCTGCAATCGTCGCGATCCCGGATTGAGGCCCGCATGTCCCGTCTAACGGTCTCTGCCCCCGGGGATGGGGTGTTCCGCGACCTCCCTGCAGGGCTCATGCCGGGACAATGGATTGCGGGCGGGACCTTGCTGGGGCGGGTCGTGTCCTCCGATGCCCGGATGCTGGCTTATGCCGATCAGGCCGATCTGCCGCGCCTTCGCGAAGGTGCCGAGGTTCGGTTCATTCCGGAGGATCCTTCTCGTGCATCGATTGGCGGTACGGTCCGGCGGATTGACGGGCTGGGCGCGGAGAGACTGTCCAGCGCGCATTTTTCGGCGTCCTTCGGGGGCGGAGTCGCAGCGCGGCAGCAGGCGCAGGACCGGGAATGGGTTCCGCTCAACGCCGTTTATCGGATCGAGATTGCCCTGAATGAGGCCCTGACCCTTGATCGTCCACTGCGCGGAACCGCGCAGATCGAGGCACCGCCGCAGAGCCTGGTGACGCGGGTCTGGCGGTCCGTCGGGGCCGTGCTGGTGCGGGAGTCCGGTTTCTAGAATTGACCATCCGGTGAATTTTATCGGATGGCATCCGCGAGCGATCCCGTGTTCAGTACGCCGCGACGATAAACCCAGCCCGGCACGGAGGTTTCATGAGCGCACCGCTGCTTTCCATTTCCCGCCGCACCCGAACGACACCTTTCACGCGCCGTGTAGCTGCCGCCGGGGTGAAGGCCTACACGGTGTACAATCACATGCTTCTGCCCACCGTGTTCCGGTCGCTTGAGGAAGATTATCATCACCTTCGGGAAGCGGTGCAGATCTGGGACGTTGCCTGTGAGCGCCAGGTCGAGGTGCGTGGGCCGGACGCTGCGCGTCTGGTACAGCTTCTGACGCCGCGCGATCTCTCCGGCATGCAGGTTGGTCAATGCTTCTACACGCCGATGGTGGATGAAACCGGCGGCATGCTGAACGACCCGGTAACTCTGAAACTTGAGGAAGACCGTTTCTGGGTCTCGATCGCGGACAGTGACCTTCTGTTGTGGGTCAAGGGGCTGGCCGCCGGCATGCGCCTGGATGTTGCCGTCATCGAACCGGACGTCTCCCCCCTGGCGGTTCAGGGACCAAAGGCGGAGGACACCGTCGCCGCGGTGTTCGGTGACCGGGTTCGGTCGATCAAATTCTTCCGCTTCGAGCCGATGCTGCTGGGCGATCAGGAATACATCGTTGCCCGATCCGGCTATTCGAAACAGGGCGGCTTCGAGATCTATCTGCAGGACAGTGCCCATGGGGAAGCCCTGTGGGATGCGATCGTCGAAGCCGGGGCGCCGCACGACATTCGGGCCGGCGGGCCAAATCTGATCGAGCGGATCGAGGGGGGATTGCTGTCCTACGGCAACGACATGACGCGGGAGAATACCCCCCATGAATGCGGACTGGGTCGCTTCTGTCAGACGGCCGATGCGATCGGCTGTATCGGTCGCGATGCCCTGATCCGGGTGATCATGGAGGGCCCGCAGCGACAGATCCGCGGTTTGCGGGTGGATGCGCGCGGACTGCCCTTCGCCGTCGAACCCTGGCCGATCACGGTACAGGGGCAGGCCGCCGGGCAACTGACGTCCGCGGCTTGGTCGCCACGCCTTGAGACAACGGTTGCCATCGCTATGATCGAACGGGAGTTCTGGGACGCGGGGACTGCCGTCACGGTCGCGACGCCGGACGGTCCGCGCCCGGCGGAAGTGGTCGATCTGCCTTTTGAGTGAGGTCCGGCCTGGAACGACGTCTTGCAGGAGAAAAGCGATGTTCAAAGCCGTACTGGTCGAAAAGTCCGATGACGGGGCGGTCTCTGCCGCGGTCAAGGAGCTCGATGAAGCGCAGCTTCCCGCCGATGGGGACGTGACCGTCGCCGTCGAATACAGCACGGTGAACTACAAGGACGGCCTGTGTGTTACCGGAGGCGGCGGCCTGGTGCGGAACTTTCCGCATGTGCCGGGTATCGATTTCGCCGGGACGGTCGAAGCGTCGGACGACCCGCGCTACAAGCCGGGCGACAAGGTTGTCCTGACGGGCTGGCGGGTCGGTGAAGTCTGGTGGGGCGGCTATGCCCAGAAGGCGCGGGTCAAGGCGGACTGGCTGGTGCCGTTGCCTGATGGGCTGACGACACGTCGGGCAATGGCTGTTGGTACCGCCGGTTTTACCGCCATGCTGGCAGTCATGGCACTTGAAGCACATGGCTTGCGGCCCGGTGGTGCCCCCGTGCTGGTCACCGGCGCTGCAGGCGGCGTCGGGTCCGTGGCAACGGCCATCCTGGCCAATCTGGGGTATGAGGTCGCTGCCGTCACCGGACGACCGGAAACGGAAGATTATCTGAAGGAACTGGGGGCATCTCAGATCGTTCCGCGTGACGACCTGGCGGAGCCGTCCGGCAAGCCGCTGGAACGCGAAACCTGGTCGGGTTGCGTGGATGCTGTCGGCGGCGCCATGCTGGCCAAGGTCCTGACACAGATCGTCTATGGCGGTTCCGTTGCCTCTGTGGGGCTGGCCGGAGGCGCCAAGCTTCCTGCCACCGTTATTCCCTTCCTGCTGCGTGGGGTGAATCTTCTGGGGATCGACAGTGTCATGCGACCGTATGACGACCGCGTCGAGGCATGGAAACGTGTCGGAACGGACCTGCCGATGGAAAAGCTGGATGCGATGGTGGTCGAACACGGTCTTTCGGACGTCCTTGATCTCGGGCCCGCGATCCTGAAGGGGCAGGTCCGCGGGCGTGCCGTAATCGACGTGAACGCCTGATTGCGAAGCCGCTGACCGCGACGCCGTGGCACCGATTGCATCCTGAAACGATGCAGTTCACAATCGGGCCATGACGGATATCGGTTCCCCATCCAATTCCCGCATTCAACCCCGCCCCGGTAGCGGAATGGCCCAGGGCTTGGCGCCCGGCCGTGGCGGTCGTGCCGGCGCGAAAGGCAGCGGCGGGGCGCCGGACGGATCGGCGGAACTGGAAGGAGCGATGCAGCGTCTGCGCACCCTGCTGGCATTCGACGGTGATGGGGGCCCGCGACAGGATGTCCGCATGCGCGGATTTTATCTGAATATTCTGGTTTGATAGCCGAAACATGCGGTTTGCAGCGGCGGTCAGGGCCGGATCACATATTCTGACTTGCGTTTAAAGAAATTATTCAGAACCCTTCGCCTAACTATAGGTCGCTGTGGGGCATCGGGTGAGGCAGGGAACGGTATATGGCGCGGCTGGATTTTTCTAAGCTTTCGGTTCTGGTGGTCGAAGACAGCGCATTCATGCGCTCTATTTTCATCAACGTCCTTCGGGCCCTGGGGGTGGAGCGTCTGATTATCGCTGAAGACGGCGAGCAGGCGATCAAGATCATGGCGCCGTCGCAAGGTTCCAAGGCGCAGATGGTCGGCATGTCCGGCATCGATGTCGTGATTTGCGACTATTTCATGCCGACCGTCGACGGCGCGATGTTCATGCGCTGGCTGCGGCGATCTGAAAGATCGCCGGATCGGTTCCTGCCGACCATCATGGTCTCGGCCGCGGCGGATCTGGAAGTCCTGTTCACCGCGCGGGATGCCGGGGTGGATGAGTTCCTGGCGAAACCCTTTTCCGCCGACAAACTGGCCCAGCGGCTGGCCGCCGTGATCGAACATCCGCGTCCCTATATCTATACGCCGCGCTACTTCGGACCCGACCGTCGACGCCGCAGCAAACCGGTCAACAGCGAGCGGCGGGTTCTGAGCAAGGACGATATTGAGACCGTCTATTCCGGCAAGGAAATGTCGGCCCTCAAGAACAGCACCAAGATGGTCTGGGAGTTCCGAATCCCCCGTGGTCTGAAGCGAAAACTCGCCGGCGCGTCGACGGGCGATCCGGACGAGCCCGCCTTCGATCCGGGCCTCATCGAGGCCGCGGAGCAGAAGATCGCCAACATGGAGGGCGATTATGCGGACTGGGTGGCAAACTCCATCGAGGAACTGACCCAGGCTCATCACCGGGCGCTGGAGGAGCCGGAGCGCGGCGTTCACCATCTGAAGACGATCAACGATATCGCCCACGAGCTGCGCGGACAGGGCGGGATCTTCGGGTATCCGCTGATGACGCAGTTCGGCAAGTCGCTTTATGACGTTACCGGGGATGAAGCGCAGATATCCGCACCACTACTGGACCTGATTGATGCGCATATCGATCTGATCAAGGTCGTCACCAAGCAGAAGGTGAAGGGGGACGGCGGTTCCGTCGGCCAGCAATTGCTGAAAAGTCTTTCCGAGGCAAAGAAGAAATTTTCGGTTTGATGGATGCGGACATTCTTTCCGTAAATTTCATAGGCGTTTTGACGCAACAAATGAATTCCGCCGTTGATCCATCCGTTCAAGACCGCTAGAGAGACGCGGTTTTGGCGGGTCTGCCGCCGTTTTTGAAAATCGACATACGCACACCAGAGGGGAGCGCTCAACCATGCGCGTCTATTACGACCGCGATGCGGACGTTAATCTGATCAAGACCAAGAAGGTCGCCATCGTCGGCTTCGGTAGCCAGGGACATGCCCATGCCATGAACCTGCGGGACAGCGGCGTAAGCGACATCGTCGTCGCGCTGCGCGAAGGCTCCGCCACCCGCAAGAAGGCCGAAGCGGCCGGCTTCAAGTGCATGACCGCGTCGGAAGCCGCGGCCTGGGCCGATGTCGTCATGATGCTGACACCGGACGAACTGCAGGGCGATATCTATCGCGACGAACTGCACAGCAACATGAAGGAAGGCGCGGCGATCTGCTTCGCGCATGGCCTGAACATCCATTTCAACCTGATCGAAGCGCGCGCCGACCTGGACGTCTTCATGATCGCGCCGAAGGGCCCGGGCCACACCGTGCGTTCGGAATATCTGCGCGGTGGCGGGGTCCCGACCCTGGTTGCGGTCGACCGTGACGCCTCCGGCAATGCGCTGGAAATCGCCCTGTCCTATGCCTGCGCCAATGGCGGCGGCAAGGCCGGCATCATCGAGACCTCGTTCAAGGAAGAATGCGAAACCGACCTGTTCGGTGAGCAGGTCGTCCTGTGCGGCGGTCTGGTCGAGCTGATCCGCGCCGGGTTCGAAACCCTGGTCGAAGCCGGCTACGCGCCGGAAATGGCCTATTTCGAGTGCCTGCACGAAGTGAAGCTGATCGTCGACCTGATCTATGAAGGCGGCATCGCGAACATGAACTACTCGATCTCCAACACGGCGGAATACGGCGAATACGTTACCGGCCCGCGGATCATCACGGACGAGACGAAAGCCGAAATGCGTCGGGTGCTGAACGATATCCAGACCGGCAAGTTCACCCGCGACTGGATGCTGGAGAACAAGGTCAATCAGACCAGCTTCAAGGCGACGCGTCGCCTGAACGATGCCCACCCGATCGAGGAAGTCGGCGAGAAGCTGCGCGCCATGATGCCCTGGATTTCGGAAAAGGCTCTGGTCGACAAGTCGAAGAACTGAGCCTGATCTCAGGTCGCCTGAAAAGAACCCCTCTTCCGGTTGGAAGAGGGGTTTTTTGATGGCGTTGGTCCCCGATGAGCCGGGGGGAGACCGTCAGCTGCGTTCGATCTTGCCCAGGAAGGCCTCGATATCCGCGTTCAGGGCTTCGGTCTGGGCGTTGAGTGTCTCCGCTGCCTGCAGCAATTCCTGACTGACTGCATCGGTCGATGCGGCACCTTCCCGGACAGCGGCGATGTGTTCGGAGACCGATGCGGCGCTTTCCGAAGCCCCCTGGACGGACCGGGAAATCTCGGTGGTCGTCGCCTCCTGCTCCTCGACCGCGGCCGCGATCGCGGAGGAAATGCTGTTCACGCGTTCGATGACGCTGGAAATGCTGCCGATCGCCTCCACAGCCTGGCCGGTTCGGGACTGAACGTCCTCGATCTGCCTTGCGATCTGTTCCGTCGCCTGGCCGGTTTGCGTCGCCAGTGACTTCACCTCTTCGGCGACGACAGCAAAACCCTTGCCGGCCTCACCGGCCCGGGCAGCCTCGATCGTGGCGTTCAGGGCCAGCAGATTGGTCTGTTCGGCGATATCCGTGATGAGTTTCACCACTTCGCCGATTTTTTGCGATGCATCCTTCAGGCCGCCGACGGTTTCCGCCGCCTTGTGCACATCCGTCACGGCTCCATCCGTCACGGTGCTGGCATCCAGTACCTGCCGGTTGACCTCCTTGATGGCGGCCGACATCTCCTCGATCGCCGCCGCGACGGAACCGGCGCTGGCATTGGCACGGTCCGCCGCCTCCACGGCGACGCTGGATTCCGTGTTGGAGCGGGTGGAGCTTTCCGACAGTTTCTGTGCGGAACTGTCGAGGCCCGCAGCGGAGGTACCGAGCGCTGTCAGGGACTTGCCGACCTGATCGCGGAAGGTGGCTACGGCGGCTTCGAGATCGCGGGCACGGGCGGTCTGCCGGGCGCTTTCGGTTTCCGCCGCCCGCGTCAGATCCGAGGTTCGGATCATCGACTCGCGGAACCGGTCCAGCGCGCCGGCCATCTTCTCGAACTCGTCATTTCTGCCAAAGCGCGGGCTCTCCTGGCTGGTGTCGCCATCCGCCAGCGTCTGCATGGCGCCGGTCATGCTCTTGATCGGACGCAGCACGCGCTGACGCAGGATCCACAGGATGAAACAGAAGACGCCCAGCGTGCCGACGACGGCGACGGCAATGGTGCCACGAATTGCCAGGCGACCCAGTTCAGCGGCCTCTGCCCGCAACTCGTCCATCGCGACACGGTTTGCGGCAAGCAGTTCCGCCTGTATCTCCGCCATGCGTTCGATGAGTTTCTGGTTTTTCCCGTCAGAGACGCGCGTCGCGCGCTTGACCTTGTCCTCCATGACGGATTCGACGACCTTTTCATGCCCGGAAACCCAGGAATCGAAATCGTCGTTAACTTCCTGAAAGATTTCTGCTTCTTCCGGTGACAGCATCGCCGCGAAGCGATCCTTCAGGTCCCGCGCGGAGGCCAACTCCTGCTCGCTGTCCTTCAGGTTCTTTTCCCGATGGACTGGAGAGATGGCGAGGATCAGGCTTTTCTCGGTCCGGTTCACACGGGTCAATGCGTGTTCGAACTCCATGCCGACGACGATTTTCTCATAGCGCTCATCGACGATTTCGGTCAGGGCGGCACTGAGCTGTCTGTTGGAATAAACCGACGTTCCGCCGATCACCGCGGCCAGCAGCAGGATAGCTGCCATGACCAGCCAGAATGGCTGGGCAACCGACTGGCTGCGCGGTGCCTTCTTGATTTTTTCCCCGTCCCCGTCCTCGACGTCATTGGCTTTAGCGGCGTCAGCCGATGTGTCCGCCATGCATCCCCCCAATATTCAATAGATCGCACAAGTCCAGTGTTTGACCTTATCTTTACCATATTAAGAAAACGCTAATCCATTTCATCGATACTGGATATTGTTGCCGCAGCGACATATTTGGCGGTTAGGGAATGAACTACGGGAATGTTGCGATGACAGCGCCGTTCAGACTGCGTCCGGCAAGGCCGGATGAAAGCGCCGATCTGTCCGAACTCATGCTGAGATCCAAGGCGCATTGGGGCTACGGTCCGGACTTCATGGCCAAATGCGTTGAGGCGTTGACCTTTACGCCGGAGAGAATAGCGAACGGCCAGGTGATGGCGGCGCAATGTGACAGAACGGATGATCTGTTCGGTGTCTGTGAAGTCGTTTCGCTCGGCAGGCATGCCTCGCTGGAGAAGCTGTTTGTCGACCCGCAGGTGATGGGGTTGGGTGTCGGCCGCGCCCTTTTCGATTGGGCCGCGCAGACGGCCGCCGACGCAGGGTGCGAGAGCATGGTGATCGAGTCCGATCCGGACGCGGAGGCATTCTATGAGCGGATGGGCGCGCGCCGGGTCGGTGAGGCCCCGTCGGAAGTCATTCCGGGACGCATGCTGCCGATGATGGTTTACCGTATCCCGGGCAACTGAAGGGCGTTCTGTCGGATCTATTCGAGCCCCATCAGACCGCGGGCAAAGTCCCGCGCCTCAAAGGGCCGAAGATCGTCGGCCTGCTCCCCGACACCGATTGCATGGACCGGCAGGCCGAACCGGTCGGCCAGCGCGACTAGCACGCCGCCCTTTGCCGTGCCGTCCAGCTTCGTCAGCACGAGGCCCGTGACCTTGACCATGTCGCCAAAGACGCTGACCTGCTGCAGGGCGTTCTGTCCGACGGTCGCATCCAGAACCATGACGGTATCGTGCGGGGCGCTTTCATCCTGCTTGCCGATGACCCGTACGACCTTCTGCAATTCCTGCATCAGGTCGGACTTGTTGTGCAGGCGACCCGCCGTATCGATAAGCAGAATATCGACGCCGGCTTCCCGGGCTTCCTTGAGGGCCTCGAAGGCGAGGGAGGCGGCATCGGTGCCGGTTTCCCTGGAAACGACCGGAACGCCCGTGCGGTCGCCCCAGACCTTGAGCTGCTCGACTGCGGCCGCACGGAACGTGTCGCCGGCCGCCAGCATGACCGAAAGGCCCTGTTCCCGATAGCGCTTCGCCAGCTTCCCGATCGTCGTCGTCTTGCCGGAGCCGTTGACGCCGACGACAAGCACGACGTGCGGTTTTCTGTCCGGCACCGGTTCCAGCGGCTTCGCAACCGGCTCCAGAACCGCGGTCACGTGGGCAGCAAAGGCTTCGCGCACTTCTTGATCGGTGATTTCCTTGTCGAACCGGTTACGGGCCAGCTCCGCCGTCATCCGCGCAGCCATCGCAGGTCCCAGATCCGCGGCGATCAGAACGTCTTCCAGTTCCTCCAACGCCGCATCGTCCAGACGTCGCTTGCCGGTGAAGATGCTGGCGACACCATCGGTCAGCCGTGACGACGTCTTCGTCAGGCCTTGCTTGATCTTCTGGAACCAGTTGAGGGCCATGAACCTACCGATTTGCGTTGAAGTGTGACGATCCGTTCTGTGGTCAGGCGGCCAATGCCGTGCCGGTCACCCGGCCGTCACGGCCGGTTCGCAGACGGGCGCGGATCAGACTGCCGTCGCGAACCGTGTCGGTAAACCGAACCGGTGCGAAACCTTCGCTGTGACCGGAATTGTCCTGCTCGATCAGCACGGTTGCTTCGCCGCCGTCCAGACCGGCCAGATAGGCGGCTTCGGCCCGTTGCCCGGCCTCACGCAATGCCTTGGCGCGTGCCTTGCGTTCCGCCTTGGGAACCTGTTTCGGGATGCGCGCGGCCGGCGTACCGGGGCGTTCGGAATAGGGGAAAACGTGCAGCCATGTCAGACCGCATTCTTCGACGATACGCAGCGTGTTCTTGAACATCGCGTCGGTCTCGGTCGGGAACCCCGCGATCAGGTCGGCCCCGAAGACGATGCCGGGACGCAGGTCCCGCAACGTATCGGTCAGCCGGATGGCGTCGTCGCGGGAATGTCTGCGCTTCATGCGTTTCAGGATCATGTCGTCCCCGGCCTGGAGTGACAGATGCAGATGGGGCATCAGGCGCTCCTCTTCCGCGACCGCCCGGATCAGGTCAGGATCCATCTCGATGCAGTCGATGGAGGAGATGCGCAGGCGCGGCAGTTCCGGCACGAGCTTCAGAATTCGCCGCACCAGCAGTCCCAGACTTGGCTTGCCGGGCAGATCGGCGCCGTAGGACGTGATGTCGACGCCGCTGAGTACGACCTCCTTCACACCGCCTTCGACCAGGGTCCGGATCTGTTCGACCACTTCGCCGGCAGGGACGGAACGGCTGTTTCCGCGGCCGTACGGAATGATGCAGAAAGTACAGCGGTGATCACAGCCGTTCTGAACCTGAACAAAGGCTCTGGCCCGGCCGCCGAAGCCTGAAATCAGGTGGTTGGCGGTCTCGCGGACCGACATGATGTCATCGACACGCACCCGTTCTTCGGCCACCCCGCCATAGGTTTCCGCCTGCAGCTTCTCGCGGTTGCCGACCACGCGCGTCACTTCCGGCATGGCTGCAAATGCGTCGGGCGTTATCTGCGCGGCGCAGCCGGTGACCAGGATCTCCGCGTCGGGGCGTTCACGGCGCAGCTTTCGGATCGTCTGGCGCGCCTGTCGTTCGGCTTCGGCCGTGACCGCGCATGTATTGACGACGATCAGGTTTTCGCGACCGGCATCTTGCGCCAGTTCCCGGATCGCCTCGGACTCGAAGGCGTTCAGGCGGCAGCCGAAAGTGACGATTTCGGGTCCGGCGCTCACAGGTTCGCCTCACCGTGAAACGCTGTTGCAACCGGGCCGGTCATGATCACATGGCCGTCGTCGCGCCACTGGATTTCCAGCAGGCCGCCATCGACGTGGACCTGCACTGCGGTGTCCCGGGCGTTGACGAGCCCGCGACGGTGCGCCGCCACAACCGTGGCGCAGGTCCCGGACCCGCAGGCCAGGGTGATGCCGGCCCCGCGCTCCCAGACGCGCAGCCGGAGGGATCCGTCCGGCCGCAGGGACGCGACCTCGACATTGGTCCGCTCCGGGAACATCGGATGATGCTCGACCATCGGTCCCAGCAACTCCAGATCGGGGGCTTCGGCGTCGTCGACGACGAAAATGCAATGGGGGTTGCCCATACCCACAGCGACCGGGTCACGCAGCGGACCCTGCTGAATCGGCAGATGCAGGGTGTCGGTCTCCTCGGCCAGCGGGACGTCCTGCCAGTCCAGCAGTGCTTCCCCCATATCGACCGAAATGAATTCACCTTGGCGGCGGCAGGAAAGCAATCCGCGGCGTGTTTCGATGATGCAGGAGCCCGTGCCGGTTTCCTCCATCAGCAGATGCGCAACGCAGCGGGTTCCGTTGCCGCAGGCGCCGGCTTCGCTGCCGTCCGGATTGTAGATCCGCATGAAGACGTCGGCGCTGCCGTCCCGAGGCGGCTCCAGCACCAGTAGCTGGTCGAAGCCGATGCCGCGTCGTCGGTCGCCGATCAGCCTGACCCGTGCTTCGGGTAATGCAATGGCCTCCGTCCGTGCATCCAGCACGACGAAGTCGTTCCCCAATCCATGCATTTTCCGAAACGCCAGCACGTTCGCGCTCCACCGGTCTTTACAATGTCGGCCCCCTATATGGGGCGAGCCGTGGCGTCTTATAGGGGCGCGAGGCGTTTCGCGCAATTTCACTCTGTCGTCCCTGGCTGTTACCGGAACAGACCGCTGTCGCCGATTTCCTTGATCAGTCGCAGATAGCTCAGTCGTTCGCGCGGGTCCCGGATCTGCAGGAACAGCCGACGGAGTTCCACCGCTTCGCTGTCCCGGGGGGCGGCGCCGTCGCTATGGATCATCGGCAATCCGGCATAGAAATCCTCGATATCGACACCTAGGGTCTCCGCGGCCAGATAGAGCACGCCCGCCGAAATCCGGTTCTCGCCGGATTCGTATTTTCGAATCTGCTTGAAGCTCAAGCCGACGGCTTCCCCCAGTTCGACCTGGGTCAGGCGGCGCTGCCGCCGGATGCGCTTGAGGTTCGCGCCGATATGCCGGTCGATATCGGTGGGCTGACGGGCATTAACCCTACTAATCGTAGACATATTGGATTCCCGATTAAATCTGGCCGAGTATCACCCGCGAGTCCGCGCCAGTGCAATGCGAAATAGTGAATCTGTTTTTTTGCATATTTTCGGTGTATGGCCCGGGCGCGTTCCGGCGGCGGTAGGCGGCAATCCGGGACCAGTGTCCCGTCGCGGGCTTGACGCCGCGGCGGTTTGGGCCTAGAACCCGCGCCATATCAGGCAGTGCTGAAGCACTCGGTCCCGAGGGGCCCCGCCGGTCCGCGAGTTTCGCGCACCGGCGCGTTTTGCGTTGTGACCTGTCTGATCCGCATGCGCACAGGGTTTGGTTCGGTATAGAGGGTACGGATGTTCGAGTCGCTGTCAGATCGGTTGGGGGGTGTATTCGACGCCCTGAAACGGCGTGGTTCGCTGAAGGCGAGCGACGTCGATGCCGCCATGCGCGACATCCGGATCGCACTGCTGGAAGCTGATGTCGCGCTGCCGGTGGTCAAGGAGTTCATCAACGGGGTCAAGGAAAAGGCCCTTGGTGAGCAGGTCCTGAAATCGGTTACGCCCGGACAGCAGGTCGTCAAGATCGTCCACGACGCCCTGGTCGATCTGCTGCAGACGGACGATCAGGACCTGAACCTGATCGGCGAGCCGCCCTTCGCGATCCTGATGGTCGGTCTGCAGGGGTCGGGTAAGACGACCACCACGGCGAAGCTGGCAAAGCGCCTGACGGAAAAGGACAAGAAGAAGGTTCTGATGGCCTCGCTGGACGTCTATCGTCCGGCGGCGCAGGAGCAGTTGAAGATCCTGGGTGAGCAGACCGGTGTTGCGACCCTGCCGATCGTGGCCGGTCAGCAGCCCGTCGATATCGCCAAGCGCGCGCTGAATGCCGCGCGGCTGGGCGGTTATGATGTGGTCTTCCTGGATACTGCCGGTCGTCTGCATGTCGATGAGCAGTTGATGGCCGAGGTTGCCGCAGTGCGGGATACCGCCGCGCCGCGTGAAACGCTGCTGGTCGCCGACAGCATGACCGGTCAGGACGCCGTCACGGTTGCGAAGAGTTTCCAGGACCGCGTTGGCCTGTCGGGTATCGTGCTGACCCGTGTCGACGGCGATGCCCGTGGCGGGGCGGCGTTGTCGATGCGTCATGTCACCGGAAAGCCGATCAAGTTTCTCGGCACCGGCGAGAAGATGGACGAGGTCGAGGTCTTCCGTGCCGATCGCGTTGCCGGCCGTATCTTGGGCATGGGCGATGTTGTCTCCCTGGTCGAGAAGGCCGCCGAGACGATCGAGCAGGAAGAGGCCGAGAAGATCGCCCGCAAGATGCAGAAGGGCGAATACGACCTTGAGGACATGGCGTCTCAGCTCAAGCAGATGCGCAAGATGGGCGGTCTGGAAGGGTTGATGGGGATGCTGCCGGGCGTGGCCAAGATCAAGAAGCAGATGGCCGGCGCGAATGTCGATCCGAAGGCGCTGCTGCGGCAGGAGGCGATCATCTCCTCCATGACTCCGCAGGAGCGGCGCCAGCCGAAGGTGCTGCATGCCTCGCGCAAGCGCCGTATCGCGGCCGGTTCCGGGACCAGCGTGCAGGATGTGAACAAGCTGCTGAAGCAGCATCAGATGATGTCCAAGATGATGAAGCAGGTCTCCAAGATGGGGAAGAAGGGCAAGCTTCCCGGCGGCATGGGAGACATGGGCGCGCTTCTTGGCGGCCAGGGCGGCATGCCCGGCGGCGGACAACTCCCGGGGCTGGGTGGTCCCGGCGGTGGATTGGGGGGCGGCAACCTGCCTCCCGGGATGGGCGGGTTTCCCCCCGGGTTCCCGAAGAAATAGCCGGTCGAACGCGATTTCGACCTTACGACAACCGAGTATGACGTTTCAGTAAACTGGAGAACACATATGAGCCTTAAGATCCGGATGTCCCGTGGCGGCGCGAAGAAGCGCCCCTTCTACCGCATCGTGGTCGCGGATTCCCGTGCCCCGCGCGATGGCCGCTTCATCGAGAAGATCGGTTTCCACAACCCGATGGTCGACCGGGACCACGATGAGCGTCTGAAGCTGGACCTCGACCGTGCCCGTCACTGGCTGTCGGTCGGCGCCAAGCCGTCGCCGCGTGTGCACCGCTTCCTGGCGGAAGCCGGGGTCCTGGAAAAGCCGGCCATTCCGGCGCAGACCAAGAAGAACCAGCCGAAGGCGAAAGAGCAGGAGCGTATCCGCGAGCGCGAAGAAAAAGCCCGCGAAGCTGCTGAAGCTGCCGCCGCCGCTGAGGCGGAAGCCGCTGAAGCTGCTGCCGCTCCGGCCGAGGAAGCCCCGGCTGAAGAAGCTGCTTCCGAAGAAGCTGCCTCGTAAGGTCGACGCGACCGGACGGAACGGATCATGCCGGATGGGATCGGAATGATGGCGAAGCGCAAACTCGTCGTAGGCGTCGTGACCGGCGCACATGGCGTGCGCGGCCTCGTGCGTGTGAAGAGCTTCACCGCCGATCCCGCCGACCTGACCGCCTATGGGCCGCTGACCGACGCGTCGGGCACCGTGACCTTCGACCTGACGGTCAAGGGTGAGGTAAAGGGGCAGATCCTGGCCGCCATCGCCG
Source organism: Alphaproteobacteria bacterium (assembly GCA_033344895.1). Classification (NCBI taxonomy): domain Bacteria; kingdom Pseudomonadati; phylum Pseudomonadota; class Alphaproteobacteria; species Alphaproteobacteria bacterium. The sequence goes on from JAWPMN010000001.1 coordinate 3,201,896, forward strand.
GCTGTTCCGACCGCAATGCCGCCGAGGCGCTGCGCGGGACGGAACTGCATCTCGACCGCGATCTCCTGCCGGAGACGGAGGAAGAGGGCGAGTTCTACCATGCCGACCTGATCGGGCTCGACGCGGTCGACCCGGAAGGGCAGGCGCTGGGAACGGTGCGGGCAATCTACGAATTCGGAAGTGGCGACATGCTGGAAATCGTGGATGGCGAAGGCCGGGCCGAACTCTATGCCTTCACTCTGGATGTCGTGCCGGAGGTCGATCTCGACGCCGGGCGGCTGACGGTCGTGCCGCCGGTTTCGGTCGACGACGAAGAGGGGGCCGCGTAAAGCCATGACCGCTCCCTGGACCGTCACGACCCTGACCCTGTTCCCGGAAATGTTCCCCGGGTTCCTCGGCCAATCCCTTGCCGGCAAGGCGCTGGAGAAGGGAGTCTGGCAGATGGACGCCGTGGACATTCGGGGCTTCGCCACCGACCGTCATCAGACGGTGGACGATGCACCGATGGGCGGCGGGGCCGGCATGGTGATGCGGCCGGACGTGCTGGATGCGGCGATCTCCGCCGTGTCGGACCGTCCGGGCCCGATGGTCTATCTCTCGCCGCGTGGCCGGGTCTTCGACCAGGCGACGGCGCGGGACTGGGCCGAGGGGCCGGGGCTGAAGATCCTGTGCGGTCGGTACGAGGGCGTCGATCAGCGGGTGCTGGACAAGTGGGAGATCGAGGAGGTCAGCCTCGGCGATTTCGTTCTTTCCGGCGGCGAACCGGCGGCCCTGGCGATGCTGGACGCGGTGCTGCGTCTCTTGCCGGGCTATCTCGGGTCGCGCGAATCCCTGGACGAGGAAAGCTTCGAAAGCGGGTTGCTGGAATACCCGCAATATACGCGGCCGGCGGAATGGGACGGACGGGCGGTGCCCGAAGTCCTGCTGTCCGGTCATCACGAGAATATCCGGGCCTGGAGACGGGCCCAGGCCGAAGCCGTCACACAGCGGCGCCGGCCGGATCTTTGGGCCCGCCATACCGGGTCGAAACACGTTGCGTGCTGAACGCACGGATTTTTGCAGGAAAGGAACCCAGTCATGAACATTATCGAACAGCTGAATGCCGAGCAGGTTGAAAAACAGCTGGCCGCGGGCGAAGCGGTGCCGGAATTCTCTCCGGGTGACACCGTCCGTGTCCGCGTGAAGGTCGTCGAAGGCACGCGTGAACGTGTCCAGGCCTTCGAAGGCGTTTGCATCGGCCGCAAGAATGCCGGCGTGAACTCCAACTTCACCGTCCGCAAGATCTCCTACGGCGAAGGCGTGGAACGCGTGTTCCCGCTGTACAGCCCGCGGATCGAAGGCATCGACGTCGTGCGTCGCGGCAAGGTCCGCCGCGCGAAGCTGTACTACCTGCGCGGCCGCGCCGGCAAGTCGGCCCGTATCGTTGAGCGTACCACCGGCCGCGGCATGGAAAACGGCCGTTACGTCGGCGACAAGACGGACGCCTAAGACCGTCCTACACGACGCTTCGTGACAGGGCGCGCATCGGGAAGCCGCAAGGCCTCCCGATGCGCCTTTCTGTGTCCGGGGCCAGGGCGATATGGTGTGCTGCGACCACTATCCTTGCCTCAGATGCTGCTTCGCCAGGCGTTTCTGTCGCGGCAACACAGTTTGATCGTCATGGACGCAACCGTCCGAGATTAGCGGCGTCCCTATCGGGGCAAGTGTAAGAATTACAATGTTTTCCCGGCGTGGCCGCCGTTTTCGTCGCGACGTCATTTCAGGCCGCTGCCACGTCTGATGGGCGTCCGTCCGCGCTAAGATGCGGAATGCCCTTTATAAATCCCGGCATTTGATGTATCCGCCTGCCAGAATTTCGTGGTGGAGATGTGAGGTCAGCCGGGATGAGCCAGCCGAAGACGCTTTTCGATAAGATTTGGGATAGCCACGTTGTGGACCGTCAGGACGACGGCAACTGCCTGATCTACATCGACCGTCACCTGGTGCATGAGGTGACCAGCCCGCAGGCTTTCGAAGGGCTGCGCAATGCCGGGCGCAAGGTGCGCCGTCCGGAAATGACGCTGGCCGTGCCGGATCATAACGTTCCGACCGAAAACCGCGCCGGCGGCATTGCCGACGAGGAAAGCCGCATTCAGGTCGAAACCCTGGCGAAGAACGCCAAGGATTTCGGCGTCCCCTATTTCGACATGTTCGATATCCGCCAGGGCATCGTGCACATCATCGGCCCGGAACAGGGGTTCACCCTGCCGGGCATGACCATTGTCTGCGGTGACAGCCACACGGCGACACACGGCGCCTTCGGGTCGCTGGCCTTCGGGATCGGCACGTCGGAGGTCGAACACGTCCTGGCGACCCAGACGCTTCAACAGCGGCCGGCCAAGAACATGCGCGTCACCGTGAACGGCGCCCTGCCGACCGGCGTGACCGCCAAGGACCTGATCCTCGCCATCATCGGCAAGATCGGCACGGCCGGCGGCACCGGTCATGTCATCGAATTCGCCGGTCAGGCGATCCGCGACCTGTCGATGGAAGGCCGAATGACGGTCTGCAACATGACCATCGAAGGAGGCGCCCGTGCCGGCCTGATCGCGCCGGATCAGAAGACCTTCGATTATCTCAAGGGCCGCACCATGGCACCGAAGGGCGAATCTTGGGAACAGGCCGTCGATTATTGGCGCACGCTGCCGTCCGATGAGGGCGCGTTCTACGACAAGGAAGTCGAGCTGGACGTGGCCGACATCCCGCCGCAGGTGACCTGGGGAACCAGCCCTGAGGACGTCGCGCCGATCACCGGCACCGTCCCATCGCCGGAAAGTTTCGCAGGCGGCAAGCGCGAGGCGGCGCAACGCTCCCTGGACTATATGGGCCTGAAGGCGGGCATGCCGCTGACCGATGTGAAGATCGACAAGGTCTTCATCGGCTCCTGTACCAATGGCCGGATCGAAGATCTGCGTGAAGTCGCCGCGGTCGCAAAGGGCCGCAAGGTCGCTGACGGGATCCACGCCATGGTCGTACCGGGCTCCGGCCTGGTGAAGGAACAGGCGGAGAAGGAAGGGCTGGACCGCATCCTGACCGAGGCCGGTTTCGACTGGCGCGAGCCGGGCTGCTCCATGTGTCTGGCGATGAATGCGGACAAGCTGAAGCCGCAGGAACGCTGTGCGTCGACCTCCAATCGCAACTTCGAAGGCCGTCAGGGCCGGGGTGGGCGAACCCATCTGGTCAGCCCGGGCATGGCCGCTGCCGCCGCGCTCAAGGGCACCTTGGCGGACGTCCGGGAGTATCTGAAATGATCGCCGAAACCACACTTCCCGAAGATCACCTGGATCGCCTGTTCGGCCGTGACCTGCGCAGCGCCGGCTGGCGGGTCGACGTCCCGGCCCCGGCCAACGATGACGACCTGATCAACATCGTCGACCCGTCCTTCATCCTGTCGCTGCTGAAGCGGCGCGGGCGGTAAGAAAAGGAGAACGGATCCATGAAACCTTTCAAGGAAATGACCGGCATCGCCGCGCCGATGAACCTGATCAATATCGACACGGATATGATCATCCCGAAGCAGTTCCTGAAGACGATTCAGCGCTCCGGCCTGGGCAAGAACCTGTTCGACGAGATGCGCTATAATGACGATGGCAGCGAGAAGGCCGATTTCGTGCTGAACCGCGAGCCCTACCGGCACGCGTCGATCCTGATCGCCGGCGACAATTTCGGCTGCGGATCCAGCCGTGAGCACGCGCCCTGGGCGCTGGAGGATTTCGGCATCCGTTGCGTAATCGCGCCGAGTTTCGCCGACATCTTCCACAACAACTGCTTCAAGAACGGTATTCTGCCGATCCGTCTGCCGGAGGAAACCGTCAATGTGCTGATGGAAAAGGCGGATCGCGGTCAGAACGCGATGTTCACCATCGATCTGGAGCGCCAGGTCGTAGTCGATCCGGATGGCGAAGAGGTGTCGTTCGAGGTCGATCCCTTCCGCAAACACTGCCTGCTGAACGGTCTCGACGATATCGGACTGACCTTGCAGAAGGGCGAAGCAATCGACAGTTTCGAGGCGGCCCGCGCCAAAACCGCGCCCTGGGTGACGCCCGACGCCGCTTGAAATTCATAAATCTGTATCAGTATACTGGTACCGCGCCCCCGAAAACCGGTCTTCGGGGGCGTTTGTTTTTGCAATTGTCTCTTTTTACCCCCTTAATGTTCTGATAATTTGCCCCTATAATGTTCTTTTCGCTGGTAGGAGGATACCATGTCGGATGCGCGTGAACCGCAGGACCGCAAGATCAATTATGTCGAGTTCCTGACCCGAGATATCGACAAGATGAAGGCATTTTATGGCGGGGCGTTCGGCTGGACCTTCACGGATTACGGACCGGCGTATTGTGAGTTTGACGACGGGCATATGAAGGGTGGCTTCGCGGAGGGCGAGCCGCAGCCGACGGGCGGCGCACTTGTGGTGCTGTATGCCGTTGACCTGGAGGCCTGCCAGGCGGCGATCGAGGCGGCGGGCGGCAAGATCGTCAAACCGACCTTTGAGTTCCCCGGCGGCAGGCGGTTCCATTTTTCGGATCCGGAAGGCTACGAACTGGCCGTCTGGACCGCCGCGTAGGGGGCCTATCGCGGCTCGCCGGCGAGGGAACGGTAGCCTTCGTCGGAGAGCTGCGCGGCGATATCCAGCATCAGCCCTTCCAGGATCAGGAATGCGGCGTTGCGGCTGTCCCGGGCGCGTTCCATGGCGGCTTGCAGGACCGCCGGATCGCGTTCCCCGGCGCGCATGAGGTCCCGCACGGCGTCCCGGGCATTCCGGCTTTCCTGCCAGGCGTCGGACAGGGCAGGGCCGTGACGCTCCTTCAGCGCCATCATGATGGCTGCATCGGCATCACCGAGGTGGCGCAGGAATCGCTGCTCCGGCCCGCGGTCTCGCATGAAATGCATCATTTCCCGGAACGGCTTGTGGTGCGGCCCGTCATGCCAGTGATGACGCAGGGCTCCGACGGCCAGAAAGCCGATCAGGAACAGGTTGAGCGCCAGCGACCCGATCAGCAGCCAACGCATCCGAGAAGACTTGCGTGCGGTGCTCACAGGCTGTCCTCCATGCTGATGAAGGGTTCGAATCCTTCGCCGGACGTCGTTTCGGTCGACGCCGGACTGCTTCCCAGACGGGCAATGTCGGCCGAGGCGTCCGGATTGGCCACACCGGCCCAGATACCCAGAACGAGAGCGGCTGCGAGCGCGCCGGCCGGTTGCCAGATCGGCCCGGGCCAGTCGAGCAGGCGCTGCAGCCGGGCGATGGGGGAGACGGGGGCCGCCGCATCGATGCGCAGCCGCTCCTGCGTCTCATGGCTGATGTCCGGCACGCTTGCCAGGGCCAATAGATCATCCAGCGCCCGGGCCTCAGCCAGGGCCGCACGCAAGCGCGGGTCGTCGGTCGCGGCCATCAGGCTCTGCGCCGCGACCCTTTCTTCCGCAGGCCAGCGCAACGGGTCGGCGCCATAGGCGGCGATCAGTTCCAGGATGCGGTCTTCGGTCATCGTTTCCATCCTTGTTCGGCTTGAAGACCCGGTACGTTATCGAAAGTCATATCAAATCCGCCTTGTCCGGTTCCAGCCGTGCACGCAATGTGCGGCGCCCGCGTGCCAGCAGCGATTCCAGCGCGTCGACAGAGACCCCCATCGCGACGGCGGCCTCGGTTTGCGGCAATCCTTCGAAATGAACCATGGCGATGGCGGCGCGCTGGCGGTCGGGAAGGCTGTTCAGGGCCTCACGAACGCGCGTACCGATGTCGCGGGTCTGGCGCCGCGTTTCGGCACCCGGTGTCGGATCAGCCTGCATTTCCAGCACTCTTTCGTCGCTCGTCCAGCGCTTGCGCCGACGCAGGCGGTCGATGCACAGGTTGCGCGATGTGCGCATCAGCCAGCCGCCCGCGTCGCGATCCGGTGCGGAGGCGCCGGTTTTTCGCCCCAGCACCTTCCAAAGGCGTGCGAAGCTTTCCTGCGTCGCGTCTTCGGCCTCGTCGGCCTCCCCCAGGACACGATAGCAATTGGCGAAGACGCGTCCGGTATAGCGGTCGAGCAAGTAGCGAAAGGCCGCGCCGTCGCCGCGCGCCGCCGCCGCCAGAAGGTCTCCGTCGCCCGCCTCCGCCGAGGCTGTGTCGGTCGGTTTGACCGTCATGCCATATCCCAAACCATGCGCGAAACGGTCGGACGGAAACAGGGCCTGTGACCGATCATGTGTCATCCTGCGCCGTCTCCGTCCGATCCGCAATTTCACCCGATCAGCGGTGGTGCCGATCGCGCATCTGCTGCAGTTCGTCAGCGTCGATGATACCGTCTTCATTGGCATCGAGGCGAGACATCAAGCGCTCAGACATGGCGGCCATTTCTGCGGGGTTCAAGCGGCCGTTGCCGTCTTCGTCCATCCAGGAGAAGCGTTTGCCGCCCCAGTTGCGATCTTTGCCGGCCGCCATGAACTCGTCCTGGGAAATCAGGCCGTCTCCATCGGAATCCATCGCAGCGAAATGCAGCGCCCGGAATCCTTCGGTCAGCTCGCGCGGCGTCAGTTCGCCATTGCTGTCCGCATCCATGGCCTGGAACCGAGCGTCGCGGAAGGAAGCGATTTCCTCGACGGTCAGATTACCGTCTCCGTTGGTATCGATCTGCCCGATCATCCGCTCCAAATGCGGACCGCCATGTCCGTGCGGGCCGTGATGGCCCCAGCCGCCCCAGCCGCCGGGGCCGCTCTTGGCCATGCCGACGCCGGCGCCGGCCACCAGCGCGGCCATGCCGATACCGCCAGCGATCAGGATCGATTTGGTCTTGGAAACCTTCATGCGCGTTGCTCCTTCAGGGTCAGGGGGGAGGAGGGGGATCCATCCCGTTCGTGACCCCAAGGACGCGTTTCCGGCGCGCTTCCGTCGGAAAAAATCGCTATCGCGTCGCAGCCCGGCGCAGCCGGTCGTTGATTGCCAGTCCCAGTCCTCGTTCCGGCACAGGCGCAACGGCGATCCCGGCATAGCGGCTCGGCACGTCCAGGTCGTGCAGCATGCGGAACAGGTTCGCAGCAGCTTCCAGAAGATCGCCGTCGGTACTGAGGCTGACCAACCCCGGGATGTCGCCGAACCCCAGATGTGCCTCGCCCGGTTTGGCCGTCTCGGCATTCAGGCGAAGCGGCAGGCCGGGTGCATAATGGCTCAGGAGCATTCCCGGCGATTTCGGCGCGTTCTCTTCATGCAGGCTGTGTACGACACGCCGTCCTGTCAGTTCCTCAACAGCCTCGACTGCCAGCCCGCCGGGGCGCAGCAGCACCGGCGCCTCACCGGTCGCATCCAGTACGGTGCTTTCGACGCCGACCTTGCAGGCGCCGCCATCCAGGATCAGATCGACCCGCCCGTTCAGGGAGGCCGCGACATGATCGGCGGCGGTGGGGCTGAGCCGCCCCGACGCATTGGCGCTGGGGGCTGCAATGGGGCGCCCGGTCAGGCGCAACAGATCGCGGGCACCGCCATGGGCCGGCATCCGCACTGCGACGGTATCGAGGCCGGCGCTGACCAGGCGGGACAGACCGCTGTCCGGACGCCGTTTCAGGACCAGGGTCAATGGCCCGGGCCAGAATCGGTCTGACAGTCGCTGCGCCAGGTCTGTTACGACGACATGCCGTCGTAGGGCATCGGCGTCGGCGAAATGAACGATCAGGGGGTTGAACTGCGGCCGTCCCTTTGCCGCGAAAATCGATGCCGTCGCCGTATCATCGGTCGCATCCGCCCCCAGCCCGTAGACGGTTTCCGTGGGAAAGGCGACCAGACCGCCGCGCCGCAAGGTCCTGGCCGCACGGTCCAGGCCAGCTTCGTCCAGGGCAATCGTCTCTGTCTTGCGTGGTTCAATGCTCATGACCGGCTTATGCCGCCGGGCGGCACCGCTGACAAGTCCGGGCGGTCGGGCCGGTCGTGTCATTTCGCACCTGCGAAATGGATTTGCCTGGACCGGATCATTCATGTCACGCTTGGACGGTCCAGCCTTTGGGGGAGTCAGCCTTTCATGACCGCAAAGATCTTTACCGTTGCCCAGCAAAAGGGTGGCGCCGGCAAATCGACGCTGGCGGCCCATCTGGCCCTTGCCTGGGTCCTCAAGCGCAAATCCGTGGCGCTGGTGGATATCGATCCGCAGCAGAGCCTGGCCGCGTGGTACGCGGCACGGGAACGTCATTTCGGCGAAGACCGGACCGGTCTGACCTTCGAGGCCATGACAGGATGGCGTGCCGCGCGCGTCGTCGAGAAACTGGCGGAATCTCACGATTTCATCCTGATCGACAGCCCACCGCATGCCGATACCGACGCCCGTGTCGCGGTACGGGCCGCGGATATCGTTCTGGTCCCCGCGCAACCCAGCCCGCTGGATGTCTGGGCGACACAGCCGACGCTGGAACTGGCGGCGAAGGAGAAGTCCACCGCACTCATGGTTCTGAACCGGGTGCCGCCGCGCGCCAATCTCACTGCCCAGATGATCACAAGGCTGGGTGATTATCCGGTCAAGGTCGCCAAATCGACGATCGGCAATCGCGTCGCCTTCGCCGAAGCCATGGTCAGCGGCAGGACGGCGCTGGAAACCAAGGGCGCATCCGTCGCGGCGAAGGAGATCCGGGCGCTGGCCAACGAACTGGCGAAGGCAGTCTAGGTAGCGGCGAGCCGCCGGCCACCCCACCACCGGTCCAGCGGATTCCGCTCGGTCCAGTTCGCGTCCCGCCTCAACAGCGCCTTGCCGAAGGCCGTCAGGGAAACCGGGCTGTGCCAATCCTCCGGGACCGGGGCGAGGGCGGGTTCAGGCGCTTTTGCCAGCCGCGTTATGTCCTCCCAATACATCAGGTCGCCGAGAAAGGGCTGAGGGTCGAGTTTCCGGACCAGATCCCGGAAGCACTGTCCCGGCGTCGCCGCTCCGTCTTTCAGGGCCTGCAATGTCAGGCGTTCCGTCAGGGACAGGCCATCCGTCTGCCCGGGCAGTTCGGCCAGATGCCGCAGGATGGCCTTCGGCAGAAAGGGCATGGCTGTGGCGGTCTCCCGATGCTCCGCAAAGGTCTTCAGCGCGGCCGGGTCCGCCGCCCGGTACAGGCCGTAGCCTTCCCGAGCGACGTCGATCTGACGCCGGGTAACCGGTTTCTCGCTGCCGGTCATGGCCGCCAGCTCGGACGGGTGAAGCTGTCCGAATCCGATGAAATGCGCGTGATTGGGGTGCCGGTCGGTCGACAGAAGATACAGGTTCGGCCGATGACCGATCAGATCCAGCAGGCCCATCAGTGTCGCCTGATCATAGAGGTCGTGCTCGAACCACAGGATGACCCGGTCGTACCGGTCGAGCTGGTCCAGAGCGGTGTCCTGATCCACCAGCTTCTTCAGAGTGTCATCGAAATCCGCTTCCCAATGTGTGGCGATCCATTCGGCCCGGAGCCGCCGCAGGGCGGCTCTGTCGAGGCCCGCCGGAACGGGGCCACGGCACAGCGGATCACTCCATTCGAGGAAGTCGCCCGGCACGCCGGCCTGGATCAGGCCGTCGCGGATATCGGAACCGCATCGGATATGGGCAGTCCGCGGCATGGCATCGCCTTTCTGTTGAACCCCGCAAGAAGCGGGTGGGGAACCGGAAGCCAACCATGCAGTCTCCGCCGCATCAATCAATCAGGAGGATTATCCATGTCGAGTTTGAAAGGAAAGGTCGCGGTGATCACCGGGGCGAGCTCCGGGATCGGGCGCGCGGCCGCCCGTCTGTTTGCGGAGGAAGGGGCCGCCGTCGTCGTCGGCGCCCGCCGGGAGAAGGAACTGTCCGATCTGGTGGATGAAATCCGTGAGGACGGCGGTCGGGCTGCATTCGTGGCTGGCGATGTCTGTGACGAAGGCTTCGCCGAGGCGCTGGTCAGGACCGCGACAGACACGTTCGGTGCGCTGGATATCGGCTTCAACAACGCCGGTATTCTGGGCAATCTCGGGCCGGCGGCCGACATGAAGGTTGCGGATTGGCGGCATACGCTGGAAGTGAACCTGACCGGCGCCTTTCTGTGCGCCAAGCATCAGCTTCCGGTAATGGAGGCGGCCGGGAGCGGATCGCTCTTGTTCACCTCCTCGGTGGCGGGGCACACGGTTGGGTTGCCTGGCATGGCGGCGTACGGATCCGCCAAGCTGGGCCTGCTGGCGCTGACCCGGGTTCTGGCAGCGGAATACGGACCGAAGGGCATCCGCGTGAACGCGCTGATTCCCGGAGCGACCGATACCGAGATGGCGGTACAGAGTACCGGCGGCTCGGCGGAGGTTCTGGATTTCGTGCGGGGCCTGCATGCCCTGAAGCGGAGTGCATCGCCCGAAGAAATCGCCAATGCGGCGCTTTTCCTCGTCTCCGATTCGGCCAGTTTCCTGACCGGGGCCGGATATCTCACGGATGGCGGGATTTCCATCAACCGGACATAGCCGCCGGCGCAGCGATGCCCCTCTGGATCGGCGGGATGATCACAAATAGTTGATCCTCCCGCCGGTCGCTGGTCATATTGCCCGAAACATAAGGGCTTCTTGACCGGGGGGGAACGGGTGAGGAAGACAGTACCGATCGGGCCGACGCAGGTCGACGTCTGGCCGAAGAATGTGATTTTGCAGCATATCGACCCTTTGGTGTGTGTCGCGATCTTTCCGGACAATGACCGGATCCTGAAGCTCTTGGAGGAGCCTCTGCTGCAGGCGGAGGCCAAATTCCGGGCACAGGACAGCGAACAGGGCCGTTGGATCGGCGGCGGCGGTGCGAAGATCCGCGATTTCGGTTCATGGCAGTGCCCGACCATCACGCTGCTGAATGAACGCGTCAAACAGGCGTTCATGAAGATTACCGGCGCCAAGACCGCGCATATCGACGATGTCTGGGCCAATGTATCCCGTAAGGGCGAGTATATCGGACCGCACGGTCATCGCCGGACGGAAGTCAGTGCGGTCTATCATCTGCTGCCGCCGGAGCCCGGCGAAAGGGAACAGTTCAACGGCGCGCTGGGAATCTCGGACCCGCGGGTGCAGCGCTGCTGTCCGACCAAGCAGGGTCTGGTGACGTCGCAGGTCTATCCTCCGCTGGAGCCGGGGACATTGGTGCTCTTTCCCAGTTTCGTGACGCATTACGTCACGCCGCATATGGGGGAGGGCCACCGCATCAGCATCGCCTGGAACATCGACCGCAACGTCATTCCCGGACGGCCGGAGGACGAGGCGCTTCTCCCAGGGCAGGGTGCCTGAACGAAAAACCCCCGGCGCGGCGGCCGGGGGCGTTTCGAACTCCGTCGTTCAGGCGACGATCAGTTGTTCGTCGGGAAGGCCAGCTGCGCGCCTTCCTTGATGCCCGACGGCCAACGGCTGGAAATCGTCTTCATCTTCGTGAAGAAGCGCACCGATTCCGGACCATGCATCTGCGTGTCGCCGAATTTCGACCGCTTGGCCCCGCCGAAATTGTGGAACGCCATCGGCACCGGGATCGGCACATTGACGCCGATCATGCCGACATCGACCGCATTCGAGAATGCGCGGGCCGTATCGCCGTCCCGCGTAAAGATCGCAACGCCGTTGCCGTATTCATGGTCGTTGATCATCTGCACCGCGTCGTCATAGCCGGACGGGGCCATGACGGACAGAACCGGGCCGAAGATCTCCGTCTTGTAGATTTCCATGTTGGTCGTGACCTGATCGAACAGGGTCGCACCGACGAAGAAGCCGTTTTCATAGCCCTGAAGCGTCGCGCCCCGGCCGTCGACCAGCAGGCTGGCGCCTTCGTCGACGCCGCGCTGGATCAGGCTTTCGACCCGCTCCTTCGCCTGCCGCGTGATCAGCGGGTTGATGTCGGCTTCGGCGTCGTTGTACGGGCCGATGCGCAGGGCCTGGACCTTCGGGATCAGGCGGTCGACCAGCGCCTTGGAGGTTTCCTCACCGACCGGCACCGCGACCGAGATTGCCATGCAGCGTTCGCCGGCGGAACCGTAACCGGCCCCGATCAGGGCGTCCGCGGCCTGGTCCATATCGGCGTCCGGCATGATGACCATGTGGTTCTTGGCGCCGCAGAAGGCCTGGACCCGTTTGTTGTGGGCGCTGCCGTGCTGATAGATGTATTCGCCGACCGGGGTGGAGCCGACGAAGCTGATCGCCGGGACGTCCGGGTGTTCCAGCAGGGCGTCCACCGCTTCCTTGTCGCCGTGCACGACGTTCCAGACACCGTCCGGCAGGCCGGCTTCCTTCCACAGCTCCGCCAGCATCATCGGGGCGGACGGATCGCGCTCCGACGGCTTGTTGATGTAGGCGTTGCCGCAGGCGATCGCCATGGCGCCCATCCACAGCGGGATCATGACCGGGAAGTTGAACGGCGTGATGCCGCCGATGACGCCCACCGGTTCGCGGATCGAATACAGATCGATCCCGCCGCCGATATTGTGGTTGAACTCGCCCTTCATCAGATGCGGCGCGCCCGCGGCGAATTCGACGACGTCGATGCCGCGCTGGATTTCACCCGCGGCGTCGGCCAGCGTCTTGCCGTGTTCCTTGCACAGCTCTTCCGCTAGGCGGTCCTTGTTGGCGACCATCAGCTCCCGCATCCGGAAGATGACCGCGGCGCGTTTCGGCGACGGCGTGTTGGACCAGACCTCATGGGCGGCGAGCGCGTTCTGGACAAAGCCGTTGATTTCGTCGCGGCTGGCATAGGCGACCTTCGCGGCGACTTCACCGGTTGCCGGATTGTAGACGTCGCCGAAGCGGCCGCTCTTCCCGTCCACCTTTTGACCGCCGATGAAATGCGAGATGGTTTCCACCATGACTGTTCTCCCGTGGGCGGGGGCGCCAGGGCGCGTTGAAGCCCGCCATTCTTGGTTATCGGATGAATTCCGGTGCCAGTTCTAGGCGGTCTGGCGCGGCGGCTCAAGTCCGCGGTTCGTCCGGTCGGCCCGCCGCCTTCGTCCGATGCCTGAAACGGACCGTATTCTCTTCAGCGGGCCCCGTTAAAGGGGGCACGGGAAACACCTGTTCCGCCAGTTCGAAGGTTATCCTTTCGGCGCCCGTGTTATGACATGACGCAGGACGTCCGTGACGCAACCCGCTGGACAGTTGTTTCATGCCTACGGAGCGCCTCGGATCAGTGCCGCCCGGGTCCAGGCGCTCAGCGGACATCCGGGTCGATCAGCCCAATGGGCCGACGTAGTCAGCAACGGGCTCGATAGAGGTTTGTGAGGTACCCTAATAACGCCGGTTATCGAGTACCGTGGTGAGTGGCCCAGAGAGAAGCGGTATCGTCTGGAGGAATTTTCTATACATGAGCTTACAACTCTGTGCTTACCCGCTCTAAGACGACCGTTCGAGAGTTGATTTGTCTGATACTAGAACATTGATCCCTTGTGATAAGATACCCTTCTTAAACGCCTGTCGCCCCGTTTTTATGGGCAGCAGAAATGAAGTGCATACCGCCCTGCACTTGTTTGTTGGTGAAGTGGCAAGGATTAAGACGACATGGCCGTCGACGAACGCGACCTCCTTTTTTCAGGAAGTCTTTTGAATGGGTTGACGGACCCCGACGGTAAAGACGTGGACATTATTCATTGGTGCGGCGTGCAGAACCTTTCTGAAGAGCAAAAAGAAAGATTCCATGAAGAATTCTCCGCTCTCAATGTACTAGAACGCTGCGCTCAGGCCGACATCATAACAGATTTTGAAGTTGATGGTTTTGCGACCGGAAGCGACCGATACGTAAAAGTAATGGCGACAGATTGGCAGGCACTAAAAGATGAGCTTCGTAACGAGATAGCCGAAATAATTCGGAATGAATTATGATGCAGTGTAGGGGCACTCGCGCGTCAAAGTTTACGGGGGGGCGAAAATGTCTCTTAAGCTAGGGGCTTGGTGGGGGGATGATGATGTTTATGTTGAGCTATTACTCTCTCAGAAGGAGTTGAACCACCTGTTGGCTACAGGCGAACTGACAAAGCAGGGCAACGGTTACAGTTACGAAGGAGAAGAGTTTCAAGACGTCTGGCGTTTCACGGGCGGGCTGAACGGCTTGGTACGGATTTCTTATGCGTCCGTAAGCGATTCAGGCGATGAGGGAGACGGCTACATTGGCAAGCCGTGCGATCTAATTATAGAGGAGGAATAATCATTAAAAGCATAATGCTTCCGTTGCAGACTGATCCGTATCGTGCCGCCAGCAACAATGGGCATGGCTCAGCGAACTTTACGGGGCTTTCCGCTCTTTGCGTCGCTGTTTCAATAGTGTGTGTCAGTTCACACGCGTTATGTCGCCTGGAACCGAAAACCGTGGCCACTCCTATTCAGGCACCATCTTCCTGTCCGCTTACCATCGACCTGGCGTTCAGCGTCGCGGCAGAATGACGGTGTAGTCGAGGTCCAGGGCGATATCGGGACCCTCCGTCGGGAAGTCGCTGCAGTTTCGGTTTTTGACGGCCCGCGTCCGCAGCCGCAGGGCGCCGATGTCGTCCCGTTTCTCCAGGGCGGTCTTCTCGATCACCTCTGTCCAGGCATAGATCGTGTCGCCGCCGAAGACCGGTGCGGCATGGCGCCCGCCATTGATCGCGGACACGATGCAGGCATTTGCCAGTCCGTTGTAGCTGAGCGCCCGGGCGGTCGCGATGACATGTCCGCCGTATACCAGGCGCTTGCCGAACGATGTCTCGGACATGGCATGGGCGTCGAAATGAACGCGGGCGGCGTTCCGGAACAGCCGTGTCGCCGTCATGTGGTCGGCTTCCTCGATGGTGACACCGTCGATATGGTCGATCCTCTCGCCCTCGGCATAATCGTCCCAGCGGTGCACGGACCCGGCACTGACATCGTCCCAATGCCGGTTCAGCCGATGGCGCGGCACCGTGATCGGACGCACGGCGTCGGGCAGATCCGGTATCCGGTCAACACCGGATCCTTTGGCTTTCGGATTGCGTTTCGGCACCATGACCCAGCGCACGAAGCGCAATACCGGCACGTCGCGGTGGTCCAGACCTTCGGTGCGGACATAGACGATGCCTTTCCCGCCGTCGGAGGTTTCGCGCAACCCGATCACGGTGGACCGGGCCCGGATGGTCTCGCCGACATAAAGCTGGGCCAGGAAATCGCAACCGGCATAGCCCAGATTTGCCACCGCATTGATCGAGACATCCGCGACCGACAGTCCGAATACCGCATTGAAAACGAACAGGTCGTCCACCGGGGCGGCGTGATAGCCGACATTGCGCGCGAACTGGTTCGATGTCTGCAGGGTGAAGCGGTTTCCGGTCAGCGCATGATACAGCGCGACATCGCCTTCGGTGATCGTGCGCGGCGATGCGTGATCGATCTGCTGATCCATTTCGAAATCTTCGAAAAATCGGCCGGCGGTGGATTTCGATGCAAGGCTCGCGGTCATCGTCGGTCCTCTCCGTCGTTTGGTTCAGGAACGGTATCGCACCAATATGGCATTTCCGTCACCTTCCAGATGTGGCGTCTGGGCCGGTCTTCCAAGTATCCCGGCGGCACGGCGTACCTTGTCCGAGACCCAGGCCGACAGTTCACCCAGGGTCAGGACGTCGTCGCCGTCCGCATTCGCTTCACCTTCGAGCCCGCGCATCAGGAAATAGCTGAACAGACCGTGGCGTCGCTGAGGCAAGGTGCCCGCCGTCTGCCGCCCGCTTGCCGCCGACAGGACCGCAACCCCCGCCGGCACGGTCGGCGAGGGGACGGAGAAGACCGGGCGGGAGGCGACCAGCATGTCGTCGGCGCGCCCGGGGCCGGAAAAACAGGTGTCCAGAACGACGGTCGCGGACCGGGCATTCAGGGCGGCGAGTTCCTCGATCAGGTCACCGCGCTGTATCGCCAGAAACTGCAGCAGCTCGGCATCACCATCATAGGGAAGCAGGTAGGCACCGGTCGCATCGCCATCGGTCAGGCCATGTCCGGCGAAGAAGACGTAGACATCGGACTTTCCGGTCTCCACCAGACTGGGCAGCCAGAGCGAGAGCGCCTTGCGGATCGACCCGAAGCCGGCCTCTTCGCCGACCAGCGTCTTGATCCGCGTCGGCGGGACGCCCAGCACATATTGGGCATAATCGGCAAACGCCTTGGCATCGCGGTCGGCATAGGTTGCATCCGGCAGGGATCGATAGGTCTCCGTTCCGATGATCAGGGCGACGGCGTCCGGATTGGTGCGGGTCGGCGTTCGGATCGGGTTCAGTGGAATCAGATCCACGGCCAGGGCGGCAAGGTCGTCGATCTCTTCCCGCTCTCTGCGAAGCGTCACCGTCTTCGACAGGGTGATACCGTCCTCGCCTTGGGCGGTGACGGTTACGACCCGTTCCCCATCGATCACATAGACTCCGTGACTGAAGCGGCCATCCTGCCCGACCGGGACGGCCTCCCCGTCGATCGTGACCGTGTCTCCGGCCCCCGATACCTGCCCCTGGACCTTGAGAAACGGCGTCTTACCCGTGACGGTCTCTGCCACGGTGAGTGAAAACTCGGGGGCCGGGGGGAGGGCGGCGACGTCCTGCGCCACGGCATCCAGCAGGTCGGGCGTCGCATTGCCGGTAACCGGCAGGCCCCTGGCGCTTTCATAGGCGCGCAGGGCCCGCCGTGTCGCAGGGCCCATGATGCCGTCGACGGGCCCGGGATCGTAGCCGAGCCGCCCGAGGTTCCTCTGCAGCGTCCGGATCTCCGCCACGGTCACGGGCGGCGGGCCGATTGCGGTCGGTTGTGCGATCGGGGAATCCGCCGGTGGCGGCGCGGCCTTCGACTGCGGCCGGGTCCAGGACGTGCCGCCGGGCCAGCCGGGATAGAGTGTCCCGTTCGAGGAACGGGCAACCATCCGGTCCAGGATGTCGACCTCATGCCGGGGGAGCCGCGCAGCCAGCTCTCGCCGGTTCGTCGCCGCATGGTCCGCACCGCCGATCCTGTCGGCGATGGCATAGTGGAAATAGGCGGCACGGCGATCGTTTTCGATCCCGCGTCCCTTTTCCAGAATGATTCCCAGATTGTTATGGGCCGGGGCGAATCCGTTGCGCGCGGCCTTGCGGTAGAGTTCGCGCGCCCGGCTGATATCGCGTGGCACGCCCAGACCGTCATCATACATGACGGCCAGATCGTAGATCGCTTCCGTCCGACCCTGTTCGGCGGCCCGTTCGTACCAGTAGACGGCTTCCTGATAACTCTGATGAACGCCCCAGCCGCGTTTGAACAGATAGGCCAGACTGTTCTGGGCCTGGGCATTGCCCGCGACCGCGAGGCGCGACCAAATTCTGGCCGCGCGCACATAGTCGCCCGTCTGGAAGGCGTTGTAACCCCGATCATAGGGTGTTTGCGCCGTCGACGATGGCGGATCTGCCGTCAGGCAAAGCACCGCGACCAGCAGGGCCGTAAGAACAGTCCGGATACTCGGTCCGGGGCCGGATAGCGTCATCGAAAATCTCCCACCGGTTCCGGGATGGCGCCGGAGGTGGTCCGGTTCGCCAAGACTAGCCAGTTCCGAATGGGTATGGAAGCGCCGGGCCGAATTTTCCCGATACCGGCGCGACTTAGGCGGCCGCGTTCTGATCCGCCGCCAATTCTTCGATCCGTTCCGCCAGGGCCAGAATCCGCTTTGCATTCTCGACATGCAGGTTCTCGACCAGCTTCCCGTCCAGGACGACGACGCCCCGGCCTTCGGCCTGTGCGGCTTCGAACGCCGTTATGATTTCCCTGCTGCGCGCGACTTCCTGCTCGCTGGGGCCAAACACGTCATTGGCCATGCCGATCGTCTTGGGGTGGATCAACGTCTTGCCGTCAAAGCCCAGTTCCAGCCCCTGACGGCAGCTTTCCGCGAAACCGTCGTCATCGGCCAGGTCCAGATGGACACCGTCCAGTGCCGCCAGCCCATAGGCGCGGGCCACCAGGATGGTATGGTTGAGGCTGGTCATGAAGGGCAGGCGCGTCGGTGTATGCAGGCAATGCAGTTCCTTCGCCAGATCGGAGGTTCCCATGACGAAACCTGTAACGCGTGGGGAGGCCGCGGCGATTTCCTCCGCGTGGAGTACGCCCATCGGCGTTTCGATCATGCACCAGATCGCAAGATCCGACGGACCGCCCGCGGCGTCCAGAACGGCGATGGCCTTCCGGACGCTGTCCGCGCTTTCGACCTTGGGCAGCAATATGCCGTCAGCCCCCGCCACTGCCAGGGCGGACAGGTCGTCCCGGCCCCAGGGGGTCTCCAGTCCATTCACACGAACCAGGATTTCCCGTTTGCCGTACCCGCCTTCGCCGAGCGCGTCGGCAATGTTGGACCGCGCCTCCGCCTTTGCGTCCGGCGCCACGGCGTCTTCCAGATCCAGAATCAGCGCGTCTGCCGCCAGGCTGCGGCCTTTCTGCAGGGCGCGCGGGTTCGACCCGGGCATGTAGAGAACCGAACGGCGGGGGCGGGCGTCAGCAACCATCGTGAACCTCTTCAGCAACTCGAATTGAAAATAATTTCCATTGGGCGAAATATATTCCGCTTGTCGGAAATCTCAATTCTCTTTTTGCCGGTTTCTTGCCAGGTTCTCTCGCCAGGTAAGGATCAGCGCGCCCAGTACGATCAGCCCTGCACCCAGTGCGGTGATCGTGCCCGGTGCTTCGCCGAACAGCAGCCAGCCATAAAGCGTCGCGAAGATCAGCGTCGTGTAGAAGAACGGTGCCGCGACATTGGCTTCGGCAAGGGCTATGCCCTTCAGGAACATTGCCTGTGCGGAGATCATCATCACACCCAACAGGGCCAACATCGCCCATTGTTCCGCGGTCGGATGACGCCAGAAAAGGATGGCGGGTATCGTCGCGACGAGGGCGGCCATGCCGTTATTGATGGCCAGGATCTTCAGCGGCGGCTCGCGTCCGCTCAAGGCCTTGATGAAGATCAGTTCCGCGCCCATGAAGGCCGCGGCGCCGAGTGCGATCAGGGCGGCCGGCTGAAAGGTCTCGGTACCGGGGCGGGTCAGGACCAAAGCGCCGATGAAGGCGATTCCGGCGGCGCCCCACCGCCAGAGCCCGACCCATTCCTTCAGAAACAGGACGGCGAAAACCATGGCGAACAGGGGGCTCAGGAAGCTGATCGCCGTCGCATCCGTAAGCGGCATCAACCCGGCAGCCGTGAACAGGCCGATGACCCCACCATATCCCGTCGCGACCCGTCCCGCGTGCAGGCCGTAGGCGGCATGCCGAAAGGAATGATGGCGGGCTAGCGCCAGTGGAACGACAACGGAAGCGCCGAAGAAGAAGCGCGCCCAACCGATCTGAAGCGGATGCAGGGCATCGTCGCCGGAAATCTGAGGTCCGAGCGACCGGGCAATCAGGGTGGTCCCGGCCAGCAGCATGCAACAGAGAACGACGTAGAACGCGCCGCGGATATTGTCCGGCTTCGGCGGCACGAATGTAGCTTCGGGTCGGGACACGTGCGGCCTTTCGGGAAGGATTTGTGCAGCAGGTGCAGCTTGTACTGTCGGACGCGGGATGACTAGAGTGCCGCCGTCCGTCCCTTGATAGTGCGCCTGGATCGCATCGATCAAGTGAAACGGATGCCGCGCCGACATTCGCCGGAAGACTCAGAAAGCGTTCCTGTTCATGGCCATATTATCGATTCAGTCCCATGTCGCCTTCGGTCATGTCGGGAATGCCGCGGCTGCGTTTCCCCTGCAGCGAATGGGACGTACCGTGTGGGCGGTTCACACGGTCATGTTTTCGGCGCATGCGGGCTACGGTCCGCCGGCCGGTCCGATTTTCTCGCCGGAAACGATCCGCGAAGTCGTCGGTGGGCTGGAACGACTGGGACTTTTGTCCGAATGCCAGGCGGTGTTGAGCGGATATCTGGGGGATGCGGGTCTTGGAGAGGCGGTGCTGAATGCGGTCGCGCGGGTACGCCGCCACAATCCCGGTGCCTTGTTCTGCTGCGATCCTGTCATGGGCGACGAGGAGCCCGGCATCTATGTTCGGGACAACATCCCGGGGTTCATGCGCGACCGGGCCATTCCCTCGGCGGACATAGCCACCCCCAACGCCTTCGAGATGCAGCTGCTGACCGGCTGCAAGATCGTCACCCTCCAGGACGCACTGACAGCCTGTCATGCGCTGCGGGATACGGGGCCGTCCACGGTGCTGCTGACATCCCTGGAACGCGACGGCACCCCGGAAGGCATGATCGAGATGCTGGCGGTCACCGATGCCGGCGCCTGGCGTGTGGCGACGCCCAAGCTGGATTTGAACCCATCCCCGAACGGGGCAGGCGACCTGACGGCCGCCCTGTTTCTTGCCAACCTGCTGGATGGCCTGTCCTGTGCCCAGGCACTGTCACGGACAGCGGCGTCGATCCATGCCGTGTTCGATGCAACGGAAAAGGCAGGAACCCGGGAACTGGCGATCCTGGATGCCCAGAACGCCTTTGTAGCCCCACCGGTGCTGTTCGAGGCCGTTTCGGTTTCCTGATCCGTCATACGGTTGTCGGGGGGCTGAATTCGGGTCGTGTGTCCCTGGCTTGCCCGGACCGATCATGGCCAACGCGGATTTCCGGTTCTGACATCGAAAATTTTCGTTTCGGCTTTGGCGGACCTGCTGGGAGACTGGCGGAAACCGGTACGGGAGCGTGCGCGATGGCGAGAATTCGCGAGACTGCGGGGCGACGAGGACGACGGCGGGGCGGGATGGACGCCACTCCCTTGCGTAAGCCAGACTATGTTCATCTGCGCCACCCCTTTCAGCCGCAGACTGCCTTCAGCGAAGACGCTGTCGCCGCCATGCATGATACGGCCCTGCGTGTCCTGGAGGAACTGGGGATAAAGGTTCTTCTGCCGGAAGGCCGCGATGTCTTTCGCGCCGCCGGGGCGCGGGTCGACGACGAAACCCAGATGGTGTTCATCGGCCGTGATATCGTGGCGGACGCCCTGGCGGTCGCGCCTAGGTCTTTTCGGTTGCGGGCCGGCAATCCGGAACGTCAGCAGGTCTTTGAACTGGGGGCCATGCTGTTCATGGCCGGGGCGGGGTGTCCTCATGCTACCGACAGGCTGCGCGGACGCCGCCCCGGATCGCTGCGGGATTTCGAGGAAACCCTGATCCTGCAGCAGAGCTTCGACGTGATCCATGTCTTGGGCCCGTCGGTCGAGCCGCAGGATGTTCCCGTCGCGGTGCGGCACTATGCGATGACCCGGGCGCAGTTGGCCTTGTCGGACAAGCCGATGTTCATTTATTCGCGCGGCACGCCCCAGGTCATGGATTGCTTCGAGATGATCCGACGTGCCCGCGGATTGGACCAGGCTGCCTTCGAAGACGGCGTCTGGGCGACGACGATCATCAACAGCAATTCACCGCGCCAGTTGGATCGTCCCATGACACAGGGCATCATCGATTTCGCGCGGCATAATCAACTGTCCGTCATCACGCCGTTCTGTCTGGCCGGGGCGATGGCACCGATTACGGTGTCGGGCGCCTTGACCCTGCAGCATGCGGAGGCCCTGGCCGGGATTGCGCTGGCACAGCTCGTTCGACCGGGCGCGCCGGTCGCCTATGGCGGCTTCTCATCCAATGTCGACATGAAGTCCGGATCGCCCGCATTCGGGACGCCAGAGCATATCAAGGCGGCGCTGGGTACGGGTCAGCTGGCGCGGCATATCGGGCTGCCCTGGCGCGGCGCGGCGGGATCGGCAGCCAATGTCTGCGATGCGCAGGCCGCCAACGAAACCATCATGAGCGCCTGGGGCGCCGTTCTTGCCAATGCGACCGTCACGGTCCACGCGGCGGGCTGGCTGGAGGGTGGATTGAGTTTCGGCTACGAGAAGTTCATCAACGATGTCGAATCCCTTCAGACCTTTGCCGAGCTTTGCGTGCCGCCGGGTGGAGACCCCGCCGAAATCGGCTTTGACGCCATTGCCGATGTCCAGCCCGGCGGGCACTTCTTCGCAACTGCTCATACGATGGAGCGCTATCAAACCGCCTTCTATGCGCCGCTGGTGGCGGATCTGTCGAATTTCGGCAGTTGGAGCGAGGCTGGCGGCCTGACCGCGACGGAACGTGCGACCGATATCTGGCAAAGTGTCCTCGCCGGTTTTGAGGGGCCGCCCGGTTGCGCTGAGGCCGCGGACCGCGTCGACGCCTTCATCGCGGCCCGCACGGCCCAGGGCGGGGCGCCGCCGGATTCCTGAAGGTCCCGTCACAGGTCTGGATCACCCGTCTGTCAGGTGTTTAGATCGTCGCGACCCTGCCAGGGGTCGTGCCAGCCTGTTGTAGCCGAGGGGGAGCCGCCGTGACCGTTTCACATGATATCGTCCTGAAAAACGCCAACATTCTCGACACTGTCGAGGGGACCCTGAGCGGCGACCATTCCGTCCTGCTGCACGACGGACGTATTGCGGAGATCACGCAGGGCGACATTCGGCGCGATGGGGCGGAGGTCATCGATTTGCGGGGCCGAACGCTGATGCCCGGCCTGTGTGACGCGCATGTCCACGTCACGGCCTTTACCGCCGATTTTGCAAAACTGAAAGCGACCTCTCCCTTCTATGTTGCCGCGCGCGCCGCGGAGATTCTGCGCGGCATGGCCAGTCGCGGGTTTACGACTGTTCGGGATGCCGGCGGCGCCGATTGGGGCCTGGCCAAGGCTGTCGATGAGGGGCTGATCGATGGTCCGCGGGTGCTGTTCTGCGGCCATGCCCTGTCGCAGACGGGCGGTCACGGCGATTTGCGTGGACCGGGCGAGGAGGGCCTGGATCAGTGTTTCTGCTGTGCCGGACTGGGACATGTCTGCGATGGCGTGCCGGAAGTCCTGCGTGCGGCACGGGAGGAAATCCGTCGCGGCGCAACGCATTTGAAGATCATGGCCTCGGGGGGCGTGTCGTCGCCGACGGACAGGATCACCTCCACACAGTTCTCGGAATCCGAACTGCGGGCCATTGTCGGTGAAGCAGAGGCCGCGCTGATTCCGGTCATGGCGCATGCCTATACCGCGCGTGCCATCAACCGCGCGGTGCGGGCCGGCGTCACCTCCATCGAGCACGGCAACCTGCTGGATGACGAATCCGTCAGGCTACTGAACGCCCATGGGGCTACGCTGGTTCCGACCCTGATCATCTATCGCTCGCTGGTGGAGGAAGGAGAGGCCGCCGGGCTGGCCGCGGAACTGGTTCAGAAAACCTGGGACGTGCTCGATGCCGGACTGACGGCCTTGGAAAAGGCCTATCGCGGCGGTGTCCATATCGCCTACGGTTCGGATCTTCTCGGGCAGATGCACCGACGCCAGTCCGAGGAATTCGCCATTCGCAGCGAGGTGGTGAAGCCCGCGGACCTCGTCCGTCAGGCAACCCTGAATGCCGGTCAGCTGTTCGGCATGGCGGACCGGATTGGTCAGGTAAGACAGGGATACGATGCCGATCTGATCGTCGTGGACGGCGACCCGACCAGTGATATCACCTGCCTGGCCCAGCCGGAGAGCCATATCGCGTCCGTCTTCAAGGGGGGAAGGCTGCTCCACAGCCGGGACCTCTAAGTCGCCGGAAATTTTGGGGATACTCGCACTGTGCGAACTGGGCTATTAAGGCCGGATGATTTTCAACGAGATTCCGGCCTCGCCGCTTTGGGTCGAGTCCGAAGAAGATCGAGTTTATCTGCGGGAAAACGGATTTCCGGCCGCGCATCTTGCGGATGCTCTGACGTATTGGGTCGATGTCCGCGAATGTGGAAATCTTCTGCCCGACATTTCGGCGATCGATCCATTGAGAATCCCGGTTTCCGCGCTGCCCTGGACCGACCTGATCGATGTCGAACGCGATCCTTTGCGGTTCCAGATACGGCTCTGGGGGACCGCCGTCATCAATGCGGTTGGCCACGATCTGAAAGGAACCTATCTGGATGAGGCCGACATGGTGGACGGCATTCGGCGCCTGACCGCCGTCACGGAATATCGCATACCGTACTTCGCCAGAATTCCATTGACCTGGCATGTCGAGGAATATCGCCACCGGTCCCATTATTGCAGTCTGGGACTGCCGTTTCGCGATGAAACCGGCGCCGTAAGTCGCATTCTCTGCTTTCTCGATTTCGAAACCTGACCATGGTTCGCCTTTTGGCGGGCGGACAAAATTTGTCACGACACAACCGATAGGTTTGTTAGTTTACTACCCACCTGCCGGCGATAAGCCGAAAGGGCGGCCGGCGCCAAAACATAATAACGATTTGGAGGTGGAGTATGTCTTTCATCGAAGGGCTCTTCGGGGCCATCGGCGATTTCACCTGGGGTTGGTCGCTTATTCCCATCCTGGTCGTCTTTGGTATTTTCATTACCTGTCTGACCGGCTTCGTTCAGTTCCGGTTCTTCGGCCGCATGTTCCGCGTGTTGTCGTCAAAGAATCAGAGCGGTGATCCGAATGCCATCTCCGCCCGTCAGGCGCTGCTGGTGTCGGTCGGCGGGCGCGTCGGCGGCGGCAATATCGCCGGCGTAGCCGTAGCCATCACATTGGGCGGGCCGGGCGCGGTCTTCTGGATGTGGGTGATCGCGCTGGTCGGCATGGCGACAAGCCTCGTCGAATGCTCCCTCGCGCAGTTGTACAAGCGGCGCGAGGCGGACGGCATGTTTCGGGGCGGCCCGGCACGGTCCATTATCCACGGGCTCGGCGCCAACTATCGATGGCTGGCGATGCTCTACGCGATCTGCCTGATCGCCGCCTTTGCCATCGGGTTCAACGCCTTCCAGGGCAACACCGTCGCCGGCGCGGCGGAGGAAAGCCTCGGAATCGACCGCTACTGGACCGGCGGCCTGCTGACGATCATCGCCGGTTTCGTCGTCTTCGGCGGTATTCGGCGCATTGCCAAGGTGGCCGATATCGTCATTCCGATCATGGCGCTTGCCTATATCGCCATGGCGCTGTTGATCATCGTGATCAATATCGGCGATCTGCCGGGCGTCATCTGGTCGATCGTGGCCAATGCACTGGGCTTCGAAGAGGCGGTCAGCGGTGGGGTCGGCGCGGCGATCGCGCAGGGTCTGCGGCGCGGCCTGTTCTCCAATGAAGCAGGTCTCGGCTCCGCCCCGAACGTGGCGGCGACGGCAGATGTCCGTCACCCGGTGAGCCAGGGAATTACGCAGTCCTTCTCGGTCTTCATCGACACGATTCTGATCTGCTCCTGCACGGCCTTCGTCATCCTGCTGGGCGAGGTCTATGCGCCGGGTGAGGAGGCGATCGACGGCATCGTGCTGACCCAGCAGTCGCTGGTCTATCACCTGGGTGAGTGGACGCAGTACTTCCTGACCTTCATCATCCTGCTCTTCGCCTTCAGTTCGATCATCTACAACTACTATCTGGGGGAAAACGCCCTCACCACGATCACGGAACATCCGATGGCGCTGAACGTGCTGCGTGTCGTGATCATGGGGATTGTCTTCCTGGGTGCGGTTGCCCCCGGCGCGACGGCGGTCTTCTTCTTCTCTGATCCAATGATGGGCATTCTGGCGCTGGTCAACCTGATCGCCATCATGATGCTGCTGCCGACCTGCCTGCGCCTGCTGCAGGATTTCCAGAAGCAGTTGCGCAATGGTGTGGCGAGGCCGGTACTCAATCCGGACGACTTCCCGGATCTGGACATCGACCGAACGGCCTGGACCGGGGAGGTGCCCAAGAACTAGGCCCTCATAAATCGTTAGAGCAGGCGAGGGGCGTCATTCGGCGCCCCTTGCTTTTCGGCGGATCGGGTCAGGGATCAAACCGGTCGAAGATTTCACGGAGATAGGCATCGGGGTTCTCCAGGAACCTCCGGGTTATACGGTAATGCGCTGTTTCGCGGTAATCGGCATTCCGGATCGTATCCCCTTCCAGATACAGCAGATCGGCATTCGGATAGGCCATCAGGATCGGCGAATGCGTTGCCATGATGACCTGCGCTTCTCCGGATTCCTCCAGCGCATGCAGGATGGCGAGAAGCTGGATCTGACGATGGGGCGACAGCGCCGCCTCCGGCTCGTCCATGATGTAGATTCCCTTGCCGTTGAACCGGTCCTCGAAGAGCGACAGGAATGCCTCACCATGGGACTGCCTGTTCATGGACAATTCGCTATAGGAATTTTTGGCAGCCTGACCGGGCTCGTCGGACAACTCGTCCAGATAGCCGACGAAGTTGAAGAAGCTTTCCGCCCGAAGAAAGAAACCCCGCGTGACCTTGGGGCGCCATGAAAAGGTCAGCGCCTTTGCCAGCGGCTCCACATCGACAGTCTGATTGTAGTTGTGGTCACGGCTGCCACCGCCGACATTGAAGCCGCAATGGTGGGCAATCGTCTCCAGAATCGTCGACTTGCCGGACCCGTTCTCACCGACAAGGATCGTCACCGGAGTCGAGAAGGTCAAATCCAGGCCGTCCACGAGTGGAAGGTTCAAGGGGTAGTCCAGCCTGTCCCTCGGCGGCTCCCGGAAGTACATACGTTGCAGGAATGGGGCACCGAGCCCGAATTTGTCTGTCGCCATCTCTAAACCGCTTCATGCATCTATTGCCGCGCGGCGCGCCCGAACGCCATTTGGCATTGAGCAGGAACTATAACAGAACAAAACATGATTAAAACAGAACAAATCAAGCAAATGCAAAAAATTGTCGAGGCGCGGCGGAATGGGGCCCAGGTGGTGGTCAGCCTTGTTTCGTCATCTCGACTCCCGCACCACCCTGAAGCCGGTAAGGGCGTTCCAGCGGTCCGGCGCATAGGACAGGCGTCGATCCACGATCAGATATTTCTGGACCTGTGCCCATGATCCGGATTTCAGGATCCGCTTGCAGTCGCCGCTTGCATCCGGAAGGCTTCCGTCGGTTGGAGCGATTTGGCTCATTAGGCCTTGATCGACCGATAAAAAACCCCGCAACTCATTGAGTTTGCGGGGTTTTTATTGGTCGGAGTGGCTGGATTTGAACCAACGACCCCTGCCTCCCGAAGACAGTGCTCTACCAGGCTGAGCTACACTCCGGCGTGGTGCATCGGCATTTTCGAGAGGGGCGGTCGGGTCCGTCCCTTGCCGAAGCGGATCGGCTTATAACGCCCCGATTGCCCCGACGCAAGACACGGATTGTTCACGAAACACGGAATTTTCATTTTCCTGCGATGCGCCTAGTCTGCGCGCCATTCAGGGGAAAACGAAAGATCGGACGGTGACGGCGATGACGGATTTTGCGAAGGCGGTGATTTCCTACTGGTTCGGGGAATTGACGCGGAATGACTGGTTCGAGGTGAACGAAACCGTCGATCAGACGATTCGGGAGAGGTTCGGCGCCCTGCGCGAACGTCTGGCCGGCGATCCCGATTCCGCGTTCGCCGCGGCCGAGACGGCGCAGGGTGCGCTGGCGGTGCTGATTGTGCTGGACCAGTTTTCGCGCAATCTGCATCGCGGCACGGCGGAAGCCTTTGCCGCCGATCCCCTGGCCCGGGATATTGCGCGCCGTGCCATCGTACGCGGCCAGCACCTGGATCCGGACCTCCCGGAGATGGCCGGCCAGTTCTTCATTCTGCCGTTCGAGCACAGCGAAAACCTCGCGGATCAGGACTGGTGCTGTGCCTTCTGTGAGGTCATCGGCGACGCGATGTTCGCCGACTACGCCGAGCGGCACCGTGTGATCATTCGCCGTTTCGGTCGGTTCCCGCATCGCAACGCCGCATTGGGCCGTGAAACGACCCCCGAAGAGGCGGCCTTCCTGAAAGAGCCGGGATCGTCGTTCTGACGGCATAAATGCTGCGCCGCACTGTCACAGGATTGAAATCCGCGCGCAAATCGGCAGATACTTGATTCAACAGGTGTAGTTACGGCGGTTCGCGCCGCTCGCCGACGCGATTGCCGGGATCCAGAAGGGGTGGGGGACCGCCCCCACGCGGTATGGCCCCCGCGCCCTTCCAAATGAAGGGAACGGAAAGATGAGCGTCGCCGCCCTGCTGAGCAAGAAACCCAGCGATTCTATCATTACGGTGTCCGCCGAGACCTCGATTCGGGAGGCCTCGGAACTGTTGGCCAAGCACCGGATCGGCGCCGTGGTGGTCACGGAAGACAAGGACCGTGTCGTCGGTATCCTGTCCGAGCGCGATATCGTGCGCGGGCTGGCCGCGCGCGGTGCGTCGGTCATGACACAGAAGGTCGCCGATCTGATGACGGCGCCGGTTGAGACCTGCACGCCTTCGGAGGCCGCGGACGATATCATGCGGCGGATGAGCGATGGCCGGTTCCGCCATATGCCGGTGACCGAGGGCACCAAGCTCGTCGGCGTGATCTCGATCGGGGATGTGGTCAAGAACCGCATCACCACGTTGGAACAGGAAGCCAACGCGATGCGGGACTATATCACGACGGGTTAGTTCGTTCCCGCGTCATCCGACGGCAGGGAAACGGACCGGCAGGTCCGCAGCAGGGCGCCTATGGCCGGTCCGTCCGGATCAATCAGCTTTTCGTCCGTTGCGATGAGGGTGATCACCGTTTCCGCCTCTCCCTGCCAGTTCAGAACCGGCGCGGCGAGGGCGTAGAGTCCCGGAATGAAGTCACCGCCGACGCTGGCAAATCCGTCCTGCCGCACGGTTTCCTTCAATGACGGAATGTTTTGCGCCTTCTGGGCCCCTTCGGTCCGAAGCAGCGGGGCGGTCAGACCGTCCGGTGCGAAAGCCAGGAAGACGCGGCCGGTTGCCGATGTGGTCAGTGGCATGACCGTGCCGAGCCCCAGCGCCGTCACGATATGGTTTCGCGCGCGCTCCCACCGAACGATGACCGGGCCGGTTGCTCCCCAGACCGACAGCATGGCCGTATGGCCGGTTGCCGCGACGAGGTCCGGCAGAACATCCGCCGTCCGATTGACGAAATCGGTCCGGGTCAGCGCCGACAGACCCAGTTCCGTTGCGAATGGGCCGAGATCGTAACGGCCGGAGCGGGATTTCTGACTGAGCATGCCCTGGGCCACGAGGCTGGCAAGGTAACGGTGCAGTTTGCTGGCCGACATGCCGGTGCGCTCGCTGACTTCCTTCAGGGACAGAGGGCCGGTTTCCTGGGCAAATACCTTCAGCACCGTCATGGCCGTGTCGACCGAACCGATGCCGCGACGATCCTCCGATTCCTGATGCATTCGATGACCCTCAGTGGATACTGTTATTGTCTAATGGTGAATGTACTGTATATTCGTGAAAAATGAAACGGGCAAAGCACCGGATCGAGGAGGACACCAATGCGCGTAGCCATCATCGGCGCGGGACCGGCGGGTCTGTATGCCGGAACGCTGTTGCGGCGGGAATTTCCCGTTAGCGATATCGAGATTTTCGAGCGCAATCCGGAAAATGTGACCTGGGGCTTCGGGGTGGTGTTTTCCGATACGGCGCTGGATTTTCTGCGCGAAGATGATCCTGAAACCCATGATGCCATCGTGCCCCATATGGAAATGTGGCGCGACCTGACCCTCGATGTGCTGGGGGAATGCGTATCGATTGACGGTGTCGGTTTTGCGGCCGTCGGTCGTCTGCATCTTCTGCAACTGCTGACCGCCCGGGCGCGGGAGGTCGGGCTGGCGCCACAGTTCGGCGCGGATATCGGGGATCTGTCCCGCTTTCGGGATTATGACCTGATAATCGGCGCCGATGGTCTCAATTCGCTGGTCCGGCAATCGGCTGATTTCGGTGTGACGCTGGAATACCTGGACAACAAGTTCGTCTGGTACGGCACGAAACGGCCTTTCGATACACTGACCCAATCATTTCGGGAGTCGCGCCTGGGACGCTTCAATGCCCATCATTACCGTTACGCGCCGGGCATGAGCACCTTCATCGTCGAGACCGATTCAGCAACCTGGGAGGCCGCCGGTTTCGACGGTATGGAGGAGCCCGCGGCACGCGCTGTCTGTGAGGAGATCTTTGCCGATGTTCTGGAAGGGGCGCCGCTGGTCGCAAACAAGTCGCATTGGCGGAACTTCCCGAAGCTGTGGTGCGACACCTGGCATCAGGACAACAAGGTCCTGATCGGGGATGCCCTGCATACCGCGCATTTTTCGATCGGTTCGGGCACCCGTCTGGCCATGGAGGATGCCATCGCCCTGATACGTGCGCTGAAGGAGCATCCGGGCGCTGTTCGGGACGGGCTGGCGGCCTATCAGGCGGCGCGCCAGCCGATCGTGAAGAAGATCGTCACCGCCGCCAACCGCAGCGCCGACTGGTATGAAGGCTTTGCCGCAAGAATGGACCTGCCTGTCTGGGATTTCGCGGACAGCTATATTCGCCGCGCGGGACGGATCGACGATGACCGCTTGCGCAAACTGGCGCCGCAATTCATGGCCGGGCTGGACGCCCATCGCGCGACGGAGGGGACGGGCGCATGAGTGAGTACACAGATCTGGTTGCCGATGACTGCCCCGGTGCACGGGAGGTCTCGTTCTCGGTGCCGGAACGCTACAACGCGGCGTCGATCCTGTTCGACAATCTTGCCGCGGGGCGCGGTGCCAGGCCGGCGATCCTGACCGAATCCGGCGCCCTGACCTATGCCGATCTGTGCGTACGGGCCTGCCGCATCGGAAACGGCTTGTTGGGGCTGGGCTGTCAGCGCGGTGAGCGGGTCATGCTGGTTCTGAACGACAGTCCGGATTATGCGGCCGCAATCTTCGGGGCGCTGCGCGCCGGCCTGGTTCCGGTCCTTGTCAACACGCTGTCACCGGCGGATCAGGTTGCCTATTTCGTTGCCGATTCCGGTGCCCGCGTGGCCCTAATCCATTCGGAACATCAGGCCCTGTTCGATGGGGCGGACGTGGCGCATCTGATCGCCCTGGACGGGGATGCAGGGCGCACCTGGGTCGATGGGCAATCTGCCGATCTGGCCGTGGCCGACACCCATCGGGACGACATGGCGTTCTGGATGTATTCGTCCGGTTCCACCGGGCGGCCCAAGGGCGTCGTCCATCTGCATCACGACATGGCCTATACGGTCGAGAGCTATGCCCGGAATGTCCTGGGCATTCGGGAGGACGATGTCTGCTTCTCGATACCGAAAATCTTCTTCGCGTACGGCTTCGGCAATTCGATCACCTTCCCCTTCGCGGTCGGCGCCGCCACGGCCCTTCTGCCCGATCGTCCGACCCCGTCGCGGATCTTCGATATGATCCGTGCTTGCCGCCCGACCCTGCTGTTCGCGCTGCCGACAGTCTATACGGCGCTGATCAAGAGCGCCGAAGCCGCGACCGCCGATCTGAGCTCTGTCCGGTTGTGCATTTCCGCGGCGGAGGTGCTGTCGGGCGACGTCTTCAATGCCTGGAAAGACCGGTTTGGTCATGAAATCGTTGAAGGTCTGGGGTCGACGGAGGTCCTGCATATCTATCTGTCAAACACGGTGGACAGGAAGCGTCTCGGCTCTGCCGGTTTGCGGGTTCCAGGCTATGAATTGAAGCTGACCGACCGCGAGGGCAGGGCAGTGCCCCCGGGGGAGGAGGGGATTCTCTGGGTTCGCGGCCAGTCCTCCGCACCGTGCTATTGGAACCGCCCGGACAAGACGGCGGAGACCATGCGGGGTGGATGGATCTGGACCGGGGATCGGTTCACGGTCGATGAGGACGGGTTCCATTTCTTCCGCGGCCGGGCCGATGATCTGATCAAGGTCAGCGGCCAGTGGGTCTATCCGCTGGAGGTGGAGCTTTGCCTGATTGAGCACCCGAAGGTTCTGGAATGCGCCGTCATGGGCTTGCCCATGGCCGACGGACGAACCACCCTGGCGGCGGTGATTGCGCCGATGCCGGGAGTGGACGGCGGTGATGCGTTGGGCGAGGAACTGAAAGCCTATGTGAAGTCCGAGTTGTTGCCATACAAGTATCCGCGTCAGATCCGTTATCTGGACAGTCTGCCCAAGACCGGAACCGACAAGATCGACCGGCAGGCCTGCAAGCGTCTGTTGCTGGAAGATGCTTGACCATTTGTCGATGAGAGGAACGTCATCATGAGCG
Organism: Alphaproteobacteria bacterium; assembly: GCA_033344895.1. NCBI lineage: Bacteria > Pseudomonadati > Pseudomonadota > Alphaproteobacteria > Alphaproteobacteria bacterium. Next base: position 3,233,823 of record JAWPMN010000001.1, read on the forward strand.
AAACCAAGCCGATCACCGCCGAACGCCAGGCCTTCTATGACGAGATCCGACCGCTGAACATGACGCCGCTCTGGGAGGTGCTGCACGCCCTGGTGCCGAAGCAGCCGGCGACCCGGGTTCAACCGGTTCGTTGGCGGTATGACGATGTCCGTCCCTTTCTGATGGAAAGCGGCAGCCTGATCACGGCCAAGGAGGCGGAGCGGCGCGTTCTGATCCTGGAGAATCCGGGCTGTCCGGGGGAAAGCGCCGCGACCGGCACGCTGTATGCCGGATTGCAGTTGATCCTGCCGGGTGAGATCGCGCCCTGCCATCGGCACACCCAGTCCGCGCTGCGTTTCGTGATGGAAGGAGACGGCGCCTATACCGCCGTCGATGGTGAGCGCGCGGTGATGCGGGAGTTCGATCTGATCCTGACACCCAGCTGGCAATGGCATGACCACGGCAATGACAGTGACGGGCCGATGGTCTGGCTGGACGGGCTGGATATTCCGACCCTGAGATTTTTCGACGCCGGCTTCGCCCAGCAGGGTAATGACGAATACCAGTTGGACCGGCGCCCGCCGGGGTTCAGCCGCGCGCAGTTCGGCCGCAACATGCTGCCCGTCGGGTTCGACGCGCCGAAGACCAGCCCTGTCTTCCACTATCCCTATGCCGAATACCGGCAGGCGCTGGAGGACATGAAGGGGTCAACCGAATGGGACCCGCATCAGGGACTGAAGCTGGAATTCATCAATCCGTCGACCGGTGGCCCGATGATGCCGACGATTTCCGGGTTCGTCCAGTTGCTGCCGAAGGGGTTCTCCACCAAGACCTACCGGGCGACGGATGCCATGGTCTGCACTGTCGTCGAAGGCAGCGGCAGTGTTGTCGTCGGAGAGGCGGTCTATGACTTGAAGCCGCGTGACGTTTTCGTCGTGCCGCCCTGGCACAGGCAGGCCTTCGAGGCGCGAGAGGACCTCGTTCTGTTTGTCTTCTCGGACAAGGGCATGCAGGACTCTCTCGGCATCTGGCGCGAAGAGCGCATCTGACGAAGGCGAGAGGAAAGACAGTGTCCGTCACGATCTACGGCATCAAGAACTGCGATACGATGAAGAAGGCATTCGCCTGGCTGGACGGGCAGGGGGTCGGCTATGACTTCCACGACTACAAGAAAGCCGGCGTGACCCGTGAGGCGTTGACGCGCTGGTGCGATGCGGCCGGATGGGAGAAGGTCCTGAACAAGGCTGGAACCACCTTCCGGAAGCTGCCGGATGAGGCAAAGGCGAATCTGGATCAGGATAAGGCCATCGCCTTGATGGTCGACCAGCCGTCCATGATCAAACGCCCCGTTCTGGAAACCGGGGACCGCTCGGTCGAGGTCGGGTTCAAGCCGGACCGCTACGCCGAAATCTTCGGAAAGTGACGGCGGTCAGCCGCCAAAAGGGAAACCGCGCCGAGAGGCCGCCACAGAGGATTGAATGACCATGAGTTATGTTCTGCCGCCGCCGCCCGTGACTGCCGTGCCTGTTCAGGGGGGCGGCGATTTCCCGGTGCGCAACATCTATTGCGTCGGTCGAAACTACTGGGCGCATCGCGAGGAAATGGGCGTTTCGGATCGCGATCCGCCGTTTTTCTTCACGAAATGCCGGGATGCCATCGTCTACTGCCCGCCGGACGCGACGACGGATATCGCCTATCCGCCGGAAACATCGAATCTGCATCATGAGATCGAACTCGTCGTCGCGATCGGCAAGGAAGGGTTTCGGATCAGCCAGGCCGATGCCCCGGCACATATCTATGGCTATGCCATCGGGCTGGACATGACGCGGCGCGACCTTCAGGGCGCCGCCAAGGAGAAGGGCCGTCCCTGGGACAACGGCAAGAGCTTCTTTCAGGCCGGTCCGGTCGGGGAAATCGTTCCGATGTCGAAGACGGGCGAGATTGCCAAGGGTCGCATCCGCCTGTCCGTGAACGGCGAGATGCGTCAGGATGCCGAAATGGATGAGATGATCTGGGATGTTCGGGAGACCATCGAGGATCTGTCCCGGTTCCACACGCTTTATCCCGGCGACCTGATCTTCACCGGAACGCCCGCCGGCGTTGGCGCGGTCGTTCCAGGGGATGTGATGGAAGGATCGGCAGACGGTGTCGGTGCTCTCTCTGTCCGGATTGTGAAGCCGTAGGCGGAGATGATGAATCGTTTCTCCTTGCGGCAAAGGGACGAAATGATTTAGGCTTAAAAAGTTGAAGCTTGAAATATAATGATGGGATTGCATGCAACATAGCGCAGAAATCCACATTGCGGATTAGTGTGGGTGCACTATAGTGCAGCAAGGCCGATGGGTGAGGATGGTAAGTCGGAAGTTGACCAAGCGGGCGCTTGACCCCGTATGCGCTTCCGCGTTCTCCTTGACCCATGGGTTTCGACGCGATGGGCATCCGCCCTTCGGATGTCCCAATATCAGGGAGGTATGGGTATGAAGAAAACGTTGCTGGGTGCCGCACTGGGCGCCGTAATGATGGCGGCGCCGGCTTTCGGTGCCAGCCATGGGGAGCCGGTGAAGATCGGCTTCGTGACCACGCTGACGACACCGGCCGCGGTGATCGGCAACGACATGAAGAACGCCTTCGATCTCGCGCTGGAGCATATCGGCGGCGAGATGGGCGGCCGCAAGGTCGAAGTCATCTATGAAGATGACGGTTTCAAGCCGGAAATCGGCAAGCAGGCTGCCGATAAGCTGGTGAAGCAGGACAAGGTCGACTTCGTCACCGGGTTCATCTGGTCGCACGTTCTGCTGGCGTCGTCCAAGTCTGTCCTGGACAGCGGCACGTTCCTGATCAGCGCCAATGCGGGCCCGTCCCAGCTGGCCGGCCGGGGCTGCCATGAGAATTTCTTCTCCGTTTCCTGGCAGAATGACCAGACGCCGATGGCGCTGGGTGAAGCCTTGAATGCCAATGGCGTCAATTCCGTCTACATCATGGCGCCGAACTATGCCGCCGGTAAGGACATGGTCGCCGGCGTTGAGCGCACCTTCAAAGGCGAAATCAAGGGCAAGGACCTGACGAAATGGGGTGCCGACGCGCAGCTCGATTTCTCGGCGGAACTGGCCAAGGCGAAGGCTTCGGGCGCCGAAGCGATCTGGGTCTTCTACCCGGGCAAGGCGGGTGGTGCCTTCATTCAGCAGTACACCCAGGCCGGTCTGCAGGACACCCTGCCGCTCTACTCGGTCTTCACGGTGGACGCCCTTTCGCTGCCGCGTCTGAAGGACGCCGGTCTGACGGGCGTGCTGGGCAGCCGCGCGACGCAGCATTGGTCGCCGGATCTGGACAATGACGCGAACAAGAAGTTCGTGGGCGATTTCCTGGCGAAGCACGGTACCTACCCGTCCTTCTACGCCCAGCAGGCCTACGATGCGATGATGCTGATCAAGTCGGCGGTTGATGCCGTTGGCGGCGATCTGTCCGACAAGGACGCGGTGCGTGCGGCGATGGCCAAGGCCGATTTCGCCTCGACCCGCGGCAGCTTCAAGTTCGGTAACAACCACTTCCCGATCCAGAACTTCTACCTGCGTGAAGCGGTTGAAGATTCGGAAGGGCGCTGGACGACGAAGGTCGTTTCGACGGTGTACGAGGATCACCAGGATCCGCACGCCGCCGATTGCGGTATGTAATCGCGCAGAAGTTTCCGGCGGGGCGGGCCATGGACGGTCCGCCCCGCTGTTTTTCCCCACAAGAAGTCGGGCACGATCCGTGGGGACGGTTTTTTTGGGATACGGGATAGTGCCTCGACCGGTCCGGCTCACGCGGGCCGGATCGATGGGGCGGGGATGAGTGAATGGATACGGCGCTCCTCATCACGCAGTTGCTCAACGGTTTGCAACTCGGCGTGTTGTTGTTCCTGCTGGCGGCGGGACTGACCCTGATCTTCGGGATCATGGACTTCATCAATCTGGCGCATGGCTCCTTCTACATGGTCGGCGCCTATATCTGCGGGACCCTGGTCGCGTTGCTGGACAGCTTCGTTCTGGGGGTGCTTCTGGCGATTCCGCTGACCCTGGCAGTGGGCTACGTCGCGGAACTGATCGTCGCGCGAACGCTTTATGCTCGCGACCACCTCGACCATGTTCTGGCGACCTTCGGCCTGATCCTCATCTTCGACACGGTGGTGCATCTGTTCTGGGGCGCCGAGGGCATGGCGATTCCGCTGCCCGACTGGCTGAACGGACAGATCGCCCTCAGCGAGACAATTCTGGTCCCGACCTACCGGGTTGCCATCATTCTTGTTGGCCTTGCGGTCGCCCTCGGCCTTTACGTTTTGGTGACCCGCACGCGGATCGGGATGCTGATCCGGGCAGGGGCATCCAACCGCACCATGGTTCAGGCGCTCGGCGTCGACATCAAGCGGCTGTTCTCGCTGGTCTTCGCGGCCGGCGCAGCCATCGCCGGCCTGGCCGGGATGATGGTCTCCCCAATCACCGAGGCATCGATCGGGATGGGCAATGACATCATCATCGTCGCCTTCGTCGTGATCATCATCGGCGGCATCGGTTCCGTTAAAGGGGCCTTCGTCGGTGCGCTGATCGTCGGCATGATCGAAACGATGGGCCGATCCTATCTGGACCAGCTGATGAAACTCTTCATGTCGGATCAGAATGCCGAAACCGCGGCACCTGCGGTTTCCGCCATGCTGATCTACATCCTGATGGCGGTGATTCTGGCGGTGCGCCCGCAGGGTCTGTTCCCGCCCCGCGTACGTTGAGCGGAAGCGAAAGGACGACAACGATGAACGCTTCCGACATTCTCACCCCCAAGGGTCTGATCGCGGTTCTGATCGTGGTGCTGCTGGGTGTCATGCCCATCCTCACGAACATCACGGACCAGGCCTTCTACCTTGATATCGCCACCCGAATTCTGATCCTCGCGATCGCCGCGGTCAGCCTGAACCTGATCCTCGGCTATGGCGGGATGGTCAGCTTCGGTCATGCGGCCTTCATCGGGATCGGCGCCTATGCCGTCGGTATTCCGATCTACTACGATCTGTATTCGGGCTGGCTGCACTTCCCGCTGGCAATCGCCGTAAGCGCCCTCTATGCGCTGATCACCGGCGCGATCAGCCTGCGCACGAAGGGCGTGCACTTCATCATGATCACCATGGCCTTCTCGCAGATGGTCTTCTTCCTGTTCATCTCTCTGGAGGAGTATGGCGGAGACGACGGTCTGCTGATCTGGTCCGACAGCGAATTCGTCGATGGCCTGGATGTCGACGATCCGACGACCTTCTATTACCTGTGCTTCATTTCGCTGATGGGGGTGCTCTACCTGGTGCATCGCATCGTCAATTCGCGCTTCGGCCGGGTCATTCGGGGCTCGATGTCGAACGACAAGCGGATGAAGGCGCTGGGCTATCCGACCTACGGCTACAAGCTGACGGCCTATGTCATCTCCGGTGCGATCTGCGGTTACGCGGGCGCGCTGATGGGGAACTTCACCAATTTCATCAGCCCGGAGATGATGGGATGGACCCGGTCCGGTGAGTTGATCTTCATGGTCGTTCTCGGCGGCTCTGGAAGCGTCATGGGCCCGATCTATGGCGTGCTGTCCTTCCTGCTTCTGGAGGAGTTCCTGCCCGACATCATGGATCTGTTCGCCGATGGCGCCGGTATCTACTGGCACCTGCCATTCGGCATTCTGCTTGTGCTGATCGTTCTGTTCGTGCGCGGCGGGATCAACGGGCTTCTCGACAGGTGGAACCGATAATGACGACACTTCTCGAAGTACGCGACCTGCAGAAGAGCTTCGGCGGGGTACATGCAACCAAGAACGTGTCCCTCGATGTGCTGGAAGGTGAGGTTCATGCCGTCATCGGCCCGAACGGTGCCGGCAAGACGACCCTGATCTCCCAGCTCTGCGGCGAGCAGATGCCGGATTCCGGACGTGTCCGGTTCGCCGGCAAGGACATCACCCGTGCCTCCGGCCCGGCGCGTGCGCATATGGGCATCGCCCGGTCGTTTCAGATCACGACCGTTTTCCAGGACATGACCCTGCTGGAAAACGTCTCGGTCTCTGTTCAGGCGCATGACGGTCATTCCTTCCGGTTCTGGGCCAATGCCGGCCGCGACGAGGCCCTGAATGCCAAGGCGATGACCTACCTGAAGGAAGTCGGGCTGCAGGATAAGGCGCATGTTCTTTCGCGTGAGGTTTCACACGGCGAACACCGTCAGCTCGAAATCGCCATGGCGCTGGCGACCGAACCCAAGATGCTGCTGCTGGACGAGCCGATGGCCGGCATGGGAACGGAGGAAAGCCAGCGCATGATCGAGATCCTGAAGCGGTTCAAGGGACATAAGACGATGCTGCTGGTCGAACACGACATGGATGCGGTCTTTGCCCTGGCCGACCGGATTTCCGTTCTGGTTTATGGCGAAGTCATCGCCACCGATACGCCGGAAGCGATCCGCGACAATGAGGCCGTCCGCCAGGCCTATCTGGGCGAGGAGGCTGCCTGATCATGTTGAGCGTTTCGGGACTGAAGACTTATTACGGCAACAGCCAGGCCCTGTTCGGCATGTCGCTGGAGGTGAAGGCTGGCGAGGTCGCCACGCTGATGGGCCGCAACGGCATGGGCAAGACGACCACTGTCCATTCCATCATGGGGATCGTGCCGGCGAATTCCGGGGACATCCATTTTGAAGGGGAGGCCATTCGCGGGCTCGCCCCTTACGCCGTCGCGCGGCGGGGGATCGGCCTGGTTCCGGAAGGGCGCCAGATTTTCCCCAACCTGACGGCCCATGAAAACCTGATCGCCACCGCCGCGAACTGGGGCGGCCGATCCGATCCGTGGACGGCGGAACGTGTCTACGACCTTTTCCCGGGCCTCGCGGAGCGGCGCGGCAGCATGGGGAACCTGCTGTCCGGCGGGGAACAGCAGATGCTGGCGGTCGGTCGGGCGCTGATGACCAATCCGAAAATGCTGATTCTCGACGAGGCGACGGAAGGACTTGCGCCGCTGATCCGTGACGAGATCTGGCGCAGCCTGGAAGCCTTGAAGTCGGAAGGCCTCTCCATTCTTGTGATCGACAAGAATGTGAAGGACCTCGCCCGGATCGCCGACCGGCATCACATCGTCGAAAAGGGCAAGGTTGTCTGGACCGGCAACAGCAACGCGCTGCTGGCCGACGAGGAACTGATGCATCGCTATATGGGCGTGTAAGCCCCAATCATTGAGTTGAGGGCGAAAGCCCTGCCGCCTCACCAAGACCCCCTCTCCATCAGGAGAGGGGGCTTGGTCTTTATGTATCGATTCAGCGGGGTGCGAGAATCCCTCAGGACCGGCGTCTATGTCGTTGTTCCGGAATCAAAAGTTGCAATGACCGTTATTGCTCGTCGACCGGCGACGGGTGCGACAGGCGGCCTTGCCAGCGCTGCTGCGGCGGCTATAGTGCGGGCAACGAACTCGGCATCAATCCGGCGGATCGGGCGGCATGGCCTTTACGATCGACATCATCGGGATTATCTGCGGCTGTCGCGCGCGCGGCGGCCGTTGGCGGTGCTGATCCGGAACCCCGGACATAGAACAGCGACACCATCGACCCCGCGGCAGGCACGACCCTACCGCGGGTTTTCAGTTTTGCAGCAGATTGAGAGCGGATACCGGCCATGGACCTGATGATCTACGATACCAGCAGACGACAGAAGATTTCCTTCGAACCCCGTGTGCCGGGGAAGGTCGGTCTCTATGTCTGTGGCCCGACGGTCTATGACCGGATTCATATCGGCAATGCCCGTCCCATTGTCGTCTTCGATGTCTTTGCACGCCTGTTGCGGACGCTCTATGACGAGGTGACTTATGTCCGAAACATCACCGATATCGACGACAAGATTAACGCCCGCGCGAAGGAGCGCGGCATCGATATCCGCGACCTGACGGAAACGACGGTCGCGCGGTTCCGCGAAGACTGCGCGGAACTGAAATGCGCGCCGCCGGATGTTGAACCGCGCGCAACCGAGACAATTCCGGAAATGGTCGCCCATATCGAGCGTCTGATCGAAAACGGACATGCCTATGCGCTGGACGACGGTCATGTGCTGTTCCACGTTCCGTCCTGGCCGGATTACGGCAGGTTTGCCAACAAGGACCGCGACGAACAGATATCCGGCGCCCGGGTCGACGTCGCCAGTTACAAGAAGGATCCGGCGGATTTCGTGCTGTGGAAACCATCCGATGCCGAGACCCCAGGCTGGCCAAGCCCCTGGTGTGAGAAGGGGCGTCCCGGCTGGCATATCGAATGTTCCGCCATGTCCGAGAAGTATCTCGGCCCGGATTTCGACATCCATGGCGGGGGGATCGATCTGGTCTTCCCGCACCATCAGAACGAAATCGCCCAGAGCTGCTGCGCCCATCCGCATGATGCGCAGCAGGACCGCTTTGCCCGCCACTGGATGCATAACGGCTATCTGATGAGTGAAGGCGAGAAGATGTCGAAGAGTCTCGGCAACTTCTACACGGTCGCTGAACTTCTGGAGGAGTTTCCCGGCGAGGCGTTGCGCCTGGTGATTCTGCAGGCCCACTATCGTCAGCCGCTGGATTTCTCGAAGGACAAATGCCGGGAAGCCAAGGCGGCGCTGGACCGACTGTACCGCCTGAAGCAGACGGCGCTGGAAACCGGGGCACGTCCGGCGCGGGACGATGCCGTGCATGCGGCGCTGATGGACGACATGAATACACCGCTTGCCCTGGCAAAGCTGCATGAACTGACCGATACGGTCACGGATGCGTCGGGGGCGGCGCGTTTCCTGGGGGCGCTTGATCTGCTGGGCATCGCTGTGGGCGATCCGGAAACCTGGTTCAAGGGCGGGTCGGACGGTCCGTCGGCCGAGGAAGTCGAAGGCCTGATCGAAGCCAGAAAGGCCGCCAAGGCATCGAAGGACTTCGCCGAGGCGGACCGGATCCGTGACGATCTGAAGGAACGCGGCGTCGTGCTGGAAGACAAGCCCGGCGGCGTCACCGAATGGCGGCGAGCATGACCCCGCTTTCGAGTTAGTGGGGGAACTGGAATGAGGCGAGTTTTATGAGCGAGCGCATCTATCTGTTCGACACGACCCTGCGGGACGGGGCGCAGACCCAGGGGGTGGATTTTTCCGTCGCCGACAAGGTCGCGATCGCCCAGGCGCTGGATCGTATCGGCATCGACTATGTCGAAGGCGGTTGGCCGGGGGCCAATCCGACGGATGATGCCTTCTTCACCGACCCGCCGGATCTTCACACCGCCAAACTGGTCGCCTTCGGCATGACGCGACGGCCCGGACGGTCGGCGGAGAATGACCCCGGCCTCGCGCCCCTTCTGAATTCGAAGGCCCAGGCGATGTGCCTGGTCGGCAAGAGCTGGGATTTCCATGTCGATGTCGCGCTGGAAATTCCGCATGAGGAAAACGTCGCGATGATCGCCGATTCGATCCGCCTTGCCGGACAGCGCAAGTCGGAGGCGATGTACGATGCCGAGCATTTCTTCGACGGCTGGAAGGCCAACAGGGACTTCACCCTGTCCTGTGTCATGGCGGCATATGAGGCCGGGGCACGCTGGATCGTGCTGTGTGACACCAATGGCGGAACCCTGCCGCATGAAGTCGACGCCATCGTGCGTGAGGTGGCCGAGCATATCCCCGGTGACCGCCTTGGCATTCACGCCCATAACGACACGGAAAACGCCGTCGCCAATTCCCTGGCTGCGATCCGCGCTGGAGTGCGTCAGGTTCAGGGCACGATCAACGGGTTGGGGGAGCGCTGCGGCAATGCCAATATCTGCTCGTTGATCCCGTCCCTGATGTTGAAGATGGGGTTCGAGACCGGCGTTTCGCATGACGGATTGAAGGAACTGACCCATCTGTCGCGCCTGCTGGACGAACGGCTGGAACGCCCGTCCAATCGTCATCAGGCCTATGTCGGGGAGGCGGCCTTTACCCACAAGGGCGGGCTTCATGTCTCTGCCGTCGCCAAGGATCCTAGAACCTACGAACACATCCCCCCGGAGACGGTTGGAAACCGCCGGCACATTGTGGTCTCCGATCAGGCCGGACGGTCCAACGTTCTGGCCCGGCTGGAGGAAAGCGGCATCGAGATGGAAGAAGCCGCGCTGCGCCGCCTGTTGGAGGATGTGAAGGACCGGGAGTTCCAGGGCTATGCCTATGACGGGGCCGAGGCCAGTTTCGAACTGCTGGCGCATCACGCCAAGGGCGATGTTCCGGACTATTTCGACATCAGCCGCTTCCGTGTCATGGACGAACGTCGCCACAACGCGGTCGGTAAGCTGATCACCGAATCCGAGGCGACGGTGCAGGTCGAAGTCCAGGGCCGCCAGGTCATGCGTGTCGCCATGGGCAACGGGCCGGTCAATGCGCTTGATACGGCTCTGCGGGAAGCGGTGCTGGAAATCTATCCCGACCTGAAGGACATGCAGCTTGTCGACTACAAGGTCCGCATCTTGCCGCCGCCCAAAGGGTCGACCGGGACGGATGCCGTGACGCGCGTGACCATCGAGAGCGAGGACGAACAGGGACACCGCTGGACCACGGTCGGCGTCTCGGCGAACATTATCGACGCCTCCGTCATCGCCCTCTACGATGCCTATGCCTACAAACTGATGCGGGACGGCATTCGATGAAGCTTCCGGGCCGGAACGAACGTCAGGCACTCGGCCGGCGCATAGTCGACACCTGTCTGGCCATGAACGCTTCGGGCATCAACCAAGGCAAGTCCGGCAATGTCTCCGCGCGCTTCGGCGACGCGATGCTGGTGACGCCGTCCGGTGTTTCCTATGACGCGCTGAAGCCGATGGATGTTGTCCTGCTGGGGCTCGACGGCACACCGGTCGAGGACGGGCAGCTTCTGCCGTCCAGCGAATGGCGCATGCATGCCGACATCTACCGTGCCCGTCCGGAGGCGCAGGCTGTGGTCCATGCCCATCCGACCTTCTGCACGGCGCTGGCCTGCCAGCGGATCGGCATCCCGGCCTTCCACTATATGGTCGCGGTTGCGGGCGGGACGGACATCCGCTGTTCCGACTATGCCACCTTCGGCACGCAGGCGCTTTCCGATACGATGGTCGCCGCACTGCGCGACCGGAAGGCCTGCATCCTGGCGAACCACGGCATGATCTGTTTCGAAACGACGCTTGAGAAGGCCCTGGGCCTTGCCATTGAGGTCGAAGGTCTGGCCCGCCAGTATCACCACGCACGGCAACTCGGCGAGCCGGTAATCCTGAGCGATGTCGAGATGGCCGAGGTGCTGGAGAAGTTCAAGACATACGGCAAGCAGCCGGGGAAGGCATAGGCGATGGAAATCGACGGCAAACCCTATCGCACCATCTGGGTCGAGGAACCGCGCAAATCGGTCGGGGTGATCGACCAGACAAAGTTGCCGCATCGGTTCGAGACGCTGACCCTGACCTCTCTGGAAGAGGCGGCGGTGGCGATCGAGGACATGATCGTGCGCGGGGCGCCGCTGATCGGGGCGACGGCGGCCTATGGTTTCTGTCTGGGCCTGGAAGCGGATTCCAGCGATGCCGGTGTGCAGTCGATCTACGACCGGCTGTACCGGACGCGGCCGACGGCGGTCAATCTGCGCTGGGCCCTGGATGAGATGCGCGCCCTGCTGGACAACCGTGCGCCGGAAGAGCGCGCGGCCCTGGCCTGGGAGCGGGCGGCGGAGATCTGCGATTCCGACGTCGAGATCTGCAAGGCAATCGGCCGCAACGGGCTGGAAATCATTGAGAAGATCGCGGCTGAGAAAGCCGAGGGCGAGGCCGTCAACGTCCTGACCCACTGCAATGCCGGCTGGCTGGCGACCGTCGATTGGGGTACGGCGACCGCGCCGATCTATATGGCCTACGAGAAGGGAATCAAGGTTCATGTCTGGGTCGATGAGACGCGCCCCCGCAACCAGGGTGCCAGTCTGACCGCCTGGGAACTGGGGCGGCACGGCGTCGACCATACGCTGATCGCGGACAATGTCGGCGGGCATCTGATGCAGCACGGGCTGGTCGATCTGTGCATCGTCGGCACCGACCGGACGACGGCCAGCGGCGATGTTTGCAACAAGATCGGCACCTATCTGAAAGCATTGGCGGCAAAGGACAACGGCGTGCCCTTCTATGTGGCGCTGCCGTCGACGACGATCGACTGGACCGTCCATGACGGCGTCCGTGAAATCCCGATTGAACAGCGCAAGGGCGAGGAACTGACCCGCATCGCCGGGCGGATGGAAAACGGTGATGTCGTCACCGTCGACATCGCGCCGGAGGGCGTCACCGCGCGTAACGATGCCTTCGATGTGACCCCGGCACGGCTGGTCACCGGCCTGATCACCGAGCGTGGTACCTGCGCGGCCAGCGAGGACGGTCTGAAGTCGCTGTTCGACTGACTGACTGACAAGAAGTGAAATTCGGTGAAAGTGTCCGCCTTTGCAGGTACTTTCACGGGACACCGTTGCGGTCCGACCCTGAGATGTGGAACCCTGTCGTGAAGGGGTAAAGCACGAAAGGACGATCATGGCTGCCGGCGGGGAATTGGGATTTCTGGAAGACGCCGCAATCTATCTGACGGCCGCCGTCGTCGCCGTGCCGATCTTCAAGCGTCTGAAACTGGGATCCGTTCTGGGATATCTCGCGGCCGGGTCGATCATCGGGCCCCATGCGCTGGGCGCGGTCGGGGATACGGAAAGCGTCTTTGCCTTTGCCGAATTCGGCGTCGTGCTGCTGCTGTTCCTGATCGGGCTGGAGTTGAAGCCTTCCAGACTCTGGGCCCTGCGCGCCGACATTTTCGGCCTCGGCTCCGCCCAGGTCCTGCTTACGGGCGCCGCGGTCGCGGTGTTCGGGACATTTGCCCTGGGCGCGGTGTGGCAGGCGGCGGTTCTGGTTGGTATGGCCCTGGCCCTGTCGTCCACGGCGTTTGCGCTGCAATTGATGCAGGAACGCGGGGAATTCACGACGCCTCACGGGACCAGGGCGTTCTCTATCCTGCTGCTGCAGGATATCATGATCGTCCCGATCCTGGCCCTGGCGCCGCTCCTGACCCTGGGGGCAAGCATTGAAGAGGCAGGCGGGGACTGGACCGATGCGCTGGAAAGCGTCGGGGCGGTCGTCGGACTGGTACTCGCCGGCCGGTTCCTGATGAATCCGATTTTCCGGATCATCGCGCAGACCCGTTCCCACGAGATATTCCTGGCGGCCGCCCTGTTGCTGGTGATCGGGTCGGCGTTGCTGATGCATCTGTTCAGCCTGTCCATGGCACTGGGCGCGTTCATCGCCGGTGTGATGCTGGCTGAAAGCGAATACCGCCATCAGCTGGAGGCGGATATCGAGCCGTTTCGTGGATTGCTGCTGGGACTGTTCTTCATCGCGGTCGGCATGTCCGTGGACTGGCCCGTGGTATTCCAGGAATGGGCCGTCGTGCTTGGCGGGGCATTGCTGCTGCTTCTGGCGAAGGGGGCAATCCTGTTCGGTCTTTGTCGGGCCTCGGGGTCGACGGGACCGGAGGCAGGGAGGATTGCTGCGACACTGCCGCAAGGGGGCGAGTTCGGCTTCGTGGTTGTGGCGGAAGGTGTGTCGCTCGGCCTGTTGAGTGCGACCGATTCCGGGATGTTGACCGCGCTGATTACCGTTTCCATGGCTCTCACCCCGCCGTTGCGCATGGCATTCGAGCGCCTTCGGCCGAGGCTGTGGCAGGATCCTGTGGAACATCTGCCGATCCCGGGAGAGGGCATCGAGGCCAATAATGTCATCGTGCTCGGTTTCGGGCGGGTCGGTCAGATCGTCAGTCAGATCTTCCGGCAGAAGGGGATTCCCGTCACCGCCATCGATGCGGACCCGAAACGGATCGAGGCCGCCAAACGGTTCGGCACGAAGGTTTATTTCGGGGATGCAACACGTGTCGATGTGTTGAGCGCCGCCGGCATGGCGCAGGCCGACCTCGTCTATGTCACAATCGACAATGCGGCCGCCTGCACGAAATCGATCGACTTGATTTCACACAACTTCCCGGCGGTGCGGATCATGGCGCGCGCACATGACCGGCTGCACGCCCTCGACCTGATGGACAGCGGCGCCGACTTCCTGATCCGCGATACCCTGGAGAGTTCGATCAAGCTGGCCGAAGAAGGGCTGCGCCGACTGGAGGTGGATCAGGAGGAAATCTCGATCCTGATCGAGGAATTCCGGCGGGCCGACAGCGAAAGGCTGGCGCGCCAGAAGGCTGAGGGCATCTATGCCACCGCGGATGACGGCAACACCTTCCGTCTGGACAAATCCTGATCAGCCCAGAACGCGGCCGGCAACGGCGTCCAGTTTCGCCACCATGTCCGGATCGCGCGCATCGGGCACGGTGATCAGGGCATTCTCCAGGGCGGTGTCGCAGCCACAATCCGGCGCGCTGGTCCAGCTGTTCAGGACCGATGCCACATGGCGCACCAGGTCCCTTCCATGATCGGCGTTTTCCAGCAATGTCTTGATGACCATTTCGACGTCGACATGATCATGATCCGGATGCCAACAATCGTAGTCCGTGACCATGGCGACTGTGGCGTAGCGCAGCTCCGCCTCGCGGGCCAGCTTTGCCTCCGGCATGTTGGTCATCCCGATGACGGCACAGCCCCAACTGCGATACAGCTCGGATTCTGCCTGTGAGGAGAATTGCGGACCTTCCATTGCCAGATATGTACCGCCACGGGTATGGGGGATGCCCAGGGCCTTCAACCCATCCTCACACAGATCGCCGAGCCAGCTTGAAACCGGATGTGCGAGGGAGACATGGGCGACGCAGCCCGGCCCGAAAAAGCTCTTCTCCCGCGCGAAGGTCCGGTCGATGAACTGGTCCACGATCACGAAATGGCCGGGCGGCAGTTCCTCTTTCAGGGAGCCGCAGGCGGAGACGGAAAGAATGTCCGTGCAGCCGAGCCGCTTCAGCGCATCGATATTGGCGCGGTAGTTGATGGAGGACGGTGTCTGGATATGGCCGCGCCCGTGACGGGGCAGGAACCGCACTTTCGTGCCCTGCAATGTCCCGCACAGCACCGCGTCTGAGGGCGCCCCCCAGGGCGTTTCCACCGTGGTCCAGTCCGCCCCCTCAATCCCGTCCATGGCGTACAGGCCGCTGCCGCCGATCACTCCCAGTATCCGTTCCGACATCCTGTACCCCCCGGTTTCCGACTGACTATAGATCGGCCGCGCGTTTGGCGGTCCGGACCGCCGTCCGGAACATCTCCTCCGTCAGCCGACCGGTATTCGTGTTGTAGCGCGAACAGTGATAGCTGTTGACTACCTGAATATTCCTACCCCCGAGCGCCCCGACGTCGTGGACGGCATCATGGGCGAACTTGATGCCGGAGGGTTTCACGCCGAGGACACGCAGGGCGGCCTCATGGGCGATACGGCCCAGGGTGAAGATGGCTCTCAACTCCGTCATCGCGTCCAGTTCGGCGACCAGGAACTCCCGACAGGTGTTCATTTCCTGACCGATCGGCTTGTTCTGGGGCGGGACACAGCGCACGGCGTTCGCAATGCGGCATCGGGTGAGTTTCAGGCTGTCATCCGGGCGGCGATCGTATTCACCGACCGCCAGGTCTTCCTCCACCAGGATCTTATAAAGAAGGTCACCGGCCCAATCGCCCGTGAAGGGACGTCCGGTCCGGTTCGCCCCGCCCATTCCGGGGGCCAGACCGAGGACCAGAAGCGGGGCATCGATCGGTCCCAGGCTGGGAACGGGGGAGTTCCACCAATCGGGGTTGGCCGCGCGAGCGTCCTCCCGAAAGGCGACGAGGCGCGGGCAGAGCGGGCAATCGCGCGGCGGGTTCTTGAAGGGCTGTACACTCACGGTTCGTCAGACCGGGCTCAACGATTGCCCGAACGGTCCGTGCGCTCGACGATGGCTTCGACGCCGGCGTAATCGTCCTCGTCGTCGTATTCCTCGTCCTCGTCATAATCCTCCTCGCCCTCGAAATCCGCCGACGGGCCGCGAACGGAGCGGCGCGGCGCCGTCGGGGCCTGCGGACGCTGGGCGTCATGGAAGTTCCGCGCGATGGTCTCCGCCAGATCGGACAGTTCGATGAAATTGTCGGCCTGACGGCGCAGTTCGTCTGCGATCATCGGCGGCTGAGACTTGATCGTGCTGACGACGCTGACCCGGACGCCGCGGCGCTGCACGGCTTCGACCAGGCTGCGGAAATCGCCGTCACCGGAGAACAGGACGACGTGGTCGAGATACTGGGTCATGTCCAGCATATCGATCGCCAGTTCCATATCCATATTGCCCTTGATGCGCTGACGGCCCTGGGAGTCGGTGTAGGACTTCGCCGGCTTCGTCACCATCGTGTAGCCGTTGTAGTCCAGCCAGTCGACCAGCGGCCGGATCGGGCTGTAATCCTGATCCTCGAACAGGGCGGTATAGTAGAAGGCGCGCATCAGTCGGCCTTCGGATTTGAAGGAGTTCAGGAGCTTCTTGTAATCGATGTCGAAGCCCAGCGCCTTGGCCGCCGAGTAGAGGTTGGCTCCGTCGATGAAAATGGCAAACTTCTCTTCTCTGTAAATACCGAGCTTCACGGCAGTATCCTCCGAATGAAATGACTTGGCGAAATTCCGTCAGGCGCCGAAAGGGCAACGAGAATTCGATGTTGCTCCCGGCGGCACCCCATTGGCGCAATTGGTAGCGAGGGTCCATGTCGCTTTCAAGCGCAATTGTATCGGATACCACCCATTTGGTAGGCCCTTTTGCGGCTCTGCGGACTTGATATCCGGGGGCAGGGAGCGTATATCGCACCTCCCGGCGCTATCCCGCGATAGCGCCTAGCGCTTTTTGTGCGTTCGGCAGGGCATGCCGGCTTCGGAAGTCAGAGGCTTCCACAGTCCCGTTTGCCGCCCGAAACGCCGCCACTGGATTGCGAGGACGAAGCGATATGGCCCGCGTTACCGTAGAAGATTGCGTCGAGAAGGTTCCGAACCGGTTCGAACTGGTCATGATGGCCGCCCAGCGCAGCCGCGACATCTCGAACGGCGTGCAGATTCAGGTCGATCGCGACAATGACAAGAATCCGGTCGTCAGCCTGCGCGAAATCGCGGAATCCAAGGTCGACGTCGAAGAACTGCAGGATGAGCTGATCCGCGGCATGCAGCGCTTCATCGACACGGACGAGCCGGAAGAAGACGATGACGTCCAGGTCTATGAGCAGGCCATGATCGGCGGCCAGGAAATGCCGTCCATGCCGGATCCGGGCCCGATCCCGGCTGCTCCCGGCGATGAGGACCGCCCGCTGAACATGCCGAAATTCGAGGATGTCGACGCCAACGACTGATCCGGTGTCGGACTGACCGCGAGTTGACCCGGAGCCCGGCCACAGAGCCGGGCTCTTTGCGTTTCGGGACCCTGCCCGTTGGGTCTTGTTTATATGGCGAAAGATGCAAATTTTCTTTTCATCCGGCGCGGCATTCATACTGTGCCTATATTGACTGATTAACGTCCTTCGAAGAGGCATTTTTCCCGGCCATGATGCGCCAGTACGAACTTGTTGAGAGGGTTAAGGCCTATGAGCCAGGCGCGGATGAAGACGCGCTGAACAAGGCTTATGTCTTTACCGTCAAGGCGCATGGCAATCAGAAACGGGCCAGCGGCGACCCGTATTTCTCTCATCCGGTCGAGGTTGCCGGCCTGTTGAGTGACAAACGGCTGGACTGCGCGTCGATCATCACCGGCCTGCTGCACGACACCGTCGAAGACACCGAAGTCACCATCCCGGATATCAACGAGATCTTCGGTGAGGAAGTGGCAGCGCTGGTCGATGGCGTCACCAAGCTGTCGCAGCTGGAACTGCAGTCGGACCGGACGAAGCAGGCGGAAAACTTCCGCAAACTGGTGCTGGCCATGTCGCAGGACATCCGTGTCCTGATCGTCAAGCTGGCGGACCGGCTGCACAACATGCGCACGCTGCACTTCATCAAGGCCCCGGAAAAGCGTCGTCGCATTGCCCGGGAAACGATGGACATCTATGTGCCGCTGACCGAACGCATCGGCATACGCGACTGGCAGGAGGAACTGGAGGATATTGCCTTCCAGGAACTGAACCCCGATGCCCGTGCCTCCATCGTCGCACGGCTGGAATTCCTGGCGGAATCCGGTGGCGACGTGGTGGAACGCGTTCGCTCGGCCCTGATGACGAACCTGACCGAGGCCGGATTGAAGGCGGAGGTATCGGGCCGACAGAAGCGGCCCTATTCGATCTGGCGCAAGATGCAGCGTCAGAATATCGGCTTCGAGCAACTGTCGGACATCATGGCCTTCCGCGTCGTCGTGGACTCCCTGGAGGACTGCTACAAGGCGCTTGGCGCCCTGCACGGCAAGTATTCGATGGTGCCGGGGCGCTTCAAGGATTACGTCTCGCTGCCGAAACCGAACGGCTACCGGTCGATTCACACCGGGGTCATCGGGCCGGAAAACCGCCGCATCGAAATCCAGATCCGTACCCGTGCCATGCACGAGATCGCGGAACTGGGGGTGGCCGCCCATTGGCGCTACAAGCAGACCGGCAAGCCGGACCAGGAAGGCAAGGGCTCTACCGAGGGACGGCAGTATCGCTGGCTGCGCGAATTGCTGGAGATTCTGGAGAACGCCTCCGGACCCGAGGATTTTCTGGAACACACCAAGATGGAGATGTTCTCCGATCAGGTGTTCATCTTCACGCCGAAAGGCGATCTTCACGCCCTGCCGCGCGGATCATGCCCCGTCGATTTTGCCTATGCCGTTCACACCGATATCGGCAATCGCTGTACGGCTGCCCGCGTGAATGGTCGTCTGGTGCCGCTGCGTACTGAGTTGCGCAACGGGGATCAGGTCGAAATCGTGACCTCCAAGGCACAGACGCCATCGCCGGCCTGGGAGAACTTTGTCGTCACCGGGAAGGCACGGGCCTGCATCCGCAGGTTCGTTCGCTCCGTTCAGCGCGAGCAATATGTCCGGCTGGGGAAAGAGATTCTGGATCGGGCCTTCAAAGGGGCCGGCTACGAGGCTACGGAAAAGGCGCTGAAAGGCATCGTCCAGCGCTTCGATGCCGAGAATGCAGAGGACATCCAGGCCGGTGTCGGCGAGGGGCGGATCAACGCACGGGACGTCCTGTACGCCGCTTATCCCGGCGCGAAGGAGAAAGAGAAAGAAAAGAAGGCGCCGCGCCCGAGGGCCGCCAAGGAACAGATCGATCCGACCTCCGGCGGGGCCATCCCGATCCGCGGCCTGATCCCGCATATGGCGATCCATTTCGCGAAGTGCTGTCACCCGCTCCCCGGGGACCGGATCATCGGGATCGTGACCACCGGCAAGGGCGTGACCATTCACAACATGGACTGCCCGACCCTCGAGAATTTCTCTGACATGCCGGAGCGCTGGCTGGATGTTTCCTGGGATCAGGACGCCGTGGACGGATCGGCCTTTACCGGTCGTATTCGGGCGGTATTGTTGAACGAACCGGGTGCCTTGGCCGAGGTGACGGGGGTGATCGGCCGGGACGGCGGCAATATATCGAATTTGAAGTTCACGAGCAGAAGCGCGGATTTTTTTGAGATGCTGATCGACATAGAAGTCGTCGATGCCAAACAGTTGAACAACATTTTGGCTGCCCTGCGCGCGTCCAAACACGTCAATTCGGTGGAGCGCGCCTGACCGACATGCTTTTTCGCCGCCGAAATCCGCCGACCCGACTTTCCAGGTTCCGTGAACTGATTTGGCCCCGCATGAGCTTCAGGCGGGTGCTGGGCTATTACAAGAGCCGTATGGCGCGTCTTCCGGGGACACCGCACAGCATCGCCGCCGGATTCGCGGCCGGCGCGGCGGTCAGCTTCACGCCATTCATGGGGTTTCATTTTCTGCTGGGCGCACTTGTCGCCTGGGCGCTGCGCGGCAACCTGATTGCATCGGCGCTCGGCACCCTTGTCGGCAATCCCTGGACCTTTCCCTTCATCTGGGTGGCGATCTACAAGGTCGGCGCGGCCATCATGCTGGATTCGGAAAGCCGGGTTCCGCTCAACGACCTGTCGCTGACCTATCTCTGGAACCATATCGGCGATGTCCTGCTGCCGATGATGCTGGGGGGCGCGATCCTGTCGGTCATTGTCTGGCCGCTGTTCTATTTTCCGCTCGCCCGGGGCATCGAGCGGTTCCGCAAGATGCGCTTCGAGCGCCGCCTTCGGAAACGGTCGAAGGAAATGGCCGTACCCGGACAGGCGGTCGGGCAGGATCCGGCATGATCATCGGCACCGGCACTGATCTATGCGAGATTTCCCGGATTGCCGCGTCGCTGGAACGGTTCGGCGACCGCTTCACCGAGCGCTGCTTCACCGATCGGGAACGGGCCCGGGCGGAGCGGAAGAAGGCGAAGCGCGCCGACCGCTATGCCCAGATGTTTGCCGCCAAGGAGGCATGCTCCAAGGCACTGGGAACCGGACTGCGCGAAGGAGTCTTCTGGCGCGACATGGAGGTTGTACCGCTGTCCAGCGGAAAGCCGCGCCTGATCCTGCATGGCGGGGCCAAGGCGCGGGCGGCGTATCTGATGCCGCCCGGATATGCACCCTTGCTGGACGTATCCCTGACCGATGAGGCGGGGCTGGCCCATGCGATGGTCATCCTGTCGGCGGTTGATGAGGCTTTGGCCGATCTGGCCACGACCTATCGGGAACGATGACCGCATGAGGCCGTGTGCCGCCCCCGGGCAGGGTTGACACTTTATGGACCGCCGGGCCATATCCCGCGCAATGCAGAGCACGATCAGGACAAGCGCGCCGCATGAGTAACAAGACCTCGCAGGATTCGGAGAGCGATATGCCCGCTGGCATGATGCCGCGCCTGAAAAAGTGGCTGAAGCATCCCTATGTCGCATCCTTCCTGGATACGACGCAGACCATCTTCTGGGCGGCGATCATCGCGGTCGGATGCCGGGTGTTCGCCTATGAGCCGTTCAATATCCCCTCGGGATCGATGCTGCCGACGCTGAAGATCGGCGACTATCTGTTCGTATCGAAATTTTCCTACGGCTACGGCCAGTATTCCTTCCCCTTCAGTCCGGTCAGTTTCTCGGGTCGGATCGCGGGTAGCCTGCCGGAGCGCGGCGATGTCGCAGTGTTCCGCAATCCGTCCGCACCCGACACCGATTTCATCAAGCGCGTGGTCGGCCTGCCCGGCGACACCATTCAGATGCGTCACGGAATCCTGCACATCAACGGAGAACCGGTGTCTCGTCGCCCGGTCGGCGATTACCGATCGGAGCCGTCCGAAGGCATGTCGCCCTGGGTGAAGCAGTACATCGAAACGCTGCCGAACGGCGTGGAGCATCCGATCATCGAAGAGAACGGCGATACCGGTCCGATGGACAACTCCGTGGAGTTCTCCGTGCCGTCCGGCCATTTCTTCATGATGGGCGACAATCGCGACAACTCGTCTGACAGCCGTGTGCTGCAGAATGTCGGTTTCGTTCCGCTTGAGAATTTCATCGGCGAGGCGACGATCATCTTCTTCTCGATCGGCGATCCCGGCATCCGGTTTGAGCGCTTCTTCAATGTCGTCGAGTGAGCCGGATCGGGCCGCGCTGGAGGCCCGACTGGGACATAGCTTCGCAAACCGCCGTCTGCTGGAACTGGCCCTGACACACCGCAGCCTGTCTCAGGCCGGCAAGGGCAGTTATGAGCGGTTGGAATTTCTTGGCGACCGTGTCCTGGGCCTTCTGGTGGCAGACATGCTGCTGAAACGGTTTCCGAAGGAGCCGGAAGGGCACCTTTCGCGCCGCCTGAATGCCCTGGTGCGTCAGGAGACCCTGGCCCAGGTCGCCCGCAGCCTGGATCTGGGGGGCGAAATCCGTTTCGGCACGTCGGAGGAGGCGGAGGGCGGCGACAATCCGGCAATTCTGGCCGATGTCTGCGAAGCCCTGATCGCGGCGATCTATCGGGATGCCGGTCTGGATGCGGCATCCAGATTCGTTACCGCGCAATGGGAACCGCTGCTGGATGCCAATCCGACGCCGCCGCGCGACGCCAAGTCGGGGCTGCAGGAATGGACCATGGCCCGCGGATTGGGGCTGCCGCATTATGAGGAGGTTTCCCGCAGCGGACCGGATCATGCGCCGGTCTTTACCGTGCGGGTTTCCGTGCCGGATTTCGGTGCGGAAGAGGCCGAAGGCCGCGCCAAACGGCAGGCGGAACAGACCGCCGCCGGTAATTTGCTGCGCCGTCTGCAGAAAGAACACGACAATGAATGAGAATGAAGGCAGCCAGGACAGCCGCTGCGGTTTCGCGGCCATCATCGGTGCGCCGAACGCCGGCAAATCGACCCTGGTCAATCAACTGGTCGGCGCGAAAGTGTCGATCGTCACACATAAGGTCCAGACAACCCGGACCCGGGTGCTGGGGATCGCGCTTCACGGTGAGGCCCAGATCGCCTTCATCGACACGCCCGGCATTTTCAAACCCAAACGCCGGCTGGACCGGGCGATGGTATCGGCTGCGTGGCAGGGTGCGCAGGATGCCGATGCGACGATCCTCCTGATCGATGCCCAGACCGGCGTGACGGAGGAGGTCGACGGCATTCTCAAAGGGCTCCAGGACAGTGGCGGTAAGGCTATCCTGGCCCTCAACAAGATCGATCTTGTGAAACGGGAATCGCTGCTGCAACTGGCGGACCGTCTGAATGCCACCGGCTTATTCAGCGACATTTTCATGATCTCCGCGACCCGGGCTGACGGGACCGACGACCTGATGGCGCATCTGGCGGGCCGGATGCCCAAGAGTGTCTGGCTGTTCCCGGAGGACCAGTTGTCGGACATGCCGCAGATGTTGCTGGCGGCCGAGGTCACGCGGGAAAAACTGTTCCTGAACGTGCACCAGGAACTCCCCTACGCGCTGACCGTCGAGACGGAGAGCTACGATGTGCGCAAGGATGGCTCGATCCGCATCGAACAGGTCATCTATGTGGAACGCGAGAGCCAGCGCGCCATCATTCTGGGCAAGAACGGCTCCAAGGTGAAGACCGTGGGGCAGCTGGCCCGCGAGGAACTGCAGGACATGTTCGAAACCAAGGTCCACCTTTTCCTCTATGTGAAGGTGCGGGACCGCTGGCAGGACGACCCGGAACGCTATCGAATCTGGAACCTCGATTTTCAGGCATGACGGAACAGAATTCCAACGACACGTCACCGGTCATCGTACTGGTCGACCCCCAGCTGGGTGAGAATATCGGCATGTGCGCCCGCGCCATGCTGAATTGTGGCCTGACAAAGATGCGCATCGTGCGGCCGCGCGACGGCTGGCCGAACCAGAAGGCGCGTGATGCCTCGTCCGGTGCGCTGGAAGTAATCGACGGCGCGACACTGCACGACACGGTGGAGGACGCGGTGGCCGATCTGACCCGTGTCTATGCCACAACCGGGCGCAAGCGCGAGATGGTGGAGACCGTCATGACCCCGCGTGCCGCAGCGGCAGACATGCGCGCGCGAGAGGCGACAGGGCTGGAACGATGCGGTGTCCTGTTCGGCGGGGAACGGTCCGGTCTGACGACGGAGGATGTCGCCAAGGCCGATGTCATTCTGCGCGTGCCCCTGAACCCCGAGTTCAAGTCACTGAATCTGGCACAGGCCGTCCTTCTGGTCGGATACGAATGGTTCATTGCAGGGGACGATACGCCGGATCGTGCCCTGGATATTGGCGAGTCGCGCCCCGCCACGCGTCAGGAAATCGATATCT
Organism: Alphaproteobacteria bacterium; assembly: GCA_033344895.1. Lineage (NCBI taxonomy): Bacteria > Pseudomonadati > Pseudomonadota > Alphaproteobacteria > Alphaproteobacteria bacterium. The sequence goes on from JAWPMN010000001.1 coordinate 3,257,555, forward strand.
ATATCGAGCGGCTGGGGCGCGGTCTGGACAGCGGCGGTTTCTTCCGGTCGCCCGACATGCGTCCGACCGTGATGCGCAACATTCGCAACCTGTTTCAACGCGCGGATCTGAGCGATCAGGATATCCGGACCCTGCACGGGATCGTGGAATCCCTGCGCCGGGCCGGTCCCGAGCGCGGGTAAGTCCTCAACCGCCGCTGCCGACCTTTCCGAATCCACCGACAAGACCCGCGACGGCCGCGCGATAGGCGTGGCTGCGCAGACGGCGGGCAATGGCATCCGGCCCGCTGGCGCGCCTCTCATCGTCAGTCATGGCTTCTGTCAGACGATCCATTTCCTCTGCGATCCCGACGACCGGGTTGCGGGGCCGGTGAAGATGCCGGGCAACCGGTGCGACCGCCATGCGCAGAGAGTCAAGAATTCCGGGGAGAGCCGGCCCCGAGGGCAGGGGGAAGGCGTTTCGATACGTGTGCATTTCGTTGGTCTCCAGAATAGGTAGCTTGCATTATGCAAGTGGTTAATTGGTGATATGACTTGCACATTGCAAGTTAAAAATTCATATTGGGAACATGGTAACGACAGCAACGTCCGGGACCGGCTGTCCCGTCTTTCTGGGCGCCAACATCTTCGGGGATCGTTGGACCCTGCTGGTCCTGCGGGACATGATGCTCCATGGGCGAAAGACCTTTGGAGAGTTCATGGAATCCGGGGAGGGGATCTCCACCAACATTCTGGCGAGCCGTCTTCGGACTCTGGAGGAGGAGGGGATCATCTGGCGGCGTCAGGATCCCCAGAACCGGCGCAGTTTCCATTACGGGCTGACGGATAAGGGGCTCGACCTCGCGCCGCTGATGCTGGAGATCATTCGCTGGAGCGGGCGGCATTTCGCAATGAACGAGTCGCGGACGGCGCTCGCCGAACGGATCGAGACGGATCGTGAAGGCTTGCTGAGGGAGATCCGCGAAAGGGCCCTTTCCATCGCTGCCGGGTAAATCTAGGCTCCGGGCTTAAGTCATACTTCGCATTACCGGGGGCATTCGCCATGGCGAAACACGGCTATGAAGGCGGGCGGCTGAATCTGCCCTTCGTCGGACATTGTACATTCGGCAAGCAGCCTGCCTGTCTGGACTGGGACGCGATCGATGCCGATATTGCCGTGTTGGGGGCGCCCTTCGACATGGGAACACAGTATCGGGCCGGGGCCCGGTTCGGCCCGCGATCAATTCGTGAGGCGTCGACGCTGTTTTCCTTCGGTCATGACGGTGCGTATGACTTTGAGGACGATGTGACCTATCTGCCGGTCGATCAGGTTCGAATGGTCGATATCGGGGATGCCGACATCATTCATACCGATACGATCCGCAGCCACGACAACATCGAATTCGGGGTGCGGAAGATCCTGAAGGCCGGTGCACTGCCCGTAGTTCTGGGGGGCGACCATTCGGTTCACATTCCGTGTATCCGCGCATTCGACGACCAGGAGCCGGTGCACATCGTCCATATCGATGCGCATCTGGACTTTGTCGATGAGCGGCATGGCGTGCGATACGGCCATGGAAATCCGCTGCGGCGGGCGTCGGAGCTGAGCCATGTCACCGGTTTCACGCAGCTGGGCATTCGCAATGTATCATCCTCCAACCGCGAGGATTACGAGGCGGCTCGGCGGGCGGGATCGACAATTCTGTCGGTCCGGCATTGCCGCGACCTGGGGCGCGACGGCGTTCTGGCGAAGGTGCCGGACGGCGTGCGCTACTACCTGACCATCGACATCGACGGCTTCGACCCGTCCATTGCGCCCGGCACCGGCACACCGAGCCATGGTGGTTTCCTTTACTACGAAGTGCTGGAGATCCTGCAGGGGCTGACGGAGAAGGGCGAGATCGTAGGAATCGACCTGGTCGAGGTGGCGCCGGATTATGATCAGTCCGGATCGACCGCTTTCCTGGCGGCACAGCTTCTGATGAACGTATTGGGTTTCATCTTCCATGCTCAGGGGAAATCCGCCTGAACCGGACGGTGCCGACCGCGGCTTCAGGTCAGGGCGGCTCCGTTCCGCAGGATCGCGGAGGCGGCGTCGGTGTAGCGCGTATCGCCGTCTCCATGCAGGACGAGGCCGGGATGCAGGATCGCGCCGCCGCGGACGCCCTTCCGCGCGCGGACAATGACCCTCTTGGCGGGGGCCCCGATACGGGGCCACAACGGAATCACAGTGATGTCCCCTGCCTTTCCGTGCAGCCGGGACAGGATTTCGTCGACCCGGTCGGCGCGGTGAATCAGGGCGATACCGCCCTTGGGACGGGCACATTTCAGCAGGGCCCAGATCCAGTCCTTCAGGCGGGCCGCCCCTTCGACATTTGACCGGGCACGCCCTTCGACAGGGGATGCATCGCCGGCCCCGGCGGTCATGTAGGGCGGATTGGCAAAGACCTGATGATAGGTGCCCGGTGCGATGCCATTGGGCAGGGCGAGAATATCGCCGGTTTGAAGGCTGGTACGCGGGGACAGGCCGTTTGCCGCCGCATTGGATCGGGCCAGATCGGCCGTATCGGCGTCGATTTCCAGACCGGTCAAATGCGCGTCCGGTACCCGCGTGCCATAGCAGAACAGCGCCGTTCCCACCCCGCAGCCCAATTCCAGGACTTTCTCCGACGGACGCACTGCGGGGACCGCAGCAGCCAGCAGAACCGGGTCCATGGCCGCACGATAGCCGTGCCGGGGCTGCGCCAGTATCAGGCGGCCGTCCAGAAACTTGTCGCTGACGATATCGGGGGCCGTCATTCGTCTTCCTGGCCGGTCTCACGAAGCAGCCGACGGGCCGCATCGTAATCCTCGTCAAGGACCATCAGCCGGCGCGGCAGGATCCCGATGGACCCTTCCAGCACACTGGTATGCTCGTCGAAGACGACGCTCTCGATGCCGGAATCCCTCAATACGGACCCGATAAAGGATAGCCGGACCGGGTCGTTGGTACGCAGCAGTTCTTTCATGACTTCGATTCCAGAGGGGCGTAGACCTCGATGGGGTTGTCCAGGCCGCGAACAGAGCGCTCTCCGAGGGAGAGCAGGGTTCCCTTGCGGACGCGGGCGGCGGTAGAGGCGGCGACCAGGACGGTCGTGCCCAGTTCCTTGTTCAACTGCTCCAGTCGCGCGGCCAGGTTCACCGTATCGCCATGGACAGTGTAGTTCATCCGCGACTTGGCGCCGACATTGGCGGCAATCAGGGGGCCGGTGGCGATGCCGATGCGGCAGGAAAGCTGCCGTCCCTCGAAATGGCGGCTGGCCAGGTGCGCCTGAATTTCCCGCGCGGCGGACACGGCCTTTTCCGCATGGGCCGGGTCTGCGATGGGCAGGTTGAAGACGGACAGAATGGCGTCGCCCTGAAACTGCGTGACAATTCCACCATGGCTGTGGACCACATCCACGATATCCGTGAAATAGGCGTTCAGTACCGCGACGACCTTGGCCGGCCCCAACTCTTCCGTCATATGGGTGAAACCGGCCAAATCGCAGAACAGGACGGTAGCCTCGACGGTTTGCGGCGCCAGTTCGTCCGGGACGCTCAGCATGCGTTCGGCAACCTTTTCCGGTACCACCCGACCGAACAGGTCCAGGATACGGGCGCGTTCCTTCAACCCGCGCACCATTTCTTCGAAGGCCCGGGAGGCATCGCGCAATTCGCGCATCCGGCTTTTCGGCAGAACGGGCAAATCGTCATACTCTCCAGCAGCGATTTTGGCGGAGGCCTCCGACAGGGCCAGGATGGGGCGCACGGTCGCCTTGGCCATCAGCAGCGCGACGATGCCGGACAGGATCAGAACTCCGATTCCGACCAGGATCATGCTGCGCAACCGGTCCCGAAAATCCTGATAGCGTTCCTCGTCGACATACAATCCGACGACAATGGGAAGATCGGCGGCGATGCCGTTCACCTCAATGTAGGAAAACAGATACGACCGGTTTGCGAATTCGGTGCGCCCCATTCTCAGGTCATCCGCCTCGGCATATTTTTCGAAGATGACCTCTTCGAGCTGCGGGAACTCGGCGAGAATGGCGTCCTGAAAATTCGCCACCGTCGGCAATGGATCGTCCGGCGTGACGTCCAGAGCCAGATCGGCGAGACCGGGATGTGCAAGGACCAGGCCCTCGCCATAGAGGAGGAACGGGATCTTTCCGTCGTCATCCGCAAGATCGCGCAACCGGCCGGACAGATCTGCAATTGCCTTCCCCTGGATCAGCAGGCCGATATATTCCCCGTCGTGATACAAGGGCGTGTGCAGGTTGATCACGGTCTGCTGGATTTCCGGAACCCAGACAGGTCGGCGCCAGACCGGGCGGTTGGCATGACGCGCCAGATCGATGGCCCGCGCCAGACCCGGCTCGTTCTGGAAGTTCCCGACGGTGACGGCCGGCAGTTTTCCGCCTCGGCGCTCGCCCAGGATTCTGAAGCCGACCCCTTTCGTGTCCAGAACCAGCATGCCGGCCAGATCGGGCAGGGCGGCCATGGAAGATTCCAGCGCAATGGTCAGGCGGTTCGGGTGGTTGAACCGAAGGCGCCCCTGGGCGAACTGATCGGCGATATAGGCGGATTGGTTCTCGATCGGTGCCAGTTCCGTTTCCAGATTGCGGCGGGCCTCCTCAACCATCTGGGTTGAATCGCGGGCCATCAGGGTCAGGGTGTTGCCCAGGGCCCCGGCCACGCCGGTAATGATCACGGCCGCGACCGAAATTGCCAGCAGCCCGCAGAACCCGAAAATCATGACAAAGCGGATAGATACGCTCACGGAATGCCCATTTCCCCGCACTTTTCGAAATGCCGAGCATACTGCCGGAGGCCTCCGTCCGGTGAAAGAGAAATGGCGGCTTGGCGACCGGCAAGTTCGCCGTTACGCTCCCGGCCATGCATCTATCAGACGCTCAGATCGAAGAATTCGACCGTACCGGCTACCTCCTGTTTCCGGGACTGCTGGACGAAGAAGAAGCCCGTGTGCTGAAGGCGGCAAGCCCCGCGCTTTACGGCCGTGACGGACCCGAAGTGGTGCGGGAGGCCGACGGGGGCGGCATTCGTCTTGTTTACGGCGGCCATGCCTTCAGCGACCCGTTCGCAAAACTGTCCGTCATGCCGCGCCTGTTGAATCCGGTGCAGCAGTTGCTGCGCGGAGACGCCTACATTCATCAGAGCCGCCTGAATCCCAAGCAGGGATTTTCGGGCGGTGCGTGGAACTGGCATCAGGATTTCGGTACCTGGCACCGCGAAGACGGCATGCCCGAACCACGCTGCGTCATGACCGCGATCTTCCTGGACGATGCGTCACCGGTGAATTCGCCGCTGATGGTACTGCCCGGAACCCAGCGCCACGGCATTGTCGACGCGGTGTCGAAGGAGGACTCGACCGGCTACACCGTTATGCAGATCGACCATGATGTAGTGCGGGGCTATGCCGATCAGAACGGCATCGTGCCGCTGATGGGGCCGGCTGGAACCGTCGCCTTCATTCACTGCAATCTGGTGCACGGTTCGGCCAACAATGTCAGTCCTTGGCCCCGCGGGATCATGTATTTCAACTATAACGCCGTCGACAACCAACCGACGGGCGGGAACAATCGGGCATGGTATCACAATAACCCGGACCGTTCTCCGCTATTGCCGGGCGACGACGACGCCTTGCATGCCCTGGCACGGGCGGCGGAGTAGACCGGGCAGGAAAATCCGGAGGAGTCCGTCATGTCGAATGTCGCATCAAAGCTTCCGATCCGCCGTAGCCTGGACTGTTCGGAGGCCGAATGGGCGATGCGTGTCGATCTGGCGGCCTGTTACCGCCTGATCCATGCCCATGGCTGGTGCGATCAGATCTACAATCACATCACCGCCCGCGTTCCGGACGAGCCGGAGCACTTTCTGATCAACCCGTTCGGTCTGGCCTATGACGAGGTCTGTGCTTCGAATCTGGTGAAGATCGATCTGGACGGCAATGTCGTCGACGGGTCCAGCTATGGCATCAACGCGGCGGGCTATACCATTCACAGCGCCATTCACGGCGCACGGCACGATGCGGTCTGCGTGCTGCATACCCATTCCGACGCGGGCACTGCCGTGTCCTGTCTGGAGGACGGGTTCCTGCCGATGACGCAGGGCGGCTTTCAGTTCTACAACCGGCTTGCCTATCACGATTATGAAGGCATTGCGCTGGACCTGTCAGAGCGGGACCGGCTGGTCGCCGATCTGGGAGATTCCTGGGCGATGATCCTGCGCAACCACGGGCTGCTCACGCTGGGGCAGACCGTCAGCCACGCCTTCACGCGGCTCTACTATCTGGAGCAGGCCTGTCGTGTCCAATTGCAGGTCATGCAGTCCGGCGGCAAGATCAACATGCCGCCGCATGAAGTCTGTGAGCACACCGCCAAGCAATGGGACGACGGGATCGAGGGCATGCGGGCCAGGGAATTGCCGGAATGGCCGGCCTATCTGCGTATGCTGGACCGCAAGGACCCCAGCTTCCGCGATTGATTATCGGTCCAGGGCGTCGCGCAGGCTTTCGACGCAACGTCGGAACACGGACAGATCTGTGAACGCATCCTCGGCCTGTCCGGCGACCGGCCGGGAACCGCTGTCCACCACAGCGCCGTCCAGCATCAGATTGTCGGTCATGTCGAAGCGCTCGACCGTGTACCCGTCCAGGCCGGTTGATCGTTCGGTAAAGGTTGCCGCGACGTTGCTGTAGGCGAAGACGGGGCGGCCCAGCGCCCGCATATAGCCGATCTCGAAGGCGGTCCCGGCATCGCAGGACGGTCCGCGGAAAGGGGTCATGTTGGCGATCGCGGCGTCGCATCCCTGCATCAGTGCGATATTGGCATGATAGATAGCCATGCCCTGCGCATGCGGCGGAAGGCCGTCCAATGGCAGTTCGTTGTCGAGCGGATAGACCCCGGTCAGGCCAAACTCGGCGCAGATCGCCTTCTTGCGGCGACCCAGAGCGACGGCGTCGGGGTGGAAAACGTCGGGTCCGGCCAGATAGACGCGGGTCATCGCTTTATCTCACACCGTGTGCCAATGAAAACAGAAACACTTGATAGGTCACCCAGCGAGCCGGCGTTACGAAGGCTCCAGCTTTCGCAGGAGCACGCAACTGGCTTTATCCGCCACCGTGTTCCTGCGAAAGCAGGAACCTTCTCAACTCCCCGCTCTACCGCCGACACCCGATGAGTGTTGCTGTCGCCGGCGCGCGGGGCGGTCCGCATCACGGCCGGGCGCCGCCCCATGCCACGAAATGCGGGTTCTCGAAAATCGCGTTCTTGGCATAGCCGAAGGGCGTGCCGTCGGTCAGGGTGACGATGCCGCCGGCGGCGGCCAGCACGGCATGACCTGCCGCGACGTCCCACTCCATGGTACGGCCCAGACGTGGATAGACATCCGCCTTCCCTTCCGCGACGAGGCAGAATTTCAGCGAACTGCCGGCGGACAGGGTTTCGGCGACGGTTCGGCCCTTGAGGAAAGCTTCCATCTCCGCCGGGTCGCCATGGCTGCGACTGCCGATGACCGTCAGCCCTTCCTCGGGCGGCTGCCGCACCGCAATCGCGCTGCGGGCGCCGTCTTCCAGCGTCCGCCAGGCGCCTTCACCGCGAATGCCGGAATACATCACGCCCTTCGCCGGCAGGAACACCACGCCGACCAGAGGTTCGCGGTCCTGGATCAGAGCGATGTTGACCGTGAATTCGCCATTCCGTTTCAGGAACTCCTTGGTCCCGTCCAGCGGGTCTACCAGCCAAAACGGGCCGTCGCCGACATCGGGGACATCGCCTGCCGCAGCCGCTTCCTCCGCGACGATCGGGATGTCCGGCGTCAAAGCCTTCAACATCGGCAGGATCAGGGCTTCCGCCGCCTCGTCGGCCTCCGTCACGGGGGAGGCATCGTCCTTTGTCCGTGCCTCGAAATCGGTGGCATAGATCTGCATGATCCGGGCCCCGGCGTCGCGCGCGGCCTTTTCGATGGCGGGCAGAAGTTGGGCGGGATCGGAAATCAGGGTCACGGGATGGATCACTCCGCAGCTTGCTGTTGCCGGGCTGCCTGGATGGCGGCCCAGATCTTGTGCCTCGTTGCGGGCATGTCGATATGATGAATGCCGAACTTTTTCAATGCATCGACGATGGCATTGATGGATGCGGGCGGCGCACCGATGGCTCCGGCCTCACCGGCGCCCTTGATTCCCAGCGGATTCGTCGTGCAGGGGATGTCGTCGACATAGCTGAAATCGATGGTCGGGATGTCGTCCGCGCGCGGCATGCAATAATCCATGAAGGACCCGGACAGAAGCTGACCGGATTCCTTGTCGTAGACGGTTTCCTCAAGCAGCGACTGTCCCAGCCCTTGGGCGATTCCGCCATGGACCTGTCCGGCCAGCATGAGCGGGTTCACCACGGTGCCGAAATCATCGACCACGACATAATTCACGATCTCCAGATCGCCGGTATCCGGATCGATTTCCAATTCGCAGACATGGCAGCCGTTGGGATAGGTCTGGACTTCCGCCTTGTGGCGGACCTTCACATCCAGGCCGGGTTCGATATCCGGTGGCAGGCGTGACGGATCGTGGGCGGCGCGGGCGACGTCCTCGAAACCGACCTGCCGGTCCGTGCCGACAATGGTGAAGTGCCCGTCGGCGAATTCGATATCGCCCGGCGCGGCTTCCAGAATGCCGGCGGCGATGACCTTGCCCTTGTCGACGACACCGTCCGCGGCATTGCGCACCGCCACGCCCCCTTCAGGGATGGAGCGGGATCCGCCGGTGCCACCGCCACGTTCCACCAGATCCGTATCGCCCTGGACCACGGTGATCCGGTCGAGATCGAGCCCGAGGCGGTCCGACACGATCTGCTTGTAGGCGGTCTGGTGGCCCTGACCGTTATCCTGCGTGCCGATATAGAGGGTGACCCGGCCGGCATCGTCGACGCGGATATCCGCCTGCTCACCCGGTCCGGCACCGCAGCATTCGATGTAATAGGCCATGCCCATGCCGCGCAGTTTGCCGCGCGCTTCCGCTTCGGCGCGGCGGGCTTCGAACCCGCCGCGGTCGGCGCGATCCAGCGCAATGTTTGTCAGGCGCGGAAAGTCCCCGGAATCATAGGTCGGGCCGGTCGCGGTCGGGAAGGGCATGGCATCCGGCTGAATGTAATTGCGCATGCGCAGGTCGACCGGGTTGAGACCCAGATCCAGCGCCGCCTTGTCCATCAGGCGTTCCAGCAGATAGGCCGCCTCCGGCCGTCCGGCACCGCGATAGGCGTCGACCGGCGTCGTGTTGGTGAACAGGCCGTGGACACGCAGATGCACCGCCGGGATGGCATAGACGCCGGAATACATCTTGGCGCTGGCCATGGTCGGAATGAAGGCCTGGAACCCGGAGATATAGGCCCCCATCGCTGCCTTCAGCGTGATCTTCAGACCGGTGATCCTGTAATCCGCGTCCAGCCCCAGTTCGATGTCGCTGACATGGTCGCGGCCCTGTTTGTCGGTCGTGAACCCGTCATAGGACCGCTCGGCGACCCATTTTACCGGGCGGCCGATCTTGCGCGCGGCATAGAGGGCGCAGACCTGTTCCGGATACAGGAAGATCTTCATGCCGAATCCGCCGCCGACATGGCCGGTCAGGATGCGCATACGGGACTTTTCGACGCCGAACACGTCCTGGGCCAGCTGGCGCTGCACAGAATGGACACCCTGAGTCGGGGTGTGCAGGACATAGCGCCCGGTCTCCGCGTCGCCCTCATAGGCGGCCAAGGCGGCGCGCGGCTCCATGGAATTCACGACGATGCGGTTGTTGATCAGCTTCAGCCGGACCGTGTGCGCGGCCCTGGCCATGCCGTCATCGGCCTTGGCCTCGTCACCGAACTCCCAGGTGAAGCAGCGGTTGTTCGGTGCCTCGTCATAGACCAGCGGCGCGCCATCGGCGTCGGCCAGGTCGGTATCCGTGACGGCGGGAAGGTCTTCGTAATCGACCATCACCAGTTCGGCCGCGTCGCGCGCCTTGTCCAGGGTTTCCGCTACGACGAAGGCGACCGGGTCGCCGACATGGCGCACCTTGCCTTCCGCCAGGGCATAGCGCGGCGGGTCGACCATCTGCGATCCGTCGGGCTGGGTCACGACGATGTTGCTGGCCATCGGTCCAACGCCGTCGGCGCGCATCTGCGCCCCGGTGATCACCGCCAGAACGCCCGGCGCCGCCTCGGCGTCCGCCGTATCCATCGAAAGAATACGGGCATGGGCATATGGAGAGCGCACGGCCACCGCATAGGTCTGTTGCGGCCAGTCGACATCCGCCGTGTACTGGCCGGCGCCGGTCAATAGCTGCAAATCTTCCGTGCGTCGTACGGCCTGTCCGATACCGAACTTCGTCATAAATAGCCCTCGTTTACGGGATGGGTACGGTGGGTTGCACCAGATCATAGTGCCCGCTGCGCAGGGGTCAATTCACGCCCCGGCGCAGGTGCTTTAACCGACCTTCACGACCCGGTAGCGCGATGCGGTGAAGTCCGGCGACCAATGGTCCGGCGGCAGACCCGCCTTGCGTTTCAGGTGGGACAGGAATGTCACGGGATCAGGCAACTGATCCCAGACCTGGGGCAGGAAGGTCGCCCGCCGTCCCTTGTCGGCGATGATCAGCCCGTCGACCTTCGGCACCAGTTGGCGCAGCAGGTCCGCCTCGTCCCGGATCAGCATCTGCTCCGGCTCGCTCAACAGGGAGATCGACCAACTGATCTGGCCCATCTCCTCGCGGGTCAGGGGCGGGAAGCGGGGGTCCTTGAACCCGGCCTTGAAGGCGTTTTCCACCAGATCGGCGACCAGCGGGCGGTGCGCCTGCAGCGACCCGATACAGCCGCGCAACTTGCCGCGCTTCTCAATGGTGATGAAGGTCGCCCCCGGGTCCCGCAACTCTTCGGGAAAGCTGTCGACCGTCACATCAGGCGGTTTCCCCTGGGTCACGCCATGGGCCAGGGTTCGCTTCACGAAATCCAGCAGCAGCGGCCCGTGCTTCTCCGCAATCTCCGCCGTGTTCATCAGCGCAGCACCCAACTGCCATAGCCGACGACCCGGGATTTGTCGCCCGCCGTGTCGCCGGAATTGCACAGGCCGACACGCTCAATGCTCATGTCACGTTCCTTCGCAAGATGCAGCAGGCCCGACATCGGGATGCGGCCGCAGGCCTGGTCGCGGCCGATCGCGGCGTGGTCGAAGCGCTCCACCGCCTCGGCGGTCTGCGCGTCCAGTGCATTGCAGGCATCGTAATCCAGGAAATGGCTGAGATCGGTGGAGATCACGATCCGCGTCTCGTCCCCGCCCCACAGCCGCGCCAGCACTTCCGCGACATCCTCCGCCGATGCCTGTCCGACCGCGAAGGGAACCAGTTTCATATGCGGGAAGCAGATCTGCAGGAAGGGCACATGGACTTCCAGGCTGTGTTCCTGCTGGTGGGCGCCGTCATGGGCCAGGACCTGTGGCAGGTCGGACAGACCGTCCAGGGCCGCCCGGTCGATCTCCACCGCGCCGATCGGTGTCTTCCAGTAATCCGCCGTCGTGGTCGCCAGTCCGCGCACAGCAACCCGGTGGCATGGCCCCATGAGAATGATGCGGGATATCCGACTGCGGTCCGGCATCAGGCGGGCATAGGCCTCGCCCGCGCAGGCCCCGGAATACTTGTAGCCCGCATGCGGCGCGATGATGGCCTTCGGCGCCGGCGTATCCTTGCCGATCCCCGCCGCGTTGACGGCGGCATTCACGAATTCCGCCACCGCCCCGGTGAGTCCGCGCGGATCGTTGGGATAGAACATGCCCGCCACGGCGGGCGGTCGGATCAGGGCCATGAATCCTTCGTCCCTTCAAACCATATCTTCTGCTAGTGTAACGCAGTCGTCCTACGGATAGAAGGAGCCCGCGTTCCCATGACCGAAGGCGTCACACTGGAACAGGATGTCATTGAAGGCGTGCCGGCCCGGCATTGGGCGGTGCTGGAGGACGGGCGTATCCGCTGCGAAGTGTGCCCGCGCGAATGCAAGTTGCATGAGGGGCAGCGCGGCCTGTGTTTCGTCCGGGCTCGGCGCGGGGATGCACTGGTCCTGACGACCTATGGCCGGGCGTCCGGATACTGTATTGACCCTATCGAAAAGAAGCCGCTGAACCATTTCCTGCCGGGCACGCCTGTCCTCAGTTTCGGGACGGCGGGGTGCAATCTGACCTGCAAGTTCTGTCAGAACTGGGACATTTCCAAGAGTCGAAAGATGGACCGGCTGATGGACCAGTCGCCGCCCGGCGCGATTGCGGAGGCGGCGCGGCAGACCGGCTGCCGGTCCGTTGCCTATACCTATAACGACCCGGTGATCTTTCTGGAATATGCGACCGATGTCGCGGAGGCCTGCCATGCGGCGGGTATCGCCAATGTCGCGGTGACTGCGGGCTATGTGAAGGAAGGGGCGCGGGAGGACTTCTTCCGGCGGATGGACGCGGTCAATCTGGACCTGAAGGCCTTTACCGAGGAATTCTATCGCAAGCTCTGCACCGCGTCGCTGGAATCGGTGAAGGAAACGGCGGTCTATCTGGTGAAGGAACGCGACGCCTGGGTCGAACTGACGACCCTGCTGATCCCCGGCGAGAACGATGGGGACGAGGAACTGGAGGCGTTGACGCAATGGGTTTACGAGGCGCTGGGACCGGATGTGCCGCTGCATTTCACGGCTTTCCACCCCGACTACAAGATGACGGACAAACCGCGCACGCCGCCGGAGACGCTGCTGCGGGCCCATCGCATCGGACGGCAGGCCGGGCTGAACTATGTCTATACCGGCAACATCCATCATGAGCCGACCGGGTCGACCTATTGTCCCGGCTGCGGCACCAAGGTGATCGGCCGGGACTGGCATCAATTGACGGATTGGAAGGTGGGGCAGGGCGGCCATTGCACGTCCTGCAGCACGCCCATCGCCGGACGGTTCGAACCGAAGCCGGGCAGCTGGGGGCGGCAGCGCAAGCCGGTTCGCCTCGCCGAATTCGCCCGGAAATGGCAGGCGGCCCGGACGCAGCAGCAATGACGTGGAGCCGTCAGGCGCTCTCGATCCCGCGGATCGCGTGATAGCGGTAATAGCGCAGCTTGCCGGATTCCAGGGCCCGGATCAGCATCAGCCAGTATTCCGCCTCGCGCATCATGTCGTTGATGAAGTCGCGGGTCAGGTCCTGCTTGGACAGGCCGGCGACGAAGCGGGACCAGGCCTGCAGCAGCATGGCACGGTACTGCTCCGTCTCATCCTCGGTGATGCGCATGTCCATGCCCAGATTGACCATGAACTTGCGGTAGTCCTCGGCGGTCCAGAGGTTGAACTCACCCGGCTCCCGGGACATCCAAGCCCCGATGGTAGGATGGTCCGCGTCCGACTCGTTGACCACCACGTAATCCGTCAGGATGAAGTGGCCGCGCGGTCGCAGGCTGTTGAAGGCGGTCTGCAGGAACAGATCCTTGCGGCGGAACCGATAGGCACGTTCGCGGCACAGGACGCCGCTGAACCGCCGTTCGGGCAAATCCAGTTGTTCGGGATCGTACAGTCTGACCGGTGCCCGCCGCTCCATGCCGTGCTGAACCGACAGGGCCTGCGCCAGGTCGGCGAGTTCCGGATCGGCCTCATAGCCATCGATATAGGTGCTGAGGTTTTTCGCGGTCTTGCGCGTGCCGCCGCCCAGCCCGGCCGAAAGGTCGATGCTGCTCATCTCATGGTTCAGATTCATCGGCTTCATCAGCCAGGACGTATAATCAGCGCCGCCCGGATGAACGACTTCGTCCTTTTCGTCCAGTTCCCAGAGGCGCCTACAGAAGCTGACGCGTCCCTTTGGCCAGGTTCGGCCGGACTCGTCTTCCTCCGCTTCGTCATCCACCTGAATGGCTAAAGGATTGTCGGGCGTGTTGCCGTATTTCCGTATGAGCAGCGCATTCGGGTCCTCACCCTCCCACCAGGCCTGAAACCGAATGTGAAAGGGTATGTAGCCGTCTTCCGTACGCTTCTTTGTCAAGATCGCATTCACCGCGAGGGTTCCCCACCATGCCCAACCCGCATAACCATGCAGTGACATGGTTAATGTGACGTTAACGCGAACATGTAGCAAACGTCCAGATATCGTTCATCTTGAATAATAAAATTTCTTTGAAACCGTGACCGCCGTCACAGATTTTTGCCCCATTGCGGCCCATTTCTGTTGTCAGAAGGGATGACAGGGATCGCAGGAGCGGACCTTGGGAACCGTAAGAGGATTAAGACAATGACCGACCTGTCATTCGCGCCGCAGCGTAACCGCCGTGTATATCAGCCGCGCCGCCCGGTCATGCGCTTCGCGTTCAGCATCGCATTCTGCTTCGTCCTGATCGGCACGGTCGCCGTCGCTACGGTGATCTAGCGCTGCGGTGAACTAGGCGGGCGTTCCCGGCCTTTCGACAGTCAGGTCGGGGCGGGCGGCATCCGCGATCTGCCAGGAGACCTGCGCGCCGCATTGGTCCTGCCAAAGCGCCGCCAGTTCCTGCGCCGCCGCGTCGACATCGACGCTTCCCAGGCTCTGTATCGTGACGACGGCCCGCTGCGTTGCGGCGGTGATGCAGGACCGTCCGTCCTGATACCAGTTCCAGCGCCGGCAGAGCACCTTCGTTTCGTCTGCGTATACGACTTCACCCGGCTTGGGTGGGTCTTCGCCCTGATCTTCCTTTCCCAGCGGCAGGAAGCTCTCTTCGCCGGTGGCGAAGCGGAACCCGAAATTGCCACGAACATTGTCCAGATCGTCCGCACCGATTGGTGTCAGGTGCCGGATCGAAATGAGATTGTAGGCGTCGACGGGGCGGCTGATCCGCGGCAGGCCACGTCCCTTGACGGCGGAACGCAGCAGCCGCTCGACCGACGACCGATACTTGGTCTGCTTGATCCCGAAATCCCGGTAGGCGCGGCGCCAATCCGATATCGCGGCCAACGTCCCCAGGTCTTCCGGGTCGTATCGTTCCGCGGCCGACGCTTCCTCTTCCGCGATCAGGGCCTGTAGGGCTGCACCGCGATCCATTTCCACCGACAGGTCTCGGGCGACCAGAACCGCAACCCGGTAGCTTGGAAAGGTGTCAAGAATGGGGGCAATCGTGAAGCGCATGGCCGCTCCTCAGGTCGGGTTCCGCCCGTCGAGCCAGAGCGTGACGGGGCCGTCATTGATGAGATTTACCTGCATGTCCGCGCCGAAACGGCCGGTTGCCACCGTCACGCATTCGCTGCGCAGGATGTCTACAAAGTGATTGAAGAGCCTCAGGCCCTCATCCGGCGGCGCGGCATCGGAAAAGCCCGGCCGGTTGCCCTTTCGCCAGCGCGCGGCCAGCGTGAACTGACTGATGGCCAGCACCTCACCGCCGACATCGCCCAGGGCCAGGTTCATCTTTCCCTGCGCATCTGAAAAGACCCTCAATGCCGTGGCCTTACGGGCCAGGAAGGCCACATCGTCGTTGCTGTCACCGGGTTCCGCGCAGACGAAGATCACCAGGCCCCGCTCGATCGATCCGATGGTTTCGCCCTCGACAGAGACCGATGCCCTGCCGGATCGCTGAACAAGCAGTTTCACGAGCAATCCCTTCCCTAGATTCCGGCGCCGGCATCCAGTTCGCCGGTCATCTCCAGCACCCGCGCCAGCAGCGCGTGCAGATGCGGCTCCCGATAGCCATGCTCTTCCAGCGACTTGACGGTGTTGATCAGGTAATCGCGGTTGAGGCCGGCCTCGCCGCGCGCCTGAAGGATGACGCGGGCCGCCTGATCCAGCGGGACGAGCCCGGCAAAATGAGGATGTGAGGGGTCGGCGACGAAGCAATGCGCCGGGACACGCCGACCGTCCGGCAGGTCGACCGGCAGGTGGGCCGGACGATAGGCGTAGCCGCGCAGTTCCCGCTCCTCCAGATAGGCGGCGGTTTCCGGCCAGTCATTGGGGGCCACACGAAACACCATGCCGTCGCAGGCCGCACCGTCGCTCAATGCAAGGCCCAGGACGAGGCCGCGGCATTCCGGTGTCCCCCGATGGTGTTCCGACCAGATACAGAAGCTTCGTGAATAGCCGTGCAGGGTTGCCGGCGCCGATTCAAGATGCGGGAAGCCCGGCCGCCACATCAGCGACCCATATCCGAATACCCAGATCTCACCGTCCTTTGCGGCGGTTTCCGACCACATTTCGACCCCGATGCCTAATCAATCGGTCCGATCAGAAAGAGACGAGCCGCCGGCGTCAACCCGCTTCATGGCGCGAAAGATTGCGTATGCCGGTGAACAGCGATAGACAGTCGTCGGGGCAGGGACATTGGAGCAAGGGTGGCGATGTCTCGCATACTTCTGATTGATGATGACGCACGCACGCGCGATCTGGTGACCGCAATCCTTCAAGGGGACGGTCATGACGTGGACGTGGCGTCGGACGGCGAGTCCGGAATTCAGGCGGCGTTGGCTGGGCCGGCACCGGACATGATCGTGACCGACCTGAACATGCGGGGGACCACGGGGTGGGACGTCGTGCGCCGACTGCGTGCGGAGGCACAGTGCCGATCGGTCCCGATACTGGCGCTTTCAGCCTTCACGACCGCCCAGGATCGGGACGAGGCCTTCGATGCCGGTGTCACTGCCTACCAGAACAAGCCCGTCGACCGCGAGCGACTGCTTGCCAAGGTCACCGAACTGCTGAACGGAAACCGCTAGTCCAGCGGAACGTCGAGGCCCGTTTTCACCGTATCCATCGCAATCGTCGTCTTGAAATGGGCAACGTTGGCGTCGTCGAACAGGGCGCGGCGCGTGAAGGCCTCATAGTCGGTTACGCTCTTCGCGGTGACGATCAGGACAAAGTCGGATTCGCCCATCGTATAGAAACACTGCTGCACCTCCGGCAGCTTGCGCATTCTGGCCTTGAAGCCGTCCACCGCCTGCCCCCGTCCCTTGGTCAGGGTGACGTGAACGATCAAGGTGATCCGGTTTCCGGTAACCGCACCGTCCAGCACTGCAATCTCGCGCCGGATCGCCCCTGCGGCGCGCAGCCTTTTCAGGCGACGTTGAACCGCCGTTGGCGACAGGCCGACTTCGGCACCAATGGCCTCGGTTGTCTGGCGGCAATCCGCCTGAACCAGGGCGAGGATCTTTCGGTCGAATGCATCAATTTCCAGCATGGGAGCAGAATTTCACCATCGTTGTGAGAGATAAAGCCGAAAATCACCGCCGCCGGGGCATGCTTCGCCGCCCTGCGGTTCCGGCCCTGACGTATCAAATGATGTGACGGATCCGGGATCGCGCTTGTGTCGCGATCCCGGTATCACGGGACCGAAATCAGCGTGGCGGATGAGATGACACAAGGCGCAGCACCCATTGCCCCATCGGCGGCTATCGCGGCGGGCATTCCCTGGTCAGGTATTCTGGCCGGTCTGGCCGCGGCTGCAATCTGGGGCGCCTGGCCGGTTGCCTCCCGCTTCGGCGTTCAGCAGACATTGACCCCGATGGACCTGACCATGGTCCGGTTCCTGGTGGCGGGGCTGATTCTTCTGCCCATCGTGCTGCGTCTGGGCCATGGCGGCCTTGGATGGGGACGGGCGATTGTGCTGGCGATCGGTGCGGGGGCGCCCTACATGCTGGTCACCTCCAGCGGTTTCACCTTTGCCCCTGCCGGACACGGTGGATTGATCATTCCAGGCTTCATGCTGACGACGTCGACCCTTGTGGGCTGGCTCATCCTGAAGGATGCGCCCGATCGCAAGCGATGGATCGGTCTGGCCATCGTCCTGTCGGGCGTTGCGACCATGGCCAGCGCGGCCGTCATGGATAGCACGGGTTTCGATGCGTTGTGGAAAGGGCATCTGCTTTTCGCCGGCGGCGGGCTGCTATGGGCCAGCTATACGGTGGCCAGTCGCAAATGGACGGTTGCGCCGTTGCACGCGACGGCACTCGTGTCGGTGATCTCGCTTGTCCTGTTTGCGCCGGTTTATCTGGTTCAGCGCGGAACGGCCTTCCTTCAGGCGCCGCTTGGAGAACTTCTGTTCCAGGGGCTTGCCCAGGGTGTGTTCTCCGCCGTTCTGGCGCTCCTGTTCTATACAAAGGCCGTGGCGGTACTGGGCGCAGGGCGTGCCGCCGTCTTTGGGGCGCTTGTCCCCGGGCTGGCGGCCCTCTTCGCCTATCCGGCGCTGGGAGAGATCCCATCGATGCGGCATCTGGTCGGTCTTGGTCTCGTCGCTTCCGGCACCGTCCTTGCGCTGGGTCTTTTGACGCGCCGCCGCAAAACCTAGACTGCGACAAGACTTCCTTTTTTCGGGGCTTGGAAACCGTTCCATCTGTCGGTAACGTCAGTGGAATGCTGCACTGCAGAAATTTTCGACAAAGCCAGCCCCGGGGAGTTGAAACCATGACCGATACCGACCTTGCCGCCGCTGCCGACGGCGTCCGCCTGACCGGCGAAATGAAGCCGGGTTACGCCGACATTCTGACCGACGAGGCCGTCGGCTTTGTCGCGACCCTGGAACGCAAGTTCGGCGCACGCAGGCGGGAGCTTCTGGCCCTGCGCGAGCAGCGACAGGCCCGGATCGATGCCGGTGAACTGCCCGATTTCCTGTCGGAGACGGCCGAAATCCGGAATGGGGACTGGAAGATTGCACCCCTGCCGGAAGATCTGAAGGATCGCCGCGTCGAAATTACCGGTCCGACAGACCGGAAGATGGTGATCAACGCCCTGAACTCCGGGGCTTATGTCTTCATGGCGGATCTGGAAGACTCCAATTGCCCGACCTGGGACAATATGATCGGCGGTCAGATCAACCTGCGCGACGCAATGGCTCGCACCATTGCCTTCGAGGATCCGAAATCCGGTAAGTCCTATGCGTTGAAGGACAAGACGGCGGTCCTCCTGGTACGGCCCCGCGGCTGGCATCTGGAGGAGAAGCACATTCTGGTCGACGGGCAGCCGGCGTCCGGCGGCATCGTCGACTTTGCCCTGTATTTCTTCCACAATCATGCGGAGGCGAAGGCGCAGGGCACCGGCCCGTATTACTATCTGCCGAAGATGGAAAGCCACCTTGAGGCTCGATTGTGGAACGACATTTTCGTCGAGTCGCAGCGGCTTCTGGGGGTTCCACAGGGCACGATCCGCGCAACCGTCCTGATCGAGACCATACTCGCGGCCTTCGAAATGGACGAGATCCTGTATGAACTGCGTGACCATTCGGCCGGGCTGAACTGCGGGCGCTGGGACTACATTTTCTCCATCATCAAGAAATTCCGTCGCAATGCCGATTTCGTCATGCCGGACCGGTCGCTGGTGACGATGACGGTCCCCAACATGCGGGCCTACTCGTTGCTGGCGGTCAAAACGTGCCACAAGCGGGGCGCGCCCTGCATCGGCGGCATGGCCGCCCAGATCCCGGTGAAGGGCGATGAAAAGAAGAATGCGGAAGCCTTCGCCAAGGTGAAGGCGGACAAGGAGCGCGAGGCGAATGACGGCCATGACGGCAGCTGGGTCGCGCATCCGGGCCTCGTTCCGGTCGCGCTGGAAGCATTCAATGCGGTCATGAAGCAGCCCAACCAGATCGACCGTCAGCGCGACGATGTCACGGTCAGTGCCGCCGATCTGCTGGCCGTGCCGGAAGGCGCAATCACCGAAGCCGGCGTACGCATGAACATCCAGGTCGGCGTGCGCTACACCGAGGCTTGGCTTGGCGGCAATGGCTGTGTGCCGCTGTTCGACCTGATGGAGGATGCGGCAACGGCGGAGATTTCCCGGGCGCAGCTCTGGCAGTGGGCGCAGCATGGCGCAAAGACCGCGGAGGGCACCGTGTTGACCCGCGAGTCCGTGTCTCGAATGATCGCCGAGGAAATGGACAAGATTCGTGCGGAAGCCGGCGGTGATCTGTCCGGTACCCGTTTTGAACAGGCGGGGAGCCTGTTCGAGGAAATGGCGCTGGCGGAAGACTTCCCGACCTTCCTGACCCTGCCGGCCTATGAAATGGTCCTCGGATCGGGTGGCTGAGTGACATGGCGGGGCGGCGTCGGATCCTGACACGTCGCCCCGTTTCCTTCAGCCTTCGGGGGCGGTCGGGGAGAGTTCCCTGGACGCCGCCTCCTTCAGGCGCTCCGCCGCAATCCACTTTAATCGGTGGACATGGGCGTCATTGTCCGGATTCAGACGGTAATAGGCGGTCGCCTTGCGGGCTTCGCCGGCGCGGAAATGACGCTTCAGAGCATCGAAGACCAGCCGGTCCGGCGGCAGATAAACGCCGTCCTTCTTGCCTGAGATGGACCAAAGCCGCAGGATCGGTTCGCAGGCAACCTTGTCGATCATCAGACAGTTCGGATCTACGAACCCGCCCAGCGCCTTTGCATAGACGCCGCGATCCGGCCCGACGGATTCCCAACGGTCGATGCAGCCGGGCTTGTCGGTTTCGGGATCGACATACCAGCGAAAGCCGTATGCCCAGTCCTTCCCCTTGATCGCGTTGCGCAGATGAAAGAGATGCTGATTGTGCAGCCAGTTGTCGTCATCCAGATAGGCGACATGGCGGCTGTGCGCCAGATAGCTCATGACGGTACGCATGGCGCCGCAATCCATCGCCGCGTGCAGGCCACCGTTCCGGTTGGATGTTGAATAGCCCGGATCCACGATGGTGATCGCCACATTGTCCGGACACTGACGATGAAGGCCCGTCAGCATCTCCCGGTCTCCGTCGACGTCGCCGTCAACCCCGATCAGGATCTGGATGCGGCCTGCATCGCGCTGGGAGAAGACGGAATGTACCGCCTGGGGTAGGGTTTCCCGAAGCCGTGTCGGGATAACAACCGCGGCATCGAAGCGGGTGCCATTTTTCGCCAGACCGTGCGACCGCACCGCCGATTCCTGAACGTCCATCATCAGGCATTACCGATTTCTTGTCGTAACAGCCCGGATGTTAACAGGAATGATGTGCAAAGGGCTATCCGACTTGCGGGGCGGGCGTCAGGAAGCCTCCAGCGGCGGAACCGATGGTCCGTGTCCGCTTCGGCGCGGGTTTGATCCGAACGCCCGATCCATCTGATGCACGTAGGCTGACAACGACACGGTGGTCCGGTTGATCGAAGGGAAAGGTGGTGGTGCCGCGCAGGCGCTGGGCGGGCAGGGAAAGTAGGATCGTGCCGGTCAGGTCATCCACCAATGTCAGGGCCGGAACACGGCCCGGCTTCTCCACTGTGACCTGCAGCCTGGCAGCGCGAAGGCCGTGCCAGCCACCCTCGACGCGGTAGGCGATGGCGATTGGTGAAGCGGTTGCCGCGGCGGATGGTTTTGGGACGCTGGCGGTCTCGGTCGGCGCAGCAATCGGCGGGGTGGGAAGTTCGGGGACAGGACAAGCAGGGGCAGGGGGGATCGCCAGCGCCGCCTCCGCGATCCGCCGAACGAAGTCCGGAACAGCCTCGCCTTCCACGCTTTCGTGCAGGAACAGCTTGCCATTGAGGAGTTGCGGCAGGTCATCCGCCAGGGCCGCCAGTCCACGAATGTCATCCGGCGTCCGCGACAACGCCGCCTGCCACTGATCCAGGGCGTCGATCGCGCCGCGAAGTTCCTTCATCCGATCGTGGAGATGGGTCAGGTCCGCTACGCGCGACAGGATGCTGTTTTCGACCCACAGGTCGACCGCCATCCTGGTGTCGCCGCGGGCAAGGGCCCTTTCGAAGGCGAGGATCAGCGGCGCGAACGGATCGCGCGGGGTGGGAGAGGCCGGAAAGGGGTCCGGCAGCCCGGCGTCAACCCTGGCGCACCAGGGACAGGATGACAGCGCCGCATCCCGGTGGTGATGCGGCTTCTTCTCACAGGTTTCCAGGTCGGCGAGTGCGTGGCACAGGGCTTCCTGCCATTCGGAGGCGCTGGGCCGGGCATCCGGATCGGCATGACCCGCGATGAACGCGCGCCGGAACAGCGATGCCAGGCCCGGGGCCAGTTCGTCCGGCGCCACCATGCCCGGGACCGGGCGCAGTTTCGATCCGGGCCGGAAGGGCCAGTCACCGCTGCGGATCAGATGATCGCGGGGCGGTGGATCGCCGGCCCCCATCCACTCGCCGGTCCAGGGATGCGCGCCGGTCAGCAACTGATGGATCAGGACGGCCAGTCCGAACCGGTCCGAACGCCGATCGCGTGGTCGATCCGAAAAGCGGCGACCGATCCATTCCGGCGGGGTATAGCCCTCGCTGCCGACGGGGCAGAGAAAGGGCACTCCGTCGCGTCCCGAGATCTGGACGGAATCGCAATCGATCATCGTTGCCAGGGCGCGATCGCCGACCAGGATGTTCTCCGGACGGACATCGCCTATGACGATGTCCCTGTCATGCAGGTAGTCGAACAGGAACGCCACATTGGCGGCGACGGCATGCAGGAAATGCCAGTCCATCTCCGCCGCGCGCCGGGCACGCAGCTTCGGATTGCTCAGGGCCGTCAGGCTGCGCGCATTGGCCACGGCCGGCATGATCGTCCCGGCAGCCTCACCAGCCGCATTCCAGACTGTCGAGACGGGCCAGGCAAAGTTTACATGGCGGCTGTCCAGCGACGGATCGTCCGGTGCGAGCCCTGGCAGAACCGACAGCTTTGCGCGCAGTCGGTCATTCGGTGCGTGGTGCAGCTTGACCAGGCGCCGCTCGTCGTTGGCATCCCGGAAGACGGTGGCTTCACCACTGTCGCCGATCCGGTCGCCCAGTGACAGGCGTTGTCCGTCATCGTCGAACAGGTCGGGCCTTCCGCGGGAAGTGAGGAGGGTAGCCATCGCGCCGCCTCAGCCGTCCAGCCCGCGCCAGCCGCAGACCATCAGCATCAGATCGTCCTCGACCTTTGCCGACAGTCGTTCGGACCCCAGGAATTCGCGAATGCCCTCATGGACCTCCATCGGGCTGTCCGACTGGCAGGTAAATCGGTCGATGGGTGAGAAAAACGGCGCGTGCGGTGTTCGGGCACGATTGTCGACGGATACGGCTGCCAAGCCGTCGGTGGCGGCGCTGACGAAGCGAACGGGACCTTCGAGCGACCGTATCCGCAGCCGGTCGGCGGCGTCGCCATCCGTCACGAAACTGGTCTCGTTCACATATTCGCCGCGATCCGGCTCGATCAGCAGAGTGTAGTCCTGCCGGGACAGACGGGCGACGACAATGCCGTCGCCGATCTGGCCGACGGTCACACCGTTCGGCGCCATTGCAACCACGGTCAGGGTGCAGGCCAGGTCTTCGTAACTCAGCCGGTTGTCGTTTGCGGTGGCGCGTACCGCCGATTGAACCGCCTCAAGCAGCCCATCAAACAGCCGTTCCGACGGGAGGCTGCTGACGGCGCCATGCAGTCCCGGTGCCTCCGCAATGCGGCTTCGAATCCAGGGCAAGGCTGCATCCACGGCGGCGCGTGCGCCAAGATGGCTGTGCCTGGCGGAGCCGGCCCCATCCGCGAAGGCGGCGATCACGGTGTTCTCGTCCGGTAATGTCAGACGGCCGAAATCCTGGCACGGAATGCCTGCGCGGCGGTGCGAGGCACCTTGCCGGTAATCCAGGGCCGCCATCCAGGACATCTCCGTCGTTCCTCCGCCGTCAGGGGTGAATTTCCGCCCAGCCGTGAACCGGCGGCAGCGCAAGGGTTTCGCCGCCGACGCGGCTCATGGAAACGCGCCGCACACTGGCAGAAAGCCACCGGAACAAGTCCCGGAACTTGAGGCCCTGAAGCATCAGCGGCGGGCGGTTCGGGGAGGCGATTTCCCGCAGGATATCCATATCGGCCCCCTGCACACCGACGGTAAAGAAGGTCGCGCGGCCCATCAGGTCAGCTTCCTGCATGCGCATGGCGGCGTGCTGCCAGGATTCGCCGTCCGTCGGCGCGCCGTCGGTGATCAGGAAGATCCAGGGCCTGTAGTAGTGGATCCCGTTTGACCGGTAGACCGCCTTGCGGGCCTCGACCATTCGTAACCCGAGGTCCAGCGCCGCCCCCATCGGGGTGTTGCCGGACGCTTCCAGCAGGGGGGGACCCAATTCGTCGACCGTCACGAAATCCTGCACCATCCGGACCTCGCCTCCGAAGGCGACGATGGACAGTTCCACGCGCAGACTAGCCAGTTCGTCACACAGAATGTGGTGCTGGAAGGCCCGAAGGCCGGCATTCAGTTCCGCGATCGGTTCGCCGCGCATGGACGCAGATGTGTCCAGCAGCAACGCTACCGGACAACGGTTCTCCGGATTATGAACGAACTCGGGAAGGCCAAGTCCCATGTCGTCTTGTCCCGTCTTTCGATATTCGCCAGATACGCAACGGATTCGCCTGCCAGGGTGAGGTTGCGCCATTATCGACTCGCCGATTCTCTCAGCAAGTTTTGTGCCAGCATAACAAGTTATTTTAGATATTGAACAGGTAATGTTGGAAAAACAAAGTCAGCGAATCCCTATCGATACATCGGAGACCTTTGGTCTATCCGAAGTCGCCAGGGATTCGTCATGACTTGATTTTCGTCCGCCGCGGAGGGGCGGCGGGAATCACGCGGAACCGGCCGTGCTTGCGTCCGAGGTGGCCACCGGGGTCTTGCGCTCGCTGCGGAACGGTTGCGCCAACTGGCCCAGGAAGTTCTTCGGCATCGGTCCGTCGATGCCGATATCGACCGGCGGACGGTAGGACGCGTTGTAGTAGGTCCCGAACATCAGATCGAACAGGACAATGTTCTCGCCGTAGTTCTTGTTGCCCTCACGCAGATCTTTCGAATGGTGGAACCGGTGCAGGGCGGGCGTGTTGAACACGTAGGACAGCCAGCCGAAACGCATGTCGACATTGCAATGGGTCAGCATGCCGATGAAGGCGGTGGTCGCACTTGTCAGCTTGAAGACCTCGATCGGGGCCCCGGCCAGGAACAGCAGCGGCTGGCTCAGCACGATCGACACAGCCGTGTCGACGAAATGGAATCGTCCGGTGTTGATGAAGCTGAGCCGGGTCGCACTGTGGTGAACCGCATGAAAGCGCCAGAAGAACGGCACTTCGTGTGACAGACGGTGCGCCGTATACAGACCGGCCTCAATGATGACCAAGCCGAGCGCGACCTGCAGCAATAGCGGCCATTCGGTCGGCCAGATGTTCAGGCCGGATTCCGCGAAATTCTCGGCAAGCCCGAAGACGGCGCCGACCACGATGAGAACCTGCGCGACGCCTTTGCTGAGCGCCGTATGCGCGAGGTCGACCATGATCTGGCCATCGTTCTTCAACCAGCTCCGCTCGTAGGGCAGCGCGCGCTCCGCAAAGAAAAGCACCACGGCGAGTCCCAAATAAGCGATGTTGAACAGCAGAAACCCACTGTCGTTCCGAACGCCGTAAATCGTCGTGCCGAGGCAAAGTGCGAGGAGGCCGGGCCAAAGTCCGTACCGAACCAACATAGTCATTTTCTGTCGCATCCGGGATCCGTCGCCGACTGAGCGTGAGTGAAACCGACAACGGGTAATGCCGGTCAAACAGTTAAGGCCGCCCACGATGACGTGTGCGGTGCAGCGAGGTATGTGTTACGAATCGACGTAGATTTCAAGTCAGTAAGTTTAAATTTGTCGCATATCCCCGCTTGTTTTGCCGAACCAGGCAAGGAGCGCAGGCAGGACGATCATGGTCGAAATCATGATCGCGATCATGGCGGCGGCAAGCAGAAGTCCCATTCCGGAAATCCCTGAATTGTTTACGATTGCCAGGGTTGCGAAAGAGACAAGGGTGGTGCCGCCGCTCAGCAAGACCGCGCGCGGCGTTGAGGATCGCAGCACCGCCGCAAGATCCCGCTCTTCACGCCATCGTGCCACAAAATGAACACCGTTATCGACGCCGAGGCCCAGAATTAGCGGCAGAACGATCACATTGGCGACATTGAACGGGATTCCCGCCAGGACCCCGAACGCCGTGGTGGCGGCCCCTGCCAAGATCAGGGGTATCAGGACCAGAACCGCATCGCGAACGCTGCGCAGCCGCCAGAACAGGACGATGAAGATAACCCCCAAAGCTATGGCGACGGCCTGCTGAAAGGCGGCAACGACAATTCGACCTGTCCCGGCCTCCAGGACCGGCCGGCCAGTGGCATCCGGATAGATGGTGGTGACGCTTTCGACAAAACGTCCCAGGGCCTCATAGTCCCGAAGGTCATCCCCGGGCAGGACAGCGATGCGCACACCGCCATCCGCCGCGACATAGCGGTCGACCATGTCCTGCGGGATGTCGTCCATCCCGAAAATCTGGGCACCAAGGGCATCCTTCAGGCGCGCCAGGGTGATGGTGAGAGGCGCGGCCAGTCGATCGTTCAGCGCCTGTGCATCCGAAGCGTCCAGCGCGGAAAGGGCGGATTTCAGCCGGGATGCGGCCTCCTGCGGCAGGTCATCCCATGCCATGGTCTTCAGCTTCTGCAGGGCATCGGCGGTCTGATCCGCGTCCGGCGGGTCGGCGCGGTCGGCGGGATTGAGGGCGGGCCACAGGAAAACAGCCGCCTCCTCGATCATCGCCTGCTTCAACTCGATGTCGGCTGGGACGAGGTCTTCCAGCGTCCGGACGCCTGCAACTTCCGGCAGGCCCTGCAGACGGTTTGCCGCTTCCCGCGCCGCGTCACGGGTCTCGAACGGGATCGAGAGTGTATAGGGGGTGATGGCCCCATCCTGCTGCAAATCCAGAAGAGTCTGAACGGATTCGGAATGCGGGTCCTTGAGCGCAAGCGTATTGAAATCGAACTCCGCGCGAAGGGAAATGGCAAGACTGGCGACCGCCAGGACAAGTGCAGCGGCGGTGATCCACCGGAAGCGCCGATTGATCCAGGCGCCGATAGCAGCGCCGCCCGGCATGCGGGCATGGGCGCCGCCCGGCGTTTTCAGCAGACTCATCAGGGCAGGCAGGACGGTCAGACTTGCGACCAGCGCCAGCACCATTCCTGCCGCGGCAATCTGGCCGAGTTCCGCAAGGCCCCGATATTCGGTCGGCCAGAAGGACAGGAAGCCGACGGCGGATGTCACAGCGCACAGGCCCAGCGACCCGCTGCAACTCGCCGCCGCGCGCGCCGCGGCCAGCGGCCCGACCCGGCTCTCGCCGGCCTCCTCGCGGAAGCGCATCGCGAAATGGATGGCAAAGTCGATCCCCAAGCCGATGAACAGAACGGAAAACACAATCGACAGCAGGGTCAGCGAACCGACCGCGAGGGTGGCGAAGCCGAAGGTCCAGGCCAGGCCGCAGAGCAACGCCCCGAAGCAGGCCAGAATGGCCCGCCAGGACCGAAACCCTAGGGTCAGGACGATCGCAAGCAGCAGTAGGGACAAGGCACCGGCCGTCTGGATGTCCGACACCGCATGCGTCATTTCCTCCTTCGATAGTGGTCCGCGGCCGGTCAGCCGCAGATCGATGCCGCGCTCGTCGAATTGCAGCGTCTCGGCAGCGGCGCGGATCAGGGCGGTACCGTCGCCGCCGACGTCGCTTTCCTCTCCATCGAGCCTGCCTTGCAGCAGCACCACGCGGCGGTTGGATGCCAGGTCCGGTCCCAGGGCGAAGCGCGCCCAGGAAACCGTGTTTGGTGCATCCTCGACGGTCTCCTGCGCTGCTGTTGCGATCATATCCGCCAGCGCCGTGCGTGCCTGCAGCACGTCCGGCTGGCCGTCGGAGAATGCGCGACTGCGTTCCGCCAGGTCCGCAATGCCGCGCAGACTGGGGTCGCCCGCCAGAATGGCAATCGCGGCCTCGGCCCGGGCGAGGCGATCAATCGCTTGTTCCAGCGCATCCGGCGTGAGATAGAGCAATCCGTTGCGGCGGTGAAACGGCTCCGCGCCGGGCGTACGGATTGCATGAAAGACACCGTCGCCGGTTTCGCGCAGCCTTTCGGCCAGCGCGGATTGCGCCGTTTCTGCGATTTCGGGACTTGGCGCGTCGATTACGGCGATATTGGTGCGCCGATCATAGGTAAAGCGCTGCTTGTAGGCGTTGTAATTCTGCAGGAAAGGCACATCTTCCGGCAGGAGAGCGTAAGCGTCCGGGTTGAGAGCCAGAAAGCGCCCCGCGCCCAGTACGGACAGCACAGCGATCAAGGCCGCCGCTGCCAGCACAGGCCAGGGTCGTCGCGCCGAGAACTCCGACAGCGACGTCATCCAGCGGCGAATTGGACTGTTGGAGGCCATTATCTGGGGTTTCCGCAGGTTCGGACGTTTGGTTTCATTCGCGAGGCACGATACAGGAATAAGCCCGCGAACCAACATCTAGGAGTTATGGTTCATGTCAGTTGCTTTCGGTACCCTGTCCCGCCGCCTTTTCCTGTTGGCCGCAGCCGGCGCCGTTGCTGCGATCGCCGCAGGACCGCTTCGGGCCGCGAACTCGACATCAGAGCCGGCTGAGATCGTTGCCGCTCTGGGCCAGGATCTGGGCGATCTGGCGAGCAATTCCGGGACGATGACCGGGGCAGAGCGGCTGGACGCGGTGTCCGGTTTGCTGAACCGGTATTTCGATCTGCCGAAAATTGCGGCCAACACGATCGGTGCTCGCCGGTTTCGGGGCCTCAGCGAGACGCAGCAGGCCGACTTCATCGACGCCTATACCCGTTTCACGGTTGCCAGCTACATTCGGCGACTGCCGCAGTTCGACGCGTCCGGCTTCTCGGTGGGCTCGATCAGCGAGGGACCGGCTGGACTTTCGGCCGTACGGGCGACCTATAGCGGTGCGGATTCGCGGGATGCGGTGCTGGATTTCGTGCTTTCCGAAACGCCGGCCGGGTATCGCATCGTCGACCTGCGCATCGACGGCGATATCAGCGAACTGGCCGTGCGCCGGTCGGAAGTATCGAAGGTCCTTGACGAAAAGGGGTTTGACGGTCTGATCCTGTTGCTGCGGGAACGCACAGCAGCGCTGTCGGAAGGGTAATCCGGCCATGATCGGCTGGCGCAGTCTTCAGGTAACGGGGCTTCTACTGGCCGTTGTCGCCGTCGCAGGCCTTGTCGGCGACTGGGATGACGGCGCAATGGCGCGTGCGATCGAGGCGCTGCGGCAGACGAACGCGTTTTACGATGCCTTTCGCGTCTGGCTTTCGCTGCTTGTCCTGTCCGGCTTCCTGATCTGGTCCGGTTGGTATCTGGCACGACATCACGGTCCGGACCAGCCATTGCCGGTCGTGTGGTCGCCAGTCCTGTTCTGGGCCTGTATTGCCGTCAGCCCAATCTTTCTGCTGTCGCATCACGGGGTTCTGCCCGGGGTTCTATTCGCAGAAGACGGTGTGATGGAGTATCTGACCGTCGTGCTGCTTCTCGTGTCGGCATTGTTCGGTGGACTGGCCGCCCGGAAACGGACCTTTCCCAAACCGGACCGCGTTCTGCTCTGGGTCTTTGCCGGCGGGCTGGTATTCCTTGCCATGGAGGAGATCAGCTGGGGGCAGAGGATTTTCGGGATCGAAACACCGGCTGCGCTGAAGGAAACCAACGTTCAGGGTGAAATCAACCTGCACAATCTGACGGTCGGCTGGAACGAAGTCGTCCGGATGGTTCTCGCCTGCATCCTGTCCGGAATCCTGCTGCTGCTGCCGCGCGACGCGATTCCGGGTCTGAAGGGACGTTTCATGGCATTGAAGCCGGATGGGCGGTTTTTGCCGTTGATCCCGATCCTGATCGCATCGCATCTCTACGATGAATGGTTCGAACAGATCGTATCCTACGCCATCGTCGCGTACGGATATCTCGTCTATCGGCGCGCGACCCAGTCCGATTAGCGACCCGGAACAGGAAAGCGCCGGCGTCGCCCTTCGTCAGGCCACGCCGGCGTCTTTCAAACCCGGTCGCGTCAAATCAGGCGTCGACTTCGGTCTCGATACCGCGTTCGCTCAGCAGTTCCGTCAGCTCGCCGGTTTCGAACATTTCCCGGACGATATCGCAGCCGCCGACGAATTCACCCTTCACATAGAGCTGCGGGATGGTCGGCCAGTTGGAAAATTCCTTGATGCCTTCGCGGACCGACATGTCTTCCAGGACATTCACGCCCTTGAACGGCACCCCGATATGGTTGAGCACCTGCACCACAGCGGCGGAAAACCCGCACTGCGGAAAAACCGGCGTACCCTTCATGAACAGAACCACATCGGTTCCGTCGATTTCGCCCTGAATGCGGCTTTGTGTCTGATCGTCCATTTCGAATTCCTTCCTGCGGGGCTGATTTCAGATCGCCCTGAATGTCATGCGTCTTCCGGCACGGCCGTCTGAAGCGCCAGCGCGTGCAATTCTCCGCCCATGCGGCCCTTCAGGGCGGCATAGACCATCTGGTGCTGTTGAACGCGGGACTTGCCGGCAAAGGCGGCCGACTTCACGAAGGCGGCATAGTGGTCGCCGTCGCCGCGCAGGTCATTGATGATGACCTCGGCATCCGGCAGAGCCTCCTTGATGAAGCGTTCAATGTCGCCTGCACTCATTGGCATGGTCGTTGCCCCCTTCGGATCTCAGAAACTTAGGATCACGTCCAATCGGCGCCCGCCATATAGCCAGGCAGACGCGTCTCGTTGATATTCGCCAGTTCTTCCAGCGATATGGTATCGCCCCCGGGCAGCGTCAACGAGCGCCCGATGGCGATTCCGATACGCTGGGCCGGGACCCCTGCCGCCTCGCAGGCGGACAGGACGGCCTTCTCATCGTCCACAGCCACAAGGTAGCGGGCCTGATCTTCGCCGTACAGCCATGCGTGAATGCTGAAGCCGGGAGGGGCGGCGTCAAGCGTCACACCGACTCCGCCGGCCAGCGCCATCTCCGCCACTGCAACGGCAAGGCCGCCGTCGGAGAGGTCGTGACAGGCCTGAACGACGCCCTTCTGGATCAGATCCCGCACGCAGTCGCCATTTCGGCGTTCGACGGTGAGGTCGACCTTGGGGGCCGGACCTTCATCGCGACCGACAACGTCGCGCAGATAGATCGACCGGTCTAGATGGCCTTTCGATTCGCCGATCAGAATCAGGATCTGGCCGACCTTCTTCAACCCCATGCCGACGGCTTTCGCGGCATCGTCGATCAGGCCGACGCCGCCGATGACCGGGGTCGGCAGGATGGCCTCGCCATTGGTCTCGTTGTACAGCGACACGTTGCCGGATACGACCGGGAAGTCCAGCGTCTTCGCGGCGGCGCTCATGCCCTTCACGGCGCCGACGAACTGCCCCATGATCCGCGGGCGTTCCGGGTTGCCGAAATTCATGTTGTTGGTGATGGCCAGAGGCTTGGCGCCGGTTGCCGTGATGTTGCGCCAGGCCTCGGCCACCGCCTGCGCGCCCCCGGAAATCGGATCGGCCAGGCAGTAACGCGGCGTGCAGTCTGTCGTGACCGCAACGGCCTTCTTCTGGCCGGGCAGGCGTACGATCGCCGCATCCGCCGCTCCGGGCGTCTGCACCGTCTCGCCGCCGATCAGATGGTCGTACTGCTCCCAGATCCAGCGACGGGAGCACAGGTCCGGCGTGCCGATCAGCTTCTTCAGGGCCTCACCGGGGCTCAGCGGATGGTCGATTTCCCCCACGGGCGCGGAGGCCGGGGTCGGTTCCCACGGACGTTCATACATCGGGGAGGCGTCGACCAGCGGCGCGACAGGGATGTCGCCGGCTGTCTCACCAAACCATTTCAGGGTCAGGTTGCCGGTATCGGTGACCGTCCCGATTACCGCGAAATCCAGCTCCCACTTGTCGAAGATCGCCTTCGCCTCGTCCTCTCGGCCGGGCTTCAGGACCATCAGCATGCGCTCCTGGCTTTCCGAAAGCATCAGCTCATAGGGCGTCATGCCTTCTTCGCGCATCGGCACGCGGTCGAGTTCCAGCTCGATGCCGACGCCGCCCTTGTCCGCCATCTCGACGGAGGAGGAGGTGAGACCCGCCGCGCCCATGTCCTGGATGGAGACGATGGCATCGGTCGCCATCAGTTCCAGGCACGCTTCCAGCAGAAGTTTCTCGGTGAAGGGGTCGCCGACCTGAACGGTGGGGCGCTTCTCTTCGGAATCCTCCGTGAACTCCGCCGAAGCCATGGTCGCGCCGTGGATGCCGTCGCGGCCTGTCTTGGAGCCGACATAGACCACCGGATTCCCGATGCCCGAGGCCTTGGAGTAGAAGATCTTGTCGGTCCGGGCGAGGCCGACCGTCATGGCGTTGACCAGGATGTTGCCGTTATAGGCCTTGTCGAAATTGACTTCCCCGCCGACCGTCGGAATGCCCATGCAGTTGCCGTAGCCGCCGATGCCCGCCACGACGCCGGAGACCAGATGCCGGGTCTTGGGATGGCTAGGGTCACCGAAGCGCAGGGCGTTCAGATTGGCGATCGGCCTTGCCCCCATGGTGAACACGTCGCGCATGATGCCGCCGACGCCGGTCGCCGCCCCCTGATAGGGTTCGATGAAGCTGGGGTGATTGTGGCTTTCGATCTTGAAGACCGCCGCATCGCCGTCGCCGATGTCGATCACGCCGGCATTCTCGCCGGGACCCTGGATGACCTGGGGGCCTTCCGTCGGCAGTGTCTTCAACCAGAAGCGCGAGGATTTGTAGGAGCAATGCTCCGACCACATCACCGAGAAAATTCCCAGTTCCGTGATGTTGGGCGCGCGCCCCATGATGTTGAGAACGGTATCGTATTCGTCCTTGGTCAGACCGTGTTCGGCGACGACCTCGGGCGTGATGTCCACTTGGGGCAGCGACATGGAGTCCCTTCCGGCTGGCATGTTCGGAAATCGCGCGTTTCCTAGCCCGACTCAGACGCAAATGCAAAGGTTCCGAAAGGAATAGATGGCGCAGCCCGCCATTGCGGGCAACTCAGCGCATGCAGCGCCAGTCGGAGGTCATCTTGCGGACCTCCTCTTCCGACATTTTCGCCTGCATCCTGGTCGGGATGTAGTTCTGCTCAACGCGCAGCACGCCGATCGCGCTGCCGTCGTCCGGTACATGCCAAAGCAGATAGCCGCAATACAGTTCGGACCGTTCCATGGTGCCGAGGAAATCGACGGCGGCAAAGCTGGTCATCACGCCGTTCGGGTCCGGCTGCCGGTACCAGGAGACACGGCCGCGGCGACGGGCGGTCACCATGCCGCCCTGATCGGTGATGGAGGCCATCAGTTCGGTGAACTGCTCCAGCGAGAGCTGTGCCTGCAGCCCGGGCGCCAGCCGGCCATAAGCCTCGGCATATCGGCGCCCGTCCAGCAGCGACCAGAACTGGGATGATGCCGTCGCGACCTGTTCGTTCAACTGCTGTGTCGGCTGCCAACTGTCCTGAGCGTGCGCCGTGGTCCCCACGGCCCACAGCGCCAGGCATGCCAGAAAGGAAAGGGCGGCACGGCGCAGCATGGCTGTCTTCCTCTCGCGCGTCTTTCGGGTCAGCTCAAATCGACCGCGTGATCCTTCAGCGCGGCCAGGTCGCAGACTTCCAGCGCCCGTTCATGCGTGGACAGCAGCGCAACCCGCGGCGCGCAGCCGGCATCGTAGGCTTCACGCCAGCGCGCCGCACACAGGCACCAGCGGTCGCCCGGATTGAGCCCGGGGAAGCCGTAATCCGGCATCGGTGCCGACAGGTCGTTGCCGCGCCGTCGGCTGAACGCCAGAAACTCGGCCGTCATCACGGCACAGACCGTGTGCGAGCCGACATCCTCCGGGCCGGTATTGCAGCAGCCGTCGCGATAGAACCCGGTGACCGGATCGACGGAGCAGGGCATCAGCGCCTGGCCGATGACATTGCGCTGAGCGGGCTCGGTATCGTTGGCGGCAAACACGGAATGAACCTCAATCTGGTGTGGGCGAACACTATCGCCGCCACTTAATCAGGTTTGGCCGGCCGGTTAAAGTCGGCACGACGGACGGGAGCCGAGATCTAACAGGTCTCCCATTTCCGGTCGCAATAGATCTGATCTTGGAAACAAAATGCGCGTATATGCCGTGTACTTTTGATTCCTCGTTTGGGTACCGCCAAGCGCTTGTGGGGCGCAACGCCAAAGAAGACATCGGCCTCGGGAGCAACGCAGTCAAGCGCCAAGGAATAGGTCATTGCAATTGAAAGTCGTGTTGATAAAATTACTCTAACTTATGGGGTTTTTGTTTGTTTGATCGCGGGGGCAATTATGACTGCAGTTAGAAAGGAAACATGTGATTCCGTGCCGCCGCCGCACGTTATCGCGCATCTTGATGATGATGCTTTTAATACTAAATTCAACGAGGTACGGCGCCGGAAAATGAGAATGGCGCCATCTTTGAGCGAGAATCCGAAAGGATACTTTGGGTTCAAGCGTCGCATCAAAGTCGAAATGCGCCGCTATACAATTGCATTCAAGGAGGCCCATGGCGGTCGGGCGCGTCACATTCAAGGCTCTGGTGGATCGGGCCCATCCAAACACGTCCGACGTCGGCCAGTCAGGGGTAAAGGACAGTTACATGACTCCGGCCCAAATGAAAGGGGGCCGTCGACTGACGCTTCGGCCCTAGTCAAGCGGTTCAAAGTTCGTTTTCCCGATGAGAAGACCTTTAAAGTCGCGGGACGAAGCGAAGATATTTCTGACCCGAGCGTCCTTACCAATATGACGCGTCGTTATTTCAGTTTCCGCTCATTTGGAAAGGATGGCGAGGACAGGCTTCTGGAGAAACTGGATAAGCTGGGTCGCGTTTACGACGCTACGGTAACGGAATCCTATCGCTTCTCATTGGATTCGGAGTTGCCGGAGACGTTTAAATCGGTTGAGGAGATGCCGCCAGCGGCCGATTTAGATGATGTGCTCAACAAGATCAGAGCCAAAGACGCCTGGGCACGATCAAAAGGCGCAGGAGTGTCCATTGCAATCGTGGATACCGGAATTGATGGGGCGCGACCTGAATTTCCTGATTGGAAGAGAGGTTCCATCCCGGCCTTACAATACGAACAACCGAAATGGCGCGATGACCTGGGCCATGGCACGATGTGCGCTTGCATAGCTGCCGCAGCGGGCGGGGAAGGTGTTGAGTTCACTGGTGTTGCGCCAGAAGCGATGCTGATCGACTGCAAAACCCGATTCTTCGAAGAAGAAATCGAGGCGATTTTCATGGATTTGGCGAAACTTGCCGGAAACGGAACGCCGGTCGTTGCGTCCAACAGTTGGGGATATAAGCCTGACGATATTCCGCCGCGTGAAACTTTGGAAGACGTGGAGGCAGCCATTGCCGCAGCCTATTCCAGCGGCGTGGTTTCCGTTTTCAGTGCAGGAAATAATCATATTCTTGCTGGAGGAGATAAAGAATCTGACACACCGAACTCAATCTATACGTTTAAGAGCCGCAGCGATTTGTTGGCGGTAGGTGGTTGTGATCTGCGTGACAAAATTTGGCATTATTCCAGCCGTGGTCCTGGAGAGCGGCACGGTGAGGATGGAATGTCGGCAAAGCCGGACGTCGTCGCGCCCACTCCGGAACGCGGCAAGGTATTGTATGGCGGAAAAGCCATGGTGGGCCCCGTTGGCTGGGGCACCAGCGGTGCCGCTCCGCAAGTCAGCGGTTTGGCGGCTCTACTTCTAACGACCCGGCCGGACTTACCGCCATCGGAGCTCTTTGACATAATCCGGGAATCGGCTCTAATGTTGCCGTATCCTGCCGTTACGGTTGGGCATGGTGTTATCGATTGTAATGCTGCTGTTTCCAGTATCTGACCGGACAAGCGACGGCTAGGGCGAAGAGCGACGAACGATGCGCTATAAAATTAAGGCTAAGAACACCTCGATGTTTGATCGCTTGCTTGATCTGCTTCGAGGCAACCCTGCCGTCTGTATGGCGCGGCGTGACTTGCTCTCTATCTCGGTCGAAGATCCATCCTCGGATCTACTCGAAGAAATCGAAGACACTGGCGCTGTCGTTCGGGAGTCCTATAGATTTTCGCACGACAAATCGGCTGCCCGCTATTTGGCTTAGTGGCATCCGGGCTGTGCCGAGTATCAAAACTCGGCCGGAAACGTTCCGCTTATCGTCTCAGGCTCGTTCCATCACCGACTTCGCGAGGCTTTCGAAGAGTGGTAGGCCGGCGACCCCGCCGGCCAGCGGATCAATCGCGTTTTCCGGGTGGGGCATCATGCCCAGGACGTTGCCGGCTTCGTTGACGATGCCGGCGATGTTGCGTTGGGAGCCGTTGAGGTTGGTGGCGTCGGAGACGGTGCCGCGGGCGTCGCAGTAGCGGAAGGCGACGCGGCCTTCGCCTTCCAGGCGGTCCAGCGTGTCCTCGTCGGCGAAATAATTGCCTTCGTTATGGGCGACGGCGACCTTCAGCACCTCGCCCTTGGGCAGGCCGGCGGTGAAGGGGGCGGCGCTGCGCTCGCAGCGGATATGGGTCATCTTGCAGATGAATTTCAGCCCGGCATTGTGCATCAGCACACCGGGCAGCAGCCCGGTCTCGGTCAGGATCTGGAAGCCGTTGCAGACGCCCAGGACGGCGACGCCGCGTTCGGCCTCCTGCTTGATCGCGCGCAGGATCGGGGAGTTGCCGGCCATGGCGCCGCAGCGCAGATAATCGCCGTAGGAGAACCCGCCGGGCACGACGATCAGGTCGTAGCCCTTGAGTTCGGTCTCGCCGTGCCAGATCAGGTCCGGCTTGCTGTTATGCCCGGCGGCCTTTTCCAGAGCGACGGCCATGTCGCGCTCGCGGTTGGTGCCGGGGAAAACGACGATGGCGGCTTTCATATTTGTGTGCTCCCGATGGTCGCGTTGGCGGCGGCGGCCCGCTCCCCCACCCGGCGCCCCATAGCATACCCTGTCGTTGGGCGGCCGGGTGGGGGAGCGGGCTGGTGCCGTAATCCAAAAGCTAGGCTACGATCTCGATCCGGTAGTCTTCGATGACGGTGTTGGCCAGCAGCTTGCGGCACATCTCGTCCAGTTTCTTCTCGGCCGCGGCGCGGTCGGTATCGGCCAGTTCCACCTCGATCAGCTTGCCCTGGCGGACCTCACCGACGCCGTCGAAGCCGAGGCCTTCCAGCGCGTGACCGATGGCCTTGCCCTGAGGGTCCAGCACGCCGCGCTTCAGGGTAACGGTAACATTGGCTTTCATGGTCTTCGCTTCCTTATGGTCGCTTGGCGGCGCCGGCCCGCTCCCCCTCTCTGCCACCCGTAGCATACCCTGTCGTTGGGCGGCCGGGACGGGGAGAGGGCCGGTGCCGGAGCCAGAAGTTCCTAATTCGATTCGCCGTCGATGGATTCGATATTCGCACCTTCCGGCAGGACGCCCAGGCGCCGGGCGACTTCGCGATAGGCGTCTTCGACATTGCCCAGGTCGCGGCGAAAGCGGTCCTTGTCCATCTTCTCGCCGGTCTGCGTGTCCCAGAGGCGCATGTTGTCCGGGCTCAGCTCGTCGGCCAGGACGATGCGGACATCGCCGTTTTCATCGTAGATACGGCCGAATTCCAGTTTGAAATCGACCAGCTTGATGCCGATGCCCAGGAAGACGCCGGACAGGAAGTCGTTGATGCGCAGGGACATCGCCAGGAAATCGTCGATGTCCTGCGGACTGGCCCAGCCGAAGGCGGTGATGTGTTCTTCGGAGATCAGCGGATCGCCCAGTTCGTCGGACTTGTAGCAGTATTCGACGATGGAACGGGGCAGGGGGGTACCTTCCGGAATGCCCAGGCGCTTGGCCATGGAGCCGGCGGCGACATTGCGG
Organism: Alphaproteobacteria bacterium; assembly: GCA_033344895.1. NCBI lineage: Bacteria > Pseudomonadati > Pseudomonadota > Alphaproteobacteria > Alphaproteobacteria bacterium. The sequence continues at coordinate 3,295,176 of JAWPMN010000001.1, forward strand.
ATCACCACCTCGACCGGAATGATCTCGACTTCGCGGATCAACTGTTCCCGCATGTTCAGCCGGCGCAGGAAGTGCGTCGGAATGCCCAGATCCTGCAGGCGCAGCATCAGGAATTCGGAAATCCGGTTGTTCAGGACGCCCTTGCCGGTGATCGTGCCCTTCTTCTGATTGTTGAAGGCCGTGGCATCGTCCTTGAAATAGGCCACCAGGGTACCGGGTTCCGGCCCTTCGAAAATAACCTTGGCCTTGCCCTCGTAAAGCTGTCTGCGTCGCGCCATCGGTTTGGACCCGCCCTTGCCGCCTGTATGGTGAGAATTGGGAGCGTATAGCAATGCGTCCCGCCCGTTACAATCTTCCTGAGCGGCCGCCGGGCCGAAAAGCACATGGGAAATCCTGTCGCGGGGGCGGTTCCGTCGTTGATCGGCGGAGCAGGACGGATTACATACAGGGCACCGCCGGAAGGAGCCCGCGCCCCGACCGGTCACCGCGGGCATGGCGCCGCGCGGATTGTGACAGGACAGACTATGCCGGGGGGACCGCAGGTATGAACAAGTTCGACGATCGCGAAAAGAGCTTTGAAGCCAAGGAAAGCCACGACCGTGAGCAGGAGTTCAAGGCCGTCGCGCGCCGCAACAAACTGCTGGGCCTTTGGGCCGCCGAACAGATGGGCATCACCGGTGCCGACGCCGAAGCCTATGCCAAGGATGTCGTGATCGTCGATTTCGACGAGCCGGGCGACGACGATGTGCTGCGCAAGGTCCTGGGCGACCTGCAAGCGAAGGGTATCGATACGTCCGAGCATCTCGTCCGAAAGGAAATGGACGAGCTGTTGGACACGGCCCGCGCGCAGATCCGCAGCGAAGCCGACTGACCCGGTTCTCCAGCATCGAATGACGAAGGGCGCGCCAGGTGGCGCGCCCTTTGCGTTTGGCGACTTGCAGTATCGGGCGCATGACCGGCGACGTCCGCATCGGTTTCACGGCCCCAACACCGTGCTCCTGCGAAAGCAGGAGCCTTGGTGATTTGGCGCGGTGCGGGATCAGTGAAGGTTCCTGCTTCCGCAGGAACAAGGTTTGGGTGGTGGCCGGGTGCCTTCGAGGGAGATTCGCGCTCTACCCATCCTGCGGCAAGGGGGCGAGCTGCGGCGCATTGCCAAGGCCACTTGCATCCCCGCCGGTTTCTTCCTGCGCCTCCTGTGCGACCCGATTCAGATAATCGAAGTCAGGGGACAGCAGCGCCCCGTCCCGAATGTCGTTGATGACGTCGATCAGATCCGTCGTGCGGTTTGCCATGGCGATGGCGACGGCGGCCAGTCCGGTCGCCTTGGCCGGCGCATGGGCGATCTTGCGCGTCACGATTTCCCCGCCGAAGCGTGGGTCTCCTAGACGGCCGGCGGCGGCGGCGACACGGATCAGGGCCTGGTAGCGCGGCACGTCGAAACCGCCGTCCGGTGTGCGCGGGAAAGGTCCCGTCGGCGGCGGCTCTGGAATTCGCGCGGCGGTGTCGTAGGCGCCGATCAGGTCGCCGGCAGCAAGCTGCGCCAGCGAAATTGCCATCAGCGCCCGGTCGAAACCGTTGGTCCGCTTGTTCTCGAAGGCAATGCGATAGGCGGCGCTGATGGTCTTTTGGGCGTCTTCGATGCGGCCCCGACGCGCCTCGGCAATAGCGATCTGAACCAGGGCCTCGACCTGTGGCAGGTCGCCGGGCAGAACCTCCGCCAGATCCCGGGCGCGTGAGAAAATGGCCTGATCCGCACTCTTCAACCCACCGCGGATCTGGGCGGTCAGCACCACGTCCAGCGCCGCCGGAACATATTCCGGGATGTAGGGGAAACCGGTCGGATCCAGTGCCTCGGCCAGCAGGGCGCTGGCACCTTCCGGATCCTGTTCCAGGCCGCGGCCCAGTGCGACCGGCCCCATGATCTGGGCGCGCATGCCGACATAGGGAATGTATTCCTTGAGAACCAGCGCTTCGGCAAGCTTCCCCTGGGAGATCAGGACACGGCCCATGCCCAGCAGCGCTTCCGCCCTCGGCACGTCCTCCGTGATCAGGAACGCCCCTTCGAAGGCGTCGGCCAGCCGGCCCACCTCGGATTGGCGGGCGACGAGAAAGGCCAGCGTGTCAAACCGGGTCTGCTGATCATCGATCCGTTCCGTCTCTTCCATGGCCAGCCGGAATAGCGGGACGGCGGCATCGATGTTGCGCCGTCCCATCGCTGCGGAGACGGCGGCGAGGGCCCGTGCGCGGTCTGCGCCTTCCGGGATCATCCGCACGACGATCATGCCGCCGCGCTGGTTGCCGGCCTCGACCATCTTCGCGGCCAGCCGGGTCAGGGCTTCGTATTTTCGCGCGCCGGGCACCTCGAGGATCAGTTGCTGTGCGATCCTGAAACTGGCCTGCGCCCCTTCGCTGTCGCCGGCCTGCAACTGGACGGCGCCGATTTCGATCAGGATGTCCGATTTGGCGATCGGATCCATGTCCAATGCCACCGCTTCGTCGAAGGTTGCCCGCAGGATGGTGGCGGTCTCGTCGCGGGTCTTTGTGGATTCGCTCAGGCTCAGCGCAATGCCCGCGACCTGCTGCAGGGTGCTGACCCGGGTCCGTGTATCCGGGATCGACTGGGCCGCGCGGGTCGCCGCTTCGGGGTAGCGCCTGGCGGCAAGCCGCAGCGCGGCGATCTGGAGCGATTCCCCCTCGTCCCGCATTTCAGGCAGGGCCAGAACCTCTTGGACTGCCCGGTCGATCCACTGCCGGGCCTCGTCGCGGTTCTTTTCCACGACCTGAACATAGTCGGAGATCCAGATGTAGGACCGTGCGCGCCAGATCGGGTCCTCGATCCGCTCGGCATTGTCGATGGCATCCTGTTTCTGCCGCCGGGCCAGGTATCCGCGCACCACACCGCTCTGGGCCAGGCCGATATCCTCATCCGCCTCCAACTGGGCAATGGCGAAGAATTGCAGGCTCTTCAGGGCGTCGTTCAGGATCGCCAGCGTGACCGGGTCGATGTTGCTGGCGCTGAATTCCTCGGTGACGTCGAAGCGCGGCCGCTCCATGCCGTCGACGGTCTCGTCCTGGGACTGTGCCAATACGGCCCGGTCCGGCAGCACGAGGGTCGGCGACAGGAGTGTCGCGGCAAGCAGGAGAGCGGCGAAGGGCCTGTTAGGCCGAGCCGGTTTCTCCCAGAACCCGTTGCAGGATCGTGTCCACATGCTTCACGTGGTAGCCCATGTCGAACAGTGCGTCGATAGTCTCCGCCTGCAAGTGACGGGCCACCTCTTCATCCGCTTTGAGCAAATCCTGAAAGGAGGTGCCGGTTTTCCAGCTTTCCATGGCATTGCGCTGCACGGCACGATAGGCGTCCTCGCGGCTCATCCCGGCCTGGGTCAGGTTGAGCAGCACGCGCTGCGAATTGTGCAGGCCGCCCAATCGGTTGAGATTCGCCATCATCTCTTCCGGGTAGACGACCAGATTCTCGACAACGCCGGCCAGTCGGTTGAGGGCGAAATCCAGGGTGACCGTTGAATCGGGGCCGATCATGCGCTCGACAGAGGAGTGGGAGATATCCCGTTCATGCCACAGGGCGACGTTTTCCAGGGCGGGCAGGGCATAGGCGCGGACCATCCGGGCGAGGCCGGTCAGGTTCTCGGTCAGGACCGGGTTGCGCTTGTGCGGCATCGCAGAGGAGCCCTTCTGGCCGGGCGAGAAGTACTCTTCCGCCTCGCGCAGTTCGGTGCGCTGCAGGTGGCGGATTTCGACGGACAGGTTCTCGATGGACCCGGCAATGACGGCGAGCGTTGCAAAGAACTGGGCGTGGCGGTCACGGGGAATGACCTGGGTCGACATCGGCTCGGGTGTCAGGCCCAGCTTCGCCGCGACATGGTCCTCGATCGACGGGTCGATATTGGCGAATGTGCCGACGGCGCCGGAGACTGCGCAGGTCGCGATGTCCGCGCGGGCCGCCAGCAGGCGCTCCCGGTTGCGCGCAAAGGCGGCATAATGGCCGGCCAGTTTCACGCCGAAGGTTGTCGGCTCGGCATGGATGCCGTGGGAGCGACCGATGCAGACGGTGTTCTTGTGCTCCAGCGCGCGCTTTTTCAGGGCGTCGAGCACGCGGTCCACGTCCCCCAGCAGCAGATCCGCCGCCTGGGTCAATTGAACCGCAAGACAGGTATCCAGCACGTCGGACGATGTCATGCCCTGGTGGACGAACCGTGCCTCATCGCCAACCTGTTCGGCCAGTTCGGTCAGAAATGCGATGACATCGTGCTTGGTCTCCCGCTCGATTTCGTCGATCCGGGCAATGCGCTCGTCGGTATAGGGCTTGTCGCCGCGGGCCCAGACCGCTGCGGCGGCGTCTTTCGGGATGACGCCGCGCTCCGCCAGGGCATCGCAGGCATGGGCTTCGATCAGAAACCAGATGCGGAACCGGTTCGCGGGTTCCCAGATGTCGGCCATTTCCTTGCGGCTGTAACGCGGGATCATGAGCTTTGTTTCTCCATGGATTGGCCCGTTCCCGCGTCGGCGACGCGAGCATCGGGCGTGGCAATGTTAAAGGCGATGGAAATCCGCGTTCCTTCGCCTCGAAACGGATCGACGAAATGCTTCAGCCAACTGGGGAACAGCAGCATCATTCCCGCTTTCGGATCGATCTTGATCTTCTCACCGAAGGGCTGACCCGGCATGGGGATCATCTCCACCGCCTGCCTTGGGTCGACGAAGGTCAGGGACCCGTTGAATGCGGTGTCCTCCGGATCGGCCAGTCCGATGTCGACATAGAAGACGCCGGAGATCATCGACGAATGATGGGTGTGAAGGCGGTGAAAGCCGCCGCGACGGCTGATGTTCGCCCAGGCGGTAATGTGGGCGGTACCGGACACGTGACGGCCATTCGCCATCATCGTCATGAAGTCGGACAGGGCGTCCCCGATATGCTGTTTCAGGTCGGCGATCGCGTCGCCCGGCCATTCCATCAGGTCCAACCTGGAATGCCAGCCATTGACCAGCGCGCGCGGCATTCCTTCGGGATCGTCCGCTTCCCGCGCCAGAATCTGATCGCGCAGCGCCGACAGCAGGCTCGCGTCATCGACGTTGCGACGCAAAATCGGCGTCGGCCAGGCCAGCAACAGACCGTTGGAATATTCCTGATGCAGCGCCATTGCGGCTCCGGACACAGCGATCAAGGCGGGTGAACGCGCCGTTTCTAGTCCCGGAGTCTCCAAACGGCAAGGCCCGCGCGGATTTTCGGCATTCCCGGCGATCAGAAGGAAGGCGGGGTACAGGCGCTGACCACGGTACAGGTTTCGTCGAACGGGTTGCGAAACCGATGGGGGATGCTGCTGCGGAAGGAATAGCCGTCGCCGGCCTTCAGAACCCTCTTGGCGCTGCCGACCCAGACTTCCAGCCGGCCCTCGATGATGACGCCCGCTTCCTCGCCCTCGTGTTTCAGCATGACCTTTCCGGTATCCGCGCCCGGATCGTAGGTTTCATAGAGCATTTGCAGCGCGTGAGTGGACAGGTCGCGGCCGACTTGGCGGTAAAGGATCTTGCCGTTGCGCAGTTCCCGGAACTCGTCGCCGGAATAAAAGACCTGTTCCGACTTGGGTTCCTCGAAGCCGAAGAACTCCGAAAGGTCGAGCGACAATCCGTCCGTGATCTTCTTCAGGACCCCGAAAGTCGGGCTCAACTTTCCGGATTCGATCAGGGAAATCGTGGCATTGGTCACGCCGCAGCGTCGGGACAGCGCCCGCTGGGAGAGCCCGAAGGATTGTCGTACCGCCCGCAATCTGTCGCCGATCTCCACCGCCTGCCGCTCCAAAGTGTTTCAGTTGTTAAGTATAGATAACATACTGGCCTGATCTGTCAGGTAAATCATGGATTTAAGGCGGGCAAGAAAAGGGGTTGTGTTAACGATTGAGGGATCGCTACCGTATCGGCCTTCGAAACATACTGGTGGCGGAGCCTGAACCCATGCCCGACGGAATGACCCAAAACGATCTCAGCGCCTTCTGGATGCCGTTTACGGCGAACCGGCGTTTCAAGAAGGATCCCCGGATCCTCGTTTCCGCTGAAGGCATGTATTACAAGAGTGCCGATGGCCGGGACGTTCTGGACGGGACCGCCGGCCTGTGGTGCGTCAATGCCGGTCATGCCCGTCCGAAGATCGTGGAGGCGGTGCAGAAACAGGTCGCGGAGCTGGATTTTGCACCGACTTTCCAGTTCGGCCATCCCAAGGCCTTTGAACTTGCCAGCCGGCTGCGGGACCTGTTTCCGGGCGACCTCGATCACATCTTCTTCACCAACAGCGGCTCCGAATCCGCGGACACCGCCCTCAAGATCGCGCTGGCCTATCAGCGGGCGCGCGGCCAGGGCACGCGGACCCGCCTGATCGGGCGCGAACGCGGCTATCACGGCACCGGCTTTGGTGGGATCACTGTCGGCGGCATCGTGAAGAACCGGATGTATTTCGGGTCGCTGCTGGCCGGGGCGGACCATATTCGCCACACCCACGACCTGGAACACAACGCCTTTACCAAGGGCGAGCCGGAATACGGCGCGCATTTCGCCGATGATCTGGAGAAGCTTGTCACCCTGCACGACGCGTCGACCATCGCCGCGGTGATCGTCGAACCGATGGCCGGATCGACAGGTGTGCTTCTGCCGCCGAAGGGCTACCTGAAGCGTCTGCGCGAAATCTGCGACAAGCATGGCATTCTGCTGATTTTCGATGAAGTCATCACCGCTTTCGGCCGCCTGGGCTTTGCGACGGCGGCGGAGCGCCTTGGCGTGATGCCGGACATCCTGACCTGCGCGAAGGGGCTGACCAACGCGGTAATCCCGATGGGCGCGGTCGCTGTGCGCAAGGAAATCTACGATACGATGTTGGATACGGCCGACGCGCCGATCGAACTGTTCCACGGCTATACCTATTCCGGCCACCCGGTCGCCGCGGCGGCCGGCCTTGCATCGTTGGAGACGTATCGGGAGGAGGGCCTGTTCGAAAACGCGCGGGCTCTGGAACCCTATCTGGCGGACGCGATCCACTCTCTGAAGGGCCATCCGAACGTCGTCGATATCCGGAATATGGGCCTTGTGGCGGCGGTTGAGCTTTCCGCGCGACCGGGCGCGCCCGGAGAACGCGGCTACGATGTCATGGTGAAGGCCTTCGAAAAGGGGGCGATGATCCGCGTCACCGGCGATATCATCGCAATGTCGCCGCCGCTGATCTGCGAGAAAAAGCACATCGACGATCTGGTCGGCATACTGGGCGACGTCCTGAAAGAAGTGGACTGAGCCGACGCTTTCGGGGGAGGGCGCTAGTCGGCGTCCTCCATCTCGAACATCTCCAGGTTCAGCGGGACGCTTTCGCCTAGCCACATTGCCCCGTGCTTGTGGTCCCAAAGATCGTCGCCGGTCAGAGGGTGCACGAAGACGGTCAGCCCGTTGCGATGCACGTTCAGCCACGGGATCACCGCGGCGAACTTTTCCGCCGGCATCAGAAGCTGGCAGGACCACTTCGGGTGTGGCCCGACCAGGCGTTCGTGGACTCGCCCCATACGCAGCCCGAACCGATCCCGGGCGGCTTCGCACAAAGCCCGGGCGCGGGGCAGGGATTCCGCATCGAAATACACGTGGGCATGGTAGCCGCCGATATCGCTCACTTCTGTCATCGGGAAATTGTGCGGCGGGGTCGCAGTGCTGGCAAGCCGCAATGCCCGTCAAACTTGACCATCCCCGGCGGCGCGCGTAGCTATGCGGCTCATTTTCTGGACATTTGAATAGTGGTGCGGACGGACGCGGTATGAAGAAGGCATTGATCACGGGTATCACCGGTCAGGACGGCTCCTATCTGGCGGAGTTGCTGCTGTCGAAAGGGTATGAAGTTCACGGCCTTGTGCGCCGGGCCTCGACCTTCACGACGGAGCGGATCGATCACATCTATCAGGACCCGCATGAAAGCCATCTGCGTCTGAACCTGCATTATGGCGATCTGGCGGACGGCACCGGGCTGCGCCGGATTCTGGAGCATGTTCAGCCGGACGAGGTCTATAACCTGGGCGCGCAAAGCCATGTGCGGGTCAGCTTCGACCAGCCGGAATACACGGCTGACGTTGTGGGCACCGGGGCGTTGCGGCTGCTGGAGGCCCTGCGCGATTACATTCACACGACCAAGAAGCAGGTGAAGCTCTATCAGGCGGGCAGTTCGGAAATGTTCGGCGCCGCCAAACCGCCCCAGAACGAAGACACGGCCTTCTATCCGCGCAGCCCCTATGCGGTGGGCAAGGTTGCGGCATTCTGGTTCGGGACCAATTACCGCGAGGCCTACAACCTCTTCGTGGCGAACGGCATCCTGTTCAACCATGAAAGCCCGCGCCGCGGCGAGACCTTCGTGACCCGCAAGATCACCCGTGCCGTAGGCCGCATCAAGCTGGGCCTTCAGGACAAGCTGTTCCTGGGTAATCTGGACGCCAAACGCGACTGGGGCTTCGCCGGCGACTTCGTCGAGGCTATGTGGCTGATGCTGCAGCAGGACGAGCCGGACGACTATGTCGTCGCGACGGGCGAGGCGCATTCGGTGCGCGACTTCCTGGATCTGGCTTTCGGCTATGCGGGATTGGACCCGGCGAAACATGTCGACTTCGATCCGCGCTATCTGCGCCCGACAGAGGTCGATCATCTGCTCGGCGATCCGACCCGCACCAAGGAGCGCCTGGGTTGGGAGCCCAAGGTCGGTTTCGAGGAACTGGTGCGGATGATGGTGGATCACGACATGGATCTGGCCCGGCGGGAGCGCACGCTGGTGGATGCCGGTCACGCCGTTCATACCCGCGCCGGGGACTGATCCGCATGGTGTTGGACCGGTCCGAACCGATATTCGTCGCGGGCCATCGCGGCCTGGTCGGCTCCGCGGTCTGCCGGGCGCTGGAGGCGGCGGGCTACACCAATCTGATCACGCGTCGCTCCGCCGAACTGGATCTGCGTGATCAGGCGGCAGTCCGGGACTTTTTCCGCGCCGAAAGACCGCGGCATGTGGTCTGCGCCGCGGCGAAGGTCGGCGGAATCGTTGCCAACAACGATTATCCCGGCACCTTCATCCACGACAATCTGGCGATCCAGACAAACGTCATCGAATCCTGCCGCGAGACCGGCGTGGACAAGCTTATCTATCTGGGCTCGACCTGCATCTATCCGAAACACGCGCCGCAGCCGATCAAGGAAGAGCATCTGTTGACCGGTCCGCTGGAGCCGACCAACGAGGCTTATGCGGTAGCCAAGATCGCCGGTCTGATGATGTGCCGCGCCTATGCCAAACAGTACGGCATGAAGTCGGTCACCCTGATGGCGACCAATCTCTACGGCCCCGGGGACAATTTCGACCTTGAGAAGAGCCACGTCATCCCGGCACTGATGCGCAAGGCGCACGAGGCGAAACTGGCGGGTGCCGACACGATGACGATTTGGGGCAGCGGTACGCCGTTGCGTGAATTCCTGCATGTCGACGATATGGCCAATGCCGCGCGGTTCTGCCTGGAGAACGACGTCCCGTACGACATGGTCAATGTCGGTTCCGGTGAAGAACTGCCCATCGCGGAACTGGCATCTCTTATCCGGGATGTCGTCGGTTTTGAAGGCACGCTGGTCTTTGACAAGACCAAGCCCGATGGCACCCCGCGCAAGCTTGCGGATTCCAGCCGTCTGCGCGGACTTGGCTGGGCGCCGCAGGTGGCGTTGCGCGACGGACTGGCGGAAACCTATCGGTGGTTTCTGGGGTCGACGGACGCCAGACTGTCGGTCTAGGCAATGTCCGGGCTGGCCAGGCCGACGGCACTGCTCGCGCTGGCGGGTCTGACCTCGGCCGCCCTGGTTGCCTTCCTGGACCCGCTGGGGCTGGGCCCGTCCGTGGCGCCGGTCGCCGGCCTGATCGTCGGGACGATCACGCTCTATGCCACGGGCGTAACCTCCGAACATGTCACGGCACTTCTGTTCTTCACCATAGCGATGGTGTTCGCCATCGCTCCGGCTTCGCTGATCTTCTCCGGTTTCGCCAGCAAGGCGTTCTGGTTGGTTCTGTCCGGCCTTATCCTCGGCGCGGCGATCAACCAGACAGGACTGGGTGCCCGGGTGGCGCGGGCGTTGGCGCGCCTGTTTCCGCCGACATATGGCGGCTTGCTGGCCGGACTGGTCTTCGTTGCCATGACCATCGCCTTCTTCATGCCTTCCAGCATGGGTCGGGTGGTGCTGCTGATGCCCATCGCGCTGGCGCTGGCGGACCGCTACGGGCTGCGCGAGGGGCGGATCGGCCGGGTCGGGGTGGCACTGACGACCGGTTTCGCCTGTTTCAACCCGCCGAACGGCATTCTGCCGGCGACCGTACCGAACATGGTCTTCGTCGGGGCGGTGGAGAAGCAATACGGGATCGCGCCGCTCTATGGCGAATGGTTGCTGCTGCACTTCCCGTTTCTCGGCCTCTTCAAGGCGGCGGTGATCTGCGCGGTCGCCTGGTACCTTTTCCGCGATCGGGTGGAAATCGATAGCAGCGATATCGAAACCGCACCGATGAGTGCGCCCGAAAAGCGATTGGCCGTCATTCTGATCTGCGTGCTGGTCGGATGGGCCACCGATGTCCTGCACGGCGTGTCGCCGGCCTGGATCGGTCTGACTGCCGCGTCAGCCTGCCTGCTGCCGGGGATCGGTGTGCTCGGCAATGACGCCTTCAAGCAGGTCAATGTCGGCCTCGTCATCTATGTCGCAGGCATCCTGGCTCTGGGCGCCCTGATCGCGGATAGCGGCCTGGGGGCACAGTTGGGGGCCGCGATGGCGGAGATCCTGCCGCTGGCCGAAGGGGAGGGATTGCTGAATTACTATTCCCTTGCTCTGGGCGGCGGGGTGATTTCGCTGGTGACGACCATGCCGGGCCTCCCCGCCGTGATGGTGCCGCTGGTCGAACCCCTGCGTGAGGCCTCCGGCCTGCCGCTCGAAACCTCCCTTGCTGCAGTGGTTCTGTCCTATTCGACCACGTTGCTGCCCTATCAGGCACCGCCCATCATTCTGGCCATCGCGCTGGGCGGGGCACGGCTTTCCGACGCCACGAAGCTGGTGCTTCTCGTGGCGGCGCTCAGCTTTGCCGTCCTGCTGCCGTTGAACTTCCTCTGGTGGCGCGTCCTCGGCATGATTTAAGGCATTTTGGGGGAATTGAGGGACATCAAGGCGGCGACCGCTCCTTCGGCGTATTATGTCTTAGGCTGATCAACCGGCCGGATACGAAAAGGAGCACGCAGATGAGCCTTAAACGCATTCTGGTTCACTATGACGGTACCGAGCGTGGTGACCGCGCGCTGAGCGCGGCGCTGCAATTCGCGGAGGCGCAGGACGCCCATCTGATCGGCTGTGCCATCGAGATGGAGCCACGCATTCCAACCTATGCCGCGGCGCAGATCCCTGCCGATGTCGTGGACGCGCTGATTCAGGAGCAACACCGGCTCGTTGCCGATGCTCGGTCCAAATTCGAAGGCAAAGTCCAGGCCGCGGGTCGCCAGGACCGATCGGAGTTCGTGGAGGGGCGAGGGGATATGGTTCAGGTCCTGTGCCGAGTCGGCCGGGGCTGCGACCTGATCGTCGTCGGGCAGGCGAAGCCGGATGAAGAGCCGGCGGAAATAGAGGAATTGCCGGACAATCTGGTTCTGGCCGCCGGCCGCCCGGTCCTGATCATTCCGTATATCGGGCAGAAAAAACCGGCAGGAGGACATGTCCTGTTGTGCTGGACCAATACCCGAGAGGCGGCACGCGCAATGGCGGATGCTTTGCCGCTGTTCAATTCGGCTTCTGAGGTAACCATTCTGACTGCCGGTCTGGATACGCCCACGGATGAATATATCGGCGACGATCCGGCGCGGTATCTGTCGGCACATGGCGTCCGAACAGAAATCCGGCGGTCGACATCGGCGGGAATCGACGCCGGGACCGCGATCCTGAACGAGGCGTCGGATATTGGTGCGGATCTGATCGTGATGGGGGCCTATGGCCATTCCAGGCTGCGTGAGACCATCATGGGCGGTGCGACGCGCACGGTTCTGAGGGGGATGATCGCACCGGTTCTGATGTCCCACTGATCCGCAGGTGTGTCGGCGGGCGGGGTTCAGCCGGTTCGCGACACTTCGCTGTAATAGGCCGCGGCGCCCGGATGGGGCGGAATGAGGCCCTGGGGCTGGCCCTCCCCTATGGTGGGGAACCGATGGCCGGGATTGTTCAGGTTGAACACGTCGGCGGTACTGCTCTGCCACAAGGCCTGCGTGATCGCCCGGATCAACTCGGCATCCATGCTTTCCCGCACGACCCAGTGAACACCCAGTTTTGCTGTGTCCGCCTCCTCCGTGCCGCGATAGGCCCCGATCGGTATGCGGCCGTTCTTCAGGAATGGGAAGAAGGGTTTCAGCGTCTCCATCGTCAGGGGATCGATGGGCAGCAGCCGGATATCGATCTCGTCCGTCAGTTCGACAACCGCGTCGATCGGATAGGCCCCCATGTCGAAGAACGCATCGATCTCGCCACTGATCAAGCGATCTGCGGCCGGTCCCGGGCCCAGCCGGACGGGGTGGATCTCGGTCATGTTCAGGCCATTGGCCCGCAGCAGAACGTCGACGATCCGGTCGGTGCCGGATCCGTTCGGACCGACGGACACGACCTTGTCATGCAGGTCGCGGATCGACCGGATACCGGAATCGGCCCGGACCACAGCATGAAGCGAGACCGGTATCAGATCGGCGATTACCCGAAGGTCGGGCACGCCGCGACCGTCTGAAAACGGACCGCCCCCCTTGTAAGCCCAGTAGGCGATGTCGGCATAGACGAGGGCGGATTCCAGCTCGTTGTTGCGCAGATCGCGGATGCTGGGGATCGACCCTTCGCGCGATTGCGCGACCGCAATCAGCCCGGGCACGCCGCAGACGCCGCCTTCGTCACACGGGCTGCTGCCCGGCGGGCGACTGATCCCGGCGGATATCGCCGTGCCTAGACTGTAGAGGGTTTCCGATGGTGGGCCGGTACCGATGCGAAAGAAGGTCAGCGCCTCCCGGCTTTCCGCTTCAGCCAGTCCCGGTACTGCCGCGCAGGCAAAACCGGCGAGGCCGCTTGCCAATACCTGACGCCGATCCGGCAATGCACAGCGCATGCCGGGGCTCGGGCGCAGGCTGGGCTTTGAGGCCATGGCCGAATTCCTTGTCTGGAGTGACCCTGAATTTTTAAGCCTTGAAGGCGACCGACGTCAAATCCCGGTCTGTTGAAGCGGCTTCAATCCGGGAGGTGTCGCGTAGCAACCGGCCAGTTCCGCCTTCAGCTTCGTCAATGCGTAGACAGTCCGCATGGTTTCCGATGGTGTGCCGACCATGTCCGCGATTTCGATTGCCGCGCCCAGGATGGCTTCCAACTCGATTGGCCGTCCCCGGTCTATATCCTGCAGCATGGACGTGCGAAACGCGCCGAGCTTTGCCGCCCCCTCAAGCCGCTTGTCGATGCTGAGCGGCATGGTCAGCCCCAAGCCGGTCGAACACAGGGTCTCGAACTCTGCCATCATGCGGCGCCCGACGTCGCGCACGTTACTATCGGCAGTCAGTTCCGCCATCGTGCCGCCGATGATTACGGAAATCGGGTTTGCCCAAAGATTGCCCATCAGTTTGTTCATGACCTCCGCCCGGATGTTCGGTGTGACCGGCGCTGGGATGCCGGATGTTTCGAACAATTCGGCGACATCGGTGAGGAAACCCGTGTCGTCACCGGACGCACCACCGATTACCAGCTTTCGCACCCCGGCGCTGACGACCGTGTACGGCGCCTGAATCTCGGCTGCCAGATAGACGGCACAGCCGATGATGCACGCCGGGTCGAAGGTCCTTGCCAGGGTACCGGTCGGATCGACACGGTGCAGGACGCGCCCGTCCAGTTCGCCGCCGATCCCCTGAAAGAACCACCAGGGGACCCCGTTGATGGCGGTCAGAATTCGGGTTTTCGGTCCGACCAGCGGTTGGATGGCGGGTAACGCCCCTTCGATCTGATGCGCCTTGACGGCAATCACGACAAGGTCCTGATGGCCATGACCGGCGGGATCGTCCGTCACACGCGGCGCCACCGTGAAGCGCTGATCCCCCTCATCGAAGGCGATACCCCCGTCGCGGATCTTCGCCAGGGTTTCCCCTCTGGCAACCAGCAACGGATCGCAACCGGATTTGGCCAGCAGGGCGCCCAGCATGCCGCCGATCGCCCCGGCGCCGACTATCGCAATGCGCATTCGATACTCCCCCAACTCGATTCCTTGCCCGGCGCTTTTACCCGGCAAGCAGGGAAAAGAAAACGGGCGCTGCCGATCCCGTCAGCAGCGCCCGTTTCCGCTGAGGTTCATCCCGACGATGCGGCGATGACCTCCCCCCCTAAACGTGGACCGATCAGTGGTTCAGAATCTGGCTCAGGAACAGCTTGGTCCGGTCGTTCTGCGGATTGGTGAAGAACTCTTCCGGTTCGTTCTCCTCGATGATCTCGCCGCCATCCATGAAGATGACGCGGTCGGCGACCTTGCGGGCGAAACCCATTTCGTGCGTCACGCACAGCATGGTCATGCCGGTCTTGGCGAGGTCGATCATCGTGTCCAGAACCTCCGAGATCATCTCGGGGTCGAGCGCCGATGTCGGCTCATCGAACAGCATGATGCGCGGGTTCATGCACAGCGAGCGCGCAATGGCCACGCGCTGCTGCTGACCGCCGGAAAGCTGGCCCGGGTATTTGTGGGCCTGTTCCGGGATCTTCACCTTGTTGAGGAAGTGCATCGCGGTTTCTTCCGCTTCCTGCTTCGGCGTCTTGCGTACCCAGATCGGGGCAAGTGTGCAGTTTTCCAGCACGGTCAGGTGCGGGAACAGGTTGAAGTGCTGAAACACCATCCCGACCTCGCGACGGATCGCGTCGATATTCTTCAGGTCGTTCGTCAGTTCGATCCCATCGACGATGATCTGGCCCTGCTGGTGTTCCTCCAGCCGGTTGATGCAGCGGATCATCGTGGACTTGCCGGACCCGGACGGGCCGCAGATGACGATCCGTTCGCCGCGCGGAACGGTCAGGTTGATGTTCTTCAGCACATGGAACTCGCCGTACCACTTGTGCATCTGGTTGATCTGGATCGCCACCTCATCGGTGTTGACCATGCTTTCAGCTTTTCCAGCGACGTCGCTCATGACGGTTTTCCTTTATTCGCAATCTTATCGTTTGTGGCCGGTATGGAGTTTCCGCTCGAGATAGAGCGAATACCGCGACATGCCGAAACACGAGACGAAGAAGAACAGGGCCACGAAGATGTAGACTTCGGTGGACAGGCCGTTCCAGGCCGGGTCCGAAATGGCCGTCTTGCCGACCCCAAGGATATCGAGCAGCCCGATGATCAGCACCAGTGTCGTATCCTTGTAGAGGCCGATGAAGGTGTTCACGATCCCGGGGATCGAGACCTTCAGGGCCTGCGGCAGGATGATCAGGCGCATGGTCTGCCAATACTTTAGGCCCATCGCATCGGCGGCTTCGAACTGGCCCTTCGGCAGCGATTGCAGACCGCCGCGAATGACCTCCGCCATGTAGGCGGATGCGAACAGCGTCACCATGATCAGCACCCGCAGCAGCAGATCGAAATCCGTACCGGGCGGCAGGAAATAGCTGAGCATGGTCGATGCCACGAACAGCAGCGTGATCAGCGGGACGCCGCGGATGAACTCGATGAACATGATGCACAGCGTCTTGATCGCCGGCAGGTTGGAATACCGGCCGAGAGCCAGGACGATGCCGATCGGCAGGGACAGCGTGATGCCGGTGACCCCGATGATGATCGTCAGCAGAACACCGCCGAACAGGTGGGTGTCCACCGGTTCGAAGATGTAGATGTCCGATGCCGAGTTCGTCAGGCCGATCGCATCCGGAAGTGCAATCCAGAGAGCGTCGGACAGGAACAGGGCCACGAGGACAAATCCCGCCGGCACAATCCCGACCACCTGGGCAAGGGCGTTGCCCGTGCGCCGGCCATAGACGGTCAGCGCAACGGCCGCCGCGAAGATGACCAGCCAGGTTACCGGACCGGAAATGCCTTCGGAGAGATGCATGCTCTCGACGGAAATCGGTCCGACGATCAGCAGCACCGCCAGCAGCGGATAGATCAGGGAGAAGACGATCAGCTTTTCCCGGTAGGGCACCTTGTCGAACAGGACCGGGGCCAGGGCCACGAACAGCAGCACGAAGGCCAGGTTCGGGCGCCAGCGCTCTTCTTCGGGATAGAACCCATAGGTGAAGACCGAAATCCGCTCGTCGATGAACGCCCAGCAGGCGCCCGTCGCGATCTCCCGGCATTCGGCACGGGACGAGCCCTCGAATGCCGCATTGAAGAAGAAGTAGTCCAGGATCCCCGGAACCATCAGGTACAGCAGGTAGACCGCGACGATCGTCAGGATCGTATTGGTCACGCTGCCAAACAGATTGTCCTTGGCCCATTTCACGGGGCCGACAAGGTTGCGGGGCGGCGGCAGATCAGGATGTTCACCGGGCTTGTATTCCGGCGGGCTGGTCTGCATCGGCTCGTAGGATTGCGTCGTAATGCTCATCTCTGACCTCCTACCGCTCGATCAGCTTGATACGTTTGTTGTACCAGTTCATGAACGATGAAATGGCCAGCGAGATGGTGAGATAGATCGCCATCAGCAGCAGCATGCATTCCATTTCGCGGCCGGTCTGGTTCAGCGTGATGCCGCCCAGGGTGGCCGTGACGTCCATGTAACCGATGGCGATCGCCAGCGACGAGTTCTTCGTCAGGTTCAGATACTGGCTGGTCAGCGGCGGCACGATGACCCGCAGCGCCTGCGGGATAACCACCAGCTGAAGCGTACGATTGCTTCGCAGACCCAGAGCCCCGGCGGCTTCCGTCTGGCCGTAGTTGACCGCCAGAATGCCCGCGCGGACGATTTCGGCGATGAAGGCCGAGGTGTAGAGCGCCAGCGCCAGCGTCAGAGCCATCAGTTCCGGCTTGACGGTCACACCGCCCTTGAAGTTGAAGCCCTTCAGTTCCGGAATGCTCCATTCGATCGGCATGCCGGTGACCAGGAACACGACGATCGGTGCGCCGATCACAAGGCCCAGTGACACCCACAGGACCGGCAGGATCTTGCCCGTCTCGTCCTGGACCTTCTTAGCATGGCGCTTGTAGATCACCGCGCCGACAATGCCGGCGACGAAGACGAAGGCGCTTGCCCAGAACAAGGGTTCGAAGGTCGGGCTCGGCATGTTGATGCCGCGGTTCGAGAAGAAGAACGTCTCTGCGATGTCCCCCGCCTGTTTCGGATGCGGCAGCGTGTGCACGACGAAACCGTGCATCAGCAGGATCCACAGCAGGACCGGAACGTTCCGGACCACCTCGACATAGCAGTAGACCATCTTGTTCATCAGCAGGTTCTTGCTAAGCCGCAGAACCCCGAGAACGAACCCGACGATCGTCGCCAGAAAGACACCGCAGATGGCGACGGCGAAGGTGTTCATCACCCCCACGACCGCCGCGCGAAGGTGCGAACTGCGCGACGAATATTCGATGAACGTCTGGTTGATGTCGTAGCTGGACGGTTCGAGAAGGAAGGCGAAGCCCAGATCCTTACCAATCCGCTCCAGGTTGATGGCGGCGTTCCGAGCCAGATAGAAGACGGCTGCGAACACCACCGCGATGGTGAAGATCTGGATGATTACCTGCCGTGCCTCCCGATTGTACCAGAGGCTGAGCAGGCCGGCGCTTTGCCGATCCGAGTCAGCTACAGCGGACATGATATAGATACTCCCCGAGCGTTAACACTTACGGTCCCCCAAATTTCTGTAAGGGCTGGGCCCAGTCGAGGGCAGGGGCAATCCCGTAAAATAATCGGGATATGGTCTGCCCGGAAAATCGACAAACGCATGGAAAATTGAAATTAAAGAAGATCGGGGCGGCACTTGCGTGCCGCCCCGACATTCATTCGGTCTTAGCGGATCGGCGGGGCGTAGAGGATGCCGCCGTCTTTCCACTGAGCGTTCAGACCACGCTCGAGGCCGATTTCGGTGTTCGGACCGATGTTACGGTCGAAGATCTCACCATAGTTGCCGACGGCCTTGATCACGCGCTTGGCCCATTCGTTGTCCAGGCCGATCATTTCGCCGTAGTTGCCTTCGGCGCCCAGAATACGAGCAACCGTCGGGTTCGGCGGATTGGCAGCCATTTCGTCAACGTTGGCCGAGGTGATGCCGTACTCTTCGGCTTCGATGATGGCATTCAGAACCCAGCGGTTCACGTCCGCCCAGTCGTCATCGCCCTGACGGACCGCCGGACCCAGCGGTTCTTTGGAGATGATTTCCGGCAGAATGATGTGGTTCTTCGGATCATCGAAGGTGGCGCGGCTGGCAGCCAGGCCCGAGGCATCCGTCGTGTAAACGTCGCAGCGGCCGGCCAGGTAGTTCGTGCGCGCTTCTTCGTTGGTTTCGATCGGAACCGGCTCATAGGACATGCCCGTGGCACGGAAGTAGTCGGCCAGGTTCAGTTCGGTCGTCGTACCGGTCTGAATGCAGACCGACGCACCGTCCAGTTCCTTCGCCGAGCTGACGCCCAGGTCCTTGCTGACCATGAAGCCCTGACCATCGTAGTAGTTGACGCCCAGGAACGTCAGCTTCAGGTCGGCGTCACGGCTCATCGTGATCGTCGTGTTGCGGTACAGGACATCGCCTTCGCCGGCGTTCAGCGCGGTGAAGCGCGTCTTACCGGTCGTCGGAACGAATTTGACCTTCATCCCGTCGCCCAGAACCGCGGCGGCAACGCCACGGCAGAAGTCGACGTCGAAGCCGTTCCACTTACCGCTTTCATCCGTGTAGGCGAAACCGACGAGACCCGTGGTGACGATGCAGTTCAGCTCGCCACGCGCCTTAACGTCGTCCAGCGTGGCCGCGTTGGCGATCGTCGCCGACATAGCCATAGCCGCACCTGCGACCAGGATCGATTTGAGTTTCATTGTGTTACTGTCCCCTATGCTTTGGTTGATGCCAGTAAATACCGGTCAAGCAGCCTGCTCAGGCCCTCTAGCGCTCCCAAACGGCTGCTGTCGCAGCTCTTTTCTGGTTTGGCGACATTGAATATTTCAAATCCCTATGGATTTTGCAAACCCTGTCGCCGACCTCCCGTTAGACCCGCCGTTTTCGCGGTTCCAGTCGTGCCGACTTGGAACAAGAGGCAAAACGTCGCGTCCTTGGAGGAAACACTGGCAGCTATTTCCAGTGACCGCCAGCACTTTTTTGACAGAAGTTTTACGCGTATTCGGTGCAGGCCCGGGACACCGGTTCCTGCTGCTTTCTCATGGACTTGGCGCTGATGCCTGTGCGAAACTCGTCGCCTTGAAGGCGCGGCTTGCGGCGAAAATCTGGATGCGAGGACAATTTAAATGGCCGAAATCAGCGATACGAATGTAATCCGTTTTGGCGAGATCGATCTGTCAGATGGCAGACGGGCGGATCTTATCGACGATATGGCCCTGCCGTTTCTGGACCTGGCTGAAAAGATCGAGGCAGCGAAGATTAACGGTGCCTCCGAAGAGAGCTGGCGTGCGATCTTTGAGACGAACCTGTTTCTGTGGCGGTTCATCGCCAATTTCCTGCCGCGCCATTTCGACGACAAGGTTTCCAACGATACCTCCGAACTGCTGTCCAAGATCAGCACCTTCATGACCAAGGTGACGGTCGCGATGTCGGAGGAGGGCGAAAAGGATGCGGCCCTTCTGGACAAGGTGATCAAGCTCAACCTGAACATGTGCGACCAGATTCTGGCCATGCGGGGCGACAAGGGCGAATAGGCCGCCGATGGGGCGCACCGGTCCGGCAAATCTCGCGACGGGACTCGATCCGGACAGCCAAGTCTTCTATGTCTGGGCATTCGCCTTCGACGCAAACCGATATGGGCTGGTACATGTTCTATAAAGCATCCGAACCGCATGGCATGAAGCACAACCCTTTCAACGGGCTGGTCGTGCCCCGGCCGATCGGTTGGATCTCCAGCATGGACAAGGACGGCAACGTCAACCTGGCGCCCTATTCCTTCTTCAACGCCGTGTCCTACCACCCGCCCCAGGTGATGTTCTGTGCCACCAGTCCGCACACCAATGATGACGGACCAAAGGATTCCGTGCGCAACATCATCGAGACCGGTGAGTTCGTGCATAACATGGCGACCTGGCCCCTGCGTGAGGCGGTCAACAAGACATCCGTCGCGGCGCCGCATGGTGTCGATGAGTTCGAAGTGGCCGGGCTGACGAAGGCGCCCGCGGAGATGGTTGCGCCGCCGCGCGTCAAGGAGAGCCCCATCCACCTGGAGTGCAAGCTGGTCCAGGTCGTGGACCTTCCCGCAAGCCAGGAGAATGGCTCCAATACCGTGATTTTCGGCGAAGTAGTGGGAATCCACATTTCGGACGACGTGATCGTCGATGGCATGGTCGACATTCATAAGGTCGACGCGATCTCCCGACTCGGGTATCGCGATTATGCCCGCGTGACCGACGTCTTCACGATGAACCGTCCCGACTGGCCAATTCAGGAATAGGTTCGAGCCTTCGATGAGATGACCCGACTGAGTCCGCTATTCGCACTGGTGGTTGCCGTTGCCCTGCCGTCGGGCGCGCAGGCACAGGACGAAGTGCAGGCCGGTGTGTCCGCCGCCGTGCGCGGCAACGTACAGCTGGCGCGCGGAGACTCCGTCGTCGGGCAGCGCCTGGGCAGCGGAGAGCCGATCTATCTGAGGGATCAGATAACCGCCGGGACCGATTCCGGCATGCAGATCCTGCTGCTCGACGAGACGGTGTTCACGATCGGTCCGAACAGCGAGATGACCATCGACGAGTTCGTGTACGATCCCGCTACCGGCGCCGGCCAGGTCGCGGCCTCGGTCACCAAGGGCGTGTTTCGTTTCGTGACCGGGCAGGTGGCGCAGAACGACCCTGACAAGATGTCGGTCAAGACCCCCCTCGGGACGATCGGCATCCGCGGCACCATCGCAGGAGGATCGGTGTCGCCGGAGCGGACGGAAATCGTCCTGCTGGGGCCGGGCATCAACAACAATACGACTGAACGCTCCGGCGCCATCACCGTTTCAAATGCGCAGGGCAGCGTCGAGATCGAACGAACCGGTTTTGGCACGGTACTCCTGCCCGAAGCCCCGCCATCCCCACCGGCGGCCAGCAGCAATGCCTTTCTGCAAGGGCTCCGTTCGGGCACGCAGGGCAATGCGTCTGCCACGCAGGACGGGTCCGCACAACAAGGCGGCAATGGCGGCAGCGCGACGACCAACATGACGGGTGCGCCCGCAGCGACCGGTCAGAGCCGCAGTGCCGCCTTTCAGTCCTCCGTTACAATCGGGCAGACCCTGGCCAGCGGCGCGCCCGATGGCAGCGACAGTGACCCCGTCAGTTCCGGCATCGGCGAAATCAATACGATTGCCGAACTCAACGGCAGCAGCGGGCAGTTCCATTTCAATGATGCCGGCAACCTCAGCGACGGTGGCTCGTATATCATCGCAGTCGACATCAACTTCTCGTCCCGATCGATCGGCGGCGGTAACAGCGCCGTGTCGATTTCGCCGAGCAGTTTTTCCGGCGGCAGTTTTTCGATCCTGTCCAACGACTTTTCGACCGGGCGTGACGGCCAGGCCGTTTTCGATGGTCAGAACAACATTACCTTCGCCTGCGGCGGCGACACCTGCAATGGGGCGGTCGTCATGAAGTTCCGCAACTTCAACGATACAGTTGCCGGCGCCATGGACCATGAGGTCACGGTCACCAACACGAATCAGAGCAAGACCGTCTCGGGGAGCGATACGGATGTGACGCGTGGCAGCGGTGCGACAGTGGGCACCAGCGGCAGTCTCGATTAAGGGGACCCTAAGGCTTCAGACGGCTGAACCGGCTGGAAACGCGAAGTCGAACAAGCGCTACTTGCTGGTCATGACGATGCGGATGCCCGTCTCGCCGTCGCGCAGTCGGCGCAAATGCATCTTTGCCAGGCCGTCGTCGGGGGCCAGCAACAGCACCTCTTCCATGGCGGCTTCGGCC
The DNA here is from genome assembly GCA_033344895.1 of Alphaproteobacteria bacterium. Taxonomy (NCBI): domain Bacteria; kingdom Pseudomonadati; phylum Pseudomonadota; class Alphaproteobacteria; species Alphaproteobacteria bacterium. The sequence goes on from JAWPMN010000001.1 coordinate 3,317,288, forward strand.
CTCGGGTCCTCCGATTTCATCAGTTCGTAGGCTTCCAGGTACTTCTGAACCGCCGGCCCGTTGAAGCGTTCCTCGGACATCGGTTCGTAGACCGGTGTTCCCTGGGTCTGTCCCTTCAGAACCAGGGTGCCGCATGGTCGGCCGATGAAGTTCGACACGCCCTCCAGGGTCGCCCCCGACAGAGACACGTGCACGCCGAGGAACTTGCCGGCGCTTTCAAGCCGCGCGGCGGTGTTGATGGCATCGCCATGGGCTGTGTAATCCATGACCGCGCCGCCGAAATTACCCATGGTCACCATGCCGGAATTGATCCCGATCCGGGTTTCGTTCAGGGGAATGCCCTCGGCCTGCTTCTGTTTCGAATATGCGTCCGACCATTGGTTCATCTCCATCGCGCAGTCATAGGCGCGTTGGCGGTGGTCGGGCTGATCGAGCGGCGGCAGGAACGCGTTGAAATGAAAGACGGTCGCGTCGCCGACGATCTTGTCCAGATAGCCGCCATGCTTGAGGCCGATCCGAACCATGTTGTCGATGTAATCGTTCAGCAGAGGCACGGCGACCTCCGGATCCGATTTCTCCACAAAACTGGTGAACCCGGCCAGATCGGTGAAGATGAAGGTGCATTCCTTGCGGGTACCGCCCAGCTTCAGGGCTTCCGGGTGCAGGGCCAGACTGTCGACAAGGTTCGGGCTGACGAAGGTCTTGAACGCGCCGCGAATGAATTTCTGCTCCCGCTCCGTCTGCCAGTAGCGGGCGCTGGAACAGACCATGAAGACGGCCAGGGCAGCGACCGAAGGCAACAGCGGGTCGAATAGCAGACGCAGTTCCAGAAACGCCCACAGCGCGCCGCCGGCACCGGCCAGAACCAGCGCGCCCCCAAGAACGGCGGACCAGACTGCGCCGAATTTCAGCACGACGACGATCAGGAGGAATGAGACCACGATCATCAGAATGAACTCGGCCCCCTCGGCCCAGTCCGGTCGGACGAGGTAGTTCCCGGAGAGGATCTGGTCGATCACCTGTGCATGCATGTAGACACCGGGCACCTGCTGACCCAGCGTGTTGTAGCGCAGATCGCGCAGCCCGGCGGCGGAAGTGCCGATCAGGATGATGCGTCCCTGCAGTCGGGTCGGGTCGACTTCGCCGGTGACCAGTTGCCACATCGGCACGACGTCTTCTGAGCCGACCGGGGAATAATGAACACGCATGCCGCCGCGCTTGTCGGTCGGCACGACGAACTGTCCAACCTTCATCTTCACGATGCCGGTATTCTGCCCATAGCCGGTCTCGCCGCTGCCGCCGACCGTCTTGAAACTGTAGCTGCTGGCGCCCTGCGCAACGCGCAAGGCTTCGAGAGCGAGTGTCGCGATGCCTTGATCGCCCTGGCTGCTCATAAGGGTAACCACGCGAATGACCCCGTCGACATCCGGGGTCAGGCTGACCGATCCGACGCCCGCCGCGGCGTCTTCCAGGGCGGGGATGTTTCGTGTCAGGCCACCGGTCGAATACATGTAGTTCAGGGCGGACGGTTCGCTGGAATTCACGCCGTATTTCAGTTCCAGCGGTGGGCGGTCGGCGTCGAGGTCGGACGGGTTGAGGGCCATGCCCAGGACGACGCGTCCGCGAGCGATGGCTGCCGCGAAGATCTCGTCATTGTTGGGCAGTTCCAATCCGGCCAGACGGTCCTGGGCTTCTTCCGGCATCCTGCCCACCGCCAGCGACGGGGAGGAACTGTCCGGTTCGGCGAAGAAGACGTCATAGGCGATTACGGCGGCCCCGGCGTCCTGCAAATAGGATGTGATGGCCGCCAGATAATCCCGCGGCCACGGCCATTGTCCCATTTTCAGAAGGCTCTCCTCGTCGATATCGACGATCAGTACCGGGCTGCCCTCAAAATGCGCGCGCGGTTCGATCTGCTGGTAGGTATCGAATACGACGTTTCGAAGTCGTGACTTCAGGGGGAAGTCGGCTCGAATCAGGACCACACAAACCGCCAGAACCGCAAATGATAAAAGAACGGGTACCAGTTTTCTGGCGATGTCGGCGGCGTTTCCCATGAATTGCGACGGCTACACCGTTACTGCTGCGCAAACACGCGCTGCAGCAGGTCCGTGGTCCGTTTGGCCGGGTTCTCGCGGATCGCCGCCTCCTCGACCGCGATATAGTGGAACAGGCCATCGAATGCCTTCTGGGTGGCGTGCTCGGTCAGGTCGCCTTTGACGTCGGGCACGAAGGGCAGGGTGTCGTACCCCTCCATCATCCGGTCCAGGGCATCGACCGCACCGACTTCCGCCAGGGCGCGGTCCACGATCGGGCGGATGCGGGCCTTGATGTCGTCGCCGCCAACACGCATCAGATACTGCGTGGCTGCATCGTCGGGTCCCTGCAGAATGCCTTTCGCGTCGTCCAGGGTCATGGCCTGGATGGCATTCAGGACAACTTCGCCGCTTTCGTCCATGGCGGCTTCGGCGGCCCGGTTCATCTTCAGTTCGACCTCGTCGCCCAGGCTGCCGAGACCGACCTTGGAAAGCAGTTTCTGCGCCTTCTGCAGCTCCGCCGGAAGCGGGATATGCGCGACCGGGTCTGCATTGAAACCGTCGACGGATCCCAGATTGTCGACGACCAGCTTGCTGCCGACTTCCAATGCCTGTTTCAGTCCTTCGGCGATTTCGCTGCCGCTGAGACCGGCCGCCGTCGAACCGGCGGATGATCCACCAAGGGATTGGTTCAAAAGGGACTTTGCGTTATCCAGCAGGGAGTCCGCACCAGCGTTGAGCGGGACCATCGCCAGCACCGCGACCAGAAGGGGCGGCGACCAGCGCCGGCCGGATTTGGGCGTGCGGTTCGAAATTCGGGTCGGGCCGGTCATCTCGATTGTTCATCCTCTCGACTTTGCATGGCGCAATGTCTGCACCAAAACTTCCACCCGTCGGCATGCTAATCCATTCGTACCGTAAAAAGAAATGCCGGGCTTCGGCAATTTGGCGGTCCCGGGAAATCTCCGTTCCGGCGGATGACCGATGCGCGGCTTCCCGCTACACTGTTGACGGCGGTTCGTAAGATGCACCGCCTGTCGGGCCGTCCGTCACCATACCTGTCGTCTGGAAGGGGGAAGCATGTTGTCGCCGAATGCGTTCCGGGACAAAGCCATAGCAGCAGCGTTTGCAGCGGCTTTCGTGTTTTGGGGGGGCGCAACGCCTCTGCCGGCCCTCGCGCAGTCAGCGAACGAATCCGCGCAATCCGAACCGGACGAGCAACCGGACGCCCTGCCCAGTGCCGTCCCGGTATTGGAAGCGTTGAAGAAGCAGTTGGACGGCCTTGGCGCCTCTCTGGACGCGCTGCAATCGGATCTGCGGGCGAAATCCGAGGAAACGGCGGCCCTGGCCGAGCAGTTGTCGGAGCAGGCCGCCGCCCTGACGGAGCTTGAAGCCGCGCTGACCGAAGCACGGGCCGAGGCGTCCGCGGCCACGGAGGCCGGGGCTGCAGCCCTGCGCCGGAAGGACAATCTGATCGAGGAACTGAAAGATCGGATCAGCGCTTCCAGTGCGTCGATTGCCGCGTTACAGGGGGATTTGGCAGCAGCCCGGGCGGAAATTGACCGGCTGAACGGTGAATTGCGGAACAAGGACGATTCCTCCGAGGCTGTGGCCGACCTGCAGGCGGAACTGGCATCCACGAAGGCCGACCATGACATCCTGAGCGAGCGCCTGTCGGAGACGGAGAAGATGCTGGCCGATGAGCAGTCCGCCGTGTCCGCCAGCAGAAGCGCGCTTTCGAAGGCGGAGGCTGAGCGTGAAGCGCTGAAACTTCAGCGTTTCTGGCTGTCCATCCTGGTGGCCATATTGCTGGTCGTCGCGGGATTCTTTGGATTTCGGCGACGAAGCACGGCATAGATTGCAGCCGGGCCTTCCCGCAAGGAGATGCATAAAGTGCGTCGGGATCGAACGTGAAACTGGGGATCAGGGGGATACTGGCCGGCGCCTTCATCGTCGCCGCGATCGTGCCGCTGGCCGCCTGGGCGTCGTGGGTCAGCATCTCCGCCCTGGATCGAGAGATCGAGGAGGTCGAAGATCGGCATCTGCTGCTGGCCCGCAATCTGAGCCGCGCCCTGGATCGATACGCCCATGATGTCGCGGCGGTGTTCGCGCATGTGGTGGAGGCCGATCCGAAATCCGGCGGCTCCGAACATTTGTCCGCCCTGCTGGAATCTCTCGAATTCCGTCATATCTGCCTAATCGAGACAGACAGCCGGCGGGTGATATCGGTTTCGACCGCCACGTCGACCGATCTCAGTTCCGTCGCTTTGCCGCCGCTGGACGAATACATCGCCCGTGCCGAACGCGGGCTCGGCCGGATGATGTTCTCGAACGCGGTTCGCAACCCGAATGGCGCGCCTGCGATCTATCTGACCAAGAAGGTCGGCCCAAATCTGGTCGCCCTCGGGGAATTGAGCACGCGTTACATGCGGGACACACAGCAGGCCGTCGCCTTCGGTGAGGGAGGGCATGCAGCGATCGTCGATGCGGCCGGCAATGTCATCGGTCACCCCAACAAGGCCTGGGAGGAGGAAGTCCGCAATATTGCGCAGGTCGATGCGGTCGCCCGAATGATCGCGGGGGAGACCGGCGTTTCGCAATTCTACTCACCGGCGGCAGAGCTGGACATGATTGCCGGTTTCACCACCGTGCCGATGACCGGTTGGGGCGTCATGATCCCGCAGCCCCTGCGCGAGCTTGAGGCCCGGGCCGACGAGGTCAGAAACTCCGCCTATGGGATCGTCGCCTTTGGTGCGGCCGTGGCCGGCATTGTCGGCTGGCTGATCGGCGGTTTGATCGCCAGGCCCATGAGGGCTGTCGCGGCAGCTGCTGACCGGCTGGCCGAAGGGCGCTCGGACGTCTCTGTCCCGATGCCGTCCGGCATGGCGATTGCCGAGCTTGAGGCGCTGGCCCTTCGCTTCAACCAGATGACCGCCGCATTGGACGAATCGCATCGTGCCCAGACCCTGGCCTTGCGTGCTGCGGAGGAGGCCGCAGAGGCCAAGTCGGATTTCGTCGCCCGTGTGTCGCATGAGCTCAGGACGCCGTTGAATTCCGTCATCGGATTTTCCGGGATGATCCGCGATCAGGCGCATGGTGCCATCGGCTCTCCGGACTATGTCGAATATGCAAGGCTGATCCATGACAGCGGCCAGCGGCTGCTGGAGATGGTCAACGACATCATTGCCTTTGCCCGCATCGAGGGCCGCAGCGAGGAATTGACCGAAACCTCGATCGATCTGCGCCGAACGGTGTCGGCCGTGGCCGATCAGGTAGCGGCATTGGCCGAGGAAACCGGCGTTGCGGTCGCCGTTGCGGTCGATGAAGGCCTGCCGCAGGTCTGGGGCGACGAGATCAAGCTGCGCCAGGCCCTCGGTCATCTCGTCAAGAATGCCGTTCTGTTCACCCAGTCGGGCGGCCGGGTCCGTATCGACGCAGCGCTGACCGACAATGGCGGGCTGTCGATTGCCGTATCTGACACCGGGATCGGAATTTCCGAATCGGACATTCCGACGGCGCTGGCTCCGTTTGGACAGATTTCATCCCGGTTGGACCGGTCGCATGAAGGGGCGGGGCTGGGTCTGCCGCTGGCCAAGATGCTGATCGAACTGCATGGCGGATCTTTGCGCCTGCGGTCTAGTCCCGAGGATGGAACGACCGTGACGATGACACTGCCGCCGGAACGCGTCGGGATTTCCGGGACCCTGCGCGAACGGTTGTCCGGCTAGGTTGCGTCGACGTCAGTCGATCTCGGCCTCGGTGATGGTCAGGTCCTGCGCTCGGCTGATCTGTTCCTCCGGCAGCGCCACGGTCTTCCCGGTTTCAAGACTGGCCTGTACCGCCGTCACATCGGACGAGGCGATGAGAGAGGCGTTCTCGACATCGAACATGCGATGCAGGAAGCGCAGATGCTTGCGGCCGACCGCGATGAACCCGCTTTCGATGCGAACCAGTTCGCCGCCCTGCAATTCCCGTACATACTGGAAATTCTGGCGAACCACGGCGACCCGGCGTCCCTGCTGCCGGATGCTTCGCGGCGTCACGCCGATGGTATGCATCAGGAACCACGTCGCCTGATCGAAGCGTTCGATGTAGAGACGCGAATTCATGGAGGATTCAGGATCGTATTCCGAAGCCATGACGGCACCGCGAAAGGTCTCGGTCCAAGCGTTCATTGTCTTCCTCCTTCTCGGCTCAGTAGAGGTGTTGCCCCCCCGTCACGAAAATCTCTGTACCCGTAACATAGCTGAAATCGTCCCCGCAAAGACGATAAACACAGGCGGCTACCTCGCGGGCGGCACCCATGCGCTGCATGGGAATACGGGCGATCAGGGGTTCGTACTCCTCTCCGATCATCTCGGTTTCGATCTCACCGGGGGCAACGGCGTTCACCCGGACCCCGATCTGGGCGAATTCGACGGACAGTTCCCGGGTCAAGGCCGACAGACCTGCCTTTGATGTCGAATAGGCGGAACCGGCGAAGGGGTGAATTGCGTGCCCGGCGATTGAAGTGATGTTGACGATTGCCGCGCCGCCGGCAGAGCCGTCGGGCCTCTTGCGCGCACCGCGCCCCAGAGCCTTGGCAAAACCGCGACACAGGGTCAGTGGCGTGAAGAAGTTCAGTTCGAACACCTCGCGCCACTTGTCGAGGTCTCCGTTCAGGCATCCAAGCCGCTCCTTGAACGATGCCTTGGGTGAAACGGCGGCATTGTTGACCAGGGCATGGATGGGGGCGTCCCCGACGATGTCATTCGCCGCCTTGATGAAGGCCGCGACGTCGTTCTTGTCGCTCAGATCGGTCGGGATGTGATGGGTCCAGTTCGGGTCCGCCCGGCAATGGTCCGGTATGCCTTCGCGTGAACAAGTGATGATGCGCCAGCCCTCGTCGGAGAACCGCTGCACGGTGGCATGACCGATGCCGCGGCTGGCGCCGGTCAGGATGACGGTTCTTCGATGCTCGGTCTCACTACTCATCGCTCGGGCTGTGTCCCGTTGTTGTCGGCGGTTTCCGGCGGCATGCCGCCCCGGTCATCCCAACGGGGCGTGACCGGGTCCTGGTGCACGATCACCTCTGCCCCGGGGAAGACCTCCATGATTTCCTTCTCGACCGCGTCGGCGGTTGTGTGAACGCGATTCAGCGATAACTGACCGTTGAAGTCCAGATGCATCTGAATGAACGTATCGGGTCCCGCCCGACGGGTTCTCAGATCATGGACCCCCTCGACATCGGGGTAGGCCAGGGCAATTTTTCGAATCCGCGCACGGTCCTCGTCCGGCAATTCGTGGTCCATCAGCATCTGCAGGGATTCCGACCCGACGTGCCAGGCGCTGTGTGCGATATAGACGGCGGCCAGGATGCCGAACAGGGCATCGACCCATGGCAGGTCCAGATAGCTGCTGATCAGCAGCGCGGCGATGACGCCAAGATTGGCGGCCAGATCGGCGCGATAATGGGCCGAGTCGGCCTTGATGGCGACCGAACCCGCCCGGGCGATCACGTGGCGCTGGAACAGGACCAGTGCGCTGGTCGCGACAATCGACAGGGTCATGACCGAAAGGCCGACCGCCGTTTCGGTGACGGGCTGAGGGTCGATCAGGCGACCGATTCCCTCGATCAGCAGCAGAACCGCCGATCCCGCGATGAAACCGGTTTGTGCGATGGCCGCCAGCGGCTCCGCCTTGCCATGACCGAACCGATGCTCCGAATCCGGTGGGACCATGGCTTGCCGAACGGCGAACAGGGTGATCAGCGAGGCCCCGAGATCGAGCATGGAATCGACCAGACTCGACAGGATCGCGACGGAATCGGTCATGAACCAGGCGACCAGTTTCGTTGCGATCAAGATTGCAGCCGTCGCGGCCGAGGCATAGGTGGCCTGGCGCAGCAGTTTTTGCGTCTGGGGATTGCCCCGGGTCAGGCCCAGGACGGGATCGGTATGGGTCGAGTCTGACATCCGATCAGGGGAACAACCGCTCGATCGTCCAGGGATCGCTCTCTGCCTCACGACGGAAGATCTGGCGATCATGCAGCCGGAACGTCCCGTCCTTCCAGAATTCGATATAGCGCGGCGCGATTCGAAATCCGGACCAGTGTGGGGGCCGGGGCACGGTCCCGATGTTGAACTTCGCAGCATAGGTCGCGACCCGCTTTTCCAATTCGAAGCGTCCTTCGCAGGGGCGTGACTGGTCGCTTGCCCACGCGCCGATCTGGCTCTGACGTGGACGGCTCTCGAAATAGGCGTCGGCCTCGGCCTCGGTGACGGGGGTTACCGACCCCTCGACGCGAATTTGTCGGCGCAGGCTTTTCCAGTGAAACAGAAGGGCCGCATTTGCGTTCTCTGCCAGTTGGACGCCCTTCTTGCTCTCCAGGTTGGTATAGAAGACGAACCCGCTCTCATCATAGCCCTTCAGCAGGACCATGCGAACCGAAGGGCGCCCTTGCGCGTCTGCTGTAGCAAGAGCCATCCCGTTGGGATCGTTGGGTTCCGATGCCTCCGCCTCCTTCATCCAGGTGGCAAAAAGGGCAAAGGGGTCTGTCTCTTTGAAATCGGTCATGACTACGCCATATAGAAGTGGGATCGATAGGTATATAGCGGGCGATACGCGCCGCCTCAATGAGCGGACCAGTTTTTCGATTGATCCGTCTGGCGACGGAAATCGAATTCGGATACGTCCTGATTTTGGAGAGCGTGCGCGTGCCCGCTGGATACGGATGGCGAGGGCCAGCCTAACAGGAGAAGGTAAGATGACGAGCTATACCGAAGTACGACGTCCCTGCCGCGCGGCAAAAGCTGTCGCCTTGGCGCTGGTTGCGGGTATGGGGTTGAGTGCCTGCCAGAATACCGGCGACAAGGAAGCGCTGGGCACGGTCGGCGGCGCAGTTCTGGGCGGTGTGCTGGGCTCCCAGATCGGCAAGGGCACGGGGCAATTGATCGCGGTCGGTGCCGGTGCGGTTCTGGGCGGACTCGTCGGGTCGTCCATCGGGCGTTCGCTCGACGACGTCGACAAGATGAAGATGCACAACACCACGCAGTCCGCCCTGGAGAACCAGCCGGACAATTCGACATCGACCTGGGTGAACCCGAATTCCGGCCATTCCGGAACCGTGACGCCGCAGGAAACCTATCAGGCTGATAACGGTCAGTACTGTCGGGAGTTCACCCAGACCGTGACCATCGGCGGCAAATCTGAAGAAGCCTATGGTACGGCCTGCCGCCAGCCGGACGGAACCTGGAAGATCGTCAGCTAAATCCTGGACAATTCGGGCCGTCGGAACGAATCTTGCTTATGATACTCGCCGGGCGCGGACAGCGTCCGGCGTGTTTGGGAGCACTCAGGTAGCATGAGCGTCAGGACCGGTATGAAGGATCCCTATGACGTGCTCGGCGTCAAGAAGACGGCGAGCGCGGACGAAATCAAACAAGCCTATCGCCGCCTGGCGAAGGAGTTTCATCCGGATCTCAACCCCGACGATCCGATTGTCGAGCAGCGTTTCAAGGAAATCTCGCAAGCCTACGGCATTCTGGGCGACAAGGATAAGCGCGCCCAGTTCGACCGCGGTGAGATCAATGCCGACGGGTCGCAACGGCATGCCGGGTTCAGTGGCGGGCGCGGCGGCGGTTTCGGCGGGTTTGGCGGCTTCGGTGGTGGTGAAGGGGCGGAAGATATCTTTGCCGACCTGTTCGGCCGAAACCGGGCGCGTACCCGAACGGTTCGGATGAAGGGCAAGGACGTAAACTACGCGCTGCGGGTATCGTTCCTCGATGCTGCGCGCGGTACCACCCGTCGGGTCAGTCTTTATGACGGCAAGAGTCTCGACGTGCGCATTCCGCCCGGCACCGAAGACGGGCAGACATTGCGCCTGCGCGGTCAGGGCATGCCCGGCATGGGGGGCGGTGAGGCCGGCGACGCCTTCATCGAGGTCCAGGTCGACTCTCACCGGTTCTTCGAACGCGACGGTAATGACATCTTCGTCGATGTCCCGGTCAGCCTCGCGGAGGCGGTACTGGGCGGCAAGATCACGGTGCCGACGATCCATGGCAATGTCGCCGTGACGGTTCCGACCGGATCCAATTCGGGCACGACCCTGAGGCTGCGCGGCAAGGGTATCAGCCCGCGCAGCGGCGTCTCCGGCGATCAGTTCGTGAAACTGATGGTCGTCCTGCCGGACAAGCCGGACAAGGATCTGGTCGATTTCGTGAAGGAATGGTCGAAGGACTACGACTACGATGTCCGCAAGCGGGCCGGCCTGGATAAGCCCTAGGCCGTCGGTTACCCGGCCTGTCCGAGCGTCCCAAGTCCGATCAGCGCGAGAATTCTGGCATTGAACGACCGCTTGTTCGTGCCCGTTCCGACATTTTCGTCGTCTTCATCTTCTTCCGGCAAAGGCTCGTCGCCGACCGGCGGCGGCGCGAGGAGTGTTTTCAGGTCTGTCGCCATGACGTCGTTCTGGGCGCGTTCGGCTTCATCGAGGATTTCCGCGAAGCGCTGACCCCAGGCCGTGTTCAACTGGCCGGATGGCATGCGCCCGCTCAGGTCGATGCCCAGGTCCGCATACAGGGTGGACAGGCTGACCCCGCCGAGATCGCGGCTCAACACCCAACCGTTCTTCTCGGTCCGGGCAATGTAGTTTTTTTTCTTCAGGGTCCGCGTGACCCATCCAAGGGCCAGGGGGCCGATCCGGGAACTGCGCTGCAGCCGCCGTTCGGAGAGGGTGACCCCTTCCGCGGAAGCCCGCAGCAGGGCGTTCAGCACCGCCAGTGTCGCGGACAGGCGGATCAACGGAGTCAGGCTTTCGCGGCGCGGACTTCGGGCCCCGTGGCGCCATTCCGGCAGGCCCGCCGCGATTTCCGCGCCGAACAGGACGACCATCCAGCTCAGATAGACCCAGACCAGAAAGATCGGCACGGTCGCCATGGCGCCATAGATCGTCTCATAGGTCGGGAAATGGGTTATGTAGAGTCCGAAACCGCGTTTCAGAAGGTCCAGCATGATCCCGGCGATCAGTCCCCCGACCAGCGCGTCGCGCCTGCGAACCGGGTAGTTGGGCATGACGAGATAGAGGATCGTCAGTCCGGCCGTCTGCAGCAGGAACGGCACCACGAAGGCAAAATTCGTCAGATTGCCGGTGACCGATTCGACGCCGCTGGCCCGGGCCGCCGCGAAGAGGTAGCTCGACAGTGAAATAGAAGCCCCGAACAGCATCGGTGTCAGGGTCAGCACGGCCCAGAAGACCAGGAGGCGCGAAATCAGTCCGCGTGTCTGCTTGACCTGCCAGATCTGGTTGAAGGTCGAAGAAATGCTCATCAGCAACATGACCGCACTGACGGCCAGAAAGACGATCCCGACCGCGGTCAGTTCACCGGTCTTCTGGGTGAAGCCCTCCAGATAGGACTGCACCTCCAGCCCGACCGAGGGGACGAACTGCTCGAAAAGATAGCTCTGCACCTGGAATTTGAGGGAGTCGTAAGCGGGAAACGCCGCGAAGATTGCAAAACTGACCGCCAGCAGCGGCACCATCGCGAGCAGCGACGTGAAGGTCAGCGAGGCGGCACGCTGCTGACATCCATCCATGACGAAGCGGGCGGCGGCATAAAGTCCGAACCCAAACACCTTCGAGAATCCCTGGGTGAATTTGTGTCTTCGGCCCGGGGAACCGGGACCGGGCGAGCCCGCCCGTACTGTGCTGTCATTCATACGGCTTTCCCATCGCTACCGGACTTAGTATAGCGGGATGACGTTGCCTTTCGATAGGGGGGCTTCACTTTGACGGATCGGCAGGGCGCCTATAGGATGGCGCACCTTTCGGACCGGCGGTAACGGTTACTTTTTGGAGTGTGGGGGCATGAGCCAGTCGGAATCCCTTATGGCGGGCAAAAAAGGCGTCATTCTGGGCGTCGCGAACGATAAATCGATTGCCTGGGGAATCGCCAAGGCGGCCGCGGATGCCGGCGCCGAGTTGGCCTTCACCTACCAGGGGGAGGCGCTGGAACGGCGGGTTCGCCCGCTGGCCGAAAGCGTCGGGTCGAACATCGTCCTGCCGTGCGACGTTACGGACGAGGCCAGCATGGATTCGGTCTTTGCCGCGCTCAAGGACGCATGGGGCGAGATCGACTTCATGGTTCATGCCATCGCCTTTTCCGACAAGGATGAGCTGAAGGGACACTACCTTCAGACGACGCGGGCAAACTTCCTTCGTACGATGGACATCTCCTGCTATTCGCTGACCGCGCTCTGTCAGCGCGCCGCGCCGATGATGGCAGAGGGCGGGTCGATCCTTACGCTGACCTATTACGGCGCGGAGCGGGTGATGCCACACTACAATGTGATGGGCGTTGCGAAGGCTGCGTTGGAGGCCTCCGTCCGATATCTGGCCGCCGACATGGGGGCATCGGGAATTCGCGTGAACGCCATTTCCGCCGGGCCGATCAAGACATTGGCGGCCAGCGGTATCGGCGATTTCCGCTATATCCTGAAGTGGAACGAGTTGAACTCGCCGCTGCGCCGCAACGTCACGATCGACGAGGTCGGTGGTGCGGGCCTGTACTTCCTGTCGGATCTCTCCACGGGCGTGACCGGTGAAGTGCATCATGTCGACAGCGGCTATCACACGGTCGGCATGGTTGCCGTGGACCAGGCCGAGGCGGTTTCGGATCTTCTCGCCGGGCTGAACAAGAAGGCCGGGTAATGTCCCACAATGGCTTCGGGCATCTCTTCCGGGTGACGACCTACGGGGAAAGTCACGGGCCGGCCATAGGCTGTGTCGTCGATGGCTGTCCCCCGAAAATCCCTTTGAGCGAGGCCGACCTGCAGCCGTTCCTCGACAAACGGCGGCCGGGCCAGTCCCGTTACACCACGCAGCGTCGGGAAGCCGATCAGGTCCGCATCCTGTCCGGGGTGTTCGACGGGATGACGACGGGGGCGCCCATCGGCCTGCAGATCGAGAACACCGATCAGCGGTCCAAGGATTACTCCGAAATCGCATCCAAGTTTCGACCCGGTCATGCGGATTTCACCTATTGGGAAAAATACGGCATCCGGGACTATCGCGGGGGCGGGCGTTCTTCCGCCCGCGAAACGGCGATGCGGGTGGCGGCCGGCGGGGTTGCCCGCAAGGCACTGGAAGTCCTGGTGCCGGGGCTGTCGATTCGCGGGGCGCTGGTCCAGATGGGACCGCATGGCATCGACCGCGACCGCTGGAAATGGTCGGCGGTGGATGAAAACCCGTTCTTCTGCCCGGATCCGGTCGCGGCCGACGAATGGGCGGCCTACCTTGACGGTATCCGCAAGTCCGGTTCGTCCTGCGGCGCGGTGATCGAGGTTGTGGCCGAAGGGGTTCCGGCCGGATGGGGCGCGCCTGTTTATGGCAAGCTGGATTCCGATCTTGCCTGTGCGATGATGACGATCAACGCCGTAAAGGGCGTTGAAGTCGGCGCCGGTTTCGGTGCCGCGGCATTGTCGGGCGAGGAGAATGCCGACGAGATTCGCATCGGCAACGATGGCAAGCCGCTTTTCCGGTCCAATCACGCCGGGGGCATTCTGGGCGGCATATCGACCGGTCAGCCGGTCGTCGTCCGGTTCGCCGTGAAACCGACCAGCTCCATCCTGACGCCGCGTGACACGATCACCACGGACGGCGAGGAAACCGACATCGTCACCAAGGGCCGGCACGACCCTTGTGTCGGGATCCGTGCGGTGCCGGTGGGTGAGGCGATGATGGCCTGCACTCTGCTGGACCACCTGCTGCGTCACCGCGGTCAGTGCGGGTGAGACCCGCCTAATCCGAGAAGTTGTCCAAAGGGCTGGCTGTTTCCCGCAAGAGCGCCACGAATTCCCGTGCGATCGGATTCGGCCGGGTGCGTTTGGAGTAATGCGCGGCGATGTGGTCGGGCAGGGGCAGCAGCATGTTGGGAATGCGCACCAGTCGGCCGGCCTCGATCCGGGCCCTTACCGACCGTGCCCATCCGAGGGCAAGCCCTTCCCCGTTTTCGGCAAAGTCCAGCAGAACGTCATAGGAATTGATTGACGGTCCCCGCAGGGAGGGCGGCGGTTCCACCCCGATATGGCGCAGGAACTGTCGCCAGTCCGGCCATGGTCCGCCGGCCTGCGCCAGATGAAGCAGAGGGCACGCAAGAATCGAGGCCGCCGTGATCTCTCCGCCATGGGCCTTTAGCAGCCCTGGAGCGCAGACCGGAAAGATCGCGTCGTCGGCCACCGGTTCGATCAGATAGGAATGTTGTGCCCAATGACCGCTGCGAAGCCCGACGTCGAAATCCCGATCGAAGGCTTCCAGCGGCTCGGAAGAGGTAAAGACCCGGATCGTCAGATCGGGGTATCGGTGCTGAAAGGCCCCGATGCAGGGCGCTATCAGCAGACTCGCGACGACCAGTTCGGAAAAGACCGTCAGAGTCTGCGCATTCTGGTTTTCGCCCCGCAACTGGTCGGCGGTCATGGCCAGGTCACCCAGGGTCCGACGAACCGTCTCCGCCAGGACTTCGCCGGCCTGCGTCGGCGTGACATCACGCCGTCCCCGTTCGAACAGCGTGGTGTTGAGGCCTTGTTCCAACTGTCGGATCAGGCGGCTCACGCTGGCCTGCGTCAGATGCAGTTCCTCCGCCGCTCGGGTGAAGTTGCGGTGCCGGAAGGCGGCCTCGAAGGCGACCAGCGTGTTCATCGGCGGCAGGCGTTTTTCGAGGTATGCCATACGTATCCCGTATGTCTGATTATAGAAAACGTTAATTTACAGCGTATTGGAAAGTCATAGGATCGCCAAATCCAACGTGCTTTCCATTCCAGCGGAGGGTCGGAAAATGCGAGTTACCCCGGTTACCGCCAGCTTCGGCGTCGAAGTCGACGATATCGATCTGCGCAATGGTCTGTCCGCCGAACAGGCGGCGGACCTCTATGAGCTCATCATGGATCGCGCAGTGCTGCTGTTCCGCGATCAGCCGCTAAGCTCCGAGGCGCATCTGGCGCTGGGCGAGGCCTTCGGCCCGCTGGCCCCCAAGCATCCGTTCTATCCGACGCCGGACGGGTTCGAGAACATCATGATTATCCGGAACGACAAGGATAATCCGCCGGAATCGGAGAAGTGGCATACGGATCTGAGCTGTGACGCCAATCCGCCTTTCGTATCGCTGTTGCAGTCGAAGATCATTCCGGATGCAGGCGGGGATACGCTGTTCTGCGACATGCGGGCGGTTCATGACGCGCTGTCGGAGCCGCTGCGGGAGATGCTGTCCGGCCTGACCGCAGAGCACCGCATGGACAAGGGGTTCGACTATCTGCGCGACATCGGACACCATGATCGAGCGGACATGCTGATTACCGACGCGATTCGCAACCGCACGGCCCATCATCCGGTGATCAAGCAGCATCCGTCGACCGGTCGGCCCTTTGTCTATGTCAATGAGGCCTTCACGGCCCGCATTCTCGGACTCACCAAGGCTGAAAGCACGGCACTGCTGGGGCTGATCTTCGACCTGATCGATCAGCCGCGCCACCAGCTCAGAATCCGCTGGAAGCCCGACATGCTGGCGGTTTGGGACAACTGGCAGACCCAACATCTCGCAACCGGCGACCATTATCCGAAGGAACGCGAAATGCGTCGCGTCACGGTTATCGCCGACAAGCGTTCCCAGCCCTTCACCCAACCGCAGCAGGCCGCCGCGGAGTGAACGAAGGCAAGAAAGCGCTGGGTAATCTTTGCCGAAACGGGTAGACCTTCGGTCATTCATTCAATGATCGAAGGGACCGTTCGTCATGCCCGATCGCGACAGTGTTCACGCCCTGCCGGTTCCCGACGAGGCCGGTCTGGATCCGGACATTCAGAAATATTTCGGCATCTGCCGCGAGAAGCTGGGTTTGCTGCCGAATGTTCTTCGGTCCTTCAGTTTCCGACCGGAGCGGCTGCGCCGGTTCATCGATAGCTATAACGAAATCATGCTGTCGGACGGCGCGCTGACCAAGCTGGAACGCGAACTGATTGCCGTCACCGTTTCGTCCTGCAACCGCTGCTATTACTGTCTCGTCGCCCATGGCCAGCAGGTGCGCGCCCTGTCCGGCGATCCCGAGCTGGGCGAAATGATCGCGCTCAACTACCGCGTGGCGGATCTGGATGAGCGGACAATGGCGATGCTGGACTATGCCTGGGCCCTGACCGAAGCACCCAACGACATTGATGCTGAGGACCGCGAGGTGCTGATGGATCTGGGATTCAGTGAGGAGGCGATCTGGGAAATCGTCGAAACTGCTGCCTTTTTCAACTATACCAATCGTCTGGCGCATGGTGTGGAGATGATGCCCAACCGCGAATATCACCGCATGAACAGGGGCGACAATGCGTGAAAGGACTGATTTGTGGGGCTGTCCGGTCACGACGGAAGACGCGTCGGCGGTGGATGGTCTAAACGCGACCCTGATGGCCTATATGGGAATGCGGGTGGATATCGGGGATCACCTGAAATCCGTATTCGCCGCCGATCCGGACATGCCGATGGCACTCATCGTGAAGGGCGCCTTCCTGAAGATGTTCGCGACCGCCGCAATGGACGAAGGCGCTCGCAGGACCCTGGCAGCCGCGCGGGACGCGGTGACCCGTCGCCCGGTCTCGACGCGAGAGGAAGGGCATCTGTCGGCACTGACGGATTGGGTCGCCGGCGACATGGAATCCGCCTGTCGTAGCTGGGAAGCGATCCTGGTGGATCACCCGCGAGACGTCCTGGCTTTGAAACTGTCGCAATTGAACCGGTTCTATCTGGGCGTCGGCAAGGACATGCGCAATGCCGTCGGCCGCGCTTGGTATGCCTGGGACGAGAGCGTACCGGGCTATGGTTTCATCGCCGGGTCCTACGCCTTTGCGCTTGAGGAGTCGGGTGACTATGCGCGGGCCGAGCCGATGGGCCGTCGCGCGATCGAAATGGAACCGGCGGATATATGGGCTGCCCACGCCGTCGCCCATGTGATGGAGATGACGGGGCGCAGTGATGAGGGCCTCGCCTGGCTGAACGGGCTGAAAGACCATTGGGGCAGCATTCACAACTTCGTCCATCATGCCCATTGGCACCGCGCACTGTTCGCGCTGGATCTTGGCGACGTGCAGCAGGCGCTGGCCATTTTCGACAACGACGTCTGGACCGACAAGGTCGAGGATTATCTCGACCTGTCCAATGGTGCGTCACTCCTGTGGCGACTTGAAGAACGCGGTGCGGATATCGGTCATCGTCCCGACGCCGTCGCGGAACTGGCGCTGAAGAAGGCGCGGGATCACGGCCTCGTCTTCGCGGATTGCCATGTTGCGCTGGCACTCGCCATGGCGGGGCGGGGTGAGGCCCTTTCCGATTTTCTCGACGACCTGACCCGTTTTGCGACGCGGTCGGGGACCCAGGCGCAGGTCGCAGCCGATGTGGGGCGAACCCTGTGCATGGCCGCGGTTGCCGATGCGGCTGGGGATGCTGGTCAAGCCGTCGAGCTTCTGCTGTCCGTACGGCCGCATCTGCACCGTATCGGCGGCAGCCATGCTCAGCGTGACCTGTTTGAGCGAATGTTGATCGTCAATGCCATCCGGTCGGAACGGATTGCCCTGTCCCGGGCCCTGCTGTCAGAGCGTCGGGAAAACCGGCCCGAGGATGACTGGGCGCGCGCCCTTGGCGACCACCTGGCGTTCGCCAAAACGGCGTGATTCGCGAAATTCGGGCGGCTGGAGGTCAATTCCGGGTCGGTTATCTGCCGGAAATTCGGCGTCGGAAGTGCATCTGTACACCAAATCCTGTCGCCGTTCGGCGGCCGGCCGGTCCATCTAAGCCTTTGCTGTGAATGCAGTATTATGAATTCGCGCGATGGACCCGGGCTGCCGATGAGCGCCGAAAGCCCGGAATTAACCTTTTTGAAGGACTAATCATACATTCTTTGGCGGCGATTGCGGTATAGTGGTGCCTAAGGGGGAGTCGCGCGTCATCGGCAGTTTCCAGAAGGAAAATGCCCTGTCGCACTTCGACCTTCCGTTCATGTGGGACTTCTTACGAAGAAACGTTTGAAACCGGGGTTAGGTAAATGGCGGGTGGCAGGTCGGTCTCGTATGAGGTCTACTACCTCCAATACGGTCGATGGCAGATCCATCATCGCTATAACTACAGCGAACGGGACATTGCGATCGATGAAGCCAAGCGGCTCGATAGCCAGGGGCATTTCGATGCAGCCTGTGTCGTGCGCGAAAGCTGGGACGAAGCCTCCGGCACCGCATCCGAATCCGTCATCTATCACAGCCCGAAACTGAAGACGAAGCCCCCGGTCGCCTTCATCACCGCCGGCAATGACGGCACCGCGAAACCCAGCACCGCAGGCGCCAGCGGGCCCAGCGGTGGCGGGCGCGGCAGCGTAAAGAATGCGCCGCCCGGATCCGCCGCGGCTAATGCTGCTGCAGAAGCCCGGAAGAAGGCCGCCGCCAGGAAGGCCCAGCAGAAGAAGGCGCCAGCCAAGGAGCCGGACCTTCGCAGGCCGCCAAAGCGCGGTGAGAAGGGGGCTGACGACGCGGATTGGGCCGCGGCTATTCCCAAGATGATCATCGCCTTTCTGTTTGCCTGCGTGACGGGAACGATCGCCGGGGTTCTGGCCTACTACGGCATTAAACTACTGTCGTCCGTTGGCATCGCCTTTGGCCTTCAGATCAATCAGTTCGTTCTGATCGGTTCCTGGTTTGTCGGATGGGCCATGACCTTCTTTCCCCTGTTGCGAAAGATTCTATCCGGCATTCGTCCCATGGCGCGTGCCGCCCCCGTGCGACCGTCCATTGACCAGCAGCTTGCCGAACAGAGGCGCCGCCAATCCGAGGCGGCGTCCAAGGCATTGGCGGATGCGGCCAGTACGCTGGACGCACTTGCCAGCAAGCCGGACGAGGCCATGCCGCCCGCCGCCAATGAGGAAACGGCGGAAGAGGGGGCAACCGGGGGCGAGAATGAGGGGGACACTGGCGCTGATGAAGCGGGCGCCAATGACAGCGTAGACCAGGAAGAGGGCGCAACTTCCGGCGAGGCGGAAGAACGCCCCGAAACCCGTTCCACGTCAGAACCGATGGAAGAGGTCGGACCGGCCCCGCTGCGCGCGGCGCTGGCGGAACTGGTCGACGAGGCCAAGCGGCTTTCCAACAACACGCTCGACAAGGATCATTTCCTGCGATTCGGGGTTATCCTGTTCCTGGCCGGTGCGGCGGAGACCCTTGCGCGCCGCTTCAAGGTCGCGGCCCGCGAAGTCACCACCATATTGAGCGAGCAGATCGAAACCCTGGGCGTATCCGCGTCCATGGCACTGGGTTTTGCGGCCAACATCGACGAATACCTTCTCGACAAGCGCTATTTCGAAATGTACGCGGCCGGCCGCGGGGGCGCACTCAGTCAGGGCGGGGATTCCAGAAGCGACAGTGGCATGGCGGCTGCATTCAGGCTGTGGAAGACGCCGAAGGCACCGCCCGGTCAGGACGTGAATGCGCAGGACGATCCGAAGCATTACGACAATGCGCCGGGCGATCAGGAACATTACGGGTTTGTCGCGGTACTCTTCACCGACATCGTCGGGTCGACACAGAAACAGCAGACCAATGGCGATGCCTGGCTGATGAATGTCGTCAGGGCCCATAACGATATCGTCCGCGAGGCAATATCGAAACATGGTGGCCGGGAAATCAAGCATACCGGAGACGGCATCATGGCGTCCTTCCCGGCGGTAATAGCCTCCGTCGAAGCGGCCCTGGCCATGCAGGACGGCATTCAGAAGTTCAGCGAGATGATGCCCGACCTGGCTTTCGAGATCTGTGTCGGCATCAGCGCCGGGGAACCGATCCATGAAAGCGGCGACCTGTTCGGCACGCCGGTCAATCTGGCCGCCCGTGTGCTCTCCAAGGCCAGCGCCCATGAGACCGCCGTCAGCAGCATCGTCCGTGAGATGTGCCGTGGTAAGAGCTTCATCTTTGAGGAAATCGGGCGGTTCGACCTGAAGGGGTTCGAGGAACCCCAGCCGATCTTCCGCGTCAAGGATCGTCGAAAGAAGGCGCGGGGGACCGACGCTTCCGAAAAGGCCGTTGCCGCCAGTTCCTGACGTCCGGCAATCCGTACCTGTCGCGACTGGACCACTCGCCCGCGCATGCGCCGGTAGACTGACCCCTGAAGGAGTTAGGGGGAAGCATGGCCGAAAAACCGGGGAAGCTGAATTATGACGGCGCACGGGTGCGTGTATCGGCGCCGGACGCGCTGCTGGCGGTTCGTGCCGTTCTGGTTCGGGCGGGCTGTCCGGACGACACGGCCGATCTGATAGCCGATCATCTGGTCGATGCCGGGATGGGCGGAGTGGAATCGCACGGCATCATGCGCTGCCTGCAATATGCCTGTCAGTTTCAAGACGGCTACATGGATCCGATCGCCAGACCTGAATTTCGGGCCGGGCGTGGGCCGGTCGTCGATGGCGGCGGCGGCATCGGCATACCGGCAATGCAGATGGCGGCGCGCCATGCCGTGGAACTGGCACGAGAGTCCGGTGTCTCCGCAATCGCCATCCGCAATGTCGGCCATACCGGCCGATTGGGTGCCTACGCGGAATGGATCGCGGTACAGGACTGCCTGGCCATCATCATCGGCGGCGGGGGACGCCAGAACTGGCGGCAGGTCGCGCCCTATGGCGGATGCAAGGCAGTGCTGCCCACCAACCCTTACTGCATCGGGATGCCCGGCGGCAGCCGGGGGCCGGTCGTGCTGGACTTTGCCACCGCCATGATTGCCGGCGGATGGATCTACGCGGCACGCAATGCCGGCGCACGTCTGCCGGAAGGTGTCATGATCGACGGGCAGGGCAACCCCAGTACCGATCCTGAGGACTACTTCCGCGGGGGCGCCATTCTGCCGGCCGGCGGTCCGAAAGGGTATGCCATGGCGGTGCTGGCCGAACTGATCGGCGAAGCGATGCTGGGCCCCGCTACGACCGAGATGAACTGGCTGATGGTTGTGCTGGACACCTGCCGATACCGAGAGACGACGGCGATCCATTCGGTCGCGGAGGAAATTCTGGAGGAATTGAGGAATTGCCCGCCGGCGCCCGGTTTCGACCGGGTTCAGGTTCCCGGCGAACGTGAAAGCGAAGCGCGGGAGCGCGCGCGTCGCGACGGTCTCTCCATTCCCGAACCAACCTGGCGCCAGATACTGCAGGCCGGTTCCTGATCGGCCGCTATTCTGTCCGTTCGACCCGGTTCTCGATGGGCGGGACGGACTTCAGATAAACCGCAATCGCGTTCAAGTCGTTTTCCGTCAGATGGCTCAGTCCGTCCTCGACCGCTTCCGCCATGCTGCCCTGGACATCATCAAACGAGGGCTTCATGCCGGTTTGAAGAAGATAGGCGATATCCGCTTCGCTCCAGTCCGCAATGCCGGTTTCATGCGGGGTGATATTGGGGACCAGTTCGCCGTCGGGCCCGTCTCTGGTTCCAGCCAGATACATGGCAGAATCGGTACCGCCGAAAAGACCGCGTGGAGTGTGACATTCGCCGCAATGGGACATCGCATCGACCAGATAGCGCCCGCGGTTCCATTCGGCGCTCTTGTCCGGATCGTCCCGCAACTCTCCTTCATCGAAGTTCAGCAGCGTCCATCCGTTCAGCAGGAACCGCCAGCCGAGCGGAAAGACCGCGTCATGCTTCTTGTTCACCGCCCGAACGGGGACGAGCGAGAACAGGTAGTCCTTGATGGCCAGCATGTCGTCTTCCCGCATCCTGGTGTAACTCGGATAGGGGAAAACCGGGTAATACAGGTGCCCTTCCGGCGCTTCGCCGGACCGCAGCGCCCGGACGAAATCCTCATCGGACCACTCCCCTATCCCGGTTTCTGGATCGGGGGTAATGTTCGGGGAGTAGAATGTGCCGAAGGGTGTTTCCAGGGCCCGCCCGCCGGCAAAGGGCTGACCGTCATCGCCCGGCTGGGTATGGCAGGACATGCATCCCGCCGCCCGGGACAGATAGGCGCCCCGTGCCAGGGCGTCATCCAATCCCTCCGGGTTCTGTGCCGAGGCGATTTCGCAGAGCGCACCCAGGACCGCACCTGTTGCCAGGGCGGTCACCAAGCGCGATCCGATCCGTCCGCGGGGCGATCGGGTCATAGCGGTCTGGCGCTAATTCTTTGGCGCGCGGAACGGCTTGTGGCAGCCGCCGCAGGTCTTGCCGACACCGCCGAGCGCAGCGCCGATCTGGCCGGCATCGCCGCTTTTTGCCGCTTCGGCCAGTTCGCCGGTGGCCATGGCAAAATCATCCGCGGCCTTCTTGAAACCTTCCCAGTCGCTCCAGATTTCGGGCTTGGCGCGGCTCTTGTCGGTGGTGGCATTGGCCATGAACAGCGACGGTACGGTCTTGGCCAGCGCGTTGAGGCTCATCGCGTGAACCGGTGTGCCGGCGTCTGCTTGCGCCTCACCCTTTGCAACGGCGCCCAACGCCTTCATGTGGCCGGCAATCGCTTCCATTGCGCCATTGCGGATCTGGTAGCTTTCTTCGGCCGAAAGGCTGCCATTCATGTCGTCGGCGGTTGCCGAACCAAAGGAAACCGCGGCGATCAGCAGGGCGCCGCCGGTCCGCGCCAGGAATTTTCCGGAAGTCGTCAGGGTCATGATGCCTCGTCCTGTGCCTGGGGGCGTCGACGATGCGCCGCGCCCGTGGGTTGTCCGTCACGGCGTAAGGCTATCCCGATTTATGATGCGGTTTCCAATAGAGATTTTGTGAAACCGATAACGGTTCACCGCATTTCACTCGGACTTATGGCAAGCGACGCCATGACTTGCCTGGATTTCCGGCGATCCTGCGCATCCGGATCGACGGCGCGCCCGACCCGTCGGACCGACCAACCCGATAAAATGCCATCTATCGCAACAGTGGTTAGATGACGTCACGGGTGATCCAGAAAATTAGCATTGTCGTCCGGGGGCGGCATTGGCGAAACTCGCCTCCGGTAAATTCATTGGTGATGGCAGGGAGTAACGAAAATGGCGGTGTTTCCGGATCGGGCGGATGTCGTGATCGTCGGCGGCGGGATCGCGGGGTGTTCCATTGCCTATCATCTGACCAAGATCGGCATCACCGATGTCGTGCTGTGCGAACGCAAACAGTTGACCAGCGGGACGACATGGCACGCCGCAGGGCTGATCGGACAGTTGCGCCCGAACCGCAACATGACTGAATTGGCAAAGTACACGGCGGACCTGCTGTTCGATCTGGAGAAGGAAACGGGGCAGTCGACCGGATTCAAACAGAACGGGTCGCTTCATACGGCGCTGAGCGAGGCACGATTCGAAGAAGTTAAGCGCGCGGCCTCCATGGCGAAAAGTTTCGGACTGGCGGTCGAACTGCTGACCCCGGATGACCTGAAGTCGATCTATCCGCTGCTGAACACCGACGGCATGGTCGGTGGCGCCTTCCTGCCGGGCGACGGGCAGGCCAATCCGATCGATACGACCCAGGCCTTCGCAAAGGGCGCACGCATGGGCGGAGCGCGGATTTTCGAGCATACCAAGGTCACCCGAATTCTGGTCGAGGGGGGACGTGCGGTAGGCGTAATCACGGATAAGGGTGAGATCCGCGCCAAGACGGTGGTAATCGCCGGCGGCATGTGGTCCCGGGACCTCGGCGCTTCCATCGGCGTGAACCTGCCGCTGCATGCCGCGGAACACTTCTATATCGTGACCGAACCGCTCGACGGCCTGCCGGGCAATCTTCCGGTGCTGCGGGTGATGGACGAATACGCCTACTACAAGGAAGACGCCGGCAAGATCCTGCTGGGGGCGTTCGAGCCGGGGGCCAAGCCCTGGGGAATGAACGGCATCCCGGAGGATTTCGAGTTCGAGACCCTACCGGAAGACATCGATCATTTCACCCCGGTGCTGGAATTCGCGATGGAGCGGCTGCCGATTCTGCAGGAAGCGGGCATCGCGCTGTTCTTCAACGGGCCGGAGAGCTTCACGCCGGATGATCGCTATCTGCTGGGCGAAACTCCTGAAGTCCGGGACCTGTTCGTGGCCTGCGGCTTCAACTCGATCGGCATTCAGTCTTCGGGTGGGGTCGGCAAGGTGCTGGCAGACTGGATTCGCGACCGTCATCCACCGATGGATCTGGCCGATGTCGATGTCCGCCGCATGGCCAGCTTCCAGAACAACAAGCGATACCTGCACGACCGTACGACCGAAACGCTGGGGCTCCTCTATGCCATGCACTGGCCGAACCATCAGGTGGAGACGGCGCGCGGCGTCCGGCGAACCCCGGTGCACGACCGATTGGACAAGTCCGGTGCGGTCTGGGGCGAAACGGCGGGATGGGAGCGACCGATGTGGTTCGCGCCAGAGGGCGTCGAGCGGCGCTTCGATTATTCGTTCCATCGGCCCGGCTGGTTTGATCATGTCGGTGCCGAATGCCGCGCGACGCGCGATGCCGTGGCGCTCTACGATCAGACCAGTTTCGCGAAGTTCCGGGTCGAAGGGCGGGATGCCTGTGCGGTCCTGAACCGGATCTGCGCGAACCAGGTCGATGTGCTGGTCGGCAAGATGGTCTACACCCAATGGCTGAACGAGCGCGGCGGCATCGAAGCCGATCTGACCGTGACGCGGCTGTCGGAAACCGCCTATCTGGTTGTGACCGCGGGGGCCGCCCAGGTCCGGGACTTCGCCTGGCTGACGCGCCATATTCCGGAAGACGCACACTGTATCGCGACGGACATCACCAGCGGGCTGCCGATGTTCGGGGTGATGGGCCCGGACAGCCGGAAGCTGCTGGAACAGGTGACCGGCGCGGACCTGTCCAACGAAGCCTTCCCCTTCGGCACGATGCAGGAACTGGAACTGGGATACGCCAAGGTTCGTGCGGGACGGATCACCTATGTCGGCGAACTTGGCTGGGAAATCTATGTGCCCGCCGAATTCGCCACCCATGTCTACGACCGGATCGTTGAGGCGGGGGAAGCGTTCGGCCTGAAGCATGCCGGATACTTCGCCTTAAATGTCTGCCGGACGGAGAAGGGGTTCCGTCACTGGGGGCACGATATCGGCGACGAGGACACGCCGGTTGAGGCCGGGCTGGGCTTCGCGGTTGCCTGGGACAAGCCGGATTTCATCGGACGCGATGCGGTATTGCGCCAGAAGGAAGCGGGTATCCCGGCGAAACGAATGGTTCAGGTCTGCCTGGATCAGGACGATGCCGACGCGCCGATGATGTTCCACGAAGAGCCGATATATCGGAACGGTGTTTTGGTCGGCGCTACGACCTCCGGCGCCTGGGGGCATCGCATCGGCAAGTCGATCGGTATGGGCTACATCACCTGTCCGGAATCCGACGGCGGCAAGGCGACGAAGGATTGGATCGAACAGGGATCGTACGAGATTGAGATCGCCTGGAAGCGCTACAAGGCCACGGCCCAGTTGAGGCCGCTATACGATCCGTCTTCGGAGAAGACGAAATCCTAGCGGCCCCCTGGTGTTTCCCGTCGAGCCCGGCAGAGCTTCCTTTCTGAGATAACTGTTCCGGAACCGGTCGCTGTTGTATAATAGCGCCCGTGACCGCCCTCATTCCGAGTGGCGGTTTTCTTTGTCGGAGCCCCGGCCCCGGGGCGCAAGGGGAAATGGAAATGAGCAGTACGCTTGCGTCGATGTATTTTCGTAGTTCTGTACTCTATGCACTGTTGGGAATGGCCATGGGCATCCATATGGCCGCGTCGCATGATCACAGCCAGATGCCGACACACGCCCATCTGATGCTGTTCGGCTGGGTCGGCATGACGATCTATGCCGTCTTTTACCGGCTCTATCCGGATGCGGGCAGCGGCATTCTGGTGAAGATTCATGCCGTCCTGGCCCATGGCGCGCTGATCGGTCTGGTGGCGGGCCTGTTTCTGATCTACGGCGGGCAGATCGCCACGGGTGAGCCGATTGCCTCGATCTCGTCGATCCTGTTGCTCCTGAACATGGTTCTGTTCGGCGTGATCGTCTGGAAGGCAACGCGCTGAGTTCTGCCGCGTTACTGAATTGTCGGCGGGGTGGTGCGTGCACTGTCCCGCCGGCAGTTGTCTTGAGTACGATCCGAACACAGTATTCAATTGGGTGGCAGTAAATCAGCCAAGCCAGAAGGAGAAATCAGCCATGGCCGGAGCCAGCGCCTCACTTCACGCCCCGCGCGAGCGTCTTTCCAAGGAAACACTCAATCTTCACCATGCCATCGTGTCGGTCATGGAAGAACTGGAAGCCGTCGATTGGTACCGCCAGCGTGCCGATGATTGCGAAGATCCCGAACTGAAGGAAATTCTGCTCCACAACATGCGTGAGGAAATGGAGCATGCGGCCATGGTGCTGGAATGGATGCGTCGGAACAGCAAGGATTTCGATGGATACCTTCGAGAGTTCCTGTTCAAGGACGGGGAAATCGCCGATCACTGAAATCCTCGGCGTGGCGCTGGTTGTCCGGTGCCACGCGTCGATTTCCCTTCAATCATACGGTTGAAACGGGAACCCGATGTCAGCTGCCGCCGGGCGCATTATTGCTGACAACGTCAATGTGGCGCTCGTAGATCCTCTGCAAGCGCCCGTCAGATGACATGCGCCTGAGAGACCGTTCGATTGTTTCGGCCAGGTCAGCCTGTTGTCGTGAGAATGCCAGGTAGTTCGGTTGCGTCGCAATCGGCGGTTCCAGGACGCTTATCTCCAGGCCTTCCTCACGCACCACGCGCTTCACCCAAATCCTGTCTACCACGGCAAAATGCCGTGCCCTTGATTGAATGATCCGCAGGGGCTGCAGGGTGTCTTCCTGTGCAGGAATTCCGATCGCGTTCGGCCTGCTCATCAGGTTGGCCAGGCTCTCCGGATAGGAATAACTGGTGTAGTAGACGAGCGTATAGCCGTCGAACTGGTCAAGGGACTTGAACCGCTGTATCGGGTCGTCCTTGTGCACGACTGCGGCAATCTCCCAGTACGCGAGGGGGATACCGACATAGACGAAGCCGGTTTCGCCAGGAGAAAGCGTCAGTACTGCATCAATCTTTCCCAGACGTACCTGCTGCATGCAGCGTCCGTAGGGCAGCACCAGGTAGCTGGCCTCGTGCCCGGCTTCACCGAGTGCCACATCCAACGCATCAACGGCTGCCCCGACCGCAACACCATCATCGTTCAATGTGTAGTAGGGAGGCCAGCTTTCCATACAGACTGAAACCTCGGATGCCCGGATTTCGGGTGCAAAGGTGCCAACCAGTAAAAGCGTCAGGGCGGTTAGGATCGGTGCGCGCATGGATGCTCCCGACGCTGTTTGAGACCGCAGCCTCGCTGCCGCCAATCCGAGCTTCATTCGCCAAGGCGTGACGTAGCGGCACATTCCTCATACAGGATGGAAGTATGCCCTGAAGTCTAGCACGGCAATACCTTGGAGGATTAGGACGATCTGGCTCGTTCGACCGGACTGACCGCAAAGGGGCGAGTCGGAAGGCTAGACGGGCAGCGTCAAATCCCGTTCATAGAAGACGAGATCCACCGGCGCGTCATCGTAATAGGGCGCGCGCTTCTCGAAACCCAGTTGCCGGTAGATGGCCTGGGCTTCCCGCATCTTGTCGACGACGGTGTCCAGCCTCAGGGCACTGTAGCCCTGTGCGCGGGCATAGTGGATCACCGTCGTCGTAAGCCGGTTTCCCAGGCGGTGGCCCCGAAATCCGGGGCGCACATAGAGACGTTTCATCTCAGCAGCTGCATCCTGATGCGGCCGCATGGCAACGCATCCGGCCAGGGCACCGTCGACCCGCGCGAGCCAGAGGTTTCCTTCCGGACGAGTATACATTCCGGGCAAGTTCTGCAGTTCGCCGTCGAACCCCTGAAAGCACAGGGAGAAACCGAGGCTTTCCGCATATTCTACGAACAGGGTTTTTACGAAGGCAATGTC
The DNA here is from genome assembly GCA_033344895.1 of Alphaproteobacteria bacterium. Lineage (NCBI taxonomy): Bacteria > Pseudomonadati > Pseudomonadota > Alphaproteobacteria > Alphaproteobacteria bacterium. The sequence goes on from JAWPMN010000001.1 coordinate 3,345,245, forward strand.
GTCGCCGTCTTCGGCAGCTTCCGTGATCTCGACGGCAGGCTCAGACATGAATTGTGCCGTCCATGTAGAATCGCGCCGCGCCGGCCATCAGAACGCGGTCGTCCGCGAGGTCGCAATAGAGATCGCCGCTGCGGGCCGATACCTGGCGGCAGTGAAGACTGGTGCGTCCCAGCCGTTCCGCCCAGTAGGGGACGATGGTGCAATGGGCCGATCCGGTTACCGGGTCCTCGTCGATTCCTGCATGGGGCGCGAAATAGCGGGAGGCGGCATCCACCGCGTCGCCGGGCGCTGTGACGATCAGGCCATCGCCTTCAAGCCGACTGATGAAGGCAAAATCCGGGCGGACGGCACGCACTTCCGCTTCGCTGGCCAGAACGGCCATGCTCTTCTTCGCACGCAGGAAGCCAACCGGTTCGATCCCGCCGAGGGCGTCGGCCAGTCCGTCGGGAACACGGGTCGGTGTCGCCGCGCGCACCGGAAAGTCCAACTGGAAACGGTCGCCCTGTGACCGGACCCGCAGAATACCCGATTTGGACTGGAACCGGACCAGTTCGGCTGCAAAAGACAGCTTCTCAAAAAGCACTGCCGCGGTTGCCAGTGTCGCGTGACCGCACAAATCGACCTCTACCGCCGGCGTGAACCAGCGGAGATGGAAATCCGTATCCTCCGAATCCGGCGTCGGGATGAAGAACGCGGTTTCCGCCAGATTGTTTTCCATTGCGATCTTCTGCAGGACATCGTCCGGCAACCACGCATCCAGGGGAACGACGGCGGCCGGATTGCCGGAGAAGGGCTCTTCGGCGAAGGCGTCGATCTGAAAGATCGGAAGGCTGATCGTCATGCGGCGAGTATTCCTTTTCGGGTCACGGCATCATGCGCAGTCTGCAACGCCGCGATGGTTTGGTCGAGGTCCGCGTCGCTGGTCATCCAGTTGGAGAAAGCCGCCCGGATGCCCGTCTTGCCGCCATAGGCGCCAGGGGTCATGAAGGCCGCGCCGTCCAGATTCAGGCGTGTCAGCAGTGCCTTGTTCCAGCCATCCGCATCGTCGACGCCCTCCGGCGGGAGACCCCGGAAACAGACAACGTTCAGCGTTGCCGGTGCCAGCAGTTCAAAGGCCGGGCTTTCCTTGATGAAGGCGGCGAGGGCGGTGGCCTGGGCTACATTCCGGCGAACGATTTCCCGCACGCCGTCCGCGCCATAGGCGCAAAGCGTCATCCAGACCGGCAGGGCACGAAAGCGCTGGGAGCCTTCCAGCACCCGGTTGATGTAATGCGGCAGGCCGTCGCCTTCGACATCGAGATAGGCCGGCAGTCCGCCGGCGGCGCGTTCAATGAGATCGACCCGGCGGGTGAAATAGAAGCCGCTGTCATAGGGGACATTCAGCCATTTGTGGCCGTCGACAGTGATCGAATCCGCAAGCTCCACACCCGATGTGCGGTCCGCCAGTTCCGGGACGGTCCGGGCGAATAGGCCGAATGCGCCATCGACATGCAGCCACGCGCCGTGCCGCCGACAGATCGAGCCGATCGAAACCAGGTCGTCGAATGCTGTGGTGGTTACCGTGCCGGCGCTGGCACAGACGATCTTCTGTTCGCCGGACGGTGCGGCGGCGAGGGCCTCCTCCAGCGCATTCGGATCCATGGCTTCTGTATCGCCGATACGCGTGACAGGCCGGATGGCGTCCTGGCCGATCCCGCTGAAGCGCGCGACCTTTATGAAGCTGGCGTGGGGACAGGCGCTATAGATCGCGATCGGCGGCCCGCCCGCCAGACCTTTCTGTGCGATGTCATAGCCGGCCTGCTCGCCGGCCCATTCCCGGGCAGCTAGCAGGCAGGCGAAATTGGCTCCGGTGGCCCCGGTGGTGAAGGCCCCGTCGTAAGAATCCGCAGGCAGGTTGAACAACTGCTTCAACCAGTTCAGCGTCTGGACGGTGATGGCGACGGCCACGGAATCGCCGGGGGAGGCGACATTCTGGTCGACCGCGGCGGCAAGCCAGTCGCCGGCAATGGAAGCCGGGGTCGCACCGCCGGTCACGAACCCGAAATAACGCGGTCCGATGCTGCCGGACAGGTCGCGGCCATGACGATCCACGAATTCCTGCAAGGCGGCCCGGCCGCCGATACCACGGCCCGGCAGGTCCGTGACCGCGCCGCCGTCACGGTTTCGCGCTGCGACCGGTCGCTGCTGGAGGTCTTCATGGAATGCAGTGGTCGCACTCAGAACGTCCCGCAGCAGGTCGCCCAGGTTCAGTTGGTCATCATGCATCGACATCGTCGGACTCCGTCAGTACCTGGGCATAAAGACCGCGGTCGATATTGCCCCCGGTCAGGATCACGCCCGCCTTGCGGCCGGACATTTTTTCACGTTCCCGCCACAGGCCGGCCAACGGAACCGCACCGGCCCCTTCGGCGATGTTATGCGTGTCCCGATAGTACCAGCGCATGGCGGCGCGGATCTCGGGATCGGTAACCCTGAGGATGCGTGCGGCGCCTTTCAATATTATGTCCAAGGCGGCCGGCACCGGAACCCGGCAGGCGACGCCGTCGGCCATGGTGTCCGCCGTGTTGGTCGAGACCGGCTCCCCAGCCTCGAAACTCAGGGCATAGGCAGGCGCAGTGTCGGCGACGACGCCAACGACTTCCGTTTTCAGACCCAGTGCATCGCGCGCGGAAATGACGCCGCAGATGCCGGATCCGAGGCCGATCGGCACATAGATGGTTTCCAGGTCCGGCCGGGACAGCATTAGTTCCATCGCATAGGTTCCGACGCCACGCGCCAGCAATTCGTGAAAGCTGGGCAGCATGTCCAGGCCCTCACTTTCCGCCAGAGATGCGGCATGTTCGGCGGCGGCCTGAAAATCGTGTCCGTGGACGATCAGTTTGCCGCCCTGTGCTTCCATGGCCGCGTTCTTTTCCGCGCTGTTGCCCTCCGGGACGACGATGGTGCAGTCCATCCCGTAGCGCCGGCTGGCCGTCGCGATCGATTGTCCGTGATTGCCGCGGGTGGCGGTGATCATGCCCCGCGTTGACTTGTTCCGGGCCCGATCCGCCATGAAAACGAGACCGCCGCGCAGCTTGAAGGCCCCGACGGGGGTATGGTTCTCATGTTTCACCCAGACCTCGCAGCCAAGGCGGGCATTGAGCAGCGGCCAGCTGTATTGCGGCGTTCCGGGAAAGACCGCGTGCACGGTCTCCATGGCTGCCTCGAGATGGGATCGTGTGATTACGGTCATGTTGGGGCCCCCTTGAACGGTGCTGGATGCGCGGCGGTCGCGTACCACAATAACGGAAATCGGGCGGCCCGCCGTCCGCGCTATAAGACGGGCCACCCGATACCGTTTCCGGCTGTTCAATCCCTGGCCTGAGCAATGTCTTGCCGGGATCGGGGACGAAGCGGCCCTTTCGGGCCCCTTCTCAGAACAGCCGGAACGTTCTGTCCGCCATGCGGTCGGCCTCGCGACGGTTGAGGCCGATGTCGCGCAACTGCCTGTCGTCCATGTTCCGCAGGCGGTGACGTGTTTCGTAGCGTCGCTGGTAATCGACCAGGAAATTCCAGATCAGGTGAAAGGCACCAACCGTCACGCGGTCGATGGTCTTGCGGAATCCGGCACCAATCTGCCCGGAGCGGTCCGATCCTTTCGAGAACCCGATCGATCCGGGCGAAAGACGAATTGTACCCATACAAATTCTCCTATCTGCCCAGATGAGACGTTATTGTCTCGGTTCAATGAATAAGGGGTTCCAATTGTCCCGGTCAATTAGTATATTGTCACCATGACAATTCATGCTGACATCTGGGTTCCGAGCCTTGACCGGTTCGATGGACCGAAATACCGGGCCATCGCGGACGCATTGTCTGCGGACATTCGCGACGGCGTTCTGAAGCAGGGGGACAAGCTTCCGCCACAACGGGAGCTCGCCTGGCAATTGAAGGTGACGGTGGGAACCGTGACCCGCGCCTATCAGGAGGCGGAACGTCGCGGGCTTGTCGGCGGTGAAGTGGGGCGGGGGACCTTTGTCCGTCCGCCTCGCGACCATAGTGTGGGGTCGCAGGGCACCAGCATGCCGACGGACTGGTATACCCTCGATCCGCCGGATGAGGAGGAAGACCCCTCAGCGCCGATCAGCATGCAGTTCAATTTTCCCCCGGGCGATGTCGGTACCGAAGACCTTCGCCGTGCGATGATGACGCTCAGCCAGGACCCGCGGCTGGGCCAATTGCTGTGGTATCAGCCCCCGACGGGAAATCGCCAGCATCTGCAGGCGGCGGAAGCCTGGCTCAACAAGCGCGGCCTGTCGGCGCCGCCCGATACCGTCGTGATCTCGTCCGGCGCGCATAACGGCATTCTGGCAACCCTGGCAGCGATCTGCCGCAGCGGCGGCCGCGTGGCCACGGAGCGACTGGTCTATCCCGGGTTGCGGGCCATTGCGCGCCTGCTGGGGCTGGATCTCGTGCCCATCGACATGGACGGGGAGGGGATCACGCCGGAATCCCTGCGGCAGGTGCTTGCGACGGGCGGCATTGATGCCGTCTATACCGTGCCCACCCTGCAGAATCCGACGAATGTCACCCAGTCCGAGGAACGGCGGGACGCGTTGGCGGCGGTCTTTCGGGAGTTCGACGTGCCGGTTATCGAAGATGACCTCTTCGGCATGTTGCCTGAAGATGCGCCGACGCCGCTGACCGCCCGATTGCCCGAACTGGGATACTACGTCACGTCGCTGTCGAAGAGCATCGCGCCCGGCCTGCGTGTCGGGTTCATCCGCGGACCGCAACGCAGCCGCGAACAGATTGCGGCGGGCGTGCGCGGCAGCACCTGGATGGCATCGCCTCTGACCACGGAGATCGCCAGCCGATGGATTCTGGACGGTACCGGCGAGCGAATTCTGGCGGAGAGGCGGCGCATAGACGAGGCGCGCCGGGAAATTGCGCAGGGGATTTTGGGCGGACTCGATTTCGATATGCCGCCGGGGTCGCTTCATGCCTGGCTGCATCTGCCGGACCCGTGGCATGCCAGCCAGTTCGTAAATCATGCGCGTGAGGAAGGCGTGACCCTTTCCGCAGCCCACGCCTTTTCCATCGGTCGGGAACGGCCACCTTTCGCGGTGCGGGTTTGTCTCGGTCCGCCCCGGACGGAGGCACGGATGGAGGAAGGGCTGCGCATCCTGCGGCATATCCTGGACGAACACGATCCGCACCAGGATCCGTCGGCGATGATGTAGCCCGGTGGCGGCCGAGCCGCGGTCAGAGGACCAGGGCGCCGATCAGCCCTGCCGCCGGGATCACGATCCAGACAGGTGCCTTCCACTTGGTCATGGCGATCAATGCGGCCGCGGCCAGCACCAGGGCCGGAGCGTCCTGAATGCCCTCGATGAAGACCGGGTCGTAGAGGGCCGCAGCCAGAAGGCCGACAACTGCGGCGCTGACCGCGGTCACGGCACCCCGCGCGCGGGGATTGCCTGTCAGTCCGGCCCAGAAAGGCAGCCCGCCGACAATCAACAATGCACCCGGCAGAAAGATCGCGATTGTGGCAAGGACAGCCCCCGGGATCCCGCCCGGTCCGATGTCGGCGATTGCCCCGAGATGGGACGCGATCGAGAACATCGGCCCCGGCACGACCTGCGCGCCGCCATAGCCTGCCAGGAAAGCGTCGCGGGACACGAGGCCCGGTTCCACCAACTCCCCCTGAAGCAGGGGCAGGACGACATGACCACCGCCGAAAACCAGGGCACCGGCCCTGTAGAAGGCGTCGAACAACCCCAGGGCCCCTTCCGGCGCGGTCGCAGACAGAACCGGCAGGCCGAAGAGGAGCAGGAAAAACGTGACCAGACAGGTGACGGACAGCCATCGCGGGACGTCGATTTTCAGTGCGCTGGCGGTGTCGTCGCGCGGACCGGCGATTGTCGGTACGGCAAGGCCGATCAGCCCGGCCAGGGCGATGGCGAGGATCTGCGCCCAGGCAACCGGCGCAAGCAGAGCGACGGCAAGCCCTCCAAGCGCCAGGGTCGCGCGTGGAGCGTCGGGGGTAAGGCTTCTTGCCATGCCGAACAGGGCCTGGGCGACGACCGCGACCACCGCCGCCTTGACCCCGGCGACCCAGGAGGCGCCTTCCAGGAGGCCCAACTCGTTCATTCCCAGCGCGAAGGCGGCCATCAGGATGGCGGAGGGCAGAGTGAAGCCGAACCAGGCTGCGGCCATGCCAGCGACACCGCCGCGCATCAGACCCAGTCCCATGCCGACCTGACTTGAAGCCGGGCCGGGCAGAAACTGGGACAGGGCGACAAGATCCGCATAGTCGCGGTCGCTCAGCCAGGCCTTTCGTTCGACAAAGATCGTCCGGAAGATCGCAATATGGGCGACGGGCCCACCAAAACTGGTGCAGCCGAGTTTGAAGAAGATGGAGAAGAGGGCGAACGGCCCCAAGCGTGCTGTATCGGACATCGGTTCCATGATTAGCACGGATTCGTGACAGGCGTACGAATAGCACTTGTTTCCGGTACCTTCGCCCCTCACTTTTACCGCCATGACGGAAAATCAATCTACCAGACAGCCGCCGCGTCCCGCTGACGGGATGCTTTCCAAACTGCCAGGCTTCAGGGGTGGGCCGGTTGTCGGCGTGATCCGACTTGCCGGCGTGATCGGTCAGGCCGGTGTCGGTCGCAAGGGCCTGTCGCTTGATACCCTGGCCGCCCCCATCGACCGAGCCTTCGGGTTCAAGCGCCTGGCCGCCGTCGCTCTGGAGATCAATTCACCGGGGGGATCACCGGTGCAGAGCGATCTGATCGCCCGCCGGATTCGGGCGCTGGCGGATGAAAAGCAGGTGCCTGTGATAGCGTTCTGCGAGGATGCCGCGGCATCTGGTGGCTATTGGCTGGCCTGTGCAGCGGACGAAATCTACGCCATGCCGGGATCGATCGTCGGCTCCATCGGGGTCGTGTCCGCCGGCTTCGGATTCGTCGAGGCAATCGAAAAACTGGGCGTTGAACGGCGTGTCCACACTGCCGGCAAATCAAAGGCGATTCTGGATCCGTTCCGCCCGGAGAAGGACGAAGACATCGCGAAGCTGAAACGCATTCAGGAAGATCTGCACGATCAGTTCATCGGCTGGACGAAGGAACGCCGCGACGGTCGCCTGAAGGATCACGATGATCTGTTTACCGGTGCCTTCTGGACCGGCCGGGAGGCGAAGGAACTGGGGCTGGTCGACGGGCTGGGGGACCGCCGGTCCGTCCTGCGTGAGCGTTTCGGCGAGAAGGTCCGGTTCCGGGCAACGGTGAAGCCGAAATCCAAGCTGCAGCGGCTTCTGGGCATGGACGCGCTGGCGGATGCGATCCTGGACCGGGCCGAGGAGCAGACCCTGCGGCAACGGCTTGGGCTGTGACCATGCGCGCTTGACCGGGTCTGCGGTGCTGCTTAGACAGAATTCATGTTTCTGAAAATCCTCCTCCTCGTCGCGATCGTCGCGGTGATCTGGTTCGGCTTCCGATATCTGGAACGCCGCGATAAGATCGGTGCCGGAAAACGCGGAACGGGTGAACGCACCCTGGGCGAACGCTTGCGCAAATCGATGCGCGAAAAGGAAGCCGATCGTCCGCGTGCCGACGATGTCGAGGACACCGAACGTTGCCCGACCTGTCAGGCCTTTGTCTCGGTCGAAGGCATCACGGATTGCGGCAAGCCGAACTGCCCCTACTGAGGAAGACCATCCGTCATGCCGACCGCCGCTATCGACACACCGCTCGGTCGGATCGGTCTGCGGGAAGAAGACGGGGCGATCGTCTCCGTTCATTGGGACAGCCGGGCCGGAGATCCGGAAACGCCATTGCTGAAGGAAGCGCTGGCACAGCTCTCGGCCTATTTTGACGGGGACCTGACCGCATTCGATCTGCCCCTGAACCCCGCCGGGTCAGAGTTTCAGAAGCAGGTCTATGATCTGATGTCCGCGATACCCTATGGCCACACCCGCAGTTACGGCGAACTGGCGAAGGATCTCGGTGTTGCGCCGCAGCCGGTCGGCCAGGCCTGCGGATCCAATCCCATCCCGATCATCATTCCCTGTCACCGGGTTCTCGCGGCCGGTGGCGGACTGGGCGGCTTCTCTGCAAAGGGTGGGGTCGAGACGAAGGTGGCACTGCTGCGTAGAGAAAAAGCGGCCAGCCTACTGCTGTAGACCGGCCGCCGAAACTCGCGACAATGGCGGACTGTCCTACTCCAGGCCTTCCCAGCCGCCGGCATCCGGATCCTCGTTGATCGGCTCCATGATCGGCTGTTCCAGCGGCTTGCGGCCGGCCTTGATGGCCTTGTCGATCTCAATCGCCAGTTCTTCCTGCGTGCACAGGCCCAGTTCTACCGGCGAACGCGGCCGGATATTGGCGGAATTCCAGTGCGTGCGTTCCTTCACCGCGATGACGGTCGGCTTCGTGGTGCCGATCAGGCGGTTGATCTGGGCATCGGCCAGTTCGGGGTGATGCTTCGCAAGCCAGGCAATGCCATCCGGCTTGTCCGCACGCTTGGAGACCGGCGTATAGCGCGGCCCCTTGTGGCGGATGACCGGCTGCGGAATGTCGCTGACCGACAGTTTCAGGCTGGCATCCGGATCGGCTTCGCAGCGCTTGATCTCCTCGGCGCTCAACTGGCCGCTCTGGACCGGGTCGATCCCATGCATGCCGGGCGCAACTTCACCATCGGCGATCGCCTGGACTTCCAGTTCGTGCAGGCCGCAGAAATCGCCGATCTGCTCGAAGGTCAGGCCGGTATTGTCGATCAGCCAAACGGCAGTCGCTTTCGGCATCAACAGCTTTGCCATAGTCAGGTGCGCTCCATGGTCTGGTCCGGCGTGGTCCGCCAGTTCCACCGGGGCCGGCCGAGATTTGGCCGGTGACGGGATATCCACGCGTTTCGGGAAAATCGACGCGCTTATAACAATCGTGCCACGCCGACGCAAAGAAAAACGGCGGAAATTAGCCTGCTCGTTCGGCCGGCAGAATGAGGGTGACGCGGAGCCCCTTTCCGGTCTCGGGGCTTTCCAGTGTCATTGTACCGCCATGCAACTCGATGATGGCCTTGGCGATCGGAAGTCCGAGGCCGACCCCATCGGTCGCGGCAAGATGGGAATTCTCGACCGAGCGGCGGAAGGGCTGCAGCACCCGCTCGAAACGGTCGGGGGGAATGCCGATCCCGTCATCCTCGATGACGATGCGCACGCACTGCCCGGCAGCCGGAGAGACGGACACGGTCAGTGCCGTTGCGCCGCGGGCATATCGCGCCGCGTTCTGGATCAGATTCCCGAATGCCTGCCGCAGTTTGGTGGCATCCGCCTGAATGGGAAGTGTCGCGGGAAGATCCAAGGTAATCGGAAATCCACGGGCCTGACAGGCGCTGCGATGGGGTTGGACGGCCTCCTCCACGATGGCGACGAGGTCTCCGGGTTCCGCCTTCAGGGTCATGCGGCCGGTTTCGACGGCGGTCAGGTCCAGCAGGTTCGACAAAATCTCGAGCAGCATCTGGCCGCTTGCCAGAATATTCTCGACATATTCGGCGTAATGCGGGTCGCCGACCGGGCCGAAGACCTCGTTCCGCATCATATCGCTGTAGCCCAGCACCGAATTCAGCGGTGTCCGAAGCTCATGGCTCATATTCGCCAGGAACATCGATTTCGCCTGCGACGCTTCCGTGGCGGTCTCGAGGGCGGAAATCAGGTCCCGCTCCATGCCCTTCTGGACCGTGATATCCTCCACCGCAAAGACCCATTTCCCGGAGGATTTCGGCGCCAGCGGAACAGCAATCATGCGATAGATCGTTCCTTCATCCCGCCCGTGCAACGCCTTGTCAGAAAGTTCACCTTCCCAGCTCTGCTGTGTCTCGAACGCGGCTGAGAGCGACAGGTTCTGCCGCCCATCGCCGGCCGCCACGCATGCATCCAGTCGATCGATCAGATCGGCGTCGAACACTTCCTCCCCATCGCCGGTCAAGTCGAGGATCGCGGCCGCGACGGCGTTGACGTAACGAACCTTGCCACGGGGCGTGAAGACGCCGATCCCGATCGGCATTCGATCAACCGCCCGCATCACTTCCGCCAGCTTTTCGTTCAGCGCCTGCAGGGCTTCCTCGCGGTCCATCACCGCTTCAGCCATGACCGACAATGCGCGCTCCGTCGTCTGAAGTTCGACGAAGCCGGACGGCTCATACTCGAAGGGCCGGCCTGTATTGCGAATCATCTCCTCCGCGCCGGCCTGTATCCGGGCCAGACGCCGTTGAACGGTGCGCCACAGGGCGAGCCCTCCCAGCATGCCCGCCGCCATCAGCAGCAGGGTCAGCCAGAAGGTCGCAATCTGAACGTCGTCAAACCAGTTCAGGAAATCATCCGTCGGGGCATAGGCCCCCACCACCCATTCGCCGTTCTTCAGATCCAGGACATTCAGGGCGGCAACATACTGCATGCCGTCATGATCGAACGTCATGGCTGCAGGCGCATTCGCCGGGCCGAACTCCGAGCGTCGGAACGCCTCCGCCGCGACGGAATCCGACAGGTCGTTTATGGCAGGCAGTGTTCCAGGATCTGCCGAAAACTCGATCGGGAAGGCGATCAGACGCCCCGCGCGGTCGGCGATGAAGGCCTTGCCGTTCTCGCTGATTTCGAGGCCGCGCACGAATTCCGACAATTGCCGGAAACTGAGATCCAGCCCCACGACACCGATGGTTTCCCCGGTCGCGGGATTCAGGACACGGCTGGATACCGTGATGCCCGGCTGTCCCGACGTATAGAAGACATAGGGGTCGCTCCAATGCGCTGCATTCGTTTCGAGGGCATCGGCGTACCAGGGGCGCGTCCGACCATCGAAAACCGGCCCGTCATCGGGAACGTCGCGAACGGTCCGATAGTCCAGGGCGCGGGCGTACAGGGTCTGCGACCTGAAGGAACCTGTCACGTCGACCCGCCGTACGAAGATTTCCCCGTCATCGATTTGCGGGGCTTCGCGGGTCACGAAGACAAACGATCCATCGGTTCCGGCAAAATAGATTCCGGTGAAACGCGGCGATGCGATCAGGGCGTCGAAGAAGTAGCGCTCTATCCTGTCGGCGTCGGAGAAATCCAGGATTTCGGATTGCGACAGACCGAGCGTCAGGTCGGCGACCGTTTCAACCTTGCCGACGAACAGGGACAGTTCCTGTTCGACGGAGGTGAGGGCCCAGCGAATGCTGGAATGGGCATGTTCCTCCGCCGACCGGGTGGCGTAAAAGTGGAACGCCAGGAGAAAGGCCGCTGCCGTCGCGATCTCGATGAAGGCCACACCGGCCAGAATGACGTGCTTCATCGCGACGGTCGAAAAACGCATAACAATCCTTGGCAAATCGAGGCGCGCCGGGGACCGGCGGGCGTCAGACTAGCAAGGCATGCCGACGACGCATAGTGGCAACATGGTGGAAAATGCCCGAAAAGAATTCAAGGAAAAGGCCCGGTCACGAGGACCGGGCCTTTCCTGAAAGCATTCGCCCTGCTTATGCGGGGCGGATGATGTCGGTGCCTGTTAGGCGGCAACCGGCTTCATCATCTTTTCGACGACGACGTTGAAACGCGCCTGGATCGGCTCAACCGTCTCGTTGGCGACCTTCAGGGACATTTCCGAAACCTTCGTGCCTTCGGCGACGAACGCGTCGAACTGCGTGCGGGCCAGGTCCGACTGGATTTCGACGACGTCGTTGATCGTCTTGGCCGACATCAGCGCCTTGGCGGCGTTGACGTTGGATTCGGCCTGCGACTGGGCGAAGGCGAAGAAGGTCTTGCCGAGGTCTTCGAAACCCTTCGCGAAGACATTGCCGGCCTTCACGTAGGCGTCGACATTGTCTTTGTTCAGCGTCGCGAACTCGTCATAGCTCTTCAGCGCGGCGGAAGAGGCCTTTTCGACCTGTTCCTTCGTCGCGGCAACAGCCTGCTCGACGGTCTGCTTGCCAGCGGCAACAGCTTCTTCGATCGGCTTGGTGTCGACGGTCGGGGTCTTTTTCGCGGTGGTCATGTTCGTTACTCCTGTTTCACTGGTGTCCGGGCGCGAGGCCTGTCGGACCGGGGCCTATCGGAAGGACCGGACCGCCCGGCGCCCTCCTTGTCGGTGCCACATCCCAGCGGGTTATGCTGCACCGCAACAATTTCATGCAGCGGTATATGTGATAGGTTGTTATTCGGGTCAAGTTATATTTTTGTGCACCGCAACAATTTTCTGTCGACAGCCATTAATTCAATTTTAATTTCAGCGTTTTATCGTATGCGATCGTTACGTTGTGTCGCAGCGGCTTAACGGTGGCGAAGGGGCGGATAGCGGCTCTTGGCCGGCATTGATTGCGATGGACCGCGACGCGGGAGTCCGACTAAAATGGCGGATCGCAGCGGTCGCGTATGGAGATCCCCTGAATGACATATTGTCTTGCAATCAAGGTAGAGGACGGGTTGGTCTGCCTTGCCGACGGTCGGATTACGGCAGGAACGCAGGTCACCACGGCCCGCAAGGTCGAATTCATCGGACCTGCCACAACGCCGGTCCTGACCATGACGTCAGGCCTCAGGTCCCTGCGGGACAAGACCCTGGCCTATCTGAAACGGGATCTGCGCCGCAGTGATATCAAGGGGTATCCCTCGATGCTGGATGCGGTGGAGGCCTATTGCGCCGCGCTGCGCCGGGTTTTCAACGAGGACGGCGAAGATCTGGAAAGATCGAACCTGAAGTTCAATCTTCATGCGATCGTCGCCGGACGGATGCCGGAAGACGAGGAACCGACGGCTTACATGGTCTACCCGGAAGGCAACTGGATCGAGATCGACAGCCGTACGCCCTATCTGTCGATCGGCGAGACGAGCTACGGAAAACCGATCCTGGATCGTGCGCTGAACGCAAAAACCGATCTGGCGACCGCCGCGAACCTTGCCTACCTGTCCTTCGACTCGACCCGGATCAGTGCCGCCGATGTCGGCTTCCCGATCGATCTGATCACCTTTTCTCAGTCGGATGGGCGATGGCGTGAGGCGCAGTATCATTACGACGACATTATGGTCCAGCGGCGCTGGTGGAACGAAAATCTGACCCAACTGGCGATGCAGATGCCGGAAGCGCCCTGGAAGAATGCCCTTATCCCCGGCGCCGCCGAAATGGCGGCACCGCTGGCCCTGGTAAAGGACGAAGACCGGAAATAGGATTCAGTTGACCAGCGTGACGCCGCGGGGACCGACCTGCATGTTGTAGAGTTCCCGCCCGTCGGTCGGCGTGTTGCTGCCGGTCCGCCCCATGAAGCGGTTGAAGGTCCGCCGCTCACCGTCTGTCGGAGGCGGGACGACATCAATGGCGCTGTTGTCGACGGCGAACAGGACATCCGGAAAGTTCAGACCGGCGAATTCGGCGTCCGGGTATTCCCAGACCTGAAAGGAAAACGCGCTGTCCCTGCAGCCCGCGACCAGCCAGGCAAAGGAATGGGACGCAATTTTCCGCCCGACCGGGGGCGGTTCGGTCGACCATCCCGCCGCGAGCAGGTCTTCCCGGATTGCGTCCAGGTCCGCCTCGGGGAGCGTGGTCACGGAATCATAGGGCCGGAAGGGCCGGGAAGGATCTTCGAACAGCGGCAGCGGAAACCATTCGCTGGCGGCCACCTGCAGGACGCGGGTACGCAGTTGCGGGGCCGGGGCCACATCGGCATCGATGTCGTATATGCGAACCTGGATTTCCCGATCGGCCAGATAGGTCAGACGATACCGCTCACGGCCGCTGGCCTCGCATTCCGCTGCAATGTCATCACCACTGATGAAGGAGAACCACGTCGCCCGACGCTGGGCCGGATTGTCGATTTCGCCATCGGTCGTGCAGGCGGCAAGCAGTCCGGCAATGCCGGCGGTAAACGCAAGAAGCAGGGCGTTGCGGCGCATGATAATACGTTCCGTTCCTCTGTTGGTGACGGCCATTCTGATATGGCGGTCCGCGGATCAACCGGCAATTGGTTTTTTGGCCTCGTCGATTTTTGTAATGGACATAGTGAGTTACTTAAAGTATTAAAGATTCGCGTTCAAATGGGGGACGGTTTTATTCGCCCCTTAGGACTTAGGAAGAAATCCGAAAGACTAAGGTGACGCCGTGAAAGTCATAATCGCGTTTTTCCTTTCCGTGGCGATGTTTGTCGCCGTCGCGCCGCAGGAAGCGGCGGCCCGATACGCATCGATGGTGATCGACGCGGATTCCGGCCGCGTCCTGCACGCGGTGAACGAGGATACCCGCAACTATCCGGCCTCCCTGACGAAGATCATGACCCTCTACATGGCGTTTGATGCCTTGAGGTCGGGCCAGATCTCTCTCGACACGAAGCTGAAGGTATCGCGCCGCGCGGCCGGCATGGCGCCGTCGAAACTGAACCTGCGCCCGGGCGACACGATTACCGTCGAGGACGCGATCCTGGCGCTGGTGACCAAATCCGCGAATGACGTTGCCGTTGTCATTGCCGAAGGTCTTGGGGGAACCGAGATCGAGTTCGCGCGAATGATGACGGAGCGTGCCCGCCAGATCGGGATGAGCCGCACCACGTTCCGCAATGCCAGCGGGCTGCCCAACCGGCGCCAACTGTCGACCGCCCGGGACATGGCGCTGCTGGGCCTTCGCATTCGGGAGGACCACGCGGCCTACTACGATTACTTCGCGACCACCCATTTCAAGTTCGGCGGTCGTACCTACAAGAATCACAACACCCTGCTGTCGTCCTATGAGGGGACAGATGGCATTAAGACGGGCTATACCCGCGCCAGCGGGTTCAACCTAGTCGCCTCGGTGGAGCGCGAAGGCTATCGCTTGATCGGGGTCGTGTTCGGCGGCAAGACCGGCGCGTCCCGGGACAAGCATATGAAGACCTTGCTGGACAAGGGCTTCGCAAAGCTGTTCGAGAGTGATCTGCGCCAGAACGAAATGGTTGCGCTGAATGTGCCTGCCGGACCGTCTGCGGGCCCCATCGAGGATGACCTGCCACAGGGCGATGCTGCGGCCGATATCGATCTGACCGAATTGCAGGCAACCAAGTGGACTATCCAGGTCGGCGCTTTCAGCCGATCCGAGCCGGCCCGTACGGTTGCCCAGCAGGCCGTGACGCGGCTGGGGGCGATGGGCGAAAACCGTGTTGTCGTGGTGGATAGCGCCGGCAGACTGCACCGATCCCGTGTAGCCGGTTTTGACAAGTCCAGTGCGTTTGCTGCCTGTCGTTCGCTGAAAACACAGAATATGGACTGCATCGTCTTCGCGCCGCGAAACTGATGCCGGCGGCCGCGCATAGTGGCCTCATCAACCCCGTCTTTCTGGCCCTTTGTCGACAGGCCAATGCTTGGTATCCGGGGCGTGTTCGCGCCCCTGTTACGAAAGCACGCCCGTGACGCAGCACACCAATGAATACGGCCAGCCCATCGGCTTCTCCGTGCCCGACTTCAAACCGCCGGCATGGCCTGGCAACGAGCCGATGACCGGCCGGACATGCCGGGTCGAGCCAATCAATCCCGACCGTCATGCCGCCGACCTCTTTGCGGCAAACCGGACGGCGCCCGATGGCCGGTTCTGGTCCTATTTGCCCTACGGCCCGTTCGACACGCTGGAGGATTATCGATCCTGGATGGATTCCGCCTGCCTGGGAGAGGATCCGAAGTTCCACGCCATTATCGATCTGGCGACCGAAAAGGCCGTTGGGGTGGCCAGCTATCTTCGGATCGATCCAAAAGCGGGGTCGATCGAGGTCGGTCATATCAATTATTCCCCATTGATGCAGCGCAGCCTGGTCGCGACGGAATGCATGTATCTGATGATGGCGCGGGCCTTCGACACGCTCGGGTACCGGCGTTACGAGTGGAAATGCAATGCCGCGAATGCGGGTTCGATGAACGCGGCGAAGCGACTGGGCTTCACCTATGAGGGCACATTTCGGCAGATGAGTGTCGTCAAGGGACGGAACCGCGATACCGCGTGGTTCTCGATTCTGGACCGGGAGTGGCCGGCCGTGAAACAAGCCTTTCAGACCTGGCTTTCACCGGACAATTTTGATGCGGATGGGCGTCAGAAACTGCGACTGTCCGAACTGACGGCCGCGGCGGTTTCTGCCTAGCCGAATTTCGGGGGCAGAGCCGTTTGCATCGGTACACCCGGGTTTGGCAGGAAGTCGATCAGGATGTTGACCCGGGGGCGGGGACTCCTGTTCCGGACGCTATGCTGCTTTCGATTGTTGAAATCGTAGGCGAAGCCGGGCTGCATCCGGAACTTCTTGCCGTCCACCTTGTATTCCGTTCCGGGGGTGGTGATCAGTGGGATGTGGAGACGGTGCGCGGCGGCGGCATGGGCCTGGCCGTCAACATGCGGGGCGATCTTGCCGTTGGGCACCATCTCGACAATCGCAACCCGGGTCGCGATCCCGCGCGGGGCGTTCAGATAGGAAGTCGCCTGGTCGACCAGGGGGCCGATGACCGGGCCGAATGTCTTCCACTGGGGGAAGACATTGACATGCCCCTGGTCGGTTTCCGCCTCGATCTCTGGAAGCAGGTCGTCGGTCGGGACGTTCTCCTGGCGGCACCACGCCTCTACCAGTTCCCGCATCGTGCGCATGCCCCAGGGCTTCTGATAGGGAAGCCAGTTGTACTTCAGCATGATCGCACGGGTCGTGTTGCGATGAGGCGACGCCGCCATCAACTCCTGCCGGATGCGATTGGTGTTCCAGTCCGCATCGGTCAGGTTCTGCAACAGGTCGAGAGCCGGTGCGATGTCGACCGGCCCCAGACGGCGATACGGTACGCCGATATCCATGATAACGCCTCTTAACCGGTGGCCCGCCTACGGATCAGGACCCGGCATCCTCCGTCGGTTCTTCCGCGACGTCGGTGGGCATGTTCTTCTGGATCAGATCCAGAATCTTCACGGCCAGATCGTAGGGCATTTCCATCTGGATATTGACCTTCAGGGAGTGGGGCAGGGTCTCGCTGCCGTTGAATTCCAGCACTTTGTCGGACATGGCGTTCGCTCGATCGTCAGTTGTTCAGTTCATGGCTTCAGGCGGGTCAGGTCGGACGGACCGGATCACGCCTTCTTTTCGTCTGCGCCCTTGGCGGCGGCTTCCTTTGCAGGGGCGGATTTCTTGACCTTGGCTGCCTCGGCCTTCGCCGCCTTGCGTGCGGCGGCCTCCGCCTTGCGGCGTTCGGCTTCCTCCCGCCGGCGCGCGACCTCTTCCTCCTTCAGTTTCCGGTCCTTGTAATCGTGAACCGTCGCGAGGATCTGCATGGCCTGTTCGTGCGGCAATTCCAGGTCGAGCCGAACCCGAATGCTGCCGGTCGCCGTTTCCGTGCCGATCAGTTCGATCACTTCGTCGCTCATCAGTGCCCCTGGCCTCCCCTTGGTTTCATTTTGGCACAGCAGTCTAGGCGGAAACAGGTTGTATCGCCAGCATAACGCTTTACGCCATATTTTCAGGGGGTTAAGCTCGATTCGAAAGAGAAATAAATAGCGCGCCCTGATTCGAGTAGTCCAGACAGGTGCTCGCAAGGCGATTCAAGTAACGAAATCTGAAAAAAACATAGTGCGTGGAAACTCTTGCAATAGTAACCGACTTTCATTTACCTTGTCTTGCGAATCACCCTGACGTGGTGCGAATCGGCCTCGGGCCGCGCGTTGTCGGGGAAGCGAGTTTGGCCTGAAGTCGACACTGGGCCGCCCGCGCCCGTCCGGATATGATCGGGGTGCCGTGGGGGCGGACCGATGAAGGGGGACATCGATGTCCGATAGTATACAGCACAAAATCGGCCGGGTCCGCCCGCCGCGTGTCCAGATCACCTATGATGTGGAGATCGGCAACGCGATCCAGATGAAGGAACTGCCCTTCGTCATGGGCATCATCGCGGACCTGTCCGGCAAGCCGGAAGAGCCGCTGCCGAAAATGAAGGATCGCAAGTTCGTCGAGATCGATCGCGACAACTTTGGCGATATCCTGGCCGCGACCAAGCCGCGCCTCGCTTTCCAGGTCGACAACAAGATGGCGGACGAGGACAGCGAAGACGGCGGCAAGATGAATGTCGAGCTGAATTTCCGGTCGCTGGAAGATTTCGAGCCGGTGCAGATCGTCAAGCAGATCGAGCCGCTACGGAAGCTCTATGAAGCCCGGCGCCGCCTTGAAGACCTGAAGACAAAGCTGGACGGCAACGACGATCTGGACGCGCTGTTGCGCAAGATGGTCGAGGACGGCGACACCCAGGCCGAGGTCAAGAAGCTCCTGGAGGAATCCAAGGGCGACGAGGAATAATCCGGTCTAGTGCCGGTTGGCGGGCTCCGGTCCTGGCGACGGGGACCCGATAAAGGGGAAGCAGGATGGCGGAAGAAACCCAAGAACTGAATGTTCTCGATCAGATCATGGTCGAGGGCAAGCTGGCGCGGGATGAAGGGCAGAAGGCTTATGCCCGCGACCTGATCGGTGAGTTCATCGATTCGGTGGTCGAGAGCGGCACGGATGTCTCCAACGACACTGTCGCGGCGATCAATCAGAAGATCGCGGAAATCGACGCGCTGATCACCGATCAGCTGAACGAGGTGATGCACCATCCGGACTTCCAGAAACTGGAGGCCAGCTGGCGCGGCCTGCATTTCCTGGTGATGAATACCGAAACCGGAACTCAGCTCAAGCTGCGTCTGATGAACGCCTCCAAGAAGGATGTTCTCGGCGACCTGGAGAAGGCCGTCGAATTCGACCAGTCCGCGCTGTTCAAGCAGATCTACGAAGAGGAATACGGGACCTTCGGCGGCTTCCCCTATAGCTGCCTTGTGACCGATTTCGAATTCGGCCGCCATCCGCAGGATTTCGCCCTGATGGAAAAGCTGGCGGAAGTCGCTGCGGCGGCACATGCGCCGATGATCGCGTCAGCCGGTCCGCGCATGTTCGACATGGACAGCTTTACCGACCTCGGGACACCGCGCGATCTGGCGAAGATTTTCGAAAGCGCCGAGATGATCAAGTGGCGCAGCTTCCGGGACAGCGAAGACAGCCGCTACATGGTCCTGACGCTGCCGCACACCCTGATGCGTCTGCCCTACGGCCCGGAGACGATCCCGGTGGAGGGGATCGGCTTCACGGAAGATGTCGATGGCCGCGATCATTCCAAATATCTCTGGGGCAGCGCGTCCTGGGCCCTGGCACAGCGCATCACCAATGCCTTCTCGCTCTACGGCTGGACCGCGGCGATCCGCGGCGTCGAGGGCGGCGGCGTGGTGAAGGGCCTGCCGACCCATACCTTCAAGACCGACGAGGGCGATATCGCCCTGAAATGCCCGACCGAGATCGCCATCACGGATCGGCGCGAGAAGGAACTGTCCGACCTGGGGTTCATTGCGCTGTGCCATTGCAAGGGCACGGACTATGCCGCCTTCTTCGGTGGTCAGACCGCGCAGAAGCCGAAGAAGTACAATCTGGACAGTGCAAACGCGAATGCGGCGCTGTCGGCACGGCTGCCCTACATCCTCGCCGCATCGCGGTTCGCGCATTATCTGAAGGTCATCATGCGCGACAAGATCGGCAGTTTCCTGACGGCGGCCAATGTCGAGGAATACCTCAACACGTGGATTGCGAACTACGTGCTGCTGACCGACGACGCGCCGCAGGGCACCAAGGCGCGGTATCCGCTGCGCGAGGCCCGCGTCGATGTGCGTGAAATTCCGGGCAAGCCCGGCTGCTACAACGCGACCGTTTTCCTGAAGCCGCATTTCCAGCTGGAAGAACTGACCGCGTCGGTTCGTCTGGTAGCGGAACTGCCGCCGCCGGCCGCTTAATCGGGCCCGATCGGGGCACAGGGGAAACTCGGCACTAAACAAGGAAGGCCGCTATGGACGTTCTGGTGATGAAGATCGACGGCATCGAGGGTGAGGCCACGATCGAGAAATATGAGAAGCAGATCATGTGTCAGAGCTTCTCTCATTCGGTTCACAACCATCTTCACACCGACGTTTCCAACGTCGGGCGTGCCCGTGGTCGTGTCGAGCACACGGATTTCACGATCACGAAGTATGCGGACAAATCCAGCCCGCTGCTGAACTACAAGTGCTGCATGGGGGCCAATCTCGGAACGGTGACCTTCACCGTACTGCGTGCATCCGGTCAGGCCGCACATACGCCGCAGATGATCTATACGTTGGAGAATGCAATGGTCTCCAACATCGCGATTGCCGGTGGTGGCAACGACTCCCCGGTAGAATCGGTCAGCCTGAACTACACCAAGATCAAATGGGAAGTGAAGGTTCAGTCCGAGGATATGGCGGAGCCGGGCTCGATCGCGTCGGAATGGGACGTTACGGTCAACAAGGGCGAAGGTTAATCCGGCCTTCATCGCGGACAGGCGGGGTGTCGCATGGGTGCCGAACTGAATTCTGGACTGAGCACGAGCGACATGCCTTCCTATGTCAGGCGGTCGTTCAAGAGCAGCCACGCAAAGCGCGTACACCTGAAAGCCGGTATGATGCTGTTCACGGTGTCGCGCCGCGGGAATTTCTCAGGTTCGGCCTCCTTGGGCGGTGTCCCGGAGTTCTGGTCGCCATACAAGAAGTTCAAGCACGATCCGGGCTTTCAAGCCCGCGCGGAGATGGCCAGAACCGGCGGCATGAAGTCGGAAGAACTGTTCGGGGAAATGTCCGCCTTCTATGGCAAGCATGCGGGCGGACGTTATGCGATTGTCGCCAAGCTGAGGCGCTCTTGCTATGCCTTTTTCGGACCGATCCGACGCCAGGGAAAGTCTGCGGCGCAGATCGCGGCGGCCACGGGTTCGGCTGCCTCCGGCGGCGGCGCGGCGGCACCGGGGTCGGAGAAGAATTTCGTCGGGTATCAGCTCTATATTCCAAATCTGGAGGAAGGGGCGGATATCCTGCGGGTTCGCAAGCACGATCTACTGAACCTGTAATGCCTCCCCGGGCCCGACGGCCCATTGGAGGAGCGGTATGAGACCCCTACGCACCAAATCGGGCGCACTGGCCCCGCTTTTCGACCGGCTGACGGATGAAGACCCGGGGGTGCCGAACGAGCCGGTGCCGCGGCGCTACCTCGACCTCGACGGGTTGGCGGAATCCGTCCAGAGAGAAATCCAGGTGCTACTGAATACCCGCTGCGGATGGGGCGAATCCGACATCGACTACGATAACCGGGGAGTGCCCGATTTCGGACTTGTCGACCTGTCGCATCTGTTCACCGCGAATGTGCAGGACCGCAGAAAGGTTGCGCGCCACGTGGCGAAGACCATAGCGGCATACGAGCCAAGGCTGTTGAATGTCGCGGTCGTGGTGGAGGCGATCCAGAAGGAAACGGGCCGCCTTGATCTGAGAGTTGAGGGCGGGCTGCGGTTCGGTGAGGCGATCGAGCCGATCTCCTTTCCGATCCGCGTGGACGGTACGGCAAGTTCGGAGGGGGCATAAGCCATGGCGCGCGGGACCCGCGATGAATTGCTGGCCCACTATCAGCGGGAGTTGGGCTATCTGCGCCGCATGGGGCAGGCGTTTGCCGAAACCTATCCGAAGATCGCGGCACGGCTGGAGTTCGGTGGCGCGGAATCCCCGGACCCCCATGTCGAACGGCTGATCGAGAGTTTTGCCTTCCTGACGGGCCGCATTCAGCAGAATATCGACGCGGAATTCCCTCAGATTCCGCAGGCACTACTGGGTATCCTCTATCCGCAGTTCGTCGACCCGGTGCCGTCGATGACCATCGCGCAGTTCAATGTCGACAGCGCCCGCGGCAAACTGACCGATGGCTATGAAATCCCGAAATCGTCGGAACTTTTTGCGACCGCACCCAACGGCATGACCTGCCGTTTCCGGACCTCCTATCCGGTAACGCTATGGCCTGTCCGCGTAGAGGATGCCGCGATCGAATCCACCGATCGCTATGATTTCCTGGACAGTCGTGTCGACGTCAATGCGGTGCTTCGCATTCGGATCCGGACGGAAGCCGATGCCTTGCGCGACCTGGGCATGGACACGCTGCGTTTTCATCTGCATGCGGATCGTGTGCTCAGCGATGCGATTTACGAGCAGATATTTGTCAATGCGCGCGGCGTTGCGCTGATTGCGGACGGCAAGACCAAGGCGCCTGTTGTCAGGCCTCCGAATGCCATACGCCCGGTCGGGTTCGAGCGGGACGAGGCCATCATCGAGGTTCCGTCGCACGGGCAGCCGGCTTATCACCTGCTGCGTGAGTACTTCACTTTCCCGGACAAGTTCCTGTATTTCGATGTGTCGGGGCTGTCGGCCGCCGGGGCCGACAAGGAGCTGGATATCCTGATCCTGCTCGACACGCCGCCACCCAGCAGCGTTACCGTCGAAGCCGAGAATTTCCGATTGTTCTCTACGCCCGTCGTCAACCTGTTCCGCAAGACGTCCGAACCGATCCGGATCGACGGACGCGCGGCCGAGTACCGGCTGATCGGGGACAGGAGACGGGAACTGACGACGGAGATTCATTCCATCGTCAGCGTTACGGCCAGCAATCAGGAAGAGGCAGAAGCCTACAGGGTCGAGCCCTTCTTCTCGTTCAACCATGCTGCCCATAGCCGAAATGCCCGCGCGTTCTGGTACGCACGGCGCGACATGACCGGTCGGTCGGATATGCAGGGAACGGATCTCTATCTTTCCTTCGTGGATCTGGACTACCGTCCGACCAAGCCGGCGGCGACGACACTTTATGCCCATACCGTATGTACCAACCGTGGGCTGGCGGAGCAGTTGCGGGCAGGCGCTGTGCTGCAGACGGAGCTTGGCGCGCCCGTGTCATCGATCGTGGCACTCTACAAACCGACACCGCAGATCGAGCCGCCGGTCGGCGGAGAGACGCTGTGGCGCCTGATCTCGCATCTGTCGCTGAACTACCTGTCGCTCAGTCAGTTCGACGGTTCGCTGAAGGCCTTGCGGGAAATACTGCGGCTCTACACCAACGACGCCGCCCCCGGTACGGAACAGCAGATTAACGGGATCGTGGAGATGCAGTGCCGTCGTGCGGTCGAACGCATGGGGCCCGACGCCAGGCGCGGGTTCGCCCGCGGTGTGGAAGTGCACCTGACCATGGATGAACGGGCCTATGTCGGGTCCAGCGCGATCCTGCTGGCATCGGTCCTGGACCGGTTCCTGGGACTCTACGCATCGATCAATTCATTTTCCAAGCTGGTCGTGCATTCGGTCCAGCGTGAAGGAGTGTGGAAGGCATGGCCGCCAAGGGCAGGCGATCAACACCTCCTCTGATCGAGGAACTGCGAAACCGGCCGTATCGCTTCGACTTCTATCAGGCTGTGCGGATGGTGGAACTGTCGCACGGCGTCGGGATCGATCCCGATTCCGGTCGGACTGCGCTTGGGGAAGGGCCGGATCCGCGGAAGGAGGCGGTGCGCTTCTCCTCGGATCCGTCGCTCGCCTTTCCGCCGAGCGCGATCAAGGACTATCTGCCGCGTGACGGCGGACGTCCCGACGACATGACGATCCGATTCCTCGGGCTAGCCGGTGCGTTGGGGCCACTCCCGCGCCCCTTCACGGAACGCCTGATCCGGCGCATCGCGAAGAAGGACACGGCGTGGCGCGCCTTCCTGGATGTCTTCAACCATCGTCTCGCCTCGCTGATGGTGCGTGTCCGCAAGGCCCACCGGATCGGTCTGGACACCCGACCGCCCCATGAAACGCTGATCGCGAAACTGCTGCGGTCGTTCATCGGGCTCGGCACCCGGGGGTTGCGTGACCGGATGTCGGTCGATGATCGTGCGCTGCTACGCTATTCGGGATTGCTGGTACATCGGCCGAGAACCGCGTTGGGGCTTGAGCGGATGATGCAGGATTATTACGGCCTGCCGGTCCGGGCGCGTCAGTTTATCGGTGAATGGGTCGCTCTGGAAGAGGGGCAGGAGACTGTCCTTGGCGGAAAGTTGCAGGGCCTTTCCGGGCGCAACAATGCCTTGGGCACGCAGGCTTTCCTGGGCAATCGCTACTGGGATCAGCAATCCGGCCTGGAACTTCAGATCGGACCCCTGGACCGCGAAATCTTCGAGAGTTTCCTGCCCGGCGGTCAGCGCTATACGCCGATGCGGTCGATGGTGATGTTCTATGTCTCCCCGGAGTACAATTTCACCGCCCGCCTGATTGCGGCGCCGTCCGCGGTCCCTGCCAGCCGTCTCGGTAGCGATCTCCGGCTTGGCTGGACCAGCTGGCTGCGCAGCCGGGACGCCGAGAATGCGGATAGCCAGGTCGTTGTGAAGGTCCGTGACCGGAGCGCCGTCGCCGCACTGTAAGACGCTCCGTCCTCACCATGCGGGAACCTGCCGCGCCGCTTGCGGTCGTCCCGGACTCCCGCCTATCGTAGGCATCCTTTCCGATGCAGCAGGTTCCCCATGTCCCCACCAGTCGATCCCGTCACCCCGAACGATACTGTGCCGTCCGAGGTCGACGTTGTCGTGATTGGCGCGGGCATCGTCGGTGTCTCCGCAGCCTGGTTTTTGACACGGCGCGGTTTGCGGGTGGCCCTGTGCGAAAAGGGCGTGGTCGGGGGCGAGCAGTCCTCGCGAAACTGGGGGTACTGCCGACAGCAGGGCCGCGATCCCAAGGAATTGCCGCTGATCATCGAATCCATGCGCATCTGGCGCGGACTTGATGCGGAAATCGAGGCGGAGACGGGCTTCGTTCAGACCGGCGTCATCTATGTCGCGAATTCCGAAAAGGACATGGCGAGCTACGAAAACTGGCAGAAGATCGCGGGTGAGTATCAGCTGGATACGAAGACGCTCAACCGCCAGGGTCTCTCGGATCTGCTGCCGAAGCTTGAGGCGGATTGGCCCGGCGCCCTGTGGACGCCCAGTGACGGCCGCGCCGAACCGTCCCGCGCTGCGCCGGCCATAGCACGCGCGGCGCAACGGGAAGGGGCTACGGTACTGACAGGGTGTGCCGTCCGCGGACTGGAAACGACCGGTGGAAAGGTCTCCGCCGTCGTGACGGAGAAGGGGCGCATCAACTGCAATGCCGTGGTCCTGGCCGGGGGGGCCTGGTCGTCGCTGTTCCTGCGTCGGCACGGGGTGGAGTTTCCGCAGTTGAAGGTGCGTTCTTCGGTCATGCGGACCAGCGAAGGACCTGAGGTGACGCCGGGCGGTCTGTCGACCCCGGAATTTTCCATCCGGCGTCGCAACGACGGGAAATACACACTGTCGCGCGGCTTTCACTCGACCTTCCATCTGGTACCGGACGCGTTCCGCTGGTTTGGAAAATTCTGGAACGCGTTTCTGGCGGAACGGGGAAGTGTGAAACTGCGCCTCGACGGCGCATTCCTTCGCGACCTTCGAGAGGACAAGGACTGGTCTCTGGAGTCAGAGACCCCGTTTGAGCGCAACCGGGTTCTCGACCCGCCGGCAGATCGAAAAATCCTGGATGCCGGCCTGGAGGACTTCCGCAGGCGGTTCCCTGTCCTGAAGGACCTCAAGGCGGAGGAATACTGGGCCGGCATGATTGATGTAACGCCCGATGCAGTGCCCTGCATTGCGCCAATCGACCAGATTCCAGGCGTCGTCCTTGCGTCGGGCTTCTCCGGTCACGGGTTCGGAATCGGGCCGGGCGCCGGGAAACTTGTGTCCGAGATGGTTTCGGGCGCGCCAACCTGTGTCGATCCGACTCCCTTCCGCTACCAGCGGTTCTTCGATGGTACGCGATTGGCCCCGGCGGAAGTCTAACTGACCGGTGTGTGCATCGACACGATGCCGTCGAGGACGCCGGTTTCCCGGGCCTTCGTGATCAAGCCGTTTATGCGCCGCAAAAGTCCGGCGCAGGGGGAGCCGCGGGCGATGACGAAATGCACCGGATTGATGGAGATCGGTGTGTCCAGCGCGGTCAGGCGGTCCCCGCCGGTCAGCTGGGACGCCCAGTATTTCCCTGTGAAGTAGGGAAGAACCCCGTAGTCGACGCGATCCCTCAGGATCATCCGCAAGACCTGCTCGTGCTTCTGGACTTCCTGGAGCGGCAACTTGCTGCGGTGGCGTTCGAACCGCGCGCCCCATCGCGCGCCGAGAAGGGCGGCTCCAAGCCGCCCGTTCAGGTCCTCAGGAGCGGAAAAAGGGAACTCTTCTCCTTTCTTGACGAACACGCTGACTTTGTCTTCGGCGAAAGGAATCGTCAGGAAACCGCGCCCTTCCCAACGTTCTGAACCGTTATAGACCCCGGCAATGACGTCGAGGTCACCATGGTCGAACAGCATTTCCGTTCTGGCCCAGGGAACGCGCTCGCCGAAAACCACGGGAACTTGAAGCTCGTTCCCGATCCAACGGATCAGATCGTAGGCAATGCCCCGTGCCTCATTCGAATCCGCATCGCGAAAGGCGTAGGGGTACCAGAGGTCCGCTCCACCAACGCGTATCGCCGCGCAGGATCCGTCGGCCATCGCATAACGTGACGGCGCCACAGAGACCGCCAGCACCACAAGCAGAAACACTATGGCGAGGTGACGAGCCATTGATTTCATCCCCCTTCGCTTCGGACCGTCGCTGGATGCCGTGGTCCGTCCCCCACCGGGATCAGCGTAACAGGGATGGTGACGGTGACGAAATGTTTCCTTTGTGTGACACTTTGGGCGCGGCACTCCAACCGCCTGCATTTCTTGCGCTGCATCTCGAATCGAAGCAGCACTAATCACCGCAAGGCGCCAGGAGAGCCGAAGGCATGCAGCTCGACATGAAGACCCTGGTGGGGAAGCTCAACCCCGCCTGCAAGCGGGCCCTGGAACGGGCTGCGCAGTTCTGCGTTCAGCAGACCAACTTCAATGTCGAGGTCGAACACGTTCTGCTGAAACTGTTGGAGCAGACCGACACGGATGCGGTCCAGGCTCTGAAGGCTCATGGCGTCGATGTGGCGAGTCTTCTGGAGGATCTACAGGTTTCCATAGACGGTTTCCGGCGCGGCAATACGCGCACCCCGTCCCTGTCGCCGCATATCAACGATCTTCTGCAGGAAGCCTGGGTTTTTTCGTCGCTGACCCTGGGGCAAAACGCGACGCGGTCCGCGGGCTTGCTGCAGGCGGCCCTGGATACCGAGTCCATTCGGGCGCCCCTGATCGACGGGGCACCGTCTTTCGAGACCATTCCGCGCGACGGGCTGCGCGACGCCTGGAACGAGGTACTGCGCCATTCGCCGGAAACCATGCCGACTTCGCTGGAAGCCAGCAAGGCGGATGCAAAGGCGGCTCGGGAGCGCCGTAAGGATGCTCGTAAGGTCCAACCCGCATCGACGGCGGATCGCGATGACGAAACATCGGGGGCCGAGGGTGAAGCCGATGCGCTCGATCTGTATACCGTATCGCTGACCGACCAAGCGCTGGTCGGCGCAATAGATCCCATCGTTGGGCGCGACGGTGAGATCCGTCAGATGATCGATATCCTGATGCGGCGTCGCCAGAACAATCCGATCCTGACGGGCGAGGCCGGGGTAGGAAAGACGGCCGTTGTTGAAGGGCTGGCGCAACGGATTGCGGACGGTGACGTGCCGGAGCCGCTGCGCGATGTCGACCTGCGGGTGCTGGATCTGGCCCTGCTGCAGGCCGGGGCATCCATGAAGGGGGAGTTCGAGGAGCGGCTGAAATCCGTAATCGATTCCGTCCGGTCATCGACCCGACCCGTCGTGCTGTTCATCGATGAGGCACACACCCTGATCGGGGCTGGCGGAGCGGCCGGACAGGGGGATGCGGCGAACCTTCTGAAGCCGGCACTGGCGCGGGGAGAATTGCGCACCATCGCAGCCACCACCTGGGCGGAGTACAAGAAATACATCGAGAAAGACCCGGCGCTCGCCCGTCGTTTCCAGGTCGTAAAGGTGGATGAGCCGGATCAGGAACGGGCCGTTGCCATGGTGCGTGGCCTGGCACGCCGGCTGGAGGATCATCACAGGGTTCGGATACTGGATGAGGCCATCGCGGAGGCGGTGTCCCTGTCGGCCCGTTACATTGCCGGTCGGCAGTTACCGGACAAGGCCATCGGTGTCCTGGATACCGCCTGCGCGCGGGTGGCCGTCGCCCAGGGGGACCGGCCTGCGGCGGTCGAGGCGGCGATCCGACAGGTCGAACGGCTGGAGGTCGAGATCGACATCCTGCGCCGGGAACGAATTCTGGAAGACGACCACGCCGAACGTCTCGAAGGCTTGGAAAAGGCACTTTCCGAAGCCGAGGCGGAACGGGATGACCTGACCGCGCGCTGGGAGGCCGAGCGCGAGATAGCGGATGAAATGATCGCGGTGTTCGGAAAGCGACTGGACGGTGAGCCGCCGGGACCCGCCTATGCCGACCTGCGGGACCGTCTGGTAGCGCTTCAGGGGGACGACCCGATGGTTCCGATCGAGGTCAACGGCGACACGGTGGCATCCGTCGTCGCCGGCTGGACCGGTATTCCGGTCGGACGGATGATGCGGGACGACATTCAGGGCGTGATTGACCTGGAAGACCGGATGAAGGCACGGATCGTCGGGCAGGACCATGCACTGGACGTGGTTGCACGCCGTATCCGGACCTATCGTGCCGGGCTGGACGATCCGGGCAAGCCGGTAGGCGTGTTCCTGTTCGCCGGCCCAAGCGGTGTGGGGAAGACCGAGACGGCCCTGACCCTTGCAGAGTTGCTCTATGGCGGCGAGCGGAATCTCATCACCATCAACATGTCCGAGTTTCAGGAGGCGCATACCGTCTCCGGCCTGAAGGGCGCGCCACCGGGCTATGTCGGTTATGGCCAGGGCGGCGTGTTGACGGAGGCCGTTCGCCGCAACCCCTATTCGGTCGTGCTGTTGGATGAGGTCGAAAAGGCCCACCCCGACGTCATGGAACTGTTCTTCCAGGTCTTCGACAAGGGACAGATGGAAGACGGGGAAGGGATCGAGGTCGATTTCCGGAACACCGTGCTGATCCTGACCAGCAATCTGGGCGACAGGGTCATCATGGATGCCGCCTTCTCCGGTGAGGACCTGTCGCTGGACGGTCTGGTAACGAAGATCCGACCGGATCTGCTGACTCGCTTCAAGCCGGCCTTTCTGGGGCGCCTGGTCATCGTGCCGTACCTGCCGCTCGGCCAGGAGGAGATTGCCAACATCGTGACCCTGAAGCTGGACAAGGTCGCGCGCCGTTTCCGGGAAAACAATGGCGCCGACCTGGTGATCGATCCCGAGATCGCCGCGACGATCGCCGCACGGTCCGGGGAGGTGGAAAGCGGAGCACGTGCCATCGATAACGTCGTGACCCAGAACCTGCTGCCGACGCTGGCGCAATCCGTTCTGGCGCGAATGGCCGAGGAAAAGCCGTTCGAGAAAGCCTTGGTTCGCCTGGATGGCGGCGGATTCGCCGTCTCCTTCGAGTGACGGTGATGCCGGTACGGAGATGCGCGGATAGGGGCAGGGCCGGGAATGGCTGAACCCGTCGGCTATACGCAACAGAACCGATATCTGTCGGTGACCACACCGCTGGGCGCCGACAAGATGATCCTGCGGGCGATCCGGGGGAACGAGGGCCTGTCGTCCTTGTTCCGCTATGAACTTGAGATGTTCTCCGAGGATCCGGAAGTCGACTTTTCCAGTATTGTCGGACAAACCGTCACCGCGAAAATCGAGATGTCGGACGGAGAATCGGCGCGCTACTTCGACGGTCTGGTAACGGAATTTTCGCAGCATGATTCAGATCCGCGTTTCTGGACCTACCGCGCTGTCATCCGGCCGAAACTCTGGCTTGGTACCCGCAAGACGGATTGCCGAATCTTCCAGGACATGTCGGTTCCCGACATCGCCGCCAAGGTTCTTGGCGAGATCGGTGTTACCGATTTTGCGGATGAGACCACGTCGTCCTATACGGCGCGGACCTACTGCGTTCAGTACAATGAAACCGTCTTCGATTTCCTGAACCGGTTGTTTGAGGATGAAGGCATTTTCTATTTCCATCGCCACGAGGATGGAAAGCACACGCTTGTGCTGGCGGACGATGCCGATGCGCATGCGCCCTGTTCAGGATTCGACACCGCAACCTATCGCCCGACCGGCCAGCAGGGACGGGAAGACGAGGATGCGATTGTCCAGCTTTCCTACTCGGAACGAGTCGTATCGGACCATTTCGCGACCGACGATTACAATTTCGAGACGCCGTCGACCGAACTGGCAACGACCGCCGATGGCGACGGCTCCGGGTCCGACATGGAAGTCTATGAATATCCCGGCGGCTACATGGCCAAAAGTGCCGGGGACGGGCGTGCCAATATCAGGGTTCAGGAGTTTGAGGCCCTGTCGAAGTCTCTCGACGGCCGCTCACAGATGAAATCCTTCACGGCGGGCTACTCCTTTTCACTGATCTGGCACGGACGGGAATCCCTGAACGACGAATATGTGCTGGGCGACCTTTCGATCCGGGCGGAAGAGGACCGCTATGAGAACACCTTTCGCGCCTTTCCCAAGTCCCTGGCTTTTCGGCCGGGACGCCGCACGCCGGTACCGCGCATCCACGGTACCCAGACCGCCGTCGTGACCGGCAAGTCGGGGGAGGAGATCTGGACCGATGCATTCGGCCGCGTGAAAGTGCAGTTCCATTGGGATCGTGAAGGAAAGAAGGACGAGAATACCTCCTGCTGGGTTCGTGTCGCCCAGGGCTGGGCCGGAAAGAGCTGGGGCAGTTGGTTCCTGCCGCGCGTCGGGATGGAGGTGGTCGTTACCTTCCTGGAAGGCGACCCTGACCGGCCGATGGTTACCGGCTGCGTCTATAACGGCGAACAGGTGCAGCCCTATACGTTGCCCGACGACCAGACCAAGTTCACGATCAAGTCGAATTCTTCCAAGGGCGGGGAGGGGTTCAACGAATTCCGTTTCGAGGACAAGGCGGGCGAGGAAGAAGTCTATCTCCATGCCCAAAAGGACTGGAACAGCGTTGTCGAGAATGCGCGGACCACAACGATCAATGAAGCTGACGATTCACTGACGATCGAGAAGGGCAACCGAACATCGAAAATAAACACCGGGAACGAGGATCATTATGTCAAGGGGACGCGGACGCTCAAGATTGACGGGGCACAGGACCACACGACGGGAGACGGTTTCACCCATGTGGTGACCGGCGACTACAAGCTGACCGTATCCGGGGATCTGACCATCGATGTCGACGGCAATATCAGCATCACCGCCGGCAAGAACATCTCCATCGAGGCGGGGCAGAACATCGACAGCGCCGCCGGTCAGAGCATTTCCAACGATGCCGGCATGAATATGGATAATTCGGCGGGCCAGAACATGACCAACACTGCCGGAATGAACATGGACAACAAGGCGGAAATGAACCTGACCAACAAGGGCGGCATGAACGTGACCGATGACGCGGGCATGAAGCTCACTCTGAAATCCGGCATGAACACGGAATCGAAGGCCGGCATGTCGCTGAAGGAGGAAGGGGGCATGTCCATGGAGATGAAGGGCGGCATGAGCCTGAAGCAAGAGGGGGGGCTGTCTCTTACGGCCAAGGGCGGCCTGTCCGGAACCTACGAAGGCGGTCTGACCGGTACATTGAAGGGCGGGGTCATGGCGATGCTGCAGGCCGCCATCGCGAAGCTGGGTTAGCGACATGGCGCAAGACGGCGAGGCACCCGCAAAAAAGGCCCGGCCCAGGCCGCCGGACGGCATCTACCAGGAACGGGACGATGCAGGCCGGCCAAAGGCGGAATATACCATCGCGGACGGCCTGTTGGACGGCGTCGCGCAATTTTACACCGATGGTGAACTCTCCCAGTGGGCCAATTTCCGCGCCGGCAAGCTGCACGGCGAAAACCGCTTCTACGACGAGGGGGAAATCACCCAGCTGTCGCACCACAAGAATGGCAAGCTGCACGGTGAATATGTGGAATACAGCCAGGGCCGCCCGACAGCCCGCCATCACTTCAACAACGGTGTCCTGCACGGCCCGTCGGAGTTTTTCAGCGATGGCCGGATGACCCAGCGATCGATCTATGTGAACGGGTTTCTGGACGGCGAGACGGTCTTCTTCGACGATGACGGCGAGGTCCAGCAGACGGTCGTTTTTTCCCGGGGGCGCAAGGAGGGGTTGTGCGTCTTCTACGACAAGGGCAAACGCCTGATGGAAGTGGAGTTTCGCGGCGACCAGGAGAACGGATGGCTCACCACCTTCTCACCAATCGGAAAGCCGATGGCGCGCATTCCCTACAAGGATGGCCGAAAGCATGGAGAAGCACGGTACTTCGACATGGAAGGACATCTGGTCAAGCGGGAGGTCTTCGCCAACGGCAAGCTGAACGGCCCGGCGATCGAGACCCTTCCGAACGGTACCGTGCTGAAGGAATCCATGTATCGGGATGACAAGCTTCACGGCTGGGTCATTGAGTACAACCATAAATCGAAGGAGGCTTTCCGCCAGGAGTTTCGTGACGGAGAGCCCATTGGACCGAAGTTGGAGAAAACCCGTTTCGGCAGGCGGGAACTCGATGACGATGCCGACGAGTGAGTTGAATATTTAAACCTTCCTTAAGGTGTCAGGGTGCTATCCTGTCGCGAATTGAGCGCGCGACAATCTATACGGTGCACCCATGTGGGATTTCTTCTCTCTTGATCGGTACATGCCGCATTCAATCTGTTTTGCGGAAGATCCCGATCTCATCGTGACCCATGTCGGGTCGGATGCGGTTATTGCCTTGTCCTACTTTTCGATTCCGTTGGCGATCCTGTATTTCGCCCGGGAACGAAAGGACCTGGAATTCAGATGGATTGCCCATCTGTTCATCCTGTTCATCCTCTGGTGCGGCATCACCCATGTCGCCGACCTGGTGACGATCTGGTACCCGATCTATGGGGTTCAGGCGACGGCCAAGATCCTGACGGCCCTGGCCTCTGTCTCCACGGCAATCGTCGTCTGGGCCATCATGCCGCAATTGATTGCCTTGCCGTCACCGGCCGATCTGAAGGTCGCCAACCGGGCGTTGCAGGATGAGGTCGAGACCCGGCGCGAAGCAGAGGTCAATCTGCGCCGTGCCCGGGACGAGTTGGAACATCGGGTCGCGGAACGCACGGAGGAACTGCAGGACGTCAATCGGCGCCTGCTGGAACAATCCCGGTTTCTTGAATCGATTATCGGCAATGCCGGTTCGGCCATCTGGGTGAAGGGGATCGACAACCGGTATCAGCTGGTGAACGACGAATGGACGAAGCTGACCGGTGTGGCCCGATCCCGGGCGGTGGGCTACACGGATCACGACTTTCTTCCGCAGGAAATGGCCGACGCCTTTGTCCGGAACGACCGCAAGGTAATTGCGACGCGTCGCCCGTTACGGGAGGAGGAGCCGCTGACAACCTCCAAGGAGGTCGGCGCAATTGTCGCGACCAAATTCCCGATCCTGTCCGAAAATGGTGATGTGGTTGCTGTCGGCGGCATCGCGACGGATGTCACGGCATTGAAACTGGCACAGACCGAACTGATGGAGGTGAACAAGCAACTGGTCGAGGAAGTTGCGATGCGCGAGCGGGCCCAGATTGAACAGGCTGAGTATGCGCGGCAGCTCGAGATCAGCAATACCGAACTGGACAGCTTCGCCCATACGGCATCACACGACTTGAAGGAACCGCTGCGGGGCATCTCGCACTATGCGACTTTCGCATTGGAGGACCATGCGGAGACTCTTCCCGACGACGTGCGGAAGCGGTTGACGGATATTCGCACCATGGCGTCCCGGCTGCAGGGGACGATCGATTCCCTGTATCGGCTGGCCAAGAGCGGGCGGCATTGGAACCCGGTCAATCGAACCGACATCGGCGACTGTGCCCGTGCCGCGGTCGATACTCTGACCAGCTACGTATCCTCTCAGAACGCCCGGGTTACGGTCGCTGAAGACATGCCTCTCATGCGGGTCGACCCGGATCAGGTTCAGCAGCTGTATCGCAACCTGATTTCAAACGGCATCAAGTACAATCGCGCCGACGCCAAGCTGATTGAGATCGGATGGTTCCGCACTGTCGGAGACCTGCCGGAGGGGCAGTCCCTTTCTGCATTGCCCAGGTCTCAGGGCCCGGTCTTCTTTGTTCGTGACAACGGGATCGGCATTCCGGAGCAGTCGAGCAGCGAGATATTCACGGTCTTCCGAAAGCTTTCCAACGAGGAAGACAATGGCGAGTCCCATGGCATCGGTCTGAGCATCGCCAAGCGCATTGTCGAGCGGCATGGCGGAACAATCTGGACACGATCGGCTGGCGAAGGCGGCTCGGTGTTCTATTTCACTTTGATGGCATGATGTGGAAGTGGCGCCGCGGGGCGACGCCACCGATGAAACAGGAGGAGGAATGAAAGCCGGGTGCAGCCTGCTGCTGGTCGACGACAACGTGATCGACGTGGAATCCGTCTCACGGGCTCTTGCGCGTATTGAGGGCGAGCACCGGCTGCATGCTGCCGACTCGGAGCGGGAGGCTCTGGCGTTCCTTGAGCACAGCGTCGACAGGAGCGGAGAGGATAGCCTTCCGGACCTCATCCTGCTTGATCTGAGCCTGCCCGGGACCAGTGGGCTGGAAGTCCTCATGACCCTAAAATCCAGTGAAAACTTTAGTCACATCCCGGTCGTTATCTTTTCAAGTTCCCGGTCGGCCAGTGATATAAAATCAGCCTATCGGGCAGGAGCGAACGGGTTTGTAACAAAGCCCCCGGATTTCGAGTCCCTGATCCAGGCCATGGACGGGATTCTGCACTACTGGGGCAAGGTGGCGGAGTTGCCGCCATGACAGAGGACGCTGTGCCGATGCTGGACATTTTGATCGTCGATGATTCTCCGGCCGATCGGGAGATGCTGAAGCGATGCCTCGAAAATGCGCCGCTGCGCTGTGGCAAGATCGCCAGAATACGCGAGGCCGGGTCCGGGTCCGAGGCGTTGGACGCCTGCCAGGAAGGACAGCCGGACTGCCTCATCATCGATTACCGTCTGCCGGATGTGACGGGGCTCGATTTCTTGCGTGAAATGAGCCCGTATCTACCCAACCAGCACCCGCCGGTCATCGTGGTGACCGGCAACGGGTCGGAGGCGGTGGCGGCCGATACGGTGAGGCTTGGAGCGACCGATTATCTGACGAAGGATCGCCTGACGCGAAACAGCATTCGCCGGTCCGTCGATACCGCTGTGGAGCGATTCAGGATTCAGCGGCAGCTCCGTCGCTATCATTCCGCCCTGGAACGCAGCAATGCGGACCTGACGAATTTCGCCGCGCGACTGGCGCATGACCTCCGCAACCCGATCAATTTCGTCAAAGGGTACAGCGAGCTCCTCAAGATTCAGCCGGATCTTCCGATCGAGAAACGGGACGAGTATCTGACGAATATTACAGACGGCCTCGACCGAATGGACCGCATGCTCCATGCGCTCTATCAGTTTTCGACGGTGAAGCAGGACAAGGCGCTGGCGGGGCGCGTGCCGCTGGAAGGCGTGTTCTTCGATGTTCGGAAACTGATGGCCGACCGCATCGCGGCGGAGGGCGCAACCCTGTCGCTTCCGGATGCCGCCCCGGCGGTTGTCGGCGATCATGGGCTTTTGCTCTTGCTGATGCAGAATTTGATCAGCAACTCTTTGAAATACCGGGGGGATGCCTCTCCTCGCATCGTCGTGACCGCGGAAGAACAGGAAAGCCGGATCATTGTCTCTGTTTCGGATAATGGGCGCGGTGTTCCTGAAGAGCATCGCGAACGGATTTTCGATATGTTCCACCGGGTTGATCCGGACGTTGGGGTCGACGGCAGTGGGATTGGTCTGGCCACCTGCCGCCGGATCGTGGAGCGTCATGACGGAACGATATGGTGTGCGCCGAACGATGGAGCCGGCACAACGATCAGCTTTACGCTGAGCCCGGCGAAGCTCTGAGAAGTCTCCCCCCTTCCTATTCGAAACGAACCGGCCTAGACTCCCCATACACGCGGATCCGCGTGGAAACGGAGATTTCTGATGCCTATGCCAGCGGCGACTGTAACCGCCATGCATGTCTGTCCAATGGTGACCGGGATCGTGCCGCATGTCGGTGGCCCTGTTTCATCGCCCTCCATGCCGACGGTGTTGATCGGCGGCATGCCGGCCATTGGTCCCGGCTCGATTGCCGTCTGCGTCGGGCCGCCGGATACGGTCGTCATGGGCTCGCCCACCGCGCTGGCGGGCGGTATTCCGATGTCACGTGTCGGGGATACCTGCGCTCATGGCGGAGCCATCGTCGTGCCGATGCCGACCGTGCTGCTGCCCTGACCGCTTTAAGGGCGGATCCATAGTTCCGGGAGCCGAAAACAAATAAAATTAGATGTAGCGACGCTGGACTCCCCTGCCGACGTCTGACTCTATTTTGTTCTTTTTGATCAAATTCGACGACGCCGATATCCTGTATCGAACCTTAATGTGCATGCTATATGTTGATCTGTAATTACTTGTTTTTTCTTGCGTTTCCATTCTTGATCGCCGGATTCCGTGGATGTTACAATACGCGTGCTTAACCCGGTATCTGGCGTGGCGTTCAGAATGACCCACAAGATATTGAGAGGAAGGCGTTTTTTGACTCGAGGGTAGGCCGAATGAGCGGCAGAAGCGGCGGCAGACATATCGGGCGTACCGGCCCCAGGATCGGATTGCCGATCGAACCGACGCGATCGGACGGTCGCGCGGAGATGCGCGCCGGTGTGCTTGGTGGCTGGTCGCGCGACCCTGCCGTCGGTCGCGATCCGCGCCGCGGGGGCGACGGTGCCTGGATGCCGGGTTCCCCGGACGAACCAACGGCGGCGCGACGGGCGGACCGGCTCAGCATCACCCAGCTTTTCGAACATATGGAACCGCGTGCTCGCAGTTATCGCGGCGACGCCTATGAGGACGCGCCGAAAATTGCGCATTCCGCAACGGCGCGCCGTTCGGCCGCGTCGTTCGCAACAGCCGGCGCCTTGATTGGCGGGGCGGCAATGTCGGTTCTGATCGTTTTCGTGGCCGGCTTCCTGTCCGCGGTTCTGATCTTCGGAGAGCCGGACGAGGGCGGTGACCTTGCCATCCGTACCGCACCTGCGACACCTAGCCTGGCAGCCCAATCATCGCCTCAGGTCCAGCCGGTTGCCCCGTCGCGCAGCACAGTCGTGCCCAGTGCCACGGCCGCTCGTGAAGTCCTGCCGGCGCCGGCGCCGGAGATTGCGGCGGCAGAGGCGGCGCGGCAGTCCGCGCTTAATTCAGGTCAACTCGCAACTGCGGTCGCCGGAGGGCCGGTTGAACCGGCCGCGACGACCGGGGCGAACGGGACCTCCGTTATCGCGCCGCCAGCCTCCGGGGGTCTGGGACGGCCCGATACGTCCGGCGTTGTTGTCACCGACAGCATTATCTTCCCGCCTTCCAAGCCGGCTGAACCGCCGCGCCAGACGGCGTCCATTTCGCCTGCCAGCGGTGTCTTCTCCGCTCCGTCTGGAAACTACTCCCTGCAGTTCGGTGCCTTCCGCGATCGCGCTAATGCAGAAGCGCTCGTTCGGGAGATTACCCCCGTCGCTCAAGGCGGAATCGCAGAGGAAACCGGCGTGTCCGGCAATGTCTTGTACTACGTCCGGGCCGGATCCTTCCGGACGCGGGCAGAGGCTCTTGAAGCCGTGCGCGAACTTCGTGAGCGGACGGGTATCGTGACCTTCGTTCACGCCAATCGCGGTTCGGGCTGATGCCTGGGATGTGGGGGGCTGACCGCGGGCGGCGTGCCGTCATGCTTGCAATTGGTACATTTCTTGTGGCGGGCGGGCTTTCGGGCTGCGGCCTGGTCGGTGCAGTCTCTTCACCCGTGTTCCAGGTCGAGGCCGTTCAGGTGCATGCGACCCCGAATGCCAACAACAACTCCGCCACGCGGCTCGACATGGTCTTCGTCTATGAAGAGGCTGCGGTGGACATGCTCCAATCCTTGTCCGCAGCGGAATGGTTCGACCGCAAGCGTCAGTTCATGCTGGATTTTCCGGAGGGTATCGGTATCCGGTCCTGGGAGGTCGTGCCGGCGACGTCTTTGGACCAGGAGGAAATTTCGGATTCCCTGCTGGAAAACAAATCGGGGGACAAGGCGGTCGCGGCCTTCGTCTTTGCCGACTATCTGTCTCCTGGGGCGCATCGGGCGCGGTTGGAAACGCGCCGGGGAATCCGTATCGAACTGGGGCGGGACGACTTCACGCTGACGCCGTTTAACCCCGATTCCTGAGTCGCCCGCACAGGCTGCGTTTCTTGACCAAGGGCGCGGAATCAGGGACTTCTAACCGGTCCCGTGTCGGTGGTCGGACCGGGGGAGCATGAAAGGAAGGGGAATGCCGCGATCCGCACGGGAATTGCCGGATGCCATTCAGTGGCATGAGGGCATGTTGCTGGCGCCGCAGCATTTTCAGCAGCAGGCGATCCGCGGCGAAGAGCTTGTTGCCTATCATGCGCTGACGGGGAATCCGTTTCAGTGGGGTGTCCGCCATATCAAGATTGATCCGGTTCAGCTTGTCAGCGGTGTGCTGCGAGTCCTGGAACTGGAGGCGATTCTGCCCGACGGCCTGATTGTCAGCCATCAGCAGGGGGACGGTAATCCGCTGGAACTGAATGTCGCGGATCATCAGGAGGAACTGGCTTCCGGGCCTATGCCTGTCTACCTCGCGGTGCCGGTCCGCCGGTTGGGGGGGCGCGCCACGCGCGGCGACCTGCCCCGCTATTCCGAAACCGAGGGGTTACCGGTCGCGGACGAACAGACCGGCGAAAGCGAAATGACCATTCCGCGCATCCGGCCGCGCCTGTCGCTGCAGATGACGGAATCCTTGGCACAGAAATATGTCGGCTTTCCGATTGCGCGGGTGGCCCTGCGCGAGGAAGCCTTCACGCTGACCGAGTTCGTGCCGCCGCAACTGGCGGTGACACGTGTCTCTGCCATTGGGGAGATGTGCCAGACGCTGTCGACGCGGTTAAGGGAGAAGGCCGTGTATCTCGCCGAACGGGCTCGGACGCCGCTGGGGCAGTCGGACCGTCCGATGATGCAGGAATCCCAGACGGCAATTCATGGCCTCGTCGCGGGGCTGCCGGTCTTCGAGGCCATGCTGAAGACGGATTCCAGCCATCCGTATCCGCTTTACCTTGCCCTGTGCAGCATCGTCGGTCACATGACCGCGGTCGGCGGAGCATTGGTGCCGCCCGCGCTGCCGGCTTACGATCACGCCAATCCGCGCGCCAGTTTCGTTGCAGCCCATGATTTCGTGATCCAGATGCTGGACCGGATCTCGGAGGCCTATACCGCACTGCCGTTTGCCGAGGCCGATGGAATATTCAGTCTCAAGATCGAGCCGGAGTGGTGCGATGATGACCTGACCGTCGGTGTACGGGCTCGGGCGGACATGACGGAATCCGATGTCATCGCGTGGATGGACACCGCCCTGATCGGGTCCGAATCGGTGATTACGCCGATGCGGGCAAAACGTGTCCTGGGCGCGCCGCGTCACCGCATTGATCGTGATAAGGCGCTGGACGTTGTGCCGACCCGTGGTGTCGTCCTGTTCAAGATCGAGGTGAATTTCGACGACATCGTGCCCGGCGAACGTCTGTCCATTCTGTCTGGCGACCGCGGTCGGCGGGAGCCCCCGCAGGAAATAGTCCTCTACGTCCGCAATTCGTCGGGCGACGACCGGTAGGGCCCGGCCATGTCTGCGCGGTCCGCCTCCGTCGCCGCCGCCACCGCCATGGGCGGTGCGGGGGCCTATGTGCTGGACCAGTTCCGCGAATTCTACGATGAGGTCATGGTGCTGCGGGATGCGGCCCTGCGGTCGGGTCGCGCCCCAGGAGACTACGAGAGTTTCGAGGAGGAAGATGCCTCGGACGGTCCGCCCCCGCCGCCGCTGCCGGGTTTCGCCGTTGGACCACCGCCCTTGCCGGGAGAGGCCGCGCCGCCGCTGCCGGAGCAACCGGTCGACGACGAGGATGAGGGCGAAGACCCTGTGCCGAAGGCAGCCCGTCCGTCCGTTGGGCTTTCGGCGGAGGAAGCGCTTCAGAAACTTCAGACGCTCCTAGAGATGCAGGCGCTGGAGGCCGGTCATCGGGGCGGCGAATACGGTGTCCTGTACTATCGCGAAGCACAATATGTCATGGCTGCCCTGGCGGACGAGATTTTCATCAATCTGGACTGGGCGGGCCGCAACTTCTGGCGCAATGACCTTCTGGAGACGCGGCTCTTTGGCAGCTACAACGCCGGTGATGTCGTGTTCAAGCGTCTGGAGAAGCTGCTGCAGACCGGGGATCGCGTTCAGGCCGAAATCGCCGTGGTCTATCTGATGGCCCTGACCCTCGGCTTTCGCGGACGCTATGCCGGGGGGCGCCACGAAGCGCGGATCGCGGAGTATCGAAAGCAGCTTTACTACTACATTTTCCAGAAGCGTCCGGATCTGGGCGACCCGGCCACGCGGATCGTGCCGGAGGCTTATCAGCATACCCATGGCAACGTGACTGCGCGTCTGTTGCCGTCTCCAACCCGGTGGTTCTGGGCGCTGGGGGCTGCTGTGCTGATCTATCTGATCGCATCGCATTTCGTGTTCCACGACGTGATGGCGCCGCTGATCGAGGCGCTGAATCTCGAGGAGCAGAATCGATGACCGGGATGCTGCGATCATGAGCATGTGGGACGCCATCCGGGATATTCTGTTCCGCATCACGCCGTACCTGCCCGGCATTGTCGGCTTCCTGGTCTTTCTGGCGCTGGCGCTCACGGTTTTCCTGATCATCGTCATGCGCCGGATGCGGAAGAAGGATCCGACGGCGGAGGACGGGGACGAGGTCCGTGGCGTGGATGACGATCCGGACTATGAGCCGTTTTCGGCCGAACCGGACGACCTGCCGCTGCTGCCGATGCGGAAGAGCTTCCAGCATGCGCTGAAGATACTGCGCCGGCACGTGTCCGGACGCGACTGGCGCTATGCCATCCCCTGGTACCTGCTGGTCGGACCTGAGCAGTCCGGGAAATCCTCGCTGATTGCCCATACCGGAATGGACCTCCCGGTCGGTCATCCGGCAGAAGACTACGAAGACCTGCGCCCAGCCTGCAAATGGTGGTTCTTTGACCGGGGCGTCGTACTGGACACCGCCGGTACGCTGATCCGGCAGAAGGACGGTCGCGGGTCGAACACCACGGCCTGGAAGCGGTTTCTTGGCTTTCTGGACCGGTATCGGCCTCGCCGCCCGGTCGACGGCGTCATTCTGACCATCCCGATTGAGGATTTCCTGGATGAGCAGGGGGCGCTGCGGCCGCCGGAAGACATCGCCCAGCGGGGCGATGCGATCTACAAGAAACTATGGCAGGCGCAAAGTCGTCTGGGCCTCAGTTTCCCGGTCTATGTGGTGGTGACAAAGCTGGATCGGTTACCCGGATTCCAGACCCTCGTCGGCGAGTTGCCCGATCATTCGCTGGCCGACATGCTCGGTTGGGCCAGTCCCTACAGCTTCGAGACCGAGTTTCGCGAACAATGGGTCGACGAAGCGATCGAGACCGTGGGCACCGGGCTCCAGGCCACCCAGATGGAGATCTTTGCCACGGTGGGCGAAGCGTCGGTCGCCGAGGACATCTATCGGCTGCCGGCGGCGTTCAACGGCCTGCGCGAACCGCTGCGAAACTATCTGCGCCAGATTTTCAAACCCAGCGTGTACCACGACAGTTTCACGCTGCGCGGCATCTGGTTTACCGGCGACAGCGGTGTCGAGTTCAGCGACATGGAGCGGCCGGTTCCGGTTCTGTCGGGCGTCTATGGCGGCCCGCGGGCACGCCAGGCCTATCCGGTGTTCCTGCGGGATCTGTTCGAGACGAAGATCTTTCCGGAGCGCAACATGGCGCGTCCGGTGAAACGGGCCCTGACCGCGCGCAACAAGATGGCGACCGGGGCTCAGGCCGGTGCGCTTGGCGTGCTTGTCTTCGGTGGTCTCGCTCTGTGGTACCTGCATGCCGACATGCATCACGATGTTCAGACGGTAACGCCGTTCATCGACACCGTCGCGCAGGATATCCGCGAAGTCCGAGCCAATCAGCGCGCCGGTGATCATGACACGGCCGCAGCGGGGTTCAGCCGTGAACGGGCCCTTGTCCTTCTGGAGGGGATGGCATCCCTGGATACAGGGTCCTTCCACTCCTTCATCATCCCCTCGTCCTGGTTGGCGGACGTGGATGA
The DNA here is from genome assembly GCA_033344895.1 of Alphaproteobacteria bacterium. NCBI lineage: Bacteria > Pseudomonadati > Pseudomonadota > Alphaproteobacteria > Alphaproteobacteria bacterium. The sequence continues at coordinate 3,387,413 of JAWPMN010000001.1, forward strand.
CCGTGTAGTGCGCGTTACAACCGATGCCTTCAACCTGTTCATTCTGCAGGCCATGGGCAATGCCCTGAACGAGCGTGGCGTGTCGATCGCAGCCGGTCGAATTCCGCCCCGCGAAGAAGGTGCTTTCGCAGGCGATTCAGCGCTGGAACGCGTTGCAGCCTCTCTGTCGGATGCCGAGCGCGGCCGTGCTGCGCCTCGTCTCCTCGACCCGGTCGAGCGCGGCCCGGAATTTGCCCGTTTGCGCGACTACATGCTGGCTGTCCGGGATTTCGAGTCCGCGGTCGAGCGATACAACGGGCTGACGGAAACCCGAAGCCTCGAAGATGTCCGGCGCCTTGTCGACTACCTTTTCAACGTCCGGCTTCCGGAGAGCTTCCTTGAAAATTCGGATTTCTACAGCGACGCGCTCAGCGGTTCCAACTATCGGCCGGTGCCGCTGACGGCATATAGCCGGGAGATCGGTGGTCGCTTCGAAAGCTATATGAATGCGGCGATTGAAGAGCTCTATGCCGGCAATCCCCTGAGGGTTGCCCTATCAGAACTGGCCGTGATGATGGACGACCTCTCGACCCGTCGTTCGGCCGGTCTGGATGCGCTGCGTGCCTTGCGGCGCAAGATCGCAGATGTGCGGCAGATGCTGGAGGATCCGAAATATTCCTGGATGGACGACCCGTCCTTTGACCCGGCTGTCGCCTATGCGTCGATTTCGGATCGTATCGGCGGATCCTTGCTGCTGGGGCCCCAGACGGTGGTCGGGTTCAATGCCGCCCATGAGAACGGTCTGGCGAAACTGCGCGCCGCCTTGCCTGACATCAGGTCCATATCGGTCGGGCCGTTATTGGATCGTGACGGCGACAGGACGGTACTGCGTCTCGCCCCGCAGGTGACGGAATTCTATGCGGTTGTGGAGGCCCTGTTCCAGCAGCCGTTCATGCGCGAAGGCCGATACCAGCCGCTACCGTCACCACCGGTGAGCGGCAGCGCCGTGGAGTGGGATGCCAGGGTGTTGAGCGAGGGGCTGGACCTCGTGGAGTCCTACGAAAGCTTTGTGCGCGAGGAACTCGATCGTGTGCCGCGCGGGCTGCAGCCGCTGATCCGAACGGCCGGTGGAGAACTGCTGGAGCGTGCGGTGAACGACCGTGTCGCATCGGCAATGGTTCGTGCGCGGGGACGGGCGGCGAGTAGCGTCCAATCGGAAGATGCTTTGCGACGGGCGGTCAGCGCCTTTTCGGAAGCCGGCATGGTTCTGACGGAAATTCTGGGCGCCTATGATGAACTCGGACTGGAGGACAGCTATCTCGACCTGTTGGATCTGAGCGTCGCAACAGCCTTTGCCATGGTCGAAGAAGCGGATTCGCTGTTTTCCGCCGGGGCTCTGTATGTTCCGCGCGGCGGCGACTTTGACTTCTGGGATGGCACGCCGGGACTAGCGCTGACCGCGTTCCGGGCGCGTGATGCCTTCGAACTGCGGGATGTCCTGGCCCAGCAGCGCGCCCGGATCGGTATCATCGCCAATGGTTATGTGAAGCCGATTTCCGACTTCCTGTCGGGCCTGGACATTCGCTTGTCGGAGCGTGAGGCGGGGCTGTTGGGCAAATGGCGCCGCATCATCGAGGAACTGCAGAAATACGAGTTGCAGCAGGCCGACAACACCGTCGCGGAACTGGAACGCTTCATCACCGGGCCTATGCTCGACGTCCGGTTTGCGACCTGCGCGGAAACGCTCGATGCAGCTGCCACCGAACGGCGGTCGGCGGACTTCTTCCTGGACCGCATCACGCGGCTGAGCCGTGGCATTCGCAGCCGCTGCCTGGATCTGGCCGGGGTCGAGGCACAGACCGCCTATTCCGCGATTGCCGATGCGTTCGAGGATTACCTTGCAGGACGCTATCCCTTCACGCTGACGCCCTATGAGGCGGATATGCGAGAAGCATCACCACGGGACCTTCGTGCCTTCTTCGCCCGTTACGACCGCGAGGTGGAGGCGGCGCGACTGGCACTGGAGCAGGCCGACGATCTGGGATTCAGTCGTGACCGGGCCCTGGAATTCGTGACGCGAATGGACCGAATTCGCGACCTGTTCGGCCCGTGGCTGGCCTCGAGCGGCGGGGAGGACACGCCCGTCTTCAACCTGGATGTCAGCTTCCGCGTCAATCGCGGCCGGGAAGTCGGGGGCGATCAGGTTATCGATTGGCAGTTGTCGTCGGGGCCGGACACGGTGACGCTGCGAGGAGAGAAGAAGCCCCTGCGATGGAGTCTGGGCGAAGCGATCTCTCTGCGACTGCGCTGGGCGGAGAATTCGACCCGAATTCCAGCCATCGCGGTGGATCAGCCGCATATCCGGGTCGACGGCCGTCGTGTCGAGATCGTATATGACAATCTCTGGTCGCTGATGGATCTGATCCGTCGGCACCGGTCGGGATCGGATGATTTCGCCGAGTTTGTTGATTCCAGACCGCATACCCTGCGGGTCGAGATTCCGACAAGGCCGGTTGACGGTGGCTCGATCGAGCCGGCGAGGCTGTTCCTCAGGGTGGAGCTTTCGACCTTGCTTGAAGGGCAGCCGGTGCCGCTAGTGATGACGCCGTTTCCCTACGAAGCCCCGCGCCTGGAGCCCTGAGGAATGAGTGACGCCGCCGAAGAGACCGAAGGGGACGCCCCTGCCGAACCGCCGCCGGAGGTGGTGGACGACGGGCCGCCCGAAGCGCTGCTGACGCCGCTGCCGGGGGACGCGCCTTGCGGCGAGAACCTGCGGTACGAAGGAACCTTCGACGCCATCCGGGAACACCGCCGCGACGAGGATCCGAACCTGCCGCAAGGGGTATGGGAAACCGAGGTGAAGCGCGCGGACTGGCCGGCCGTCGAGCGCCTGTGCCAGGATGCCTTGTCGAAAAAGAGCAAGGATCTTCATCTCGCGCTCTGGCTCACCGAGGCCTGGACGCATCAGCAGGGCCTGCGCGGATTTCGACGGGGAATCGATCTTACCTGTTCCCTGATTGAGGATTTCTGGGCCGACATCCATCCGAAGATCGACGAGGACGGAGACCTGGATTACCGGCTGGGGCCGCTGCGCTGGGCGTCTGAGCAGTTTCCTGTGATGCTGCGCCTGGTGAAGATCACGGCACCGACCGGCGCCGATGCGCAGCCAATGAGCCTCAAGAACTGGGAGGACGTGCTTCGGATCGAGAATCTGAAACAGCGCGACCCTAACGCTGCCGCCAAGGAGCAGAAGCGCTATTTCAACCGCACCCAGTTCGAGACCTCGGTCGAACTGACGCCGGTGGACTACTACATCCACATGGTCGGCGTGGCGGAAGCCTGTCTGGGAGAACTGGAGCGTCTGGACCTTTTGCTGGAGGAGCATTGCCCCAAGGAATCGCCCTCCCTCGCGAGAATTCGAACGGTTCTGCAGGACATTGAAGGCCGGTCACGGGGCTGGATGGAACAGAAGGGCGGCACATTGCCGGGCGATGCCGAGGACGCGGCGGACGTCGCCGAAACGGGCGAGACCGACGGAGAGGAGACAACTGCCATGGCGAGCGATGTGAAAACGCCGCCGGCCACCGGTCCCGCGGGGCCGATACAGAGCCGGGCAGAGGCCTATCAGCGCCTGAGCGAGGCGGCGGACTACCTTATCCGGACCGAGCCGCACAGCCCCGTCCCCTACCTGGTTAAACGGGCCGTGACCTGGGGAAACATGAGCTTCGGCGAGTTGCTGATCGAGCTGGTCGAAGGCGGCGGCGATCACCAACGGGTCCTGCGTCTGCTGGGCCTCGATGCCGTCGGAAAGAAGAACAAGGAGGGCTGATCAGGCCGGCCGCCAGTCGATGCAGGTCTGCAGGAAACCCTGCAGGTGGGGGCGGACCTTGTTCGCCAGATCGATGCGATACGGCCAGGGTGGGCCCTCGCTCATATAGGTTGCCTGGCTGAGTTCAAGCTGGATCGCGTGGACACCGTTCTCCGGATCGCCGTAGTTCCGGGTGATGAAGCCACCCTTGAACCGGCCGTTCAGAACGGTGGTGTAGTCCGGCGCTGCGGCCTCCGCCTTCGCCAGAACGGCATTGGCCAGGGTTTCGTCACAGCTCTGACCGCCATTTGTGCCCAGGTTGAAATCCGGCAGCTTGCCGTCAAACAGGCGCGGCACTTCGGAGGCTATCGAATGCGCGTCCCATAGGACCGCGTGCCCGTGCATCTCGCGAAGGCGGTCGAGTTCTTCCCGCAGGGCCGTGTGATAGGGCTGCCAGTACCCGGTCACACGGGCCATGACTTCCGAGACATCCGGATCGATGTCGTCGCGATAAATCGGTTCGCCGTTGAACGTGTCGACCGGGGTCAGTCCGGTTGTCGTCTGTCCGGGATATAGGCTCTCGTCGTTTTGCGGGCGATTGAGGTCCACGACATAGCGCGAGTAATGCGCGATCAGGATCGACGCGCCGAGGCTGGCGGCAAAGTCATACAGGGTGTGGACATGCCAGTCGGTGTCCGGCACGGGCTTCGCGGCGTCCGAAAGCCGCTCGGCAATATCCGGGGGAACGGCCGTTCCGGCGTGCGGAACGCTGACGAGAAGCGGCGTCTTGCCGCGATGCAAAGTGTAGATGTCCGACATGGGCCGCAGATTAGTCCGTCCGGTCTTGCACACAAGCGGGAAGTGGCCTCGATGGTGCTATTCCGCGACCGACAGCCGGGCAATCACGGGACGGTGGTCCGATCCGATATTGGGGCCGACCTTGTAAGATCGGACGGCCACGCGCGGGCCGACCAGAATGTGATCCAGCCTCAGGCCCAGGCCCGGCAGGGCGGAAAGCCATGTGTTCACCCAGCCGATACCCGGCGCCGCGTCTTTGAGGCCGGTATTGTCCAGCAGACGTGCGTAATGCGGGGACCAGGGCGTGGTGTTCAGATCACCCAGCAGGACGTCCGGCAGGATGTCGGGCGATTCCGCCATGATTTCGGCGAACTGCCGGGATTGGGCATTAAACGGGGAAAGGCCGTCCGGATGCGGGGCATGTACCGCGATGATCGTTGCGCAGGCATGCGGGCAGGCCTCAAGGCTGGCCCAGGGAAAGTTTTGATCCGGCAGCGTGTCGCGGACTTCCGGTGCGGGCTGCCGACCGCGCACGCCGATCAGGATGGAGAACAGCCGGTTCGGATCGCCTGCCCAGGCGAAGTGGTGATCGCGCAGCCGGGTCCGTAGTCGTGTTTCGACCGGCTTCGTGACCTCCGTCAGCACGACGATGTCCGGATCGGTTTCATCCAGCAGCGTGCCGAAGGACAGGGGATCGACCTTGTCGCCATGAAGGTTGGCGGCCAGAACGGTGATGTCAGAAGGCTGTGCGTGGCCCTCCGCGACCGGCGCAGACCGCGCCAGATGCTGCCCCATGGGCCAGGCATTCAGAACACAGACCGCCAGGGCGGCGGCCTGAATTCTGCGATTGCTGCGCCAGGTGGCCAGAACCGCCACCAGGACCGCCAGCCCCAGAATCTGGATGCGCCAATGAGACAGCAGTTCCAACGTATCGGAGAACGGACCGCCGAAACTCAAGAAGGTCAGGATCGCGATTGCCAGAACCGCGAGACGCGCGGACGCCACCGGGAGGTACTCAGGCCAGTGTCCGTTCCAGGAAGGCTATGCTGCGGTCCCAGCTCAGCTCCGCGGCGGACCTGTCATAGACCTCTCGGGTATCGTTGAAGAATCCGTGTTCGCCTTCGTAGTCGTAGATCTCCACCGGGGTTTCGACCGCCGCCATGTCGTTCTTGAGGGCCGCAACGGCGGCAGGCGTACACCAGTCGTCCTGGGTTGCGAAATGCCCCATGAACGGAACCCGCATTGCCGCGGGATCGGCCACTTCCTTGGGCGGGATGCCGTAATAGCAGACCGCGGAGTCGCATTCTGGAAGTTTGACCCCAGCAATGATGGTCAGCGCGCCGCCCATGCAGAAGCCGAGGACCGCCGCCTTGCCGCCATCGGATTTCAGATACTGCAGCGCGCCGCGAATGTCCTGATTGGCCGCACCGGGGAAATCCAGGCCGGACATCATGTGGTTCGCCTCGTCGGGATCCTTCGTCACACGGCCTTCGAACAGGTCCGGCGCCAATGTCGTGAAGCCGGCCTTCGCAAACCGGTCGGCGACGCCCTTGATCTGGTCATTGAGACCCCACCATTCCTGGATCAGGACGATGGACCCTTTCGGCGATTCCGCCTTCGCCAGATATCCCTTGGCGCGGCTCCCGTCCGGGCACGGATAGTCGATCATGTCACCCATTGCATTTTCTCCCAGTTTCAAGGGTTCGCCTCCCAAGATAGAAGCCGTCCGCCGATCTGTGTAGGGGTCAGTCGAGATAGTCCAGGGGCAGGGCGGTCGTCGTCTTGATCTCCTCCATGGCGAAACTGGAGGAGACGTCCGACAGGTCGATCTTGGAAATCAACCGCTTGTAGAAGGCATCATAGGCCGGAATGTCCGGGACGACGACTTTCATCAGATAATCGACATCGCCGCTCATCCGATGAAACTCGACGACCTCCGGCATGTCCCGAACGGCGCCGGCAAACTTGTCCAGCCAGTCGGCGGCATGGGATCGCGTCTTTACCGCCACAAAAACCGTCGTCGCGACCCCAAGCCGTTCGCGATCCAGAAGGGCGACCCGCTTCTTGATATAGCCGGCGCTTTCCAGATGCCGGACCCGGCGCCAGCACGGCGTTGTCGAAAGGCCGACACGGTCCGCGAGGTCGGCGGTCGACAGGGATGCATCCTGCTGCAGTTCCTGGAGGATGCGCCGATCAATCGAGTCGAGAGCCATAGAATGAAACGCTCGAAAAATTAACAAGATTAGAAAAAAATATCACGAAATGGGAAAAATGTCAGCATGTTTGAAATCCATTTTCCCGAAACCTGAGGCATGATTACAGGGTCGAAGCAAGGGGATGAATATGTTGCACAGTGCCTTTACCAAACACCCGGCCTCTGTCGGGGAAACCTACACCGAGCATATGGGAACGGCTTTCAGCTTTGCCGGCCCGTTGCTGCTGGCTGGACTGTGCTGCGTCGTTCATGCGTTTCTGCCCTTCGCCTTCGAAAAGACCGGCAGCCGGATGATCACGCGTCTTCATGACCGGATGGTCGCCAACCGGGTCAAGCCGCACAACATGGACAAGGTGGTGGCGCAGCCCGCCGAATGATCGATCAGGCCCCGGCGGCGCGTGTGTCGAGGATGACCCGCGCGCTGTGGCAGTCTTTGGCAATCTGAGTTTTCAGCGCATCCAGCCCGTCGAATTTCCGTTCGCCGCGAATGAATTCGATCAGGGCGACGCGCATATGCGTCCCGTATAGGTCGCGGTCGAAGTCGAACAGGTGGACTTCGAACTTCTCCGTCAAGCCGTCCACGGTCGGCCGCTTGCCCAGATTGGCGACGCCGTCGCACCAAACGGTCTGGCCCACCCGTCCGGTTTCAACGCCCACCCGCACGGCGTAAACGCCATAGGCTGGCCGGATATAATCGCCCAGATCCAGGTTTGCCGTCGGGAAGCCGATGGTCCGGCCGATCTGGTCGCCATGCAATACCTCGCCTTCGATCTCGAAGGGCCGGCCCAGCAGGGCGGCGGCCTGACCGGGTTGACCACCGGCCAGATAATCCCGAATCCGGGTCGAGGAATATATTTCTCCAGTCGCGGAAGCTGAGGGTTCGATCACCAGGGTCTCGAACCGACCGTCCGCCTTCAGTGTCTCGATATCGCCGGTGCGCCCGCGGCCGAACTTGAAATCGTAGCCCACGACCAGGACGCCGACGCCGATCCCGTCGACCAGGACCGACTGAATGAATGCCTCCGCCTCCAGTGCCGCCAGCGATCCGTCAAAGTTCAGGCAGATCAGGGAATCCACGCCCAGCGCCTGCAACTGATGGGCCTTGTTGGTGAAGGGGGTGAGGCGGAAGGGTGGGTCGTCCTTCCGGAAATAGGCGCGCGGATGGGGTTCGAACGTCATGACCGCCAGATCGACTCCGCGTTCCTCCGCGATCTCTCCGGCCTGGCCGATTACCGATTGATGGCCGCGATGCACCCCGTCGAAATTGCCCAAAGCAACGACCGCGCCCCGGCGTTCTGCCGGAAAGTCGGCGGTTTCCCTGAAAATCTGCATGAAAGCGTGCCGCTCCGGCTGGTATGACTGGCTGTTGGCAGGTTAGCCGTTTCCGCCTGCACTGAAAACGCCTCAGGCGGAGGCCGCCTTGGTCGCTTCTTCCTCCGATCGGCTGCGCACCATCATCTTGGCCTCGCCATCGCATACCAGCTTGTCGCCGACGGACGCCGTGGTCTTGCAGATGATACGTTTCTTCTCCGGGATGATGTCCAGAATGACCGCCTTGGCCGTGACCGTGTCACCGGCGCGAACAGGGGCCAGGAATTTCAGATCCTGACTGAGGTAGATACAGCCCGGCCCGGGCATTTTCATACCCAGAACCGTTGAGATCAGACTGGCCGTCAGCATGCCGTGGGCAATCCGGCCCTTGAACATCGTGTCGGCAGCGAAATCCTCGTTCACATGGACTGGATTCATGTCCCCCGTCACCCCGGAGAACAATACGATATCCGCTTCCGTGATGGTCTTGGCAAAGACCGCCGTCATGCCGACCGACAGGTCCTCGATGAAAAAACCGTTCAGGTCGGTATGCAGTCGCGGACTGTCCATGGGAAAGGCTCCTCGGCGTTATACTGGCATGCGGGCCCGAAATCTGCGGGCCCGCGGCTGATGCTGCGCTGCAACGCTAGCGACTACGCCGCGAGGCGGCAAGTCCGGAACGGGGCGCGGGTTCAGGCCTGCCCGCGAGGATCGATGGGCAGGCCCGTTGCCAGGCCTGCCGCCGCCTCGAAATGCCGTGCATGGCCGAGAACGCGTCCTTCGCCCCGCGGCCCGCCGACAAACTGGATACCCACCGGCAGACCGTCCGTTGTGAATCCGGCCGGTACAGACACCGACGGCATCGCCGTCAAGGTGATGGCCGAGACCATGGCAAGCCAGTGGATGTAGTTGTCGAACCGCTGGCCGTTCACTTCGTCGACCCAGAGCTGCTCGGCCGGGTAAGGGGGCACGATGGAGGTTGGGCAGACAAAGGCGTCGAATCCGCGTTCCGTCAGCAGCGATACCGCATCCATGTAGATGGCGCCGCGGCTGCGCTGGGCTGCTGCGATGTCATCCGCCGTCAGGCCCATGCCGTATTCGATGTTCCAGATCACATCGTCCTTCAACTTGGCACGCAGGGCCGGATCGCCATATTTGTCGCGGTGTCCGTTGACGAAACCCAGACCACGCAGGACCTTGAATGTTTCGATGGCCTCGCTGAAGTCCGGGCAGGACTCCACCAGTTCGACACCCATGTCGCGCAGGCGTTCCAATGCGCTCTCGAACACGGTCTGCACCGCCGGGTCGACCGGAATGATGCCGCCCAGGTCCAGACTGTAGGCGATCCTTTTCGGCGGCGCGGTCTGGCGGCACGTTTCCCGGAAGGAAGGGGTGGGTGCCGGTTGGCTGATCGGGTCACGGGGATCGCGGCCGGCCATGGCGTCGAGCATAAGGGCCGTGTCTTCCACGGTGCGGCCCATCGGACCTTCAACACTCATTGTACCGAACGGGTCACCGGGGTTGAGGCGCGGTACGCAACCGGGGCTGGGTCGCAGCCCGACGACGCCGCAAAAACTGGCCGGCGTCCGCAGGCTGCCGCCCAGATCGGACCCGCTGGCGAGCCAGCATTGCCCGGTCGCGAGGGCCACTGCCGATCCACCGGACGACCCCGCGCAACTCCTGGAGATATCCCAGGGATTGCGGGTGATGCCGAAGACCGCATTGAACGTATTGGCGCCGGCGCCGAATTCCGGCGTGTTGGTCTTGCCGATCGGAATTGCGCCATTGGCTTCGAGATTGGCGGCCGGTATGTCGGTGAAATCAGGGATGAAGTCTTCGAAAATCGGCGAACCATAGGTACAGCGGACGCTGGCCAGCTCAGTCAGATCCTTGATTCCGACCGGCAGGCCGGCAAGCAGGCTGTTCCGGTCCGCCTTCGCCGCCTGTGCTTCCGCGCGGTCGCGACAGCGGGTAACCATCGCATTGACCGTACCGTCCACCGCGTCGATCCGGTCGAAAGCCGCCGCGATCATCTCCATCGGCGTGACATCGCCGGATTTCAGAAGGTCGACGGCATCGCAGGCGGTCAGGCGGATCAGGTCGGTCATGGCGTGGCTTTCAAATGGAAATGCGGGACGGAAGTTGAAAAGACGGTGACGAAACCCTACAGCAAGGTCAACCGGATCAGCCATACGAGAAAGGGACAGTCCCGCGATGACCGATGATGCCAGCCAGAACGTGACCGACCCGATGCTGGACCGGATTCCGGTCAGTGTCCTGACTGGCTTCCTGGGATCCGGCAAGACGACGGTGCTGAACCGGCTGCTTAAGAATCCGGACATGGGGCAGGCCGCAGTCGTCATCAACGAGTTCGGGGAAGTCGGAATCGACAACCTGCTGGTCGAAAGCGCCAGCGAGGATATGGTGGTCATGGATTCCGGCTGTTTGTGCTGCACCATTCGGGGCGATCTGATCGAGACGCTGAGAGGTCTGATCCGGCGGCGCTGGCGCGGCGAGGTGCCTGCCTTCGAGCGACTGGTCATCGAAACGACCGGTCTGGCCGACCCGGCGCCCATCCTTCACACCCTAATGACCGATCCGGTGATTTCGGCCCGCTATCGCCTGGATGGCGTTATTGCAACGGTCGATGCGACGGCGGGGGCGGCGACCCTCGACGCGCAGCCGGAGGCCGTGAAGCAGGCCGCGGTCGCCGATCGCATCCTGCTGACCAAGACCGATCTCGCGCCGCATAATGCCGACCTGATCGAACGCCTGGGCGGGATCAACCCGGCCGCGCCGGTCCTGCCAGTGGTGCAGGGGGCGGTGAATCCGGCAGACCTGTTCGGCAGCGGACTTTACGATCCGGCCACGAAGTCGCCGGACGTTGCCCGTTGGCTGGCGGAGGAAGCCTATGCCGACAGCGGGCATGGGCATCATGATCACGGTCATGATCACGGGCGCGCACATGACCACGACCGAAACCGTCATGACGACCGGATCCGATCCTTTGTCATCCGCTACGACGCGCCGATTGCATGGGATTCCTTCGTCGAATGGATCGAGGCCCTGATCTCGACCCACGGCGCAAACCTGCTGCGGATGAAGGGCATCCTGAATGTGAAGGAAGCACAGGGCCCGGTTGCCGTTCACGGCGTGCAGCATGTCTTCCACCCGCCCGCCATGCTGGAATCCTGGCCTCAGGGGGACGATCAGGTATCGCGCATCGTCATTATTGCCCGGGACCTGAATCAGGATCCGGTCGAGAAGATGTTCCGGGCCTTTATGGAGGTCTAGCGACCGTTGAGGACCCGCTTCTGGTCCTGCGCCAGACCTGCCAGCATCTGCTCAAGCTGTGACAGGCTGCCCGCGTCGTAGCGCTGCTCCAGTCGTTGACGTCCCTCTACGTCGAACAGCGTTTCCGCGAGTTCCTTGTAGAGCGCCGACATCAGCTTGTGGAATTCCATGTCGCCGAAATGCCAAGCCTTTTCCGCATCGGACTTGGCGGCGGGCATGGTGCGTTCGAAGAAGCTGACCATCCAGCCGCGCCGCTTCGGGACATCCAGGAAGTAGCGCGAGATATAGATCAGGATATCGTTGACCAGTACCTGCGCCACCGGGCGCTCATGCAGCCGTTCCCAATCCAGAGAGCCACCCTCCTTGGCGCGCAGGGATTCGATCATTTCGCGTGCCCGGTCCTCATATTCGTCAAACAGTTCAGGACCGACCATCTGGTGCAGGGCCTGGATGAAGGCGGGAATGATCCGGCGGGAGAGAGTGCGCCCCGGAACGGGATCCTTGTCGCGGTCAGGCAGCAGGTGGACGAAGCGCGCAACGATCAGACGCTCCAGCGGAAACTTCCGCATGCGTGCATAATAGGATTCCTCGAACTGCTGCTGCAGACCGACCCATGTCGAATCGCACAGGCCGCGCAGGGTCGGATCCTGATCGTAGCTGTACGCATTGACCACCGCCTGGATGTCGCGCGCCGTCAGTTTGCCGTCGCCGCGCGCTGAATGCGCCGCCAGCCGGTCGATCAGCAACTGGCTGACACGATGGGCGAACTCGCCCAGTTTTTCGGCGCCGGGTGAGGCGGCTGTCACGGAATTTCCCTTATCGTCGGCCATTATCGTCTTTCCAATCGCTCCTGGACATTAGGTATCGCCCTGCCGGGACTTGATTTCAAGCGGCCCGGCCAAGATAGTCACGGCGCGGCGGGACGGACCGGCCGCCCTGGACACCGGTGCCCCGTCATCCCGAAGGACCCACCCCGATGACCGATCGCCTCACCGTCGCATTGGCGCAGCTCAACCCGACCGTCGGGGACGTCACCGGCAATGCCGCACTGGCACGCAAGGCGCGTGCCGAAGCCGCCGCCGCGGGCGCGGACCTGCTGCTTCTGCCGGAACTCTTCCTGTCGGGATATCAGCCGGAAGATCTGGTTTTGAAGCCATTCTTCCTGGACAAGCTTGAGGAGGCGGCGGCCGCCCTTGCCGCGGAAACCGCAGATGGCGGTCCGGATGTGCTGTTGCCGACCCCCTGGCGCGGCGATGGTACAAAGCCCCGCAATGCGGTGCTTTATCTTACCGGTGGGCGTATCGAGACCGCTCGCTACAAGCACGATCTGCCGAATTACGGTGTCTTCGATGAGAAGCGCGTCTTTGAGGCCGGACCGATGCCGGGCCCGATCAGCATCAAGGGCGTGCGAATCGGGGTCCCGATCTGCGAAGACATTTGGACCGCCGACGTCGTCGAATGTCTGGACGAGTCCGGCGCGGAGATCCTTCTGGTCCCGAATGGCAGTCCCTATGAGGACGGCAAGGAAGACGTGCGCATCCAACTGGGCGTCAACCGCGTGCGCGAAAGCGGCCTGCCCATTGCCTATCTCAATCAGGTCGGCGGTCAGGACGAGCTGGTCTATGACGGATCGTCCTTCGTGATGAACCCGGATTTCAGCCTTGCGATCCAGATGCCTGCTTTCGAGGACACGATTTCGATTGCGGTGTTCGAGCGTGGGCGTGACGGCTGGACGTGCCTGCCGGGTGACCGGGTCAAACCGCCGGAACGGCTGGAATCCATCTATCGGGCGATGACCCTGGGATTGCGCGATTACGTGCGCAAGAACGGCTTCCCCGGCGTTGTCCTGGGCATGTCGGGCGGGATCGATTCGGCGCTTTCGGCCGCGGTTGCCGTCGACGCGCTGGGGCCGGATGCCGTGCATTGCGTGATGATGCCGTCGCCCTATACCAGCCAGGACAGCCTGGATGATGCCGCCGCGGCCTGCGGTCTGCTGGGGGTTCGGCTGGACGAAGTGAATATCGGCCCGGCCATGACGGCGTTTCAGGAAATGCTGGCGCCGATTTTTGGAGAATCCGAGAGCGGCGTGACGGAGGAAAACATCCAGTCCCGGTCCCGTGGCCTGACCTTGATGGCAATTTCCAACAAGCACGGCGCCATGGTGCTGACAACCGGCAACAAGTCGGAGATGTCGACGGGATACGCCACGCTCTATGGCGATATGTGCGGCGGCTATTCGGTGCTGAAGGACATCTACAAGAGTGACGTTTTCCGCCTGTGCGAATGGCGGAACGAAGGGTTGTCGCGGAATGACGACCCCCTGCTGAAGGGGCCGGCCGGCGCCGTTATGCCGGAACGGATCATCACGAAACCGCCTTCGGCCGAGTTGAAGCCGGACCAAAAGGATGCGGACAGCCTGCCGCCCTATGACGTGCTGGACGATATTCTCAACTGCCTGATTGAGCGCGAGATGTCGGTGCCGGAAATTGCGGATCGCGGCCATCCGCCCGAACTGGTGCAGCGGGTCTGGCGGATGCTGGACATCGCCGAGTACAAGCGGCGTCAGGCCCCCCCGGGGGTCAAGATCACGGCCCGTGCCTTTGGCCGCGACCGCCGCTATCCGATCACCAACGGTTTCCGGAAAATCCTGTGATCATCTTCGATTGCGATGGCGTGTTGGTCGATACGGAATCGATTTCCAACCGACTTCTGGCGGAAGCGATCACGGAAGCCGGAAGGCCGATGACGATGGAGGAATCGGTCCGCCGCTATAAGGGCGGTCGGATAAAATCCCTGCCACGGCAGATCGAAAGCGAATTCGGGATTGAGCTTGGTCCCGACTTCCTGGATCGGTTCTTTGAAAAGCAATTCGCTGCGCTGGCGCGGGAGACAAAGGCGATTCCCGGCGTGCGGGCGGTGATCGATCGGCTGGTCGCCCACGGCCGCGGATTCTGCGTCGCCAGCCAGGCCTCGGTCGCCAAGATGAAGATCTCGCTCGGACGCTGCGAGCTCTGGCCGTTGTTCGAGGGACGTGTGTTTTCTTCGGACATGGTCGCGAATCCAAAACCGGCGCCGGACCTGTTTCTGCATGCTGCCCGCACCATGGGCTGGTCGCCGGAAGACTGCACCGTGATCGAGGATTCCGCGACCGGCGTCCGAGGGGCGGTCGCGGCGGGGATGCGGGTCATCGGGTTCAGCCGTGATACGGACGAAGCCGAACTGCGCGCCGCCGGGGCCCATGTCATCGTGCCGGAGATGGCTCAGGTCGCGGGACTTCTATTCGATCGGCGGAAATAAGGTCAGGCGATCAGTTTGCGTGCGGCGACTTCCAGGGATTCCAGACTTTCCTGAATGGTCTGGCCACTGGTGTCGACCCGGGCGTCGGCCTGGCGGTAGGCGGGTTCCCGCGCTGCCAGAATGGCTTTCAGATCTTCCATGGCCTCTTCGTTTTTCGCCATCGGGCGCAGATCGCCCTGGGCGATGACGCGGCTCATATGTTCCTCCGGCTGGGCCTGGATCCAGATCGTGTGGCAGCGGTCGAGGAGGAGCTGGAAGGTCGAGGATTCGGAAACGATGCCGCCGCCGGTCGCAATGATCGCCGTCTTGTTCTCGTTGACGATATTCTCCAGGGCCCGTCGTTCCAGGCGTCGGAAGGCCGGCTGGCCACTCAGCGCCATGATTTCACCGACGCTGCCGCCATAGTCCCGTTCCACGATACGGTTCAGTTCGACAAAGGGCACATCCATGCGCTCTGCGAGAAGGCGGCCCAGGGTCGATTTGCCGCCGCCGCGCAGGCCGATCAGCGCTATGCGTTTGGCCTTGGCGGGGGAGGGACCTTCGGGGGTATCCCCGGTTCGGCCAATGGCATTCAGGGCGTCACGCGCTTCCGGCAGCAGGTTGGGCGGAAGGGCACGCAGCCGCGCAATCAGCGGCGCCAGTTCCGGCGCTGTCTCGGCGCCGGCTTCGCCCGTGACAAGCTGCGCCAGCGGATAATCGACCGCCGTTGCAATCTGCCGCAGCACCGCGACAGTCGGATTGCCGGACCCGCCTTCCAACTGTGCCAGATAGCGTTCTGAAACGCCGGAATCCCGTGCCAGGATCCGCCGCGCCATGCCGCGTTTCGCGCGGGCTTCCCGTACCCGGGCGCCCAGGGCGGCGAGGTAGGCTTTCAGGGCCGGATCCTCGGCCAGTTTGTCACTCATCAGACCCCCAGGCGGCGGTTTATCAGGCCGCTCTTCTGTGTCGATGTGAAAAAATGCACTATGGTTCTTTCCACATCCAGTAACATGCACTATAGTTCCTAAATCACCCGTACGGCAAGTGCGGCGGTTTTGGGATAGAGAAGAAGCAGGATAGGCGACGGATGAGCAATGAGGTCAAGATTCTCGTCGGCACGATGACCGGCACGGCGGAACTGGTGGCGGATGAAATCGTCGACGTTCTGGAAGACAAGGGTGCGGATGTCGAAGTCCTCCTCATGGACGACCTGAAGCCCGACGCGCTGACGTCCGGTCCGCTGTACATCATTTGCACCTCCACCTACGGGCAGGGGGACGTCCCCGACAATGCCCAGGACTTCTTTGAGGCACTGGAAGAGTCGAAACCGGACCTGTCCGGCCTGCATTACGGAGTCTTCGCGCTGGGCGATCGGACCTACATGCAGACCTTCTGTTTCGGTGGCAAGAAGTTCGACGAACTGTTCGAGAAGCTGGGCGCCAAGCGGCTAGGCGACCGGCGGGAGCATGACGCGTCTTCCGGCGAACTGCCTGAAGACGTCGCGGCCGAATGGGCTGCCGAATGGTATGAAGGCAGCCTTGCCGCCGCCTGACCCGACGCATTGATCCAGCCAATCGCGCAGAACCGGGGGTAGCGATGACGCCAGATGATTTTTCCGCACTGATGCGCGAAGTCTCCGAGACGATCGGACCGCGACCGCTCAATTCGGACCTCGACACCTTTTTGAACCAGGCCTTCCCAGGCGACGGCGACATGGTTGCCCGCATAGAACAGGCATGTCGGACCGGCATATCCGAAGGCTGGCTGTGCCAGAACGAACACGGTGGCATCCGCTTTGGCCGTCCGATCAAGCCAAGCCTGGCGGAGCACAAGTTTTCCGTCGACGTGGTTGTCATGGACGACTGCAAAGGCCCCCACCATGCCCATCCGACCGGCGAGATCGACCTGATCCTGCCGGATGACGACGGCGCCGATTTCGATGGGCGCGGTCGCGGCTGGCTGGTCTATGAGCCGGGCACCGCGCACTTCCCGACCGTCAGTGGCGGAAAGGCGATCGTTCTGTATCTGCTGCCCAACGGCGAAATCGAGTTCACGCGGTCTAAGAAGGGCTGATCAGGTCCCGCCGCCTTCAAAGTACAGTTCATTCCGACGGTTCCTGATAGGGAGGGAGAACCATGGCCGGCCATTCCGCCGCAGACGACCTTTACAACGCCGCCGACGACCTGATCCTCCGCAATCTGGAAGCGGGCCGCGGCGAAAAGACCGCCTTTATCGATCACGCCGGCCGCTACAGTTACGCCGAACTCAACGGTCGCGTCAGCCGCTTTGCCAATCTCCTGCGGGAACGCGGAGTGCGAATGGAAGAGCGTGTTCTGATGTGCATGCTGGACACGATCGACTGGCCGACCTGCTTTCTGGGGGCGATCCGTGCCGGCGCTGTCCCGATCCCCGTCAACACCCGGCTGACCGCTGAAGACTATGACTTCATGCTGGAGGACAGTCGCGCGCGCGTGCTGGTCGTCTCCGAACAGTTGCTGGATGCGTTCCTGCCGCATCTCGGCAACCATCCCTTCCTGGAGACGGTCATCGTCTCCGGCGCCGAAGGCAAGGGGTACGCACTGCTTGCCGATCTCCTCAAGGGGCAATCGGAGGAGGCAGAGACCGCCCCGACCCGGAAGGGCGATATGTGTTTCTGGCTCTATACCTCCGGGACAACCGGCAAGCCCAAGGGGGCGGTGCATCTGCACACGCATTTGATCGACACGGCAGAGCTTTACGCAATTCCGACCCTCGGTATCCAGGAAGACGATATCTGCTTTTCGGCGGCGAAGCTGTTCTTCGCCTATGGTTTGGGCAATGGACTGACTTTCCCAATGGCCGTCGGTGCGACGACCGTGCTGCTGGCCGGCCCGCCGGATCCGAAATCCGTCTGTCAGGTTATCCGCGAACACAAGCCGACGATCTTCTATGGGGTGCCAACCCTCTACGGCATGCTTCTGGCCTCCGGCGAACTGCCGGCACCGGGTGATCATGCGATGCGTCTTGCGACTTCGGCCGGTGAAGCCCTTCCTGCGGATCTTCTGCGCCGATTCAAGGAAGCAACCGGTGTCGACATTCTGGACGGGCTCGGCTCGACCGAGATGCTGCACATCTTCCTGTCCAACAGGGTCGGTGACATAACCCCGGGTGCTTCCGGCAGACCGGTGCCGGGATATGAACTGCGGCTGGTCGCGGATGACGGGTCCGTCATCGAAGGCGCGGGTGAGATGGGCATGCTGGAAGTGAGCGGTCCGACTTCCGCCGTGATGTACTGGAACCAGCGGGACAAGAGCCGGGACACCTTCCAGGGGCCATGGACCCGCACGGGTGACAAGTACATCCGCGACGAAAACGGTGTCTACGCCCACGCCGGCCGGTCGGACGACATGCTGAAGGTCGGCGGCATCTATGTGTCGCCGGTAGAGGTGGAAAGCGCCATAGTCCGGCACGAGAAGGTGTTGGAAGTGGCCGTGGTCGGCCACCCGGACAAGGACGGACTGATCAAGCCGAAAGCCTTTGTCGTGCCGCGCGAAGGGGTCGAAAAGAGCGATGCCCTGGCGGACGAGATCAAGGCCTTCGTGAAGGCCGAACTGGCCGGATACAAGTATCCGCGCTGGGTCGAGTTCATCGACGAACTGCCGAAGACGGCCACCGGCAAGATTCAGCGGTTCAAGCTGCGGGACGCCGAATGAATTCGGAGACATTCTTCGAGTATGTAACCGGCCATCGGCTGGAATGCGCATGGTATCCGCCGCGGGTGGATGGGCCTGCCCTGGTCATCCTGCATGAGGGGCTGGGGTCGGTCGCCATGTGGCGCGACTTCCCGGAAAAGCTGGCCGAAAGGACGGGGCGGGGCGTTCTGGTCTATTCGCGATACGGTTATGGCCGGTCGACGCCTTGTACGACCCACCCGGTCGGTGACCGCTACATGCACCGCGAGGCGTTGGAGGCACTGCCTGAACTGCTCGACCGGCGGGGACTGGACCGCCCGATCCTGGTCGGACATTCGGACGGCGGCTCAATCGCCCTGATCCATGCCGGCGGGGCGAACCGTCCCGTGGGAGGGGTGGTGACCCTGGCAGCCCATGTCTTCAACGAGGATGTCTGCGTTGCGTCCATCGAACAGGCGAAGAAGGCGTTCGAGACAACGGACCTGAAGGACAGGCTGGGTCGATACCATGACGATCCGGAAGGTGCGTTCTGGCTCTGGAATCAGGCCTGGCTGGCGCCGAGTTTCCGCCACTGGAACATCGAGGAATTCCTGCCCCGGATCAGCTGCCCGGTTCTGGCGATTCAGGGCGCGCAGGACGAATACGGAACCCAGGCACAGATCGACGCGATCGGCAGACAGGTTGCCGGTCCGTGCGAAACCCGTATCCTGCCGGACTGTCGCCATTCCCCCCATCGCGATCAACCGGAACAGACGGTAGACCTGATAGCGGAATTCGCCGCGGCCATCCGCTGACGCATACCCCGCCGGACGCACTGCAAGGATTGTCATGACGTCGATTTCGTTCAAGCCGGAGCCGATCCATCACCCCTGGGACGATGCGCCGCCGCCCGGCGAAATGATCGAGGTGGCGCCGGGCGTACACTGGCTGCGCATGCCGATGCCGATTTCCCTGGACCACATCAATCTGTGGCTGATCGAGGACGGTGAGGAATGGGTCATCGTCGATACCGGCTTCGGAACCGACCATACGTGCGAACTATGGCACCAGCTATTCGAAGGGCCGGCCAAGGACCGGCGTCCCGGACGGCTGATCTGCACGCATCACCATCCGGATCATTTCGGTCAGGCCGGTTGGTTGGCCCGAACATACGGCATTCCCTGCCTGATGACCGAAAAGGAATGGCTGGTCGGAACCCTGCTGGAGAAAATGAGCAACGAGGTTTTCGCGGCAGGGCAGGATCGTTTCTATATCCAGCATGGCGTCCCTTCCGACGTGCGTGACCGGCTGAAGGCGGTCGGCAACGAATACCGCAACTGCATCCACGATCCACCGGACGGTTTCATCCGAATTCGCGATGGACAGGACTTGTCGATCGGTGGCCGCACCTGGCATGTCATGGCGCTGGAAGGGCATAGCGAAAACCTGGCGGGTCTCTACTGCCCCGATCTGCGTGTCTTCATCGCCGGGGATCAGGTTCTGCCCAAGATCAGCCCGAATATCTCAGTGCATTGGTTCAAGGACGGCACGGAACCGTTGAGCGATTTCCTGGACAGTCTGGATCGCATCGCCGACACACTGCCGGCGGATACGCTGGTCCTGCCGTCCCACAAGCTGCCTTTTGTCGGCGTGCATAGGCGCATCGCGGAACTGCAGGAACATCACCGCGACCGCCTGCAGGACCTGATCGATGCGCTGGAAGACGGTACGGCGAGGGACGCCTGGGAGCTGATGCCGGCGATTTTCCCGCGAACGATCGGCGATGAGCACGTCATGTTTGCGCTGGGGGAGAGTGTTGCCCATCTGGACCACCTGGCTGCGCAGGGAACGGTCCGGAAGGAAAGAATGGACGACAAGATACTCTATCGGAGAGGCGAAAGATGACAGGGCGCTATATCGAGGATTACACGGTGGGGGAGGTAATCGTCGCGCCGCCCGTTCGTTTCGATGAGGATTACATTGTCGGTTTCGCCACGGAATACGACCCGCAGGCGATCCATACCGACAAGGACTATGCCGAAAGCGGGCCGTTCGGCGGCCTGATTGCCAGCGGATTTCAGACGGTGGCTGCCAGTTTTGCCTCCTTCCTGCGCATGGGATTGTTCAAGGATGTGTCCCTGGCCGGCCCCGGTATGGATGAAATCCGCTGGGTTCGGCCGGTACGACCCGGGGATGAACTGACGCCCCACGTGACCGTCGCGGAGGCGCGCAAATCGCGTTCGAAACCGGATCGCGGAATTCTGCACCTGTCCTGGGACGTTCGGAACCAGGAAGGCGACACGGTTCTGACCATGACTTCCATGACCATGATCAAGGCGCGCCATGTCGACTAATCCTTACCGGCACGTGTTTCAGCCCGTTCAGGTCGGCAGCCATATCCTGCCCAACCGCATCGTCATGGGCTCCATGCATACCGGGTTGGAAGAGCGCGACGACGGGGTCGAACGGTTGGCCGCCTTCTACGGTGAGCGTGCCGAACAGGGCTGCGCTCTGATCGTCACCGGCGGTTTTTCGGTCAATGACGCGGGCAAGCTGAATGCGCATGCCGCCAGCTTCGATACGCCGGAAATGGCGGAGGCTCACAAGCCCGTGCCCGCCGCCGTCCATGCCCATGGCGGCCGGATCCTGCTGCAATTGCTCCATGCCGGACGTTACAGCTATCACTCCAACCTTGTTGCGCCGTCGCCGATCCGCGCACCGATCAACAAAAACACGCCAAGGGAACTGACCGGGGAGGAGATCGAGCGGACGATCCGGGATTTCGCCGCCTCGTCTGTTCTGGCGCGCGATGCCGGTTACGACGGCGTCGAGATCATGGGTTCCGAAGGCTACCTGATCAACGAATTCACCGCGCCCTGCACCAACCACCGAACCGACCGGTGGGGCGGTTCCTTCGAAAACCGCATCCGCTTCCCGCTGGAAATCGTGAAGGCAGTGCGGGCCGCCGTCGGTCCGGATTTCATCATCATGTACCGCCTTTCCGTCCTGGACATCGTCGAGGGCGGTAGTCCCCTGTCCGAGGTTCGGGATCTGGCGCAACAGATCGAGGACGCCGGCGCCGATGTCATAAACTCCGGCATCGGTTGGCATGAGGCACGGGTTCCGACCATTGCCCAGGCCGTACCGCGGGCCGGTTTCGCCTGGGCGACGGCGAGGGTGCGCGACGCGCTGAAGTCGATTCCCATCGTCGCCGTGAACCGGATCAATACGCCGGAAACAGCGGAAGCCATCCTGGCGAATGGCGAGGCGGACATGGTCAGCATGGCGCGCCCATTCCTGGCCGACCCGGCTTTCGTATCGAAATCGGAAAATGGCCGTTCGGATCGGATCAACACCTGCATCGCCTGCAACCAGGCCTGTCTGGACAACTACTTCCTGGGCAAGGTCTCGTCCTGCCTGGTCAATCCCCGTGCCTGCAGTGAGACACTGATTTCCGTGACGCCCGCACCGCAGATCAAGTGTGTCGCCGTGGTGGGCGCGGGACCGGCCGGGCTGTCGGCGGCGGAAACACTGGCTGTCCGCGGACACAGGGTCACCCTGTTCGAAAGCAACGGCCATATCGGCGGACAGTTCGCACTTGCCCGTGCGATTCCCGGCAAGCAGGAATTCGCCGAGACGCTGCGCTATTTCACGGTACGCCTGGATGAACTCGGGGTGGATCTGCGCCTTGGGACCAGGGCGACCGAAGAGGAACTCAAGCAGTATGACGCCGTGATCCTTGCGACGGGCGTCGTGCCGCGCATCCCGCAAATCGACGGGGTCGACCACCCCAGCGTCATGACCTATGCCGATCTGCTATCCGGGGCGCGCGACCCGGGGCAGCGGGTCGCGGTGGTCGGCGCCGGCGGAATCGGGGTCGATGTGTCGGTGTTCCTGGCGGAGGAGAAATCCGCCGCCCATATGGACCCGGAAGCCTTTCGGCGGCACTGGGGCGTGGATGGGCCGGCGGAGAACCCGCCACCGCCGCGCGAGATCACGTTGCTGCAACGCCGTCCCGGAAAGATGGGGATCGGACCGGGCAAGACGACCGGCTGGGTCCACCGTCTGACACTGACCAAGGCGCGGGTCGAAATGATCCCGGAAGTGATCTACGAGCAGATCGATGACCGTGGCCTGACCATTTCCACCGGCGGTGAACGTCGGGTTATCGCCTGCGACAGCATCGTTCTGTGTGCCGGGCAGGAATCGGTGACCGATCTGCAGGCGCCGATGGAAGCGGCAGGGGTTCCGGTGCACGTGATCGGTGGGGCCAAGCTGGCGGCGGAGGTCGACGCCGAACGCGCAATCCGGGAGGGCATCGACGCAGCGGCGGCGGTCTAGCTTTCCTGCGGGGGGGCCTGCGGCTGGTCGTCGACGAATTTGCGATAGGCCAGTGGCGCGGCGATTACGACATAGATGATCCGGACCACGTGATGGGTCGCCACGAAGGCGACATCGACGCCCAGGGCCAGAGCGACGAGGCTCATTTCCGCCAGACCGCCTGGCGAATAGGCCAGGATGGCGCTTTCGATCGGTGTCGCGCTGATCAGATAGACCGTCACGGCAAACACCGCGGTGACGGCCAGCAGGATCGCGGTTGAGCCAACGCTCATCAGGATAGTGCGCAGAACTTCGGCACGTTCCGTGCCGGCGAATCGGCAGCCGATGATCGTTCCCATGACCCATTGTGCGGTGTTGACGATCAACATGGGGGGCTGGGCGGAGGTGATGCCGCTGAGGTGCAGGGCAGCGCTGGCCAGCATAGGGCCGACCAGCATCGGGGCGGGAATCCGCAGCCAGCGCGCCACGGGCAGACCCAATGTGCACAGGCCCAGCAGCACGTAATCCTTCAGCGCGACATCGCCGAGGCCGACACCGAAACGGGACCTGTCGGTCATGTCGATTTCCGATGTCAGGCGAAACAGGATCGGAATGGTCAGGACCGTCAGCAGGATGCGGCTGGCATGGGTCAGGACGATGCGCCGGTCGTCGCCGCCCATTTCCTTGCCGACGATCATCATCTCGTTCAGGCCGCCCGGCATGGCCGCGAAATAGGCTGTCGGCCGGTCATAGCCCGCGATGCGCCGGAAGAACGGATAGCAGCACGCCCCGCCAACGGCGACGTAAACCGCCAGCAGGCTCAGGCTGATGGCCCACTGGCCGGCGCGATCCAGCATCTCCGGCGCAAATCCGGATCCCAGCATGACACCCAGCACGGTGACCATGAGGGGACGCAAGGGCATCGGTCCCTTCACCGGCGCGCCAAAGATCGAGGCGACGGTACAGACGATCATCGGGCCCAGCATCCAGGGCAGGGGAACCGTCAGATGATCAGCGACAAAACCGCCGATCGCCCCCAGACCGAGCGCGAACGCGATCTTGGGCAGGGAGTCCAGGGAAGGAAGGGTCATATACGCGGTATCTCTCTGGCCAGGCGCACGGCGGTCTGACCCGGCGCGGCACCATGGGTCGGCATGATCAGGACGCAGTCGTCATAGGGCGTCAGGATAGGCATGTCGCCATCGATGGCAATCCGCGTCCCGGCACGGTCGATGGATTCCAACCCCTGGAAGTCCGCCGCGAATCTGAAGTTCGGTGTCATGACTGTCACGGCTTCGGTTACTTCCAGTACGGTCTGGCGCGGCGCAGGGGGGACGCCGCCCTTCACCATGCCCAGATGCCGCAGGAAGAGCCGGGTTACGTCCCGCGCGCAATCCACGGTGGCCCGTTGCCAGTGCTGGCCGCATTCAACCAGGAGAGAGGTCGGTCCGGGGCCGTCGCCGGTGAATGGCGTGTAGTCCCGCATCCGTTTTCCGGCTACGTGCCCGGCGTCCCGGACCACCGCGGCCGGTGCTCCCAGCGCCAGGGCGAGGGACAGGGAGCGATCCGACAGGCCGGCGAGGCTCATCGGCGCGGAGTAGCTGCTGGTCGAATGCAGGTCCAGCAGCATGTCGACGTCATTCAGCAGCGGGCGAACTTCACGCGCGCGTCGGAGTTCTGTGGTGTCTCCGGGGCCGTTCAGCCGGTCTTCAGTCCAGACCCGGTTCAGATCCTCGTCGACATAGCGTGAGCCGTCCGGATGGCGGCAGGAAAAGGATTCGTAGGCGGCGACATTCATGAAGGCCAGGATCAGGCGGCCCTTCAGCGGTCGAAATCCGCAACGCAGCAACTCGTCCAGGATGATCGCGCCGCACAGTTCGTTGCCGTGCACCACGGCGGAAATCATCGCGGTGGGCCCGGGTTCCGCACCTTCGAGGACATGAGTGTAGGGAATTCCGGTCGCGCTTGCTCCATGCGGCGCGATGTCGGGCGGGTCGATGGCGACCCGGGGATCTTTGCGGAACTCCATGCTGCGCAGGATAATCCCGCCCCGGAACGCTTACCACCGCACGGCTCAGGCAATCAGTTGTGATGTCCTGTTGAAAACGACCTGTTTTATCGGGGAACTTCCTCCGGGAAGTAACGAAGCATTGTCAGGATCGGATTCGGCGCCGCCTGGCCCAGGCCGCAGATGGACGCATCCATCATCGTCTTGGAGAGCTGTTCCAGCAATGGCACGTCCCATCGGGCCAATTCCATGAGCTTGACCGCCTTTTCCGTTCCGACACGGCAGGGCGTGCATTGCCCGCAGCTTTCATCCTCGAAAAACTTCATCAGGTTCAGCGCCACCGCGGGGATATCGTCCTGATCGGACAGGACAACGACGGCCGCGGAGCCGATGAAACAGCCGTGCGGCTGCAGCGTATCGAAGTCCAGCGGGATGTCGTCCATGCTTGCGGGCAGGATGCCGCCCGACGCGCCGCCCGGCAGATACCCCTTGAATGTGTGGCCGTCCAGCATGCCACCGCAATAGTCTTCGATCAGACGTCGGATCGTGATCCCGGCCGGCGCAAGTTTCACGCCCGGCTCCCGGACGCGTCCTGAAACCGAAAAACTGCGCAGTCCCTTGCGGTCGTTCTCGCCATGGCTTGCGAACCAGTCGGCGCCTTTTTCCAGGATTTCGGGCACCCAGTACAGGCTCTCGACATTGTTCACCAGGGTCGGTCGGCCGAAAATTCCGTCCTGCGCGACGAAGGGCGGGCGATGGCGGGGAAGGCCGCGTTTGCCCTCGATGGATTCGATCATCGCGCTTTCCTCGCCGCAGATATAAGCACCTGCGCCCCGGCGAATGACGATCTTCACATGATCGGACAGTCCTGCAGCTTCAACTTTCGCAATTTCCCGCTTCAGAACCTCGATGATGTCGGGATATTCGTCGCGCATATAGACGTAGACGGTCTCTGCCTCGACCGCCCAGGCACCGATCAGCATGCCTTCCAGGAACTGATGCGGACGACGGGCCAGATAATGGTGGTCCTTGATCGTACCGGGCTCGCCCTCATCGCCATTGACCGCCATCAGGCGCGGTTTCGCTTCCATCCGGACGAACTTCCACTTGCGCCCGGTCGGGAACCCCGCGCCGCCGAGACCGCGCAGATTGGCGTTCTCCAGCGTCTCAATGATCTTTTCGGCCGGTGTTTCACCGCCAAGGCAGGCTTTCAGCCGGGCGTAACCGCCTTCGGCGGTATAGGTGTCGAAATCCTGATAATTCGGGATGACGGGATGGGTGTCGCGGGCTTCGATCGCGGCGGTCAGGCTGTCGAAATCGGCCTGGACATGATGCTTGTGGCCGACTTCCGCGACGGGGGCCTGGTGGCAGCGTCCCATGCAGGGGGCACGAATGACCCGAACGTCGTCGCCGGCCCAACCTTGCAGATCGCTCAGGAGCTTCTGGGCGCCCAGCATCTCACAGGTCAGCGAATCGCAGACCCGGACCGTCAATTCCGGCGGGGCCGGGTCGTCTTCCATCACAAGGTCGAAATGGGCGTAGAAGCTTGCGACCTCAAAAACCTCCGCCATGGGCAGGTTCATCTGGTCGGCCAACGCTGCCAGATGGCGTGCGTGAAGGCAGCCGAAACGATCCTGAACCAGGTGCAGATGTTCGATCAGCAGATCGCGGTCGCGCGGCGCATCGCCCAACAGATCGGCGACTTCCTGCAAGGCGTCCGGGTCGATCTGGCGACCCTTCGGGTGCGGTGTCGTCTTGCGTCGGCCGAAGCCGGGGCTTCGGAATTGGCGAACGCTGTTATCGCCGTCGGGCATCAATGCTCTCCTGCCGGTATCGAATACGCATAGAGTGAAGGTATGCGGCCGACAGGTAAACCTGTCCGCCCCATACTCGTTGGAACCACCGCGCAGACGGGCAGTACCATTGCCGAATTGTTTAACGGATGGCGGGTCGACCGTTCTGGCCGTTAAACGTCAATCTCTGCATCGGCCGCGACCAGCCCGACAACGGCGGTGTCGATCAGGACTTTGCCCCGGTCTTCGAAATTGACGGTTACCCGGGTTCCGACGCAGGATTGGACCTGTCCAATCCCCCAGTCCGGTGCGTCGGGATGACGGACATAGGCACCGGGCACGAGGCCCTGTTCGTCCGAATGGTCGGTGATCATGGGTTCCCTCGCTCCTCACGCTCAATCTGTCGATCTGATTGTGCAGTGCAATATATCATGCGTTGATTCGAATAATGAGGCCAGTAAAAATGACTTTTGGTTCCCAGATGCCCCCGATCGCACCGGATTCCGATCCACAGCCGATTTCTTTCGAAGTGGCGCTCGCCGACCTTACGGCGTCCCGGATGGCGCATGAGATTGTCGGACCCGTCGGCGCGATCTCGAACGGGCTTGAGCTGATGGAAGAACTGGGAGCCGATGCTGGCGACGACGCATTA
The DNA here is from genome assembly GCA_033344895.1 of Alphaproteobacteria bacterium. Lineage (NCBI taxonomy): Bacteria > Pseudomonadati > Pseudomonadota > Alphaproteobacteria > Alphaproteobacteria bacterium. The sequence goes on from JAWPMN010000001.1 coordinate 3,414,517, forward strand.
AAGCTGGTCGCGGACAGTGCGCGTCAGGCCGGCGCCCGGCTGCAGTTCTATCGCATGGCCTATGGACGGTCCGGATACGGGATCACGAACATGGCGCAATTGCGCGCCGCTGCCTCCGCATTCTTTGACGAGGCGCCGCATCACGATCTTTCCTGGCCGTTACCGCCGGTTTTGCCGTCTCTGGATGACGGGGCGGGCCGGGTGATTCTGATCCTGACCGAACTGGCCCGGGATTGCCTGGTGCGTGGCGGAACCGTTCGGGTTTCGACCTCGGACGATACGGTCGACGTCATGGCGCAGGGCCAGGGAGCGCAGTTGGAGGAGTCGCTGGCCCGGGCCCTCGATGGTCGGATGGATGCCTCTGATTTGACACCCCGAACCGTCCATGCGGCGCTGGCACGCACGTTTGCCGGGGAGATCGGCTATCGGGTCGCGGTCAAAGCAGAAACAGAAACTGTCACTTTGTCGCTCGTTCGGGCGATTGGTTAAATTCTTTCTTAACCTTTACCGGACTACCTTTCGACTGCATGATTACAGAAGCTGGCGCACGGGGCGGCTAAGGTTAGGGACTGGAGACACCTTATGGACGATCTTCTCAGCGAATTTCTGACGGAAACGGCGGAGAGCATGGATGTGCTCGACACCGAGCTGATCAAGCTGGAGCAGAACCCAAACGATCAGGCGATCCTGTCCAATATTTTCCGGCTGGTTCATACCATCAAGGGGACCTGCGGGTTCCTGGGCCTGCCGCGACTGGAAGCGGTGGCGCACGCGTCCGAGAACGTTCTCGGCAGGATCCGCGACGGCGAACTGGATGTTTCGCCGGCGGCCGTATCCCTGGTTCTCGAATCCCTCGACCAGATCAAGCTGATCCTGAAAGGGTTGGAAGAGACGGAGGCCGAGCCTGCAGGCGATGACAGCGATCTGATCCAGCGACTCAATCATCTGGCGGAAACCGGCGAGGTCCCGGGCGCGGACAATGCGCCGCCAGCAGCCGCGAAACCGTCCGACGACGCGGATGAGGAAGATGCCGCCGCTGCTGCGGCCATGGAAGCGGAAGCGGGCAAGACGACTGCGGGAAGCGCTGCCTTCGACGCGATGCTGAACTCGGACGAGGTGGCGGAGGACTCCCCGGAACTACAGGCCGCATTCGACAATGCGGTTTACAAGGGGCCAGGCGATCCGAACGCCGCTTCGAAGGCAGCCGACGGCGCCGGGGAGCCGGAACCGGAGCCCGAAGCAGAGCCGGAGAAGGCCAATCTTCCGGCCACGACGGCCTCCAAGGCGCCGGCCACCAAGGAGACAAAGGCAGCCGAAGGGGCGCCGCCGGCCGAGAAGAAGGAAGGCGCCGGCGTCATTCAGACGATCCGCGTCAATGTCGATCTTCTGGAAAATCTGATGACCATGGTCTCGGAACTGGTCCTGACTCGGAACCAGTTGCTGCAAATTCTGCGCTCCCAGGGTGACAGCGAATTCAATGCGCCGCTTCAGCGCCTGTCCCACGTGACGTCCGAACTGCAGGAAGGGGTCATGAAGACCCGTATGCAGCCGATCGGGAACGCCTGGGCCAAGCTGCCGCGTATCGTTCGCGACCTGTCGCTTGAATTGGACAAGAAAATCGACCTACAGATGGTTGGTGCCGAGACGGAACTGGACCGTCAAGTGCTGGAAATCATCAAGGATCCGCTGACCCACATGGTCCGCAACTCCGCTGACCACGGTATTGAAATGCCGGCGGAGCGTGTGGCTGCGGGCAAGTCGGAAACCGGTACCATCACCCTGAACGCCTTCCATGAAGGCGGGCACATCCTGATCGAGATCAAGGATGACGGGAAGGGATTGGCCGCGGACAAGATCAAGGCAAAGGCCATCGCGAACGGCCTGGCGACCGAGTCCGAACTGGAGCAGATGAGCGAGCATCAGATCCAGCAGTTCATTTTCGCTGCCGGCTTCTCTACCGCTGCTCAGGTGACCTCCGTTTCCGGCCGTGGCGTCGGCATGGATGTCGTGAAAAGCAATATCGACAAGATCGGTGGAACGGTCGAACTGAAGTCGACGGAAGGTAAGGGAACGACCTTTACCATCAAGATTCCGCTGACACTCGCCATCGTCTCCGCCCTGATCGTGGAATGCGGCGCCGAACGCTTCGCCATTCCGCAGATCAGCGTCGTCGAACTGGTTCGTGCGTCCGCCGATGCCGAACACAAGATCGAGATGATCCACGGCACCCCGGTCCTGCGTCTGCGCAACCGGCTGTTGCCGCTGGTCAATCTGCGCAAGCTTCTGGACGTGGAAGGCGCGGACGACATGACCGATCTGGACGAGGCTTTCATCGTCGTCAGCCAGGTCGGTGCTTACACATTCGGCATCATTGTCGACAAGATCTACGACGCCGAGGAAATCGTCGTGAAGCCGGTATCCTCCCTGGTACGGCATATCCCGATCTTTGCGGGCAATACCATTCTGGGGGACGGCAGCGTTATCATGATCCTCGATCCCAACGGAATCGCCCAATCGACCGGCGAAATTCAGGTTGCCGAACAGCAGGCATTGGAAACGGCGGAGGCCCGTGCCAATCAGGGACAGGAGCGGGTTGCACTGCTGTTGTTCCGCGCCGATGGAAAACAGCCCAAGGCGGTCCCGCTGGCACTCGTCGCGCGACTGGAAGAAATCAACTTCGACGAGGTCGAATACTCCAACGGCCGTGCGATGGTTCAGTATCGCGGATCGCTCATGCCCCTTGTTCCGGTCAATCCGAGCGAATCCTTCCCGGAGACGGGCAAGAAGCCAACCCTCGTGTTCTCGGACCGCTCGCGGTCGATGGGACTCGTGGTCGACGAAATCCTCGACATCGTCGAGGATCGCCTGACCGTCGAACATGGCGCGTCGCGCGAAGGTTTCGTCGGCAGCGCCATCGTCAACGGCCAAGCGACGGAGATCATCGATACCGCCCATTATCTGACGGTGGCCTTCCCGGATTGGTTCGGCCGCGAAAAGGGCGGCGCGCTGGAAACCAATGCCAACCATCAGGCGCGGGTGCTGCTGGTGGATGACAGTGCGTTCTTCCGCAACCTCCTGTCGCCGATGCTCTCGGCGGCGGGCTACGCCGTTACCTCCGTCGACAGCGCCGAAGCTGCCTTGAAACTGCAGGCGCGCGGCCAGGAGTTCGACGCCATCGTGTCGGATATCGAAATGCCCGGCATGAATGGTTTCGAACTGGTCGAGGAATTGCGCGGCGGTGGCCGCTGGTCGGATCTGCCCATCGTCGCGATGTCGTCGCACACGACCCAGGCGGATCTGGAGCGGGGGCACGAGGTCGGCTTCACGGATTATGTCGCGAAACACGACCGCGACGGTCTGCTGCAGGCCCTTTCGGAAACCTTGACCGACGGGTTTGTGCGCGAGGCCGGCTGAACCGGTGTGATCGGCATGCCACCGTCATTGGAGCGACGGTATCCTTGCGAGTGATAGAGGCGGGGGCTAATCTCGGATGAGACGGAATGAAGGCGGTTGCCGGACCCAGGGAGTTCCGGCGGTGCAGAATGTTCGAATTCGGTTTGTGGTCAGTGGGGTAGAACGATGAAATCCTGCATTGTCGTCGACGATTCTCGGGTCATCCGCATGGTGGCACGAAAGATCCTCGAGGAACTTGGCTTCGAGGTCATTGAAGCGGAAGACGGCCAGGAGGCGCTCGACGAATGCAAAAAGTCGATGCCCGATGGCGTTCTGCTGGACTGGAACATGCCTGTCATGGACGGTCTGACCTTCCTTAAGGAACTGCGGAAGCTGCCCAGCGGCGGCGACCCGAAGGTCGTGTTCTGCACGACGGAAAACGACCTGAACCACATTCAGGAGGCGATTTCCGCGGGGGCGGACGAATACATCATGAAACCGTTCGACAGCGAGATTGTCTCGTCCAAATTCGCGCAGGTGGGGCTTCTTTGAATGAGCAGCCTGGGCGCATCGCAAGCAGCGGCGGGGGCCAGTAACGCCGACCCGATCCGCGTCATGGTCGTGGATGACGCGCTTGTGATCCGGGGAATGCTGAGCCGCATGCTGGAGGAGGCGGGCGATATCAGCGTCGTGGCCTCGGCCGGCGACGGGGAACGCGCCTTGGCCCAACTGAAGCGCAATCCGGTCGACGTCGTCGTTCTGGATATTGAGATGCCGCGTATGGACGGGATCGAGGCGTTGCCGAAGATCGTGTCCGAATACCCCAATATTCAGGTCGTGATGGCCTCGACCCTGACCAAACGCAATGCCGAGATCTCGCTCAAGGCAATGGAGCTGGGCGCTGCGGACTATGTCACCAAGCCCGGTTCAACCGGCGAGCTGCGGTCCGCGGACGAGTTCAAGCGCGAACTGGTGGAGAAAGTCCGGTCACTGGGCAGGGCGGCACGGCGCCGTGCCGGACGAAATGCCCCGAAGCCGACGACATTCCGCGCGGATCCGGCAAAACCGACAACAGCGACGCTGACGCCCAAGGGGCGCGAAGTCGTCCTGCGGCCGCTGAAGCCTTTTCGACCGGAGGCGCTGGCCATCGGGAGTTCGACCGGCGGGCCACAGGCGCTGATGCGGGTTCTGAAGGATCTGGGCGAAGTGCGCCAGCCGATCTTCATCACGCAGCACATGCCGCCGACCTTCACAACGATCCTGGCGGAACATATCGGGCGCAGCACGGGGCGGAAGTGTGTCGAAGGGGTTTCCGGGATGGCCGTGGAAAGCGGCGGTATCTATCTTGCGCCGGGCGAACGTCATATGCTGATCCGGTCGTCAGGCGGCCGCACGGTTATCGAACTGACCGAAGACCCGCCGGAAAACTTCTGCCGGCCGGCGGTCGACCCGATGTTGCGCAGCCTGTCCACGGTCTATGGCGCAAAGCTGCTGGTGACGATTTTGACCGGCATGGGGTCAGACGGCGCAAAGGGTGGTAAAGTGTGCGTTGACGCCGGGGCTCAGGTTCTGGCACAGGACGAGGCGACGAGCGTCGTTTGGGGTATGCCGGGTGCGGCGGCCACTGCGGGAATATGCGGGGCGGTATTGCCGCTCGATAAGATCGGCCAGGAGATTCGTCGTTTCGCGGTCGACGGAGGACGGCCATGAAAATCGAAGATTTCGATATGCTGGCGACGCTGCTGAAGCAGCGTTCCGGTCTGGTGCTGACCAAGGACAAGGCGTATCTGCTGGAAACCCGCCTGATGCCGGTTGCGCGTAAGCACGGCATGAAGGATCTGGATCAGTTGTGCGACGCCGTCCGGCTTCGCAAGGACGCCAAGGTTATCGCCGATATCACCGAAGCGATGACGACGAACGAATCGCTGTTTTTCCGTGATACCAAGCCGTTCGATCAGTTCCGCAACGTCGTACTGCCGCAGTTGATGATCAACCGCGCATCGACGCGCAAGATCCGGATTTGGAGCGCCGCCTGTTCCAGCGGGCAGGAGCCCTATTCACTGGCCATGATCCTGAAGGAAGACCAGGCCAAGCTTCAGGGATGGCGTTTCGAGATTGTCGCCACCGATATCTCCGAAGAGATGCTGGCAAAGGCGCGGGCGGGGATCTACACGCAGTTCGAGGTTCAGCGCGGCCTGCCGATTCAGATGTTGGTGAAATACTTCAAGCAGAACGGCGACAAATGGCATATCGATGCCGGATTGCGCTCAATGATCGACTATCGTCCGTTCAACCTGCTGGAACATCCGCGTGGACTGGGCAATTTCGACGTCGTGTTCTGCCGCAACGTTCTGATCTATTTCGATCAGCCGACTAAAGCCAAGGTCCTGGGACAGGTATCGGACGTGCTGGCGAAAGACGGCGTGCTGTATCTCGGCGGCGCGGAAACGGTGCTGGGCGTCACCGACAAGTTCAAGCCGGTTCCCAATCTGCGCGGCATGTATCAGCATTCGGACGGTACGCCGGCGGTGAAGGTCGCCTGATTGCGGCGGCCGGTCAGCCCGGCCACTTCTCCATGAAACCGGTCGCATCGGGGCGTGCCATGGGGCGCGGCGTCTCGGTCGGGGTCCCCAGATAGACAAATCCGACAAGCTTGTCCTTCGGCTGAAGGCCTAGACCGGCGCGTACCGTGTCGTCGAAGGCCGGCCACCCGGTCAGGAGGATCGCGCCCCAGCCCGCGGCAGGCGCGGCCAGAAGCAGGTTTTGTGTGGCACAGGCCGCGGCCACCAGCTGTTCCTCCACCGGAACCTTGGGGTGGTGTTCCATGATATCGACGCACACCGCGACGATCAGCGGTGAGCGCAACGGCTTCGATCGGATTGTCTCGATCGCTTCGGCATCTGCGGCCGGGTCGCGCTTTCGCAGGGCGGTTTCGAAGAGGTCCGACAGTTTGTGCCGATCATCGCCCCGTATGATCTTGAAACGCCATGGCCGGATGGCGCCGTGGTCGGGGGCACTCATGCATGCCTGCAGCAGTTCCGCCAGTTCCTCGTCATTCGGTGCCGGGTCGTCCAGCAGGTTCGCCTTCACAGAGCGGCGTTCCGCGATATGCGAGAGTATGGCTTCCCTGTTGCTCATTCAGTATCTCCAATTAAGAATGATTCGCAATTTTCAATGTGGCCTGCCCGCTGCGGGATTCAAGGTTCAGGACAGATCGAAACGCTTTCCACGAACAAATTGTCCGAAATCGGCGCGTTCGGGAACCGCATATTGGCGGGCTTTGTCCTCGGACCAGGTGTAGGGCTCCGTCGTGCCGAACTTCTCCGCCAACCGTTGCTGGGCGAAGGGGTGCGTTTCGTTGCGGCGGCGGTCATAGGCATCCACCGCATGACGGATCCCGTCTTCATTGAACCGGTCGCGGTGCACTGTGTGGCTCAGCGGAAGGCGTGGGCTGATTGGCGGCTTCACCGCAGGGCGACCCAGGGCCAGACCGCAGATCGGAAAGACATGGTCGGGCAGGCCGGTGCGCTCCGAGATGATGGCGGCATGGTTGCGGACAGCGCTGACAGGGCAGCAGCCATATCCCAGACGTTCGGCGGCAAGGGTGAAAGCCGTCAGCGCGACCGCGGCATCGACCGACGCGTTGAAGAAGGCGTCGAGATGATCGTTGGCGAAGTCCCTGCCACGCCAGTCGTGGACCTGGCGCTGGCGACGGTTGTTGGCCAGGAACAGAAGGAAATGCGGCGCCGTGGCGATCCAGGGCATATCGGGAAACAGCCCGTCCATCCAGTTTCGCAGATCGGCGCTCTCGACCAGCAGGATATCGCGCTGCTGAAGGTCGCTCTTCGTCGGTGCTGACAGGGCGGCGGCCGCCAGAGTCTGCAGGACCTCATCCGGAATTCGTTCAGACGTAAAGGCACGACACGACCCGCGTGTCAGCATATCGGCCAGGACCTCCGATGCATCATTCGCCTGTGGTCCGTCGCCGTATCGCGCACGGATGGGGTTCTCCGCGTCAGTCATTGGCCGCCTGTCGTCGATTGGTGGATTTGTGCCAGGGCAGGATCAGCGACATCAGGAAGCCTGTCACGAAGCCGCCGATATGGCTTTCGCCGGAAACCGACATGCCGCCCGGGCCCGGCAGGAAGGACAGCACGAGGTTGATCCCGAAAAAGGCGGCGATGAAGATCGTGCCGGCGCGCCGGTTGTTGAAAGGATGCGGCACGGCTTCATTGCCGCGACGCAGGTAGACCATGCGGGACAATGCGCCGACCAGGGCGGATACCGCGCCCGAGGCACCGACAAGATAGATATCCTGTCCGCCATAGATCATGAGGACGGCAAGGGCCCCGCCGATGGCGCCCAGCGCATAGAGCGCGAGGAATGTCCCGACGGGTACCTGGCGCGCGATCGGTGTGCCGAAGGCCAGCAGAAAGGCGCTGTTGACCAGCACATGCATCCAGCCGCCATGCATCAGGGCATAACCGACCCAGCGGATGCCGATGGTGAAGGGATACTCGTCAAAAAAGACAAGATCGGCCGGGTTGAAGACGAGATAGCGCAGGATCGCATCGATCCAGCTGGCCGGCCCGATCTGGACGAACAGGAAGGCGAGAAGCGTGATGCCGATCGTCCACAGGACGACCTTTGGCGCATTGAACATCGGGCGGGCGGGCGGTCGTTGAGAACCGAAGGGGGATGGATCCGTCATGCCGCTATAACTGGGCTTCCCGGGCCAGACTGTCCAGATTTCCGTCACGCAATTCGTAAACCAGCGCTTCCGGCGACAGGGCGGCACCGATCCGGTCGTAGAGGTTTCGTGCCGGATTGTCCCGATAGACGGCCAACCCGACGCAACGCTGCCCCTTCGCTTTCGCGTCTGCCGCCACCCTGGCCAGCATACGGCGGCCCAGGCCGCCGCCCCGGTGTGCCGGATCGATGTAGAGGTCCAGAAGCCATGTCGCCATGGTGCCCGTATCCGTGTCGAAGAATTTCTGGCACAGGGCGTAACCGACCGCCGTCCTCTCCGATTCGGCCAGATATCCGAACATGAACGGATCGTCTCCTGCCATCAGCGGCGCAATCGCACTGCCGGAGAAAGCAGGTTCCTCGACACCGAAGTGACGGTTCAATGCATGCGCCTGTTCGGCCAGCGTTTCCGAATCGGACTGACCGGCACGGCGTATCGCAATCATGTCATCCCCCTATGCCGCGATGTGCTTCGGCTTCGGATTCGTAAATGTGGGGCGCCAGTCCGCGGCGGGACAACATTTCCCCCAGTTTCAGACGCAGGAAAGCCGATGTCGTATAGCGGGATACGTCCGTGTAGTAGGTGTCGACCACATCGGAGACCATCGCGGCATAGGCATCCGACACGGTCTCGTCCAAGGTGAAACTGTCATAATTGACGACGGCCTTCACCTTGTGCCCCAAGGGCTCGCAGGTGCGCGCAACGGCCTGCCGTATGGCGTCGACATCCTTCGCGCTGCGTACGGTCAAACCCTCGAAATTCAGGAAGAGAGTATCCCTGTCCGGCCGGAAGGTGACGCGATCCCTCAGGGGGATTTTCGTCAGATCGTCGACCAGCCCCATCGGCGCTTCGTCGAAGATCCGCCCGTCCATCGGGATGGGGCCGTCGATCTGCGGCATGAAATCCATCTGGGCCAGAATGTCCCGCTCCAGGTCCATTCCAGGTGCGATTTCGGTCAGCACCAGTCCCGTTTCGTCCAGTCTGAAGACACAGCGTTCCGTCACGTAAAGAATGGGGCGGCCGAAAGCAGCGGCCCGGCTACCGGAGAAGGTGATCTGCTCGACTTCGGGAAGAAACTTCCGGGCCTTGCCTTCCGTTTCGATCCGCAACCCGCCGTCGGCGAGGCGGACCGAAAGGCCGCCTGCGGTAAAGGACCCCGCGAAGACGACCTTCTTGGCATTCTGCGAAATATTGATGAAGCCCCCGGCCCCGGCCAGTCGCGGACCGAAGCGGCTGACATTCACATTGCCAGCCCGGTCGGCTTGGGCGAGCCCCAGACAGGCCAGGTCGAGCCCGCCCCCGTCATAGAAGTCGAACTGCTGATTCTGGTCCAGGATGGTATCCGCGTTGACCGTGGCCCCAAAATCCAGCCCGGATGCCGGAATGCCGCCGATGGCGCCGGATTCGGCGGTCAGGGTCACATAACGCAGGATCTTTTCTTCGGCGGCGACGCGGGCCACCCCCTCGGGCATGCCGATACCCAGATTGACGATTCCGTTCATCGGCAGTTCGAAGGCACAACGCCGCGCGATGATCTTGCGCTCGTCTAGGGGCATGCTTTCCAGACCGACCATCGGGGCACGGATTTCCTGCGCAAATGCCGGGGAGAAGGCTGTTGCATAGGTCTGACGATGCAGGTCGCCCTCGGCAACCACGACACAGTCGACCAAATTGCCTGGAATCCGGACCTGGCGCGGCGGCAGCGATCCACTTTCGGCAATTCTTTCGACCTGCGCCAGAACAAAGCCGCCGGAATTCTTCGCCGCCATCGCCATGGCGAGATTGTCCAGCGTCAGGGCTTCTCGCTCCATCGTGATGTTGCCGGCTGCATCCGCCGTGGTGCCACGGATCAGGGCAATCTGGATCGGGTGGGTGCGATAAAACAGGAATTCCTCTTCGCCGCGCTGTTCCAGGGTGACGATGTCCTCGGTCGTGGCGGCGTTGATCTTGCCGCCATCCTGGCGCGGATCGACAAAGGTCCCCAGGCCGACTCGTGAGAAGGAGCCGGGCCGTCCCGCGGCGATATCGCGGTACATGTTGGAAATGGCGCCCTGCGGCAGATTGTAGGCCTCGATCTCTCCGGCGACGGCGCGCGCGGCCAGTTTCGGAATCAGACCCCAATGCCCACCGATGGCCCGGCGCACCAGCCCTGGAGCTGCCAGTCGGTTGAGCCCCTGATCCTTGCCGTCGCCCTGACCGGCCGCAAATATCAGTGTCAGATCGGCCGGCGCGCCGCTCTCCTCGAACCGTCTTGCCAATGCCTGTAGCAGTGCATCGGGCGTACCGGCGCCGACAAATCCGGAATTGGCGATGGTGTCCCCACTGCGAATGATCGCAACGGCCTCGTCCGCCGATACGATTTTGTTTTTCATCGCGATTTTCTCCCCCGTTTCGGCGGATACTATCCGAGCGTGTCCGTCGCCAAAAGGGGATAGCGTCCTCCGGCGCGACTTGGCAGAGCCTGCGGAGACGATACAGTCTGCGGCAAAAGATGCGTGTTCAGGGGAGCAGATGATGAATCTTGCAATCTGGCTGGAACGGTCGGCGAAGGCTTTCAGCGATCTGCCATCCATAGGGGTTGGCAGCCACACCGTTCGAACCTTTCGGCAAAGTGCGGAGCGGGTCGCCCGTCTGGCAGGTGGATTGCGTCACGGTCTGGGCCTGAAGGCCGGGGACAATGTCGCCGTCTTTGCCAAGAACGGGCCGGATTACGCCGAAACGCTGTATGCGATCTGGTGGGCCGGACTGGGCGCAGTGCCGATCAACGGCAAGCTGCATGAGAGCGAGGTCGCCTATATTCTGGAGAATTCGCAGGCGCGCGCGGTTTTCGTTTCCGCCGATCTGGCTGAAACGGCGGCGCCTGGCCTGCCGGATCGGGCACCGATGGTGCTGCTGGGCGGGGCGGATCACGACAGGCTGCTAGCCGCCGAAAGCCTGTCCCTGTGTCCGGCGGAGGCCGATGATCTGGCCTGGTTGTTCTATACGTCCGGCACGACGGGGCGCCCGAAAGGGGCCATGCTGACCCACCGCAATCTTGCGGCAATGACCTGGGCATACTTCGCATCCATCGACCGGCTGGAACCGGGGGGGGCGATCCTGCATGCCGCGCCCATGAGCCATGGGTCGGGCCTGTACATCCTGCCGCATCTGGCCCGTGGTTGCTGTCAGGTGACGCCGGAAAGCGGCGGGTTCGATGCCGCGGAGATATTCGAGACCATCGCGCATTGGCCCGGTACGTCGATGTTCGCCGCGCCGACCATGGTCAATCGTCTGACCCGCCATGGCGGTCCGGCCCCGACCGAAAATCTGCGCTCCCTGATTTATGGCGGCGGACCGATGTATGTGGAGGATGCCCAGGCTGCCCTGGCGCGGCTGGGACCGCATCTGGTTCAGATCTACGGTCAGGGCGAAAGTCCGATGACCATCACCTGTCTGGAGAAGCAGTCCATCGCCGATACCGGGCAGACACGCTATCTGGAGCGACTGGGGTCCGTCGGGCAGCCGTTTGCAAATGTCGAGGTGCGGGTCGCCGATGCGGACGACAATCCCGTTCCCGTCGGAGAGGCCGGTGAAATCCTGGTTCGCGGCGACAGCGTGATGAAAGGCTATTGGAACAATCCGGAGGCCACGGCAGATACGCTGCGCGGTGGCTGGCTGCATACCGGGGATGTCGGGCGGTTCGATGCTGACGGTTATCTGACCCTGATGGACCGGTCGAAGGACCTGGTGATTTCCGGCGGTACCAACATCTATCCGCGGGAAATCGAGGAGGTACTGCTGGAACATCCGCGCGTCGAGGAGGTCTCGGTAATCGGGCGCCGCGATCCGGAATGGGGAGAGGTCGTTGTCGCCTATGTGGTCGGTGCAGCGGAACCCGCGGAACTGGACGCGCTGTGCCTTGAAAAGATTGCGCGCTTCAAGCGGCCGAAGGACTATGTCTTTGTCGATAGCCTGCCGAAGAACAATTACGGCAAGGTGTTGAAGACTGCGTTGCGGGACTTGGACGGCTCCAGATCGGTGGGACACTGATCCATGTCATTGGCCCGTCACGGCCTTTCGCCAGAATGGCGGATATTGAACAGGAGGCGGACATGAGCAGCGAGACGGAAGCACCTGTCGGACCAGCACTCCCCGCGGCGGCGGATTCGCAGAAGGACCGGCTGGAACACAATGCCGACGGTGACGCGGCACAATCCGAATCGTCCTACCACGGCAGCGGCGTAGACGACCACGATGCCGCGATCCGAAGCTTCCAGAGCCGGGAATATCCCTACAAGACCAAGATCAGCCGTGCTGTCTATGAACGGCGCAAGGCGAAGCTTCAGGTCGAACTCCTGAAGGTTCAGAAATGGACCAAGAATACCGGCCAGCGCGTGGTGATCCTGTTCGAAGGGCGCGATGCGGCGGGGAAGGGCGGCACCATCAAGCGATTCATGGAACATCTGAATCCCCGTGGTGCCCGCGTCGTCGCGCTCGAGAAACCGACGGACGAAGAGCGCGGCCAATGGTATTTTCAGCGCTATATCAAGCACCTACCGACGGCCGGCGAAATCGTACTCTTCGACCGTTCCTGGTACAACCGCGCAGGGGTTGAACGGGTAATGGGGTTCTGCACCCCGATGGAGTATCTGGAGTTCATGCGTCAGGCGCCACAGATGGAGCGCATGCTGGTGAACAGCGGCATTCGGCTCTTCAAATACTGGTTCTCGGTGACACAGGACGAGCAGATCCGTCGCTTTGAACGGCGGGAGACGGATCCCCTGAAACAGTGGAAGCTTTCGCCGATCGACAAGGTCGCGGTGTCCAAATGGGACGATTACACCGAGGCCAAGGAGGCGATGTTCTTCTATACCGATACGGCGGATGCGCCCTGGACGGTGGTGAAATCGAATGACAAGAAGCGCGCGCGCCTGAACTGCATGACCCATTTTCTGCACCATCTCCCCTATGCCGGGAAGGACCGGAAAATCCTGCGTGCGCCCGATTCGCGCATCGTCGGACCGGCCAGCCACCTGATCGGTCAAAGCGATCACGTCTTCGGGGAAAGCCTGGACATGTAGCGGCCCGTTTACCCGGTTGAGCATCGGGCGCGCGCAGGCTAAACCCTGAGCCATGAAAGCCGTCATCGTACCCGTCACACCGTTTCAGCAGAACTGCACCGTCATCTGGTGTCCGGACACCATGAAGGGTGCGGTCGTCGATCCCGGTGGCGAGATCGATCGCATCCTCGCCGCCGCTCAGCAGAACGGCGTTGAGATCGAGAAGGTCCTGCTGACACACGGTCATCTGGATCATTGCAGCGCTGCGCGCGTTCTGGCGGACCGGCTGTCGGTCCCGCTTGAAGGGCCGCATGAAGAGGATCGGTTCTGGATCGACCGGCTCGCCGAAGATTGCGAACGCTATGGTTTTCCGGCGACCGAGACGTTCTCGTCCGACCGGTGGCTGGCGGAAGGCGACACGGTGACCGTCGGGCAGCGGACATTGGATGTCTATCATTGTCCGGGGCATACGCCGGGGCATGTGGTTTTTCACGACCGCGACGCGGGGATTGCCTGGGTTGGGGATGTCCTCTTCCGAGGCTCTGTCGGACGCAGCGACTTTCCGCGGGGCGACGGTCCGACCCTGGTGCGTTCGATCGTCGAAAAGCTTTGGCCGCTGGGCGACGATACCGTTTTCATTCCAGGGCACGGGCCTTATTCGACCTTCGGGGAAGAACGACGCTCCAACCCGTTCGTGGCGGACCACGTCGTAGGGAGTTAGGGCGCCTCTGCCGGGGGCTGATTCCCCGGGTCAGGCGTCGACCAGACGCAGCTTCTTCTCCAGGACTTTCAATACGTCCGGAAGGTCGCGGCCGCGTTTGACCGTCTGGCCGCCCGTGCGAATGATGAATTCCCAATGCTTGCCGTTGCGCCTCTTGGCGATGGCGTAGAGCGGTGTTTCATGGGTGTGTCGGAAAATCGAGAACACCGCGATCGGTCCGTTGAAATCGATTGCATAATCCCGCCATTCGCCTGTCGCGACACGGCGGGAATACATATCCAGCAAAAGACGCAGTTCGGATTGATCGAAGTAGACCCGTTGCTTGCCCCCGCCTTTGCGGCGGTACTCGGAGAAATCGATCAGCTCCGTCATTGGCCTCGCATCCGTCGGTCGATCTTGGCCGCAAGCCTAACCCATTTACGGACTGTCACGGAAGCGTCAAATTCGTGCCGCCGATCCGGCGGCGACGGGGTTAATTGATGGTGCGTTGCTGGTAGCCGTAGGGGTTCGGACGCTCGAAGCAATTCACGGTACCCAGAGTGCGATAGCAATAGAGCGGCGCTTCGATCACCTCTTCCTTTTCCGGGCGGCACAGCGGGCCCTTGTCCCGGCTCTTTCGGATCGTATCGCAATCCATGCCGGTAACCGCGCTGGCGATCAGGTCCGTCGGCGTCTTGTCTTCGGCGATGATGACCGCGCCGGTCGCCAGAAGGGCGGTGGCCGGCGTAACAAGTTCGCTGCCGCCGCAGGCGCTCAGCAGGGCGGTCAGACCGATGATCGGCGCCAGTCGTGCCAGCTTTCTGTCGGTAAGGCGCTTGCGCATGAATCCGTGCTCCAGTTCCCGGGTCGTCCAGATTTTGCCACATTGTAAAGCAATAAGCGGGCCATTCCGGAACGCTGCCTGTCCGGCATTGCGGTGCGCGGGCGCAATGCTTACAAAGGGCTCGGATTTCCAGCACTTTGCCTGAGGAGAACGACATGGCTGCAGTATCTCCGCAAACGCCGCTGGGCACGGCGGCCCCGTCCTTCGAGTTGCCGGACCCGACGGGGACGGCGCATTCCCTGGACGATGTACGCGGCAAGAATGGCACCGTCGTTGCGTTCATCTGCAATCACTGCCCATACGTCGTGGCGGTTGCAGATCGCATCGCGCAGGCCGCCCGGGATCTGCAAGGGCGCGATATCGGCTTTGTCGCGATCATGTCCAATGATTGGCAGGCCTATCCACAGGATGCCCCGAACCGAATGGTGGAGTTTGCCCGGCGCTATGGTTTCGAGTTCCCGTATCTGATCGATGAAACCCAGGAAATTGCAAAGGCCTATGGTGCGGTCTGCACGCCGGACTTTTTCGGTTTCGATTCGGATCTGAAGCTCGTTTACCGCGGTCGACTAGACGAAAGCGGTCGCATGCCGGGGCCGAAAGAGGCGAAACGCGACCTCGTCGATGCCATGCTGGCGGTTGCCGATGGCGGGCCCATTCCGGAAAATCAGCCGTCCGCAATGGGCTGTTCGATTAAATGGCGTGGATAAAACCGGCCGTCTCGCATACATAGGGCGGTCAAGACGCATTACCTTTCAGCGGAGAGCGGAAACCCGTGGCCGATATTTTCAATGAGATCGATGAGGAGCTGCGCAAGGACAAGGCGCAGGAATGGTGGAGCAGGTACGGCAGGTTCGTGATTGCCGGCTGTGTGGCGGTGGTCGCGGCCGCCGCGGGCTATACTTGGTTCGAGCAGCAGCGTACCGCCGAACTGCGAGCTCTGGCTGATCGCTATGGCCGCGCTCTGACCCAGGCCGAAACGGGTGAAACCGAGCCTGCGCTGGCATCCCTGCAGACCCTGTCCCAGGAAGCGGACGGCGAAGGCATCGGCATGATTGCCGCGTTCCGGCGTGCGGGCCTTCTGGCCGAACAGGATCGCCACGCTGAGGCCGCCGAAGCCTATGCGGCGATTTCTGCCGACGATGGCGTCGAACCCCTGTATCGCGGTCTCGCCAGTCTCAAGTCCATCCTGCATCGGTCCGTTGCCGGTGAAGACCACGCCGCCCTTTTGAGCGAGATCGAGCCGCTGACGCAGGACGGTGAGCCCTGGCGGTATTCGGCCCGCATGGTCGCGGCCTCCCTGGCCATGGGGACGGGCGACATGGAGCAGGCGCGCGCCTATCTGACCCAGGTGTCCGACGATGACGGCGCCCCGAACAGCGCCCGTACGCAGGCTGCTGAAATTCTCCAGGCCATCGGGTCTTAAGGTGATTTCCTGATGCATCGCATGAAGTTCATTCGCCCGGTTGTGACGCTGATATCCGCCGCGCTGGTGCTTGGCGCCTGCGACTGGTTCGGTGACGAAGAGGCGCCGCCTCTGCCCGGAACCCGCATCGCCGTCATGGTTGTCGATACCGATGCGGAGCCCGACCCCCGGCTTTCCGATCTGCGGGTCAAGCTGCCGGCGCCCTATGCGAATGACGCCTGGCCGCAGGGCGGTGGCTATCCTGATCATGCGATGCATCACCTGGAAGCAAACGACGTTCTGAAACAGGCCTGGCGCGTGTCCATCGGAAGTGGATCCGATGGCGATCGTCGGCTGCTGTCCGGCCCGATCGTTGCCGAAAACCGGGTCTATACGATGGACTCCGATTTCGAGGTTCGTGCGTTCGATGCGGCCACGGGAAAGCGTATTTGGCGTTTCGAGCCGAAAATCCCGGATGAGGATGACGAGGCCTTCGGCGGCGGCATTGCCTATGCAGACCGCATGATCTTTGTGACGACCGGTTATGCACGGATCTTCGCCCTGAATGCCGAAACCGGTCAACTGATCTGGGAACAGAAGACCCCGGGGCCGATCCGCGCGGCGCCGTCCATCGGCGAAGGCAAGGTCCTGGCGATTTCAATCGACAACCGCGTCACCGCCTATAATGCCGATACCGGTGAGGAAATCTGGTTCCATGCCGGGTTCGCCGAAACGGCGGGCCTGCTCGGCGGGGCCAGCGCGGCGGTGTCCGATCGTACCGCGATCGTACCCTATTCGTCGGGTGAGATTTACTCGTTGCGTCTGTCGACCGGACGGGCCAATTGGTCGGACAGTCTGGTGTCGGTCCGCCGCATCGATGCGCTGGCTTCCCTGGCTGATATCCGTGGCCGTCCGATCATCGATCGCGACGTCGTCTATGCCATCAGTCATGGGGGCCGTATGGTCGCGCTGGACCTCGCCAGCGGTTCGCGCGCCTGGGACCGCCGGATCGGCGGGACGCAGACCCCGTGGATTGCCGGTGAGTTCCTGTATGTCATTACCTCCGACCAGACGATCCTGTGCATGACGCGTCGGGGCGGGCGGGTACGCTGGGCGACGCCGCTGCCGAATTATGAGGACCCGGAAGATCTGGAGGATCCGATCACCTGGTCCGGTCCGGTTCTGGTCTCCGACCGGTTGCTGATCGGAAACTCGATCGGCGAACTTTGGTCGGTTTCCCCCTATGACGGAAAGCCGCTGGGGCGGATCGATCTGGGCGACCCGATCTTTGTGCCGCCGATCGTTGCCAACGGCACCGTTTATGTTCAGACCGATGGTGGCGACCTGATCGCCCTGCGGTAACGCGTAGAAAGCTGGAATCATGGCTGTAGTTGCCATTGTGGGCCGACCCAATGTCGGCAAATCGACGCTGTTCAACCGGCTGGTTGGCAAGCGCCTTGCCATTGTCGACGATACGCCGGGCGTGACCCGCGACCGTCGGGAAGGCGAAGGGCGCATCGCCGACATGCGGTTCCGGATTCTGGATACCGCCGGCTTCGAGGACGCCTATGACGACAGTCTGGAAGCCCGCATGCGGCGTCAGACGGAACAGGCCATTGCGGAGGCCGATGTCGCCCTGCTGCTGATTGACGCCCGTGCCGGTGTGACGCCGCTGGATGAGCGGTTCGCCGCTCTGTTGCGCAAGGGCCGTACGCCGGTCCTGCTGCTGGCCAACAAATGCGAGGGGCGCGCCGGACAACCGGGCCTCATGGAAGCCTATTCCCTTGGCTTTGGCGATCCGATTCCGGTCTCCGCTGAGCACGGCGAAGGTCTGGGCGATCTGTATGACGCGCTTCAGGAGCATATCGGGCTGGGCGAGGCAGAGGCCCTTTCCGAAGCCGAGTTGCTGCGGCCGGAAATCGACGTGACGCTGAGCGACGACCCTGAAGCTGAGGATGTCGCGCCGCCCGAAGCAGGATCACCCGAGCGGCCGCTGCAGCTTGCCATCGTCGGACGGCCCAATGTCGGCAAGTCGACCCTGATCAACCGGTATCTGGGCGAAGACCGCCTGCTGACCGGTCCGGAAGCCGGGATTACGCGGGACTCCATTGCCGTCGACTGGAACTGGAAAGGCAAGAGTGTCCGACTGGTCGATACGGCCGGTCTGCGCCGTCGCGCTCGCGTAACCGAAAAGGTGGAGAAGCTGTCCGCCGCGGATACCCGTCGCGCCATTGACTTCGCAGAAGTCGTCGTCCTGCTGCTCGACGCCGACGACATGCTGGAGAAACAGGATCTGACCATCGCACGTCAGGTCATCGACGAGGGGCGCGCGCTGATCGTTGCCGCGAACAAGTGGGATGCCGTCAAGGATCGTGAGGCGGCCCTGCAGAAGCTGCGCGACCGGCTGCAGACCTCGCTGACGCAGTTGCGCGGCGTTCCGGTCGTGACCCTGTCCGCCAAGGAAGGCCGCAATCTGGACAAGCTTCTGTCCGAGGCGTTTCGCATCCACACCCTATGGAACAAGCGGATATCGACCGCCAAGCTGAACCAGTGGCTGGAAGGCATGGTCGCGACCCATCCGCCGCCCCTGTCCAAGGGGCGCCGCATCAAGATCCGCTACATGACCCAGGCCAAGACCCGTCCGCCGACATTCGCGATCTTCGCGTCCCAGGCGGAAAACCTGCCGGAAGCGTATATCCGCTACCTCAGCAATGGCTTGCGCGCGGATTTCGGTCTGGATGGAGTGCCGTTGCGCCTGCATATCCGGCAGGGTAAGAACCCGTTCCAACCAACCAAAAGGCGGTGAGGCATCAATGCGGATCAGCGGGCGGAAAATCGGATTGGCGGCCTTGGGGTTGGCCGGATTGCTGGCCCTGTCGGCCTGCGATTCGGTGCAGGGGGCGAGACTGTTCACCCCGACCTCCACCAAATACGACGGTGCCTGGATCGGTCTGATGACTCTCGGCCTGCGTCAGCCGGAATGCCGTCTGCGCCGCGGCGGCCTGCGCATCCGCATCGAAGGCGGCCAGATGAAAGGCCAGGCGCGCTTTGACACCACAGCGGGCGAATTCGAAGGCGTCGTCGACGAAGACGGCACCATCCGCTACGCGACCCTGACCGGCCAATATGCCAAGGACGATGTCGAGTTCACCGGCACTTTCGGAGAAGACTCCGCCAAGGGCGTCTGGCAGAACAAGGTCTGCCGCGGGGAATGGTCGCTGAAGAAAGCGCGGTGAGCGGCGGCGTTAAGCCGCCGCTTCCACGAATAGATCGGTGATCCCCGCATTTTCCGGGTCGATCTGCGTATCGGGCGGTTCGCCGGGATAGGCTTCCGTGCGCAGCTTGGTGGCCATCGGGCCCGGGTCGATCAGGTGGGCTTCGACCGGCGATTTGGCCAGTTCCATGGCATAGCACTTTACCAACGCTTCCAGGCCGGCCTTGGACGCGGCGTAGGCGCTCCAGAAGGCCTTGGGGACCGATCCGGCCTCACAGGTCGGGAAGATTGCGCGGCCGGCCTCTGACAGGCGCAGCAGCGGATCGAAGGCCCGGATCAGGCGCTGGTTAACGGTGAGGTTCAGGAACAGGGTGCGTTCCCAGGTCTTGGCGTCGATATGATGGGCGGGCGACAATACGCCGAGCTGCGCCGCAGCGCCGACCAGGATA
The DNA here is from genome assembly GCA_033344895.1 of Alphaproteobacteria bacterium. Taxonomy (NCBI): domain Bacteria; kingdom Pseudomonadati; phylum Pseudomonadota; class Alphaproteobacteria; species Alphaproteobacteria bacterium. Next base: position 3,434,308 of record JAWPMN010000001.1, read on the forward strand.
TCCAGCTTGCCGAAGCGTTGATGCACCGAGGCCGCCACCATGTCGATCTTGTCGGCCTCATAAAGGTCGAGCGGGGCCAGTGTGGCCTGGCCGCCGGCAGCACGGATGGCGTCGTCGACTTCTTCCAGTCCGCCCTGCGTGCGGGCGATCAGGATGACATGGGCGCCTTCGGCGGCATAACGTTTGGCAATGGCGGCACCCAGGCCGCGGCTCGCGCCCGTCACCAGGGCGAGACGGCCTTCAAGACGTTTGGACATGGGGACCCTTATCCGGCTTTCTGTTCACGCAGGAGAGAGAGTTGGGCGGGATTTTCGCCGCGCTCGTCGAAATCTGTCAGCTTGATCGGATAGTCGCCGGAGAAACAGGCGTCGCAATAGGCGGGCTTCTCGCTATCCCGGCCCGGCAGTCCCATGGCGCGGTATAGCCCATCCATCGAAATGAAGGTCAGCGTGTCACAGCCGATCGCTTCGCGCATTTCCTCGCGGGTCATGCGGGCGGCCATGAGCTGATTGCGCTCGGGCGTGTCGACACCGTAATAGCAGCTATGGGTCGTCGGCGGGCTGGCGATGCACATATGCACCTTGGTGGCACCGGCGGAGCGCATCATTTCGACAATCTTGCGCGACGTGGTGCCGCGCACGATGGAATCGTCGACCAGAACCACCTTTTTGCCTTCGACGACGGCGCGGTTGGCATTGTGCTTCAACTTCACGCCCAGATGCCGGATTTCATCGGTCGGTTCAATGAAGGTGCGGCCGACATAGTGATTCCGGATGATACCGTATTGGAACGGGACACCGCTTTCCTCGGCATAGCCGATGGCGCTGGGCACGCCGCTATCCGGAATTGGCACCACGACATCGGCATCCACCGGATATTCGCGCGCCAGTTCGCGGCCGATCGCCTTGCGTGCCTCATAGACGGAATGCCCCTCGACGATGCTGTCCGGGCGCGAGAAGTAGATGTATTCGAAGACGCAGAACCGTTCCTGAATCTTGGGGAAGGGGAACTGGCTGTGGACGCCCTTCTCGTCGATGACGATCAACTCGCCGGGCTGCACGTCGCGGACCTTTTCCGCGCCGATGATGTCGAAGGCGCAGGTTTCTGAGGCCAGCATGTAGGCCGTGGTGCCTTTGGAAGGCTCGTGCAGCTTGCCGAGGACCAGCGGACGTACCCCCGCCGGATCGCGCACGCCGATCAGCTTCTTGCGGCTCAGGCAGACCAGCGAATAGGCCCCTTCGACCCGGCGCAGGGCGGCGACCAGACGCTCGGTCAGCGTTCCCTGGGCGTGGGCCATCAGGTGGATCAGCGTTTCTGTATCGGTGGTCGACTGGAAGATCGCGCCGTTCTGGACCAGTTCCTTGCGCAGATGCAGGGCGTTGGTCAGGTTGCCGTTATGGGCGACCGCCAGGCCGCCGAACTCGAAATCGGCAAACAGCGGCTGGATGTTGCGCACCATGGGGTCGCCGGTCGTCGAATAGCGATTGTGCCCGATCGCGGCGAAGCCATTCAGCTTCTCGACGATCCCCCGGTCCTTGTCGAAAACGTCGCCGACATGGCCCAACTCGCGGTGCGCGTTGAATTCCCTGCCGTCGTAGCAGACGATCCCGGTCGCCTCCTGGCCGCGGTGCTGCAGGGCGTGGAGGCCCAACGCGGTGTGTTTCGAGGCGTCTTCCGTCCCGTAGATGCCGAAGATCGCGCATTCTTCGTGCAGCTTGTCGTCATCGAACGGGTTGTTGCCGAAGTCTGTCGCCATCGTCATCGGTTCCTATTGGTTGTCCGAACTGTCGATCACTTGCTGAATGCCCTGATTGGTTTCAGGTGTGTATCCGGCGTCGCCGCCTGATGTACCACTTTCGACGGGCGGCTGCATCACGTCCTTTAGCCCCTCGATGGTATTCACGGTCTGGCGACCCTGCTCCAGCTTCTGCAGGATGTATCCGCCGACGTCCTGCGGCAGCGCCTCCAGAATCTGAACCCCGCCCGCACGGACCAGTTCGTAGCTCCGGCTTTCCCGGACGCTCTCGGGGATGGATCCTTCATCGAAGATCAGGACCGATCCGACCAGCACCGCACAGCATACCAGATAGCCGACGCCAAGCCCTGCGACGAATCCGAGCGCCCGATTGACCGATCCAAGCGGACTTTCCTTCGCAACATGGGACAGGACGGAACTGACGATCATCAGCAATACCAGCGATCCGGCGAAGAGGCCGGCTCCGGCCGCGATGTCAGCGAAGAGTTCCTGTTCGATCTGTTCGCGGGCGAAGGCCTGGGCATGCGGATAGCCCAGGATCGTGACAGCCAGGGCCCCGACCCAGGCGCCGATCCCGGTGACCAGCCCGACGAAACCCCAGAAGGCGGCCAGAAGACCGAACAGGGCAATGCCGCCCAGTACGATCATGTCCGTTACCGTGAAGGGAAGATCTTCCATTCAGAACCTCCGCCGGTCTGACGCCGCACGCGCCACGATCCGGGAACCGGGTTTCACTCCATCCAGTACCGCCGCGCCGACCGTCACCGGCGGGCATCCGCGTCCAGGATCCGGATCGGACCGTCCGCCGCGGCTTCCAGTCGACGGATCAGGGCGCCGACATCCGCGACCGCCGTCACGGTCATATCCGATCCCTTCCGGGCATCCTTCGCGCTGCGCCCTTTCGGGGCAATCGCGTGATTGAAACCCAGCTTGGCGGCCTCCTTCAATCGGGCGTCCGGCCGTCCCACGGCCCGAACCTCGCCTGAAAGTCCGACTTCGCCGAACAGGACCGTCGATCCCGTTACCGGCACACCGGTCAGAGAGGAGACTATTGCCGCCGCGACTGCCAGATCCGCCGCAGGCTCGCCGATACGCAGGCCACCCGCGACGTTCAGATACACATCGCGGCCCGATAAATCCAGCCCTCCGCGCGCTTCCAGCACGGCCAGCAGCATCGCCAGTCGGTTGTTGTCCCATCCGACCACGGCGCGGCGCGGCGTACCGTAGGCGGACGGGGCGACCAGGGCCTGTATTTCGACCAGCATCGGGCGCGACCCTTCGATCCCCGCGAAGACGGCCGCGCCCGCAACGCCGTCCTGACGATCGGCCAGAAAAAGCGCCGAGGGGTTCTTCACTTCCTCCAGGCCGCGTTCGGTCATGTCGAAGACACCGATTTCGTCCGTCGGGCCAAAACGGTTCTTCACCCCGCGGAGAATGCGGAAGGGATGGCCGCGTTCCCCCTCGAAATACAGGACCGTGTCGACCATGTGTTCGAGAACCCGCGGCCCGGCGATGGCGCCTTCCTTCGTGACATGGCCGACCAGCAGCAGCGCGATGCCCCTTCGCTTGGCAACCCGGATCAGTTCCTGGGACGAGGCCCGGACCTGACCCACCGTGCCCGGGGCGGAATCGATCAGATCCACATACATTGTCTGAATGGAATCGATGATCGCGACCTTCGGTCCGTCCGGCTTGTCCAGAGACGCGACGATGTCCCGGACTGACGTTGCGGAGGCCAGATCGACGCGGGCTTCCGACACGTTCAGACGCGTTGCCCGCATGCGGATCTGGTCTATGGCTTCCTCGCCGGAGATATAGGCGACGGGTGCCTGAACGGATAATGCGGCGGCGGCCTGCAGCAGCAGGGTCGACTTTCCGATCCCGGGATCGCCGCCGATCAAGGTTGCCGATCCGTCGACCAGCCCCCCGCCCAGGACACGGTCCAGTTCCGCGATACCCGATGTCAGGCGCGGGCGCTGCTCAGACGTGCCTTTCAGGGAGACGAAGTCGATGGATTTTCCCGATCCGCCGGTGCCGGACCGCTTGCCGCCGCCAATGGGCGCCGATTCCACGGTCTCCTCGACGATAGAGTTCCAGGCGTCGCAGGCCTCGCACTTGCCGACCCAGCGGGGATGTACCGCGCCGCAGGACTGGCAGACATAGGACGTCTTTGTGCGGGCCATGGTCGACCGTGCGATCCTTCAGATTTGTGACGGGCTCACGGTGCCGACTTATCCCACAGTCACCATGCTTGCAACGACGGTCTCCCGATTCGGATGGAAGGTGGAAGTTTCGCGGCTCGAATCATGTGCATTTTTACCGGCATTAACCTTAAGACTCCGGAAAGGCTTTCGATGTACGTTCGTCCCTTAAAAAACGTTTCGGGTGTGGGATCAGGCAATGCCAATGTTGGATGAAGAGCTGTTTCAACAGCTCCAGACAGAGTTTCTCGATACAACGGATGACGCGCTGGATCAGCTGGAGGCCGCGGTCGACGGCGCTGTGCGGGGCGGAGGCGACCCCCAGGCCGCGCTTCTGGCCGTGCGGCGTCAGGCCCATTCGATCAAAGGCATGTCGGCGTCATTCGGGTTCAACGTGTGCAGTGCCATCGCACACCGGCTGGAGGATTTCCTGGATGAGGAAACCTCGCTGACGCCCGAGATGGCGCGCAACATTGGAAAATTCACCGATCGCATTCGGGAAATTGCCCGGGCGGGCAGTGAACCGGCGGCGGATGCCGCGGCGGAACTGCTGCGCTCCCTGCCGGCACGGCGTCCGTCGCCTGATATCACGGTCACCGCGGTCGATATCGAGGTTTTGATCGGCGTGCCGTCCAACCTGACGGCCAAGATCGTACGCGATGTCCTGCAGAATTGCGGCTTCCGCGTCATGCGGGCGGCCACGATGATCGATTGTTTCACCCTCGCGGTGCGGGCACGGCCGGATGCAATGCTGTTTGCCATGACGTTGGACGAGTTGTCCGGCGCCGATCTGGCGCGTGCCTTTCATGCCATGCCGGCGACCAATTCCGTCCCGATCGGCGTCCTGACAAGCTTTGCCCTCGACCATGCCGCCTTCCAGGATATGCCTGCAGGGATCTCCATCGTTCGGATCGGCAAGCAGCATTTCGACGGCGACATGGCCGAGTTCCTGGCCCGCATCGAAGTCGGCTGACCGTAAGGCCAGCCTCCCTTCGCGGTTAGGGCACTGCTTCCAGTGTCATATGCGGTCGACCGTCGGACGTCTTCTCGTTCGTCGTGCCGTCTTGGCGAAGATTCAGGGTTATCCGCTTTCGCAGGGCCGAGAAGCTGTCGAATTGAACGACGTCCACCGGTTCGTCCAGATCAAGCGTCACTCTGAACAGATTGAGGGCCGCGCGGGTCTGGACGCTCAGGATCGTTGCTTGAAACGCCTGTCCGAGATACCGGCCGGAAACCCGGCTGCCGATCTGGTATGGGCACGGCGGCAGTGGGGCCGGCTGGTCGGCAATTGCCTGCAGGGTGTTCCAGTCGCGGTACCCGTATTGGGCCGCCAGCAGTTCCAGGGCCACACTGTGAGACACGGGCTGTTGCCGTGCATTCAAGCCGGATCTCAAGCGTTTTGCCTGTTCCTTGAGTTCCGACACATCTGGTATTCGGGATTGGGTATTGGACATTCGTTTGCCTCCGTCAGGACATTCCACGGAAACCGAACGGGGCTCGCATTGCCGTTACGCCGCGGAAATCCGGATCGCGGTCAAACGAATGAAATATGAGGCTTCACCATGGCTTTCGCCTGCGAGCGGCAGGGGCCTCGACCCGGACGTGGTTATCGCGGAAAATCGCTGTGGGTGTCAACCGGCACCTAAAGCTTGCGCAGTTCCATCTTGATCGGGCCCTCCGCGGACCCGTTGATGAACTGATCGACATAGGGATTGCCGCTGTTGTCGATATCTGTG